>QFQP01000011.1 GCA_003243425.1 Archangium gephyra | reverse complement strand
GCAGGTCATAGTGATCCGGTGGTTCTGAATGGAAGGGCCATCGCTCAACGGATAAAAGGTACTCCGGGGATAACAGGCTTATCTCCTCCAAGAGTTCACATCGACGAGGAGGTTTGGCACCTCGATGTCGGCTCATCGCATCCTGGGGCTGGAGCAGGTCCCAAGGGTTAGGCTGTTCGCCTATTAAAGCGGTACGCGAGCTGGGTTCAAAACGTCGTGAGACAGTTTGGTCCCTATCTTCCGTGGGCGTAGGAGGCTTGAGAGGCTCTGACCTTAGTACGAGAGGACCGGGTTGGACACATCTCTGGTGTACCAGTTGTCACGCCAGTGGCATCGCTGGGTAGCTATATGTGGATTGGATAACCGCTGAAAGCATCTAAGCGGGAAACCGACCTCAAGAATTGGCCTCCCGGGAGCAATCCCATGAAGACCCCTTGTAGACTACGAGGTTGATAGGCCGGGTGTGTAAGTGCAGCAATGCATTCAGCTAACCGGTACTAATTGGTCGTTCGGCTTACTTTACCTTTGTCTCGATGACGCGCTGAGAAGCGACGTTGAATTCGAGCTCAAGGTCGAGGCTCCTGCAACGCAAAGACGTTGCAGTTGAGACGCAGCAGACTTCACATCAAGAAATTGAATTCTTACCCTTCGTATGCACTTCTAACGAGATTTCCGGTGGCTATGTCGGTGGGGTCACACCCGTTCCCATCCCGAACACGGAAGTTAAGCCCACCAGAGCCGATGGTACTCCGCGGGAAACCGGAGAGTAGGTCGCTGCCGGATGTTATGCCCCCAGCATCGTTTCGACGATGTCTGGGGGCTTTTTTTTGCCCTCTGATCCACGCCGTTCTGGCTGATTCGGGCTCGCAGCGGAGAGGCGGAGCATTGACGCACTCCCGCGAGACGACTATCGTTTTTACCTCCAGACCGGAATCTGAACCCCTCTTTCCCGGTCTGGCGTCAAAACGATCCTGATGAAGAAGCCCAGCGTCTTCGGCAAGTATCTGCTGCTCGAGCGACTCAACGTCGGCGGCATGGCGGAGGTTTTCGCAGCGAAAGCCTTCGGTGTCGAAGGCTTCGAGCGCATCCTGGCCATCAAGAAGATCCTCCCGACCATGGCGGAGGATGAAGAGTTCATCACGATGTTCATCGATGAGGCGCGGATCAGCGTTCAGCTGAATCACGCCAACGTCGTGCACATCCACGAGCTCGGGAAACACGACGACGCGTACTACATCGCCATGGAGTACGTGTCGGGCAAAGACCTGCGCGCGCTCCTCGAGCGGTTTCGTCGTCGCAAGGAGATCATGCCCACGGCGATGGCCGTGTTCTGTGCGACCAAGATCTGTGAGGGCCTCGACTACGCGCACCGGAAGAAGGACGCGCGCGGTCAGGAACTCCACATCATTCATCGCGACGTGAGCCCGCAGAACATCCTCATTTCCTACGAGGGTGAGGTGAAGATCATCGACTTCGGTATCGCCAAGGCGGCGAACCGCAGTCAGAAGACGCAGGCCGGCATTCTGAAGGGCAAGTTCGGCTACATGAGCCCCGAGCAGGTTCGCGGGCTGCCGATCGATCGCCGCTCCGACGTGTTCGCTGTCGGCGTGATCCTCTACGAGATGCTGACGGGCGAGAAGTTGTTCGTCGGTGAATCGGACTTCTCGACGCTGGAGAAGGTGCGGAACGCCGAAGTTCCCACGCCACGTCAGTTCAACCCGAACATTCCTGCCGGCCTCGAGAAGGTCGTCATGAAGGCGCTCGCGCGTGAGGCCGAGGATCGCTACCAGTGGTCCAGCGACCTCCAGGAAGACCTCATGCGCTTCCTCCTCGCGGGGGACGCCATCTATTCCGCGAAGCACCTGTCGTCGTTCATGAAGGACGCCTTCGCGGAAGATTTGCTCCGCGAGAACGAGAAGATGGAGCGCTTCGCGTCTGTCGAGCGCCCCGATCAAGTCGAAGCGAGTGGCATCACCGCCTCGCCGACGCGCAGCTCGGCGCCGAATCCGCCGCGGCGCAACACGCAGCAGCCGGGTTCTCTGGCCACGCTCTCTGGCGGTGGGCCTGCCCGGTCCCGCTCGTTGCAGGGCGTCGCAGTGGCGACCGGCTCTGGTGCGGTCGCGATGGGGCTGCAGAGCTCGAAGATCGACATTCCTCCGCCCACCGATGAAGAACTCGCCGAGATGGATGGTGCCAAGGACCGCACCGTCATCGTCGACAACTCGGTTGGCGCGAACGAGGAGGGCGCGGCGACTGCCATCGGCATCTCACCGTTCGGAGGGAAGCCGGCCGCGCCGCAGGAGAACGCGCGCCAGTTGAGACCTTCGGCGCCGACGTCTGGAAATTCCACGACGCAGGACAACCTGCCGCCGACGGACAAGCGCCCCAGCGGTGGCGTGAAGAGCCTGCGCGACCTCCCGGCCGACGAGACCATCGTTCCGACCCCGCGTAGCTCTCTCGTCGATGAGGACACCGGCTCGCACGACCTCCGGCCGATCGAGATGACGGGGTTCCGGCCCGCCCTCGAGGTGGGTGGAGACGACTCGACTGGAAATCAGCCGGCGATGTCGCCCAGTGCTGACCAACTCGAGTCGACCATGCCGCCGCGACAGGCTCAGGGTCGCGCGAAGATCGTCATCGGTGACGCGCCCGTCGGCGGTGCGACCAGCATCGGCCCTTCGCCGTTCGCCAAGAACGAGACCCGTATGTACGAGACGGGTGAAGGCGAAGAGGGGGCCGAAGAAGAACAGCAGGAAGAGCCGCCTCAAGACGAAGAGAACTACGACGACGAGCAGCAGCACGATGAACCGCTCGACGACGACGCGCCGCACGACGAAGAAGAAGCGCCCGCCGAAGACGACGACCAGCCACCAGAAGAGGACGAAGAGGCCGACGTAGGGACCGCCGAACGTCCGCAGATGGCGAAGAATGCGCGCAAGCCTTCGGGTCGCACGGCTCAGGCTGCGCCCGCCGACGGCAAGCGCAAGGTGCTGTTGATCGCCATCGTTGCGACCGCGGTGCTCGCGCTGGTGGTGCTTGGGGCAGCAGCGCTGAAGTTCCTCGGCGGTCCAAAGAGCGGGGCGTTCGTGACCGCGAACCCGAAAGACGTTCCGTACACCATCGTCATCAAGCCGGGCGACATTCGCGTCGAGAACCCCAGCAAGACGATTGAGCTCGACCCCGGCGAGTACACGTTCGAGTTCAAGCCTTCGGTGCCGGGCTACCTGACGTCGAAGAAGTCGTACGCACTCAAGGCCGGCAAGACCACGCCGATCATGGTCACCTTCACCAAGGCGGAGCAGGACCCGGTGGCGGTGAAGAACGATGGACCTCCTGCCGGCGATTCGGCGACGAACACGCCGCCGAAGAACGACGCACCGACCACGGACACGGCTCCCAAAGTGGACCCCGCGGCCCCGGCGTTGTGGACCGCCATCATCGGCAGCGACGAACCCGGCGTGGACATCTCGCTCGACGGCAAGGTGCGCGGTCAGACCCCGGTGCTCGTCAAAGACCTGGCGATGGGCAAGACCTACGAGTTCACCGCGAAGAAGTCGGGCTTCGAGACGGTCACGTTCTCGATGTCGAACCCCGACAAGCTCGAAAAGATCGAGAAGCAGCTCACGATGAAGTCGACCAGGGCTGACCCGGTCGCCAAGAACGACCCGCCGCCGAAGAAGGAGCCCGAGCCGGCTCCCGTGGCTAAGAACGATCCGCCTCCGAAGAAGGACCCCGCGCCGACTCCAGCGCCGAAGAACGATCCGCCTCCGAAGAAAGATCCTGCGCCGACTCCGGTTGCCAGGACCGACCCGCCTCCGCCCGCGAAGAAAGACCCTCCGAAGTCGAAGGCGACGGGCCTCGCAGTGTTCGCGTCACGGCCGCTCGGGGCCGAGGTGTGGATCGACGGGAAGAACACCGGAAAGAAGACCCCGGTGCCGAAGGCCGCGGCGCTCGAGCTCTCGGTGGGTGCACACAAGGTTCAGTTCAAGCTGAACGGCAAGAGCTCGGAGACCCAGTCGTTCACGGTCACCGAAGACAAGAGTTCGCCGGTCGTCGTGAAGGGTGAGCTCTGACCGTTCGCGTCATGCGCTGAGACTTCAGAAACCTGCGTGGGCGTGGCATAGCTCGTCCATGCAGAGCACGCCTTCGACATCGACACCGAACGCTGCCACTCAACCCGCTGCTGCTGACGCGCAGCCGTTCTCGTACCCGCTCAAGCGCGAGTTCATCGAGCCCGACTGGACTCGCATTCCCGGCTACGCGGGCGTGTCGAAGGCCGATTGGGAATCGGCGCTCTGGCAGCGTCGACACACCATCAAGAACCTCAAGGAGCTCAAGGCGGCGCTTGGAAATCTGCTGCCCGACTCGCTGGCCAACTCCCTCGAGCGCGATCAGAAAGAGCGCGCGACGATGTCGATTCTCATCACTCCGCACATGGTGAACACCATGAACACGGAGGATCTCTGGGGTGACCCGCTGCGGCGCTACATGCTGCCGGCGTTCGACGATCGCGACGTGAACTGGCCCAACCACCCGATGGCCTCGCGCGATTCGCTGCACGAAGCCGAGATGTGGAAGGTCGAAGGCCTCACGCACCGCTACCCGACCAAGGTGCTCGCGGAGCTGCTCTCGACCTGTCCGCAGTACTGCGGTCACTGCACGCGCATGGACCTCGTCGGCAACGACGTGCCGCAGGTCGACAAGCACAAGTTCACCGTCGCCCAGCCCGAGCGCTGGAAGCAGATGCTCGAGTACCTGCGTCAGTCGCCCAACGTGCGTGACGTGGTGGTCTCGGGCGGCGACGTGGCCAACGTGCCCATCGCGCAGCTCGAGAACTTCGTCAGCCAGCTGCTCGACATTCCCAACATCCGCGACATTCGCCTGGCCTCGAAGGGCCTGATGGGCATTCCGCAGCACTGGCTGCAGGACAACGTCATCGCGGCGCTGGAGCGCGTGGCGAAGAAGGCCTTCGAGCGCAACGTGGACATCGCCGTGCATACGCACGTGAACAATGCGGCGCAGGTCACGCCGTTGCTGGGGCGCGCGGCCAAGAAGCTGCTGGAAATCGGCTTCCGCGACGTGCGCAACCAGGGCGTGCTGTTGCGCGGCGTCAACGCGACGTCACGCGAGCTGCTCGAGCTGAGCTTCATGCTGCTCGATCACGCGCGGATCCTCCCGTACTACTTCTACATGTGCGACATGATCCCCAACTCCGAGCACTGGCGTGTCTCGGTGGGCGCCGCGCAGAAGCTCCAGCACGACATCATGGGGTACATGCCCGGCTTCGCGACGCCGCGAATCGTGTGCGACGTGCCGTACGTCGGGAAGCGCTGGGTGCACCAGGTCGCCGAGTACGACCGCGAGAAGGGCATCTCGTACTGGACGAAGAACTACCGCACCGGCATCGAGTGGGACGACCCGGAAGCGCTGAACAAGAAGTACGAGTACTACGACCCGGTATTCGACCTGCCCGAGAGCGGTCAGCAGTACTGGCGCGAGCAGGCCGCCAGGGCCTCGCAGCCCAGTCACTCGGTACACGCTTGATGCCGTGATGCGCTAAGGGGCTCCGCGATGTCTTTCGAGCCTCAGGATGAAGCGGCGCCCGTCGGCTCTCTCGAGCCACAGCGCCCGCATGACCCGGTGTCGCAGCGGCGCGCGTTGTTCCCCACCGCCACCGACGCCGAGTGGGGTGATTGGAAGTGGCAGCTGCGTCACTCGGTGCGCGATGCGAAGCGGCTCGCCGACTTCGTTCCGCTCACCGACGATGAGCGCGCCGGGCTCGACGAGACGGCCAAGCTGTTCCGTGTCGGAATCTCTCCGTATTACCTGTCGCTCATCGACCCGTCGCACCCGCTGTGCCCCGTGCGCATGCAGTCGATTCCCGTGCGTGCCGAAGCGCGCGTGACCCCCGGGGAACTCGCCGACCCGCTCGGTGAAGACCCTCACCGGCCCGTCGAAGCCATCGTTCACAAATACCCCGATCGCGTGCTCTTTCTCGCGACGGATACCTGCTCGGTGTACTGCCGCCACTGCACGCGCCGGCGCATCACCAGGGGTGGCGAAGCGGAGCTGACCAAGACGCAGCTGCAGCTCGGGCTCGACTACATTCGCGCGCACCGGGAAGTTCGCGACGTGCTGATCAGCGGCGGAGACCCGTTGATCCTCTCCGACGAGCGGCTCGAGCAGATTCTCGCGCCGCTCCGGGCGATCCCGCACGTGGAGATGATTCGTATCGGCACCCGCATGCCGGTGACGCTGCCGCAGCGGGTGACCGAGTCGTTGGCGAAGCTGCTGCGCCGTCACGCGCCGCTGTTCATCGTCACGCACTTCAACCACCCCAAGGAGATCACGCCGGACGCGCGGCGCGCCTGTGAGCTGCTGGTGGACCACGGCGTGCCGGTGGAGAACCAGGCCGTGCTCATGCGCCGGCTCAACTCCGACGCCCGGATCATCAAGGAGCTCAACCACGCGTGTCTGCGGATGCGTGTGCGGCCGTACTACCTGCACCAGATGGACGTGGCCGAAGGCTGCGAACACCTGCGCACGCCGATCGAGAAGGGCCTCGAGATTCTTCAGCAGCTGCGCGGGTGGACCACGGGCCTCGCGGTGCCGCACCTGGCGGTCGACCTCCCCGGTGGCGGCGGCAAGGTGACGCTGCAGCCCGACTACGTGATGGAACGAGCGAAGAACGAAACCGTCTTCCGCAACTATCGCGGCGAGCGTTTCTCGTACCCCGAGCCTCACGAGACGGACTGCACGTGTCCGTACGACGAGGTGTGGACGCGGCGAGACGGGTCATGAGCTCCAGTCGCAGGGCGGTGGAGATCGGCGGGTTTCTGCTGCTGGTGCTGCTCTCGCTCGGGGTGTTGACGACGCGCTGGCTGTCGTTGCGCCCGGGCCTGTCTGCCGAGCAGTCGGAATCACTCGTGCTCGCCACCTCGGTCGCGGCGGGTGAGGGGCTGCGGCTGACGCGGGCCTCTTCACCGTTGCCGGGCCCGCACAACCTCGTGTGGTTCGGCGCGCAGGTGGGGCTGGTGAAGGCCGGCCTCGACCGCGAGGTCTGGCTGCCGCGCCTGGCGCTGCTGTGCCTGTTGCTCGCGCTGGTGGTGGTGTCGGTGCGCGGGCCGATGGTGTGGCGCCGTCAGGTGCGAATCGAAGATGCGCTGCCCGCGGTGGGGCTGAGTGTCACCACGGCGCTCGCCGAAGCGGCGGGGCAGGGCAGCGGTTCGACGGTGTGGGTCCTGGGTCTGGCGACGGTGGCGGTCTTCGTCGGCCGCAGCCTCCCCGGTGGAGCGGCGGTCCCTTCGGGCGTGTTGATGGGCGCGCTCTGCATTCTCAGGCCGTCGGCGGTGTGGCTGCTGGTGGCCTCGGGGCCCGCGTGGTGGCTCGCGGCGCAGGTCGAAGGCCGCAAGGCGTGGCGTGAGACGTTCGCCTTCCTCGTCGCCGGAGGCTTCGTCGCTGCGTTGGTGTTCGGCGGGCGCTGGGTGCTGCTCGGCGGCGTACCGATGGACGGTCTGTTGCCGAGCACCGCCGGAGCCGAAGCCGTTCGTGAGTTCCTCGGGCGTCAGTCGCGTTGGTTCCTCGCGGCGCTGTGCGCGTTGACGCTGGCCAGCATCTGGCGGCGTTTTCACATGCGTGGCGGGGCGACGTTGTTGGCGTGGGTGCTGATGACCGTGGTGCTGGCGAGCTGGAGCGAGAACCCCCGAACGCTCTTCCTCGGCTGTGTGCCGCTGCTGGCCATGGTGATCAGCGACGGTCTGGCGGTGTCGCGTGAAGCGACGCTCGACATGTCGCGTGAGCGGCCGTTGCGGGTGCTCGCGTGGACCGCGCTGTTCTCGACGACCTTGCTGCTCTTCCTCGCGGCCGTTGCGTCGTTCTCGCTCGGCCCCCTGATGCAGGTCGCGGTCGCGCCGTTGCCGCGCCCCGAGGTGTCGAAGGAGATCTCGAACCGCTCGATTCAGCAGCCGATGGTGGCGTGGTCGAACTCGGCAGAAGCGGCCGCCTTGTTCCCGACGGCGCGTATCGTCGTGGTTGGAGAAGCAGCGCCGCGCATCGAAGACTTGCTGATGAGCGAAGGCCCGCCCGACATCGTCGACCCGCGCATCGCGTTGGACACCATGCCGCGACTCGCCGAGTCACTCGAGCGTGGCGCGGGTGACGTGTTGTGGCTCAAGGCGCAGACGACCGACGAAGACCCGCGCTGCCCCGACGGCCGCATGTCGCTGCTCTCGATCGACGGTGACGCGCTGCTCGAGATGCTGCAGGCCGACGTCGCCGACGAGCAGCTCACCCGGGCGTTGTCGCGGTGGCGCTGTGCGCTCGCGGCCCTCGAGCCGCCGCGCCTGCCTTCCATGGAGCACCGGCGCGCGACTGCTGAAGAAATCACCCGCGCGGCGCAGACCTTCGAGCGGGAAGGCCGGCTCGAGTTCGCGGTGCGCGCCGCGTCGTTGGCCGCCTCGGTGAGTGGTGAAGACGTGCAACTGCGCGCGAAGGCCGAGCGGCTCCGCAAGCGGCTGTTCGCGAAGTGACGCCTACTCGGCTGCGCGCTGCTTGCAGATGCCGCCGTCGGGCTGGCCTTCGGTCACGCACACGTAGCCTTCGCCGCATTCGCTGCCTGGCTCCGCGCCGGGCTCGCAGGGCTGCGAGTTCGGGTCGAACGGAGTGGCGAGCGTGCAACCCAGGCCCACGAGAGCCACCACCAACAGGAGCAGTCCGGCGCGCGTCATGACGCTCACGGTCCTACCACGGCCAACGCCGAGCGCTCGAAGTCGATGACCCGGCGAGCCACTTCGCGGACAGCTTCGGGGGTCACCGCGGCGATCTCGTCGGCGTACCTCAGGTACGCGTCGGCGCCGAGGCCGTAGCAGGCGTCGAGCGCCATCACGCCCGCGCGTGCCCCGTTGCGTTGCAGCCCGATGCCCTGCGTGCCGATGAGGTGTTCCTTCGCGCGCGAAATCTCGGCCTCGCTCACCAGGTCTTCGCGCAGCTTGCCGAGCTCCACGCGAATGCCCTCGAGCGCCGCGTCGACCTTCTCGGGGCTGGTGCCCATGTAGACACTGAACGAGCCCGGGTCGACGCCCTCCATCACCATCGCCGACACGCTGTAGGCCATCGAGCGCTTGTCGCGCAGTTCGAGGAACAGGCGGCCGCTCTGCCCGGACAGCATGGTCTGCATCACCTCGAGCGCGCGTCGCCACGGGTCGCTGACCTTCGCGCCGTTGAACCCGAGCACCAGCTGCGACTGCGCCTTCTGCAACGTGTGCTTCGCGTGACGTGGGCCGGTCCAAGCGGGCTCGTGCGGCATCGTCGGAGCGACCCGGACTTCAGCGTTGGCGTGACCGAAGATCGCCGTGGTGCGCGCGATGACTTCCGCCGTGTCGACGTCGCCCACCACCGCGAGCGTCATCTGCGATGGAGACAGGTAGTGCTGGTGGTAGCGCCGCAGCACGCTGGGGGTCAGCGCCTCGACGCTCTGTCGTTCACCGAGCGTCGACAGCCGGTACGGGTGCGCGTGCCACAGCGTCTTCTGGAACAGCTCGAACGCCAGCGCGGAGGGGCGATCGTCGCGGCTGGCGAGGTCTTGCAGCTGCTGCGCACGCTCGCGAACGAACTCGGCTTCGTCGAACGCCGGGTGCAGCAACACGTCTGCGAAGAGATCGAACGCGCGTTCGAAGTGCTTCGAGAGGAACTCCGCCCGCAGCGACATCGAATTGCGGCCTGCCATGGCCGACAGGGAACCGGCCAGGGAGTCGATGAGGTGCGATTGGGCTTCGGCTCCGAGCGACGTCGTGCCGCGCGTCAACGTGCGCGCGAGCAATGTGGTCAGCCCGTTGTCTTCCGGCGTCTCGTAGCGCGTGCCGCCGAAGAACGACGCGCGCATGGCGAACAACGGCACCGCGCGCTCTTCACGCACCACGACGGTCGCGCCGTTCGGCAGCTTCTCGACGGTGATGCCTTCGCGCTCCTTCTGGCCCGGGCGCGCAAGCCGAATCGGTGAACCGGCGGCCAGCGAGCGCGCGGGCAACGTCGCCGGGCGATCGGCGGCGACCTTCTTCAAGAGGTCGCGAATCTGCGGCTCGTCGAGCGTCGCGTCTTTCGGCAACAGGCCGCTCACGACCGCGCGATCGAACGTGAAGTACTTCTCGGCGACCTCGCGCACGCGCGCCGGCGTCACCTGGCTGATCGCCTCGTAATACGCAGCCTCGTGCTCGAGGCCGCCGGCCATCGACTCGTAGTACCCGAGCTTGCGCGCGAGGCCCTGCACGGTCTCACGCTGGTAGATGGCCTCTGCCTCGATGAGCGACTTCACCGTCTCGACCTCGTCGGCCTCGACCTCCACGCGGGTGAGTGTGGCCATCACGCGCGCGGTCTCTTCGAAGGCCTGCGCCAGGGTCGGCGGCGAAGCGATGATGGTCGACGCGAACAGGCCGCGTTCCTTCGGGGTCCACGCCCAGGCGCTCACGTCGCGCGCGAGTGAACGCTTGCGACGCACTTCGAGCGACAACCGCGACGCGTCACCCTGACCGAGCACCATCGCCAGCACGTCGAGCGCCGCGGTGTCCGGGTGTTGCACGCCTTCGACCTGAAACGCGAGGTGCAGGTGCGCGTCTTTCACGTCGTCGCGCGTGAGGCCGACGCGAACGCCGGTGAAGTCCGGCTCCGTGGGGCGAACGAAGGGAATGTGGATGTCGCGACCCCAGTCACCACCCAGGAGCGTCTCGACCTGACGACGCAGCTCGGCTTCGTCGAAGTCGCCGACCGCGGACAGCACGATGTTCGAGGGCTGGTAGTGCTTTCGGTAGAAGCCCAGCACGCGCTCGCGGGTGTGGGCACGAACGTTGGCCTCGAAGCCGATGACCGGCCGGCCATAGGGGTGCGTGGTGAACGCTTCGGCGAACAGCGCCTTCGACGCGCGGCGCGACGGCATGTCGAGGCTGCGCTTGATTTCTTCGCACACCACCTCGATTTCCCGAGTCAGTTCAGCGGCATCGAAAGCCGAGTGACGAACGGCGTCGGCGAGGACATCGAGGCCCTGCCACGCGTGCCGGCTGGCCATGACCACGTGGTAGACGGTCTGATCGAAGCTGGTCCACGCGTTGATTTCGCCGCCGTGCGCCTCGATGGAGCGGGCGATTTCACCGAGCCCGCGCCGCGCGGTGCCCTTGAACAGCATGTGCTCGTGCAGGTGCGCCAGGCCCACTTCGTCGGCGGTCTCGTCGGCGCTGCCGACTTTCACCCAGACTTGAAAAGCGACCACCGGGGCCTGTCGCTGCTGTTGGAAGACCACCGTGAGCCCATTGGGCAACCTGTAGCGCGCTGTCATCGGCGGGCACGCTCTCAACTTCGCGGTCAGGGGGGAAGAGGTTAGGCTCGCGCGGCCCCACGGCGTTCCAAATGCCTCCCAACGAGATCGATCCGCTCTCGAGCTTGCGCAGCGAGCTGAGCGAAGAAGACGAGCCGCTGTTCGGTGCACCTTCGGCGCGCCCGCAGCCGGTGCAGGCGCCGCCGACGCGCGCAGCGGTTTCTACGCCCGCCAATGGGCGCCCCGCGGCCGCGCCTCTGTCTCGTTCGCCGGTTGCGACGCCTGGGCATGGCCGGCCTGCTGCGGCGCCGCCTCCGCTTCCTCCGCCGTTGCCCAAACCGAAGACGGGCAAGTTCACGACCGAGCAGCTCGGTACGCCCGCCAACGGCGCTGCGCCCTCGGCACCGCACGCGGGAATCCCCTCGCGCACCGGCGTGGTGCCGCCCAACGCGTCGCCGGCGCTCGCGCAGCTCCAGGGCCTGCAGCCCGCTCCGCACTTCGCGATTCCGTCGTTGCCGCCCGCCGTGCAGCGCCCGACGAGCGCCGACCCGTTCATGGAGCCGCCGGAGCCGCGCATTCCCGCGGGCTCCGCCGCGGAGGACAAGCTCAAGGTCTTCCGCACCATGCTGAAGAACAAGGACGAGTCGCTCGCGCGTGCCCGTTCTCTGTATTCGGCGGTCGACATCGAAGCGCAGCAGCTGCGCGCGGTGGCGACGCAGATGAAGGGCCAGCTCGAGCTGGCGATGCTCGAGGTGCAGCGCGCGCAGGAGCTTCCGCAGCAGGTCCAGTCGCTCAAGGACATGCTCGAGAAGGACACCGTTCGCGCTGACGACGCCGAGCGGAAGATGGAAGAGCTCGTCGTTCGTTACGCGGAGGCAGACAACGAGCGGCGCGACCTCACCAACGCGCTCGTGGAGGTCGAGCAGCAGTTCCGCGACGCGTCGAACCGTTACGACGAAGAGCGCCGTTCACGTCAGCAGCTGGCCGAAGAGCTGGTGGGCGTGAAGGAGGCGCTGAGCAACGCGCAGGACCGCGTGAGCGAGCTTGCGGGCCGGCTCTCGCAGGCGAAGGAGCAATACGAAGCGCTGCAGGCGCAGGCCTCGCGCTTCGCGGAAGAAGCGCAGGCGCACACGCTCGAGGTGGATCGCCTTCGTGGCGAGCTCGAGACGTCGCACGCCGCGCTCGAATCGGAACGACAGCGCGCGGAAGCGGCTGAAGGAAGACTCCAGGGCGTCGAGAGCGAGCAGGAGTGGTCGAAGTCTTCCCTCGATCAAGCGCAGTCGCGGGTCGTCGAGCTCGAGGAGTCGGTCGGCTCGCTGCGCGGCGAGAAGGAGGCCCTCGAAGGTGAGCTCGGGCAGCGCCAGCAGCTCATCGACGACGGGCAGGCGCAGCTGACGGCTCTCGAAGCCCAGCTGGGTGAGCTGCGCGGCGAGAAAGAAGCGCTCGAAGCCGAGCTGGCTTCGCGTCAGCAGTTGCTCGACGAGCGCCAGTCCGAGATCGACGAGCTCGGTGGCCAGCTCGAGCGCGCGCAGCAGGACGCGCGGTCTCGTTCGGCGTCGCTCGAGGCCCAGGTGCGCGAAACGCAGGGCCTGGCGCGCGGCCAGCTGACGCAGCTGCAGGGCGAACTCACGGGGCTTCGCAGCAAGCTCGAAGAGACGCAGCGGGAGCTGGCAGAACGCAGCGCCGCCCTCGATGCGCGCGAGAGCGAGCTGGGGCAGTTGCAGCATTCGCAGCAGCGTCAGCAATCGGAGCTGCAGAGACTGGCCACGCAGCTCGAGGTCGCCGAGTCGAAGGCCTCACTCGCGGAGGCGGAAGTCGCCGAGCTGAAGGGCACGCTCGAGGCCGTCAGCGCGCAGAGCAGCGACTCCGCAGAAGAGGGCGACGCGCTCCGCTCGCAACTCGCCCAGGCTCAGCAGCGCAGCAGCGAGCTCGAAGGGCAGCTGGCTTCGCTGCAGCAGCGGGTGGCGCAGGCCGAAGCCCAGGCTGCTGCGCAGCAGCAGCGCGCCTCGCAGGGTGATTCGAAGCACCGCGAGCTCGCTGAAAAGCTGAAGACCGCAGAGACCAAGGCCGCCCAGCAGGAAGCGCGGGCCATGCAGGCGGAAGCGCGCGCGAAGGAGCTGCAGGCCAGGGCGTCGAGCGACGGCAAGGCGCGCGTCGCCGAAGCGAAGGTCATCGAGCTCGAGTCGCGGTTGCGTCAGCTGCACGGCATGGAAGAGGAGTACCGCTCGATGCAGGCCACCGAGATTCAGTTGAAGGCGCGCATTCAGGAGCTCGAGGACCGTGAAGAGCCGACGGCCGTGAATACGGTGCCCGCGCCTGCGAACAACAACGCCGAGCTCGAAAAACTGAAGACCGAGAACGCGAACCTGAAGAAGAAGTTGATGAGCGCCGAGACGGCCATCGAAGCGGCGGCGTCGCTCAAGGCGAAGGTCGCCAGGCTCGAGGCGCAGCTCAAAGGCGCCAAGAAGTAGCCCGTGCCGCCCGTCGCTCCCATCGATCCACTGACCGGGCTCGAAGCGGCGCGACTCGGCGTGTACATCCACTTTCCGTATTGCTTGTCGAAGTGTCCGTACTGCGACTTCGCCTCGACCGCTGCCAAGCGCATTCCCGACGAGCGCTACACGCAGGCGATTCTGAACGAGCTCGAGGCGCGCGTGGCTGCGTTCGGTCTTGCGGGTCGTGAGGTCACGTCGATCTTCATCGGCGGTGGCACGCCGTCGCTGTGGCGACCGGCTTCGGTGGCCCGGGTGCTCGACCGTGTGTCTGCGTCGCTGAACGTGGCGGCGCGCTGCGAAATCACGCTCGAGGCCAACCCCGGCGCCGCCGACGCTGAACACTTCGCCGCGTTCAAGGCCGCGGGCGTCAATCGGCTCTCGATGGGCGTGCAGAGCTTCGAGCCCACGACGTTGACCACGCTCGGTCGTGGTCACGATGGGCCGACGGCCGAGCGCGCGTACGAAGCAGCGCGCCGTGCAGGCTTCGACAACGTGTCGATGGACTTCATCTACGGCGTGCACGGCCAGACCGAAGCGCAGGTCGAGTCGGACGCGCGGCGAGCGGTGTCACTGGGTTCCGAACATCTCTCTGCGTACGCGCTCACGCTCGACAAGGCATCGCTCGCAGAAGAGGTGCCGCTGGCCAGGCAGTTGTCGCGCGGAGAAGTGCACCTGCCTCCAGATGAGACGGTGGTTCGAATGCAGCGCACGGTGCGTGACGTCTTTCGCGCCGCAGGCCTCGAGCGCTACGAGATCTCGAACTACGCGAAGCCGGGCTTTCACTCACGGCACAACGCACTCTACTGGACCGGTGGCGAGTACCTGGCCGTCGGCACCGGCGCGACGGGCTTCGTGGAGACCGCGCGATACACGAACCAGCGCAGCGCCGACAAATACCTGGCGGAGGTCGAAGCGTCGCGACTGCCTGAGGCGACGCGTGAAGCGCTGACCCGCCACGAGCTCTTCGAAGAGCGTCTCGCCATGGGCCTGCGCCTCACCAACGGCGTGGACCTCGAAGGGGTGTGTGCCCGGTTCGGTGAAGACGCGTCGAAGCGGGCGCTCACGGTGAGACACCTGCTCTCGGCCGGTATGGCGCGAAAGGCCCACGGTCGGCTGATGCTGACCGACGCCGGGATGGACGTGCACTCAGCCATCGCTGCCCGGGTCATGTAGGAACGCACGTCGATGAGCGGCTACCTGCAGTGGATCATTCTGTCGGCCGTCACCGGGAGCCCCGCCGGTTCGGCGATCGCGTTGGTGCTGTTCTGGCTGGTGTTCGATCGCTTCACGTTCGGCGTGTTGCCCGACCCGGTTCGTTGGGTGATGCGGTGGCGCCGCGAGAAGACGCTGGAAGGCACGTTGCGCACCAACCCTCACGATGGGCGCGCGCGGCTCGAGCTGGGCCAGCTGTACGTGGCGCGAGGCAAGGGCAAGGCGGCGGTCGACGTGCTGCGGCCAAACTTCGACCGCGGCGATGACGACGTGCAGAGCGTGGTGACGATGGGCGAGGCCTGTCTGCAGGCGGGCTACGTCGAGCAGGGCGAAAAGATGCTCGCGCACGCGCAGGAGCTGAGCCCCGAGTTCCGCGTGGGCGAGGTGTTCCTCATTCGTGGGCGGCATCGCCTCGAGCGCGGCGACGCGAAGGGCGCGCGCGAAGATCTCGAACGACTGGTGAAGATCCGCCGCGGCACGGTGATGGGCCGGGTGCTGCTCTCGCGGGCGATGAAGGCCACCGGCGACGACGCAGCGGCTGCGTTGCTGCGCGACGACGCGTGGAACGAGTTCGTCACCTCGCCCCTGTTTCAACGTCGCAAGGAGCGCTTCTGGGCGTGGCGCGCGCGGCCGTCACGACCGGCGACGTACCTGTTGATCTTCGTGCTCGTGGTGACGTTCTTCGGCACCGTGATCGCTCCGAAGCTGACGCAGTTCGCCCACCGGTATCAGGACACGTACACCGACCCTGGACTTCAGGACCCCGACGACGTCGACGAGTGACCCGCTCGTTCCTATGAGTTCGTGGCGATGGAACGCATCGACGCCTGGCTCGGATTGATCGGTGCGTGGGGCTACGGGCTCCTCGGTGGCGTCGGTTTTCTCGAATACGTGTTTCCCTTCTTTCCCGGCGACGTGGTGCTGGTGACGGGCGGCGCGTGGGTCGAGCGTGAAGACCGTTCGATCCTGCTGCTGTTCATGTCGCTGATGTTGGGGAGCTGGTTGGGTCTGGCCGTCGTGTGGCGCGTGGGCCGAGCGCTCGCGTCGCGAATCGATTCGCTGCCGCCCGGCAAGAAGGTGCTCGGGGTCGAAGTCGCGCAACTCAGGAAGATCGAAGCGCGCATGCGTGCGCGGTCGACGTGGCTGCTCATCGGCAATCGTTTCATGCCGGGCTTGCGCACCGTGGTTCTGTTGTCGTCGGGCGCGGCGAACGTGCCGCTCCCGAAGGTGCTGCTGTACGGAGGCATCTCTGCTGCAGCCTTCAACGCCTTGTTGATCTTCGTGGGCATCACCATCGGCGACAACGCCGAGGCGCTCGCCACGTTCTTCAGTCGGTTCCGCACTGCGTCCTTCTCCCTGGTGGGTGTGGTCGTCGCCGTGTTCATCGCGCGATGGGTCTGGCGCCGCCGCCGCGCTTGAAGGCACATTCGCCACATGTCTCGTCGTGTGTTGCTGGTGTTGGTGCTCTCGCTGGCCGGCTGTCGTTGCCGGCCCGGTCCAGTCGAACCCGTCGAGCTCGGTTTCCGGGTGTCGCCAGCCGAGCTCGAGTTCGGTCGTGTGCTCGAAGGCTCGTCGAAGACGCTGACGGTGACCTTCTCGGCCGAGACGCGTGCGCCGGTGACGGTGCAGCTGTCGACCGAGGCGCCGTTCACCGTGCAGCCCGAGGCCCAGATTCCCGGCGGGAGCGCGGTCGACGTGCAGGTCACGTTCAACGCCGGGAGCACCGAAGAAGAACGCGTCTTGAAGATGACCGTGGGCGATCGCACCGCGGAGCTCCGACTTCACGGCATCGGCGTGCGACCGCCGGCCTGCGTGCCCTCGGGTGAGTGCATTCTCAGTGCGTATTCGCTCGAGGAGGATCGCTGCATCGAGACGCCTGCGCCCGACGATTCGGCGTGCGACCCGTCGAGCATCTGCCTCGAGCAGGGCCGGTGCCGGAGTGGTGAGTGCCTGGGCATCGCGCGCCGCTGCGATGACGGAGATCTGTGTACCGACGACGCGTGCTCGATGGACGTGGGGTGTGTCCACACGCCTCACGCGTGCCCGTCTCCGACGGCGGCGTGCATGGTGGCCACGTGCGATTCACGCACCGGCTGCGGCGAAGCACCGGCGCCAGACCTCACCGCGTGTGGTCCGCTCGACTGCATCAGCGTTCACTTCTGCATGGACGGCGTGTGCAAGACGGAGCCGACGCCCGACGGCGTGATGTGTTCGGCGCCCATCGCCTGTCTTCCGGAGGCGACGTGTCAGAACAAGCAGTGCACGCGCCCGATGACGGGTGACTGGAACCCCGACTGGAGTGCGCGGTTGCCGTCCGCGCCGGTTGGAGAGCTCGCGTCGATCGGTTCGAACCTCTTCTTCTCGGTGTGCAGCGCGGTCGACGCCGGTGCCGTCGATGCCGGCCTTCCCGACGCAGGCGTGCCCGACGCCGGTGCGCTCGATGGTGGCGAGGTCGACGGTGGCGAACTCGACGGTGGTCTCGACGCTGGCGTCACTTCGCCGCTGCTCGCGTGCGCGCTGACCTCGTACACGGGCACCGGCTTCGAGCGGTTCACCTGGCCGTACGAAGACACCACGCGGGTGCGTGAAGTGCGCGCCGCAGGCAACGCGGGCGTGCTGGTGTGGAGCGACGCGGGGCTGGAGCTGCGCTCACAGGTGACCGGTGCGGTGCGGCTCGCGCTCGATGGGCAGGTTTCGAAGGAACAATGGGCGCTCGGCAGTGAGAGCGTCTTCGTGAACGTCGATGCCGGGCTCTACGAGTGGAGTGATGCGGGGCTGCGCTTCCTCGCCGACGTCTCGGGTGGAGCGTCGGTGATTCGCGGCGACGCGCTCTTCGCGTGGGACGCAGACGCGGGCTTGCTCACGCGCGTGGAGTTGCTCGCTGATGGCGGCACGTTGCGCTCCGACGTCAACCTGATGGGCGTCACGAGTGACTGGGTGCTCACCGCTGACGGCGTGGCGCTGCTCCCGGCGATGGGTCGTGTGCGCTTCGAAGCCGACGGCGGCGTGAACGTGCTGCCGTGGAACTTCGTGGATGCGGGCACGCTGCTCGAGCGCCAGACGCTGGCGGCGAACGGCACCATGAACGCTTTTTTTGAGCGGTGCGGCGGGGCTTGCGAGACGTGGGTGCGCAACGTCGACGTCGCGACCGGCGCCACGCGCTTCGAAGGCCCGGTGCTGCGCGGTGTGGTGCCGGCACGCATCGTCGAGTCGACGTTGATCAGCTCGGGGCGGGGCGCCTTTGCGACGCTGGTGCGCGAAGAACGAGACGGGGGGCCGCGCGCGTATCTCGAGCTCTTCATCGACGGTGAGTCGAAGGGCCTCTGCCGCCTCCCCGAAGCGTCCGGCGCGGTCGAGCTCGCGGAGTTCACCTCGTCGTCGCTCGTGGTGACCTCGCGTCGCGCAGACGGTGGCGTGGTGCTCGAGAGCTTCGGTGGTCTGGGCAACGTGCCGCTGACCCGCTTCGGCTGGGGTACGCCGAACGGTGTCGGTGGCTCACGCAGCGATCGCTGAAACGAAAAAGTCCCCTCTCCTGCACGAGGAGAGGGGACCGTCTTCGACGAGCCTCAGTAGTAGCAGTTGATGGGATCGTTGTTGGTGAGGTTCGGGCTGCGCGTCACGTGCTCGTGCGGAACGATGCACATGCCGCCGTTGTTCGAGATGCGGATGTTGATCTTGCCGGCCGCGCCGCCGCCACCGCCGCCGCCCGAGTCGTACCAGCTGCCCGACTCCCACTCGTTGCGATTGCCGCTGCGGCCGGGGCCGGCGTTGCCGAACAGCGCGCCGCCCTGACCACCTTCGCCGCCGCCGCTGAAGCTGCTGCCGCCCGACGCAGGGATGATGCCCAGGAACTTGTCTCCGTCGGCGCCGTTGCGACCGCCGAACACCCAGCCGGCGCCTTCGCCACCACCGCCGCCGTTGGCGAGAATGCGCGAGTTGCGTGAGAAGACGTACGGCGCCTCGAGCAGAATCGCGCCGCCCGAGCCGCCGCCACCGCCGCCGGCTTCACCGATGCCGGTGTTGCTGCCGTTGGAGCGGGGGCCGACGCCGCCGCGGCCACCGATGCCGTTGGAGATCAACGCCGCACCGTCGGTGAGCGCGATGCCCATGCCGGCTGACAGCTGAAGCACGCCGCCGCCCGCGCCGCCCAGGCCGTTCGCGCCGGTGTTGCCGCTGCCGTTGCCGCCATTGCAGCCGCCGAGGAGGTCGAACATCGGCGCGACGCGCTTCACACCTGCCGCGCCCGCCGCACCCGAAAGGATGCTGCCCGAGCCGCCGATGCCACCGGCGCTCTCGAAGCCACCTGCGCCGCCGCCGCCGGGCGACGTGTTGGAAGGCGCGCCGCCGTTGCCGCCGTTCGACGTGCCGCAGTTGATGGCGCCGCCCGGGCCAGGCACCGCCGTGTTGCCGACCCATTCGGCAGACACGTCGATGACGCCGGAGATCTCGATGGTGTCGGACGACGCGATGATGAGTGGCCGGTCGCCCGTCACGCGCAGTGACGTGCCCGGCGCCATGTCGAAGCCTTCAGCCGCGAGCACGATCGCCGTGCCGGTGTTGGTGGTGACGGTGTGCACGATGGGCTTCACCGGTCCCCAGCTCCCGCCGAAGGTGCCGGCGCCAGAGGTGTCGAAGGTCGCCGCGCCGATGATCGACGCGCGCTCGGTGGTGAAGGTGATGGTCGCAGGGTCGAAGTTCGACGGCGTCATCTCGAACTGCGCGCCGCCGGTGTTCGGCTTGCAGGTGCCGTCGGGGAAGCAGACCTGATTCGCGGGGCAGTTGGCCTGGCTGCCGATGTCGATGGAGTAGACGCAGCCGTTGATGTTGCACTCGCCGGTCGAGCGGAAGCAGGCGCCCGCCGGAGGTGAGTTGCAGGACTGCGTCATCGCGGGCGTACACGTGGCGCCCATGCAGCGCTCACCGAACGTGCACGCGTTGTTGTCGTTGCAGAGGAGGAAGTTGCACGCGGGGTCCTGGCAGTCGGTCAGGCCGTTGGAGTCGTTGTCCATTCCGTCGAAGCAGGCGATCTCGGTGCACTGCCCGGGCACGCACGGGCCGCCGACCACGCCCCCGTCCGGGAGGTAGATGAGGCCGCCGTCAGGACCCGCGATGCCGATGATGCCGCCGTCGGGGCCGTAGACGTACGTGTTGCCCGTGCCACCGCCGGTGCCGCTCGAACCGCCGGTGCCCGCGCCGCCACCCGTTCCCCCCGAGCCACCGGTGCCGCTCGAGCCGCCGGTGCCACTCGACCCGCCGGTGCCACTCGAGCCGCCGGTACCGCTCGAACCGCCGGTACCGCTCGAACCGCCGCCAGTGCCACCCGAACCGCCGGTGCCGCTCGAACCGCCGGTGCCGCTCGAACCACCGCCCGTGCCGCTGCCGCCGCCGGTGCCGCCAGAACCACCGGTGCCACCCGAGCCGCCCGTGCCGCCGCTGGCGAAGCAGAGGCCAGCTGCGCACGCGTAGCCCGTCGGGCAGGTGACCGCGGCACACGCCGAGTCGACACACGTGCCAGACGCGCCGCACGCCGTGTTGGCCGGGCACGCAGTGCCGTTGGCGCCACACGTGTTGGAGACACACACGCCGGAGCTGCACGCGCTGCCGGTCGGGCACTCGACGCCGACGCAGCGGCCTTCGGTGCAGACGTTGTTGATGCAGACCTGAACGATGGTGCACTGGCTGTTGCACGCCAGGTTCCCGGGGCCGTTGCCACCGGTGCCAGAACCCCCGCCGGTGCCAGCCGTGCCGCCGCCGGTTCCTGGCGCAGGCCCGGTGCCGTTGCCACCGCCGTAACCGCCGCGCGGGTAGCAGACGCCATCGGCCGCGCAGCGCTGGTCACCGGGGCAGCTCACGCCGAGGCACTTGCGCGAGACGCACGAGTTTTCGACGCAGACTTCCGCAGCGGTGCACGCCGAGCCGACGCACTGCGATTGGAAGCACGCCCCCTGAATGCAGATGCCGCCGGGGCAGCTCTTGCCGATGCAGGCCTCGTCGGTGCAGCGGCCGCTCGAGCAGACCTGGCCGGCTTCACAGGCGCGCGAACCACAGCTGCGCGTGTAACAGCGACCGCCGAGGCAGGCGCTGCCCTCGGCGCATGCGGTCGTGGGGCAGGTGGGTTGTTCGGCGCACGTGCCCTCGATGCACACCAGACCGCCAGCGCAGTCGGAGTTGTCGGCGCACGAGCCTTCGGGAGGCATGGTGCCGCAGTTGCAGCTGGCGAGCATCGCGCTCGCGAACGCGATCAACAGCGCATGAGATTTCCGCATGCGGCGACTCTACACGGAGCGCGGCTTGCGCAAGGCCCACAGCAGGCGAGGCCGGGCCAGCAGCGCGACGGCCTCTTTCAGGGTGACGCGCCATCGGTCAACAGGCCGCAGCGAACGTTGCGAACCGGCGAGCCACACGGTGAACCCTTCCGCGCGGAAACAGGCGGCTGCGCGCGCGAGGTGGAAGTCGCACGTCACCAGAATGACGGCGCGTTCCGGCAGCAGCGCGGCGCAACAGCGGGCGTTGTCGACGGTCGACGTGCTCGCGGCTTCGAGCTGCAGTTCGCGGGCTCCGAGCTCACCGGCGATTCGCGCCATCACCGAAGCTTCGGTGGGCCTCTGGTCGGGAGCCCCGCCGCTCAACACCAGCCGCGTGGCGTGCCCTGCGTTCAGCAGACCGACACCGGTCGCGACGCGATCTCGGAGTGCATCGCTCGGTGTGCCGTCGGGCCAGACCCGCGCGCCGAGTACGACGGCCGGCATCGGCGACGGTGGAAGTTCGGCTGGACGCCTCGCGGTCGCGTGCACGTGCAGCACGATGCTGGCGAAGAACACCACGGGCAGCAGCGCCCACAGCCACGTCATTTCGCCTCGAGCCGGAGCGTGCCGGCGAACAGCGCGAGGTAGAGCGAGCCCGCGCGGTCAGCGGGAAACTCGAGGTAGCGGCGCTCGCCGTCGCCCGGGAGCGCCGAAGGGTCGACCGCCCCTTCCTCCGTCATCACCCACGCGTGCGGAAATGCGCGACCGTCTTCGATGACCAGACCCGTCACCACGTGCGCGCCCGGGTGCTGACGCACGAAGCGACGCGCGAGCACCAGGCAGCGGGCTCGTTCCACGTCGGCGCCGCCGCGCTTCACGGGTGACGTCGTGAGCCACCGCGCGCCCATCACGTCGGGCACGAGCCGCAGGTCTCCCGGCGGCACTTCGACGCCTGCTTCGAAGGGGTTCACCTCGCCGCGACGCAGGCTCTCGCCGACGGCGCGCCACGTCGCGTCACCGACGGTGATGCGCGTGAGTCGGCCCTTCGCATAGCTGGCGACAAACGACTTTCCGTCGATGGTTCCAGAGGCCGACTTCGCGTCACGCTCCGTCACGCACAGTGTTTCCCGAGCGCCGGTGCGCTCTTCGACCACCTCGCGACAGCCCTTCGCCGGCACCGTGAGCAGCGCGAGCACCTCCGGCGTGCCCGCCTGGAGTGACCGCTCGAGGCGCGTGGTCTGGGTGGCCTCGGTGAAGAAGGGCGTGGACTCGTAGAAATACGTGTCGCCCCGCGTGCCGACGTGAAGCTCGGCGACGGGCACCCCCGCCACGTCGAGCACGAAACGTGCGTCGACCGGCGTCGCAACCAGCAGCATGAGCAACCAGGCCGTCACTGGCGCGCATTGTGGCCGCAGCGGCCGTCCGCGCGAAGAACTGCCTCCCGCCACGGCAAGCGAATAGGGTCGGCCCCTCTCATGGAGAACCGTTGGTATCTCGCGCTCTTCGGGCCCGTGGGCGGCCTCATTTCGGGTCTGATCACCGGCCTCGTCCTGCTGGCCATCACCGGCGAGCCGTCGACGTGGGGCGCGTGGGTGGTGTTGTGCGTCATCAGCTCCGGCGGCTTCACGTTGGCGGCGTGGCTCACGTTCTACCAACTGGGCGTGCGTCGAACGCAGCGCCGCCGCGACATCATCGAGCGCCTCGCCCAGGGTGACCTCACCGTCACGCCGACCACCGAAGGCAGTGACGACGCCGAGCTCTACCGCTTCACGCACTCGCTCCGGCGAGCGCTCTGGCAGGTGCAACGGGTCACGCGCTCGGTCCACCGCACGGCGCGTGGAGTTCAAGAGCACGCGCGCACGGTGCTCGAGTCGGCCCGTCGTCAGGGCGCGGCGGTGGAGCGCAGCCAGAAGGCCGTCACCAGCATGGGTGAGAGCCTCGAAGGCAGTCAGAAGCGCGTCTCGCAGCTCGAGTCGTTCGCGCGAGACACCACGACCTCTCTCACCGAAATGACCGAGAGCATCGAGTCGGTCGCGCGCTCGCTCACGTTGTTGAACACCGCCTCCGAGAAGACCTCGTCGCGCGTGGAAGCGCTCAGCATCCGCTCCGCGCACGTGGTCGAGACCGGCGGCATCGTGGCGCGCCTGACCGCGCAGTCGCGAGAAGCCGTGTCGCTCGCCGAGAACAGCATCGACGCCGTGCGCCGCCGCAGCGACGAGACCGGCGAGCTCGCGCGCGAAATGACGGTCACCGCAGCGCAGGGCGCGCAGCTGGTGGGCGACGCGCTCAAGGGCATCAAGCGCATCGACGACACCGTCGGCCGTGCTGCGCGGCTGGTCGACGCGCTCGGCGTCAGCTCGCTCGAGATCGGCCGCGTGGTCGACGTGATTCAGGAGATCGCCGATCAGACGAACCTGCTCGCGTTGAACGCCGCCATCATCGCCAGTCAGGCCGGCGAGAGTGGCAAGGCCTTCGCGGTCGTCGCCACCGAGGTGCGCAGCCTCGCCGAGAAGACCGGCCGTTCGACGCGCGAGATCGGTCAGAAGGTGAAGGCGGTGCGTGAAGGCGTCGAGCGCGCCGTCGAGCTCGTCTCGCGCGGCCGCGACGAAGCCGCGCACGGCGTGCAGCTCGGTGAGAAGGCCGCCGAGGCGCTGCGCGCGATTCAGCACACCTCCCAACGCGCGTTGACCGCCGTGGAGTCGACGCAGGCCGAGACCGCGCGCCTCGAGACGCAGGGCACCTCGCTGGTCGACATGAGCCGTGAGGTCACCGAGCGCGCCGACGAGGTGATGCGCCTGGCCGGTGAACAGGCGGCGCAGGGCCGCGAGCTCGTGAAGCAGATGCAGGACATGTCGCGCACCGCCCGCGACGCGTCGACGCGCGCCGAGGGCCAGGTGTCGACCGGCCGCGAGCTGTCCGACGCGGTGCTTCGACTCACGGCGGCCATCGACGAAATTCGCGCAGCGCAGGCGGTGCTTCGTCAGGGCGACAACGCCATCAGTGAAGAGGTCGCCGAAGTTCGTGAAGACGCCCAGCGGGTGGTGCGCGTCGGCGACTTCCTGAGCCGCGCCGTCGAGCAGCTCTCGCACGAAGCCGACACGCTCGGGAACGAGGTGTTCCGCTTCAAGCTGCCGCAGCCCCGCGCCGGTGGAACGCTGCAGGTCGGCCTGCATCGCGCGCTCACCATCGACGAGACGCGCGGCTTCGACCCGCTCTTCACGCTCGACCTGCAGCTCTCGGAGCTCTCGGCGTCGATGTACTCGACGCTGGTGCGTTACGAAGACGGGCTGCTCGTGCCCGATCTCGCCGAGGCGTGGGAGGCCGACCCGACGGCCCGCCGCTACCGCTTCGTGTTGCGCAAGGGCGTGACCTTCCCAGACGGCGTGACGTTGAACGCCGGCCACGTGAAGGCGCACTTCGAACGCCTGCTCGACCCGAAGGTCGATGCGCCCGACGCCGTCATCTTCAAGGACATCAGCGGCGCCACCGCGTTCTTCGCGGGCGAAGCGCGCACCGTGAGCGGCATCGAAGTGCTCGACGAGCACACCATCGAGTTCCGCCTCGAAGAGCCGCGCGCGTTCTTCCTGCGCATGCTCGCGCTGCCGTCCACGGGCATCACGCGCCTCGACGCAGGTCGCGTGCTGGGTACGGGGCCCTTCCGGCTCGCCTCGGCGACGCGTTCGCTCGTCACCCTCGAGCGCAACCCCACCTATTACATGGCGGGGCTGCCGCTGCTGGCGCGCCTCGAGTTCCAGCTCTTCAATTCACGGCGCGCGGCGCTCGACGCGTACACGAAGGGCCAGGTGCAGGTCGTTTCGTATCTGCACGCGGAGAACCTGAAAGACGCGGGCCTCGAGCCTGCCCAGTCGCTCACCGTCAACACGCCGTCGATCTGGTTCCTCGGCTTCAACGCGCAGAGCGGCCCCTACGATGACGTTCGCGTGCGTCGTGCGTTGCGCGCGGGGCTCGACGTGCGCGCGCTGGTCGACGGCTTCCACCCCGGCGCCCGCGTCGCGCGTTCACTGACGCCGCCCACGTTGCTCGAGAGCGATCGCATTCACGAGCCGCGCACCGACATTTCACTCGCGCGCCGGCTGCTGCAGGAGGCCGGTCACTCGCGGCTCAAGGTGACGCTGCACTACCCGCCGGACCGCGACACACGCGAGGAAGACCGCGCGCTGTTCAAGCCGCTCACCGATGCCGGCCTCGTCGAGCTCGAGCACGTGGAGTTGCGGGACTTCTGGGAGCGCGTGCGCGATGGAAAGCTGCCCATCTTCCGCGGCAACTGGATCGCCGACGTGGCCGACCCCGACAACTTCCTGCACCTGCTGCTGAACTCGAAGGCGCAGAGTTATTACGGCGTGAGCTACAAGAACCCCGAGTTCGATCGTCTCACCGACGAAGCGCGCGTGGCCGTCGACCCGGGCATGCGCGAGCAGCTCTACAGAAAAGCCGAGAGCCTCGTCCGTGAAGACTGCGTGCTGGTGCCGCTGTACCACGAGCGTTTTCACGCCGCCGCGAGCCAGGAGCTCCAGGGCCTGCGGCTGCATCAGACGCCGCCGCAGGTTCGCTTCGAAGAGATCTGGCTGGGCTGACGCGTGGCCTGATCACTTCACGTCCCACGCCTCGACGCGGTGCTCCTGGAAGCGCGGCACCAGCAGGCGGTTTCGCTTGCTGTCGAAGCCGAGGTCCGCCGGCGCTTCGAGTTCACCGAACACCTTCTTGAACTCACCGCCGACCCTGCCGCGGAACACGGCCTTCTCGCCCCAGCTCGACACCAGCACCTCGTCACCGAGCAGCACGAGCCCGTCGAGCCCGCCGTTGGGCACCTTCGTCGCCTCGCCGACCTTCTTGCCGTCGAGGTCGAAGGTCACCAGCTCGGCCGGTTGACGACTTTGCCGTCGGGCGACAGCTCGGTGATGTAGCCGTTGTTGTCCTTGTCGAGCGGCGCGCCGTTGATGTTGCTGACGAGGTAGGTGTCGGAGGCGGCGTCGTAGAGCACCGATTCCGGCGTCGCGATGCCTTCGGAGAACGTCATCACCGCGACCGGCTTCGGCGCCGCCGGAGCAGGCTTACCGGTCTGAGCGAATGAGAGACCACTGACCACGCAGCACGAAATGAGCAGACGCTTCATGTGAAGTTCCTCGGGTTGAAGGGCGCGTCCACCGTAGCAACGCGCCGCCGCCGGGAAACGTGCGGCGGAGCAGCTCAGCGCCGGGCAGCGGTCGCGCGCTTGCTCACCACGTCGCCGCGCCGCGGCTCACCACGTTCGACCTGCGCGCCGTTGCGAACCCAGTCGACCAGCTGCATCGGGAGCCCGTGCGCCGTCTTCCAATCGCCGGTGTCCATCAGGTGAAAGTGCAGATGCGGCTCGGTCGACATGCCTGAATTGCCGACGCGCGCGATGCGCTGACCCGATGACACGCGGTCTCCGGGCTCGACGTTCACCGAGCCCTTCTTGAGGTGACCCAGCAGCGAGTACTCGCCGTCGAGGTGACGAATCACCACCAGGTTCCCGTACAGGTTTCCGCCGGGCACCCGGTTGGGCACGTTGTCTTCAATCTTGTTCTCGACCGACACCACCACACCGTCAGCGGGCGCGAGCACCGGTTGATTCCACGCGTAGTAGTCCTCGTTGCGTCTGCCGCGACCGTCGGCGCTCGAGCCCTTCTTTCGCTGGAGGAGATCGAGCGCGAAGCGCATGTCACTCACCGACGCGTGGCGGTTCTCGTCCCACGTGCGGCCGCCCCACAGCACGCTCCATTCTTCTTCGAGTGGCAGGCGCAGCTTCGTCTGCACGCGGTACGCGCCGTACATGGTCGGTGCTTCGCTCTTCGCCGGCTCGATGGTGCCGCTGAGCAGCCTGGCGTCGGGCGAGAGCAGCAGCGAGATGCGCATGCCGCGCGCCCAGTTCGACACCGCGACGGTCCGCACGTAACGGAACTGGCCGTCTTCTTCCGACATCGCTTCGCTGATGACCTTCCACTCCACGCCGTAGCTGCGAATGGCGCCGCCGAGCTTCTCGAACTCCGGCGCCACCCGGTTCGCGCGGAGTGCGTCGATGTGCGCGCGACCGTCAGCAAGAGAGGGTGCCGGCTGGGCGACACACAGGCTGATCAGCAGCGCGAAGGACATCGCGCTGCACTCTGCCAGATCGCTTTTGAGGCCGGAATATCGGCCTCAGCGCGTTTTCATTCGAACGGAATCACCGACACGCGCTCGCCCACCTTCACCTTCAACAACTCGCGCGCGGCCCTGGGCAGGAACACGGTCTGATCTTCCCAGCGCACCTGCGTGCGCACGGCGCGGAACCGGTTGGAGCCCTTCTCGCGCGCGACGCCGACCAGCACCTCCGGGCCCTCCATTTCGAACGGCTCCTTGCCGATCACGCCGGTGCGGTAGTGCCGCACGATCGACACGTCGGCCAGGTTCGCTTCGAAGTGCGGGCCGCCGTCGAACGGGTCGATGTGGTCGACGTAGCGGAAGCCGATGCGCTCGAGCATGCGCTTGACGCCCGCGGTGTTGGGGCCGACTTCACCGATGATCTTCTGCGCGTTCGCGGGGAACAGCGACGTGTAGATGTCGGACGCGGGGAAGAGCTCCTTGATGAACTCCTTGTTCTTCCGCGAGAGCTTGTCTGCCTCCGGGTAGTCGAGCCCGGTGAACTTCTTGCCGATCGACTCCCACAACAGCGAGCGGCCATCGTCCATCAGCGGCGGCAGCAGCTCGGCGAGTACGCGGTCGCGGAAGTTGGGGCGATTGAGCGCCATGAACATGAAGCGCACGAAGCTCAGCTGCTTGCCGGGCTTCTCGGGGCCGCTGCGATACGGAGGGTCGACCACCAGGCCGCCGATCTCGGTCGGGCCGTCGTAGTTGTACCCAATCGACAACACCTTGTGCCTGAAGTGCGCGTCGATGCTGGCCGAGTAGTGCTCGGCGGTCGTCACCTGGAAGTAGATGTGTGGCGCGTCTTTGGTCCCGTGCTGCGCGATGATCATCGAGGTGCCGATGATGGTCTCGTTGCGCAGGTCTTCGAGCACGAAGAGGTACTCACGCTCGAAGGGGTTCTCGATCTTGCCTGAGAAGCTGTCGACGGACTTCTTGATGAGACCGCGCAGCACCTTCTCGTTGTTGGGGAGGTTCACGCTGTTGAGCGTGGCGGCGAGCCGCTTCAGGCCCGACAGGTCTCCCCTGCCTACGTCGCGAAGCAGCAACATGTGTCGGCCTTTACCTGACACCTCTGATGGCCACCAGCGTTAGGGTTGAAGCCGAGATGCATGACGCAGCGAGTTGGTTGAAGCAGCAATTACCGGCGATGGAAGCCGCGCTTGCGGCGCTCGTCGAGCACAACTCCTTCAGCGGCAATCGCGAAGGGGGGCAGCGCGTGGTGCGCCTGCTCGAAGACATCTTCACCATGCCGGGCCTCGTCGCCGAGCGCGTGCCCAGCGAGCGCTTCGCGGATCACCTCGTGTTCCGTTCGGAAGGCAAAGCCGGCGTCGCGCCGCTCGCGTTGATTGGGCACCTCGACACCGTGTTTCCGCCCGGTGTCTTCGAGGGCTACCACGTCGAAGGAAATCTCCGCCGCGGGCCTGGCGTGCTCGACATGAAGGGCGGGCTCATCGTCATCGCGTGGGCGCTCAAGGCCGTCGCCACGTCGGTGGGCCTCGCGAACATCGCGCCGCTGCGCATCGTCATCGTGTCCGACGAAGAGGTGGGTTCGCCTGAAGGTGCGCCGCTGATTCGAAACGTCATCGAAGGCTGCTCAGCAGCGCTGGTGTTCGAATCGGGCCGCGCCACCGACGCCATCGTCACCGAGCGCAAGGGCACGGGCTTTGCGACGGCGAAGGCCATCGGCAAGCCGGCGCACGCCGGCAACAATTACTGGGAAGGTGCCAACGCCATCTGGGCGCTGAGCCGCTTCGTCGACCGCGCGCAGCAGCTGTCGAGCCGCGAGAGCGGGGTGACGGTGAACGTCGGGTTGATCAGCGGCGGCACCGCGAAGAACACCGTGCCCGCGGGCGCGAAGGCCGACCTCGATCTTCGCTACCCGACGAAGGCCGCGGCTGACGCGTTGTGGCAGGGCCTGCGCGCGGCGGCCGTCGAGCTCGGGGTGACGGGCACCGAAGTCGTCGTGGAGACCGGCCCCGGGCGCGTGCCGATGGAAAAGCAGCCGGGCACCGACGCGCTCCTCGCGCGCTATGGGAGGTGTGCGCACGCCCACGGGCTGGCCGCTGGCGAAGCGCCTCGGCAGGGTGGCGGGAGCGACGGTAACACCTCGTCATCCATGGGGATTCCGACGCTCGACGCGCTCGGCCCGCGCGGTCACTTCTTCCACACGCCGCAGGAGTACATCGAGGTCGAGACGCTGATCAGCCGGGCGCAGGCGCTGGCCATGTTCCTCACCACCGATGCCTGAAAAGCGGGTTGAAACTCTCGGCCTCCGGGGCGCATGAAGGGTCTGCGTGCTGAAGCTGCTGAAGCGAGCTCCTGAAATCACCCCCGAGACGCCCGACGAGGCGTTGGTGCGTCGTGCGCAAGCCGGCGAGTCGGCGGCGTTCCGGGCGCTCTTCGAGCGGCACGTGGTGGCGGTGCGGCGCTTCCTGCGCGACCTGCTCCGCAACACCGACGCGGCTGACGACGCCACCCAGGAGTCGTTCGCGCGGGCGCACGCGCAGCTGGTGAAGTTGACGGACTACGACAGGTTCAAGCCGTGGATGCTGGGCATCGCGCGCAACGTGGCCTACGAGTCGCGCCGCGTTCGCCAGCACGACGTGCTGGAAGAAGATGACGACGCCACGCCGGCGGCGGTGATTCCGTCACCCGACCCCGAGGCGATGCTGCTCGACGCGGAGCTCGAGAAGCACTTCACCGAAGCCCTGGGGCACCTGTCCGAAAATCGCCGGGCGGCGCTGTTGATGCGCCTCGATCACGGCCTCGCCTACGAAGAGATCGCCGCTGCGTTCGGCTGGTCGATTCCGACGGTGAAGAACGAAATCCACCGCGCGCGTTTGAAGCTGCGCGTGCACTTGTTGCCTCACGTCACAGGAGAACGTCCATGAGCCGCTGCGGACGAACTTCACAGCTCGAGTCGTTGTTGACCGTCGAACAACCTGAACTGCGCGCGCACGCGAAGGACTGTGCGTTGTGCCGCCACGAGCTCAACTGGCTCGAGAGCGAAGCCGCGTTGTTCCGTCAGCGTGCAGCACGCGATGAAGTCGCGCACCTGTGGAAGGGCGTCGAGAAGCGGGTGCCCGTCGAAGCGCGCCCGTGGCCGCGCGTGCTGGTGGCGATGGCCGCCGCTGCCGCGTTGCTGTTCTCGGTGGGCAACGCGTCGGCGCCGCGGGGCCCGCTTTCGAGTGACGAAGGCCCGCTGGAGTCAGATGCGTTGATGAGCCCGGTGCTGTCGTTCGACGAGCCGTGCTCGCGGTTGCCGAGCGGCGTCGGGTTTCAGTGCAAGCCGACGGTGATGGCGAGCGTGCTCGCATCGCGTTGAAGTTGGTGTAGTGGCGCTGCGCATGGCGCCGCAGTCGCGTTGGCTCGAGTTGATGGAGGTCGTCACCGTCGGTTTGCCGTTCTGCGGCTTCAAGATCGTCGTCGGCCTCACGTGCCTCGCAAATGGCGCCACGACCGCGGGTTGGGCGTTGGTCGCGCTCGGTGTCATCGACCTCGTCATCAACGCGCTCAACGCGGTGACGTTGCTGGCGCTCGGTCGTCGCACGTGGGCGGCGTGCACATTCTCGGTGCTGACGCCGGCGCGGCGCGACCTGGGCAATGCCCTCGACACCATGTTCTCGTTCTCGCTGGTGGCGGTGATGATCGGCGGTGGACACATCGCCTCGCTTTCGCCACCGCACCTGACCGCGTGGAACGGGTGCGTGATCGTCAACGTGCTCGGCGCAGGGCTGGGGCGGCTGGGTCAGTCGCTGCGCGCAGACAGCCAGGCGCGCAGGGTCTCGTAGACGTCGCGGCGGTCGAGCAGATCGAGGTGCCCCATGCCCACGCCGACCCATTGGTGGTCCGGGGGAAATGCGAGCGTGAGCTCCGGCCGTGAGTGCCGTCCGAGCGCACTGTCGACCGGAACCAGCCCGTCGCCACGGGGTGAATCGTTCAGCGCCTCCGAGCGCGTCGCGGCGATCGCGTAGCAGGCCACGTCGTCGGGCAGGGGCAGCGGTACCCGCGCGTCGGTCTCGAGGTCGAAGCGATCGCGGCCTTGCCAGTGCTCGTCGAGCACGTTGCCGAAGCGCAGATCGGTCACCCCGGCGCTCCTGAGTGTCGCCAGTCGCTTGAAGGGCGCGCTGTAGCGGCTCACACCCAGCAGCAGCTCGAACCAGTTGCCCGCACGCTCGAGCGGCGAGCCGTGGTGGGGCGTGCCGAGGGTGATCAACGCGCGCAGCTTTCGTCGCCAGGCGGCTGCTGCGCCGGCGTGACAGGCGGAACGCGCGACGAGGCCTCCCATGCTGTGGCCGAGGAGCACCAGCTCGTCGACCGGCACCGGCCACGCGGCGAGCAGCGCCTCGAGCTTCGTCGACAGTTCGCGCCCGTTCACGGAGACGTGCAGCCCGCTGTTGTAGTGCGCGTAGACCGGTGTGAAGCCCAGGTCTCGGGCGAGCGCCGCGCCGTGGTCGTGACCATTTCGATTCCACTGCCGGTCGTTCATCGACGAGCCGTGCACCAGCACCACGACCCTGATGGTCGCAGGCGGTGACGAGCGCAACGACATGGCGATGGCCAGCGGGTTGCGCGTGTCATGCAAAGAGTCACCGAGCACACCGTTGGGCGCCGCTACGAGCGCGGGGCTCTGGCCTTCGCTCAGCAGGGGTTCGAGCTGGGCCAGCGCAGCGTCGACGCCGTCACCCACGAGGCGCGTCACGCCACGAATCGTCCCGTAGACCGCGCCGGTGACCAACGAAGCAGGGCGCTCGAGTGGGCGACCGAGCACGGCAGGGCCCGACGCGATGGTGCGGTGCAGCGTCTCCACGAGCTCCAACACACCCAGCGTCGCCTCGACTGCCAGCCGTCCTGCTCCGCGGGCCTTGCTCATCGTCAGGAGCTAACGGGCTCATGCCCTCGGGTCTTCTGAAACCGAGGGGCGAGAGGAGAGCGCCTGTGACATTGAGTGCGCATGAACGCCCTCAACGCGCGCGCACGGCCGCTGGAACGCATTCGTCAGATCGAAGAGCTCGGTCCGCGGCGTTTGACCGGCACGGCGCTCGAGAAGACGGCGCAGGAGAAGCTCGGAGCCGAGGTCGCGGCGCTCGGCTTCAGGCTCGATTGGCGGCCGTACACCTTCACCCAGAACCTCTACGCCGGGTTGATGGTGCACTTCGGGCTGGCGGTGCTGGGCACGGGGCTCGGGGTGTGGTGGCCGCTCGCGGGTGCGGTGCTGCACGGGTTCGTCGCGCTTTCGTACACGCTCGAGTCGACCCGTCGTGGGCTGTTGCTGCGCGCGCTGTTCCCCTCGATTCAGTCGCAGAACCTGGTGTGCACGCTGCCGGCGAAGACCACCATGCGTCGCCGGGTCGTGCTCGTCGCGCATGCCGACGCGGCGTTCACCGGCAAGGTCTTCACGCCCGCGTTGATCAAGGTCGCCACCAGGGAGCCGCCCAGGGGCCTGGGCTGGTTCAAGAAGCAGCTCGGGCTGGCGACGGCGACGGTGGCGGTGAACGCGGTGCTGTTCTCGCTGGCGACGTTGAACGTGTGGTTCGCGCCGTGGTGGTTGGTGTGCGCGCTCACCATTCCCGCGTTCCTCACCTTCGCGTTCAACGTCGACGTGGTGCTGCGGAACCAGGTCGTGCCCGGCGCTGCGGATAATTTGTCCGGTTGTTCGGGGTGCGTCGAGCTCGCCCACCGCCTTGCCGGCAAGCTGCCCGACGACGTCGAGCTGGTCATCGTCTTCAGCGGCTCGGAAGAGGCGGGCACCGGTGGCGCATTGCGGCTCGCGCAGCAGCTCGAGGTCTCGAACGAGTGGAACAAGGCGCAGACCGTGGTGCTGGGGCTCGACACCTTGTCGAACGGCACGCTGCGCTACCTCGAAGAAGGTGAGCTGTGGCCGATCGCGGTGCCGGCTCCGCTCGAGGCGGCGATCATCGCCACGAACACCGAGGGCGGCGAGCAGGCAACGAAGTACGTGATTCCCACCGGCGCGACGGACGCGCTGCCGTTCCTGGTGCGTGGGTGGCAGTCGGTGTCGCTGACGTGCATCGACCCGGACATCGGCGCGCCGCGGCACTACCACCACCCGACGGACACCTGGTCGAACGTCGACGAGAAGCAGCTCGGCGCGAGCATCGATTACGCCGAGCGGCTGATTCGTCGGCTCGCGACGTGAAGGCGCACGCGCTCGCGGAACAGCGAGCGGTGCCTTCTGGTCACATCATGTCGTTGGTGGCGATGTCGGCTTCGGCTTCGAGGCCGGTGCTCCCACCCAGCGACACCGTGCTCGACACGTACGCGCGCGGCACGACCTGGTCTGCGTTCATCGTCGGCGTCAGTGAAGCCGTCGGCACCGCGAGCCCTTCGATGAGCGCGGCGAGCACCACGTAGTGCATCGTTTCGTCGCCCTGAATCGCGGCGGAGATGAAGCGGTTGTTCGGCGCCTTGAGGCCCTTGAGGACCTGGTTGTAGGCGACCGCCGCGCGGCGCTCTTCGTTGCAGGCCAGCTTCATGACGTTGACGGTGTTGGCGACGAAGCCCGTGGGCAACGTGAACTTGTTGTCGGCTTCGAGCACCGGCGTGCCGCCGAGGTTGACGACGGTCTGCGCGAGCAGCGCCGCGTGTTCCCGGTGGTCCTTCTGGAACTCGACGGCCACCGCGAGCACCAGCTTGCCCAGGTCTGACGAATCGCCGCTGAGCACGCCAGCGCCCTGCGTGTACGCGTCGATCGCCTTGTACTCCGCCGACAGCAGCGCGTTCATCGAGGCGATGTCGGCGTCGGTCACACCTGCGTCGGTGTTCGTTCCGCCGTCGGGGGTCATCATGTTGGAGCCGCACGCCGTGAGCGCGAGCCCCGCGCCGAGTGCAGCGCCACCCTGAACGAAGAGGCGTCGGTTCTTGTCGATGGTCTTCATGGTCTGGCTCCGTTCAGCGCGTGACGTCGTAGTAGGGGAAGTTGGGGTCATCGAGGCCGAGCGCTCCGTCGATGGCGACGGTGAAGCTGCGCGGCGCGAACTTCGCGGCCGTCGAGGCGAGCGCGCTCGCGTCCATCCCCGCGACCGCGGCGGGGGGAACCACGAAGCCGCGCGCGACGAGCTGCAGCACGACGAAGTGCTGGGTCTCATCGGAGCCGATGGCGGCGGCGAGCTCCGCGTTGTCGGAGCGGGTGAGCGACTTCTGCACGTCGGTGTACGCGATCGCCGCGGCCTTCTCGGCGTTGGTCGCGAGGTCGACCACGTTCTTGATGTTGGCCACGAAGCCACTCGGAATCTGCGCGCTGCCCCCGCCGACATCGTCCACGCCGCTCTGGGTGGTGAGGTACTTCACCAGCTTGGCTTCGTGGTCGACGTGTTGCTGCCTGAAGTGCAGGGCGATGGCTTTGACGATGCCGCGAAAGCCGTAGAGCGGATCGGTGTTGGGCGCTGCGTCGATGACCCCGGCTCCGGCTTCGTAGGTGGCGATGGCGTTTCGCTCGGCGCGAATGAGCGCTTTGAGAATCGCGGTGTCGTCGGTGCTCTGCGCGCGCGCGGTCGAAGACTTCACCAGCAGCGCGGCCATACCAAGGCCCGCAGCCGTCCTCAGAACTGCATCGCGTCGCGACAGCGGCGCTTCGTCTTGTTTGCTCATGGGTGCTCCTCCAATTGGGGTGACCGACAGGTACGGAGCAGGCTGGCGATCGGTTCGCTCCTTTCGACGATGAAACGAAACGTGCTGTCGGGCGTCCGTTCGCTTCATGTGCTCACGATGGTGGTGGCTGACGTGTGTCGCGCTCGCTGCGTGTGGCGAGCCGGTGACGAAGCCCGATGGTGGTTCGGTCGAAGTGATTCACAACTGCACCGAATACGTGGACCGCAGCGCCGAGGGGGCCGCGCGTCAGGTGTCGTTCGGCTCGGCGAATGACAGCCCTGCGCTCGGCTATGCGCCGAAGTGCATCACCATCGCGCGTGGGCAGAGCGTCACCTTCAGCGGCAACTTCAACACGCACCCGCTGTCGCCCGGCGCGTTCAATGCTGATGCCGGGAGTCCAGGAAATCCGATCACCCGGAAGGACACCGGCGCCGACGACCTGGTGGTCGTGTTCCCGGAAGCCGGCCTGTACCCGTACTACTGCGACCTGCACGCACCGACGATGGTCGGCGTGGTGCAGGTCAGGTGATCACGGCACCAGGGTGATCTCGAAGCGGCGGTTGGCTTCGCGGCCTTCCCGCGTGTCGTTCGACGCGATGGGGCGCGCGGGACCCACGCCGATGGCGTCGATGCGCGCGGCGTCGATGCCGCGTTCCACGAGCGCCTTCTTGACCACCTCGGCGCGCTGCTTCGACAGCGACAGGTTCAATTCGAGCGGGCCAGAAGAATCGGTGAAGCCTTCGACGCGCACCCGCTGTGACGCGGGGCCTTCCTTCACGGTCTTCGCGACGTGGTCGAGCGTGGGAATCGCGGACGCGTCGATGGTGAACGAACCGGCCTTGAACAGCTGCGTACCCACCATGGCCTCTTTGATCTCTTCGTTCGCCACGGCGACCGCCTCGGCGATTGCCTCGGTCACGGGTTCCGGCGCGGGCGCGGGCACGGCTTCCACGACGGGCGCGGGCTCCGGCTTCGGCTCGGGCGCGACCACCGCCGGTTCGGGCGCGACGACCACCGGCTGAACCGGCGCCGGCGCAGGCGTGAAGTCGAACGACACCGACACGCCGGCGATGGCTCGGAACGCGGGCGTGCCGGCGCCGCTGCCCAGACCCATGCCTGCCACCGCGAAGGCCTCGAAGCGCCGCGCGAAGGCGCCACGGCCACCGATGAGCAGCTCGCTGCCGATGGGACCGCCGCCGAGCGAGCCGATGAGGCGGTACGAGAGCTCCGCGTTCACCGGCAGGTTCATGGTGTGCACCACCACGGCCGCTTCGATCGCGTTGCGGTTGATGACCGTGCCTTCGTAGGTGCTCTGCGGCCGCAGGCCGATGCCCACGTCGCCACCGACGCGCAGCCAGTGGAACAGCTGCCGGCCGACTCCGATGCGCGGCACGAAGCCGACGCCCGCGTCACTCGTCACCGACATGGTGCTGCCCAACGGCAGCAACACGCCGGCGCCGATGGTGAGGTCGAGCGGATTGCCACGACGCTGCTGCAGCAGGCCACCGCGCACCTGAATGAGGCTGGTGCCGAACGCGGTGGTGGTCGGCGTGGCCAGACCGTACGCGGTGAGGTCGTCACCGCGCTGATAGAGCGCGACGGGCAGGTCGGCGTTCACCTCGAGCCACGAGAACGGCGCGTACGCGAGCGTGGCGATGGCGGACGCACGGTGACCGATGATCGCCCCGCGCTGCACGCCGTTGCGCGTGAACATCAACGGCTCGTACTCGTACTGCGCGGCCAGCGACGCGCGGAAGGTGTTGCCGTTGAGCAGCAGGCCACCCTGCGTCACCAGGCTGTCGGCCGCACCCGCGTTGAGGTGCAGCGCCTGGCTGTCGATGCGCGGCAGCGTGAGCGACTGCTCCTGGGCCAGCACCGGCGCGGCCACGACCGCGGCGAGCGCCACCGCGCGCGTCTGACGACGACGGAGCGCCGCGAGCACCCCGGCGATCGTCGCCAACCAGCCCCACGAGCTGCTGCCCGTCGACGAGCAGCCCACGCCGCCACCGGTGAAGCTGTCGTCGGCCTTCATCACGCTGATGGCCACGGTGGCCGGCTGCGAGTTGGTGCCGTCGGCGGTGACGATGAACTCGAACGCGTCGTCACCCGCGTAGCCGAGCGCCGGCTTGTAGACGAGGTTCTGACCTTCACCCGAGAGCGTGCCGAACTTCGGCGCCGCGGTGATGGTGAACGTCAGCGCCGCGCCTTCGAGATCTTCACCCTCGAGCTTCAGCTCGGTGGCGGTGTCCTGCATCAGGCCGATGCTCTGCGCCTTGGCGATGGGCGCGTCGTCGACCGGCTTCACGGTGATGCGAATGGTGGCGACTTGCGAATCGGCCTGACCATCGTTCGCGCGGAACGTGAAGCTGTCGTCGCCGAAGAAGTTCGGCTCGGGCGCGTACAGCAGCTCGGCGCCACTGCCGCTGAGCGTGCCGTGCGTGGGCTGGCTCAGCACCGCGAACGTGAGCGCGTCGCCGTCGGCGTCGTCAGCGGTGAGCGTGATGGCCACTTCGCCGTCTTCGTCGACGGTCGCGCGTGAAGCACGGGCCACCGGGGCGTCGTTGCTGCGGCCGACGTCGATGGCGACCGTGCCGAGCGCCGAGTCGAGCTGGCCGTCGTTCACCTTGAACGTGAAGGCGTCGGCGCCGGTGAAGTCGGCGTTCGGCGTGTAGGTGTAGTTCGGCGCGGTGCCCGACAGCGAGCCGTGCATGGGCTGCTGCACGATGGTGAAGGTCAGCGCGTCGCCGTCGACGTCGCTGCCCGCGACCCACGCGTTCACCGGCGTGTCTTCGTGCGCGGTGATGCGCTGCGAGAGCGCGAGGGGCGCGTCGTTCACCGGCGTGACCGTGATGCGAATGGTCTGCTCGGCCGAGTCGACCTGGCCGTCGTTGGCCTTGAAGGTGAACGTGTCGTCGCCATTGAAGTCGGCGTTCGGCGCGTAGGTGAAGTCGGGCGCGGTGCCGGTGAGCGTGCCGTGCATCGGCTGGCGCACGATGGCGAAGGTGAGCGCGTCGTTCTCCATGTCGCTCGCGCTGACGGCCAGGGTGAGCGCTTCGTCTTCGCTGGTGGTGAGCGACTGCGCGTCGGCCACCGGCGCGTCGTTGACCGCGGTGACACCGAAGCTCACGACGACTTCCGCCGACGTTTCACTGCCGTCGCTGACCGTGAACGAGAAGCTGTCGGGGCCGTTGTAGTTCGCGTCGGGCGTGTAGATGAGGTTCGGCGCGGTGCCGGTGAGCGTGCCGTGCTGCGGCGCCGTGACGATGGTGTAGGTCAGCGTGTCGCCGTCGGCGTCGTGGGCGAGCAGGGTGACCTGCGCGGGGAGGTCTTCGTCGGCGGTGATGCTCGGCGCCTGGGCGACCGGCGCGTCGTTGACCGCGCTGATGCTGACGTCGACCTGCATCGGCTGCGAGCTCACGCCATTGGCGACGGCCACGAAGCTGAAGCTGTCAGGGCCCTCGTAGTCGTCGTTGGGCGTGTAGACGAAGTTCGGCGCGGTGCCGCTGATGGTGCCGTGCGCCGGCGGGCTGACGATGACGAAGGTGACCACGTCACCGTCGACGTCGCTGCCGGTGACGGTGAAGGAAGCCGCCGTGTCTTCGCTGGTGCTGACGCTGACCGCGTTGACGATCGGCGCGTCGTCGACCGGCGTCACGGTGATGGCGACGGTGGCGATGGCCGAGGTCAGCGTGCCGTCGGTCACCTCGAAGGTGAACGCGTCGCTGCCGTTGAAGTTCGGGTTCGGGGCGTAGGTGAGGTTCGGCGCGGTGCCCGAGAGCGTGCCGTGCTGCGGCTGGGCGACGACGGTGTAGGTCAGCGCGTCGCCGTCGACGTCGGTGGCCTCGAGGGTGATGTTCGCGGTCGCGTCTTCGGCGAGCGTGACGGCCTGGGCGTTCGCCACCGGCTCGTCGTTCACCGAGGTCACGTCGATGTCGATGGTGGCCTTCGCCGAGTCGAGCGCACCGTCGTTCGCCTTGAACGTGAAGCTGTCGCTGCCGTTGAACGAAGCGTTCGGCGTGTAGGTCATCGCGGGCGGCGTGCCCGAGAGCGTGCCGTGCGCGGGCTGGTCGACGATGGTGAACGTGAGCGCGTCACCGTCGACGTCGGTGGCGGCGAGCGTGATGGCGAGCGCTTCGTCTTCGTCGGTCGTCACCCCGGCGGCGGTGGCGATGGGCGCGTCGTTGATGGGGGCGACGGTGAGCGAGATGGTGGCGACGTCGCTGTCGGCCGTGCCGTCGCTGACCTTGAAGGTGAACGTGTCGTCGCCGTTGAAGTCGGCGTCGGGCACGTAGTGCACCTGGGGCAGCGTGCCGGTGAGGGTGCCGTGCTGCGGCTGCGCCACGATGGTGTACGTGAGCTGATCGCCGTCGGCGTCGCTCGCGAGCAGCGTGAAGTCGGCGTGCGTGTCTTCGTCGAGGGTGATGGTGGCCGGGCCTGCGACCGGCACGTCATTCACCGAGACGACGGTGATGGTGATGGTCGACACGTTCGAGTCGAGCTCGCCGTCGTTCACCTGAAAGCTGAAGGTGTCGGTGCCGTGGAAGTTGGCGTTCGGCGTGTAGACGCGGCTCGCGCCGGTGCCGCTCAGGGTGCCGCGCGTGGGCGGGGCGACGATGGCGTAGGTGAGCGCGTCGTTGTCGATGTCCGTCGCGTTGAGCGTGATGGAGACCGCCATGTCTTCGCTGGTCGAGGCCGAACCCGTCATCGAAACCGGGGCGTCGTTCTCACCGGCGATGTGGAAGGTGACGGTCGCCGGCGCGGAGGTCGCCTGGCCGTCGCTCACCGTGAAGGTGAACGAGTCGGTGCCGTTGAAGTTGGCGTTGGGCGCGTAGACGCGATTCGCGCCGCTGCCCGAGAGCGTGCCGTGCGCGGGCTGCGAGACGATGGCGAAGCTCAGCGCGCTGTTCTCGACGTCGCTGCCGGTGAGCGTGAAGGAGATGCTGTCGTCTTCGTTGCCGTTGAGCGTCTGCGCGTTGGCCAGCGGCGCGTCGTTCACCGGCGTGACGGTGAGGCTGAAGGTCGCCGTGTTCGAGGTCACCAGCCCGTCGTTGACCGTGAAGGTGAACGAGTCGCTGCCGTTGAAGTCGGCGTTCGGCGTGTAGGTGAGGTTGGGCGCGGTGCCGCTGAGCGAACCGTGCGCGGGCGTACCGACGCTCCAGGTCAGCGCGTCGCCATCGAGGTCTTCAGCGGTGAGCGTGACGCTGATCGCGGTGTCTTCGTCGGTGGTGCCGTTCGCCGGGTGCGCGACCGGCGCGTCGTTCTCGTCCTTGATGACGATCGAGACGGTGGCGGCGTTCGACGTGGTCTGCCCGTCGCTCACGGTGAAGGTGAACGAGTCGCTGCCGTTGAAGTCGGTGTTCGGCGTGTAGGTCAGGTTCGGCGCCGTGCCCGAGAGCGTGCCGTTCGCGGGCGTACCGACCGTGTAGGTGAGCGCGTCACCGTCGACGTCGCTGGCCGCGAGCGCGATGGCGACGGCGATGTCTTCCGACGTGGTCACGTTCGCCGAGCTGGCGATGGGCGCGTCGTTCACCGGCGTGACGGTGAGGCTGACGGTCGCGGTGTTCGAGTTCGTCTGGCCGTCACTGACGGTGAAGGTGAACGCGTCGCTGCCGTGGAAGTCGGCGTTCGGCGTGTACGTGAGGTTCGGCGCCGTGCCGCTCAACGCGCCGTGCGTCGGCGCACCGACCGTGTAGGTGAGCGTGTCACCATCGGCGTCGGTCGCGTTCAAGGTGATGGCGACCGCGTGGTCTTCGTCGGTGGTCACGCTGCTGGCGGTCGCTACCGGCGCGTCGTTGACGGCGGTGATGGTGACGTTGACCGTCGCCGGCGCCGACGTGAGCGACGCGTCTTTCACGGTGAAGGTGAACGCGTCGCTGCCTTCGTAGTTCGCGTTCGGCGTGTAGGTGAGGTTCGGCGCGGTGCCCGACAGCGTGCCGTGTGCAGGCGCGCCGACCTGGTAGGTGATGGCGTCGCCGTCGACGTCGCTGCCGGACAGGGTCACCGACACCTGCGTGTCTTCGGCCGTGGTGACGGTCTGAGCGGCGGCGACCGGAGCGTCGTTCACCGAGGTCACCGTGAGGCTCACCGACGCAGGCGCCGACGCGAGCGAGCCGTCGTTGACCGTGAACGTGAACGAATCGCTGCCCTGGTAGTTCGCGTTCGGGGTGTACGTGAGGTTCGGCGCCGACCCGCTGAGCGTGCCGTGCGCCGGCGTGCCGACGGTCCAGCTCAGCGCGTCACCGTCGACGTCGCTGCCGGTGAGCGTGATGGTCACCTGCGTGTCTTCGGCGGTGGTGACGGCCTGCGCGTTGGCGATGGGCGCGTCATTCACGGCGGTCACCACGATGGTCACCGTGGCCGGCGCCGACGTGAGCGTCGCGTCTTTCACGGTGAACGTGAACGAGTCGCTGCCGAAGTAGTTCGCGGCCGGCGTGTAGGTGAGGTTCGGCGCGGCGCCGCTGAGCGAGCCGTGCGCGGGCGAGCCGACGATGTACGTGAGCGCGTCACCATCGACGTCGCTCCCGAGCAGGGTGATGGCCACGGCCGTGTCTTCTGCGGTGGTGGCGCTCGAGGCGATCGCCACCGGCGCGTCGTTCACCGGCGTGACGGTGATGCTGATGGTCGCCGCAGCCGAGCTCACGGTGCCGTCGTGGACCGTGAAGGTGAACGCGTCGCTGCCGAAGTAGTTCGCGTTCGGCGTGTACACCCGAGTCGCGCCCGTGCCGCTCAGCGTTCCATTCGCCGGCGCGGCGGTGGTCCAGGTCAGCGTGTCGCCGTCGACGTCGGTGCCGGAGAGCGTGAGGTTCAGCGTGCCGTCTTCCGCCACCGTGAACGAGGCCGCGTTCGCCACCGGCGCGTCATTCACCGGCGTGATGGTGATGGAGACCGTCGCGGTGTTCGAGTCGAACGTGCCGTCGTTGGCCTTGAAGGTGAACGAGTCGCTGCCGTTGGCATTCGCGTTCGGCGTGTAGGTGAGGTTCGGCGGCGTGCCCGACAGCGAGCCCTTCGTGGGGCCGGCGAGCACCGTGTAGGTGAGCGTGCCGTTGTCGGGGTCGGTCGCGGCGAGCGTGACGCTCATCGCCGTGTCTTCAGCCGTGGTGCGCGACTGCGCGTTCGCCGTCGGCGCGGCGCCGACGACCTGGGTGATGCTGGTCGACGAGTTGTTGTACGGCAGCGTGCCCACGAACGTCGCGGTGATGGTGTGTGAGCCCGCGCTCATGCTGCTGATGGCCGGGCTGCTCGCCGTGTTGCCTCCGACCAGCAGTGCACTGCCGACGGTCGCGCCATCGACGGTGAAGGTCACGGTGCCGAGCACGCTCGACGGCGAGAACGTGGCCGTGAAGGTGACCGCCTGGCCGACGCTCGAGGGGTTCACCGAGCTGGTCAGCGAGATCGTCGTGGGAATCGCCGGCGACGCGGTGATGGTGAAGTTCGCCGCGCTGGTGGCGGTGGTGGTGCCCGCCGGGTTGTAGATGCGCACGCGGTAGTCGGTGCCAGCCGCGGTCGTCGCAGGGATCGCCCAGGTGTACGTGCCGGCCGACGCGGTGACGTTGGTGGCGATGTCGCCGACGAAGACGCCGTTCTTGTACAGCGCGATGTTGACCTTCGAGCCACCGCTCTGCGTCCACGTGATGTTCTGCGAAGTGCCCGCCTGCCAGACCTGCCCGCCGTTGGGCGCGGTGAGGGAAATCGTCGAGGTGTCGGCGACCGTGTACGCCGCGAACTTCGTGCCCGACTGGCCCGAGGGGTTGGTGACCTCGACGTTGTACGTGCCCGCCGCGAGGGCCGGCACCATCACCGTGAGCTGCGTGGCGCTGTTCCAGATGACCGACGAGGCCGCCGTGCCGCCGATCATCACCGTGGCGCCGTTCACGAAGTTGCTGCCGGTGATGATGGTGCTCTGCGCCTGATTGACGTTCGCGGTCGCCGGCGAGATGGACGAGATGGTGGGCGACGCGGTCGACGAGTACGTGAAGCCGTTGGCCAGCGTGAAGGTCTGACCGTCGGGGTTGGTGACCTTCACCGGGTAGGTGCCCGCCGTCATCGTCGGCACCTTGAAGATGACCGCGTTGGCGCCGAACTGCGTGATGTTCGCCGCGGTGATGGTGGTGGTCCCGATCGTGAACACCGCGCCACCCAGGAAGCCCGAGCCGTTGATGCTGACCAGGTCGTTGGCGGTGGCGATGTTCGGTTCGACGCTGGTGATGACCGGCGCGTCGAGCGCGTTGCCCTTGCCGATCACCACGTTGTCGACGGTGAAGCTGCGGAAGGCGTTGTACGAGGTGTCGCGCGAGTCGAACATGAAGCGCACGTAGACCGTGGCCTGCCCCGCGTAGGCGCTCAGGTCGTAGACGTAGTGACGCCACACGGGAGGCGCCGCGGGGCCGCCCGAGCTGTACGCCGCGTCAGCCGGCTGCGCGGCCGCGAACGAAGGGTTCAGCTTCGCCAGCTGCGTGAACGTGGTGCCGTTGGTCGACACCAGCACCGTCATCAGGTCGTACGAAGCGGCGGCCGTGCCTTCGATCTCCCACCAGCTGTCGAAGTCGAGCTGCGCCTTCGTCGCGCCCGTGAGCGAGAACACCGGCGAGGTGATGGTGCCGGTCTGCACCGCCGCCGACGAGCCGCCGTTCTTCGCGCTCTGCGCAGGGTACGGGTTGCCGACGAAGGTCCCGTTCGCCGTGTGGCCGAACCAGATGACCTTCGAGCCCGTGGGCGGCGCGAGGTGTGCGCCGGTGTCGGCCAGCGTGACCGAGAACGGGTTGAGCGCCGTGCTCACCGACAGGGTCTGCGGGTTGGTCAGCACCTGCCAGGTGCACGTGCCGCTGGTGGCCGCCGCGGTCCAACCGCTGAGGCCTCCTTCGAAGTCGTAGCTGGCGACGGTGGTGAGCGGCTCGCGCACCTTCGCCACTGCCTGCTTCGGAGCAACTGCGTCTTCTGCTTCCGGGGAGCACGACGCGGCGAACACCAACGTTGCGGCGAGAGCGAGTGGGAGGCGCATGCTCCGGCCCTTGTGCAAGGGCACGACCAACCCGGGTTCGCTCGGGACTCAGGGATTCTGATCCGGGTCTTCGCCGACGCTGAGGTGGGTATCGACCCGGGCTCGCGAGCGCCGACTTACAGGCTCGCCAGCGCCACGCGGTACAGCGCGCGGTAGCCCATGCGCGGCGCCAACTCGAAGCGCTCGGCGTGGAAACAGTCGCGCAGCAGCTGCTGGCCAGCCTCGCTCTGCTGAAGGGAAAGGAGCGTCTTTTCGAGCTCGGTGACCACCTGCGCCGGTGCGCTCATCGACACCGCCACGCCGTCGTTCGGCGCTTCGTCGGTGAAGCCCAGCACGCGGAACTCGTTCTGCTTTTCCGGCCACAGCTCACCTACACCGGTGGCGTCGGCCTGACCTGCGCGGCCCGCCGGCGCGAACACGCTGGTCACCTCGGCCTTGCCGCTCAACACGGCCTCGAGCGCCTGGCGGTAGCTGCCCACGAAGTGCTGCGTGGCGAACAACTTGAGCGGGTCGAGGCCCTGCTCACGCAGCCACGCCATGGGAAGGAGGTAGCCGCCGACGGAATCGCGGTCTGTCCACGCTGCGGTGGTGCCCTTGAGCTGCGGCACGGTCAACGTGGAGCTGGCCTTCGTCAGCAGCGCCGCGCGGTACACCGAAGCGCCGTTGCGAACGCCGCGCACCAGCACGCGCACGCCCATGGCTTCGATGCGCGCACACACGAACGGGGGCGCCCACGCCGCGTCGACCTTGCCCGCGAGCAACTCGCGCGCGAGCTGCTCGTAGGTCGCGCCCACGACGACCTCCGTCTCACGGCCCAGCGCGGTGGTGAGCAACTGCTGCAGCTGCGTGGCGCGTTCCTGGGCGCCGGGGCCCAGCGTCGACGGCAACGCGAAGCGAACGGAGGTGCGGGCAGGGCGGGTCACGTCACCCCTCCATCGAGAGTCGCGCGGCTTCGGCGTCGGACAGCCCGAACGTCGCCTGCAGCAGCTCGAGCACCTGCAGCTCCTGTGACGAGGGCTTGCCGCCCTTCGAGTAGGCGATGCGCGCGGCGAGCTGGAAGGCCTGCGTGCGCTGCTTGTGCGTCGCCAGGCCGCGGGCCAGCGCGGTGAGGCGCTCCGGGAGGCCGTGCTGGCGCACGTTGTCGAACGCGTCGCGGAGGTGAATGCGCGCGTTCTCGTAGGTGCTCTGGCCGAACACCGGGTTGCCGGCGAGGTTCTCGAGCATCACCTCGACTTCGGCGGGCTGCACGGCGCCGTCGGCGAGCGAGACCAGCACCATCGTCTCGGCGAACAGCTGCTCGACGGGCTCACCGAGCGCTTCGCTCAACGGAGCCCCGGCTTCGACGGCCACGAACACGCGCGCCACTTCGTCTTCCGACAACCCGAAGGACTGCTGGAACGACTTGAGCAGGCCCAGTTCGTCACGCGTGGCGTGCCGGTCGGCGAGCGCCACGGCTGAGGCCATGCCGAAGGCCAGCAGGCGGTTGCGGTGCTCGGGCAGCCGCTCCTTCAACTGGCGAAGAATGTCCTCGAGGTCGCGCGCACGCGAGAGCCGGCGCGCCGCGGCCTCGATGAGAATCGACAGCTCGTCGGCCGACACGCCTTCGAACTCGGGGCGCTCGAGCACGCGCTTGAGCAGCTGGTTCAGCTCGACCTTGCCGATGTCGCCGTCGGCGGTGGCGGCCAACAACATGGCGTCGACCAGCGCGGCGTTTCTATCTCTGCGGGCCTGAGCGATTGCGTCACGCGGCATCGTCGGATCTCCGTTTGAGCTGCACGAGTTCGCCACCTTCGCTCGGTTCGCTCCACAACTTCTGGTCGAGCAGATGCGAGGTGTGCAGGTTGCCCATGGCCGACAGCAGCGAGCTGCGCAGCATGGGAATTTCCTTCGACAGGTCGTCCACCAGCCGCTTCACGCGCTTGCGCTGGAGGTTCTCCTGCGAGCCACACAGGTCGCAGGGGATGATGGGGAACTCCATCAGCTCGGCGAAGCGCGCGATCTCGGTCTCCGGCGCGTACGCGAGCGGGCGAATGACGGTGTTGCGGCCGTCGTTGCTCTTGAGCTTCGGCGGCATGGTCGCCGTGGTGCCCGCGAAGAACTGGTTGAGCAGGAAGGTGTGAATGAGATCGTCGCGGTGGTGCCCGAGCGCGATCTTGGTGCAGCCCATGTCGACGGCCGCGGTGTACAGAATGCCGCGGCGCAGGCGCGAGCAGAGGCTGCACTGCGTCTGCCCGGGTTTGAGCTTGTCGAGCACGATGCTGTACGTGTCTTCCTTCAGCAGCCGGTACGGGTACTCGTTCTTCTCGAGCCAGCCGCGCAGCATGTCTGACGGAAAGCCGGGGTGACCCTGGTCGAGGTTCACCGCGACGAGCTCGAACTTCACCGGCGCGCGGCGCTGCAGTTGCCGGAGCAGGTGCAGCATCGAGTACGAGTCTTTGCCGCCCGAGATGGCCACCATGATGCGGTCGCCGTCTTCGATGAGACCGAAGTCGTGCACGGCCTTGCCGACGTGCTGGAGCAGCGATTTTTCGAGTCGGTTGAGCTCGTCCACGCGCGCGCGCCGTAGCCCATCATGGAGGTTCTTGCTAGTGGCGACTCCGTGCCGATTCCCGCGAGTGCAGTCGATGTCACGGAGGCGGCGCAGCTCGAGCGCGTTCGCTCTGTCGTGAGCGCAGTTTCCGAGTTGGCGGTCGACGTCGAGGCCGACTCGATGCACCACTTCCGCGCGCGGCTGTGCTTCGTGCAGCTCGGCACCGACCACGACATCTTCCTGCTCGACACGTTGGTGCCCGGGGTGTCACCCGGCGCGCTGCAAGACGTGTTCGGCAACCCCGCCATCACCAAGTTCTTTCACGCGGCGCAGGGTGACCTGCAGTACCTCGCTGAACAGGGCGTTCGGGTGCGTGGTCTGTTCGACACGCATCGCGCGGCGACGTTGCTCAACTGGCCGAAGGTCGGCCTCGTCGACCTGGTGCGCGAGAAGCTCTCGGCGACGCTGAAGAAGGAACATCAGCAGGCCGACTTCAGCCGTCGCCCGCTGCCCCCGGAGCTGCGCGAGTACATCGCCGACGACGTTCGCTACCTCTGCGAAGTCGGCCGCTGGGTGCGCGAAGCGTGCGAGACCGCCGGCATCCTCGAGGAGGTGCAGCTCGACTGCGATCGCATGTGCGACGAGGCGCAGGCGCGGCCCGACCCGGTCGCCGATTTTCAGCCCAAGCTGCAGCGTCAGGGCCTGTCGAAAGAGCAGTTCGCCGTCGCGTGGCACTCGGCGCACGCGCTCCACAAGAAGCGCATGGAGTGGGCCGAAGCCGAAGATGTGCCCATGGGCCGCATGCTGTCGAACATGGCGCTGAGCGCGCTCTCGACCAAGCACCCCACCGATCTGCGTCACATGGCGAAGCTCGAGGGCGTGCGCGGTGCCTTTGTGCGCGCCCACGGCGACGAGGTGATGGCGCTGCTGGCGAAGGTGGTGACCGACGTGCAGTCCGGCGCGCTGCCGATGCCCGACGAGAAGCGCGACCGCGACCCGAAGCGGAAGAAGCGCGAAGAAGCGCTGATGGAGTGGCGCAAGAAGACGGCAACTGAGCGGAAAGTGGCGCCTTCCGTGGTATTGCCAAACAGCCTGGTGGCGGACTTGTCAGTCAATCCACCCGAGAGCGTCGAAGCGCTCGCTAAGTACCCGTATTTCGGCACCAAACGGGCAGGGCTGTATGCCGAAGCGGTGGTTGGGCTGCTGACCACTCTGAGATAGAAGCCCTGATGTCCCACTTTACGTAAAGGAGAGTTGCTCATGTTCACAGGCATGTCGAAGCGTCAGAAAGAGCTCGCCCGTCAGGAGCACCAGAAGGAAAAGGCGGCGAAGGCGGCTCAGCGAAAGACCGAGAAGGAGTCGAAGGGTCCCCGCGATCCCAACGCCATCGATCCCGACATCGCGCACATCATCCCCGGGCCGCAGCCTATCCCCGAGGAGTAATCAGCACTTCCACGCGACCACCCGGCACGTTCTGGTGTCGGGGTCGCACACCGCGTCGCGCTCCGAGTCTCTGCAGGGGCGCACCGGTTTCGGGTGGAGCCGTTTCACCGTCTTCGAAGACACCGGGCGAAGGAAAGGCTCGGTCGAATAGCTGCAGTCGCGCCAGGTCTTGCAGGCGACGGGCTCCACGGTGAACGGCTTGCACTCGGAATTCTCGCAGACGCAGGTCGACCCGCCGTTCGGCAGAGGTCCCGCTTCTCCGTCGTAATCCGTCTTCGCAGCCCGACAGGTCTTCGTCTCGGCGTCGAGCGCGCAGTCGCTCCGCTTGCTGCAGGTGCCGCCGTCAGCCGACATCACAACCGCGAGCGCGAGCCAGAGCATGGAGGTAGACGCTAGCGCGTGGCGAACCTGGTGTTGCTGGTGCTGTGTTTTCTGGTCGGCCTCATCGCGCGACGCTCCGGCGCGCTCCCGGCAGACAGCCATCGCGCCATCAACGCCTGGGTGATGTTCGTGTCGCTCCCGGCGCTGGTGTTCCGCGCGATTCACTCGGCGACCATCGACGTGACGCTGCTGGGTGGCGCGCTGTTGTTGTGGCTGGTGTTCCTCATTCCGGTGGCGGTCGCCGTGGTGCTGGTCAGGCGCGGTGCGGCTGCGGGGCCGTTGGGCGCGGTGGTGCTGTGCGCGGGCATGGGCAACACGGCGTTCGTCGGGCTGCCGCTCATCGAGGCGCTCGGCGGAAAACAGGCGTTGGGCGCGGCGTCTGTGGTCGATCAACTCGGCACGTTCGTCGCGCTGTTTCTCTTCGCCATTCCGTTCGCGTCGTGGCTCGCGGGCTCGAACGCGGGGGCGTCGGTCATCGCCAGACGCGTGCTCAAGGCGCCAGCGATGTGGGCGCTGGTGCTGGCGCTCGTGCTCGCGCGCGTCGAAGTTCCCGCCGCGTTGGACACGGTGCTCTCGCGACTGGGCGACATGTTGAGCCCGCTTGCGTTGGCGAGCGTGGGTTGGGTGCTGGATCTGAAATCGCTGCGCGGCAACGTGCGGCGCGTGGTCATCGGCCTCGCGTGGAAGCAGGTGTTCGCTCCGGCGATGGTGCTGGCGATTCTGTTCATCTGGCGCGGCTCCATCGGTCCGATGGAGCGAATCATCGTGGCGCAGGCGGCGATGGCGCCGATGGTGACCGCCGGTGTCGTGGCTGCAGACAACAACCTCGAGCCGGGGCTCGCCTCGGCGCTCATCGCGGTGGGCGTACCCCTGTCGCTGGTGACGGTGCCCGTCTGGTGGCACCTGTTGTCGTAGTCGGAGCTGGCGAAGCTCGCCCCGCGCTCAGACGTGACTTCCTGATTTACGACTTCACTTTCGCAGCGGCTTGAGCGCGCCTGTCCACGCGACGAGCTGGTCGAGCATCGTGCTCAGCGTCTTCTCCTGCTCGGGCTGGGGCTTGAACGTGGTCATCTTTTCGAAGTCGGTGAACAGCGAGAGCGCCACCTGGCTGCGCACCGTCGCCACCTGCAACTCCGCGAGAATCAGGCGCAGGTGTTCGACCGCGCGAACACCGCCCATGCTGCCGTAGCTCACGAAGCCGGCCGCTTTGTTGTTCCACTCGACGTGCAGGTAATCGATGGCGTTCTTGAGCACGCCCGAGGTCGAGTGGTTGTACTCGGGCGTCACGAACACGAAGCCGTCGAAGCTCGAGATCTTCTTCGCCCACGTTCTGGTGTGCTCGTGCGCGTACTCGCCCTTCGTGGCCGACGGCGGCCTGGGTTCGTCGAGCAACGGCAGGTCATAGGTCTTCAGGTCGACGAGCTCGAACTCGACGTCTTTTCGCTGCTGCGCGAGTTCGAGAACCCAGTTGCCGACAGTCTCGCTCTTTCGATTCGGGCGAGTGCTTCCGAGGATGATCGCGATGCGGTTCATGCCCTCGATTCCGAGCATCAAGCGTGCCGCGCTGCGTTCCCGCGAACGCCATCGGGCGTCCGTGCGCTTTCGCCACAGAGCGAGGCGAAGTGGTCGTGTGGCACGTCTGCAAGTCGACGAATTCACGTCGCGGCGTGTGCGTTGCAGCCCGTGAGCGCATGCCTACCAACTCACGACTCGTCCGGAATGAAGCGGAGCTCAACTCGCGGTCGAGCGGCTCGAAGCCGCATCGCAAAGGAGCCGCCATCGCGCCTGAAGAGGGAACGGCAAACACCTCGAAGCACGCCGAGCGCAAGGCGACGGTGGTGACCGAGGAGAACCACACCGACCGCCCCTCACGGAAATCGACGCGCGCGAGCAGTCACCGCGGCAAGAACAGCGGCGTGCTCGAACACGTCGCTGCGGTGCGCTCGACCACGCCCTCAGCGCGCCACGCGAAGCGGTAACTTCAGAAGTTCACGCCCACGCCCAACGTCGCCGAGAACAACACGCCGGCCGCGTCGAAGTGGATCGCGGGCTGAAGCATCACGCCGAAGCGCGAGTAGAGCAGCACGAAGACCTGCGTGAGCACCGTGCCGCCGAAGCGCACGCCACCGGCGTCGACGGCCAGCGTCGGTGAAAGGCCCACGGTGAGGTACGACTTCGACCCGAAGCGCGCGCCGACGCCGAGCCCGTACCGTTGATTCACGCCGCTCTGCAGCGGGTTCAGGTGCACGTGCGCGAGGGCAACGATGCCGATGCCCGGCTTGAACAGCACGCCCGCTGAGCCACTCAGACCGATTTCTCCAGCCACGTTCTGATTGAGCGAGACACCACCCAGCAGGGCGGCCCCACCCACGAAGCGCAGGTCCGGTTCCTCCTTCTTGACGCGGCGACGGGAGCCCCGCTTCCTCTTCGCTTTCGTCGCGACCTTTTCGTCGGGACAGGGAAGGCCATCCTCGGTGACGCACTCGCCGTCTTCAGTCTCGATGGTCGGGGGCAGTGGTGCGCTGCGTCCCCCGTCGGCGGGGCCGGTCGCCTCGAGCAACGGTGCTGCGGTCGCCGCGTCATCGTCGATGACTCCGGAGAGCACCAGCGCGAGCGCGAGGAAGTACGACATCGGTGCGCCCTTTGCCCGGCTCGCGCGGCCTGTGCAACGTCGCCGGCGAACGCGACAGCGCAGCGACTCAGAGCTGCACGCCGACGCCACCGGTCAGCGTGAAGATGAAGCCGCCGCGGTCGGCCGTCAGCATCGGTTGCACCATCAACGTGAGTCGCTCCAGCAACACGAGCGCTGCTTGCGCGAACACCGAGCCGAGGAGACCGACCACAGGCGGCGTCGCAGTCGTCGCCGGCACGACGCCGAGCGTGGGCGCGACCCCGACGAGAATGTGGGACTTCTCACCGAAACGAATCGCGGGACCGACGCTGTAGAACTGCGCGAGCCCGAAGCCGTTGGGTGAGAGCTGCACGTTCACCACGCCCACGACGCCGATGCCCGAGCGGAACATGACGCCTGCGCTGCCGCTGGCTCCGAAGACGCCGCTGGCCAGGGCAAAGCCGGGAGTCACGGCGACGAAGAGGCCGCCGTGGCCGACGAGGTTGCCGACGAAGTGCGCGGCGGGACCTTCGCGTTCGCGTCGCTCTTCCCGCTCGGCTTCACGACGTTCCCGGCGGCGCTCCTTCGCTTCTCGTCGCTCCTCCTTTGCGGCGCGGCGATCTCGTTCACACTCGCGACGCACGGCGCCCGCGGCGTCGATGAGCTCGCGGCAGACGTAGCCCTTCTCGTAGATGGTGCGCGGGTACTGCTGCGCGCCGGGCGCGGGCACGGGTGGGGCGGTGTTCTGGGGCTGCGCGCTCTGCGGCTGGTTGAACGGATCCTCGTAGGGATCTTCGGGGACCATCGCCGGCGCCTGTTCAGTCGGCGGCGGAGCGGCCGGCGCAGGCTGCACGACGACCGGTGCCGGAGCAAAAGCCGGCGGAGGATTCACGCAGCGGCCAGCTTCACAGACGCGAGCACCTTTGCAGTCGGTGTCTTTCGAGCAACCGGCGGCAGCGACCAGCACGACGAGCGCAGAGACGAGCATCGTGTCGGGACTGTAAAGCCCTTCAGCGAGCTGCACCCGCGCCGTTTCGAGCGCGACACTTCACAGCGACCGCACGAAGGTGAGCAGCGCGTCGACGTCGCTGGCGCTCAGGTTCTCCACTCGGTCGCGCGCCCGCTGCGCTTCGCCACCGTGCCAACGAATGGCCTCACGCAACGTCGCGGCCCGACCGTCGTGGAGGAAACGCGCGTGGCGATCCTGCTCCACGATGCCCAGGCCCCACAGTGGCGGCGTGCGCCATTCGGCAGGCTCGGCGGCCCCTTCACCGATTGGGTCGGCGAGCGCGGGGCCGAGGTCGTGAAGCAGGAGATCGGTGTACGCGTAGAACGTCACGTCGCGAAGGCGCTCCGGCGCGGTCGACGAGGTGCGCAGCGACGGGCGTTGGCACGAAGCGCAGCCCGCGTACTCGAACAGCGCGTGACCACGATTCACCCTGGCGTCGTTCGCCGTGCGCCGGGCCGCGGGCATTCCGAGGTAGCGCATGAAGAACGCCACGGCATCGAGATCTTCCCGGGGCGCTTCGGGCGCTCCGCCGTTGGGTGCGGTACGACAGGCGAGCTGGGCGGGCGTGCAGTCCTCCGGGTGACCTGGCGACGAGATGCCCATGTCACCGGCGAACGCAGCACCCGACTGCGAGGCGAGGGTCGGTTGCACCGCCTTCCAACCGAAGCGACCGACGCCGCCATCGTCTGCGAGGCGCGCGGCGCGGCCCGAGATGCCATCGCCGTCGAGATCGTCTGGATCCTCCATGGCGAGCAGCGCTGCGTCGGGCACCGCTTCGAGGAGACCCATGCCCGCGAGGTGCGGAGAGAGTCGCGGCAATGCCCGCGTGGTCGGCGCGAACTCGCCGTAGGCGGGCTCGAGCGCGAAGTGGAACGCGAGCGACGCGTCGCCGTTCTGCGACCAGGTGATGAGCGCCTCTGCCGGAACGCCGGGAAGACCGCGCGGCTGCAGCTGTCCTCCGAAGATGGGGTCGGCGCCGCTCGCGCCAACGAGCCGGAAGAGAATGCCCACGTCGACGCCACCATCGTCGGTGAACGTGACCGGCCGGCCCGTCGCCGGGTGACAGGCCACGCACGACTCGGCGTGGAGCAGTGGACCCAGGCCGTCGAGGTTCGGACGCGTGGCGTTCGGCGCCGGCACCCAGGCAGCGACGAAGAACTCACGGCCGAACGAGTAGCCGGTCTGCAGCACCTTGGTGCGATCGCGCGCTGTCGGCCAACGACGCGGTGCTCTGCAAGGCGACCACGCTTTCGACCATCAACACGGTCTGCAACAACCCGGGCTTCGTCACCCCGACGCCGGCCGATTCTCCGGAGGCGCTCGCGTGCCGCCAGGCCGTCGCCAACCGCCGCGTCGACGTGTGCGCCGCCGCCGGCGCCGGAGCGCCCGCCAACTGCGCGACCAGCGCCACGGCGAACCTCTTCACCGCGTGTGACGTGGCCTACGGCGTGGGCACGCCGACCAACGCGTCGTGCAAGCAGAGCCTGGTGTGCGACCCGGCCTACGCCGCTGGCAGCCCCGCGCACACGAACTGCGTGGCGATCTTGAACTCGGTGCCCACCACGTTCCCCGCGCCGGCCACTCCGTACACGCCGACGGCCGTCGTGGTGCCCAACACGACCTTCACGTCGATCGCGTTCAATCAGAACGCGTCGAGCGCGCTCGATTCGAACGGTCAGCTCTGGTCATGGGGCGACAACGCGTCGGGCCAGCTGTGCCTGGGTGACACGGCGCAGCGCATCGTGCCGACGCAGGTCGCGCCGTTCCTCACCGCGGCGGCCTCGTTGGTGGCGATCTCGCGCGGGTACGACCATCTGCTCGCGCTCGACTCGACCGGCAAGGTGTGGGGCTGCGGTCTCAACAGCGTCGGTCAGCTCGGCGACGGCACCTCGGGCGCGGCCAACAATCGCAGCGCGCCCACCGCGGTGGTGGGGCTGCCCGCCAACATCGTGCAGGTCGCCGTCGGCGCGGCCTCGTCGTACGCGCTGTCAGCCGACGGGACCGTGTGGGCGTGGGGCCGCAATCAGTACGGCAACCTGGGCAACGGCATGACGGCGACCTCGACCGCCGCGAACCCGACGCCTGCGCAGGTGCCCGGGCTCACCGACGTGACCATGCTCGCCACCGGTCGCGACCACGTGCTCGCGCTCAAGCGTGACGGCACGGTCTGGGCCTGGGGTCTCAACGGCAGCCATCAGGTGAACGCCAGCACCACCGACGTGCTCTCGCCGGTCATGGTGATGGGCATCGTCGACGCGCGCGGTGTGTACGCCAACGGCAATCAGGGCTTCTACGAAGACGCGGAGGGCCGGCTGTGGGGTTGGGGCCAGAACGGCAGCGGCAACCTCGGTATCCCCGACGATGAAGATCAGCCGTCGCCTTCCGCGGCGGTGTTCGGTGTCAGCGGCGTGCTCGACGTCGGCATCGGCGCGCTCCAGGGCTTCGCGATGCGCGGCACGCAGGTCTTCGCCTGGGGCTGGAGCTTCCACGGGTCGCTCGGCGCGGGCAGCTCGGCGATTCACACCTGGCCGTACCGCACCCCGGTGCTGGTCGCGTTGCCGTGATTCACGCGCGCGTCATTCCGGCGTAGGGGGTCGGCATGGCGCGCGCAGGCATCATCGAGCTGGGCATCGACGGACGCGGACCGAAGCGTGGGTTCGTGTTCGATCCACACCGGCTCGCGTTGCCGTGCTGGGCCGACGTCACCGGGGACGGGCCCGCGTTGTTGCTGACGCTCGACCGTCACTTCGACACGGTGGCGCCCACAGAAGCGCCAGCGCCCGGGCTGACGCCGGACGCGCTCGACGCGCACGCGAGAGATCGACTCGATCACCGCAACTTCGATCACATTCTGGCGGCGATGCATGCGGGCGTGCTCACCGACGCGATCATCGTGGCGCGCGCGCGACCCGTCGGAGCGGTGACGTCCGATTGGGGAAAGCACGCGTTGATCTCCGCGCCGACGCTCGACCTCATTTCAGCGGAGTGGGGCACTGCGCACGCGACGCCGGAAGGAAAGCGCGCGCACGCCGCAGTGACGCGCGCTTCACGGGTGATTCTCGACGTCGACCTCGACTGCTTCACCACGCCGAGCGACGCCGACCCGACGACGGTGGTGCCGTGGTCGCTCGAGTTGATCCGCGACTTCGTGCTGCCGCGCGGGAGTGACGACTTCTGGAACGACGTGCTGGGCAAGTGCGTGGGCTTCACCTTCGCGCGCGAGCCATCACATTGCGGTGGCCTCATCGCCGGTGGCCGGTTGTTCGAAGTCGCGTGCGAAGTGCTCTTCAAGGAGCTCTTCGCCGCCGACCTCCCTTAAGGCAGTGGAATCTGCACTGGCGACGCGGAGTTCACCGGGCTCGGCGCTCCCAGCTGGCCGTAGCTGTTGTCGCCCCAGCAATAGACGGCGCTGATGGTCTTCGCGCACGCGAACTGGTGATGGCAGGCAAGCTGTTTCGCTGCCGGTAGCGCGTCGACGTTCACCGGAACCGCCGACGACGCGTAGTTGCCGCCACCGAGCTCACGGTTGGTGCCGTTGCCGAAGCAGCGCACGCCGCCGTCGTCGATGAGCGCGCAGGTGAAGTTGAGACCTGTGCACGCGTCGACGACCGGGCCCAGTGACGGCACCACGCGCACCGGCTGGGCGTTGGTCATCGCCACCGCGTAGCCGAGCTGACCTTCGGCGCCACGGCCCCAGCACTCGAGCTCGCGCGTGTCGGCGCGAATGACGCACGCATGATTCGTGGCCGCGACGATGCGCTTCACCCCGCCGTCGGTCACGAAGAGCGGCTTGGGTGACGACGAGAAGGAACCCAGGCTGTCGAAGCCCCAGAAGATGACGCCTCCGTCGTGCGCGATGGCCCAGTTGCCGTCACTGCCCGAGAAGAGCGCGCGAACGCCTGCGTCGAGCGCAACGGCCTGCGGTGAACGAACGCCGAGCGGCGTCATTCCGTGCCGAGCTGCCCCGTGGAACCCGAGCCCCAACACGCCACGCCGCCGTCGGTGAGATTCACGCACGCGTGACGCCACCCCGCAGCGAGCGTGGCGACGTCGCCGTTCACCGTGAGCGCGGGCACGAAGGCAGGCTGCGTTCCTCCGTTGCCGACCTGACCCAGCGTGTTGTCGCCCCAGCAGCGCACCGCGCCAGTGGGCAGCAACACACACGCATGGTGGTCGCCCGTCGCCAGTGACGCGACCTCGCCGAGGTTCGCCACGAAGTCAGGGCTGCGACCGCCATCGTACGTGCCGCGGCCCAGCATGCCGGTGCTGCCGGGGCCCCAGCACACGACGCCACCGTCGTGACGCACGCACGCGTTGAGCTGGCCCACCGCGAGCTCGCGCCCTTCGACACAGCGGCCGTTCACCTCCACCTCGCCGACGGCACACTGCAAGCGGCACGCACCCCTGATGCATGACGCGCCGCTGCCGCAGGTGTCGCACGTCGCGCCACACGCCGCGGTCGATTCGGTCACGCACTGGCCGTTGCAGCGCGCCTGGTTCGCGCCGCAGCTGAAGTCGCACGCGTTCGCCACGCAGGTCGCGATGCCACCGTTGGCCGGGCACTGCTCGCACCCCGCGCCGCACTCGTCGACCGAGTCGTCGGCTGCGCAGTGATCTCCGCAGCGGTGAAAGCCGGAGTGGCAGCTGAAGTCACAGCCGGCATCGGTGCACAGCGCGCTCGCGTTCTCAGGCGGCGTGCACGTGCACACGGTCATTCCGCCGCCGGTGTTCATGCCTCCGTCGCCCGCTTCGCCGCCACCGGTCTGCGCGCCGCCGCCTGTTGTTCCCTCGCCGCCGCCCGTCGCAGCACCGCCGCCGGTGCCTGAGTCTGGTCGAAGCGGCGTCAACGGACCGCACCCCATGAGAGCCACCACGCAGACGACGAGCAGTGCACGCATACCGTCACTTCACCAGTTCACGAATGGCGGTGGCGCGCTTCTTCACCAGCCCGCCGAGTTTGAGCAGCACGCCGAGGCCTCCACCCTGGCCGCGCGCGATGAGCGCGTCGACGAACGCAGTGAGCTCCGCGTTCGCGGGAACCCACCACGGGTCGGGGTTCTTTCCTGAATCGACGATGACGGTGCGCGGCCGCGTGAAGACGCCGTACGAATACGCAGACGCGGCGACGCCGGGGCCCGAGTCCTTCGTGCCCGTCCACGGAACGTCGGCGAGAATTCCCGCGAAGCCGTGGTTGTTCACGTAGCCGACGCCGACCGCCATGCGCTTCACCAGCGCTTCACCGCGCGCGAGGTTCTTCGTCCACACCGAGCCGTTGAGCCCGTAGCGAGAGGCGTTCGCGCGCGCCAGGCCCTCTTCAGCATCTTTCACGCGAATCACCGCGACCACCGGGCCGAACGTCTCGTCACGCACCACGTCCATGTCGTCGGTGCAGCCATCGATGACGGTCGGCGCGTAGCCGAACCCGATGCCCTCACGCCTTCCGCCAGTGGTGACCGTCGCGCCCTTCGACTTCGCCTGTTCGACGTGGCGCTCGACGAGATCGAGCTGCTGCTGGTTCTGCAACGGCCCGAGGTCGCCGTCGTTGCCGGTGCTCACCTTCAGCTTCGCGACCACGCGCGTGAGGGCTTCGACGAAGCGATCGGCGATGGCGTGTTCGACGTACACGCGCTCGATGGCCGCGCAGTTCTGACCGCAGTTGTGCATCGCCCACTGGGCGACGCCGATGGCCGTGCGTTCGAGATCGCAATCCGCGAGCACCAGCGCCGCGTCTTTGCCGCCGAGCTCGAGCGAAGCGGGAATCAGCCGCGCCGCAGCACGCGCCGCGACCTGGCGACCCGACGGCACCGAACCGGTGAACACGATGGCGTCGACTTCATCGATGAGCGCCTGACCGACATCGCCTGCGCCGTGAACGAGGCCCACCAGACCCTTCGGCAGCGTGTCGGCGCAGATGGCCGCGAGCGCCGTGCCGGTGCGAGGCGTGTGCTCCGACGGCTTCAACACCACGCCGTTGCCCGAGAGCAGCGCGGGGTAGAGCGACTTCCAGAAGTTCGAGAGCGGGTAGTTCCACGGAGCGATGACGCCGATGACGCCGCGGGGCAGCGCCTCGGTGCCCCCCTTCTTCCCCGGGAAGTCGAGCGCCGACAGCCGCACCTTCGATGGCTTGAGCGCTCCTTTCGCGACCTCGATGGCCACGTCGATGTACGGCGCGAGCGAGGTGAGCTCGCTGGCTTTGCACTCGACCATCGAGCGGCCCGTCTCGTCAGACATCGTCTTCGCGAGCGCGTCGGCCTTCGCGAGGACCGCCTGACCCAGGGCTTTGACGTGCTGTGCGCGCGTCGCGAAGGGCAGGGCGCCCCATGTGACCTGTGCAGCGCGCGCCGCGGCGACGGCGGCCTTCACGTCATCGACAGTCGAGCGCTTCACCGGCTCGAGGGCGCGAAGGTCGGCGGGGTTCACGCTTCCGGGTGTGTACGCGGTCATGCGTGCGAACATGTCAGACCCTTCTGGTCGTGGCGGTCGCTGAATTTCGGACGAACGAAAGCGGCCCGCGCCTCGGCGTGATCACGCCGTGCGAGAACGCCGCTATTTTTCGACCACCGCCGCGGATTCCCCGCGGTGGCATTCGGGGTTCCCTCACATGAAGAACGTCATTCTCGCTGTGGCAGTCAGCTTCACCGTGGGCTTCGTCGCCTCCGCGCGCGCGCAGTCACTTCGCCCTGTGCCCAACGACGCACCGTCGAGCTGCAAGGCCGCCGGTCAGTCGTGCAGCGACAAGGAAGACTGCTGCTCGCGCATGTGCCGGAAAGACACGCACAAGTGCGCGTGAGCCGTTGATTCACACCAGCGAGCGCGCGCGACCTTGCCAGAACGGCGCGCGCAGCTCGCGCTTGAGCACCTTGCCCGACGCGTTGCGCGGCAGCGCAGCAATGAACCCCACCTGCGTCGGCCGCTTGTACGTCGCCAGCTGGGGCTGAAACCACGCGATGAGCTCGGCCTCGCTCACCTGCTGCGAGGGCTTGAGCACGACCTCCGCGCGCAACGTCTCTCCCCATTTCTCGTGCGGAATGCCGAACACCGCGACGTCGGCGATCGCCGGGTGTCGCTGCAAGACACGTTCGATCTCTGACGGGTACACGTTCTCGCCGCCGGTGATGACCATGTCCTTGATGCGGTCGGTGATGAAGACGAAGCCGTCGTCATCGACGTGCCCGGCGTCACCGGTCTTGAGCCAGCCATCACGGGTGAGCAGCTGCGCGGTGGCTTCGGGTTGACCCCAGTAGCCCTTCATCATCTGTGCGCTGCGCACCTGAAACTCGCCCAACTGCCCGCGCGGAAGTTCGCGACCCGAGGCCGGCTCGACGCAACGCAGCTCGACTCCCGGAGACGGCTTTCCCGCTGACGCCAGACGCTGCGGGTCACGGTGGGCCGCGTCGTCGAGCACGCAGAACACGCCGCTCAATTCGGTCATGCCGTACACCTGCGCGAAGCGGCACGAGAACGTGGCGAGCACCTTTTCGAGCAGCGGCACCGAGATGGGCGAAGCGCCGTACAGCACCGTCTGCAGGCTCGAGGTGTCGAGGTCTTTCACCCTGGGCACTGCGACCAGGCCCTGGAGGATCGCCGGCACGACGAAGGTATGCGTGACCCGGTGCTGCGCGATCTGCTGCAGCAACGACGCGGGCGTCGGGTCTCTGGTGATGATGCTCGTGCCGCCGCAGAAGAGGCTCAACATCGCCCACGACGAACCACCGACGTGGAAGAGCGGCATCGGCACCAGGTTCACGCTCTTCTCCGACACGTCGAACACCTTCGCCATGTTGGCGCTGTGCTCGCTCATGCCCCGGTGTGTGAGCATCGCGCCCTTCGGAAAGCCGGTCGTTCCCGACGTGTAGAGCTGCAGGAAGCAGTCGTCGGGCGCCACGTTCGCGCGCGCCACCGGCCCACTCGAAGTGATCAAGGCCTCGAAGTCATCGCTCGTCACCACGTGCGTCACGAGCGGCAACTTCGAGCGCAGCGCTTCGATGCTCGCCGCGAACTCCGCGCCGACCACCACGGTGGTCGCCTGGGCGTCGTTGATGATCCACTCCAGCTCCGCGGGTGCGAGGCGCCAGTTGCCGATGATGCACGTGGTGCCGCCCCAGCCGGCCGCCAGCATCAGCTCGATGGTCGAGCCCACGTTCTTGTCGAGCACGAACACGCGCCCGCCACGTTGCTGGAGCGCCCCGGCGAGCCGGCTCACGCGCTCGCGGAGCTGCGCGAACGACGTCTGCTGCGCACCCGAGATGAGCGCGATCTTGTCGGGCGTCTTCTCGGCCCAGCCGTCCAGGAATGCCGTCACATTGTTCGACATGCGACCGAGGCTACGACGCTGCGAAGGCGGCCTGCAGGCGCGTTACTTGACGAACACGGTGCCGCGGCTGCCGGGCTCACGCGCTTCGTCGAGCAGTGACGTCTCGGGGTGAAGCCCCACGATGTGAATCGCGCCGATGCCTTCGTCGAGCATCGCGAGGCTCTCTTCGACCTTGGGAATCATGCCGCCCTGAATGGCACCCGAGGCGATCTGCGCGCGCGCCTCGGTGGGGTTGAGCATCGGGAACCGCGTCGACGCATCGTTCTTGTCGGCCAGCACGCCCGGCACGTTCGAGACGAGGAAGAGCCGCGCGGCTCCGAGCCGGCCAGCGATGCGCGTGGCCACGGTGTCGGCGTTCACGTTGTAGACCTGCCCCAGGCCGTCGGCCGCCAGACACCCGATGACGGGCACCACGCCGGCCTTCGCCAGCACCTCGAGGAGCGTGACGTTGACGTTGGTGACGTCACCCACCAGACCGTAATCGACGAGCTGCTCGCCGACCTTCACGGGCGGCCGGCGCGTGGCGTCGACGAGCCCCGCCGACACACCCGAGGTGGCGATGGCGGTGACCTGCGCGAGCCGCATGGCCGACGCCACGTTCACCCCCACGCCCCCGAGCACCTGCTTCATCACCTCGAGCGTCGCTTCGTCGGTGATGCGCTGGCCTGCGACCTGCCGGGTCTCGAGCCCCAGCCTCTTCGAGAGCTCCGTGGCCTGCGGGCCGCCGCCGTGAACGATGGCCACCTTGATTCCGGCTCCGAGGAATTGGTTGACCGCCGCGCCGACGGTCGCCGCGAGCCGATGCACGTCGAGCGCGAGCTCACCGCCGATCTTCACGACGAACCACTGGCCAGCGAAGGTCTGCAGCACGCTCATGGGGCGCGCCACTTACCGCAAAACGTGAAACAAGCACGGCAATGAGCGACACCCCGGCACGCCGTATTGCGCTGTTCATCGACTTCGAAAACCTCGTCACCAACACGGGGATCACGCCGTCGTCGTTCGACCTGCAGCCGTCGCTCGATCGCCTGCTCGAAAAGGGCAAGGTCATCTTCCGACGTGCGTACTGCGACTGGTCGCGGTTCCGCGAGGCACGAGGGCACCTGCACGACCACGGTGTCGAGCTGGTCGAGGTGCCGCCGTCGACGCGGGCGGGAAAGAACAGCGCCGACATGCGCCTGGTCATCGACGCGCTCGAGCTCTGCTACGCGCGCGAGCACATCGACACCTTCGTCATCGCCTCGGGTGATTCCGACTTCGTGCCGCTCGCAAGCAAACTTCGCGAGAACGACAAGTACGTCATCGGCATCGGCGTGAAGAAGTCGACCAGCCCCATCTTCGTGAAGGCCTGCGACGAGTTCGTGTACCTGCGGCCCGAAGGCGAGCGCCCCGCGCGTGCCGAGAAGCCGCCGCGCGCCGAGAAGAAGCACTCCGAGAAGCCGGAGAAGGGTGAGAAGGGCGACAAGGCCGAGAAGACGCCGCGCTCCGAATCGAAGAAGCGCGAGATTCCGGCCATCGCCCGCCAGGTGTTGTCGAACCTGTTGTCTCGCGCGACCGGCCCGCTGAACCCCTCGTTCATCAAGGAGGCCATCGTTCGCAAGGAGCCCGACTTCGACGAGCGCGATCATGGCTTCTCGTCGTTCAGCCGATTGCTCGAGGCCGCCGAGAAGGAAGGCCTGTGTCAGCGCGTGCAGCAGGGCCGGCAGTGGTACGTGCTGGCGAAGGAAGGCACGCGCGCCGAGGCGACCGAAGAAGATCAGGGCGAAGCGCCGGCTGACGAGCACGAGGCGCACGCCGAAGAGCACATCCCCGATCCCGAGGAATGAGCCCGTCGCGGGCGCTCTTGTAATACGAATGGACAGATGTTCAGGGGGTGCGTGTGCGCGACCTCCTACACATCGTCGGCGTGCTGATCAGAAGGTGATGCCGGGCCAGGTCGGCAACGGTGCATCAGCCTTCGGCGCCAGCAACACGCCCATCGGGTACACGCACGAGGTGCCCATCAAGATGCCCGCGGGCCGGTGATTGCCGCTGGCCTTCACGCCGCTGAAGGGCAGGCGCCCACTCGCACCTGCGCTCGAGCGGTTCCAGTGCAGCACGCCGACGCGCAGCGCATCTGCCGCACGTTCGAAGAGCTCCTCGCTCTTCGTGAACACCGCCGCCGAGAGACCGAACTGGGTGTCGTTCGCGAGCGAGACCGCTTCGTCGACGTCGTTCACGACGTGCACCGCGAGGTCGGGCGCGAACAACTCGGTGTCGGAGTAGCCCTTCACCGTCCCCGAGCCCTTCGCGCGATGCACCGCGGGCCGAACGTAGAAGCCCTTCGTGCGCGCTTCGAAGACCCCGCCGGGCACGAGCGCTTCGTAGCCGCCAGCCACCGCGAGCTTCTGCGCGTCGAGCAGATTGCGGCGCGTGGCCTCCGAGATCACCGGGCCCATGAACACGCCGTCATCTGCGGGGTGACCCACCACGAGGTTCTTCGCGGCCGCGACCAGTCGCTCACAGAACGCGTCGGCAATTCCACGCGTCACGTAGATGCGCGACGTCGCCGTGCAGCGCTGACCTGCAGTCGCAAAGCCCGAGAACGCGACTTCGCGCACCGTGCGTTCGAGATCTGCGTCGTCGAACACCAGCGATGCGTTCTTGCCTCCGAGCTCCAACGCCACCAGCACGCCGGGCCGATGCGCGTTCGCGGCGACGATCTTCTGACCCACGGGCACCGAGCCGGTGAACAGAATCGCATCCACACCGGGGTGGGTGACGAGGTGCTCGGCAACCGGAACTCCGCCCTGCACGACGTTGAACACGCCCGCCGGAAACCCGGCCTGGTCGAAACACTTCGCCATCAGCGCCGCGGTCAGCGGGCCCTTGTCGCTCGGCTTGAACACCACGGTGTTGCCCGTGAGCAGCGCAGGAACGATCTGCCCGTTGGGCAGGTGACCCGGAAAGTTGAATGGACCGATGACCGCCACGACGCCGTGCGGCCGATGCCGAATCTCACCGGGGAGATCTTCGACGCGATGATCTTTCGTGAACGCGGCGCCTTCACCGAGCGTGACGTCGACCTTGGTGATCATCGCCTGCACTTCGGTCTTCGCTTCCCACAGCGGCTTGCCGATCTCCCGCGAGATGGCCTTCGTGAGTTCGTCGAGGTTCGCCTTCAACGCCGCCTGGTACTTCTTGAGCAGCTCGACACGCGCGGCCTGGCCCAGCTTCCGCCACGTGGGGAACGCAATGCGCGCCGAATCGATGGCGGTGTCCAACTGCGACCTCGCCCACGGCACACGCGCGACGACGTCGTCGAGCTCGGCCGGGCTGCGAACGGTGAGTTCGCCTTCGGGTGAGAGCGCCGACGAGAAATTCCCCGCGATGAAGTCGAAGTGCATGCCCTCGATATAGGCACGCGTCAGAGGCAGGTCACCGACTGTTCGGCCGACAACGCCTCCTTCCCGTTGCCGACGACGCGCGCGCGGAACTTCTTGCTGCCAATGCAGCCCGCCGCTGAATCAACGGTGATGGTGGTGACCGAACTCTCAGTCGAGCTCACGCACTTCACGTCGGTGAACGCGCCGCTCACTTCCCACTGCAGGCACGTTTCGACCTCGACCTGCGTCGCTGAACTGCACGTCACCGAACCACTCGCGGTCACGATGGTGCGGCCGTTCATCACTTCATTCTTCAAAGTCGCCGACGTGGAGCAGGTGACCTGCGAGCCACCGTCACGACCCCCTTCTTCAGGAGGCGCACCACACGCGACGAACATCAACCCGACGAGCAACGCGATTCGCATGCCTCTTGGTTGCCCCGACGCGGCACGTTGCTCACGTGCGCGCGTCGAATTTCACAAACAGTCGCGTCGGGCTGTTCTGCAATCACGCGACCGAGAGTTCGACCGCGATGTTGCCGCGGGTGGCCTTCGAATACGGGCAGACCTGGTGCGCGGCTTCCATCAGCTTCTGCGCCTTGTCCTTGTCGAGCTCGGGGAAAGAACCGACGAGCTTCGCGGCGAGGCCGTAGCCGCTCTCGTCTTTGCCGATGGTGACGTCAGCCGAGATGGTGAACGCGCCGGGGTTGATGCCCTGTGTACGCGCGACGAGGCCAAGCGCGCCAGCGAAGCACGCCGAGTAGCCGGCCGCGAAGAGCTGCTCGGGGTTGGTGCCCTTCGCACCATCACCACCCATCGACCTGGGCACGGTGAGGTTGAAGTCGACGATGCCGTCGTCGGACTTCACGTTGCCGCCGCGGCCTCCCTTTGAAGTGGCGTGAGCGGTGTAGAGCGGAGTGCTGATCATGGCGTTTCTTCCTCGTTGGTGGGCTCCGCGTTCGCCTCGCGGAGATGGGTGGTGAGTGCCGAGAGCTCCTTGCGGAGCTGAGCGACGGCGGGGAGAGAGATGCCGAACTGGCAGAGGAGTTTTTCGGGAATTGCGAGCGCCTTTTTCCGCAGCGCCTTTCCAGAAGAGGTCAGTGAGACACGCACGACACGCGCATCAGCGTCGTCACGGGCTTTGGTGATGAGGCCGTGCTGCTCGAGCTTGCCCAGCACCGGCGTCAGCGTTCCCGAGTCGAGGTGCAGGCGTTCGCCCAGGTGCTTCACCGACACCTCGTCGGTTTCCCAGAGCACCATCATCACGAGGTACTGCGGGTAGGTGACGCCCAGCTCCTTGAGCAGCGGCCCGTACGCCGCCGTCATCGCCCGCGACGCCGCGTAGAGCGAGAAACAGAGCTGATGGTCGAGCAGGAGCGGGTTCACGCCCCTTGAGATGTGCCGGAATTAAATTGGTTTCAATTAACTCGTGTTCAATTGAAATTGACGTTTCGCTTTCACCTCGTTGCGGGCTGGCGTGTCAGAACGCCACGTCATGCGAACGCTCGTGTTCTTTGCGCTGGTGGCGCTGGTCGCTTGCAAGCCCTCGAAGAACGAAGCGCTCGGCAAAGTGCTGCTGGCATGGGACGGCGCGAAGTGCACCGCGTTTCTCACCGAGCGCGGGTGGGCGGTGACCGACGCTGCCACGACCGACGCCGACGGCTCGGTGAAGTGCGAGGGCGAACGTCACGGTGACCGCGTGATCATGAACCTCAATCACGCGGAATCGAACTCGAAGGCGCGCATGGCCGAGGAGCTCTTCGAAGAGAAGGTGAGCTTCGAGGTGAAGGCCTTCGGCACGGTCTACGTGCAGTTCCGGCAGTCGTCGCGCAGACACGCAGAGGCACTGCGTGATGCGTGTGTGGCCGGTGGCGACTTCACGCTCGCCGGCATGCGCGCGTGTCTCATCAAGGAAGGCTGGACTCCCGACGACGAGTGCGACGGCGATGACGAGTCAGGCGCGTGCGGTGGTGAGAAGAAGCAGGTCTACGGCCGCATGACCGCGCGCGTGAGCTTCGATCAGCTGTCCGATTCGCCGGAAGAATCGAAGCGGTACGACTCAGGCATGGCCTTCTGGTCGAAGAAGCCGCACAGCATCGACGTGACGACGCACGACTACGACGCCACGCACGCGTGGATGCTCGAGCTCGAGAAGGCGCTCACTGCCCAGCGAGCGCCTTGAGCCCGTAGGCCGTCGCCAGGCCCAGGTACGTGCCGAGCGCGATGCCCGCGAGCCCGAGCGTGAGGCCCGGCCCGACGAGCGCGCGGTTCTTGAGCGCCGCGGCGACGGGACCGATGAACGGCGGGCCGAAGATGGTCGCCGTCGAGCTGATGATGGCCGTGTCGGCATCGATGCGTGCGACCGCACACAGCGCGAAGTGAATCACCGCCGAGACCACCATCACGACGAACACGAACGACAACAGCATCAGACTCGTGCCGGAAATCTTGCTCGCGTCGGCGAGCGACCCCATGCCCACGCAGAAGATCAACAGCGCGTATTCGCCGAGCTCGTAGCTGCCGCTCAACCCGCGCACCGACGGAAGCAACGACGCCGCGATGCCGAAGGTGGTGATGCACAACATCACCAGGCCGATGTGCAGCTTGCCGACGATGAGCATCGAGAGCGCGACACCAGCGCCGGCCATCAGCACCGTGAGCCCAAACGCTTTCGCCATCGGCGTGAGGTGTGCGCGCGTCCACTTCGACGCGGATTCGCCTTCGGTCTCGAGGAACTCGTGGTGCGCCTCGGCCTTGAACGCAGGCATCACCTTCAAGAGCAGCCGCTGCGCGAGCGACAGCACGAAGAACAGGTACGCGCCGCCGCAGATGAGGTCCGCGGTGTTGAGCACCACGAAGGTCTCTTCTTTCACTTCGAGCGCGAGCCCGACGGCCGACATGTTCGCCGTGCCGCCGACGTACACGCCGACCAGCATGCCGGCGATCTTCCACCACTCGTCCGTATACGAGCGGAACACCCAGCCGATGAGCCCCGCGGCGAGTACGGCGGCCACGCACGCGAAGAAGAACGAGAGCAGCAGGCTGCGCGCCAACTTCACCCAGCCCTTCAAGTCGGTGGAAAAGAGCAGCAACGGCACGGCGACCAGCACCGCGCCGCCCGCAAGGCTCTGGCCGAAGTTCTCGTCGAGATGAATGCCCGGGAGATTCCCGAAGATGATGCCCGCCGCGTACGCGAGCACCACGGGGCCCAGCACCTTCGCCGGCTTGAAGCGTTCGGCTGCCCAGATCGAAATCGCAGGCACCACGAGACAGAACAACGCGTGCAGCACGTTCACGCAGCACCTCGCAGCGACTGCGCTGCCAACACCAGCCCTGCCACCAGCAGCAACGACGCGACCACCACACGGAAGCGCGCTTCTTCGAGACGGTGATGCACCCATTCGCCAGCCGCGATGCCGAGCGCGAGGGGCGCCAGCATGTAGACGCTGACGGTCAGTGACGCTTCGTTCAGCTGACCTTCGAATGCCAGGCGCGGCAGCACGAGCGCATTCAACACCACCCACAGCATCGAGAGCGTGGCTCGAAAGCGCGCCTTCTGCGGCAGCTCACGCGCCGACACGAACACCGCGAGCGGGCCGCCGGTTGCAAAGATGCCGTGAATGACGCCGGCTCCGACGAGCGCGACGGCCCGGGCGGGAGCGGGCAGGGCCCTCGTTTCGGCGCGCGCACGCAGTTGCCAGATGGCGACCGCCACCACGAAGAGACCGAACGCAGGCTTGAGCCACGCCGTCGCTGCCGCACGCGTCGCCACCAGCGTCCCCAGCGCCAGACCCAGCGCCATCAACGGCACCATGCGCGTCATCAGGAACTTCCAGTCGATGTGCTTCCACCCGACCGCGACCAGGTAGCAGGACAACACGAAGTTCACGGGCACCAGCCACGCGAGCAGCTGATTCACGTCGAACCACAGCGCGCCCAGCGTGAGCGCGACGACCATCGAGCCGAAGCCGGCCGCCGCTTCGATCAAGAACGCGACGAAGACGATGCCGGCCAACAACCAGAGCGGGTTCAAGCGCGGCTGAAGAGCCCGTCGAGGAACTCGTTGAGGAACTCGTCGACCTGCGCGCGATCGGGAATCGTCCCGACCATGCCGTACATCGCGGCGCTGCCATCGGGCGCGGGCTCACCGGCGGCGAGCTTCGAGTGCGCGTCCTTCAGGTCGGCGAGGAACTTCTCGAGCACCGGCCCCGCGTGCGCCGGCGTCACCATCACGTGCAGCGCCGGAGGGTTCATCTGGCGGTCCAACTTCCAGCCGCGCGCGTCCATCGCGTCGCCGAGCTCGTACACGTTCACGGTGTCGCTGTTGAACGCGAACACGCCGCCGACAGGCTCGCCGAGCACCTTGAGGCCCATCGCGCGAATCGCGTCCTGCATCTGCTTCGTCGACTCGAGGATCGACTTGGCGCGCGTGAGGTAGCCCTCTTCACCGAGGTGATGCATCACCGCCCACGCCGCGGCGATGGCGCCACCGGGCCGTGTGCCGCAGAACGACGGCGACGCATAGAGCCCGCCGTTCCAGCCCGCGTACGTGAAGAACTGATGCCGGCGCAGCGCTCCGTTTCGGTAGAGCACCACCGACGCGCCCTTCGCTGCGTAACCGTACTTGTGAAGGTCTGCCGACATGCTGGTCACGCCCTCGACCGCGAAGTCGAACGGCGCCAGCTGGCGACCCAGCTTGCGCGCGAAGGGCAGGAAGAAGCCGCCGAGGCACGCGTCGACGTGGCACAGAAGGTCCTTCTTCTTCGCGAGCGCGGCGATGGCCGTGATGTCGTCGATGACGCCCTGCGGGTACGCGGGGGCGCTGCCCACCAGCAGCACCGTCTCGGGGCGAATCAGTCTTTCCATCGCGGCCACGTCGACGCGGAAGTCGGCCATCAGCGGCGCGTGGTCGTAGTCGACGTCGAAGTAGTGAACGGCCTTGTCGAACGCCGGGTGCGCAGACGCGGGCACGATGACGTGTGGCCGCTTGATGCCCTTCACCTTGCGGCCGAACTCGCGCGCCGACTTGATGGCCATCATGATGCTCTCGGTGCCGCCGGACGTCATGGTGCCCTGCACGTCGTCATCACCGCTCAAGAGCGACGCGGCCATCGACACCACTTCACATTCCATCTGTCGCAGTGAAGGGAACGCGATCGGCGACAGCCCGTTCTCGGCGATGAACTCCGAGTACGCGTCCTTGAGCAGCTGAGAGACCTCGTCGCCGGCGAAGTACACGAGCGAAAACGTCTTCCCGTCTTTCCATTTCGCGTCTTCGGTGTGGAGCGAGCGCAGCTGCTGCATGACCGCTTCACGCGGCGTTCCAGACTTCGGGAGCGTCTTGGCCATTGATTCCTCCTACCCGGGCATTTCCACGATGCGCGCTCTGTTTTGCGGATGCATGTCGAACAATCCGATGCATAGGGTTGGGCGCGCTGCGTCAGTGACTTCGTTGACGTCTGCCGAAAGGAATTCCGTGCGTACGAGCCTTCGAACCTTCTCGTTGTTGTCGGTGCTTCTCGCTTCCGTCGCGCTGGCCGCCGAGCCCGCGTTGTCCGACGCAGCGACCGTGAAGCGCCCCGCGGAAGGCGAGTTCATGGGCCTGTATTTGAAGGGTCAGAAGATCGGTTACATGTTCAGTCAGGTCACGCTGTCGCCCGACAAGAAGACGCTGACCGCGGTGACCGAGCTGCACTTCATGGCGAAGGTCGGAAAAGAAGTGTCCGACCGGAAGATGAAGGAGACGCGCGTCTACGAATCGAAGCCCGGCGGGAAGTTGCTCTCGTTCCTCATGGAGCAGTCGGGTGACGGCGGCGAGCAGCGCCTCGAGGGCACGGTGCTGCCGACGGGCGTGCGCGTGATGCGCAAGAAGCCGGGCCTGCCCAACGACGTGAAGATGCTGCCGGTCTCGAAGGAAGTGGTGGAAGACGCCGATCAAGCGCGCGTGGCCTTGAAGCGCAACGCGAAGGTCAGCGGCACCATCACCGACTCGACGGACCTCATGCAGTACGGCGTGTCGACCACGGTCGGTGAGACCGAGAAGCGCACCGTGTCGGGTGTCACCGCGATGCTGCGCAAGGCGATCACCATCTCCGAAAAAGAGAAGGTGCCGACCGAAGCGTTCGTCGACGACAACGGCCGCATGGTCGAAGTGCGCTTCGGCCCGACGATGACGGCGTTCCTCGAACCGGAAGACGTCGCCAAACGAGTCGACCTCGTCGAGGTCTTCAGCCTCACGCGCGTGACGTTGCCGAAGCCCGCACCGCCCGAAGCGCAGAAGGTGCCCGGCAAGTTCACGATGGTGCTCGCCGGCGTGCCCGAGAAGTTCTGGAACAACACCTACCGTCAGGCGTGGAAGCCGCTGGGCAACGGGAAGGTGGAAGTGACGGTGTCGGCGGCCGCTCCGAAGATCCTGAAGCCGCGCCCGCTCATCGACCCCAACGGTGGCGTCAACCTCAAGTCGACCATCGCCGTGGAGTCGGACAACCCGGAGATCGTCAAGCTCGCCAAACAGATCGCCGGCGACGAGAAGGACGCGTGGACCGCGGCCCGCAAGGTGAACGCGTGGGTCTTCAACAATCTCAAGAAGGACTACGGCGCGTCGTCCGACTCGGCGACCGACGTGCTGGCGCTGAAGAAGGGCGACTGCACCGAGCACTCGTTGTTGTCGGTGGCGTTGCTGCGCGCGCTGCGCATTCCCGCGCGGCGTGTCGACGGCGTGGTGTACCTGATGAACGACGACAACGTACCCGCGCTGTACTGGCACGAGTGGGTCGAGGCCTACGTCGGCGAGTGGACGCAGCTGGACCCGACCTTCGGCCAGGACATCGCGCACCCGGCCCGGCTCGCCGTCGGTGAAGAGAGCAACGCGGAGATCACCCCGCTCATCGGCGCCATGCAGGTCACCGAGGTCCGCTGAAGACGTTCGGGCCATACGAGCTGCTCAAGCGGCTCGGCGCAGGCGGCATGGGTGAGGCGTGGCTCGCGCGAAAGGGCGACGCGCCGCCGGTGGTGCTCAAGCGCGTGCTGCGGGGCCTCGCCGAGCGCAAGGAGTCGCTCGACCGCTTCATTCACGAAGCACGCGTGGTGGCGCGGCTGCAGGACCCCTGCATCGCGCGCATGCTCGAGCTCGGTGAGGTGAACGGCGAGTGGTTCATCGCCATGGAATACGTCGAAGGTGGCGATCTGCAGTCGCGCATCGAGAACGGGCCGGCGTTGACGCTCGACGAGGTCCGCCGTGTGGCGCTCGACGGCTCGGCGGCGTTGTTGGCGGCGCACCAGGCACGTGATGCAGCAGGGCGCATCACGCCCGTCATTCATCGCGACGTGAGTCCGCACAATCTGTTGATGGGTGTCGACGGTCGCGTGCGGCTGATCGACTTCGGCGTGGCGTCGCTCACCGGTGAAGGCGAGAGCGGCGGCAAGTACGGCTACGCGGCGCCCGAGCAGTTGCTGGAAGACGTCGCTGATCCGCGGAGTGATCAGTACTCGCTGGGCGTGGTGCTCTGGGAGTGCCTGATGGGCAAGCCGTGCTTCATGGCGGAGGAAGACGTCGAAGTGATCCGCCTGGTGACGGAAGTCGGCGTGCCCGCGTTGCCCACGTCGGTTCCCGAGGCGTGGCGGTCGCTCGTCTCGAAGATGACGTCGTTGTCGCCGGCCGACCGCTTCACGTCCCTTCACGACGTCCACGAGTTCCCGCTCCCTGTCGGGGAGAGCGTCAAGGTGAGGGGCCGGTCACGTCGCCTCTCGTTGCTGAAGGACGGCATGACGCTCGAAGAAGCCGAGGCCGTGGTCGGCGCCGCGCTGTTGCAGTCGCTCTTCGACTCCGGCCAGGCCCGCGTCGAAGACGGTCACGTCTTCAAGAAGTCCTGAACGGCCTTCACGGTGGCCTCAGGCTGTTCTTCGTGAGGCCAGTGCCCGGCGGTCGCCAGCTCCACCGTCACCGCGCGAGGCAGAAGTCGTCTCCAGCGCTCGAGGTCCTTCACGGTGAACGCGTTGTCCTTCATGCCCCACACGATGAGCGTGGGCACCTCACGCACGTTCTGCTCGACGGCCGCGAAGAACTTCGCCGAGCCGTTCAAGCTCTTGGCGAGCGCGAACAACACCCGCTCCCGTGAATCGGCGTCGGGGAACTTCGACGTGTACGTGTCCCACAACGCCTTCGTGCGCGTCTTCTGATCTCCCCACGCCGACTTCGCGATGACGAACGAGAAGTTGAACGTGCGGTACAGCCACTTGAAGAGCGCCGACCCGGCGAAGCGGGCCGCAGGCGTCTCGAGTGGCCACGCGAACGAATTGAACACCACCAGGCGTTCGACCTTCGACATGTCACCAGCGAGCGCGATCGGCCCGCCGAAGTCGTGAACGACGAGCGTGTACTTCGTCAGCCCCAGTTCGCCGATGACCTCCGCGAAGCGCTCGGCGTGCGCTTCTGGCGAATAGTCGGCGTCGGCCGGGCGGGGCGAGCGTCCGAAGCCGAGGTGATCCACCGTGATGCACCGGTGCGTGGGTTGCAACGCCGCCACCAGGTGCCGCCACTCGTACGACCACGTGGGCGTTCCGTGCGCGAAGACCACCACAGGCCCAGCCCCGACGTCGTCGACGTGCAGCTTGCTCATTCCCGATAGACAAGCGCGCTTGTCGATAGAAGGTCAAGTAGGCTTGTCGATATGGCGAAACGGCTTACGGAGCTTCAGCGACTGCAGTCGACCAGTCTTGGTTACGCGCTCATTCGCTGCGGGCAGTTGTTCAACGAGCGGGCGATGGCGAAGGTGAACGCCGGGGCGGCGGAGTTCAAACTCCGCGAGGCGCACACGCGGTTGCTGCCGCACCTTCAGGCCCACGACGGCATTCGCCTCGGTGACCTGGCGAAGAAGCTCGACGTCACCAAGCAGGCCGTGCAGCAGCTCATCGCCGACATGGTCGACGGCGGCTTCGTTCAGCTCGACGTCGACCCCGACGATTCCCGCGCTCGCAGGGCCAGGCTCACCGAGCTCGGCATCGCCGCGTCGCTCCACGGCACCAGCGTGCTCATCGCGCTCGAGAAGGAACTCGAGCTCGGAAAACGTGATGCGAAGGAGCTCCACCGGTTGTTGAGTCGCGTCCTCATGGCTCTCGAAGTGGAAGCGCCCGATGTCGCGTGATCTGGAACATTTCTCGAAGCTCGCGCGGCTCCTCGAGCTCGAACGGCAGGCCGAGAAGGCGCGGCTCGCGCAAGACAAGCAACAGCTCCCGCTCGCGGAACTCGAAGCCCGCGGCCTCGTGGTGCTCGACGTCGAGACCACCGAAGAGAACGTGGGCCTCGGCGGGCGCCACCTCGTCACCTTCATGCACGAGTCGCGGCGGCGGCTGACCACGCGCCTGGCGCCCGGCGACATCGTCGGTGTCTCGCCGCGAAAGGCTGAAGTCGAAGACCCGCCGACGGGCACCGTGGTGCGCGCCACCAGGAAGGACGTCGTGGTGGCCTTCGACCGCCCACCGCCGCCGTGGATGTCGGAAGGCCGGCTGCGGCTCGACGTAACGGCCAACGACGTCACCTTCGAGCGCGCCAGGACCGCGTTGAAGCGCTGGGAGGGCATGGACTCGGGGCAGAAGCGCGATCGCCGCGAGCTGCTGCTCGGGAACTTCGCGCCGCGCTTCGAGAAGGTGCCTGCGTACACCCCGACGCGTGAGCTGAACCCGGAACAGCGAGAGGCGGTGAACCTCGCATTGTCCGCGCGTGACGTGGCGCTGGTGCACGGCCCGCCCGGCACCGGCAAGTCGACCGTGCTCTCCGAGCTCGCGATTCAGTGGGCGCGGCAGGGCAAACGGCTCGTCTGCACGGCCGCGAGCAACGCGGCGGTCGATCACCTCCTCGAGCTCTGCATCGACGCGGGGCTCAACGCCGTTCGTGTGGGGCACCCGGCGCGCGTGTTGCCGCACCTGCAACAGCACACGCTCGATCTGCTCGTCGAAGAACACCCCGACCGCAAGCTCGCGCGCGAGCTCTTCGAACACGCGTTCGACCTGCTCGGTTATGCGCGCAAACAGCGCAGCCGCGGCCGCAGCCGTGAGCGGTTCTCGAACGCCCGTGAAGCGAGCGCCGAGGCCTACAAGATGATGGACGACGCGCGCGTGCTCGAAAAAAAGGCGCTGCGTTCGATTCTCGGCAGCGCGCAGGTGGTGTGCGCCACGCTGTCGATGCTCGAAGGCTCGGTGTTGCGAAACGAAGAGTTCGACGTCGCGTTGCTCGACGAAGCCACGCAGGCCATCGAGCCGCTCTCGCTGCTCGCGTTCTCGAAGGCGCCCACCGTCGTTCTCGCCGGTGACCCGTTGCAGCTCGCGCCCACCGTCATCTCGCTCGACGCGGCGAAGCAGGGGCTCGCGACGTCGCTCTTCGAACGGCTGCTGCGCGACTTCGGCGACGACGTGAAGCGCATGCTCAAAGAGCAGTACCGCATGCACGAGACCATCATGCGCTTTCCGTCTGACGCCACGTACGGCGGGCAGCTTCGCGCGCACCCGACCGTCGCCTCGCGCACGCTCGCGCCGTTGTTGAGCGCGGAGCTCGACGCGCCGCCCGTGCTGTTTCTCGACACCGCAGGAAAGGGCTTCGACGAATCGAAGGCGCCTCAGACCGAGTCGCTGCGCAACGAAGGGGAAGCGGAGCTCATCGTCGCGCGTGTGCGGGCGCTGCTCGCCGCCGGGCTGCCGCACACCGACATCGCGGTCATCACGCCGTACCGCGCCCAGGCGCAGTGGTTGCGCGAACGGCTGCAGGATCTTCCGGAGCTGGAAGTCGACACCGTCGATGCATTTCAGGGCCGCGAAAAAGAAGCAGTGCTGGTGAGCCTGGTGCGGAGCAACACGGGGCAGCAGCTCGGCTTTCTCGAAGATCTCCGCCGCCTCAACGTGGCCATCACCCGGCCACGTCGTCACCTCTTCGTGACCGGAGACACGGCCACGCTCAGCGCACACCCGCTCTACGCGAAGTGGGTGGAGTTCATCACCGAAGCCGGCGGCTACCGTTCGGCGTGGGAGTGGGGCGAAGCGCCCTGACGGTTTTGCGGGGCTGCATTTCAGGGACGAAATGTTCGCGAGCGACCACCCGCGTTCATTCCGCTCAATTCGCAGGGTTGGAGAGCGGCACGGCGGGTGCTTTGTGCCTCGGTCGCATGGTTGAGCAGCAGCAGACACGACCGGTGGTCAGTCAGGAGAACGGCGTTTGGGTCGTTCGCCTCGAGCGGTCCGGCGGAAAGTTGCAGGAGTACCGCTGCGCGACCGAGGCCCAGGCCCGCCAGCTCGCCATCGCGCTGTCGACCAAGTCACCCTACTGACTGCAGGGAATCGAGCTGCACGCGCCCCACATGCCGGTGCGATTGGTGCGCGCTTCCGCTTCGTAGGTCTCGAACTCCTCCTGCCGTGAGCCACCGCTCGGCGGCAGGTACAGGAAGCACGCGTAGCCGCGCTTCACCAGCTCGGCATTCACGTCGACGTTGCCCACCTTCACGTACGCCAGCGTGCGGCCGAAGCGGTCCTGGCAGCCGGCCTCGTCGTAGGTGAGCGAGACCTTCTTCCCCGACAGCTGCTCGATGGTGAAGTCCTTGGCTTCCTGCCCGTAGCAGTCGTTCTTTCCCTGCGTGGTCTCGGGCGTGTCGGCGAGCAGCAGGCGCAGTTTGGTGCCGTCCTCGAGCTCCACCGTGTCGCCGTCGACGACGTAGTTCACGGTGCCGCTCGAAGGGCCGCACTTGCTCTCGGGCGCACACCCCGAGAGCACCACCGCCGCCGCGAAGAGCGCGCGAATCACGGGCAGGCGACGTTCACGCGGCCCGGCGTGCCGCGGTTGGTGTGGCTCACACCGCCGTCGTCGGTGGTGGCGCCGTACAGGTTGCCGGTCGGCGTCGCGCAGCGATTGGTGGCGATGTCGTTATCGGTCACCGTCAACGCGTCGGGGCGCACCTGACGCGACGCGCCGCTCGTCTCGCCGTCGGCGGTGACGCTGTCGTGCACGCCGCCGTCGGCGTTCAGCAGCGAGATGACGCTGGTGCCGGTGAGCGCCGTCGAGAACGTCGCGGTGAGCGTCGGCAGGTTGCCGTTGACGAGCGGGTCGGCGTTGCGGCCGAAGAGCACGTAGCTGTCGGCTGCGACGGGCTTGCACGTGTTGCCGGTGACGATCGACACCGGCGTACCCGTATTGATGCGGAACTTGAGCCCGTTGAGGTCGAACGGCGTCCTGGCCAGCGCTTCGAAGTACTCGCCCTGCGCGCCGGGCGGCGAGGAGGGGCCGGTCATCCACTCGGTGATGACGAACGCGCCGTCGGCGGGCGGCTGAATCGGGCGCATGGCCTGGGTGCCCTCGTCGAGGCACTGGTTGGGGTCGGCCGGCACCGCGCACGCCGGGTTCGCGGCGCCGGGGCTGCCGAAGTCACCCGCAGCCGCGACCCACTGCTGCGGCGACTCGCAGCGGTTCTGCGTCAGGTCGTTGTCGGCCGCGTTCTCGAAGCCCGGAGCGACCTGCGTCGACTTGCCGTCGACCTCGGTGAGCGCCGCGACCTCGTCGTAGACGCCGCCGTCGGAGCGCAGCAGCGCGAACACGCTGTTGGCGGTCAACGACGTGGTGAAGGTCGCGAACACCGGCGGCAGCCCGCCGTTCTGTGTGCTGTCTTCATTGCGCGCGAACAGGAAGTACTGGCCGCTGGTGGCCGGAATGCAGCTGGTCGAGTTGATGGCCACGCGGCCGGTGGTGCTGCTGCTGGTGCTGCGAATGAAGAGCGTGGTGCCGTTGAGGTCGACGTCGGCCTTCGCGAGCACCTCGATGAACTCGCCCACGGTGTCGCTGACGGCCCTGGGGTTGGTGTGCCATTCGGTGATGACGAGGTCGCCGTCGTTGGGCGTGCGCAGCGCGCGCTCGGTCTGCGTGGCGTCGTCGAAGCACACGTTGGGGTCGGGCACGCCGGCGTCGGCCGGGCACGCTTCGTTCACCGCGCCGGGGGTGCCGTAGTCACCGCTGCCCGCGACCCACTGCGTCTGCGCGCGGCAGAAGCTGGTCGCGCTGTCGTTGCTGGTGGCGTCGAGCTTCGTGGGGTCGAGCTGCCACGAGCGCCCCGAGATGGGCGCGTTGAAGTTGGCCACGTCGATGACGCCCGCGTCGGCCAGCGACAGCGTGAGCGACTGCGCGCCGGTGTCGGAGATGGCGAGCGTGCCGTAGACGAAGATCGGCGTGGGAAGGTTGCCGTTGGCCGCCGCGTCGCCGTTGCGCGCCAGGAGCACGTAGTCGCCGGCGTTGACCGCCAGACAGTCGGCCGAGGTGATGACCTTCGAGGCGCCGCTGGTGGTGACCAGCACGAGGTCGTTCAAGTCGAAGCTGTTGCGCGCGTTGAGCTCGACCCATTCACCGTTGGTCGCCGAGGTCGCCGCGGGCTTGCCGTGCACTTCGCTGATGACGAGGTCACCCGCCGCCGGCGAAATGATGGGGCGCGCCACGCCGCCTTCGAGGCAGGTGCCACCGCCGGGGTTCACGGTCGCGGTGCACACCGCGTTCGCGGCGCCGGGCGAACCGAGGTTGCCGCCGTTGTACGGAATGCCGCCGGTGGGCGCGTCACAGAAGCTCGCCTCGATGCTCGCGCGGTCGGCCGACGGCTCCTGCGTGCCGTCGAGCTGCCGCGAACGGCCCGCCTTGCCAGCCACGGTCCACGTGAACCTGGCGATTTCCTTCTGGCCGCAGCGCAGCCCGATGACGCCGCTGGAGTTCGAGAACGAGCCCAGGGCGTTGTTGTAGCTGTAGCCAATCCACGCCGGGTTGGGCCCGCTGCGTACGTCGCCGAAGGTGAAGTAGCCGCGCCCCGGCGCCGAGCCCGCGCGCACCACGTGCGACTTGGCGCCCGTGCCGTCGGTGGCGGTGAGGAAGAGCGTGAGGCCCTTGAGGTCGACGGGCGTGCCGAGCGTATTGAAGACCTCGAACCACTCGTTGCCGGTGTCGGTGCCTTCGGGGTCGAGCATCACCTCGGTGATGACCAGGTCACCGGCGTTCAGCGACGAACAGGCGCTGGTCGATTCATCCGGTGCACATGCAGAGAATGCCGCCGCGGCAGCACAGACCAAGAGAGCGCGCTTCATTTATTCACCGTCGTCCCTGTCGACGCCCCCGGCCTTGGAGTCGGTCGACAACATCTGCTCGAGCTGCTCGCTGGGAGCGAGCACCTGCCCGGGCAAGGTTACCTGCATCTGCAAAGAGTCGGTTCCGCGGGCGCTGCGGTACTTGTTCACCACGCCGCGCACCTGCACGTACTCGCCGCGCTTGAACTGCAGCCCGGTGTTGAGGAGCACGTCGCGGTCCCAGAACACGATGTCGAAGTTCGAGGTGCGCGAGCGCGCCAGCTTCACCACCGCGGGCCCGTTTTCGCGCTGCACCACGTCGGCGACGGCGCCCAGCACGGTGACTTCCTGACCGAGGCGCTGCTCGAGCTTGAGCATGGCGTCCCAGCGGGTCAGCGCGATGTGTGACTCGGGCGCGGCTTCGGCTTCACGCTCGAAGCGGGTGATGGCGACCTCACGTTCGGCCCACCAGCGCAGGCGCTCTTCGTAGTCGTCGTAGTGCATGCCCTTTTCGTTCCAGATGCCGCGCTTGGCGGCCTGGGCTTCCTTCTGGGCTTCGATGAACTCGCGGTGAAAGCGGCGGCTGCGGCCGTACTTCACGAAGTACGGGCTGTGGCCCGCGCGCACGCACTCGATGTTGTAGTTCACCCACTCGCCGTTCTTCTTCACGAACACGTACGCGAGGTAGCGGCCGTAGAAGTCGCGGATTTCGCCCGGGTGATCGCGCTCGAGGCGCAGCGTCTCGACGCCCTCGAAGAAGTGCTTGGCGAACACCTTGGCGTCTTCACCCGCGGGGGTGGCCATCTTCACCGGGCGCGACGACTTGCCGCGCATGTTCTTCTTGTACTCCTCCCAGCCGGCGTCGAACGCGTCACGTTCCTTCTGTTTCTTGAACGTCTCTTCGGTGTCGATGCCCAGCAGACGCATCGACGCGTTGAGGCCCTTGACGCGAATGGTGTCACCATCGAGCACCGCCGACGGCCCCTCGAACGGGAACTCACCGAGGTCGAGAGAGACGACCTCCAGCTTCTTGAGCAGCGCCGAGGTCTCGTCGCGCGTGAAGCGGCGCGTCTCGCGCGTGGTGCCGCAGCCGGCCAGCGCGGCGAGGCTGAGAGCGAGGAGTGAGCGGCTGAAGATCATCGGGGTGTCTCTCTTAGAACTGGTAGCGCAGATCGAGCTTAGAACTGGTAGCGCAGATCGAGCTGGAACCGGTGCTCCGGGCTCGGGAAACGATTGAGCGTGGAGTCTCGTTGATCGAGCCACACGTACAGGTCGTAGCGGCCGGCCACGCGAATGCCGCGCCCGATGATCCACGCTGCTTCGAAGTACGTCCATACGCTCTCTTCGAGGTATGCCCGGTCGAGCAGGTCTTGATTCAGGTAGCGGGTGCGCACCCGGAGCTGGAGGAAGTCGACCGGTTGGCTGCGCAGCTCGGCCCAGATCTGCAGGTCGTTGCGGAACTGATCTTTGTAACGGAAGTCGTCGCGCCAGGTGAAATAGCCCTGCACCATGCCCTGCAACTTGCGGCCGAAGGGCGTGATGTCCATGCGAATGGCCGCGCGGTACAGGTCACCGCCGCAGATGAACGGGTCACCTTCCGTGTAGACGTTGGTGCCCGACGAACACAGGCCGCGCTCGTTGCTGGTGAGGTTGCGGTTGCGAACGTCGACCCACACCGCGGGCTGAAAGAAGCGCCAGCCGGTGAAGTCGAGGCGCGCGAGCGCGTACAGGTTGGTGACGCCCGCAGGCATCACCCCGTCGAGCGACCACGGGTTGACCCAGAAGTCGGCGCGCACGCGCGCTTCCCAGTCTTTGTTCAGGCGACCCAACCAGCGAATGCGCGCGCCGGCCTCGTTGCGCGAACGCAGGCCGTCGATCTCGTCGGGCGAGCTGATGGGGCGCGCGAAGGGCGTGCCGAAGTACGGGTCGTAGAGGCGCAGTGAGAGCTCGATCTCGTGGCCCTTGGGGCTGTAGGTCGACCGCTGCTCGAGCCCGAAGCCACCGCCGGGAGAATCAGGGCGGCGATCGAAGGTGCGCGTGCCCTCGAAGTAGAAATTGAACGCACGCACCGCGAGGTGGGCGTCGGCGCCGATGGCCCCGAACGCGCCGCCGGTCGGGTAGCGGCTCCATTCCTGAAAATCGAGCTGCATGGGCTGCTGCTGGAAGATCGGCAGCGCGCCCCAGCCGGTCACGCCGAACGTGAGCCGCTGAATCGGCTTGTAGGTGACGTGACCGCCGCCGGCGATCTCGTCGAACACGTTGTTGAGCGTGGAGTACTTGAGCGTGCCCGGCCCGCCGTTGATGTAGACCGCCGGCGCCTTGCAGGCCGCGTTGTTGTCTTCGCGCGGGTCGTCGCACACGCTCTTGTCGAACAGCTCGTACTGGTAGATCGACCGCTGCTGGTACGAGGCGAAGCCGTAGAGCGAGAGCGAACCCTCGTCGCCCACCTTGAGGTCTTCGATCTGCCCGGCGACACCGCGGAACACCTCGCGCCACGCGTAGTCGGGCGTGATGTAGCGGTTCATGCCGGTGCTCTGATCACACGCCGAGGTCGGGTCGGTCTGGCCGTCGGCGTTGGTGATGCGGCACGTGCTCGCCAGGTCGTTGGGCCGGCGGAAGTCGTCGGTGAGGTAGATGCCCTTGGGCGTGATGCGGCGCGTGGTGTCGAGCGTCAGGCGCTCGCCGAAGCCGATGGTGTACGTGCCGACGACCAGCTTGGCCTTGCCCGGCGCCCACATCGCGAAGATGCGCGGCAGCTGCGGCGCGTAGCGGAAATCGGTGATGCCCAGCGACTGGTTCAGGTCGTCGAACGCGGGCCGACTGGTGCGGCGGCGCGTGGTGAACATCATGAAGCCGGCCGAGAGGTTCTGTGGCCCCTTCAAGCGCGCCGAGAGCAGCGCCGGCGGCGGCACGTTGTCGCCGTTGCTGAAGCGGCCCTGCGCGTGCAGCTTGCCCGACACCGGGAGCACCGGCCGCGCCTCGTCGATGCGGATGAACGGCGCCATCTGCAGCAGCTGCTCGGCAGTGATGGCCCCGGCTGACACCAGCTCGGTGGGGTCTTCGATGCGACCCTTGGCGGTGCGGTACTCGATGATCGCGTCGACGTCGGCGTAGCTGAGGCCGGGCAGGTCGTAGAGCGCGTCACGATCTGCCGAGTTGAGGTCTACCCCTTCGCGGATCAGCTCGAGCAGCGTGTCGGCCGTCGCGTCGGAGATGTCTCCGCGCTGCTGGAGGTCGAACAGATCCTCCTCGTCGTCGACGGTGACGGTGTTTTCGTAAATCGCTGCGCGGGCCAGCCCGGCGACGAAAAAAGCGGTGAGGGCGAAGGCTGCCGGACGCATCAAAACGGTGGGGGGACGCTACACGGCCCTGTGAATCGTTTGATCGTCAACTTCGCCAGAAGTTGCGGCTTTTTGCACGGCTGTGACTGATCAACCTTCGCTGGGCGCTTCAGAGACGAAATCGTCACCGAACAACGCGTCGTACTCGAGCGTCCACCAGTCGTCAGCGAGCGCGCGCAGCTCGGTGGGCGGCGCTTCGTGCCACACGCCGTCGGCGTCGCTGATCAGGTGCGGCGAGACCACCGGCAGGCGACGACGCACGGCGTCGAGGAAGTCCATGTACGGAGTTCCCGGCGTGCCCGTCTCTTCGAGGATGAGCGGCCCGAGGAAGGTGGAGCTCATGGCGCCGAGGCTGCGCTGGCCGGGCTTCACGTTGCTCCACACCAGCAGCGGCACTTCGTAGAGGAAGGCCCGCTGCCGCGGCTCGAGACCGTTGATCCGATCGATCGACTCCACGACGCCGGTCTGCCGGAGCGTCAGCGGAAGACTGGGCAGGTGATCACCGAAGAACACCAGCACCGCGGGGCGGCTGCGCTTCTCGAGGAACTCGATGAGCAGCGCCAGCTCGTGATCAGCGTGACTGATCGCCTCGACGTAGGTCGACAGCTCGGCGCGGGCGTCGTCGTCGAGCGGGCCGCTGAAATGAACGGCGGCGTCTTCGTAGCGGTTGGGCTCGTACGGCCCGTGCGCCTCCACGCTGATCCCGAACATGAAGAGCGGTGAGTGATCTGCCGTCAGCGCGCGCATGATCTCCTTCGTGAGCAGCGCGTCGGGTGGGTAGAACAACTTCTGCTCACCGAGGTCGACCTGCTCCATGGTGGTGAAGCGCTGGAAGCCGAGGTGCTGGTACACCGCGTCCCGCTCCCAGAACCACCGATGGTAGATGTGCGCCGCTTCGGTGCGGTACCCATTGGCCGCGAAGATGCTCGCCATCGAGCGCTGCTTGCGCCGCAGGTACTGCTGATACGGTACCGAGCCCGGCGGCAGAAAACGCATCGAGTGCCCGGTGAGAAACTCGAACTCGGTGTTCGCCGTGCCGCCGCCGAACGTGGGCGGGTAGAGCGAGCCCGACGCGGCCTCACGCTGCAGCCGATGCACGGTGGGCAACGGGTCCTGCTCGAAGGTGAGGCCCGGCAGGCGCGTGGGGTCGAACAGCGACTCACTCATCACCACGATGACGTCGGGCTTGAGCTCGAACGTCTCGTGCACCGTGCGCTGGCTGTTGATGGCCGTCTGCACGCGCGCGCGCTCGTATTCTGCGGGCTTCTGCACGTTGGCTGCCGGCAGGTTCATCACGAAGGTCAGCAGCAGGCCGTTCTCTCGGTAGTTCTCCGGCTGCTCCCAGTGGCGGTGGCGTACGCCGAGCGTCTTCAACGGCGCGCTCGGGCGCGGCAACAACGCGAAGCTCAGCAGCACCGGCAGCAGCAGCAACGCCGCGCGCGGCCGCCACCCCAGTGCGCGCGGGCCCACGCGCAACGAAACGCCGAGGCCGACGACCAACGCCACCGCCGCGATGACGAGCGGCGCCACGCCGTAGCGCTCGGTGACGAAGGGCAACACCGCCCACGCCTCGCGGAAGAGCATCAGGTCCCACGGGAAGAGCGGCCGGCCGAGGTTCTTGAGCGTCGAGGCGTGCGCGAGGCCCAGCACCAGCATCAGCGCCAGGGAGATCAGCGTGGCGGTCAGCGCCCGGCCGACGATGGCCACGATGACGCAGCTGATCACCATGAACATCGCCGCGTTGATCAGCGCCGGCACCGGGTGTTCCACGAGCCAGGTACCGAGCGGAAGTTCGGCGGTGCGGTAGAGGAGCTCGAGCGCGACGCTGGCGAGCGTCACCGTCACCGCCACGATGAGCAGCTGCACCACCACGCTGGCGTCACGCGACCTCACCGGGAGAGGCACGACTACCAGCTTCGGGACTGATCAGGGAACGCCGAGAATCACGCGGGCGCGGCCTTCCATCGGCAGCTCCATCTCTTCGACCTTGAGCCCGCGTTCGACGGCGAGCCCGGCGAGGTAGCGCATCCACGGTTTGTAGGGCATCGAGTTGTCGGAGCAGCAGGGCACGATGGCGAACGGCACCTTGTGCTGCGCGGCGTAGTCGATGATCACCCGCGTCGCGCCGTCGGGGTGCATGCCCACCACCAGCTCGCACTCGCAGGGCTCTTCGACCGTGAATTCACGCTCGGCGAAGGTGACCGGCAGGTGCTTGTGGCGGCGGTCGAAGGTCACCACCTGGCAGCCGCGCCGCGTGAGCGCGTCGTTCAACTTGCCCTGACCGCCGGCCACGTCGAACACGCGCACGGCGTCGGGAAAACGGGTGCGGAGCAGCTCCGCGAAGAGATCGAAACGACGCTTGTCGGCCATGGGCTCACTCGACGGCTACGAGGCGCACCTTCTTGTAGATGCGCCGGTCGAGAGGCAAGCGCGCGTCGATGAAGCCCAGCGCTTCGTCGAACTCGAAGGTGAAGGTCGGCACCGGCGGCGAGATGCTCACCGTCAACTCGAAGCTCCAGAGTGACGACAGCGTGGTCTTGCCTTCGAGCGCTTCGGACGGTGGCGGCGGCAGCTTCTGCGCGGCGGTGCGCACGTCGTTGAGCGCCTCCTTGTCGACGTTGGAGTCGTTGGAGGGCTGCACCAGCTCGACGCGGGTGACGCGGCCCTCGCTGTCCTGCACCACGCGAATGACGGCGCGACGCGTGGCGCGGAACTGTTCACGCATGCTGCGCTGCATCTCCTTGCGCTGCTCGAGGTCCATTCCGTTCACGCCGCCGCCGACCCGATCGTTCACCGCGCCGCGACGGTTGCTCTCCTGCTGCACGTCGCCCATCGGGTTGGCCGAGGAGCCGTAGGCCTGCGCGCGCTCCTGCCACATCTCGTTGTAGGCCCGCATGTTCTCGCCGGTCTGTTGAATGAGACCCTTGAGCCCGCTCCTGGCGACGCGGTCCGCGTCCCAGTTCTTGAGCAACGCCTTGCCGAGCTGCGAGTAGTACGGGTGAACGAGGCCACGCTCCACGCGGCCCTTGCCGAGCGTCTCCCTGGCGAGGTCGCCCACGATGTTCTTCGGCGCCTCCAGACCGCGCAGGCCGGTCTCCATCACCACCTGCGGTTCCACGCCCGCATCGAGCCGCAACACGATGGTCGAGTCCGGCACGAGGCCCGGCGTCAGGCGCGGCGCGACCCTGGGTGGCGGCTCGCTCGGCGCGTCGCTCTCGGCCGTCGGCAGGTCCGTCGGCGGCGGCGCGGCTTCTGGCTTCACCGTCTCGGTCGGCGGGGCCTTCGCGCGTGGCGGCTGCGGGCGCACCTGCGGCTTCGGTGGCGCGGGTTCGGGCGCCGGCTCGGGCTCGGGCTCGGGCTCCGGCTTTACGGGTTCCGGCTCCGGTTTTACGGGTTCCGGCTCGGTGAAGATCATCGTCGCTTCGACGATGCGCTGTTCTTTCGGAGGTTCAGGCTGGCGCGACAGCCAGAGCGCCGCGGCGAGGTGCGCGACGACGCTCAGAATGAGCGCGAGCCAACCCCATTTGTTTTCACGCGGATGCACGGCGGTTCGAGTCTGCCCGACATAACGACGAACGCACCTGTCTGCTCAGACAAGACGACGGCGTCGAAACAACAGCAACGCCACGAGCGTAAGGAACCCCGAGCCGGTGGAACAGCCTGCGGCGGGGAGCTTCACCACGCCCAGCCGCGGCAAAGTCCCGGGCGCGCCCGCGCAGCGTTTGAGGCCTGACGCGCCCGTCTCGCAGGTCATACCTCCGCAGTCTGCGTCGGTGGTGCACAGGCGCTCGCAGCGCTCGTTCACGCACTGCGTTCCCTGCGCGCAGAACGTCTGACCCGGCACGCAGCGCTCGAGCGGGCCCGCTTCCGGCAACTGTGGGAACTGGCAGCGCCCGACGCGCGGGTCACACGAGAGCGGCCCGCATTCACCGGCATCGGTGCAGGGCCGCGAACAATACGGAGCGGGGTGTTGTGCATCGGTGGTGCACGCGCGGCTCGGGCAGGCCTGTTCGTCGACGCACGGCGCGCCAAGCGCCAGACAGTCGGGGTCTGGCGCGAGGCACGCGGTTTCCGCGCACAGCCCGTTGGGTAGACACGCGTCTTCGAACTGGGCGAGCCAGGCGCGAATGAAGGGCGCCGCGACGTCGACCCGGGCGTCGAAGCCGTCGTTGCAGGCGCTGCTTCGCGCCGCGCTGTGAATGCCGACGAGCTCGTCGTCGAGCAGCGAGGGCCCACCAGAGTCTCCGAAACAGATACCGGTCTCGATGAGGTCGCCGATGCGCAGCGTGCCCGGGGTGACTTCCTGCACCCGCACGCGCGCCGCCTGCCGCACGCCGACTGTCCCGTCTTCCGTGCGGCCGTAGCCGATGGCCCGAACCTCGAGACCGGCGCGGTGCACGAGGTTCTGCGTTCTCCACGCGAGCGGTGTGGCCGCCGACGCTTCGGGCAGCAGCAGCAGCGCGAGGTCGTTCTCGAGGCGCGCCGCGTTCCAGCCCGGGTGCAGGCGCACGGTGTCGATGGCCACGAAGGTGCCGCCGTCGGCGACCGGGGCGTTGGTGGCCAGAACCCGAACCCGCTGGGCGCCGAAGACCGCGGGGTCGACGCAATGCGCGGCGGTGAGCAGGGTGCGCGGAGCGATCAGTGCTGCGGAGCAGGTGGTGCCGGCGTCGTTGTCTGCGGACAATTCGAGGAAGAACACGGCGTCGTCTGCGGGCGCGAACGTTCCGCCGTAGATCTCCTGCCGTTGCCGGGCCGTGGGCTCGAGGCCGCAGGCGGTCGCCAGCACGGTGGTGATGAGCAGGAGCCCACGCATCACCACGGAGTCTGCCTCAAGGCCTCAGTTCCGTGCGCGACGGCGGCGCAGCAACAGCGCGCCGAGGAACCAGAGGCCCGCGCTGCCACCGGCGACCGAGCACCCGTCGGCGAGCTGATTTCCGATGATGAGGCTCGCGGCCTTCACCGTGACGGGCGTGAAGCGCACGTCGGCCGGGCGGCAGTAGCGGCGTGAATCACCGCCGGCTTCACATACCGAGCCCGCGTCGCAGTCTCCCTGCACCACGCAGCTCTTCACGCAGCGGCGAATGCCATTCGCGGGGCCCGTGCAGATGGAATCGACACAGAACTCGGCGCTGCTGCAGCCTTCGAACAACTGGCGCGTCGGGCGTTGCGGCTTGATGCAGCGACCCTGGGTGCACGTCAGGTTCGCGGGGCAGGGGGTGGCCGCGTCGCACGCCGTGCTGCAGTAGGTGGCGCTGTTCTGCAGGTCGTTGATGCACAGGCGCGAGAGGCACTGCGCAGCGGCGATGCACCCATCACCGGGTGCCACGCAGTCTTCATCGGGGCGGCCACAGGCCTGCTGCGAGCACACGTTGTTGCGAATGCAGTCGCGCGGGCAGTCCGCGTCGAGCGCGGGGTCTGCACACTCGGCGTCGCACACGCCGTCGCTCGCGCACGCACAGTCCTGATCGATGGGCGCGCAGCCCGGCAGACAGACACCGTCGTAGTCGCAGGTCGGCGCTTCCCACCGCGCCATCGTCGTCTTCACCCAGCTGGCGGCTTGATCGACGCGACCGTCGTAACCACCGTAGATGCAGTCCTCATCTCCGTAGCTCACCACGCCGACCAGCGTCTCCCTGGTGTCGCCCGGCATCACCATGAAGCCGGGGCCACCGGAGTCGCCCGAGCAGGTCTGCTTACCCTGCGCGCCCGATTCAATCGTCAGCTGCTGCACGCTGCGAAGCGGGAAGCTCACCTCACGCTTGGTGCCCGAGTCTTCTGCGTTGCCCGAGGTGATGCCGAAGCCCACGTGTCGAATCGTCTGGCCGACGAGGGCGTTGGTCATCGCGCGCTCGTTCATGGTGATGGGCGTCACGCCGGAGAGCGGCTGCGCGAGGCGGAGAACTCCGAAGTCCCACACGTTGCCGTTGCGCGAGTACGACGGGTGCGCGATCTGCTCGGTGATCTGCACGGCCTGCGTCGAGGTCGCCGCGACGGTGCCGACCGTCACGTAGTACTGCGCGTTGCGGCCGTAGGCATAGATGCAGTGCGCCGCCGTCAGCACGGTCTTGGGCGCGATGAGCGTGCCGGTGCACAGCGATACGTACCCGGGCCCATAGCGAATCGCGATCGCCACCACTGCGGGGTCACCGTTGGCGATGGTTCCACCGACGATTTCGTCGCGCTGCTGCTCGGTCTTTCCGGTGACGTCCTCCGTCGGACCGCACGCGGTGAGCGAGCCGACCAGCAACAGCACTGCGCGCGACATGAACTTCATGGGAACTCCAACGAAAGAGGCCCACGGCGCTTAACAAGGTGTGTGTCAGGGTGGGAAGAGCAGCGGCCGACGATTGTTGTGATCCTCAGATCTTGAGAATCGGGCTACCGTCGGGGCTCCGTGGCAACGCTGCTCAGAGGCGCGACGATCGTCGATGTCGAGCCTGCAAACGTCGAACAGGCAGACCTCCGCATCGAGGGCGATCGGATCGTCGAGCGAGCAGCATCGCTCGAACCGAGGCCCGGTGACGAAGTCATCGAACTGAAGGGCAAGTTGCTGTTTCCCGGCCTGGTGTCCGCGCAACATCACCTGCACGCGACGTTGCTCCGGGGCCTGCCGCGCAGCGCGCCGGGCTTCGCGGCCGAGCTCGCGCTGCGTCAGCGCCTCGAAGAAGTCGTCGATGGTGACGAGCTCGAAGCAGCCGCCACCGCCGGCGGTCTCGAAGGTCTCTACGCGGGCACCACCACGGTGTTCGACACCACCGCATCGAAGCCGCACGTGACCGGCGCGTTGTCGCGCATCGCGCACGGGCTCAACCCCGTCGGCATGCGCGCGGTGTTGTCGTTCGAGGTGAGCGATCGTTTCGGCGCGATGGTGCGCGAAGAAGCGCTCGAAGAGTGCGTGGGCTACGGCCAGCGCGCGCGAGGCCGTTTCCGCGGCGCCATCGGCCTGGGCACCTTCAGCTCGCTGTCCGACGACGCGCTGGCCGGCATTCGAGAGGCGCGGAGCCGCACGAAGCAACTGCTGCTGGCACGCATCGCCGAAGACCCGCGTGAAGAGCCCCTGAGCCGCGAGCGCTTCGGCGCCACGGCGGCCGAGCGGCTGGTGCACAGCGAGCAGGTCGGCGGTCGGGTGGTGCTCTCTCACGGCGTGCACCTCACGTGGCCCGAGCTCTCGCAGCTCATCTCGGCGGGCACGTGGCTGGTGCACACCGCGCGCTCGAACATGTGGAGCCAGACCGGTCACGCGACCGTCGCCAAGTTCGGCGTGCGCGGCTGCTTCGGCACCGACACGCTGCCGCTCGACGTGTTCGCCGAAGCGCAGGCCGGCACCATGCGCACGGTCGACGCAGGTCAGCCCATCGACGTGCTGCGCTTCATCGCCAACGGGCATCGGCTCGCGAGTGAGGCGTGGGGCGTCACCATCGGGCCGTTGCAGCCGGGCTCGGCGGCCGACCTGCTGGTGCTCGACTACCACCCGCCCACCGAGCTCGACGCCGTCACCCTCGCAGGGCACGTGTTGTCGGGCTTTGGCCCGCGCTCGGTCGAGTCGGTGATGGTCGACGGTCTCTGGCGCCTGTGGAAGCGGAAGGCCCTCGCGCTCGACGTCAGCGAAGTGCAGCGCAATGCGCATCAGGCGGCGCGCGCGGTGTGGGCGCGCATGCGTGAGGGTGGCGCGAGCTGAAGCAGGCCGCTACACCCGCGCCATGCTGAGTCTGGTGCTGATGAGCGCGCTCGCCGCGCAGCCGGCCGTGGGTGACGTCGCTCCTGATTTCACCGTCACGTCCGTCGACGGCGCGGAGCTCAAGCTGTCGGCGCTGGTCGAAAAGGGACCGGTGATTCTCGCGTTCTTCCCCAGGGCCTTCACGTCGGGCTGCACGCGCGAGCTGAGCGCCTACGTGAGCCGCTACGACGACGTGAAGAAGGCCGGCGGCGAGATCATCGCCGTGTCGACGGACAGCGCCGAAACCAGCCGCAAGTTCCGCGACTCGCTCAAGGCGCCGTACCCCTTCGTCGGTGACGACAAGGCGGTGCTCACCAGGCTCTACGACGTGAAGACCTTCATCATCACGCTCTCGCGGCGCGTCACCTTCGTCATCGGGCCGGGCCGGAAGGTGCTCGCCGTTCAAGAAGGCGGAGACGCGGTGGACCCCAGCGGCGCCGTCGCGGCCTGCACGCTCCGCGCGAACACGGCGGTCGAGCTCGTGACTGACGGCGGCTCGCGCTGACGTTTTCAGGCCGTGCGCTTGACGTAGGTAGGTGTGCGTGCTGATGCGCGCCCCCTATGAACCTTCGTCCTCTTCTTCTCGGCTCCGTCCTCGGCTTCATGGTCGCGGTTGTTCCTTCGTGTGGTTCGTCGGCCGCGTGTGGTCCCGACAACTGCACCGGGTGTTGTGATTCCTCCAACAAGTGCGTGCCTCCTTCGGCGAGCAACGCGAATTCCGCGTGCGGCAAGGGCGGCAACACGTGCTCCGATTGCAGCGCTTCTTCGAAGGTCTGTGACCAGGTCGGCTTCGTGTGCGTGACGGCGACCGGCACCGGCGGTGGCTCGGCGACGGGCGGCGGCGACGGCGCGACCGGCGGCGGCTCGGCGACGGGTGGCGGCACGGCGACCGGCGGTGGTTCAGCGACGGGTGGCGGCAGCGCCACGGGCGGTGGTTCGGCGACGGGCGGCGGCTCGGCGACTGGCGGCGGCACGGGTGGCGTGTCGTGCAACGTGCAGTCGCAGACCTGCACCACGGCGGGCGATCAGTGCCTCCCGGTGAACCAGCAGGGCATGGGTCAGTGCTTCGCCGGCGCGTGCAACACGGTCGCGCAGAACTGCCCGACGGCGACCGACGCGTGCGTGCTGCGCGGCACCTCGCCGACCGACCTGATGCGCACCTGCGCGGCGGCCGGCACCAAGACGCAGGGTCAGGCCTGCACCGAGACGGCGACTTCGACGGATTGCGCCAAGGGCCTGCAGTGCCTCAACAACAAGTGCGAGAAGTACTGCAACACCGACCCCGACTGCGGCGCGGGTGGCTCGTGCGCGGTCTTCCTCCAGCCGCAGGGCGCTCCGTTCGGCGCGTTCATCTGTCTGTACGCGACGTCGTGTGACCCGCTCGCGCAGAACTGCGCCAACGCCGCTGAAGGCTGCTACCTGCTCAGCGGCGGCCCCGGCTGCTTCATGGCGGGCACCACGGCCGTCGGCATGGCCTGCCAGTCGGCGAACCAGTGCGTGAAGGGCTCCGGCTGCCTCGGCGATCAGCAGGGCAACCCGGCCTGCCGTCAGTTCTGCAACCTCGACGGCGGTGCGCCGACCTGCGGCTCGGGCATGTGCAACCCGCTCGCGAACCAGGCGGGCATGCCGGTCGGCTTCGGCGGCTGCTTCTGAAGCCGCGGCTCGCGCGACGCTGAACAAAAAGAAAAGCGGAGTCAGCGCACTGGCTGACTCCGCTTTTTCATTTTCAACAGCCGCCTCAGAGCTTCGCGGGCGCGGGCTGCGGCGACGGCATGATGGTGGCCAGGATGGACTCGGGCGTCTGAATCGGGCCACGAACCGGAGCCGCTGCGCGTGAGCCGAAGCGCTCTTTTTCCTGCCGCTTGAGCTCGGCCTGCTGCTCGGCGGTATACGCGAGGTGCGAGTCGCGAACCTCGGGCTTCACGGTGCGCAGGTCGCTGACGATGCCCACCCACGAGAGCGCCTTGAGCACGTAGTAGGTGAAGTCGACCTGCCACCAGTGCCAGCCCTGATTCACCGAGCTCATGTGGAAGTGGTGGTTGTTGTGCCAGCCCTCACCCATGGTGATCAGCGCGAAGAGGAAGTTGTTCCGGCTGGTGTCGGTCGTCAGGTAGCGGCGCTTGCCGAAGATGTGCGAGAGCGAGTTGATGGTGAAGGTGCCGTGCCACAGCAACACGGTGGGCACGATGCCGCCCCACACCACCCACGGCAGACCACCGATGGCGTACATGATGACCAGGCCCAGCATCGGCGGCACCAGGAAGTGCTCGTTGATCCACTTGAGCTCGGGGAAGCGCGCGAAGTCCTTCACGGCGTCGTAGTTGGTCTTGTCGTAGCGGCGCGCGACGATCCACCCGATGTGGCTCCACCAGAAGCCGCGGCGCGTGGGCGAGTGAACGTCTTCCGCCTGATCCGAATAGCGGTGGTGGTGGCGGTGGTGCGCGGCCCACCACAGCACGCCCTTCTGTGCGCTCGATTCGGCCATGAACGCCATGATGAATTGGAAGATGCGGCCGGTCTTGAACGTGCGGTGCGAGAAGTACCGGTGGTACCCCGCCGTCACGAAGAACATGCGGATGTAATACGAGGCCAGACACAGCAGCGCGAGCTGCCACGACACCCCGGTGACGAAGACGAGGCCCACGAGCAGGTGGGTGGCGATGAAGGGAATGCTGGTGACCGGATCGATGCGGTCGAGCTTCGGGTCGTAGGCGGCAGGTGCTTCGGTCATCGGTGGCTCCTTGGTTCGAAGGAGCAAACACCTGAGGCCGTCACCCGACTGTCATGGGGCCGGAGATCGACTCAGCGACGCCAGCCAGCTCTGAAAATCGGGGCGCGTCCGCAGCGACTTCAGGTCGGCGTCACGCTCGGCACCATCGGCATCGGAGTAGCCGTTCTGTGACGCCAGCTGCAGCAGGCGCAACGCGTCGTCGTGTCGCCCGGCGAGCGCCCACGCACAGCCCGCGGTGTAGGCGTTCTCGCCATTGGGCTCTTCGCGGAAGGCGGCCTCAGCGGCGCGCGCAGCGGCTTCGAAGTCTTTGCGCACGTAGTGCACACGCTCGGCAGCGAGCCAGGCGCGCGCGAGGTTCACGCCGGGCAGGGCGCGCGCTTCGGCTTCGCGGCCGCCGCGCAGCAACGCCCCGGCGTACTCGTGCAGCACGAGCGTGTCGGGCGTCTCGGCCCAGGCCTGCGCCCACAGCGGAATCGCGCGGTGCTCGTCACCGATGAGCGAAAAAGCCGCGGCCGCGGCGCGCGCGGGAATGGTCAGGCCCTGCACCTGGCTGAAGTGATCGAGCGCCCGGCGGCCGTTGCCTTCCTTGAGCGCGATCCACCCCAGCAGCACGTGCGCGCGGCTGCGCAGCAGCGGCGGGGTGGCGTCGGCGTCGACCAGGTGCGTAGCCATCTTCCGGGCCTCGTCGAGCTTGCGTTCCCGGTAGAGCGCTTCAGCGCGTTCGATGACTGCGGTGAGCGGGTGCGCGACCTTGCCGGCGGGCAACTCGCCGCGGAAGTAGGCGCCGATGTTGAACACCGTGCGCGCCGAGAACAGGAGCACCACCACCCCGAGGAAGGGCTGCCGCGTGAAGACCGCGAGCATCAGGATCGCGAAGGACAACGCGATGGCGATGAACTGCGCGACGAGAAAACCCGGGCGGCCGAGCACGCGCGTGAGCACCAGCTGCGTGAGGTCACCGCCATCGAGCGCGCTGATGGGCAGCAGGTTCAGCACCGTCCACCCCATGTTGGCGATGAAGATGCCGGTGGCGAAGTAGCGCACTCCGTCAGGCAACGAATCGCCGCCGACGAGCGCGATGGCCCCCGCGATGACCCCGAACAGAAGCCCCGCGCCCGGGCCCGCGAGCGTGATGAGCGCCTGCTGCCACCACTCGAGTTCGGGTTTGCCGTGCGCCATCGTGGCGCCGCCCAGCCCCACGAAGTGAATCGACGGTTTGAGCCCGAACACCCGCGAGACGATGGCGTGCCCCAGCTCGTGCGCGAAGACCGAGAGCGAGACCAGCAGCATCCACACGGCGGTCACCAGCGCCAGGGTGAGCGAACGGCTGGGGTGACTCGCGTCGTTGAGAATCTGGTTCGGCCAGGTGGTCTTCCCGAAGGAGGCGCCGACGAAGCTGTAGGCGATGAAGCCGCTGATGATCAGGTGGCTGAAGTGCAGCTCGACGGGGAATGGGCCGAAGCGGAAGCGGATCACGACGAGCTCCGTGTAACACCCGTGCGCACAGCGCGCCCTTGGTTAGAAGGTCAGCATGGCCGAGCCGTTCAAGAACCTCATCGGGGCCCAGCAGGTCGAGTGGTTGGCGCAGCGGCTGACGAAGTCGTGGAAGGCGTTCCCCGCTGCCGATTTCAAGGCGCGTGCGCTGCAGGGGCTCACGAAGCTGGAGCTCAAGGCGCGCGCCCGCCACATCGCCGACGCGCTCGAAGCGACGCTGCCGACCGAGCCCGCGAAGGCCTTCGCGATTCTCATCGGCGCGATGGAAGACCCGCTCGAGGCGACCCGCGGCTACGGCGGCTCGGTGTTCCGCTACCTGGCGGTGAGCGAGTTCCTCGAGCGCCACGGCCCCGAAGACATCGAAGCGGCGCTCCGCGCCAACTACGAGCTGACCCAGCGGTTCTCGAGCGAGTTCTGCATTCGCCCACTGCTGCTCGCGAACCCGTCACGCGTGCTCAAGGCGCTGGCGAAGTGGGCACGCGACGAGAACCCGCACGTGCGACGGTTGGTCTCGGAAGGCACGCGCACGCGCCTGCCGTGGGGCCGCCAACTGCCCAACTTCATCGCAGACCCGACCCCGGTGTTGCCCCTGCTCGAGGCCTTGAAAGACGACGACAGCGACTACGTGCGCCGCTCGGTGTCGAACAACCTCAACGACCTGTCGAAAGATCATCCCTCGCTGGTGAAGGGCATCGCGAAGCGGTGGCTCCAGGGGGCTTCGAAGGAGCGCCGACGCCTGGTCGAACATTCGCTGCGCACGTTGCTCAAGCGCGGTGATGCCGAGGCTCTGGCGATCATCGGCGCCGGCGGCGGAAAGCTCACCGCCCGCGGCGCCCTGAGTCCGCTCAAGGCGAAGCTCGGAGATCGCGTGACCTTCCGCGCCAACGTTCGCAACGACGGCGACGAAGCGACGCACGTCGTGGTCGAGGCCCGCGTGCATTTCGTGTCGCGCACCGGGAAGTCGGTGAAGCCGTTCCGGCTCGGGCGCGTCGACCTCGCACCCGGTCAGGAGGTCGAGGTGCGGCGCACGCTGGAGCTCGCGCACCGCACGACCCGCACGCTCTTCGCGGGGGTTCACGAAGTCGAGCTGCAGGTGAACGGCGCGAGGTCTCCGCTCGGCGCCTTCAAGCTCACCCTGTGAAGCCGACTCAGCGAAGGAGCGTGAAGCGCCCGTAGCCCTGCTGGCGCGCCAACACGCTGCCGGGGCACTGGCGATTCATCCACATGCCCCACGCGATGGCCGCGGTGCCGTCGGGCTGAATGGCGACGGTCGGCTCTTCGGGGAACCACGTGGCCAGCTCGGGCGGCGTGTTGTTGTTGGTGCAGTTGCGCACCGAGTACGGGTCGACGTCGGCCGTCATGCGCGCCTGTGAGTCGAGCGTCACCGTGCGCCACTTCGCGCCGTCGGTGCACCCGCTGGTGCACAGCTTCGCCGTCGCTTCGAGACCCTGCGCCAGGCCCAGCACCACCGCGCCGTTGCGCTCGGCCATCGCGAGGCCCTTCTGACCTTCGGCGGCGTTGAACACGGTGCCGCTCCAGCTCGCGGGGTCCATGCAGTTCGACGCGCACTGCCAGTAGAGCAGCCGGTCGTTCTGCGCTTCGACCTGCGCCGATTGCCCCGAGACCATTCCCTGGTTGTAGGCGACGTGAACGGTGCCGTTGGCGCTCACCGCGATGGCCGTCGGCTGGCTGTAGTCGTGCGCGAAGAGCGGGCCTGATTCCGTCCAGCTCGCCGCTGACGTGCAGTTCGACGCACAGGTGCGATAGCGGAGGTTGCCGGCGCCATCGTCGATGAGGTGATGCAGCGTTCCTCCCTGCGCGACCATCGACGACTTGCGGCCGTCGCTGCGAATCAACGCGCTCGTCCAGTTGGCTGCGTTGTCACAGTTCGCCGCGCACGAGTTGAGGCGGATGTCGGCGGGGAAGCGCTGGTCGCTGGTGATGAAGGACACGCGGCCCGATGAATCGACGGCCATGGGGTGACCCCACAGCTCGGCCGTCGTGCCGCCGAGCACCGCGGTCAGGTTCACCTTCTTCCAGTTTCCGACCATCGAGCAGTCGCCCGCGCACGTGGCGTAGATGGGCTCGTCGTTGCTGCCGTCGAGATCGAAGCGCGCGTGCAGGCGGCCGTCGGAGGCGATCGCCAGCTCCGTGCGGCCGATGCGCGGCGCGCCCTGCTCGATGACGGTGAGCGTCCAGCTCGAGGCCGACCCGCAGTTGCTCGCGCAGCGCCCGTATTGAACGGTGAACGGGTTGTCCCCGGCGGCGAACAGCAGGTGCAACGTGCCGTCGGCGCCGCTGACGAGCGACGCGCGCTCCCAGCCCAGCGTGGTGAAGGTGATGGCGCCGCCCGTGGCTCCGGTGCCGCCGCCGTTCGAACCGCTGCCCCCGCCCGACGAGCCGCTGCCGCCGCCGGTTCTGCCGCTGCCGCCGCCGGTGTTGCCACCGCCCGACGGAGGACACGCTGCCAACACCATGAGGAGACCGAAGAGACATGCCCGCATGAAGTAACCCCCAGAGAAGATCGGTAGTGCTGCTGGAGGGGGCTTTTACCGGGAAGTACGAGCGGATACAGGCGTCGTCACGATGTTGCCGATCGGCCCCTACACGCTCCGTAACCGTTTCATCCTCGCTCCCATGGCCGGCGTCAGTGAGATGCCGTTCCGCGTCATCGCGTTCGAGCAGGGCGCTGCGCTGTGCCCGACCGAGCTCATCAGCGCGCAGGGCCTCTTCCGCATCAACACGCGCACCCTGCGGTACCTCCGCTACGACCCGAAGGTGGAGACGCCTTATTCCCTGCAGCTGTTCGGCGGCGAGCCGGAGGTGATGGCGAAGGCGGCCGTCATCGCCAAGCAGTACGGCGCGAACATCATCGACATCAACATGGGCTGCCCGGTGAAGAAGGTCACCAAGACCGGCGCAGGTTCGGGCCTGCTGTGTGACTCGCCGCGCGCCGGTGAGATCGTCCGGCAGATCAAAGCGGCGACCGGGTTGCCGGTGACGGTGAAGATCCGCTCCGGCTGGGACGCGAACCAGAAGAACTACCTGCAGATGGCCGACGTGCTGGGCGCTGCGGGGTGTGCGGCGCTGGCCATTCACCCGCGCACGCGCGCGCAGGGTTACTCGGGCAAGGCCGACTGGCAGTGCATCACCGACCTCAAGAAGCACGTGGGCAACGCGTTCCCCATCATCGGCAACGGCGACGTGAAGTCGGTCGAAGACGCCACGCGCATGCTCGAGACCACCGGCTGCGACTACGTGATGATCGGCCGCGGCGCGCTCGGAAACCCCTGGCTGTTCCGCGAGCTGCTCGGCGGGCCGAAGCCCACGAACGAAGAGCGTTGCGCGCTCGTGCTGCGCCACTTCCGCTGGCACATGACCTTCCAGGCTGAAGCGCGCGTGCACCGTGAAGAGCTGCCGCCCGAGAAGCGCGCCGAGAAAGACGAGTTTCAGGGCGTGCACAGCTTCCGCAGCCACCTCGGCTGGTACTCGCACGGGCTGCACGGCGCTTCGGCGTTCCGTGCCGCGGTCAACGCCGCCGACACGAAGAAACAGGTCGAAGACGCGCTCGAGAAGTTCTTCCTCGGCGCCTCGGTCGACGCGGCGGCGATCGACGGTGAGCAGGAGCTCGACTACCGGACCGCGCTCGGCTGATCAGCCGTCGATGGTGGGCAGCGAAATCGCGAGCTGATTCGGCAGCCAGCGCAGCAGGCTGAGCAACTGCCAGCGGTCGAGCTTGAGCCGTTCGGCCAACAACCGACGCGTTTCGGAGATCAGCGCGGCCTGCGCTTCGTCGAGCCAGCGCATCGCGGTGGTGCGGTGCACGCCGTACACCCGGCCGATTTCATGTGGCTTGAGCCGCTCGGTGACGGACATCTTGAGCAGCGTGCGTTGCCGCGGCTCGAGGGCCTGCAGCGCGTCGCGGAGCGCGGCTCGGAAGTCGTCTTCGTGACGCCGGCGAAAGACGTCGAGCGCCGGGTCTTCGCCGAACTCGACCATGGCCAGCACGTCGTCTGGTTCCTCTTCTCGCGCACGGCCCGACATCGCCAGCGCTTCCCGCGTGGCCACCACGCGCAGCCAGGCGTTCAGTTCTCCTTCGCCGCGGTAGAGCGCGAGCTTGCCGCCCACGAACAGCCGCTCGAGTACGCGCTGCCACACGTCTTCGTGCGCCACCGTGAACGACGCCAGCGCCCGCAACACCACCGCGCGATGCCGCGCATCGAAGGCGGCGAGCGCACGTTCGTCTCCGCGAAGACAGTCATGCGCCAGCCGGAGATCGTCGATGTGTGGGCTCGTCTCATCGAGCCCACGCGCTTGGAGATAGGCGCGGAGTGCGTCGTCGGTCACGCCCCGATGCTACTCGTTCATCTGCAGGTGAAGTCGCTGCAGTAGCCGACGGCGTCGCCGCTCACGGGCGTGGCGAACACGCAGTTGCAGCTCGAAGAACTCGACGTGCAGCGCACCCGGCACGAACCGGCGAAGCACGCGGCGCTCGAGGTGATGCCCGGAGTGCCCGAACTGCAGCTCTCGCACTGCGCGGAGTGCTCGCACGAGCCGAACTTCTTCCCGAACGCGCAGAGGTCGATGCCGTTGAGGCGCGCGGGCTCGAAGCGCGGGTCGGTGCACGCGCTCGGTGGCTGGCTGCAGTACGCGCCGTCGCGCTCGTCCTCCTGCACGCACCACTCGCCCTTGTTGCAGCCCGTGTCGAGGTGCTGACAGAGCTGCGTTCCGGTGGCAGGCGTCGGGCACTCGCACTTCTGCCCGAGCGTCGGCTCGACCTCGACGCTGAAGGTGCACGTACTCGCGCCGCTGCCCAGGGCGCCCGTGCCCGTCTCTGCGCCCGCGTCGAGGCGCAAGGTGACCGGCGTGTCGGTGCCGTTGATTCGTACCGTCGTCATGCACACGCCGCTCGACGAGAATTGACAGGTTCCTGTCAATGACACGCCGCCGAGCGTCGACGTGAACGGCGCAGAGCAGCCGGTGGGCGTGAGCTGGAAAGGAACGCGCGCGCCGAACTCGCAAAGGCCGGGAACGTCGTTGGTGCCGACGAGCACGTATCGGGCGTTGAGCTCGCTGCACGAAAACGCCCCGGCGCCTCCACCGGTCGCGCCGGAGCCGCCGCCGAAACCGCCGCTGCCTCCGAACGTGCCGCCGCCCAGCGGAGGGAATTGACCGGCGTCACGCCCTTCGCCGCCGGGACCGCACGAGAACACCGCCAACCCTGCGCACAACACCGCGAAACGACGAAACATGAACGCTCCTGGAAACGGGTTCTCGCGGTGAGAGGCGGAGCGGGAAAAGTGTGCGGGATTCTTTCGATGGACCACGAACGACGGCTGGTTTTCGCCCGCGTAAGTCGCCGCGCGTGACCTGCCTGACTGACGCCGAGCTGCTGCAGTTCGTCGAAGGAAAGCTGTCGCCTGAGGCGCGTGCGCAGGTCGAAGCGGAGTTGGATCGCTGCTCCGCGTGTCGCGCCCTGGTGTGTGCGTGGGCGCGCACTACGCTGAGCGGCGCCACGAGCGCGAGTGACGCCGCGCCGGTGGCCGGTCAGTCGCTGGGCCGGTTCGTGGTGCTCGATTTTCTTGGAACCGGTGCGATGGGCTTCGTGCTGACCGCGCACGACCCGCTGCTCGATCGCAAGGTCGCGTTGAAGATCGTACGGCCGCGAATTCGAAGCGCGGAGGGCTCTGAGCGCCTGTTGATGGAGGCGCAGGCCCTGGCGCGCGTAAATCACCCGCACGTGTTGACGGTGTTCGACGCGGGCACCGCCGGCGACGTCGTCTTTCTCGCGCTCGAGCGCATCGAGGGAACCTCGGTGACGCAGTGGGCCCGCTCGAAGACGCCAGAAGCGATCGTCGAGGTGTTCACGCAGCTCGCGCGCGGACTCCACGCGGCGCATCAGGCCGGCGTCATTCATCGCGACGTGAAGCCCGACAACCTGATGGTCGGTGTCGACGGGCGCGCGCGTGTCGTTGACTTCGGCCTGGCGGCGCGTTCGACCGACGCAGGAGCACCGCAACTGGCGGGCACGCCTGCGTACATGGCTCCCGAGCTGCTGGCGGGCGCGAAGCCTGATGCACGCAGTGACCAGTTCGCGTTCTGCGTGTCGCTCTACGAAGCGCTCGAAGGCGCGTTGCCGTTCGAGACGGTGGGCTCGGCGGCGCTCCGGCCGATGAAGTCGCGCGTGCCGGCGCGCGTGAAGCAGGTCGTGTTGCGCGGGCTTTCGTCGGAGCGTTTTCCGTCGATGCAGGCGCTGGCCGAGGCGTTGTCGGCCCGGTCTTCGCGCCGTCTGGTCATGGCGGCCGTGGCTGCCGCGGGCATCGCTGTGTTCGCGTGGGCCACCTCGAACCCCTGCGCCGAGGTGTCGCCGCGCGTTTCGTCGGCGTGGACGGAACGACACCGCGCGCAGCTCGCGAGCGCCTTTCAGGCGTCGAGTCGTCCATGGGCCGAGACGGCTTCACGCGAAGTTGGCGCCGCGCTCGACCGCTACGTGGCGTCGTTGATCGCCGAACGTCGTGATGCCTGTGAAGCCACTGCGGTTCGTCACGAACAATCGAACGAGCTGCTCGACGCGCGCATGACGTGTCTTGACCGTCGCCTCGATGCCTTCGAGTCGCTCGTCGCCACGCTGGAGCTCGCCGATGCCGACGTCGTCGACCGTGCAGTGAGCGCGACGCAATCACTGCCGTCGCTCGAGAGTTGCCGCGGAACGGCGGCCGGGTCGCCCGACGAAGAGACGCGCAGGTTGCTCGCCGCAGCCGAGGTCGCGCTGACCACCGGCCGTAAACGGGAAGCAGAGACCAGCGCGCTCGAAGCCGTCGGTGTTGCAGATCGTTCAGGTCGGTCGAGCGGAAAAGCCGAAGCCCGCTTTGCGCTCGCGCAGGCGCTCGAAGAGACCAGGCCGCTCGACGCCGAGCGCCTCTATTACGATGCCGCGGAAGAGGCGGCGCGCGCGAAGAATGATGCGCTCGTCGCGCGGGCGTGGATTCGGCAACTCTACGTCGTGGCCTTCGTGTCGGAGCGGTTCGACGCAGGCCAGGCGATTGAGCGGCTCGCGCGTACGTCGTTGGTGCGCGTGTCGTCGCGCGCGGTGAAGGCGGAGTTCTCGGAGGTCGCCGCCCGTGTGGCGTTGCTCGCCGGGCGCGTCGACGATGCAGCGCGAGAGCTCGAAGCCGCACAGCAGCTCGTCGAGCCCGATTCACTTCAGGACGCGCGGCTCGAAGTGGCCTGGCTCGGTCTCGAAGAGACTCGCGGTCGCTACGACGAGGGCGAGGTGCACCTGCGGCGTGCCCTGGCGCTTCGTCGCCGCTGGCTCGGCGACGCGCACCCCGACAGTCAACGGCTCCAGAGTCGCTTGGGTTCGCTGCGCCTCAAGAACGGGCGAGCCGCAGAAGCCGAACGACTCCTCCGCGAGAGCCTCCGCGCGCTCGTCGCCAGCGTCGGCCCCATGCACCCCACCGTCGCTGAAGTGCGTGTCGACCTCGGCAACGCGTTGCTCACGCGTGGCGACTACGACGGCGCGGCCGAGCAGTTCGACGAGGCCCGGGCGATTCGCGTGGCGCGCTTCGGCGAGGCGTCCGTCGACGTCGCGCGCGTGATGCTGAACACCGCGTCGCTCGCGTACTACCAGGGCAGGTTCGCACCGGCCGAAGCCGCCTATCGAAGGTCGCTCGAGACGTTCACGCGCGTGTACGGCACCGACCACCCGACGGTCGGCACTGCGCACTCGGGGCTCGGTCTGGCGTTGCAGAACCTCGAGCGGCTCGACGACGCCATCGTCGAACATCGTGAAGCGGTGCGGGTGCTCGCGGCGCGGCTCGGCAAACACCCGCGTACGGCTGACGCGCTCGGGAACCTCGGGCTGGCACAGGGCGCCGCCAGGAGGTGGGGCGACGCCATCGCCACGTTGAATCGGGCGCTCACGATGCAGGAGGCCCTTCTCGGCGCCTCGCACCTCGATCTCTCGTACACGCTCAGTTCGCTCGGTGAATGTCTGCTGGAGGCGGGGCGCGACGCCGAAGCACGCGGGCCTTTGGAGCGCAGTCTCAAGCTTCGCAGCGAGAACGACATCGCTGACCTGTTCCGCGGCGAGACGCGGTTCCTGTTGGCGCGGCTGGCGTGGCGTGAAGGCCGTCGCGACGAAGCGGTGAAGCTGGCGCGCGAAGCGCTCGGCGAAGTGAAGACGCACCCGCCGCTGTTGCAGACGATTCAGTCGTGGCTCGCGGCGCCCGCTTCCAAACGCGAAGCCTGAGCTCTTCGCAGCAACTGTCGCGGCGTGGGTGGCCGTGGGTCCGGGGCGTCGAAGGGTTCTTCGACGATGTCGAACTCCGCGCAGTCGAAGGGCTGGCCCGGCGCCCGTTCACGCAGCACCAACCGTTCGCGAAGGCCACGCGCCGCCAGCGTCTTCGCGCGAAAATGACAGTACGGGTTGTTGCCCGGTCTCCCGGCGATCGCGTGCGCCGTGAAGCTGCAACCGCCCAGACACTGCTGCGCGAAGGGGCACGTGCGACAGAAGCCCCACAGATCTTCGACCGTGCGCTTCCTGGTCACGTCCATCGCGCTCGGCCTGCTCCACACCTCGGCGAGTGACTCGTGCTTCAGGTTGCCCGCGACGTAGTGCGAGGTCTGCAACGACGGGCAGCCCTTCACCGCGCCGTCGGCTTCGATGCCCATCAGCTGCTTGCCGGCCTGACAGCCCTGAAAATGGTCCGCCATTCCCGGCGCAGGAGATCGCAGCAGGGTCTCCTCGGGGCCGAAGTAGCCGAGGTTGTTGCCCGGCTGCACGACGATGCCGTCGTTCCACGCCCGCGCCTTGAGCGCCGCGAGCCGCGGCAGAAACGTCACCAGGTCCCAAGGTTGAAACAACATCGCGGGACGGTCCGCCGCGCGCCCGAGCGGAACCGTCACCTGCACCTGCCACGCACGAACACCCGCTTCTTTCAGCACCTCGTAGAGCGACTCCAGGTCGCCTTCGTTGAGCCGATTGAAGTTGGTGTTCGCGGTGACACGCACGCCTGCATCACGCAGCGCCTCCAACGCCGACCTCGCCGCCCGAAAACCGCCACGCGTGGCACGCATCAAGTCGTGCGTCGCCTCCAACCCGTCCACCGAGATCGAGACCGAGTACACACCGGCCTCTGCCATCTGCACCGCGAGCTCACGGGTGATGCCGCGACCGCCCGAGGTCATCGTGGGCCGAACGCCGTACTCACGAAGTGCGCGCACCACGTCGAGAAACGCGGGGTGCAGATACGCCTCTCCACCAATCAATGCGCATTCGAAGCAGCCCATCACAGCCAGCTGCTTCACGACATCCAGGGCCTGTTCGCGTGTGAGCTCGCCTTCACGGGCTTCCGCCGCGCGCGAACCGCAGTGCGTGCAGCGTTGATCACACGCCAGCGTCAGCTCCCACACCACGTAGCGCGGGAGCTGCTGCTGTTGCTTCACGTCGAAGCGCCGGTAGATGTCTTCGCGCGAACTCACGGGCCGCCGTCGACTCCGCCGTCGGTGACCCCCGCGTCTTCCGGCGTCAGGTGCTCTTCGCACGCGTACTTCCAGCGGTAGTCGGGTTCTCGGTCGGTGCCGGCGTCGGGTTTCACGCGGCAGTCGATAGGCGCACAGGTGTTCGCTGTGCCGCTGCCTTCGGTGAGGGTGCCGCCGTCAGGCAGCGTGATGGTCGTCGCGCACGGCGCGCCGTAGCAGGCCGACAGCGTCACCGTCGCAAACCCGGCGCCGAGCATCGCCAGCGGCGCTTTCCACCACTGTCTGCCCGACGTGCAGTTGGGACACGACGGCGAGCCATCGGGCACGAGGCCCTGACACTTCTGACATTGCTGCATGTGGATTCTCCCCCGGCCCTTGTGCGTCGGAGCCGGAGAGCAATCGATGTGCCGAGCGCCGTGCGTACGGAGGACCGTGAAGACCACGACATCGGTTTCATGCACTGACGCGCGTGTCGCTGTTGTGGTGAAAGGCGCGGCGCATGCTTCACCTCCTCCTCTGGGCGACGTTGGGCGCCTCTCCTGACGTGAATCTGGCGGTCATGTCGTTCACCACCGTCGACGTGTCCGAAGGGAAGGGCGCGTTGATCTCGGAGCACCTGGCGACGCAGCTCATCGCCCAGGGGCTTCGTGTCTCGACGCCTCGCGACATCTCGACGGTGTTGGGCCTCGAACGGCAGAAGCAATTGCTCGGGTGCGGCGATGATTCGTGCATTTCTGAGATCGCCGGGGCGCTCGGAGTGACCGACGTGGTGAACGGTGAGATCGCCCGCGTCGACGATGGCTACCGCCTGCTGGTGAAGGTGATTTCGGCAGCCAACGGCCGGCCACGGTTCGCGCGCAGCGTGGCGTTGAAGAGCGAGCGCGACGTGTTCGAGACCCTCGACGTGTGGGCGTTGATCATCGCCGGGCGGGAGGCTCCCCGGCCGGAAGGCCGCACCCTGGCACCGGTGGTTCCGCTGGCGCTCGGCGGTGCAGCCGTGGCCACCGGGGCGGGCTTTCTGATCAGCGCTGCGGTCTCGTGGGGGTCGCTGCAGCAGCGTGGCGGCATGGCGCTCTCGTTGTCCGATGCGCAGGTGGCGCGCACCAATGGTGAACGGGATCAGCTGATCGGCTTCGGCCTCGTCGGTGGCGGTGCCGCGGCGTTGATCATCGGCGCGGTGTGGTTCGCGATGACGACGCCGAAGGAACCGGTGGTCTGGTTGACGCCCACGTTCGACGGCGTCGCGTTCGGAGGGACGTGGTGATGAACGGCGCGCGCGTCCTGTTGGTGGCGACGGTGCTGGTCTGCGTCGCGGGCTGCAACTTCGGCGAAGCGTTCTCGGACTACTGCGAAGAAACAGGTCGCTGTGACGGCGGCATCGTCGTCGGCGGTGGCGCCGGCGGCGGGGGCGTCATCACGCTCGGTGGTGGAACTGCCACGGGCGGTGGCACCGTAACCGGCGGAGGCGCTGCGACTGGCGGCGGCACGGCGACGGGTGGTGGCGCAGCGACGGGTGGCGGGAGCGCGACGGGAGGCGGAAGCGCGACGGGAGGCGGAAGCGCGACGGGAGGCGGAGGCGCGACGGGAGGCGGCAGCGCGACGGGAGGCGGCAGCGCGACGGGCGGCGGCAGCGCGACAGGCGGCGGCAGCGCGACAGGAGGCGGCAGTGCGACAGGAGGTGGCGCAGGGACGGGCGGCGGCAGTGCCCTCTCTGGCGCGAATCAAGGCGACGGAGGTTCGTTACCGACATGTCTGGTGAACCGCTTCGGGGTCGGCGCGACGCAAGACGGTCAGGTCGGCGACTGCATTCCCCAGGCGATGCTGCCGTTTCGGCCCGACGGCGGCACCGACCTCTTCTGCATGGTGCCGACCACCATCGTCTCGGTCCCCGGGGTCGGGTTGTCTCTGTTCAAGGACAGCTCGTGCGAGCAGCCGTCGGTGGTAGGCGCCTCGAACTACGTCAGCAGCACGCACTTCGGGAACTACCAGTGGTTCATCGCCGCGACGAACCAGGGCTTCACGGTGAGCAGCCCCGTGGTGACCAAGGCCATCACTGCTCACCTGACCATCGACACGACGGCGCCACGGCTGAGGCCGAACCAGTGCAACACCGTGCAGGTCACCGCGCGTGGAGCCAACGAAGTGCTGGCCTTCGCGGCCGCCAACGTGACGCCCACCGTGTCGTTCGTGCAGAACTCCTCACTGCGGCCGAACTGCGGCGCGACCCAGTTCGTCGCAGGAGATGCCGTCATGTCCATCGGCGTGAACCCGGCTGCTTCGGGCGACGTGACGTTGAACGTCACCCACCCGCTGTTCCCCGACGGGCTGCAGGCCGTGCTGCCGCTCTGCAAGGCGCAGGGCGTGACGTGTGCGACGAACAACGAGTGCTGCAGCGAGAACTGCTCGAGCAGCTGCCAGTGACGGGTCAGGCCTTGCGGCCACCGCCGTGACCACGACGGTCGCGCCGCTTCGACTCGGTGCGCCCACGCAGGTCTGCCGGCTTCGCGAGCCGCTCCAGCTCGGCCTGCAATTCGAGCCAGCTCAGAAAGCGAATCTCGTCGAGCGTCTCGTTCTCGAGCGCTTCCTTCACCGCGCAGCCCGGTTCTTGATCGTGCCGGCAGTCACTGAAGCGGCAGTTCTTCGCGATGGCGTCGATGTCGTCGAAGGCCTGCGCGAGGCCGCGGCCCTGATCTGCGTTCCACAGCTGCACTTCACGAACACCGGGCGTGTCGATGATGGCTCCGCCGCCCGGGAGCACGATGAGCTCGCGCCGCGTGGTGGTGTGGCGGCCGCGCCCGTCGTCGCGCGTGTCGCCGGTCTCCATCACCTTGCTGCCGATGAGCGCGTTCACCATCGTCGACTTGCCGACGCCCGACGACCCCAGCACCACGAGCGTCTTGCCGTAGCCGACGTGCGCACGCAGTGGGTCGAGACCTTCGCCGAGCAGCGCGTTCACCACGTGAATCTCGGCGTTGCGGGTGATGCCCTTGACCTCGGCGACCTGCTCCTCGAGGTCGTAGGCGAGGTCTTTCTTGTTCAGCACCACCACCGGCGTGGCTTTGCTTTCCCACGCCAGCGTCATGAAGCGTTCCAGGCGCCGCAGGTTGAAGTCGCGGTCGAGGCCCATCACCACCAGCACGGTGTCGAGGTTCGTGCCCAGCACCTGCGGCAGCGAGTTCTCTCCCGCCACCTTGCGCACGAAGGCCGTGCGTCGCGGCAGCACGGCGTGCACCAGCGCTTCACCCGACTCGGGAATTCGCGCAGCGACCCAGTCACCGACCGCGGGCAGGTCACCGGGGTTCTCCATGCGGTGAATCATCTTCCCGCCGGTGCGCGCCCAGTGCTCCCCCCGGTGCGAGAGCACCTTGAGCTGCTTGCGGTACACGAGAATCACGCGCGCGGGCTCGAGGCCCTTCGCGGCGTGCTCCTTCATCGCCTTGTCGAAATCAGGACCCCAGCCCTGAGCTTCTTTCCAGTCACTCACGCGGCGGCCGGGGACGGGTCGGAGGAGTTCAAGCTGACGGGTAACCGACCATCTTGTTCTGCTCGACGTCGAAGACGCCCAGTTCGAAGCACGCCTTGATGTCCTTCGGCGCGAACGTCGTGGTGCCCGGGTTCTGGAGCTCCGGCGTCTTCTCCATCGCTTCTGGCAGCCGGTAGAACGGAATCGCGGCGTTGAGGTGATGCACGTGGTGGTAGCCGATGTTCGCGGTGAACCAGTTCATCACCGGGCCCATCACCAGGTAGCTCGACGAATCGGTCGCGGCCTTCACGAAGGTCCAGTCACGGCGATCGGCGATGTGGCCTCCGGGGAAGTTGTGCTGCGCATAGAAGAGGTAGGCGCCTTCCATCGCCGCCCACCACATCGGAATCATCCAGCCGAAGAACCACAGGTCGAAGCGGCCGAAGACCGCGGCCACCACGGCGGTGCCGTACACGAGCACGAACGAAGCCAGGCCGCTCCAGTGCTTCTTCGGCGCGCGCAGGAACGCGCTGATGCACATGCCGAAGGTGAACACCGTGAACACCGCGAGCACGATGTTCAGCGGCGAGCGGATCATCTTGTACGCGAAGCGCTGCCTGGGGCTCATGGCCTTCCACATGCCGAGCGTGACCACCGGGTAGCTGCCGATGTGCGAGCCGACCATCTTCGCGTTGTTGGCGTGGTGGTAGTTGTGCGACTCGCGCCACACGCTCGGCGGCACCAGAATCGACATGCCGAAGACCCAGTAGATGGCCTCCGCGAGCTTCGACTGCCGGAGGATCGCCCCGTGCTGGTAGTCGTGGAACAGGCAGAACACGCGCACGATGGTGAGGCCTTCGAGAATTCCGAACGCCACGCGCAGCGGCCACCACGGCGAGAACAGCGCGCCCGCCGTGAAGGCCGCGAGCACCGCGAGGGACGACACCGTGGCCCACCAGCCCCTGGCCTTGTCTTCTTCGGTGAAGACCCGCGTGGCGACGAGCAGCTCTTTTTCACTGCGGGGCCCAACGGCAGGAGCAACGGCAGCTTCAGGAACGGCGGCGGCGATCGCGGCGTCGGCCACAGGCAGGTCGGCGGCAGGGAGAGCAGGCGTCATCACGCGGGAGCAGGTAGCACAAGTCCCGACGGGCGCCCAAGCTCGCCAACCCAGCGGAACTGATGGGACTTTTCAGCTTGAAGACCGCACAACCTGCGCCTTCGCCCAGGCGACCATTTCCTCTTCCGTCGCGCGGGTTTCGGCGCCGAGCGGCTGCGATCTCAACTTCATGGCGCTCTGAAACGCGCTGACGACGGCACGAACTGCGCGGCTGGTGGTCACCACGCCGATGTCTCTCCCACGCAAGCCCTTGAGCAGCATGGCGTTGGCCAGAAGGGCGCGAGCCCCGCGGGAATCATGGTGGTGCCCGCAGGCAGGCTCGCGATGAGAATGATGGGCGCGGTCTTGCTCGCTTCGAGCAACGGAGGCAGCAGATGTTCGCACTCAGGCGCGGTGATCTTTCCCGCGACGAAGCGCACCACCCAGATGCCGGGATGCACTTCCAACACCGTGTTGCGTTCGTCCACTGACGGTGATTCTCGTGAGACTGCACGCACGCGTCGAGGGGTCTGTTTCGACGTGTGCGACGCCATCGCACGTCGTGTGTGGCAGGTCGTCTGCTCGCCTTCGGGGACCAAAAAGCAAACGCGCCGTGACGGGTCGTCACGGCGCGTTCCTGCTACCCGATTCCGGCTGCGTTCAGCTCACGTTGTCCCAGCTGTAGGCCTCGCGATCGAGCGCGTGGTCGGCGAGCGACTTGATGAGCTCGTCGTCGTTCTCGTCGATCTTCGCGAGGTTCGACTTCACGCGGCGGGTCACCTGGCCGGTGAGCACTTCGAGAATCTCGATCTCCTTGGTGACCGACGCGGCGCCCTTTTCGGCGATGGCGGTCGACACGCGCGACATCGTGCACACCAGCACGAAGAGGTCGATCATCATGTCGGCGAGGCGACGGCTGGCGAACTGCTTGCCGATGATGTTCTTGCCGTGTTTGCGCAGCACGCGGTCGACGGCCGTGGCGAGGTCGACGGTGAGCGACTCGAACTGCGCCTGCTGCTTCTGCAGCGCCGGGTGTACCCTGGTGAAGTTCGCCTTCTCGCGTTTCACGTAGGTGGTGGCCAGCGAGGCACGGCGCCGCGCGTACTCGCTGATGACACCGAAGCCCTTGATGGGGTTGTCGAAGATGCCCTTCAGGCTGGCGCTGATCTCCTTCAGCTCACTGCCCACTTCGTTCATGGCGGTGAGCGCGATGAAGAGCCGCAGAATGTCGTTGGTGCCCTCGAAGATGCGGTTGATGCGCGAGTCACGCAGCGCGCGCTCGTACGGGAACTCGCGCATGAAGCCGTTGCCACCGGCGATCTGCAGCGCCTCGTCGATGGTGCGGAACATGGCTTCGGAACCGAAGACCTTGGTGATGGCCGCTTCGACCGCATAGTCCTCGTGGCCGGAGTCGATGAAGTGGTTGACCATGTTCACCGCCGACTCGACCGCGTAGCAGTCGACGACCATGTGACCGATCTTCTGCTTGATGAGGCCGAACTCGGCGATGGGCTTGCCGAACTGCGCGCGCTCCTTCGCCTGCTTCGTGGACAGCTCGATCATCTTCTTCATCACCCCAACCGAGCCGCCGCCGATGCCGGTGCGACCCGAGTTGAGGATCTTCATCGCCACCTTGAAGCCCTTGCCGACTTCACCAAGCACGTTCTCTTTGGGGATCTTCACGTTGTCGAAGATCACCGTGGTGGTGTTCGACGAACGCAGGCCCATCTTGTCTTCGTGCGGGCCGGTGCTGACGCCTTCCATGTCACGCGTGACGATGAACGCGGTCATGTTCGAGCGCTCGGCCTGACCGCCGGTCTTCGCGAACACCGTATAGAACTGCGCGATGCCGCCGTTGGTGATCCACAACTTGTTGCCGTTGAGCAGGTAGTGATCGCCCATGTCCACGGCGGTGGTCTTGATGCTCGCCGCGTCTGAACCTGCGCCGGGCTCGGTGAGACAGAACGCGGCGATCATCTCGCCGCTGGCCAGCTTCGCGAGGTACTTCTCTTTCTGCGCGTCGGTGCCGAAGAGCAGCAGCCCGCGCATGCCGATCGACGAGTGCGCGCCGACGGTCACCGCGACCGAACCGTCGTATTTCGAGATCTCCTGCAGCGTGCGCGAGTACGCGGTGGTCGACATGCCCATGCCGCCCGCGGATTCCGGAATGATCAGCGAGAAGAGACCGAACTGACGCATCTCCTCGATGAACGAGTCGGGCATCTCGCCTTTGGCGTCCCACTCGCGGAAGTCTTTTTCGTGCGGCTTGAAGAGCTGTTCGAGCGAGCTGCGCACGTTCTTGAACAGCTCTTGATCAGCGTCCTTCATCTTCGGGTACGGGAGGATCTGCTCCTCTTCGATCGAGCCGAAGCAGAGCTGAGACATGAACGACGGACGTTCGTTGGCCATGAGCGGCCTTATAGCGGCGGGCGTCATCGTCCGCCGCATGACTCCGACGGAGCGACTCATCGCCGAGGCGGCCATCGACGTGGCGGTCGAACGCATGACTGCGCTTCATTCCAGTCATCAGATCTTCGTCTCCAGCCTGAGGAGAACGAGCTGCAGATTTTTCGCCTCGCGCTCATGCACCTCGAGCAGCAGAAGGGTCGGCCAGCGCGGCTCAACTGAGTGGTGACCTGACGAACTGCAGAGAACGGCGAGGGACCCTTGATCGACGTCATGTGGAGCCTTTCGTGGCCAGAGGAGATCTCCGACGCCACGAAAGGTCGCACTTCAGGCCCGTGCAGTTGTTCTCAGATTCGGGACAGAGTTTCCTGAATTCGGGAACTCAGACCCGCAGCTCCGCGAACGGAGACGCAGCCGCGCGATACCTCGGCTCGATGAGCGACGACTCGATGTTGCCGCGCTGCCAGTGGCGAATGCCGATGAGGTACGAGGCCACGTGTTCATCGCCGGGGTAGCGCATCCACAACCGGCGCTCGAGGCGTTCGATCTCCCGCGCGTCGGTGTTCACCATCTGCACCGCTTCGTGCAGCGCCTGGTCGTGCGTCATGCGCAGCTCGACCGACAACACGTGTACGAGGTTGTTGGGGTTGTGCTGGCTGAGCACTTCCTTCGGGTACGAGGCGATGTCGTTGAAGAACGCGACGGTGCGCGTGCAGCAGCGGTTGAGCCCCGCGAAGTCGGGATCTCCCAAGACCTCGTCGGACAACTTCGAGCCGTACGCGAGCTCGATGAGCGCCAGCGCCGTGTAGACCGCGCTGTCGTACTCACGCTGCAGCTCGTACGCGTGCAGCCGCGGCGTGGTGTTGGCCAGGTAGTGCCGGCACGCGGGCAGGGTGCCGTGCAGCAGGTAGTTCTTCACGTGACCCACGAAGCGCGTGAGCCACGCTTCACCCATCTGCTCCAGCGAGCGCGTGCGGAACTCCAGCATCAGGGTGTCGAGCGGTGTCACGGCCCCGTCGATGCGCCCGTCGCGCAGCAGCTTCACCGCGCGTTCCGCTCCGGCGGCAATGTGGTCGACCTTCATCTCAGGAGAACCCGGAGCGCGCTCGTCGTGCGCGTCGTCGAAGAAGAAGAGCCAGTTGCACCACAACGCGCAGATGCGGGCGCGCTCGATGTTGGCGGCCGGGTACACGTACCCGACGAGGGTGTTGAAGGCCTGAAAACGGCGACGATTGGTGGCGTCGAGCAGCCCCAGCCGCTCGGCATCTTCGGTGGCGTGGCGTTCGATGGTTTTGGCTTCAGGGTGGCGGCGCGCACCCGACAACAGGACGAACTGATCTCGAGACAACATGTGTGCTCCTCGCGGTTGGTTGAACTGCGATCGGCGCGGGTACACAGCCATCAGGAAACACCACAATGGGGTGTCGCCTGATGAACGAGCGTTCAGCTTTTCCTGCAGCTCAGAAAGATCGGAGCACGTCGTCGGCGATGCCGTCACCGCGCACGAAGGCAGCGCGCAACTTCTCGAGCCGTGAGAACTCCACCGACCGGCCTGCCGCGGCCATGGCGTCGGTCCACAACGCTCTTTCCCGGCCGGTGAGCTTGCCGTCGACCACGCAGGCGACCGCCAGAACCTGGAGCGACACCCGCAGCTCATGGGGGTCGAGCCGCTTCAGGTTCGACAGAAACAGCCCCACGTCGTCGAGCTCGTTCTTGCCGGTGTCGCCAGCGCGCTTCGACACCGACGACAGCAGCCGCACGAGGTTGGGGTGGAGGTCCTGGGTGCGCACGATGGCGCACGCGACGGCCCGCATCGCCGACAACTTCGCCTGCGCCGAAATGAGGTGCGCGTCGGTGAACACCACGTTCACCAGCTCTTCGATGGCCGACGGGCCCAGCGCACGAATGCGCGCTTCTCGGAGCACCCGCCAGGTGACGATGGCGTTCCAGAACGCGGTGACCGGCAGCGCCACGAAGGGCAGGTAGCTGCGCAGGGCGACGCGGCTGAGCAGCCGGCGAATGAGCAGCTTGGTGAGGAAGTTGGTGACCCCGACCTTCGCCTTGTACGCGAGCGAGGCCAGCACCAGTCGCCACTTCTGCGCTTCACGATGCGGGTTCACGCCCACCCCGAGATCGACGGGGTTGGGCAGCTCGAGGGCGGCGCGCGCGAGCCCGTCGATGAGCGCTTCGTCGCTCGTTTCACGGTCTTTGCCGAAGAGCTCGAGGCCCGCCACGCGCGCGAGCTCGTGCACCGAGCGCAGCGTGTCCCAGTAGATGAAGGCGATCTCAGCGACCGAGGCGATGACGGTGACGAGGCCGATGAGGCCCCAGTACTTCACGGTGTCGCCGGCGAAGTGACCGTCGGCGAAGACCTCTGCCGTCGCGCATGCGCCGCCTGACAGGGCACCGGCCAGCGCGGCGCGCGCGATGGCGCCGAGCTCCACGCGCATCAACCGGCGACGTTCTTCGGGGTTGAGCACGTGAATCGCGTCACTCGAGGTGATGGCGCGCACCTTCGTGGAGCGGCTCGCGAAGTAGCGGCGGCCGACCCTCGCCATGAACGGCGGCTTTTCGACCGGCGTGTTCACGAGGCGCGCGCCCTTCTGACCTGCAACGCGATGATGCCGACGGCGGCGAGGCCGAAGATGATCGGCGAGATGTTGGTGGCGGTCACGAAGGCCGCGTCGTCCGTCATCTTTCCCGCGGTGCCGGCGAGGTACTGCCTCGTGGTGCCCACGTGCATGTACTGATCGAGCGTGATGAAGAGGAACAGCCCGAAGCCGACGACCGCCGACAGCGTGGCGCCGACGGCGAGCCCGACTCGCTTCACGTGAATCAGCGCGGCGACCGCGAGGCCGCCCAGCGCGCCCCACGCCGAACAGACGAAGAGGAACACGAGGTACATCGGCACCAGCGGCAGCCCGCTGGTGTCCATCGCGTAGAAGAACATCCAGTCGGTGCGGTTGAAGAAGTGCCAGGCGACCGAGACGCCGTAGACGAGGCCCCAGGCGGCCGCGAGCTGACCGACGCGCCAGACCTCTTCCATGCCGCGCCCGCGAATGAGCTTGAGAGAGATGAGCGCGAGAACGGCTCCGGCGAACAGCGTCGTCGGCGGGTCGATGAGCACCGTGGCGAGCGTCATGCGCCGCGGTTCTGCTCCGCGGCCGCCGGGGGCGTCAATCGACGCGTGGTCGCCACTTCGCGGAAGTAGTCACACGCGGGCGTCCATTGTCGTTCCATGGTCGAGCGATCGACGCGGTACAGCCCGAAGCGCGGCGCGAAGCCCTCGAGCCACTCAAAGTTGTCGAGCAGCGACCAGTGCAGGTAGCCCCGCACGTCGACGCCTTCCTTCATCGCCTCGAGCATCGCCTTCCAGTGCTCGTACAGAAACTGCGGCCGCCGATTGCCGGTGCGATCGTCGAGCCCGTTCTCCGTAATCCACACCGGCACGCCGTAGCGCTTCACCGCGCGCAGCGTCTCGGCGAAGCCCTCGGGGAACCACTCCCAGCCGATGTCGGTGAGCCCGCGCTGGTGCTTGTCGAGGTACTCAAAGGACACGAACGGCGCGGTGAGCTGAAACCGCAGGTGCGCCCGCGAGTAGTAGTTCACGCCCACGAACTCCATCGACTTCTCGGCGCCCTCGATGCGCTCGCGGCCGGCGGTGAAGCCCGGCATCTGCAGCTCGAGCGTGCCCGTCGACAGCGCCGACAGGAACGCGTGGTTGTAGTTCGCGTCGGCCAACCGCTGGAGCGCCTGGTCCATCGGGTGCCAGCGCCGCGACGGCGCGAAGCGCAGCATGTTCTGCGCGATGCCGATGGGGCACTGGTTGCCGCGTTCACGGAGCGCCCGCCGCGCGATCACGTGGGCACGCACCAGGTTGGCCATCGCCTTGAACGCCTTGCCACCGTCGGCGATGCCGGGCGGAAACACGCCGCTCAGGTAGCCGGTGAGCAGCAGCACGTTCGGCTCGTTGATGGTGGTGACGATGACGTCGAGGCCGTCGAGCAATTCCGCGCAGCGCCTGGCGTAGCGCGTCCACGACTCGAGTGATGACGGCTCGTGCCAGGGCGTTTCGACGTGGAACCACTTCGGGTGGGTGAAGTGGTGGAAGGTGACGATGGGCTTGATGCCCGCTTTCACCAGCGCTTCGAGCCGCTTGCGGTAGCCGGCCCACGCGAGCTCGTCGAAGGTGCCGCGTTCGGGTTCGACACGCGCCCACTCGATGCTCAGGCGATACGCGGTGGCGCCGACCTTGTTGATGAGCGCCACGTCGTCGAAGAACCGGTTCCAATGATCGACCCCGGTGCCACAGCGCGTGTCGGGCTTCGTGCATTTGCCCGCGCGCTCCCAGTCTGACCAGTCGTTCTCGATGCCGCCTTCGACCTGGTACGCGGCCGTGGCGACGCCGAACGTGAAATCGGGCGGAAATTCGTTCACGGCGCGTCGAGCACGTGAAGCACGCGCATGGCCGCACAGGCCGCGCCGTAGCCGTTGTCGATGTTGAGCGTCACCACGCCCGGCGAGCAGCTCGCCAGAATCGAATGCAGCGCGGTGCTGCCACCTTCGGCCACGCCGTACCCGTTCGACGTGGGCACGCCGATGATGACGCCGCCGAACAGGCCGCCGACCACGGTGGGCAGCGCGGCGTCCATGCCCGCCACCACGATGGCGATCTTGTGTTTGCGGATGTCTTCGACGCGCTCCATCAACCGCCACAGGCCGGCCACGCCGACGTCGACGATGTACGAGCTGGGAATGCCGTTGAACGACAAGGTGCGGCGCACTTCACGCGTCACGTGCGCGTCTGAAGTTCCCGCGGCGATGACGGCGATGCGCGGCGCGCCAGCCTCGGCCTTCGGCTTGCCGAAGTACGCGGTGCGACTCACCGGGTCGTAGTCGAGCTCCGAGCGATCGTTGGCCGGGAGCGCCTCGAAGTGCGCCGGCGCGAGCCGCGTCAGCAACAGCGGGTGCGCGACCGCGCGCGCCTTCGCGATGATCTCGGTGAGGTGCTCAGCGGTCTTGCCCTGACAGAAAATCGCCTCGTCGATGCCGATGCGCTGCGCGCGCTGCAAATCGAGGTTCACTTCGTTCGACGACATGGGCGCGCCGATTACCGCAATTCAGCGGCTCGCGCCCGTGCTCGAAAGATCAGCCGCGGGGCCCGGCCACACCGTCAACGCCGCGCCGACCTTGAGGCCGCGCGCCGAACCCAGCGACGGGTTCCATTCCTTCAAGTCGGCCACGTGCACGTCGAAGCGCCGGGCGATGCTCCACAACGAATCGCCCTTGCCGATGCCGTAGGTGACCTTCTTCTTTCCATCGACGGTGGCGACCGAGACGGTGCCGGCCACTGCCACGGCCTTGCCGCTCGAGGCCGTCTGCGTTCCCGCGGGCACTTCGTCTTCGGGGCGCCCGGCACGCAACCCGGAGCGCCGCGCGCGCGCGACCTGACGTTCGAGCGCCGTGTCTTCCTTGCCGGCCTTCAGCGCCTGCGCCGACGGTACCGGCACGATGAGGTCGCTGCCCAGCTTGAGCGTGCGCACCGAGGTGAGGTGATTCATGCGCAGAATCGCCTCCTGCGCCGAGTGGTACTGCAGGGCGATCTTCGAGAGCGTGTCGCCCTTGGCCACGCGGTGAATCTTGAAGTTGAGCCGCTCCGACGGCGCGTACTTCGCGAAGTTCTCCGCGAACAGCTCCAGCCGCCCCTTCGGCAGCCGGAGCACGTACGGCTCCTTCTCGCTCGCTGGCGGCGTGCACCAGCGCTTGAGCTCGGGGTTGAACTCCTGAATCTCTTCCACCGAAGCGCCCGACGCCTGCGCGATGACTTCGAGGTCGACCGAGTCGGTGAGCTTGACCTCGTCGAACACGAACGGGCTCTCGGGCTTGAACTCATCGAGCGAGAACCCGAACGCCTCGGGGTGCTTGGCGACCAGCGCACAGGCGATCAACTTCGGCACGTAGTGCTTGGTCTCCTTGGCGAACGCGTAGCCCTGCTTCTTCTCGTATTCGGAGAGCTGCCAGAAGTCGGTCGTGCCGTATTTGTCGACCATCTTGCGAACGCGGCCACCGCCGGTGTTGTAGCCGGCCCACGCGAGGTACCAGTGGCCGAGCTCGTCGTGCAGCTGCGTGAGGTAACTGGCTGCGGCGTGCGTCGACTTGATGGGGTCGCGGCGCTCGTCGACCCAGAAGTCGTCGCGCAGCTTGAACATCTTCGCGGTGCCGGGAATGAACTGCCACGGCCCCACGGCGCGCGCCCACGACTTGGCCTGGGTGTTGAAACCGCTCTCGATCATCGAGAGGTACACCGTGTCTCGGGGCATGCCGCGCGCCTCGAGAATCGGCTGCATCAACGGAATGTAGCGATGGCTGCGCGACATCCACCTCCGGAACCACTTGCGGCCGCCGCCCTGGAAGAAGCGGATGTACTGAGCCACCAGCGGCTGCATCTCGACGGGAATGTCGTAGCGGTCAGCGACCAGCGTCACGTCGAAGTTGTCCACGTCGGTGACCGCGTCGAGCTGGAAGGCGAACTCTTCACCCGACAGCTCCGCGGCGTCGAGCGCGTTCTCGAGGCGGTCCCGCGTCAGCGAGCCGTAGCCCAGCTGCGCCAGCTGCTCACGAAGCCCGGGCCCTTTGGGCGCGGCGGCGGGGACCTGCGGCTCGATCGCCACGTCTTCCAGCGCACGCATCTCTTCGAGCTCTTCGTCACCTTCGTCGACGTCGGTCGTCGCGATGCCCGCATCGACGGCGAGCGGCGGAAGAACGCCCGCATCGGGAACGTCGGCGGCAGCAAGAGCGAGGAGCGTGAAGGTCAGAAGCATGCGCGTTTCGGAGCGAAAGTAGGCCCCATCTCACGCAGGTCAAACAAAGGGAAGCCCCCGAGGCATTCCGAGCCTCACCCGTCGGGCACGCGCGGTGGCTGGCGCAGGGAGCCATTGTCTCCGCAGCGCGGAGACAATCTCACGCCGAGGCGACGCGCTGACGAGCGGCCTTCAACGCCACGTGCAACTTGTTCTGCAACACCTCGGGCGAAGGCAGCTGCGTGACGTACTCAGCGACGTGAATGTTGCGCTTGTCCAGACCGAGGTACTCGACGGTCTCCGACTTCTTTCCCGCGCACAGAATGATGCCGATGGGCGGGTGCTCGTCGGGTTGCCGTTCGTGGCGATCGAGCCAGCGCAGGTACAGCTCGACCTGCCCGCTGTCGGCGGCCTTGAACTCGCCGAGCTTCAGCTCGACCACCACCAGCCGCTTGAGCCGACGGTGGAAGAACAGCAGGTCCATGTAGTGGTCTTCGCCGTCGACGGTGATGCGCTTCTGCCGTTCGACGAACGCGAAGCCGGTGCCGAGCTCGAGCACGAAGCGTTCGATCTCCCGCAGGATCGCGCTCTCGAGATCCTTCTCGGAGTACGTGTCGTGCAGACCCAGGAAGTTGAGGTTGTACGGGTCCTGCAACACCAGCGCGGGCGTCAGCTCGTCGCGCTTTCGCAGCGCAGTGAGCTCGCGACGAATGAGCGCCGCGGGCCGCTTCGAGATCGCCGTGCGTTCGAACAACATGCTGCTGACCTTCTGATCGAGCACCCGCGTGCTCCAGCCTTCGACGCGGCACAGCTCGGCGTAGAAGTCCCGCTTGAGCGGATCCTCCATGTAGATGACGCGCTTGAAGTGGCTCCAACCCAATTGTCTCCGCAGTGCGGAGACAATCTTCTCGTCGGGAAACACCTCGGCGAAGCGCACCATGTGCCGCAGGTTCTTCTCGCCGAAACCGCTCCCGAACGTCTCTTCGAGCTTCTTGCCGACCGACACCATCAGCCTGGTGCCGTAGGTCGCGCGACGTCGCCGCAGCAGCTCGACGTGCACGCGTTTGCCGACCTGCCAGTAGAGCGTGGTCAACGCCGCGTTCACCGCCTGCGCCGTGTGCGACTGGGCGCCGCTGATCAACTTCCGCAGGTCTCTCACGAGCGACTGTTCGCCTGCCAATACCTCCGTGCGGCTCGCGATCTTTTTCATGTCGCGGGTCTACCAGCCGAGTCCGACATGTTCGGCGAGCCGGGCTACAACTCCGCGTATGAACTCGGATCTGTTCGCGCGCATGCAGGAGCTTCGGGATCTGGCGGGTGTGGTCGGACTCGCCAGCTGGGACCAGGAAACGTACCTGCCGAAGAAGGGCGAGCCCGGGCGCGCTGCGCAGCTCGGCACGCTCCAGGGCCTGTACCACGAGCGCCTCGTCGACCCGCGGCTCGGTGACTGGCTCGGCGACGCGAAGCCCGCGAACGCCGACGAAGAAGCGATGGTGCGCGTCCTCAAGAAGGAGCGCGATCGCGCAGTGAAGATTCCCGCCGCGTTGGTGAAGGCGTTGGCCGAAGCGCAGTCGCTCGCGTTGTCGGCGTGGCGCGATGCCCGCGAGAAGAAGTCGTACGCGCCGTTCGAACCGCACGTGCGCCGGTTGGTGGAACTTCGACGTGAACAGGCCGATGCGTGGGGTCACGACGGCGAGCGCTACGACGCGCTGCTCGAAAATTATGAACCCGGCATGCGTGTCGCCCGGCTGACGCCGGTGCTCTCGGGGCTGCGCGAGCAGCTGGTGCCGCTGGTCAACGCCATCGACGGCAAACCGAAGCCGCGCCGCATCTTCAAGAACAAGCGCTTCGATGCCGACACGCAGTGGAAGTTCACGATGACGCTGCTCGAGGCGATGGGCTTCGACCTCGAAGCCGGCCGGCAGGACCGTTCGACACACCCGTTCACCGGCGGCACCGGACTTCACGACGTACGGCTGACCACGCGGCTGTTCCCCGAACTGCCGTTGTCGTCGGTGTTCTCGACGATTCACGAAGGCGGGCACGGCTTGTTCGAGCAGGGCTTCGACCCCGCGCATGAGCGCACCCCGCTGGCACAGGCGCCGTCGATGGGGCTCCACGAATCGCAGTCGCGGCTCTGGGAGAACGTCATCGGCCGCAGCCGCGCGTTCTGGTCATGTTTCTTCCCGAAATATCAGCAGCTGTTCGTCAATCAGCTGGGTGATGTCGGGCTCGACGAGTTCCTGCGCGAAGTGAACCGCGTCGAGCGCAGCTTCATCCGCGTGGAAGCCGACGAGGTCACCTACAACCTGCACATCGTTCTCCGCTACGAGCTCGAGCTCGGGTTGATGCGCGGCACGCTCGACACGAAGGATCTCGACGAGGCCTGGAACGCGAAGACGAAGGAGCTGCTCGGGCTCACGGTCACGCAGCCCGGTGAAGGCGTGCTGCAGGACATTCACTGGGCCTATGGCGAGTTCGGCTACTTCCCCACGTACGCGCTCGGCAATCTGTACGCCGCGTCGTTGTGGAGCGCGATGAAGCGTGAGCTGCATGGCCTCGAAGCAGGCATCGCCAACGGCGGGTTGCTGCCGGTGAAGCAGTGGCTGCGCGAGAAGGTGCATCGCGAAGGGTTCCGCAGCGACGCTGAAGCGCTGGTGACGCGCGTGACGGGAAGGGGGCTCACTGACGGCGATTTCGTCGCCTACCTGCAGGACAAATACGGCGCGCTGTACGGGCTCTGAGTTTCGGTTGCACTCGACGAGGGCTTGATGTGTTCGTCGGGCATGCGGCGTCTGTCCTTCGTGCTCCTGGTGTCGTCGTTGTGGATCTCGTGTGGCAGCTCCACCGAGGTCCGCGAATGCAACTTCCAGATGTGTCAGGGCTGCTGTGACGCCATGGGTCAGTGCCAGCCGGGTTTCACGCCGATGGCGTGTGGCCTGCTGGGCAATGCGTGTCAGACGTGTTCCGGCGCCACGAGCTGCCAGAGCGGCATCTGCCAGGCGATCTCGAGCGTTGGTGGTGGCTCGGGAACGGGCGGCGGTTCGGCGAGCGGCGGAGGTTCTGCGACTGGCGGCGGCTCGGCGAGCGGCGGAGGTTCTGCGACTGGCGGCGGCTCGGCGACCGGCGGCGGCGGAGGTTCTGCGACTGGCGGCGGCTCGGCGAGCGGCGGAGGTTCTGCGACTGGCGGCGGCTCGGCGACCGGCGGCGGTTCTGCAACGGGCGGTGGCGCCGCAACGGGAGGCGGCTCTGCGACCGGTGGCGGCACCGCGACGGGCGGAGGTACGGGCCAGCCCGGCGGGTTCGGGGTCGTTGCGGCCGGTGGTGTACCTGCGCTCGTCGTGTGGCTCGACCGGCAGTGACGTGGCGTGCGGCCAGGGCACGGCAGCGGCCACCTCGGCCACGTTCACCACCAACCTCTCGAGTGGCACGTACGATCTCGTGGTCGACAGCTACGGCGCGGGCGGTTCGTTCAATCTGACGCTGTCGCAGACCACGCCGATGGCGCCGCCGATTTCGGACACCTGCACGCCCGCGTCGCCGCTCATCACCGGGCCGGGAACCATGACCGGCACCGGCACCATCACCGGCCTCGCGGCGAACTACACGTCAGGCTCGAACATCGGCGGCTGCACCGGCAGCGGCAGCGGACCCGACGGCGTGTACCTGATTCAGCACCCCACGACCGGCCCGCTGTCGGTCAGCGTCACCCGGCCCGCGGGCAGCATGTACTCGCCCATCATCTATCTGCGCTCGACCTGCGCGCAGTCGACGACCGACGTCGCCTGTCATGCGCCCGACACCACCAACTGCAGCAACGGCACCAGCGCGTCGCTCAACGTCTCGTCATTGCAGGCGGGCACGTACTACCTGTTCCTCGATACTTGCGGCACGAGCAACACCGGCGCGTACACGGTCACCGTGACCCAGTGAAACCGGCGCAGGAGTTGTTACATGGGTCGGCATGATCCGCTCCTCACTCCTCGCGTCCGTTTCCGCCGTACTGCTGCTCACTGGTTGCCCCGACCCGGCGAAGAACAAGCCGCAGGCGGTGGTGGAAGCGCCGAAGGCCGCGCCTGCCGCGGTCGCGCAGCCCATCGAGAACGCCGCGACGTACACGTTCAGCAACGAAGGTTCGAAGTTCGGCTTCGTGGGCGCCAAGGTCACCGGCAAGCACGAAGGCGGCTTCAACATGTTCGAGGGCACCATCGAGCTGCCCGGCGCCGACTTCTCGAAGGCGCGCGTGAAGGCGACGGTCGCCACGAAGTCGACGTTCACCGATTCCGAGAAGCTCACCGGCCACCTGCAGAGCGCCGACTTCTTCGACGTCGAGAAGTTCCCCGAAGCGACGTTCGTGTCGACGGCCATCAAGCCCAACGGCGACAAGTTCGACGTGACCGGCGACCTCACCCTGCACGGGGTGACGAAGAGCATCACCTTCCCGGCGACGTTGAAGGTCGAAGGTGACGCGGTGACTGCGAAGGCCGACTTCGCGATCAACCGGAAGGACTTCGGCATCGTCTACGCGGGCAAGGCCGACGACCTCATCTCCGACAACGTGGCCATCGCGCTCGACTTGACGGCGAAGAAGCGCGGCTGAGTCGTGAAGGTCACCGTGCGCCTGTTTGCAGCAGCACGTGAGCGGGCCGGCGTCGGCAGCGTCGACGTCGAGCTCGCGACCGGCGCATCGGTGAAGCAGTTGCTCGACGGTGTGGTGGCGGTGAAGCCGGCGCTCGCTTCACTGGTGCCGCACCTGCGAGTCGCGGTGAATCAGGAGTTTGCAGGTGTCGAGTCGATCGTCGAGGAGGGCGCGGAAGTGGCGCTGATTCCTCCGGTGGCAGGCGGGTGAAGCTCAGCGGCGCTTGAGGCAAGTCTCGTAGCGGCGCATCACCGACTTCGCGAACCACTCGGTCGAGCGCGTCTTGCTCAGCTTGCTGGAATGCAGCTCGACATCGGGCATGCGCGCGTATGGGGCTTCGCGATGAAACTCGAGCTCCCATGCCGAACGGATGGACGCCCAGGTCTTCGTCTTCTCGAACGCGCGTGACTTCTCTTTGCGCGCGTCGTGCAACGTGCCGCCAAGCTCGGTGAGCGCCGCCATGGTGTTGGTGTCGGTCTTCTTCAAGTCACCGTTCGCGTCGTAGGCCAGCAGGTCACCGTCGAGCGCGAGTGACTGTTTCGCGAGCTGCGAGACCTGCTCTTGAAACGCGGCGTTGCGGCTCGAGAACTCGCCGGCGTTGTAGTCGGCGAAGCGGAAGATCATCGAGTCGTAGCCGGCCTCGAAGTTCCACAGTCGGGCGGTGCCATAGAGCAGTCCGCCGGCGCGGGTGTAGAGCGCGTCACGCGCGTCGGAAGGGCTCCGCTTCAACTTCCGCGCGCGTTCTTCGGCGAAGCGAACGCTGACCTGCATCGAACCGGCGGTGGTCACCGGGTTGTGGGCTTCGAGCGAACCAGAACTGAACAGCCGCGCTCCGAGGTCTGCGGCGCCGTAGAGCAACGGGCTGCGGCGTTGATGTTCGTCGAGCAGGTCGCGGAACAGTTGGTCGAGATCTGCTTCGGTCTTCAGCGTGCCGATGCGCTGCCGGAAGGTCTTGGTCGCTCCCTTCGCCTTCACATCGAGCAGCTTTTCGAGCGCGGTGTTGCCGAGTGGCCCGAGCTTTTCGGCCTTCTCGTCGAGCGCCTTCCGCGCGATGGCTGGCAGATTCGGCACGACGGGATTGGCGACGACGCCTGATTCCTGTTCGGCGACCGCGATGACGGAGCAGACGTGTTCGACGTCGACCGGCAGCTTGTTCTCGTCGAGCGCGCTGATCAGATCTCGTGCCCAGCCGTCGCGATCGTCGACCTTGTCGGGGAAGCGCGCGCTGACTTCGTCGACGGACATGCGCTGCGGAGACACGCGATGCGTGCAGCCGATGGTGAGGACGCAGAGAAGAGAAGCGAGCGAACGCATCTGGAAGTCACGATTACGACGTTTCGTGCTCGGGGAAAGTGGTCCGTCAACCAGCGTGACCGTTCGGTGATTCCGATTCCGCTCCCCGAAGTTCTATTCGGAACTCGATGAGGAGCTGTTCTTCATCGGGCTGCGGCTCGTGGCGTCGGTGCGCAGCTACGTCGGGCGTAATTCCGACCTCGTGGTGACGCTCAGCGACGATGACGACACAGAGCTCTCCGCGTTGTTACGTCGCTACAAGGTCAAGCGTGTCGATTGAACAGACCGATGAGATTCGAAAGTTCTGGAGTTGGTTTGCGAGCGTTTCCGGGGAACTCGCGCGGAACTTCCAGAACCGCCAGCTGCTCGACCTGCTCGACGCGCAGCTTCGGCGACTGGGCCCCGTTCGCTGGGAATTCGGCGACGGCACGTTCGCGATCTCGCCCGATGGTGATGCTTCGTTGCTGCCATCGACCCAGCGAATCGTGGCGCTCGCTCCGCAGCTCGAGGGTTGGGAATTTCTCGCCGCACGTTCTGCGAAAGAGGCGCCCCCGACGTTCACGTTCAACATCGACGGGAAAAAGCAGGTCGTCGACCCGTCGTCGTGGCGCTACGTCCTCACTCGCGTCGGGAAGCAGTCGTTCGACATCCAACTCGAGCAGGTCGGCTTGCCGGAACTCAGCGAGGAAGATCGGCATGCGGCTGCGGTTGCAGTGCTCGACGCCTTGCTCGGAGAAGAAAAGCGACTGGCGTTCATCCGGTCGATCGAGCCAATGAGCACGCTGTCGGGGAATCGTGCATCGGTGCTGTCGAAGCTCTCTGCCCATCTCGATTCGCTCTGTCGGCCTGTCGCGCTTGCATGAGAGTGTCGGGCTCGTGAGCTTCTTCCGCGTTCAAGACACGCCGCTCTCGCTCGACGAAGTGGTCCGCGCCGTTTCTGACGTGGGGCAGGGCGGCCTGGTCACCTTCACCGGCGCCGTGCGCAATCATTCGAAGGGCAAGACCGTCACGCGGCTCGACTACGAGGCCTACGGCGAGATGGCGCAGAAGCAACTCGAGCGCATCGCCAACGAGACGACTGAAAAATGGCCCGGCACGCGCGTCGCCATCGCGCATCGCGTGGGTTCACTGGTTCCTGGTGACCTCGCGGTGGTCATCGCCGTCAGCGCGCCGCACCGCAAAGAGGCCTTCCGCGCCTGCGAGCACGTCATCGACCGGCTCAAAGAAGACGTGCCCATCTGGAAGAAGGAATACGCGGACGATGGCGAAGTGTGGGTGGGTCTCCGTCCGTAGCGCTTCTCGCGGCCGAGCACCCGTGACACGGCCGACACTTCTCTTTTGATCGGCGATCGCGGTACACAGCGCGTCCGCAGGTCGAGCAGTGGCGCGCAGGGGGTAACGGTGGTGGGGATGGTCGCAGTGACGTCTGGCTCTCGTCTGCATTTGGCAAGGAACTCATGAGAAGACTGATCTGGTGCCTGAGCTTGGGCGTCGTCATGACCGCGTGCCTTCAAGCGACGGATGACGCCGGTGTCGACGCGGGAGGCGGGTTGCAGACTGGTGGGGGCGGCCAAGCGACCGGTGGCGGCCAGACGACCGGTGGCGGCCAGGCGACCGGTGGCGGCCAGGCGACTGGTGGCGGCCAGGCGACTGGTGGCGGCCAAGCGACTGGTGGCGGCCAGGCGACTGGTGGCGGCCAGGCGACTGGCGGAGGACCTGGCGGTGAAAGCTGCGCAGATGTCGTCCTCGTTCCGAACGTGCAGCCGGTTGACGGCGGATATCAGTCGGTCTTCCGGTCGAGAGCGATGGGCGACGACTTGACCGTGTCCTGCGCGATCGATGGAGGCGCCGAAATGGTCTACCAATTCGAACTCACCGAGACCGCCACCATCGACGTCTCAATGTCTGCACCAGGCGGAACGTATGCAAACGTTCAAATTCGAGAGGGAATCTGTGAGTCCGGACCAGAACTCGGGTGTGTCAATAGGGCGGCAAACGACGCGCGCGTATTGCGACTTCCATCACGTCCTGCCGGCACATACTTTCTGACTGTCGAACAGGAATTGGGCTCGTACGTCGATGTCAGTCTGGTGGTGGCTAGGCCTCTTCCGCCGCCGCCTGACACCTGTGCAATCGCGTTCCCATTGCAATTTGCAAACGGCGCGGTCGACATCCCTGGCTACACCTTGGGGTCGACAAACAACATCGCACCATCCGGCGATTCTCCGACGTGCGTGCGCTCACGAGATCCGTCCGCCGGAGACGTGGTGTATTCTTATACGCTCACGCAGCCGAGCGACGTGCTCATCGACATGAGCACGAGCGGTTTCGCTCACTATTTCGTGCGCAAGGTTTGCGATAGCACCGCCGCATCAGATGAATTGGCGTGTCAGGCCAGGTCCAATGGTCCGACGACGAGGCTCTTCAACCAACCGGCCGGCACCTATTATCTTTGGTTTAGCGGACGGGACCTGTTCTTCGATGCTCGAATTCGGCTTCTGCCGCCGACGCCTACTCCGCCGAACGTCAGTTGCTTGGACGCAACCCTGCTCTTCGCGGACGGCGGAGCCATCGATACTCAGTTCGGAACGACCAACGGCGTCTCTGGGTCTTCTTTCCGTTGTGATGGAACCGTCAATGAGGATGCTCCAAGCGTCTTCTATCGCTTCGACGTAGCTTCTCCCTCGCGCTTTGAGGGAGTCGTCACGCTGCTGTCGGCGGACGCAGGAACCATTGTTCCCGGGCTCTCGGTTTGGCCCAGCGGGGACTGCCAGTCAGACGGTGGCGTCGTCGGGAGGACAGCGAGCGGTTGTTTTGGCGGCGGCACTTTCAGAAACGACGCCACTCTCACGATCTCGACGCTCGACGCGGGACAATACGTTCTGGCGGTCTTCGGAGAAGGACGGGGCGGCGTACGGAATTCGGGCCCATTTGAACTCCAGGTTCGACAGCTTCCAATCGCTCCGGCGCCAGCCAACGACACCTGCGCGTCAGCGGCCGTCATCGCGCTCGATGCAGGCTACGCCTATCTGCGCGGCACGACACGCGGCGCGACCGACCAGCTTTCCGCAAGCTGCGAATATGTGCCGACCCCGGAGGTCGTGTATTCGTTCGTCACTCCATCGACGGCCGTCGACGGCGGTTACAGTGTGTTGGCCTCCGTGCGCTCGGAGAATGCGATGGAGTTCTCTCCGATCGCGACATTGAACGCGGCCTGCATTTCCTCGTCGCCGACCGAACTCTCGTGTCGCGGGTCCGCGTGGCCGACTGGTCCGTTCTTCACCATCAAGGCGGACGCTCTCCCTCCCGCGACGAACTTCACCCTGACCGTGGGCGGATTGACTGCATCGCATTCCGTTGGTCCGTTCTCGCTTGAGCTGTACGTGACAGAGCAGTCAGCCAATGACACGTGCTCGACGGCATCACCGATTGGGCTGAACACGCCGCTCCGTGGTTCTTTCGCCGGCGCCCGAAACGACTACGACAGCAGTACACCTGACGCCGGATATGGCGCCGCATGCTCTGTCCATGCAGTCGGACCAGACGTCGTGTACGCGTTCACGCCGACGGTCACGCGCACCTACACAGTCAAGACGTGGGGGCCTCCAGGCATTGGCGTGCTGCCGATCGTCATGCAAGGCGCGTGTGACGTGTCTTCGCAGTGTTGGGCAGGAGATCCCCTCAGCCCACCTGGGGTGATCTCGACGACCTTCCTCGGTGTGGCGGGGCAGACCAGTTATCTGTTCATGGAGTCGTCGCACTTGAATCCGTATCCAGAGTTTTTTGTCGAAGTGGAATGAAGGCATGAGGGCGTGATGAATACTGGACGAACGTTGGTGTTCTGGGGAGGTTTGTTGGTTGCTCTGCTCGGCTCTTCATGCGAGCGAAGCGAGAGCCGACCGGTTGAGACTGGGCGAATTCGCCAAGCAATTGAGGGATGCGGACAACCCGGCCTTCCGTTGTGTGGCGCAGCTGGGTCAGACTTGACGACCACGGCTGTCGCGTACGTATCACTTCCCTCGTCGGCGGTGATCATCTCGCAGAGCGCTTGGAACAGCTTGATTGCACCCCACACCGCGGATCTTGGAGGCCTTCAGGCAATCGACGCCGTGCGTGCCGAAGCGGTTCAAGTCGCCGAGCTCGCAAATGACCCCCTCGCCGCTGGCGTGGTCTCTCTCAATGGAGACTTGCTGACCAATCATCAGATCAGCGCGTCCGACGTTCTCATTGTCGTCGACGATGCAGTCATGAACCCTGGCACCGGCCGCGTGTACGCGACGAACTATTTTGTCGCGGCCGTTGGTGTCAGCGGAATCTCTGCGTGGGCCCGACGCGGCGCCGCGATCGCGGTTCAGCCAGGCGCTTCATTCACCGGTGGTGGCGGTCGTTGCTGCGGACCAGAGCACGTCGGTGAGCAGCTCATGCCACCGCTGGGCGGACCGGGCACGGAGCCGCCGGGCTGCAATCCGGGGCCGATTTCCTATTGCGGCGACTGGAATGCTCAACTCCGCCCGGCTGGCACGATTGGACACGACGGCATGCGCATCGCCCTCGGACGTCCCGTCATTCCCATGCAGATGTATTCAGGTACCGGTGTCAGCATGCGTTTCAGTTTTGCCGGGAAACTTGGCGGGATTGCGCCTGGAGAATTCATGTGCACTGCGGTCACGCCCGTGTGTGATCCGCCCGTTCACATGACGGCGAATCTTCCGTGGGGCGGCTGGGAAGTCAGCATTCCGAGCAATAACTCTATTTGTCAGGCTCCAACGACTGTCATCGGTGCACGAGTTCCGGAGGCGTGTACGATTGCTGCAGCATCGGGTATTTCAGTGTCAGCCGGTGGTTCTATTACGGTGATGCGGCCCGCCGGCACCGGTGTCGGACTCTCAAGTTGCGACGGTCAGTGTCCAAACTGCAGTTCGCTGGGTGCGGTATTTAACACCGATCTGCCTCCTCGTCAGTGTTGGCTGACAAGGAGCACCGGCGATATTTGTGGAACGAACACCCCAGCGCTCGTGCAGCTGTTGCAGCAAGAGATGAAGACGAAATTTGAATACAACAATATGATGCCGTGCGACATCTCTGCGGACATGACAGCACGGTGTGGCTGTAAAGAAATCCAAAACACCGGCGCCCATCAGTGTGCAAAGTGTGTTGAGTCCGGCACCGGCGCTGTCACCTGCGACTCGTACTTGGGTTATGAAAACGGCGCGCCGCTGTGCCCGGAATCGAGCGATCTCATTTGCCGTCCGGGCGTAATGGAAACAGCGACGTCCGCGCCGGTTAGTTCAGAATCCACTGCATACATGGCGGGAGGCGGTGGACCGACCTTTGTGCTTGAGACGGTCGACCTCCTTCCTGACACGCCTTGTGTTGTCGGCTGCGGTGGGACCGCCTTCCCTGTGGACGGCTTGCCCTCGACGGCACCTCGGCCCGGTGGAACGTCGAAGACGACCCCTGCGACGGCAGGGGCAGCGCCCGCGGCGAACGCGGCCGAAAAGCAGGAGAAGAAAGAGAACACGTCTGTGCCCGACGAAGGCGGAGGCAATAGTACCGATTCGGTTGCTGCAGCTGGCGACCCCGTAACGTTGTTCGACGGAGCGCTCGCTTTGACGACGACAGATCTGTCGTTTCCTGGTCCGAGTCGGCCGCTTGAGTTCACTCGTAACTACTCAAGCCGAACGAACATCCGGACTGAACTCGGCACCAATTGGTCGCATAATTTCTCGACTCGTATTGTTCCTCTCCGCAAGCAAAATCTACCTGCACGTGTTGACCCCTACTGCATGGGGACACCGTCGTTGGTGACATGCGTAATGCTCGTGTCCGGTGGCGCGAATCGGCTGTTCTATCTCGATCAGGCCACGGGTCTGTTCATGCCGCAGGCCGGATCCATGGATACCATTCGTCACGTTCAAGGGTCCCACGCAGTCAGTGATGCCGCGGGGTGGGCTCTGCGTAGGCCTGACGGGTCTATGTTGCTCTTCGACGTGTGGGGGTATTTGCGTCGCGACATTGATCGCTTCGGCAACGGATTTAACCTCGAGTACGAGAAGACGTCGGCCGGTGTAGTGCTCGACGCATTGTGTCCATTCGCGAGTTACTCGCTGCTGAATGGCAACTGGAGCCCGAACGCTGGAAAGGACGGCTTGCACGCGGAGCATCCCGCGTGCGTGCTTCTGTATGGACTGACTGGTGTCATGGACATGCCCAGTTACGGCGGAAGTCTTGTGGTCAACGACGCGCTGTTCGGGCCACCTTCCAGTGGCGGCGTTGCGGCGGCCCGCGCGGCAGTCGTGGCGTCGCAGCCAACGTGGGGAACTCCGCTATCTGCTGGTCATGCGCACCAGCGCGTCAAGCGAGTGTCAGACGAATTGAACCGCTCATTGAATTTCACCTACGACTCGAACGGCATGCTGAGTGAGGTCGCCGGGCCCGGGGGGACGAAGATCACTCTTCAGTACGTAGCGAACGGAGCGGCGCCCGCTGGTCTGAACGAGCGATTTCTCAGAACTACCAAGAGATTGGACGGGCTGACAGGGTCGCCGCTCATCATTGGTGCCGGTGAGCGCGGCTATGAATACGAGTACGCCTGGCAGCGCTCCGATCAAATGCCGAACAATCTTGCCCTGGCCGGCTCCTCGTTTGAGGAGTATTATAAGAATATCTATAATTGTGATGTTCTTGCCAAGGCGCCGTGTTCAGACGGCTGGCAGCGCGTTGGACAGTTTGCCGATGTGAATGCGCTCGTCGCCGTACAAACCCGTCGATTGTATTCCGAGGCCGCCGACAACATCACGACTGTCCGAGTCACAGCGACGGGCGCGGTCTCGAGAATCGAGTCCGAAACTCGATATGTGACTTCCGTCTATGACAAGGACTTCGACCGAGTTCGCGCTCAGCGTTGGGGCAGTGCGGCAAATGGAAGTCTACCAACGGTGACTCATCCGGCGGCCCCGTCGGCCAACTGGAATTCGGTTCCCCTCCTGCCTCTCGCAACCTTCGAGTACTCCGGTGCTGTTCCCAAACTGTCGGGGACACAAATCAACGGGGACGAGACGGACGACTTTCTTCCCCTGGCACTCAAGTCGCGGTTTCCGCTCGAAGCAACGGACGCGGCCGCTGTGCAGGCGGCATACGCGAAGGGTTTGTTGCTGCCTCGTGGAACCACAGGAGACATTTTTCAGCGCCCGGGAGGCCCGTTCGCACTCCCGAATGTGACGATCATGGAGAATACGGCCGGTAGCGCGTGCGGCGTCCATCTCCTCCCCGAATCTCGAACTCGATTGCCAGGTTACAGCCCGTCAATCGACTATTTCGATACAGCGCTGCCGACGACTGCTCTCGCGACCGCTGGTGTTTCGTTTGAGCAGTCGCTCAAGCGATCTGTGCTTTCCTGCGAGACGCTCGCACTCTCCGAGACGTATGACGTGCGTCACAACGATCTGGCGTCCACGTGGAGCAAAGCGCTCGACGGTGGTTATGTCGTTGAGTCCATGACGGGCCGCCGCAAACACACAGCGGCGAACTCCAATCGAATTTGTCAGTGGGTGAAGTACACCGATCGCGATGGCGACGTTCACTACCAGGGGCTCAATTATCACGGTCGCACCCTCGTGAATGCGGTTCTCGTCGACGGAAGTCTGAGAGTCGCAGAAACGTTGTACAACGCTGATGGCAACGTCGTTTCGCAGCGCCGCACGACTTCCACGGTCTGGTCACCGTTGGATGGCGACACTCGCTACACGTACATGGAGACAGAGATTCCGGGCGGAAGTCTGGGGAGCACTCGGCCTGATCATTGGTCAAAACGTGGCAACGTGGTCCGTGTATGGAACCGGCCGCGGGGCGGCGAAGTGATCGATGAGGTGGAGGGCACGACCCTGGAAGAAGGTTCGTTTGGGCGTTTTACCGCCTACGCATACGAGCCGTTCTTTAATCAAGTCAAACTCGTGGTGTCCGGAAACGTGAAGCCCGACGGCACAGATGAAGCCTTGCGGCGTTCGGTGATCACCTTCGACTATCAAGAACTCACGAGCGCGTCGCCGAAGCTGCAGACGCTGCTTTGGCGCGAGCATCTCTGGGGAGCCGGTCTGTCGACCGATTCTCCGCCTGGGTCGCCTCGTACCATTCCCACCGATGGAAGCACATTCGAGTTCGACTGGAGTGCGGTCTCGAGCCAATTGAATGTCGCTCTGTATGGTACCGACATCAACGGAGACAATTCCACGACGACGATTCTGGGGGTGCCCGTCAGAATTCGTCGGGAGGGTGGTGCCAATTGGTCGCAAACTGAGGACACGTTCCTCCGGTGGTCATCGGCTGGACGGCCGCACACAGTCATCGAGCCCGGAGGCGGTAAGACGACTCTGGAATATTACGATCGCGACACGATTCAAGCCGGTGCTGCCGACTTGCTGCCCTCGGGTGACGTGAACGGAGGAAATGGTGGGTTTCTCGCCCGCGTGACGCGGGAGAAGGGTTGGCCCACGACCGGAGCTCCTTCGAGAGCGGCTTGTACCCAGTTGCCTGTCGCGTACCGGTTTCTTTTTTCGACCTGCCCATCCGATCTCTCTCAACAACTGAGCTCACTTGGGCTGTCCGCGGAAGCGATCGAAGGAGTTTTGAATGCCCCCGTCGGATTGAGCCAGCGTTTCAATTACAACGTTCTTGGCCATGTCAGCGGGGTGCGGAGCGACAGTGATCTTCGTACCGTGATCACGACCGATACTGACGGGCGTGTCATTCGGACGGACCTGTATCCTCGAGGGCAACCGAACAGACATTCCTACTCACTGAACGAATTCGACTTGTTCAGGCGAGTGACTCGAACGCGTCGAATCACGAATAATGGCGTCGTCTTATCTGATGCTGTCTTCACTTACGATAATGATGATAAAGTTCTAACTCGATGTGACGCTTCGATCGCCAACGGATGTAGTGTTGGTCAGACAGCCAATGTGACCAATTCGTGGGTATACACCCGAGAGGGTCACGTGTTTCGAGAGATCGATGGTGCGGGGCTCATCAATCAGACCCATCGTGATGCTCGGAAATGGGTAACGAAGTCGATTAGTTGGAATCCAAACACTACGGATTCCCCGCGAAACGTTGACACCTACTACAATGACGACGGTCAGGTCGAGACGAGAGACCGTGGGCAGGTGCAAGTGCTCACTGAGAACTGGCGGTGGGACGGCCTGGGGCGTGCGAAGTCGTACACGGACACGCAAGGCCGCGTAACCAAGTACAAGTATTCGAAGGCCGACGCGCTGACGTCTCAGCAGATTGGACAAAGCGCGGCGCATCGGACGATGTATCAGCATGACGGCCTTGGTCGGACCGTACAGGTAACGCGTAACGGCATAACGCTCGCGTCGTTCGTACGGCTCCCTGGCGGGGAACCGTTCTCCGTGACGGCGGATGGACGAGGAACTCGGACGGTGATGCGGGGGGTTGATGGGATCGTCGCGTGGGCCGAGGACTCGGTCGCCGACGTGGAGCTAAATACAGACTTCACATGGCCCGATGGAGCTCGGGTTGTCACGAATTCAAAGATCCGAAAGGACGGCCTCCTCACCACGGGTCAGATTTCGACCCTGAATGAATTGGATCGCGTCGTCACGTTGCGCGAGCAAGGCGGTTCGCTGCATCGAGACACTCTCTTCAACTACGACGATTCAGGAAATCTCGAACGGGTAGTGATGCCGGACACATCCGTGACGGAGGCGTCCTACGATCTCTTAGGTCGCGTCGAGCAGTTGCGTGAGCAAGAGGTGTGGGGGGCCACGGGTTTCGAAATCAGCAGTTATACTTACAACTCACGAGGTGCATTGGAGAGCACGACAGATCCTCTCGGGTATGTGACAGTTCAGCAATACGACGGATTCGGTGCCCCGACTGTGAAGAGCGGTCCTCAATCGGTCATTGATACGTCGCTCTATGACGAGCACGGGCGTATTTCGATGCGCTCCGTGTCAGCCCAATACGACGTTGGCTACATCTATAACTCTTTGGGGCAACTCGAGACCGTCGTTGAAGGCAATCCCCAGAATCCTGTGCAGACGCTGCAGACCTTTACCTGGGATGACCTCGGACGGCTCTCGACTGCCACGCGAACGAATCATGCATTGTCGCTGTTGGACGTCCTCGACCGCACGGTGACGACGACGCGAACGTATGATGATGCAAGTCGCCACTACACCGAGACTACGCAAGTTGGTCAGATGCCCGCGCATGTGTTGAGTTGGGATTGGATCTTGAACGGCAATTGGCAGCGGAATGTCACGCTGCCTAGCGGACGCACTCAGCAGCACCATCTGGACAGTCAGGGTCGCGAAACTCTACAGTTGCGTGCCTCTGGAGATTGGACTGATTTCTCTTGGTTGGGTGAACTAGAGACTGACCGTGAAAGCTCTTACTCGAGCTATTCGCTCAAGAATGGGACGAAGTTCGATTCACTCGCCCAGCCGTATAGATGGACCTATTTCGGTTTTGGCTCGATTGAGGTGCAGCGCGATATTTCCGGGCGAATCGCAAGCAGCTCGGTCGATTTTTCGGATTCGATGTCCGGCTTTGTTGAGTGGCGTGGATATGTCTATGATGCTCTCGGTCGACTGTCTGTTATACGAGAGGCCGGGACAACGGCGAGTGTACCGGCGCATCAGCTTACTCAGCTCTCGGGCGCGATCGTGGAGCAAGAGGGAGACAATCTCGGGGCGGACCGCTGGCAGTATGCCCGCGAGGCGAAAGTCGGCGCTTTGTTGTCAATTTCAAACGGTATTCAGGCGCCTCGTTTTCAAACAACTGTTCAGTATCAGTCTCCGAATAATACAGATGTCGCTCGCCAGGGGCATCAGCTCGGGTCGTTCTCCGTCGGCGCGACCTCACGGCACGCTACGTTCGACAACGCGGGCCGTTTGATTTCAGACGCCAAGCAGGAATTTGTCTTCGACGAGTTCGATGCTCTCGTGTCGGTCAAAAATTCAAAATCCGAGGCGAAGGAGTCGTATCTCTACGACGCGCTGGGTCGCTTGGTTGGCCGGCTTGACTCAAATTTCGGCGTCATTGAGGTGCTCGTGCATGACGGCGACCAAATGGTGGAATCGTTTGACGCGTCCGGCGGCATTCGTTGGTCGGCATCATGGGCTCAAAGACTCGACGACCTGGTCTCGGTTTACACTGCCAATATGGAGTATCTCGCCGTGAACGACGGAAAGGCAAATGTTGTCGCGTGGATTTTTGACAAGAGATGGCTTGCCGCAACGGCGACATACACACCCGAAGGTCGAGGCCGCTACGTCAACAGCGCCACATCTACAACTTGCGAAGAAGTCGACGATATTCACTGCGCGAAGCCGTTCGATATTCCATTTGGATTCCATTCGGCCTACTCCTCGTCGACTACGGGCCTGCTGTATTTCCGGAATCGGTGGTATTCGCCGGAGGCTGCGCAGTGGTTAATCCGAGATCCGCTTGGTCCCGTTGATTCGTTCGACCTTTACGCGTTCAACGCATTCGACTCGATCAACGCGTTCGACCCCCTCGGTCTCAGCGCTGGGAGTATCACCGCCAAGCGAGAGCATAAGTTCACGCCTAGCGACGTGGAAGGCAAGGGTAAGCGTGCGTTGAGTCCCGAGCCGTCACGCCCAACTTTCAATACAGAATTTACCGATCTCGAATATCAGGCCGCCGCCGCCGACTTCTTCCGCGGCGCGCCTGTCGGCCGGATTGAGGACAAATGGACGTCGCTCGCTTTCAGAACGGAGTCGCGACGACCCAATGTCGTTCTCGCCTTCTCCGGTGGGTTGCCGTTGGCAGGCTATGCGCCGACGGCTACTGCTCGCGGAACGAACGGATATGCCGTTCGCTCACCGGCCGCGACCGAGGCGGACCGTCGAAAGAAGATCGAACGCCGCCTTGAGAAATGGCAAGCTAATCAGTGGGGTGATCCAACTGACAAATTCGTGTGTGTGGGCGCGTGCGAGAAATTGGCACCCCGCACTGACACGTTGATCGACGAACTAAAGAAGTCGGAGACATCGAACACTGAGAAACACGACGACCAAGTTCAGCCTTCGTCCCCCGAGTCACCTCCCCTGCCGCCCCCCCCCCCTCCGCCGCCTCCGGGTGGCCCAGGAGACGATGGAGATGATTCAGATGGAGAGCCCAAGAAGCGTGCTCCAATAAGCCCGAAGATATATGCCGATCTCGAGAAGCAGTTGAAGGCAGCCGGACCGAAGTCAATCTTCAAAGGCCTAAAGAAGGCCGAACGAACACTCCAGGAGCACAAGGATAAGTTGCCTGGTTTGCAATATAAGTCGCAGGTGGAGCGGACTATTCGGAATGTTGACAGTCAAATAGAAACTATCAAGCAGTTCATTAAGGATAAGGGGCTATAATGCTGTCGCAACTTGGGGATGTTCAGGGGCGACGAGTGTTGGGGGGAACCCTAGCGCCCGCGGCTCGAGGCTCGGAATTGTCCTGTTTGGCGGGCTCGCTTGTGCTGGTGTGGTTCGCGGTGGACGTGTCCCGCGAGCAAGTGGAGTTGCTTATTGACGACCTAATGAGTGTTCCTCTTCTCGGTGTGTCGGTAGCGGGAAGGGGGGCACGCGATAGTTTTGAGGTATTGCTAGAGGTTCTGTCCCGGCGTCCTGAGCCTCATGTCATGAGTGATCTGTTGGACGGAGCCGGTGTGAGTGAAGTGTTGGAAGGCTTCCTGTTTTCTACTTGGCCGGCCGAAGAGCGTTTTGAGGAGTGGACCGGCTATTGTGTCTTGATTGTCGGATGTGACGAGACTCCACTTCAGGAGGTGCGAGATCTCCTATCCGGAGTCTTCCGTGGACGGTGAGTTGGCGGCGTTTCCTGGTTCCCGACGATGTGTCGGCGGCATGCCGCCGAAGACCAGAATAGAATCGCGGAGCGTAGCCGCCCCTGAAGGTGTTGCGGTCCCGTGATTTCGGCTAAGGCGGACACGTCTCAGGCCGACCTTCACGAGGACCCTCAACGCCATGATTTCCAGACACGTTCGCTTCGCGATCTTGGGAGGCCTGATGGGCCTTCTCGTCGCCCTCACCCCCGGATGTCAGAAGAAGTGCGGCCCGGAGAACTGTGCCGGCTGTTGCACCGACAAGGCTGAATGCGTCGGCACCACGACGGACGCGCAGTGTGGCACCGCCGGTGCGCTGTGCACCGCCTGCGGTTCCGACCAGACCTGCAACAGCGGCGCGTGTGAAGCCAAGACGGTCGACCCGGTCGACTCGGGCGTTCCCGACGCCGGCCCGCCGCCGTGCGTGAGCGACTTCGACTGCAGCGAAGGCAAGATCTGCGGCAGCACCGGCATCTGCGAACAGGGCAAGGCCTGCACGCAGAACTACGAGTGCCAGGAGCTCAACGACCCCAACGATCGCTGCTACCGCTACGGCATCGGCTGCCTGTGCGACACCCGCCAGGACGACGGCGGCATCGGGCCGGGCGTGTGCCGCGTGCGCAAGACGCCGTGCACCGAGTGCCTCGCCGACATCGAGTGCGGCACCGACCCCAACATCTTCGGCGCGCCGGACGGCGTGGGCACCGGCCGCTGCCGTGCGCTCCCCGACGACATGAGCGGCAAGAAGTACTGCCGCTATCAGCAGATTGGTCAGTGCCAGTGCGGCAACATCAACGACGGCGAAGGCTACTGCGTGCCGCAGACCAACAGCTGCGAGAGCATCGGCTGCAACGTCGACCCGGACTGCCCGTCAGGCGCGGTGTGCAGCGTCAACCGCCCCGACGCCGGCCCCAACTCGTGCGGTGGCGTGTGCGTGCCCCGTTGCCGCTGGGACTTCAGCATCAAGGACAACGTGGCCCCCGGCTGCCCGCCCGGCCAGACCTGCTGGGTCGACCAGAAGAACCTGAACCCCGACTCGCTCTACTACGGCGCTGGCCGCTGCAAGCCTGCGTGCGCGGGCGACTCGGAGTGCCAGCTCTCGGCCGGTAACCCGTTCGGTGGCCCCGACCTCGTCTGCAAGGCTGAGAAGCTGCTCGACGGTACCGACTCGGCCAAGCGCTGCCGCGCCCGCGGCGAGTGCATGGACTCGCTCGAGTGCCCGGAGCTGCCGTCGGGCCAGCCGTACCTCGGCTACTGCGACCGTGGCACCTTCGCGTGCAAAGACGACTGCCGCCCGGGCGTCGACCCTGTCACCGCGCTTCCGTACAAGGACTGCCGCAACCCGTACGCGTGCACCGCTGACGGCGGCATCAACTACTGCCGCCTCGAGACCTGCAAGGAGCAGGGCGGCGCGCTCATCGCGTGTGCCCGTGGCGAGTACTGCTGCGGCGAGGACAAGAACTTCGACAACATTCAGGACGCCTGCCCGCCGGTGGCCGAGCAGAACGCCGCCGGTTGCTACAAGGCGCCGACGCCTCCGTTCTGCACGCCGTGCGGTGTGGGCGCCAACCTGAACGACCCGATGGCTGCCGCCGCCGCTGACGCCGAGTGCCTCGCGCTGATGCCGCCGAGCTACGTGACCTGCGCCAACGGCTCTCGCATGCCGAACTGCAGCCCCCTGGCGCCGAAGTGTGTGTACGCCGGCGACAAGATGCAGCAGGGCGACGGCGTGAACGTCTGCGCGGTGCCGAGCATCAACGACATCGGCACGGTGCCGCTGCGGTATGGCGACACGCGCAAGGACTCCATCGCCTGCCCTGTGGGCTACATCGCGCGCGACGTGCGCCCGCAGCCGAACCCCAACCAGGACATCGGCTACTGCCAGACCAACGCCGACTGCGCGCCGCGCCAGGCCGATGGCGGCTTCGACCCCGACGGCGGCTTCTGCGAAATCGACCAGACGCTGAGGAAGGAAGACGGTGGCTTCTACATGGCCTGCCGTTGTGAACCCGGCACCCTGGGTACGCAGTGCCCGAACGGCGACGGCTTCCCCACGGGTACGCAGAGCTCGTTCTGCAAGGCCGCGCTGCCTGGCACGCGTTCGTACTGCGTCGAGACCGTGCTCTGCGGTGCGCAGAACACGCAGGTCTATTACGCGCCGACCGACAACTTCGGCTGCGGCCTGTAATCGCCGAAATGTCCGGAGGCGACCTTTCAGAACCGGTCGTCTTCGGACCTGCGCTCGAGGGCCTGAAGAAGGCCCTCGGTGAGCGCTTCACGCCCGAGCTGCGTGAGGTGCTCAAGCGCGAAGGCATCAACCTCGACCAGGTGCAGGTGGCCTACGGGCTCGACACCTGGCTCAAGGCCATTCGTTTCATCGCCGACGCCATGGGCGCCGAAGTGCCGCCAACCGAGCGGTACCGGCACCTGGGTCGCACCTTCATTCACGGCTTCGTCGAGACCCCCATCGGCTTCGCGGCGCTGACCGCGGGCAAGGTGTTCGGCGTCAAGCGCACGCTCATGCGCATGGGCCGCAACTTCAAGACGGCTGGGAACTACATCGACTCCGAGGTGGCCGACCTGGGCCCCCAGGAGATGTCGATTCGCACCTTCGTGCCCGACAGGTTCTTGCCCAAGATGAGCCAGCAGAGTCAGTTGTTCGTCGAATACCGCCAGGGCGTGTTGCAGGCGGTGCTCGACGTGTTGAACGTGAAGGGCGAGGTGGAGATCGTCAGAGCGGATCTCCAGCGCCACGACTTCACGTACCGGATCAGCTGGCGGTCTTGAACGCGCGCGTGCCGTTCACCACGGCGCGGTAGTGCGTCAGCTCGCGTTCGGTGCGCTCCTTCGACCAGCCCAGCTTCGCCGCCATGCGTTCGGCGACCTTCGGCGCGATGCCCAGGCCCTGATCTCGCGCGCGGAGAATCAGCGGAATGCGGCGCGAGAGCACGTCGTCGAGCGTGCGGGCGAACTCGTCTTCGATGGCGAGGTCCACCTGCGCGAAGATCGACGGCAGCTCCGGGTCGAGCCGTTCCAGCCCGTCGGCCGCGGCCCGCTCCAGCAACAGCGGCGCGCGTGTGCCGTATTCGCCGGCGAGGTATTCCGGGCCACCTTCGGGCAGGCCCTTGCCTTCGAGCGACTTCGCCAGCTGCGCGAGCGCTTCGTCGGTGCCGTCGAGCCCCTGAGACCCGGGCAGTGGCCGCGTGGCCGTGGTGGAACGCGTGGTGACGTCGAGCTGCGTGATGGCCTTGTCGACCACCTGCGCGGCCATCAACCGGAACGTCGTCAACTTGCCGCCGGCGATGGTGACGAACCCGGGCGAGTCGTAGATCTCATGCTCGCGCGACACCGCCGAAGCCCCCGCGCCTTCGTCATCGGGCTTGAGCAGCGGCCGCAGGCCCGACCACGTCGAGAGCACGTCGTCTTCCACGAGCGAGGCCTGCGGGAAGTACGAGTTGGCGGTCTCGAGCAGATAGGTGACGTCTTCCTTCGTGGGCTCGAGCTTGTCGGGCGAGCCGTCGAAGAACGTGTCGGTGGTGCCGACCACGGTGCGCCCCAGCCCCCAGGGAATGCAGAACACCGCCCGCTTGTCGCGCGGGCTGTTCATCATCAACGCGTGCTTCACCGGCAGGCGCGCCGCGTCGACCACGATGTGGATGCCCTTCGTCGGCTTCAGAATGCGGGGCTCACCGGCGAGCGCACGCACCTCGTCGCTCCACGGGCCGGTGGCGTTGATGACCACCTTCGAACGCACCTCGACGGTCGTGCCGGTCTCGATGTCTTCGACCACCGCGCCCTGCACCCGACCGTCGGCGGCGCGCAGCAGCTTGCCGGCCTTCACGTGGTTCAACACCACCGCGCCGAGTGACTGCGCGTCGAGCGCGCATTCGAGCGTGAGCCGCGCGTCGTCGGTGAGGCAGTCGTAATAGAGAATGCCGCCGTTCAGGCCCTGCGACTTGAGCGTGGGCTCGAGCTTCATCGTCTTCTTCGCGCCGTAGGTGACGTGGTTCCGGTAGTTCCCGAAGAAGCAGAGCGCGTCGTAGATCCACAGACCCAGGGCGAGCGTGGCCAGGAAGCGCTTGTCGCCTTTGTAGTTGGTCACCAGGAACGGCAGCGGGCGCACCAGGTGCCGGGCGAGCTTCATGAGCCGCTTGCGCTCGTTGACCGACTCGAACACCAGCGCGAACTCGGCGTGCTCGAGATACCGCAGGCCGCCGTGCACCAGCTTCGAGCTCTTCGAAGAAGTGCCGGCCGCGAAGTCGAGCTTCTCGACCAGCGCGACCTTCAGGCCACGCAGCGCCGCGTCACGCGCGATGCCGGTGCCGGTGATGCCGCCTCCGACGACGAGCACGTCGAAGGTCTGTTCGCCCAACTGCTTGAGAGCTGCCTGTCGTTTCGAGTTCGCCGTTTCCACTTCAGATCTTCCGCCGCTTCCCGGTGCGTTTGTAGGTCAGGTAATCGCTCACGATCGTCGCGTGATCGAACACGAGCTCCGACATCGGGAGCGCGTCGAGCGTGAAGGCCTTCGCATCGGCCGCGTCGTCACTGCCCTTCGGGTCGCCCTCGGCCCAGCCGATGAAGACGGTCGAGATGGTGTGCTTGCGCGGGTCGCGCGACGGGTCGGAGTAGGTGAAGAACTGCTCGGACAGGTCGACCTCGAGGCCGGTCTCTTCGCGAACCTCACGCACGCACGCGGCGTGGAGCGGTTCGCCTTCGTCGACGAAGCCGCCAGGCAACGCCCAACCGATGGGCGCGTTGCTGCGCTTGATGAGCACGATGCGATCGCCCGGGAGTTCGATGATGCAGTCCACCGTGGGCGTGGGGTTCTTGTACTGGGGCATGCGGAGTGGCGTTGTCTTACGCGGCGCGTCGTGGCGCTGCAAATCAATGGTGGCGCGGAGGTGGGTCGCTCGTCAGGGTTCGCGGCATGAGCGAATTCTCGACGGTGCTGACAGAGACGCGCGTGTTCCCGCCGCCTGCGGAGTTCACCAGGAAGGCGCACATTCGCAGCCTCGAGGAATACCGACAGCTGGTCGATCAGGCGCGCGACGACCCCGATGCGTTCTGGAGCGCGCGCGCGAAGGAGGAGCTGCACTGGGAGACGCCGTTCACCACCGTGCTGGAGTGGAAGGACGATCACGCGAAGTGGTTTCTGGGCGGAAAGACCAACCTCTCGTTCAACGCGCTGGACCGGCAGCTGGCGACACGCGGTGACGTGGTGGCGCTGCGCTTCGAAGGCGAGCCCGGAGATCGCCGCGACTTCACGTACCGAGAGCTGCACGCGGAGGTCTGCAAGCTCGCCAACGGGCTCAAGCAGCTCGGGGTGAAGGCCGGTGACCTGGTGGGCATCTACCTCCCGATGGTCTCGGAGGCGGTCATCGCCATGCTGGCGTGCGCGCGCATCGGCGCTCCGCACTCGGTGGTGTTCGGCGGCTTCTCGGCAGAGGCCCTGCGAGATCGCATGAACGACTCGAAGGCCAAGGTGTTGATCACCGCCGACGGTGGTTGGCGCAAAGGCGCGGTCGTGCCCCTGCTCGACAACGTGCGCGCGGCGCTGCAGCACGGCGTTCCGAGCATCGAAAAGGTCATCGTCGCGCAGCGCACCGGCACCACGCCTCCGCAGCTCGAGGGTAACGAGATCAGCTGGAACACGCTGCTCACCAATCAGCCCACGACGTGTGAACCCACCTGGGTCGACAGCGAGCACCCGTTGTTCGTGCTCTACACCTCGGGCTCCACGGGTACGCCGAAGGGCATTCTGCACACCACCGGCGGCTACGGCGTGTGGACGTCACTCACGTCGCGGTGGGTCTTCGACCTCAAACCCGACGACGTCTACTGGTGCAGCGCCGACGTGGGGTGGATCACCGGCCACAGCTACGTCGCGTACGGCCCGTTGATGAACGGCGCGTCGGTGGTGCTCTACGAAGGTGCGCCCACCACACCGGGGCCCGACCGCTTCTGGGACATCATCGAGCGGCACAAGGTCACGATTCTCTACACGGCGCCGACGGCCATTCGCTCGTTCATGAAGCTCGGCGAGGAGCCCGTGCGCAAACACGACCTCTCGTCGCTGCGGGTGCTCGGCAGCGTGGGTGAACCCATCAACCCCGAAGCGTGGATGTGGTACCGCGAGGTCATCGGCCAGAGCCGTTGCCCCATCGTCGACACGTGGTGGCAGACCGAGACCGGCGGCATCCTCATCTCTCCGCTCCCCGGCGCGACGCCCACCAAGCCCGGGAGCGCGACCTTGCCGCTGCCCGGAATCTTCCCCGAGATCCTCGATTCGAATCACAAGCCCGTGAAGGTCGGCGCCGGCAGGTTGTTCATCACGCGCCCGTGGCCGTCGATGTTGCGCACCGTGTGGAACAACGACGAGCGCTACAGGAAGGGCTACTTCGGCGAGCTGCCCGGCGTGTACTTCACCGGCGACGGCGCGCGCGTCGATGAAGACGGCTACTTCTGGATCATCGGCCGGGTCGACGACGTGGTGAACGTCGCGGGGCACCGCCTCGGCACCGCCGAAGTCGAGAGCGCATTGGTGAGTGACAAGCGCGTGGCTGAAGCTGCGGTCGTCGGCCGGCCCGATGACTTGAAGGGCACGGCGCTGGTCGCGTTCGTGACGGTGAAGAGCGGCATCACCGCCGACGACGCGCTGAAGAAGCAGCTCGCCGCGCACGTGGGCAGGGAGATCGGCGCCATCGCGCGGCCCGATGAGATCCGTTTCGCCGCGGCGCTGCCCAAGACGCGCTCGGGAAAGATCATGCGGCGCCTGCTGCGTGACGTCGCCGCCGGCAAGGAATCAAAGGGCGACACGTCGACGCTCGAAGACTTCTCGGTGCTCGCTGCGCTCCGTTCAGACGAAGAGTGAGCGCATCGTGGTGATGAGCTCGGCCATGCGGCGCAAGGCGAGCTCATCACCTGCGCGCTGCGTGGAGATCGCGGCGATGCGCGCGCCGGCCAGCATCCGCATCAACGTCGCCATCGAGACCACGTGCGGCTTCACGGCGGCGGGCAGGGTGGTGAAGGTGCTCATGCCGGTGAGCCGCTCCGCGTCGGCGCCCAGCGCCTTCTCGAATTTCTGCTGGTAGAAAACGAGCTCCGCGTTGGCGTCGTCGACTTCGCGAAGACGCATCACCCCCGCGAGCGAGCTCAACGTCAGCATCGCTTGGCCAATCGCACGGCCCAGCGCCGCCGACGCACCTGCCGGCTGGTCCGGCCCGGTGACGGCACCGATGGCGTGCGCGATGGCGTCGCTCCACGTGAGCCATGTTGCATACGAGTTCGGTCTCGGCGGCACCGGAAGCTGATTGCGCCTCAGGCGCTCTTCAATTTCGACGATGCGCGCGCCGAGCTGCGGACCGACGGCGCGATAGCCGTGCGGTTGCTTCGCGATGTACTGCTCGAGCGCTGGCGTCGATGTCATCAATGCGACGTCGGTGAACTCCAGGCCGAGATACGGAACGCCGACTTCACCTGTCTGCAACGTCGTCAGAAACGCGTCCTGGGGTGAGATCGTCGGGCGCGTGAGGCCACCCTGGAGCGCCGACGCGATGCGCCCGACTTCGCGACGAAGTGCACTCAGAACGTCACGCAGCACTGCCACCTGCGCGTGCGCCGGTGCGCGTGCGAGCGGGTTGGCCGGCTGCAACAGCGTCACCAGCTGCGCCGGCGTCGCGCGAAGTTCCACCGGAAGGCCGGCCTGCCTTCCGAGGTTGGCGACCAGCGCTGCGCGCGTCTCACGCAACAGCGCTTCACGCATCGCGAGATCGAGGTCGTCGGGCGACGCGTCGACCAACGGCAAGACGAGCTCGTGCAGCCGGAGGTTCTGCAGCACCAGACCGAAGCCGTGACCCAACTGTGCCACCGCCTCGGTCTTCGGCACTGCCGCCCCGACCGTCTGCGACCACGTTCGCAATTCGCTCGCGTTCATCGGTCGCGGCAGCGTCGGGATCTTCGCGCGCGAGAGAAGCGCATCGATGCGTTGAAAGAACGGCTCGGTGTCGAGTCGGTCGGCGACCTCGCTCAACCTGCTGGTGGCAGCTCCGTGCTTCTCGACGTGCACGCGCGCCGCGAGCGCCAACGTCACTTCCGTCAGCAAGTACGGCAACTCGAACGCATCACGCGGAGTCATCGGCACGACGCAGTTTATGCACGCGTGTGATGATGCCTCCGTGAAGAACTTCGAACCGCGGCTGATCAACAAAGCCGTTAATCGGTGACCACCATGGGCGATCCGCTCTTCTGGCATCGGCTCCAGTTCGCGTTCACCATCATCTACCACTACCTCTTTCCTCAGCTGACGATGGGGCTCGCGCTGCTCATCGTGATCATGAAGTGGCGAGGTCTGAAGACCGGCGACGAGCAGTGGCACACCGCCGCCCGTTTCTGGATTCGGGTCTTCGGTCTCAACTTCGCGGTCGGCGTGGTGACCGGCATTCCCATGGAGTTCCAGTTCGGCACCAACTGGGCGCGCTTCAGCGCCCTCACCGGCGGCGTCATCGGTCAGACGCTCGCGCTCGAAGGGCTCTTCGCGTTCTTCCTCGAGTCGTCCTTCCTGGCGATGTTGGTGTTCGGCGAGAAGAAGCTCGGCCCGAAGAAGCACTTCGCCGCGGCCGTCGCGTTGCTCGTCGGCAGCTGGCTTTCGGGTGTGTTCATCATCGTCACCAACGCGTTCATGCAGCACCCGACCGGGTACACGCGCAACGCAGAGGGCGTGTTCTCGATCACCAGCGTGGGCGAGTACCTCTTCAACCCGTGGGCGTTCGCGCAGTTCGCGCACAATCAGATGGCGTCGCTGGTGACGGCGTCGTTCGTCGTGGCGTCGGTCGGAGCGTTCTGGCTGCTGCGCGGCACCTACGTGGAACAGGCGCGGCTCAACCTGAAGGTCGGTGTGATCGCAGGCCTCGTCTCGTCGCTGCTCGTGGCGTTTCCGACGGGTGATGCGCAGGCGAAGCTCGTCGCGAAGCACCAGCCGGCTGCGCTCGCTGCGATGGAAGGGCGCTTCGAGTCAGGCCCGCGTGCGCACATTCATCTCATCGGTCAGCCCAACGTCGAGCAGCGCAAGTTGGACAACCCCATCGGCGTGCCGGCGGTGCTCTCGATTCTCGCCTTCGGAGACATCGGCGCGAACGTCACCGGACTCAACGACATTCCCCAGAGTGAGTGGCCGACGAACATCGAGCTGACGTACTACTCGTTCCACGTGATGGTCGGCCTCGGCACGATCTTCATCGGGCTGATGTTGCTCTCGGCGGTCTTCTCGTGGCGCGGACAGCTCGAGAAACGACGCTGGTTGTTGTGGGTGCTGATGCTCGCCGCGCCTTTCCCCTACATCGCAAACACCGCCGGGTGGATGGCCGCCGAGCTCGGCCGACAACCGTGGCTGGTGTACGGGCTGCTGCGAACTTCCGAAGGCGCCAGCCCGACCGTTCATTCCGGCAGCACGGCGTTCACGCTCATCGGCTTCACCGGCATGTACGCGCTGTTGGGCTTCGTGTTCCTGGTGCTCGTCGGTCGCGAGCTTCTCCACGGTCCGCAGGCGGAGGCGCACCATGCCTGAACTCTGGTTCTGGCTCGTCGGCCTGATGTTCATCGCATGGGCCACGCTCGACGGCTTCGACTTCGGCGTGGGAATTCTCCACCGCTTCATCGCGCGCACCGACACCGAGCGACGTCAGGTCATCGGCTCCATCGGCCCGGTGTGGGACGGCAACGAGGTGTGGCTCGTCGCAGCGGGCGGCTCGACGTTGCTCGCGTTCCCCCGGCTGCTCGCGGCGGGGTTCTCGGGGCTCTACCTGCCGGTCATCTTCGCGGTGTGGGCGATCATGCTGCGCGGCGCGTCGCTCGAGCTGCGCAGCCACCTGGGCTCACCGCTGTGGCGGAGCTTCTTCGACGTCACGTTCTTCATTTCGTCACTGCTGGTGCCGCTGCTCTTCGGGGCAGCCCTCGGCAACGTGTTGCGCGGTGTCCCACTCACACCGGAAGGCTGGTTCGAACTTCCGCTCTTCGCCAGCTGGAGCCCCTTCGGTGAATTGGGCGTGCTCGATTGGTTCACGGTGTCGTGCGGCGTGTTCGTCACCGTCGCGCTCACCGCACACGGCGCGAACTGGCTGGTGCTGAAGACTGACGGAGCCGTGCAACAGAAAGCGGTCTTCCTGCAGCCGTTTCTGTTCCTCGCGACGTTGGTGTGCTGGGTCGCCAGCGGCGTGGTGACGTTCGTGGTCGCGCCGCCCAACCTCAATGCGCCGTTCTTCATCGGCCTCGTGCTGAGCATCGGCGGCGCGGTGTTCGCGGTCGTTCGCCGTTCACACGCGTTCTTCGGCAGCAGCGCGTTCGTCGTCGGCAGCCTCGTCACGGCGATCGGCGGCATGTTCCCTGTCGTGCTGCGTTCGCGGCCGACGCCCGAGCTCTCGCTCACCGCGACCTCCGCCGCTTCACACGGAGCGGGCATCGACGGTGCGCTCGTCTGGTGGATTCCCGGCGTGTTGATCGCAGCCGCGTATTTCTGGTGGGTGATGCGGCACTTCCGTGGGCGTGTGTCTGCCGACGATCACTCCGCGTCGTAGAAGCTGCTGAGCACCAACCAGCGACGGTCTTCCGGAGAATCGGCGCGCAGGGGCGTCGTGTAGTGCCAGGTCGGCAGGCGATACGCGGTGATGGTGCCGGTGCCTGCAATGGATCGCTGCTGCGAGAAATGACCGCCCTGCTCGTAGACGATCCACTGTTCGCGAATGCCCGGCGTGCAGAACGTGAGGTGCACGTCGCAATACCCCTCCTTCTGCCGCGGATGGTCCGGGTGGTTGTCGGTGTGCGGCCCCGCGTAGTCACCGTGTGCGTACGCGAAGAGCTGGAGCAGCGACGGCCCCTCGACGGCGCGCCCGGCGAGCAGCGTGCAGAACTTCACGTAGCTCTCGGAATACAGCATGGCGACGAGGCCGAGCTCTTCGGCGCGCTGGAAGGCCTTCGAGTCGGTGCCAGTGCTGGTCGGCACGCCGCGCATCTTCCCGACTTTCGGCAGCAGGTCTGCGTTCGACGCGTAGCTCGCCTTCGCCGAGGGCAGCGGCCGCACCATGGGCACCAGCAGCTCTTCGAACTTGTCGTGAATCACCTGCGTGTACTTCGGCAGGTGCGTGTGATCGACCAGCGCATCTGACGCATAGAAGTTCTCGCGCGAGAGGACACCGACGGCCGGGTGGTCTCCTGCGAGCAGCTTGCGGCCCTCAGGCGAGAGCATCGCTTCGAACTCCGACGGGAAGACCTTCATGCCGCCCAGCGTAGTGCTACGGAATCGCCATGACGCTCGAGATCATCGAGGGCTCGCTGTGCTGTGTCGCGGCGCCGTTGAGTGCGCAGGGCCTCACGCTCCCGTTGCCTGCGTTGAACGATGAAGAGGGCGCGCGGCTGCCGGCGCTCTTGCCGCCGGTCGTCGATGCGCACGTGCACCTGTTTCCCGACGGCGTGTTCGAAGCCATCTGGCGTTGGTTCGACACGCACGGCTGGCCCATTCGCTACAAGTTGCACACGCCGAACACGCTCGACTTCCTGTTCTCGCGCGGGGTCTCGAAGGTGGTCGCGCTGCACTACGCGCACAAGCCGGGCATGGCGCGCGTGCTCAACGAATACGTGGCCGACATCGCGAAACACGATTCACGTGTCATCGGCCTGGCGACGGTGCTTCCCGGTGAGCCGAACGCGAAGACCATTCTGCGAGAGGCGTTCGCCGACGGTCTGCGGGGCGTGAAGCTGCATTGCCACGTTCAGTGCTTCGCGCCCGACGCGCCCGAGCTCGACGAGATCTACGAGGTGTGCGCCGAGTTCGACCGTCCCCTGGTGATGCACGCAGGCCGTGAGCCGAACTCCAGCGCGTACAAGTGCGACGTGCATGCGCTCTGCGCCGTCGAGCGCGTGGAGCGTGTGTTGAAAGCGCACCCGAAGTTGAAGCTCTGCGTGCCACACCTCGGCGCCGACGAGTTCGACGGGTACACCCGGTTACTCGAGCAACACGACAACCTCTGGGTCGACACCACCATGGTCGGCGCCAACTACTTCCCGCTCGAGGTGCCACGGCGCATCTTCGAGGTGCGTCCCGAGCGCATTCTCTACGGCACCGACTTCCCGAACATTCCGTACGCGTGGGATCGCGAGCTCAAACAGCTGCTGCAGTTGAGGTTCGGTGACGATGTCGAAGCCGGGTTGTTGGGCGGCAACGCGCTCCGTCTTTACGGGGCCGCCTGAAGCACTCACTCACACGTAGGAAGAGGGGAACACATGCGTCTGATTCTCGGGTTGTCGCTGGCTCTGATGTCCACGGTCGCGTTTGCACAGGCTCCGGCCTCGAAGAACGAAAAGAAGGCGGCTGCCAAGACGCGCGCCGATGAGCGCAAGAAGGTCGCCGACGAGCGCAAGAAGACCGGCAAGGAAGAGTGGAAGAAGCGCATCGACGATCTCAAGGCCGAGCAGAAGACGAAGACCGAGAACACCAAGGCCGAGTGGAAGAAGCGCGTCGACGACGCGAAGGCCAACGCCAAAGCCGCCGAGGCCACCGCGAAGGCCAACAAGGACGCGGCGTCGAAGGCGGCGCTCGCGAAGGCCAACGCCGAAGTGAAGCGCGCCGAAGCGACGGCGAAGGCCGAAGAAGCGCGCTCGAAGGCTGAAGCGACGGCCGTCGAGGACCGCGCGAAGGTCGACGCGAAGCTCGCCGAGGCCAACGCCATGGCTGACGCCGACATCGAGAAGGCCAACGCCGACGCCGACCGCGCGATCGAAGACGCCGACGCCGACGCGATGTGACACGCCGTTCTCACGGGAGCGCCGGCCTTCAGAAGTGCTGGCGCTCCCGGAAGTGAAGTGATTGCGTCGTCGCCATGATCACCAAGCGCGACGCAGCCATCGCTACGTTCCTCCGCACCGTTCCCGTATTTCAGGACCTCAAGGGTCCGAGCCTCGACATTCTTTTCGAGTTCCTCGAGGAGCGGAAATGGGACGTGGGCGAGATCATCTGCAACGAAGGCGAGCTCGGCCGCACGCTGTACGTCATTCGCGAGGGTGAGGTCGAAGTGCTGCGCAAGAGCAGCTCGGGCACCAACCAGACCATCGTGAAGCTCGGGCCCGGGGAGTGCTTCGGCGAAATGACGCTGGTCGAATTGCAGCCGCGCTCGGCGACCTGCGTGGTGCGCAAGAAGGCGGTCACGTACTCGCTGACCAACCTCGACCTGTGGAACCTCTACAAGTCCGACAACTTCGCGTACGTCATCGTGCTGCAGAACATCTGCCGCATGCTCTCGCGCCGGCTGCGCAAGGCCGACAGCCGCATCGTGGAGTTCATCGAGACCATGGAAGAAGCGCCCGCTCTCGCCAAGAAGCCCGCGAAGGCCGGCAAGAAGAAGTGAGCCATGTTCACCGGCCTCGTCACTGACCTGGGCACCGTCGAACGCGTCACGCAGGGACCGGTGACGGACCTGTGGGTCGCTTCGTCGTTCACCGACTTCGTCATGGGTGAGTCGATCGCCTGTGACGGCGTGTGTCTCACCGTCGTCGAATGGCGTGGCACTTCGTTCAAGGTGCAGGTCGCGCCCGAGACGTTGCGCCGCAGCACCGCCGGCTCATGGACCGTGGGGACACGCGTCAACCTCGAGCGGGCGTTGCGCATGGGAGATCGCCTCGGCGGTCACTGGGTGCAGGGCCACGTCGACGCCGTCGGTCAGCTGCGCGACGTGCGGCCGGAGGGAGGCACGATCGTCCTCACGTTCTCGCTGCCGTCGTCGATCGCTGCGTTCTTCGTCGAGAAGGGTTCGGTGTGCATCGACGGCGTGTCGCTCACCGTGACCGCCGTCGGGCCCGATTCGTTCTCGGTGATGCTGATCCCCGAGACGCAGCAGAAGACGTCCCTGGGTCGGAAGCGGCCGGGTGACTCGGTGAACCTCGAGGCCGACATCATCGGCAAGTACGTGGCGCGCATGATGGGCGGGCGGGGTGGCCTCACCGTCGAGCAGCTCCGCGCCGCTGGCCTGGCGTGAAAGACGAGCTCCGCGTCTTCGCGCCGTTCCTCTGTCCCGAACTGAAGCTGTGGCTGTTGCCACCCGACGCGCCGAGCTGGCACTCGGTCGATGCCGAAGCGCTGGGCATGCCGTACTGGGCCTTCGCGTGGCCGGGCGGTCAGGTGCTCGCGCGCTACGTGCTCGATCACCCGGAAGTGGTGCGTGGAAGACGCGTGCTCGATTTCGCCAGTGGCTGCGCCGTCGAAGGCGTGGCCGCAGCGATGGCTGGCGCGCGGGAAGTGTGGTGCGCCGACATCGACGCGCGCTGTGAGGAACTCGCGGTGAGGAACGCTGTCTTGAACGGCGTGACCGTGCAGACGACCACTGAAGATCTCGTCGGCAGCGAGCTCGACTTCGACGTCGTGCTGGCCGGTGACGCGCTCTATTCGCCAGAGCTCGCGGCGCGGGTGTTGCCGTGGCTTCGTGCGTCGAAGGCGGTCGTGCTCATCGGAGATCCGCTTCGTGTCCCCGGTGCGCTCGTGGGCGTCGAACGGCTCGCGACCTACGACGCCAGCTTCGACGGAGACCCACGCGGGCTCACCACGTGGCCGACGCACGTGTTGCGGCTACGGTGACGCCATGCGACTCGCACTCGCCCTGGGAACGTTGCTGCTGCTCTCGTGTGAAGAAGAACGGGTCCGCCCCTGGCCCCGCGAGCTGTCGAACTCGACGTCGCTGGTGATTGCCTGGGAAGACCTCGAGGGCCCGCCGGTGAGCAGAACCATCACCGGTGACGAGCTTGGCAAGGTTCAGAAGTTCTTCCGCCCCAACGCACGGAGCGGGCGCTTCAAGTGCGGCTTCCACCGCGACGCGTCGTTCACGCTCGCGAGCGGGCGGCGCGTCGACCTGTGCTTCGGCTGCGGCATCGCCGACCTCGACGGTGAGTACGCCTTCGACGCAGAAGGCCTGCGCGGGGTGTACGTGGAGCTCCTGGGCCCTCAGCCGAAGCAGAAGAACCCGTTCCCACGCTGACCCACACGCGCGTACTGAACACCTGTCTGTACCGCTTCTCCTTGCGGGCCCGGGCGTCTCAGCTGGCGCCGACGAGGTCCTGCCGGGGCCGGCGTTGCGCGCGCCACAGCATCCACGTGCCCAGCGCGAGACCGCCGAAGAAGATCACCAGCGTCGACGGGTGCAGCAGCAACCACGGCTCACGCAGCACGCCCCACTTGCCGGCGATCTCGATGGGCGTCCACGCGATGATCATCGCGCCCATCGCGTAGCGGATCGCCGGGCCCCAGCCGGTGTACTGATTGAGCCGGTACACGGTGTACAGCGTGCCCGCGAGCGAGCCGACCATGACCAGGTTGGTGAACACGCCGTGCACGCCGAACACGTCTTCGTCGTAGGCCCACAGCAGCAGCAGGTAGAAGCCCCACACCGTCGTCGCGTACTGGAACGCGCTGCGCGGGCCGTAGTTGTCGATGCGGCCGGTGACGAGCGCGCCACGCATGGTCGGCACGCGCTCGCGCCACCAGAGGAAGACCGGGCAGCGCGAAGACTCGAGGTACAGCAGGTACGCCATGATCAACACCAGCGCGCCCCACGTGTGCTTGAGCAGCACGTACTCGCCGTAGATGGCGATGAGCTGGCCGTCGACCGCGGTGATGGCCTTGGCCACGCCGAGCTGCCGCGAAGCGATGGTGAGCCCGTACTCGACCGCGCCCGTCCAGATGAAGTTGCCACCGAAGATGCCGACGATGGTCTGCGCAGCGTCTCCTTTGAGCCGCGAGGTCACCCACACCAGCACGATGCCGATGGCCGTCAGCGCGAGCGTCGAGATCACCAGCGTCTTCGTGACTTTCAACATCTTGAGCCGCACGTCACGGCCGGCGTGCGCGTCGCTGATCGCCGCCTGAAGCACGGCCCTGTTCTCGGGCGTGCGCGCCTTCTTGAGCGCTGCTTCGAGCTCTTCAGCGAGCGGGCGGTCGGTGAACATGCGCGCGGCCGCGCCCGAAGGTGTCGACCCGTCGACCGAATATTCGACGGCGTTGAGCACCACCATCAGCAGGTGCCCCGCGGCCAGCATGAAGAAGATGAAGACGCTGGAGAGGACGGTGCGGAGCGCGGGCGAAGACTTCATGTTCCAACGAGTTATTGAAAGTCATTCTCAAAAACAACCCCACCCACCAGAGTGTTGCGCGCGGTGACGCTCCGCGACATGAGGGCCGCGTCATGCCGAACCTGGAGTCCGAGAAGCGCAGCATTGCCCTCGTGCAGAAGGCCATCGCCGAGATCCGCAAGGGCAAGATGGTCATTCTCACCGACGACGAAGATCGCGAGAACGAAGGCGATCTGGTGATGGCCGCGGAGCTGGTCACGCCCAAGGCCATCAACTTCATGGTGACGCATGCGCGCGGTCTCGTCTGTCTGTCACTCACCGACGAGCAGGTGCGGCGGCTGAACCTGCCGCCGATGGTGACCGACAACACCTCGCCCCGGCAGACCGCGTTCACCGTGAGCATCGAGGCGGCGCAGGGGGTCTCGACCGGCATCTCCGCGCACGATCGCGCCCACTCGGTGCTCACCGCGATTCGGCCCGACGCGCTGCCGGCTGATCTTTCGCGGCCCGGCCACGTCTTCCCGCTGCGTGCGCGTGATGGCGGCGTGCTGGTGCGCCCCGGCCACACCGAAGCGTCGGTCGATCTCGCGCGCCTCGCCGGGCTGACCCCTGCGGGCGTCATCTGCGAGGTGATGAAGGACGACGGCTCGATGGCGCGCCGGCCCGACCTCGTGAAGTTCGCCAGGAAGCACAAGCTCACGCTGCTGGCGATCGCCGATCTCATCACCTACCGGCTGGCGTGCGAGCGGTTGGTGCGCCGCATCGGCGAGACCGTCGTGCGTCGCGAGCCCTACGGCGAATTCACGGCCTACGCGTACTCGACCGACGTCGACCCCGCCGTGCACCTCGCGCTGGTGATGGGCAACGTCACCGGCAAGAAGCCGGTGCTCACGCGCATTCACCGCGCCACGCCGCTGTCAGACCTGCTCGATCACATGACCGGCGAGGGTTCGCTCAAGTACGCGTTCGATCGCATCAAGAAAGAACAGCGCGGGGTCGTCGTGTTGCTGCAGAAGCACGTGTCGGGCCCCGACGCGCTGCTCGGCAAGCCGCCGTCGAACGTCGCTGCCGTCGAGCCTGATGGTCAGGCGCGACTGAAGGAAGTCGGTATCGGCGCTCAGATTCTTCACGACCTGGGCGTTCAGAAACTCTCGTTGCTCACCAACTCGCCGAATCAAATCGTCGGTGTGGAGCGCTACGGAATCGAAGTGGTGGAGCAAATCCGCCTGGGAGTAGGGTGACCAACGATGCCACGCACGTTCGAAGGCAATCTCGTTTCTCCGAAGGGCCGGTTCGCGATCACCGTGAGCCGCTTCAATTCATTCATCACCGAGCCGCTGCTGGCCGGCGCCATCGACACGCTCGTTCGTCACGGGGTCTCTGACGGCGACATCGACGTCTACCGGTGCCCCGGCACCTTCGAGTTGCCCAGCGTCACCCGGCGCGTCGTCAACTCCGGGAAGTACGCGGGCGTCATCGCGCTCGGCTGTGTCATTCGTGGCGGTACACCTCACTTCGAATACGTGTCGGGTGAAGTCAGCAAGGGCATCGGTCAGTTGGCGCTCAACGCCGACTGCGCGGTCACCTTTGGCGTGCTCACCACCGACACCGTCGAGCAGGCGGTCGATCGCGCGGGAGTGAAGGCCGGCAACAAGGGCGGCGAAGCGGCCGTGGCCTGCATCGAAATGGTGAATCTCTTCACCAACATGGGAGCGAAGTAAGTGGGTGCCCGTCGTATCGGTCGTGAGCGCGCGCTGCAGGCGCTCTATCAAATGGAGCAGGACGGCAAGATGACCTCGCAGGGCGCGCTCGACGCGGCGTGGACCGCGCACGATGACGAAGGCCCCCGCGATCCCGCCGCCGACTCGTTCGCGCGTGACCTCATCGAAGGCGTCACCACCAACAAGGCGAAGATCGACGAACTCATCGAGTCGCATTCGCACAACTGGCGGTTGGAGCGCATGCAGCGCATCGATCGCAACGTGTTGCGCATCGGCGTGTACGAGCTGCAGCACCTGGCCGACGTGCCGCGCAAGGTGACCATCAACGAAGCCGTCGAGTTGGCGAAGACCTTCGGCAACGAAGCGTCGAGCGCGTTCATCAACGGGCTGCTCGACCGCATCGCGAGCACCGTCGGCAAGGAATGAAGCCGCAGCAGCTCACCGTGGGCCTCGAAGCCCTCGATTCGCTCTCGGGCATCGAAGCGCTCTGTTGCTTCGTGACCGAAGACGAACGCCCCTTGTCGGGCGCCGCCGGTTTTCTCGACTGGCGGCTGTGCGGCGAGCTGTCCCGCGTGCTGGGCTCCGGCTTCTTCATCGGAGCGCCCGGCGACAAACTGCTCGTGCCCACCGACGCGCGCGTGCCTGCCAGACGCATCTTCGCCATCGGCCTCGGTCGTTCCCAGTCGGTGACCGCGCTGGGGCTCGAGCACGCGCTCACGGGTGCCGCCGCGATGCTCACCCGCGCCCAGGTTCCCTCGGTGGCGCTCGCGTTTCCGACATTGCCGAAGGCGGTCGCAGGGCAGCGTGACGAGCTCGTGGAGCGGGCCTTCGCGCCGCACTTCCAGGGCGCGGTGGCGGTCTTCTCTCCGTAGACGTGGTGTTAGGCTCGTGAGCGTGTCGACGCGCAAAGTCCTCATCGTGGAGGATTCCGGAGCTACCCGGGAATTGCTCCGTGCGGCTTGCGAGACGCTCGACGACGTCGAAGTGCACACCGCGGTGAGCGGCTTCGACGCGCTCAAGGTGCTGCCGCGCCACCGCTTCGAGTTGATCATCACCGACATCAACATGCCGGACATCAACGGCCTCGAGCTCATCAACTTCGTGAAGAAGAACCCGCACTACAAAGACACGCCGCTCTTCGTGGTGACCACCGAGGGGCGGGACCAGGACCGCGAGCGTGGCATGTCGCTGGGCGCCAACGAGTACGTGGTGAAGCCCTTCGCGCCGGAGACGATTCTGGTGCTGGTCAAGCAGTACCTGAAGCTCTGATTCATGACCGCTCCCAAGGCGCTTTCCGAGTTCATCGCTGAAGCGAATGAGATCCTCGAAGCGTTGGGCCGCGAGCTGCTCGCGCTCGAGGAGGCCGGTGGCTCCGAGCCCGACCCCGATCGCCTCAACGCCATCTTCCGCGCCGCGCATTCGCTCAAGGGTCTGTCGGCGATGTTCGGGCTCGACGCGATCTCGAAGCTCGCGCACCGCGCCGAAGATCTGCTCGACGCGCTCCGGCTCGGGAAGACACCGTTGTCTGCGTCGCTGCTCGATGCGCTCGGTCAGACCGTCGACGTGCTGCAGAACATGCTCGGCGAGGCCTCGCGCGGGGAAGACTCGGCCGATCTCCGGGCCGCGGCCGACGCTCTCGCCACCGAGCTGTCCCGCCTGGCCTCGGGTGAGGTCGAGCAGGAGCTCGACGTGCTCGATCAAGTCGGCATCGACCCTTCGATTCGCGCGGTGTTCACCGAATACGAAGAGCACCGGCTGCGCGAGAACGTGAAGAAGGGCGTGGGCCTGTGGAAGGTGCGCGCGGTCTTCAGCCTCGAAGACTTCGACACCCGGTTGTCGACGCTCAACAAGCTGCTCAAGCCGCTGGGCGAAGTGGTCAGCACGCTGCCGAGCTCACAGCCGGGCGACGACGCGTCGATCGCCTTCGACCTCATCTTCGGCACCTCGCGCACGCGTGAAGAAGTGGCGGCGCTGCTGCCCGAGAGCGTCGAGCTGGCGCCGCTCGCACGACGAGCGTTGCCGCAGCCCACGCCGCCGGCGCGCCCGTCGCCCACGCCGATGCCCTCGAAGAAGGTGCCGCAGTGGGACGACATCAGCGCCACCGGTACGGCGCTCACGCCGTTGCCGATGTCTCCGTCGGGCCTCTCGCGCGTTCCGGCCGATCAGAGCCTGCGCAGCCTCACCAACACCGTCCGCGTCGACATCGGTCGCCTCGACGGGTTGATGAACTCCATCGGCGAGCTGTTGCTGGTGCGCAGCAACCTCGATCGGCTCGCCGAGGCCGCGCGTCAGGCCTCGGGTCACGCGTTGCCCAAGTTGTGGGGTCAGGAGCTCCAGCGTGAGGCGCGGGCACTCGCGCGCCGGCTCGATGAGCTGCAGAAGGGCGTGCTCGAAGTGCGCATGGTCCCCCTCGGGCAGGTGTTCGACAAGCTCGCACGGCTCATGCGCCGCCTCGTTCGCGAGTCGGGCAAAGAAGTGACCTTCGACATGTCGGGCGGTGACGTCGAGCTCGACAAGTTGATCGTCGAAGAGCTGTCGGACCCGCTGATGCACCTGCTGCGCAACGCGCTCGACCACGGCGTCGAGCGCCCCGAGACGCGAACGGCGCAGGGCAAACGCGCGCGCGCCACCATCGGCCTCGTCGCCCGTCAGCAGGGCAACCACGTCATCATCGAGGTGCGTGACGACGGAGCAGGGCTCGACGAGGCGCGCATTCGTGAAGTGGCCATCGAACGTGGCCTCGTGTCGAGAGATCAAACCGAGGAGATGGATCGCCGCGAGTTGCTGAACCTCGTGTTCCAGCCCGGCTTCTCCACGCGCCGCGACGTGTCGGAGCTCTCGGGCCGCGGCGTCGGTCTCGACGTGGTGAAGACCAACCTCCAGCGGCTGTCGGGCCTCATCGACATCGACAGCCGGCGCGGAGAGGGCACCACGTTCACACTCACCCTGCCGCTGACGCTGGCCATCATTCGCGCGCTGATGGTGACCGTCAGCGGCCGCACGTACGCGATTCCGCTCAACGCCGTGCTCGAGATCGTCTCGGTGAAGTCGGAAGAGCTGCGCACCATCGAGAAGCGCGAGGTGCTCGAAGTGCGCGGCCAGACGATGCCCTTCGTTCGCCTCGCACGCGTGTTCGGGTTGCCGGAAGAGAAGCGCGCCTCGCACTACGTGGTGCTCGTGGGCCTCGCGCAGCAGCGGCTCGGGCTCGCCATCGACGAGCTCATCGGCCAGCAGGACATCGTCACCAAGCCGCTGAGCGGCCGCCTGCGTGGTACGCCGGGCGTGTCGGGCGCGACCGAACTGGGTGATCGCCGCGCGGTGCTGGTGCTCGACATCGCAGCGCTCCTCGAAGAACTCGTGCGTCATCAGCTGGAGCCCCGCACCGCATGAGCTCGCGTTTCGCCGAATTGCTGGAGCGCTTCTTCTACGACCCCGACGAAGACGTCGGGGTGTTCCTCGCCGATGCGCCGGAGAGCGATCGCGACACGCGTGAGGCACTCGAAGAGACGCCCGAGGAGTTCCTCGCGTTCGTGCTCGAAGGCGAGACGTACGCGGTGCCCATTCACGCGGTGCGCGAAATCTTGAAGGTCTCGGCGGTCACCGAGATTCCGCGCGCGCGAAGGAACGTGCTCGGGCTCATCAACGTGCGCGGCGAGATGTTGCCGCTCTACGACGTGAAGACCCGGCTCAAGTTGTCCGACCAGCTGCCGACCGTGCGCAGCGTGGCCGACGTGAGCCGCTCGACGCGCATCGTGCTGCTCAAGGACCTCGAAGGCGACGCCGGCATTCTCGTCGACCGCGTCGACGGCGTCGTGAAGCTGCACCTCTCGAAGCTGGAAGAAGCGCCGGAGCTCGGCGTGGAGCGCGCGGCCATCGCCGGCCTCGCGCGGCGCGGTGACGAACTCTTCATTCTCCTCGACGTCGAACAGGCCCTGGCGTGAGCGAGCTCGTTCAACTGTGCGTGGTGCGCATCGGCAGCGAGACCTACGCGGTCGATCTGAAGCGGGTCGACGAGATCCTCCCCGTGCCGCCGCTCACGCCGTTGCCGCGGGCTCCGCGGTTCCTGGAGGGCGTGGTGCGGCTGCGCGGGGACGTGTTGCCGGTGGTCGACGCGCGCAAGCGGCTGGGTGTCGAGAGCCAGGGTTCGGCGTCGATGACGCCGTCGGGCAAACCGCGCCGTACCGAGCGCTTGATGGTGTGCCGCATCGGCAACCGCCGCGTCGGGGTGCTGGTCGACGCCGTGATCGCGGTCAAGCGCGTGTTGAAGAACACCTTGAAGCCGGCGCCGCTCGCGTCAGCGCACGTGTTGGGCGTGACGGGTGCGGGCGCGCAGCTGACCCTGCTGCTCGACGTGAAGGCGCTGCTCGCGGAGGACGCATGACCTGGTTGCAGGCCGACGCTGCGGCAGATGCCCGGTATCGCGCGCTCGATTCTCTGCAGGTGGGGCCCGAAGCCGTGGCGCCGTTGTTGGGCGCGTTGCGCGACGAGAGCTGGCGCGTGCGTCGCCTCGCCTCCGAGCGGCTGGCGACGATGGAGGCGACGCCGGAGATCATCACCGCGCTCATCGCCATGTTGTCGCAGCGAGACGACCCCGGAGCGCGCAATGCGGCGGCGTCGGTGCTGGCGCAGCTGGGCGCCGCGTCGGTGCAGTCGGTCGTCTCGTTGCTGCGTCACGCAGACCCCGATCACCGGAAGTTCGCCGCCGACATTCTCGGCCAGCAGGGCTTGTCGGAATCGGTGGGGCCGCTGGTTGTCGCGCTCGCCGATGGTGACGCGAACGTGCGCACCGCGGCGGCCGAGGCGCTCGGGAAGGTCGGGGGCTCCGAGGCCCGCCGCGCGCTCGAGCACCTGCTCAAGTCGAGCGACGTGATGTTGCGCGTGTGTGCCCTGGAGGGCCTCGCGGCGCTCGGTCTTCCACCTGCGTTGCCGGCGCTGATTCCGCTGTTGAGTGACCCGCTCACGCGCCGCAGTGCGTGGCGGTTGCTGGGGCACGTTCGTCACCCCACCGCGTCGATGCTGACCGTTCGCGCGCTCTCGGTGCGCGAGTCGCGTGACGCGGCGCTGGTCTCGCTCGGGGCCTCAGGCACCGTTCTCACCAGCGAGCTCGAAGCCGAGCTGCGCGTGGTGCTGCGCCCCGTCATCGATCTGCGCACCTGGCTGCAGACCGCGCTCGCCAGCGGGGAACAAGAACGTCACTTCGGCGCGCTCCTCGTGGCGCGAGCGCTCGGTGACGCCGTGCTGGCCATCGCCATCGCCGACTCGGTGCGAGACGCACGTGACGGTGAGCTGGCGTTGAACACCCTGGTGCGCATGGGCTCTCCGGCGGCGCGCGTGCTGCTGTCGTCGGCAGAGACGCTCGCGGACCTCTCGGGCGAAGCGCGCGCCGTGGTGGCCGATGCCATCGTTCGTCTCGCCGAGCCCAGCCTCGTGCCCGCGCTCGTCGCGCTCGTCGAGAGCGGTGACCCGGAGCTCGCAGAACTCGGCGCTCGGGCACTCGGTCGCACCCGCAGCATCGAGGCGGTGGCGCCGCTGCTTCGGCTGTTCGACGACGACACGCTCGCGGTGCACGCCTACCGCGCGCTGGTCACGCTCGCGCAGAGCTGGCCCGATGAGGTTCGCAACGCGCTCGCGCCCCTCGTTCAGGGAAGGCTGCAGCCGCACGAAGTTCGCGCGTGGGCCGAGATCGTCGGCGCCGGTGCCGTCGACGTCATTCGTCGCGCGGTGAACGACGCTGACCCCGCGCTGCGAGCGGCGGCGACCGAAGCGTCGCTGTTCACCCGGCACGAGACGCTCTCGGTGTTGCGCGCCTCGTTGATGGACGAGTCGACCCTCGTTCGCCGGGCCGCAGCGAGGACCATCGCGCACCTCGCGCCTGCAGACGCCGAGACGCTGCTCGGGCGCGCGCTCATCGACACCGATGCGTCGGTGTTGGCGCTGGCGTGCACGGCCGCCGGTGAGGTGGGGTCGACCGCTTCGCTCGCGCGCCTGAAGGAGCTCACGCGTCACGCCGACGCTTCGGTCGTGTTGTCGGCCATCGAAGCGCTCGCCTTGCTCGGCCGGCTGCCTGACGACTTGTTGATGTGGGCGGCGATGCACGGCGACGAAGAGGTGTTGAAGCTCGCGTTCTCGCTCGGCGCAGACAGGCCGCTGCTCCACGGCAAGGCGCTCTCGGCGCTCTCGCACCCGCGCTGGGACGTGCGCGTCGCCGCGGCCCGTCTGCTGTCGGTCGCTGCCGGGCGTGAAGCGGTCGCGCCGCTGCTCGATGCCGTCGCGCGTGAAACCGACGCGGTGGCGAGGCAGTTGCTGTCCGACGCGGCTGACGCGCTGACCCGGCGGGTGTGAAGCGATGCCCGTCGGGGACTCCAGAGCCGAGATGAGCGCCGAGGAGCTGCACCTGCTCCGCGACATCTTCTCGAAGGCCTCGGGCTTTCACCTTCGCGAAGAGCTCAAGTTCATCGCCGAGCGTCGGCTGGCGTCGCGGCTCGAGCTGCTCGGGCTTCGCGACTACGCGGCCTACGCGCGCTACCTGCGCTTCGACGCGCGGGGCGCCGACGAGCTCGAGACCGCCATCGATCTCCTCGTTCCGCACGAGACCTACTTCTTCCGTGAGCCAGTGCAGCTGCGGTGCTTCGAAGAAGAGGTGCTCCCGCTGCTCGAGAAGAAGAACGAGCGCACGCACGGGCTCCACGTGTGGTCTGCCGGCTGTTCCACCGGCGAAGAGGCGTACACGCTGTCGATGTTGCTGCAGCCGCGGCCGTCGCTCGCCGGCTGGCGCATCGACATTCTCGGCACCGACCTCTCGCGCAAGGCGCTGACGACCGCGCGAAAGGCCGAATACGGCTCGATGGCCCTGCGCGCGACGTCGACCGATCAGCGCGCACGCTTCTTCGAGCCCCTCGACGGAGGCCGCGTCAAGGTGAAGGCGCCGTACCGCGCCGATGTCCGCTTCGGTCAGCTCAACCTGCTCGACGCCGCCGCGTCGTCACTGCTGCCGCGCTTCGACGTCATCTTCTGCCGCAACGTGCTCATCTATTTCGATCAAGCCACGCGCAGGAAGGTGGTCGAACACTTCTACGAGCGGCTCAACGACGGCGGCTACCTGCTGCTCGGTCACTCGGAGAACCTGCTGCACCTGTCGACGCGCTTCGAGCTCGTGCAGTTGAAGGGCGATCTCGTCTACCGGCGCCCCTGAGCGCGTCACGGCGTCGCGTCGAGCGCGCGCACCACGTCGTCGGTGACGTCCAGCTCCGGCTTCGTCCACGGCACGGACTGCACGTCGAGCACCGCGTCGAGGTTTCGGGTCTTCGCGAGGCGCTCCAACTGCTCGCCGACCTTCTTCATCATGGGGCGAGCTCCGCGTTCTCCAGGTCTTTGCGCGCCTGCTGCAGCTGCGCGAAATGTCGTCGGTGCGCCATCAACTTCGCGTTCCTGCGCGGCGAGGCCTGCTTTCGATTGGCGCACAGCGCGCTGCACGTCGTTCACCGCAATGCGCGGCCCTTCGCCCGGTTTCGGGCAGGCGGTGACCAGCAACGAGGCGACGACCATGAGCGTGCGCAGGCGCCGACACCACGTCGAAACGCGCGTGCAGTCACGCCGTGTTTTGGTGTACCGAAGCGCTCGTGACGCCGAAGTTGCAGCAGCCGATCCGCGTGTTGATCGTCGATGACTCGGCGACGAACCGCAAAGCGCTCTCGAAGGTGCTGGAGACCGCGCCGGGAATCGAGGTCGTCGGTCGCGCCGCTGACGGCGAGGAAGGTCTCAAGCTCGCCATTCAGCTCTCGCCCGACGTCATCACGCTCGATCTCGAGATGCCGAAGATGGACGGCTACTCGTTCCTGCGCTTGTTGATGGCGCGCAAGCCCACGCCGGTCATCGTGGTCTCTTCGTACGCGCATCACTCCGACGTCTTCAAAGCGCTGCAGCTGGGCGCCTTCGATTTCGTCGCGCGGCCACGCGTCGCCGGTGAAGCGGGCTTCAGTGCGATGCGCTCGGAGCTCATCGAGAAGCTTCGCGCCGCGCCGTTCATGCGCCGCGAAGACCCCAGGCCCGTGCCGAAGGCGCGACAGACCACGGTGAAGAAGCTGCCCGAGCTCACGCGGCTGGTGCTCATCGGCGCGTCGACCGGCGGTCCTCCCGCGGTGCAGAAGGTGCTCGAGTCGCTCGCCGGCCTGCCGGTGTGTGTCGTCATCGCGCAGCACATGCCCGCGCGCTTCACGCAGGCCTTCGCCGAGCGGCTCGATCAAGCGCTCCCGTTTCGCGTGGTGGAGGCCACCCATGGCGACGCCATCGTCGCTGGCCGTGTGTACGTCGCGCCCGGCGGAGAACAGGTCGAGCTCGAAGAACGTGCCGGCAAGCTCATGCTCAGCGTGAAGATGACCACGGCCGCCGATCAGCACGCGCCCTCGGTCGACCGGCTCTTCCTGAGCGCCGCCAACGTGGCGCCTCCCGGGGCGCGCGCGGTGGTGTTGACCGGCATGGGTGACGACGGCGCGAAGGGCGTGCGCGCGCTCGACAAGGCGGGCGTCGAAGTGTGGGCAGAGGCTGAGTCGACCGCGGTGGTCTTCGGCATGCCCGGCGCGGCCATCAAGACCGGCGCGGTGAAGAAGGTGTTGCCGCTCGATGAACTGGGCCCCGCGCTGGCCCGCTCACTCGGCTGAAGGCCGCGCTCGTGAGGCGGTGAGAAATTGTCTACTTTCCACCGGCCATGACGATTCGTGCGTTGGTTGTCGATGACTCGATGCAGCTGCGGCGCAGCGTGATGTACGCGCTTCAGCGCATCGGCGAGATCGTGTGCGTCGAGGCGCAGGACGGTGCGGAGGCCATCAAGAAGTTCCAGGGTGGCCACTTCGACATCGTGCTGACCGACATCAACATGCCGGTGCTCGACGGGCTCAAGCTCACCTCGCACCTGCGCGGCGACCCGGCGAACGAGAAGCTGCCCATCGTCATCATCACCACCGAAGCGGCGGAAGAAGACCGCGAACGCGCGATGAGGCTCGGTGCTTCGGCGTACCTCATCAAGCCGGTGAAGGCGCAGGAGGTGCTCGACACCGTGCGCCAGTTGCTCAACCTCGGGGAGTAGGACCTTGTTGATTGCGTCGTTGTTGGTGTCGCTCGCCGCGGTGCCCATGGCGGATGTTTCGCCGTTCGCCGTGAAGCCGCTGCCCGATGGCGCGCTCGAGTACTCGTACGATCTCACGCCCCTCAAGAGCGCCGGCGGCTCGCCCGACGCGGTGCAGGTGCACGGCGAGGCGAAGGTGAAGGCGTTCCTCAAGAGACTGCCCAACACCGCGAGGCTGCGCGTCGAGCCCGGTGCACCGTGGGAAGTGACCGCGGGCCGCGGCGTCGAGACCGGCCGCCTCGCCATCTCGTTCGCCGGCGTCGCCGACAACGCGATCGACTCCGACAATCCACTCGCCATCAAGAAGGGCGCGAAGCTGCGGCCTCCGCTCGACCCGGCGGAGCCGAAGGTGCTGCTGTCTGCCGAAGCCGTCGCGTGGGAAGTGCGCCAGGTCGAGCTGGCGGCGCTCGCGGCCGAAGAAGTCGACACCGAAGCGCTGCGCCGGGAGCTGTGGAACCGCGTGCTGGCGCAGGCCATCAACCGCCACCAGAACAGCAGCGGCGACGTGCGCGAAGGTTCGCTCGCGTTGGCGGCCCGTGTCGCTGCAGGCGCCGCGTGTCTCGACGGCTCGAAGGTGCCCGTCAACGTGCGCAGCGACGCCGATGCCTCGACGGCGACCGACGCCGAGATCTCACGGTTGAGCAGCTCGGCCGATGCGCTCGTGGCGCCGGTCCCGTGGAGCTGGCGGCCCGAACTCGCCTGCGCGTGGATTCGTATGCAGGTGATGTCACAGCCGTTCGAGCGTTCCCGCGCCGGCTCCGCGGCCGTGCTGCTGTTCCTCGACATGCTGGTGCGCGACCCGAAGCTCGGCGCGCTGTGGGAAAAGCTGCGCGCACGCCGCGACAAGTTCCTCGGCACGCCGGCCACCGAACCCATCTCCCTGTGGAAGGAGAAGACGAAGGGCGAACCGGCGCGCAGCCTCGAAGGGCTCAACGAGTTCCTCGAGTCGCTGCCCGTCGATGAGCGCGTGCCGCCCGGGCTCGTGGGCGCCGCGGTCACGCCGTTCACGAAGTTCCTCTTCGAGCTCGATGGCGTCGAGCGTCGTGACGCCTTCGAAGAGCTCGCCAACGCACTGGCCGATGGCCGTGTGAACCCGCGCCTCGAATCGTGGCCCGCCGCGCGTGAAGCCCAGCTCGCGGCGCTCTGTCAGCCCGACGCCATCAAGAGCATCCGCTTCGATGGTGACTGGCGGGACCGTCTTCAGGGCGCGTTCTCGAACCTGCAGGGCAGCGCGAGTGAAGGCCGCGCGCGCGGCGCCGGCATCGAGCGTGAAGACGGCGAACGCAGCAAGCTCGAGGTGCGGTTGCTGGTACCGCCGTCGCTCGAAGTCGAGCCGCTGCCGGAGCTCTATGCGCGCGCTGCCTCGTCGCTCGAGCGGCTGGTGCAGGCGCTGCAGTCCGAGCAGTTGAACGGTCTGCAGGGCAGGGCCTTCGACGGCTCGTCCACCGGGCCGGTGGTCACCGCGGCGAAGACGCTCATTCCCCGGTTGCATGGGCTGGCCGCGCTCGCGAACCCCGACACGGCATCAGCCAAGGAAGTCGCCGAAGGTCGCCGGTGGTCGAGCGCCTGGCGAAAAGACCCCGCGCTGGGCCGCGACGTTCGTGAAGCCGCTGCCTCGCCGGTGGCGATGAGCAGCGAGCGCGCGCACGCCGCGGTGGTGGGCGTCTCGCGTCGCGAGCTCGCGGTCAGCTACGGCAAGCCGCCGAAGATCTCCGTGGTCGGCAAGAGCGTCGACGGCGTCGTCTTCCAGCCTTCGGAGCAGCGCTACATCGTGCCGGTGCTGGTCACCGTCGGCAGCTCGGCCGGCCCGCGGGTCAAGCCCATGGAGCGCGCGAAGTTGAAGTCGCTCATCGACGGCGCCGATCGCGACGCGCACCAGGTCGAAGGCGCGTTCGCCGAAGCGCTCAAGAACTGATCACTGACCGCACTGGTAGCGAACGACCTGCGCACCCTGCGCCGTGCGCGCGAGGAAGAGCACGCCGCCTTCGGGTAGCACCTGCATCTCGCGGAAGGTCTCCTCGGGCGACGCGTTCGCGGGGATCTGCGACGCCGCGAGCGGCCGGCCGTCGAGCGGGTCGAGGCAGAGCAGGGTGATGCCGAACACCGGCCGCTCCGGCGTCGAGCTCTGCGCTTCGACGATGACGCCCAGGTAGATGATTCCCGAGCGGTCCGCGTCGAGCGCGTTGAGGCCCATCACGCGCGAGCCGATGACGAGCTGCCGCGTGAAGCGGTGCTGCTGCGTCTGGCGATCGACCGCCGTCACGCCCACGGTGCCGCTCGCGCCGTCGATGATGCCCGCGGTGAGGAAGGTGCGGCCGTCCTGCGCCGGTCGCCCGGGAACCTCGGGCCGCTCCTTGTTGGCCTTGCCCGACGTGTCGCCGATGCGAATCGAATCTCCGTGCTCGCGCTCGACGTACACGTCTTCGCCGTCGGTGAAGAGCCCGGTCGACGCGCCGCCTTCTTCGAGGCCCTTGCCCTCGAGGGGCAGTTCGCCGAGCTGCTTTCCATCGGGCCCCAGCACCGCCACCGCCTTGTCGACGAGGCGGTCCATCACCAGGGTCTTTCCGTCGGGCGTGGTGACGACCTCCTGCGCGGCCTGCAGCGGAATGGGGAGCGTCGCCAACGGCTTGCCGTTCTTGTCGACCTTCACCAGCCGGTTGTTCACCTGATCGAGAATCCACACGTTGCCGAGCGCGTCGACGGTGAGGCTCATCGGGCCTTCGGGGTTGGCCTCATCGGGCGCCGTCTTGCCCAGCTGACCCTCGCCGCTGCCCCAGGTGAACTCCGCCACCACCGCAGGGTCGCGCGCCTTCTTCGCTTCGGGCACGCCGCCATCACTGCCGACCGCCGCGTTGCGCAGCGCCGCCACCCGCCGCTCGCTCGACGTGTCCACCGCCGGCTGCGTGGTGGGCGTCTCGTCCGAAATCACTTCGATGCTCGGCGCCGGCTGTCGCGTCACCAGCCAGACCACCACGCCGACCAGCAAAAGAAGGCCGACGGCCGCTCCGATTCGTGCGTTCCGGCTCATGGGGCGCGCGTGAAAGCACGATTCCAGACGTCTGCGAAAGCGTTGCCCGTCCCCCGCAGACTGTTCTGCTCCAGGACAGCCTGTTCTCGATCAACTCAGCGAAACCCGGGGAAAAAGTGCCCACAGAATGTAAGCAGAGTTGTCGATTTCGCCGCCCTTCCGAGCGGGTCACCAGATCGGCACGCGGCTCGCAAATGGGCCCGCGCATGACGAACACGCTGCGATTCCTGGCTCTCTCGACGGTGATGGCGATGGGCTGCGCTGGTACGGCTGGCGAGACCGTCGCCGACGGCGAAGTGCTGGTGGGCGCCGATGAGACGGCCTCCATTTCGAGCGAGCTGACGGGTGGCGTGGCGCTGGGGTCGACGCTGAAGACGACGGCGAACCTCAACCTGCGCACGGGCGCGGGCACGGGCTACCAGGTTCGTCTGGTCATTCCGCAGGGCGCGACGGTCACCACCGTGAACCGCACCACGCCGTCGGGCGCCTTCTACAACGTGAAGTACAACGGCGTGACCGGCTGGGCGTCGGGCGCGTACCTCACGCTCGTGTCGTCGGGCGGCGGCACCACCACCCCCGGCACCTCGGTTCGTGACGCGGCCATCGCCCGCGCCAAGGGTGGCGTCGGCTTCTCGTACTGGTGGGGCCACGGCGCGTGGGTGCCCAACGGCCTGACGTCGTCGAACGGTGGCACCTGCCAGGGTGACTGCCCCAACTGCTCGCACCGCGGCAGCTACGGCGCCGACTGCTCAGGCTACGTAGCCAAGGTGTGGCACGTGCCGTCGACCAACACCTCGATGTCCACCGATTCGCACCCGTACGGCACGATTCACTTCGTCGGCAGCAACTCGCTGTGGAGCACGGTCAGCCGCTCGAACGTCATCAAGGGCGACGCGCTCGTCTACAACACCAACGGCTCGGGCCACATCCTCATCTACGAATCGGGCGACGCGTGGGGCTCGGTGTGGGCCTACGAAGCGCGCGGCTGCAGCTACGGCATCGTGCACAACCTCCGCTCGGTGACCAGCGAGTACAAGGGCATCCGCCGCGCGGGTTGGTGAGCGACGAGCGGTCGTGAAGTCCGAACGGCGTCCGGGTTTCCGGGCGCCGTTTTCGTTTGCGGGCCTCAGCCGCGTGCGAGCAGCGCCTCGAAGTCGGCGCGCACCGGTGCATCGAGCGCGAACGCCACGATCCCTGTGCCGGCGATCTTCCTCACCGCGGCGTTCACCTTCGCCTGCAGGGCATTGCGGGCCTTCGTGCTCAGCGGGGCGTTGGCGCGCTTCACGTTCTCGTCGTCATCGGCTGCGACTGCCGCTGCGTAGAGCGCTTCGAGCTTCGCCACGTCGTCTGCGATGACGCCGAGCATGGCCGCGCGCTCCGGCTTCGCCCTGGCGACCTTGAGCACGCTCTGCGCTGCCGCGAGCGTGCGCCCGGGTGACTCCACGTCGAGCTTCGTGCCGACACCCCACGCCTTCTTGTCTGCCTCGTTGGCGTCTTCGTCGTGCTTCACGCTGGTGCGCAGCGCCGACAAGAGCGCGACCAGCTTCTTGAACGTCTCTTTCTGCGACTGCGCGGCCTGCTGCGCTTCGGCGCGAATGGCCTTCTGACCCGGTACTGCGGCGCCGAGTTGCGTCAGGTTGGCGTGCAGCGCCGCCACGTGTCCCGCCGGCAACCGGGGGCCGAGGACTGCTGCGTGCTGTGTCGCCAATGCGAGCGCCTTCAGTCCCCGCTGAATGACTGCGTCGAACTTCGCCATGTGTGTTTCCCCCACCGTGCGCTCCGAAGTTGGAGCGCGGCGGCGACGATAGCCAAGCCAACCCGCGTCGCGAACAGGGTGACCGGCGGCGTGAACAGGGCGACCGGCGGCGTGAACAGGGCGACCGGCGGCGCGAACAGGGCGACCGGCGGCGTGAACAGGGCGACCGGCGGCGCGAACAGGGCGACCGGCGGCGCGAACAGGGCGACCGGCGTCGTGAACAACACGACCGGCGTGGTGAACAACACGACCGGCGGCGCCGACAGACCTATCGCTGTGCCGCCCAGACGAACTTCTGCATCTCGAGACAGAACGCGTCGAACGCTTCGGTGCTCGCGAACGCAGTGCTCGGCAGGTTGAGCAGCTCCGGCCGCGAGGTGTCGGCGAACTCCGGCTGGTAGTGAATCGCCAGCTCGCCCGCGCTCACCCGCTCGATGCGCACGCGGTTCCACCCGGTCAGCTTCGTGGTCTCGTGGCGGGTGACCGTGAGGCCCGACTCGTTGAACGACAGCTTCACCTTCTCGATGGTGGTGGCGGCCTTCAGCTTCGCCTGCCACTCGCTCGAGCCGACGTTGGCGTTCAAGTTCCGCGCGGCGCGGCGGGCCTGGGTGATGAAGCCGATGAGCCAGCCGCCGACCCACAACACCGGCAGCGCGGCGAAGAAGAGGCACAGCGCGCCCCCCAGGGGAATGCCGGCGCGCTGCGTGCCGAAGGCGATGCTGGCCGCGCCCGCGAGCACGATGACCGCACGCACGATGCGCGCCCGGTTGAGCAGCCGCTTCATTCGTTCCTGCGCCGGGGGCAGTGACTGCGCGATGACGCCGGGGTCCAGGCGGCGCTGTTCGAACTCGATTTCCCGCGAAGGCTCCACGCTCCGAGCGTAGACGCAAAGCGTCGTGTCCCCTACAAGGCCGCGCCCATGACGTTCCGTTACGAGCCCTCCGTCATCGAACCGAAGTGGCAGGCCGCGTGGGATGAGAAGCAGACCTTCCGCACGCCGACCGAGCTCGCCGAGCTGAAGAAGAAGCCCAAGTACTACGTGCTCGACATGTTCCCGTACCCCTCGGGTGCGGGCCTGCACATCGGTCACCCCGAGGGCTACACGGCCACCGACGTGATGGCGCGCATCAAGCGCATGCAGGGCTTCAACGTGCTGCACCCCATGGGCTGGGACGCCTTCGGGTTGCCCGCCGAACGTTCCGCGGTGCGTGAAGGCATTCACCCGGCCGTCATCACCAGGCGCAACGTCGACAACTTCCGCCGCCAGTTGAAGCGCATCGGCTTCAGCTACGACTGGTCGCGCGAAGTCGACACCACCTCGCCCGAGTACTACCGCTGGACGCAGTGGATCTTCTTGAAGCTCTACGAGCGCGGGCTGGCGTACATGGCCGAGGTGCCCGTGAACTGGTGCCCGGCGCTCGGCACCGTGCTCGCGAACGAAGAGGTCAAAGACGGCAAGTACGTCGAGACCGGCGACCTCGTCGAACGCCGCATGATGAAGCAGTGGATGCTCAAGATCCCCGTCTACGCCGAGCGGCTGCTGACGGAGCTCGAGACCGTCGACTGGCCCGAAGGCGTCAAGGAGATGCAGCGCAACTGGATCGGCAAGTCGGAGGGCGCCGAGGTTCAGTTCAAGATCGACGGTCGCGACGAGTCGTTCATCGTCTTCACCACGCGGCCCGACACCTTGTTCGGCGCGACGTACTGCGTGCTGGCTCCGGAACACGCGCTGGTGAAGCGCATCACCACGCCCGAGCAGCAGACCGCGGTCGAGGCCTACGTGACGAGCGCGGGGCAGAAGACCGACCTGGCGCGCACCGACCTCGCGAAGGAGAAGACCGGCGTGTTCACCGGCGCGTACGCCGTGAACCCTGCGAACGGCAAGAAGCTGCCGGTGTGGGTCGCCGACTACGTGCTCTCGACCTACGGCACCGGCGCCATCATGGCGGTGCCGGCGCACGACGAGCGGGATCACGCGTTCGCCAGGCAGTTCGGGCTGCCCATCATCGAAGTGGTGAGCGGCGGCAAGGACGTTCAGGAGACCGCGCACACCGAAGAAGGCGTGGCGGTGAACTCCGGCCTTCTCGACGGGCTGAAGACCGAGGCCGCCAAGCAGAAGATGCTCTCGTGGCTCGAGGAGCAGAAGTTCGGCGTGCGCCGCGTGCAGTACCGCCTGCGTGACTGGCTGTTCTCGCGTCAGCGCTACTGGGGTGAGCCGTTCCCCATCGTGCACCTCGACGACGGCTCGATCGCGACCATTCCCGAGTCACAGCTGCCGGTGACGCTGCCGCACGTCGACGAGTTCAAGCCGACGGCCGATGGTCAGCCGCCGCTGGGCCGCGCGGGTGATTGGCTGATGGTCGAGCTCCCCGACGGCCGCAAGGGCGTGCGCGAGATCAACACCATGCCGCAGTGGGCCGGCTCGTGCTGGTACTACCTGCGCTTCCTCGACCCGCACAACGACAAGCAGGCGTGGGACCCCGAGCTCGAGAAGTACTGGATGCCCGTCGACCTCTACGTCGGTGGCGTCGAGCACGCCGTGCTGCACCTGCTCTACGCGCGCTTCTGGCACAAGGTGCTGTTCGACATCGGCGTGGTCAGCACCCGCGAGCCGTTCCAGAAGCTGTTCAACCAGGGAATGATCCTCGCGTACTCGTTCAAGAGCGAGAGCGGGAAGTACTACGGCCCGAGCGAGGTCGACGATCGCGAAGACGGCGCGTTCCTCAAGGCGACCGGCGAGAAGCTCCACAAGCAGATCGAGAAGATGTCGAAGTCGAAGTTCAACGTCGTGAACCCCGACGACGTCATCGCCGAGCACGGCGCGGACGCGCTGCGGCTCTTCGAGCTGTTCATGGGCCCGCTCGAGCAGGTCAAGCCCTGGCAGACGACCGGCGTGGCGGGCGTCGCGCGCTTCCTCGAGCGCGTGTGGCGGCTCATCGTCGACACCGAGACCGGGGCGCCTGCGACGAAATTGCAGGACGTGCCCGAGAGCCACGACCCCGCGCTGCAGAAGGCGCTGCACAAGTGCATTCAGGCCGTCGAGCGCGACACGCTGGCGCTGCGCTTCAACACCGCCATCAGTCACATGATGACCTTCGTGAACGAGGCCACCGGCGCGAAGGTGCTGCCGAAGCCCGTCGCGAAGACGCTGGTGACGCTGCTGGCTCCGTATGCGCCGCACGTGGCCGAAGAGCTGTGGTCGCGGCTCGGTGGTGAAGGCTTCGTGAGTGTTCAGGCCTGGCCGAAGTTCGACGCCGCGCTGACCGTCGAAGACTCGGTGACGTACGCGGTGCAGGTGCTCGGCAAGCTGCGCGCGGAGATCACCGCGCCCATCGCCGCCACCGAAGCGGAGGTTCGCGCCATCGCCGAAGCCGACGAGAAGGTGAAGGCCGCGATCGCGGGGAAGACGGTCAAGAAGTTCGTCTTCGTTCCGAAGCGCCTCGTGAACTTCGTCGTCGGCTGAATGCGGGGGCCAACGTCACTGGTGGTGGGGTTGCTGCTGTGTGCCTGCGGCTACCGCTTCACCGCGCCCAATTCGTCGCTGCCTGCCGGGCTCACGTCGGTGCAGGTGCCGATGTTCGAGAACAAGACCGCCGACCCGTCGCTCGAGCTCGTCTTCACGCAGGCCGCGCGCGACCAACTGCAACGCGCCGGCCGGCTCGGAGGCGACACCGCGCAAGGGACCTTGCGCGGCACGGTGCTCACGGTCTCCAGCGGCCCGTTTCTGGCGGCGCCGACGCTGGGCCGGCAGCCGGGCATGCGCGTGTCGGTCGGGGTGCTCTTCGTGCTCGAGAAGCAGGGGCGTGAAGTGGGCCGTGCCGGCGTGAACCTCATCGAAGACTTCCCTTCAGGCGCCGACGTGCTGCTCACCGAGTCGAATCGTGAAGCCGCGCTGCGCCGCATCGCCGACAGCGCGGTGCGTGAAGGGTTGGAGCGACTGCAGAGCGCTCCGTGAGAAACGACAAGACCGACGGCCCTCCGAGGAGGACGCGTCGGTCGTGTGCATCACCTCGCGGTGACTGATTACTTGGCCGCGGCGGCGAACTTCTTCGACGCTTCGTGCGACAGACGGCCGATGCGGCGCGAGCTGTTCTTCGCGTGCAGCACGCCCTTGGTCGCGGCCTTCGCGAGCGCAGACGTCGCGGCGGCGAGCGCCGTGGTCGCCTTGCCCTTGTCGCCCGAGGCGATGGCTTCACGAGCCGCCTTGATCGCGGTCTTGACGTTGGACTTCACGGCCGAGTTGCGCGCGTTGCGCTTGATGGCCTGACGGTTGCGCTTCTGCGCGGACTTGGTGTTCGCCACGGGGTGCTGCTCCTTGAAAAGGGAAACTACGAAAGAGGGTCGCGCCTTAGCGACATGTCCCCACAGGGGTCAAGTGGATCAGGCCTTCTCGGCTGCCTTGGCCTGCTCCCACAGCGCGTTCATCTGGTCCAGTGACGCCTCTCCGAAGGCCACGCCCTGCGCCTCGAGGCCCTTTTCGACGGCGTGGAAGCGGGTCGTGAAACGCCGGTTCGCCGCTCTCATCGCGTCCTCCGGAGCGATGCCCAGGTGCCGCCCCAGGTTGACCAGCGCGAAGAGCGCGTCGCCCAGCTCGTGCTCCATGGCCGCCTTGTCTTTTCCAGCCATCGCTTCTTTGAGCTCGGCGACCTCTTCGTCGACCTTCGCGATCACCCCGGTCACGTCAGGCCAGTCGAAGCCGATGCGCGAGGCCTTCTCGGTGAGCCGCTCTGCGCGCTGCAGCCCGGGCGCGTCTTTGGGAACGCCGTCGAGCACGCTGCCCACGTGGCCGTGCTTCGCCTTGCGCTCTTTGGCCTTCAACTTCGCCCAGTTCTCGAGCACCTGCGTGCTGTTGCTGGCTTTTGCATCACCGAACACGTGCGGGTGGCGGCGCTCCAGCTTGTCGGCAATCGCATTGGCCACGTCGGCCAGCCCGAACTGGTTCTGCTCGCTGGCCAGCTGCGCGTGGAAGACGATTTGAAACAGCAGGTCGCCCAGCTCCTCGGCCAGAGGCGACCAGGGCCCACCTTCGGCGACACGGTCCATCTCCTCGAGCACTTCGTAGGCCTCTTCGATGAGGTAGGGCCGCAGGCTCTTCAAGTCCTGTTCGCGGTCCCACGGGCAGCCGCCCGGCGCGCGCAGCTTCCGCATGATCTCCGCAAGTCGTTCCACGGCGGCACCGATGTCGCTCATGCCGCGTCGTGTACCGCAGCGTCGAAGTTGTCGCGACGGTCGTTCGCCTCGCCTAAGGTGCGGCGGTCCCGATGAGACTTCTGGCGTGCCTTCTCGCCCTCGCGTGTCTGACTTCGACGTTGACGTTCGCGCAGGTCGACCTCGTCGACCCTGACGCGCCGAAGACGCCGCCGCGCCCGCGCAAGGCGGTCGTCGCGCAGCCGCCGCCCGAAGACGTCGACGATCCCAACGACGGCAACCTCGTCGCGCCGCCCACGCCGAAAAAGGCGCCGCCGCCCAGGAAGGGCCCCACCGTCGTCGAGCAACCGAAGCCCGAGCCGCCGCCGAAGAAGGAGCCGCCGCCGCTCGTCGTGCGCACCATCTCCGACGCCGACCTGCGCGCGGTGTGGAGCAGGTGGGCGCAGGCCAACGCCTCGAAGAACGCCAACGCCGAGCTCGCCGCGCGCAAGGAGCTGCTGGCGACGAAGGCGCTCATCGGCTCCACCAACATGGAAGTGTGGGCCGTCGGGCTTCTGCGCGCTGCCGAGGTCTGGGAAGAAGCCGGCGACAGTGGCGCGGCCGTGGAGATCGCCGTGTCTGCCGCCGACCTCGCGCCCGATCTCCCGGCGACGTGGTTCCTGCTCGCGCGCCTCTACATGAAGGCCGACCCCAGCGGCGGCAAGTACCTGGGGGCCATGCAGAAGGGCATCGCCGCGCAGTTCGCCGACGCGCGCTACCTGCGGCCGCTGATCGCCGACATCGTGGCGGTGCTGCTGCTGGCGTTGATCATCACCAGCGTGGTGGTGCTGGCCGTGTTCGCGCTGCGCCGCGGCTACTACTTTCTCTACGACTTCCACTTCCTCTTCCCGCGGGCCGCCGCGCGCTGGCAGACCGGCGCCATCGCCATTCTGCTGTTGTCGCTGCCCATCGTGTTCCGCATGGGCGTGGCGCCGACGCTGCTCGCGCTGTTCGCCGCGCTCACCATGTACCTGTCGGTGCGTGAGCGCGTGGTGGCCGTGGTGCTCATCGGCCTGCTGGGGTTCGTGCCCGTCATCGCCGGCCTCGTCGTCGAGAAGACCGCGTTCGCCGAGACCGCCGCTGAAGATCTCTACCGCATCGAGCGCGGCAGCCCGGGCATCGAACCGCTGGTGCAGAAGTACGAGAAGCTCGGCGCCGAAGACAAGGTCGGGTTCGCCGAACGCTTCGTGCTCGGTCACTACCACTTGAATCGTGGGCACCTCGAGCAGGCCGTCGCGCACTTGAAGGGTGCACTCGCGCTCCGCCCCGACGACGTGCCGGCCAAGCTGGCCCTCGCCAAGGCCTTCTTCCTCATGGGCGACCTCGAGAATTCGCGCTCGATGTACGAGGGGCTCAAGGCGAGCTCGCCGAGCGCCGCGGGCCTGGTGAACCTCGCCCGCGTCTACCAGCGCCGGGTGCAGGTCTACGGTGAGTCGAACCTCACCGAGCTCGACAAGGCCGCCGCTGCCTTGAGCGAGGCGCGCCAGCTCGACCCGTCGATCCCCTCCGTCGCCATCGACGGTCCCGAGCCGAAGGAGATCCTCGGCAACACGTACCTCTCGACGCTGCCCCTCGCGCAACGCGATCTGCTGGCGCTGGCGAAGAACGAGGTCGCCGCCGAGCGCGTGCGCAGCCAGTTCTCGCAGCTGTTGGTCGGCGACGTGCCGTCGGCGCTCGCGCCCTTCTTCCCGCTGCTCGCCGCGCTGGTGCTCCTCGGCATGGGCTTCTTGAGCAACGCCATCGAAGCTGCGCGCGTCTGCAACCGCTGCGGTCGGCCGGTGAGCCGTCGCGGAGACCCGGACGTCTCTCCCGGCAGCCAGATGTGTACGCAGTGCGTGAACGTGTTCGCGCGCAAGAACGTGGTCGCGCCTTCGGTCAAGGTGCGCAAGCAGCTCGAGGTCGCGCGCTACGAGAGCCAGAAGGAACGGGCGTCGACGATTCTGGGCGTGCTCTGGAGCGGCATGGGCCATGTCTTTGCCGGCATGCCGGTGCGCGGCGCGGTCTTCGGCTTCCTGTTCGTCACCGCCATCACCGCGGCGGTGCTGCGCTCGGGCGTCGTTCGGGCGCCGTATGAAGGCGCGCCGTTGGTGCTCAAGCTCTTGCCGGCCATCGTGCTCTTCCTCGTGGTGTATCCGCTGTCGCTCCTCGCGCTGCGCCGGAGGCAGAGCTAGCCATGGCGCTCAAGGGCACCCTCAAGGACTTCGGCATCGCCGACATCCTCCAGCTCATCGGTCAGCAGACGAAGACCGGCGTGCTGACGCTCACGCACAAGGACGACTCGGTGGCGGTGGCGTTCAAAGACGGCAACATCGTTCGCGCCGAGACCACGCACCGAAACCGCAAGGAGCTCATCGGCTCGATGCTGGTGGCCGCGCAGCTGGTCAGTGAGCAGCAGCTCGAGTTCGCGCTCGAGACGCAGAAGCGCACGCTGCAGCGCCTGGGTGACGTGCTGGTGAGCCAGGGCGTCATCACCGAGCACAAGTTCAAGTCGATGGTGCAGTTGCAGACGAGCGAGACCCTGTTCCGTCTCTTCTCGTGGAAGACCGGCACCTACGAGTTCGAACAGAAGGACGTCGAGACCGAGAACACGCTGGTTCCTCTGCGCGCCGAGTCGGTGCTGATGGAGGGGTTCCGTCGGGTCGACGAGTGGCCGGTGGTGCGCAAGCGCATCACCTCGCTGCAGATGAGCTTCGAGAAGTTGAAGGAACTCCCGCCGGCCGAGCTGGAAAAGGACGACTTCGACGCCGCGCTCGACGACGCCTTCGGTGAAGCGAAGGAAGAGAAGAAGGCCGTCAACAAGGGTGAGTTCCAGTCGGTCGGCGAGAACGAGCGCCGCACCTACAACCTCATCGCGCCGGGCCGCACGGTTCAGCGCATCATCGAGCTCTCGCAGCTCGGTGAGTTCGAGACGGCCAAGGCGCTCTGCAACCTCATCAACCTCGAGTACGCGAAGGGCATACCCCCGGCGGGGAAGGGCGGCGACGAGTTCGAGAGTGATCGCGCGCCCTCGGCGGTGCTCGGTGTGCTCGGTCGCATCGCGGTGACCATGGTGGTGGTCGGCGCGTTGTTGTTCATCGCCACGCGCATCGACTTCGGCGCCGTGAATCTGGGCCGCAGCAACGCGACCACGTTCACCGACCCGGCGGTGCAGCGCTTCGCCAGCCAGCAGCAGATGTCGCGGCTGTCGGCGGCCATCGAGGTGTACCGGCTCGAGAAGGGCGCGCTGCCGGTGGGCCTCAGCGAGCTCGTCGATTCGAAGCTGCTCGCCGCCGACGACCTGCACTTCCCGTGGCGCGACACGTATTTCTATCGGCGTCAGGAAGACGGCTCGTACGTGTTGCTGCCGCCCTTGAGATGACGTTGTTCCGCAAAGGAGAAGAAAATGACGGGTTGGGTTGCGATGGTTGTTCTTGCAGTCGTGAATCCAGTGTCAGGCCACATCGATCGCACAGACCAAAGAGCGTTTGCTCCCGACCTCTTGCTTCGGCGGACCGCAGATGGTCTGAATCGTCGGATTTATGTGCTTGATTGTGGCATGACCGTGACAAGCGAGACAAGTAATCGCGTCACTCAGTTGTACACCGTTCCTGGAGTCGGCTCGGGTACTCAACGATCGGTACGGTGGGGGGGCTGGACGCAAATCTTCTCCAATTGAGCACGGTCGACGGCAGCTATATCTCGAATTTTCGCGTGGCGACGCCGGCCACGGACACCGCAAGTGCGGTTGTGTTTTCCGGCAACAACGCGTTCTTGGCGGTGGTCACCGAGGGTAGTTTTGGCCAGCCGCTCCAAGGTGCCAACGATTTGGTGGTTGCGCGAGTCGGTTCAACTTCTACGCCTACACTCGGCGCGGCTGTGTCTCCGCGACCTGGACAAATTCGAGTGACTGCTGCAGCTCTGTTCGGAACAACACCGATGTTCGTTGGTTCCTCGACAGCAGATCCGTATGGGAGTATCGGCGACGCTCAGTCGAGTGCATTTCGTGTGAGCGACAGTTCGTTGTTGCTCGTTGAGCACATCTGGATGCCGCAAGCGGGTGGAGACTCTGTCGCTCATTCTGTAATTGCGGATGGCAATAATTTTTACGTGGGTTCCACCCGTCGCGTATGGCCACAGCCAGTTGGATGGCATTTTATTCAGCTTCACAAGGTCGTGCTGAGTAGTCCCAGTGTTCTTGCCATGTGGACGACTTCGAGCCAGTCATTTCCAGCAATGGCTCGCACTGATGAAGCTGATCTATATGTTCGGGCTGGCACGAGTTTGGTGAAAGTTGTCCGAGACACGATTCACTTTAATGAGGTGCAATCGTCTGCGACAACCGGACTGGCCATATCGAATAGCAGTCTGGTTTCGGTGTCGCCGACCGAACTCTCGCGTCGACGCGGGCGATGAGAGTACTGCTGTCGTTGGGTGTCCTGTTGGCTGGCTGCAATTGTCAGTTCGCCGGAACTCTTGAACCGTCCGTTGCCATTGTGAGCGTCGTTGCGACCGACGCCGGACGAGACCGGTGTGTTTCGGAGCCCTTGCTGGAAGTGTTCTTTCCGGCTGGCGGGATCGACGACTACTGGGCGCCTACTGTCGTTGACGAGCAGGGGCTCATTCGGGAGTTCCGGAACGATGCTGGCATGGTGGTTCGTCGCAGCGTGCTGGAGCTAAGGGCGCGGCAGTGGGTAGAGCGCGATTTGCAGACCCGACTCGATGTCGTGCAACACATTGGGGAAGACGGAACGCTGTGTGGTTTGACATGGGACCACCCTTCCGGAGCTGGGACGCTGCGTTTGGAGTTTCCAGACGGGGGAACTGCGGCTCCAACGGCTGGTGGATGTATTGGCTTCCGGAATGGGTGGTGGGTGACGTGGCACGCTGGCCACGTCTTGCGCGGCCGCGGCAACGAGGTTGAGTCGCTTGGGAACCTTGACGCAGGCGTGATCCCGGGCGTGTTGGCGCCGGGTACCGTGCCCGCTATTCAAGACATCCGGGACGATGGTGAGGTCATTCTCTTCGTGAACGTCAGGCAGCCCGGTGCCTGGCTCTTGCCCTCCAGACGCGAACTTCTTCCGCCGGCGAATGCGGGTTCCAGCGCGCCAGTTGGTTTTGCCGGCGCGACACCTGTTGGTTCTACGCAAGGGCAATTCATGCACCTGCCCTACTCGTGGGACGGCGAAGGCCGACCGCACCAGTTCGAGCTCGGCTCGTACCGAGAGCGAATTTCTGGTGTCGGCGTCGTGCGAGGGCACTCGAGCGGGCGAACGTGCACAACGCTGACGATGAGCGACGATTCCAGCCGTCAGGTCGCGTTCTGGAAAAGTGACGGCGGTTTCGTCGGCCCAGATGTCTTGCGATCGTTCGACGCTGGTTTCGAGCCCTACGACTGCTCGCCCGTCACCGACGATTGGTATCTCGTCGCGTACCCAAGGCCATTCCCGCTCGGTGCACGCCTCGCGTTGCTGCGATTTCAAGTCGACTGCCTGCCGTAGCTGCTTGAGCCGTTGACCGGCCGGTGAGGCTCCACTAATGGCCCCACCACTACCTGACCTGTTCCCCTCCGTGGGTCACGGTGGACAACCTTCGGAGCGGGAGTTCAACAACATGATCGAAGTGGAAAAGAAGTCGGAGTTGGTCGCGAAGTTCCGTACGCACGAGAAGGACACGGGTTCGCCCGAGGTTCAGGTTGCGATCCTCTCGGAGCGCATCAACGAGCTCACGGAGCACTTCAAGACGCACAAGAAGGACTTCCACAGCCGTCGCGGTCTGCTGAAGATGGTCAGCCAGCGCCGCAGCCTCCTCGACTACCTCAAGTCGAAGGACCTCACCCGGTACAAGAAGCTGATCGACGCCCTCGGCATCCGTAAGTAATCGGAACGAGGCGAAAACGAGGGGCGCTCCGAATGGTCGGTGCGCCCCTCGGTGTTTCAAACGCCCTTCGCGGATTGATTCTTTGTTCGAAGTCTCCGAGCTCGCTTCGGGGCCGTCGATCAGGGGGTCAAAGCCGCGGGCGTCACACTCAAGCGAAGAGAGACAACGCACATGGCAATGATTCGTAAGACGGTGAAAGTTGGCGAGCGGGATCTGATCATCGAGACCGGTCGCATGGCCAAGCAGGCCGACGGCGCGGCGGTGGTTCGCTACGGCGACACGATGATCCTCGCCACCACGGTGAGCGCGAAGGACCGCAAAGACGTCGACTTCCTCCCGCTGACCGTCGAGTACAAAGAGAACTTCTTCGCGGCCGGCCGTATCCCCGGCGGCTACTTCCGCCGTGAAGGCAAGCTGACCGAGAAGGAGACGCTGACCAGCCGCATCGTCGACCGCTCGTGCCGCCCGCTCTTCCCCGACGGCTACGCGTACGACACCCAGATCATCATCAGCGTCATCAGCTTCGACAAGCACGCCGAGCCCGACGTGCTCGCGCTGTGCGCCGCTTCGGCCTCGCTCGCCGTGTCCGACATCCCGTTCAACGGGCCCATCGCGTGCGTGCGCGTGGCGCGCGTCGAAGGCAACCTCATCGCCAACCCCAACGCTGATCAGCGTGCGAAGAGCGACATCGACCTCGTGGTCTCGGCTTCGAAGGAAGCCATCGTGATGGTCGAAGGCGGCGCCGAGGAGATCTCGGAGGCCGACATGGTCGCCGCGCTCGATTTCGGTCACGCGCAGTGCCAGCCCATCATCAAGGCCCTCGGGGAGCTGCGCGCCGAGCTCGGCGTGAAGACCCGCGAGTTCGAAGCGCTCGCCAAGTACGATCCTGCGCTCAAGGAGCAGTGCAAGGCCATCGCGTGGGAGGGCATCAAGAAGGGCTACGCCATCGTCGAGAAGCACGAGCGTTACGGCGCGCTGAAGGCGACCCGCAAGGAGATGGAGACCGCGCTCAAGGCCAAGCTGCTCGAGCAGTACACGCCGGCCATCGAGAAGCAGGTCAAGGCCATCTACGAAGACCTCAAGTACGAATACATGCGTGAGCTCACCTGCAACGGTGGCCGCATCGGTGGTCGTCCGCACACCACCGTTCGTGACGTGAGCGTCGAAGTGGCGCCGTTGCCGCGTACGCACGGCTCGGCCATCTTCCAGCGCGGCGAGACGCAGTCGCTCGTCACCGCCACGCTGGGCACCGGTGAAGATGATCAGCGCATCGAGACGCTCGCGGGCGAGATCAGCCGCACGTTCATGCTGCACTACAACTTCCCCCCGTTCTCGGTGAACGAGACCAAGCCGCTCCGTGGCCCCGGTCGTCGTGAGATCGGTCACGGTGCGCTCGCCGAGCGCGCGCTGCGCAACATGCTCCCGGGCAAGGACACCTTCCCGTACGTGGTGCGCATCGTGTCGGACATCCTCGAGTCGAACGGCTCGTCGTCGATGGCCTCGGTCTGCGGCGGCACCATGGCGATGATGGACGCGGGCGTTCCCATCAAGGCGCCGGTCGCGGGCATCGCGATGGGCCTGGTGAAGGAAGGCGAGAAGGTCGCCATCCTCACCGACATCCTCGGTGACGAAGATCACCTCGGCGACATGGACTTCAAGGTGTGCGGCACCGCGAAGGGCATCACCGCCGTGCAGATGGACATCAAGATCACCGGCATCACGACGGCGATCATGTTGAAGGCCATGGAGCAGGCCCGCGTGGGTCGTCTCCAGATCCTCGACACCATGCTCAAGGCGCTCCCGGCTCCCCGCAAGGAGATCAGCCAGTTCGCCCCGCGCATCACGAGCATCATGATCCGCCCGGAGTACATCAAGAACGTCATCGGCCCCGGCGGCAAGGTGATCAAGGACATCATCGCCCGCACCGGCGCGTCGATTAACATCGACGACACCGGCAAGGTCGACATCGCCTCGGCTGACGGCGACGCGGTCAAGGCGGCGATCTCGATGATCCAGGCGCTCACGCGCGAAGCCGAGGTCGGCAAGATCTACCTGGGCACGGTTCGCAAGCTCGTCGAGTTCGGCGCGTTCGTCGAGCTGTTCCCCGGCACCGACGGCCTCATCCACATCTCCGAGCTGGCTGACAAGCGCGTGAAGACGGTGAACGAGATCGTGAAGGAAGGCGACGAGGTGATGGTGAAGGTCATCTCGATCGACGGCGGCGGCAAGATCCGCCTGTCGCGCAAGCAGGCGCTCGCGGAGCGTTCTGCGGCGGCCGGTTCGGACGCGCCCCCCGCGGCACCGCCGGCGGCGCCCGAAGTGAAGGCCTGATTCAGTTCAGGTCGTGATGCTTCGGCCCGCTTCCTTCACCGGAGGCGGGCCGTTTTCTTTTACGGCGTACCCGCGTCGGGGCGAAGCGCCGTGCAGCTGCCAGCCACGCAACACGCCTGCACGCTGTTCTGATCGTTCGGCGCGGTGCAGCCGGGCAACAGCCCGCACGCGTCGGGAGCGGGCGCGACGCAGGCTCCGGTCGCCGGTTTCCCGAAGCATGGGCACGCGTTGATCACGTCGACGCGCGCGCGAACGAGCGGGTAGTCGCACAGCGGAATGCCGTCGTGACACGCGTTGGGACACGAGGCGACGACGCAGTCGGCATCAGAGGAACACTCGCCGGGCGGCAGCGACGAGAACGGATCGTTCAGTGCACAGCCGGCCAGCACGAGGGTCAAAGGCAAGAGGAAGCGCATCACGCTCGAGGGTACACATGTCGCTCGATGTCGATGAAAACTTGAAGGCCTTGAGGCGTACTGCCTCGCATCGGCCGTGGACGCTCCGATGAGCGGGGCTTCGCATCGGCTTCGTGGCGGCGCTCAAGGTCATCGACGCGCAAGAGGCGCCAGTGACGGCTGTGACGAACTCGGGGAATGACGGGTAGATCCCCGGCCTTCTTCGTACGTTGAACGAGGGCCCGTGGCGACCAGTGGTCTGGAAAGTCTGAGCCGGTTCTTCGGAGGGCTCCGGTGGCTCTTCATGCCGCTCGGGCTCTTCGCGCTCGTGGCCGTGGGCGTTCACGCGGCCGCCGACGTGGTCGACGACTCGATTCTGCGTGGCGTCGAATGGCTCGACGCAGTCTTCGACGGCGTGCTCGCAAAGTTCGAAGCGACCGCGGTGTGGGTCAATCGCGTCGACTCGAAGGAGCGCACCGTCATCGCGCGCGGGCTCGCCTTCAGCTGGGAGCTGTGTGTCGACTTCTTCGTGGCGTTGCCAGCCCTCGGCTACGGGGAGCAGGACGCCAACGAGCGCAGGTTCGCCGTGACGCGCGAGACGTGGCGCACGTTGATGGCGCGGCTCAACCACCAGCCCACGCCGATGCGGTTGATTCGGCCGATCGTGACCGCGGTGTTCGTGTTCGGCGGCGCGTACGCCGTGTCGAGGCTCGTGGAGTCGACGCTGTTCGTAGGGCTGGTCGGTGACGTCGCGCCTGCCGACGTCTCGGCCTGGCTCGCGCGCGTGGCCGGCGGCACGGCGATGACCGTGGTGTTGTTCTCACACGGGTGGCGCGCCGTGCTGCGTGCGTTGCAACACGCCGATGCGGTCTGCAGCCGCTCGAAGCACCCGTGGTGGTCAGGCCTGTGGGGCTCGGCGTTCTCGCTGCCGCTGGCCGTTGCACTCGTGATGGAGGCGGGCGCCGTTCTCTCGTTCTTCCGATGACGACGGCTTCGTTCTCAAGGCCGTCGCGCGGCTTCCTCGACTTCATCGGCGCGGCGCTGTGTCTGTGGGCCGCCGCGTACCACACGCCCATCGGCGCCATGCTTCGCGGGCTCGTCAGCAAGGTGACGTCCACGCACAGCACCGCGAGGCCGCTGCTCGCCTACTACACGGGGGGCGTCTACGACTCGCACGAGGTCGAAGCGCCCGAGCTGGTCACCGCGGTTCCCGACATCGAGATCATCACTGCGATTCCGCCGGGGCGCGCGTTGGGGCGTGGTGTGTTCGCGTCGGCCAACCTGCTTGCGCCTGATCAGCGGAGTGCGGTCGACGCGTTGGCGCGTCGCTACAGCCTCTCGTTCAATTCTCCGGAAGACGCGGCGGTGCTCATCGATCGCGTGAAGGTCGACCTCCACGGCAGTGAAGACGCCGCCGTGCTGGCGGTGTTCGCCGGCTACGACGTGGCGAGCTACGCCACGGAACGCGCGAACTCCGAACGCCGCGACCTGCAGTTGGAGACGCTCGCCGCCAATCTGCCCCCGGGGAGCGCGAAGTCGATCACCGCTGCGTCCACCGCGCTGATGCTCGGCACGGCGTACGGCCTGTCGTGGCCCGTCGCTCCGGGAACGCGCGTCTCGTCACCGTTCGGCTGGCGCAATCACCCGATTCTGGGTCGCGGTCAGTTCCACACCGGCGTCGATCTCTCGGTGCCTGAGGGCACGCAGGTGAAGGCCACCGCCGACGGTACCGTTCGCCGCGCGAGCGAAGACGCGGTGAATGGCCGCGTGGTGATCATCGAGCACGGCCGCGGCGTGAGCACCGCCTACTGTCACAACTCGGAGCTGCTGGTGAAGACGGGGCAGGTCATCAAGGCCGGTGACACCATCGCGTACTCGGGCACCACCGGCCGCAGCACCGGCCCGCATGTGCACTACCAGCTCGAGTTGGGTCACAAACCGATGGACCCGTTCCTGTTCCGCGGCAGCAAGCCGCTGGTGCTCGACCCGCCGCCTGCGCCGGCTCCGAAGCACGACGGCTCGAAGCAGTTGAAGAAGGCCTTCGATCAATTCGGCGCGCCTCCCGCTTCGGAGGAGTGAAAGCCGAGGAACCTCACCCCGGCGGCTCACGTTCCACTCGTGGTACACGCTCGCGCCATGAGCGTGACTGTGAAGGTGCGTCGCGTGCGTTCCTCTGACCTGCCGTTGCCGAAGTACCAGACGGCCCAGTCAGCCGGCATGGACCTGCTCGCGGACCTCGCTGAACCCGTTCAGCTCGCGCCGCTGGAGCGCCGGTTGATCCCCACCGGGCTCTCCATCGAGTTGCCGGCTGACTACGAAGCGCAGGTGCGGCCGCGGAGCGGGCTCGCGCTCAAACAGGGCCTCACGTGTCTCAACTCGCCGGGCACCATCGACGCTGATTATCGCGGTGAAATCGGGGTGTTACTCATCAACCTGTCGAGCGCTCCCGTGGTGCTGAACCGTGGAGATCGCATCGCGCAGCTGGTGATCGCCCCGGTGGTCCAGGGGCGCTGGGACGAAGTGGCGGTGTTGACCGAAACGGGGCGGGGTGAAGGCGGTTTTGGCTCCACGGGCGGACGTTGAACGCAGATGTGGTCTGGTCTAAAAAACCGAGTTTGATTCACGCTTTACGAAGTTGCCCACACGGTTGACCCCCGAGGTTTCTCCCGTTGCTTTGCTACCGCTGCGGCACCCACGTCCCGGACACGGCCGAGAAATGTCCGACCTGCGGGCAGAACCTGTCCAATGGTGGGCTTCGTCAGGCAACCGGCACTTTCAGTCGTCGTCGTGCGGCCACCAGCTCCATCGAAGGCGCGCCGTACAAGCCGCAGGACCTCGTCGCCAATCGCTACCTGATCAAAGACATCGCGGGCGCAGGCCCGCTGGGGTTCGTCTTCCGGGCGCACGACAAAGAAATCGACGTCGAGGTCGCGCTGAAGGTCATCAACCCCAAGCTGCTTCAGTCGGCCGATGAGCGGAAGCAGTTCGCCAGGCAGATCCGCCTCGCGCGCAAGCTCTCGCACCCGAACCTGGTGCGCGTGTACGAAGAAGGTGAAGACGCGGAGCGGCCGTTCTTCACCTCGCAGTACCTCGACGGTCTGACGCTGCGGAAGATCATCGATCTGCGGCTGCAGAAGGGTCAGTTCTTCGCGCTCATCGAGATCGAACCGATCCTCGCGCAGATCTGCGCGGCCCTCGACGGCGCGCACAAGGTCGGCCCGCACAGCGACCTCAAGCCCGACAACGTGCTGGTGCTGCCCGACCTCCTGAAGGTCACCGATTTCGGTCTGGGTCTCGCGATGCCGCGGCTGCCGTTCGTGCAGGCCATGAAGGCGCGCAAGAGCGACAAGTACCTCGCGCCCGAGCTGGTCGAAGGCAGCGAGATCGATTCGCGCGCCGACATCTATTCGGTGGGCGTGATTCTTGGCGAGATGCTCTCGGGTCTGACGCCCGACGGCGCGATTCCCGAGCTCCAGCGCCGCAACCCCGAGGTGCCTGCGCAGCTCGAGGGCATCTACCGCAAGGCCGTCAACAGCAACCCCAACGCGCGCTTCAAGACCGCCGGCGACATGATGGCGGAGATCTCCGAGTTGCAGCGCAAGCTCGCGCCGCCGGCTCCGCCCAAAGCCCCGCGTGCTGAACCTGCGAGCGGCGTCGTGCCGGCCGCGCGCCCGCGCACGTCGACGGGAATGCTGCAGCTCTCACCGCGTCGCGACAAGCCGCCGCCGCCGGTGCCCGAGATGCCCTTGCCGCCGCCTCCGCCGCCGGAGTCAGGCGAGAACCTGATGCCTGACGCGACGCAGCCGGTGGACCCGGCGCAGATCGCGCGTGCGCTCAAGAGCGAGTCGGAAGCGCGGAAAGACCGCGAAGAGACCGAGGTCATCGACTCGGGCATGTTCGTGGCGCAGCTCGAGAACGACGACCACGTCGAGACGCGTGCGCTGGTCGAGACGGTGGCGCCCCCGCCGTCGGTGATCGTGCCGCCGCCGCCGGTGTTCGCCAGCGCGCAGAAGCAGGCGAAGAAGAACCGCACGTGGATGCTGGTCACGCTGCTCATCGTCGCCGGTGTCGGCGTGGGCGCGGGTGGCGGGTTCTTCCTGATTCAGCGGCAGCGCGCGTTGACCAACCCGGTCGTCGAGCAGCCCCAGAACGACGACGCCGCGCGTGTGGCCGCCGAAGCGGCTGCGAAGGAAAAGGCTGCCGCGGAAGCAGCTGCCATCGAGAAGGCTGCCGACGAGAAGATTGCCGCCGACAAGCTGGCAGCTGAGAAGCTCGCGGCCGAAAAACTCGCTGCTGACAAGTTGGCCGCTGACAAGGCCGCCGCCGAGAAGGCCGAGGCTGACAAGCTCGCCGCCGAGAAGACGAAGAACGCCAGCGACGAGAAGGCAGCGAAGGCAGAAGCGGCGCGGCTCGCGAAAGAAGCCGCCGACCGGGAAAAGGCCGAGAAGGCCGCTGCCGACAAGGCGGCGCGTGAGGCAGCGCTCGCCGAGAAGAAGGCTGCCGCCGAGAAGGCCGCTGCTGACAAGGCTGCTGCGAAAGAGAAGGCCGAGAAAGAGAAGTTGCTCGCCGCGGCTTCGCCGGTCGTGGCCGCGGGCTCTGGAGGCTGCCCCGAGGGCATGCGGCCGGTGGCTGGTGGCGCGTTCAAGATGGGCACCGCTCCCGGTGACCCGATGATGGGCTTCGACGAGAAGGCGTTGTCGTCGGTTGACGTCTCGGCGTTCTGCATCGACGCCTTCGAGTACCCGAACAAGCGGGGGGCTTCGCCGACGGCCAGCATCGGGTTCGCCGACGCCAAGCGGTTGTGTGAGGCGCAGAGCAAGCGTCTGTGCAGCGAGGCCGAGTGGGAGAAGGCCTGCAAGGGGCCGGGCGGCGCGAAGTGGCCGTACGGCGCCACGTTCGACGCCGACAGCTGCAACACCGAAGACGACATCGGTGATGCGCGCAGCCTGGCTCCCGCCGGTCGCTTCTCGAAGTGCCGCAGCGGCTACGGCGTGGCCGACATGTCCGGCAACGTCGCCGAGTGGACGGCAGACCGCATCATCAAGGGCGGCTCGTTCGCGAGCGGCGACTATGCAGTGCGCTGCTCGGCGCGGAAGAACGGCGCTTCGTTCGCCAAGTCCACCGAGGTGGGTTTCCGATGCTGCGCAGATCAGCGCTGATCGTCGCGCTGCTGGCTTCGTTCGTCTCCTTCGCCGAACGCCCTCGCGTGGTGGTCGTGAAGTCGTCGTCGCTCACCGCCTATGCGCAGGTGGTCGCCGGGTTCTCGGCCGAGGTGAAGGCGCAGGTCGAAGAAGTCACGCTCGAAGACGGCGCTGACGCCGCAGCCGCGGCCTTCAAGAAGATCGCCTCCAACAAGCCGGCGCTGGTGCTGGCGATCGGCCCGGCCGCCGCCGTCGGCGCGCGTCGACAGTTCAGCGACGTGCCGGTGCTGTTCGCGATGGTGCCGTATTACGAGAAGTACGAGCTCGAAGGTCAGAACACGACGGGCATCGCGCTCACGTCGGACCTTGCGCTCGAGCTCTCGGCGCTGCGTGCGACCCTGCCGAAGGCCAGGCGCGTCGGTGTGCTGCAGGACCCGCGGTATTCCAAGCCGTTCGTCGACGGTGCGAACTCGGCGGCGCAGGCGCGCGGTCTGAAAATCGTCCCGCTCGACATCGATTCTCCTTCGAAGGTCGACAAGGTGTTGTCGTCGGCGAAGGGGCAGATCGACGCGCTGGTCATCGTGTCTGACAAGACCGTCGGCAACGCGACGGTGGTCGAACGGCTGCTGCAGTGGAGCCAGGACGAGAAGATCCCCGCCATCGGTCTGGCGCCGGCGCAGGTGAAGCAGGGGGCGTTGTTCGCGCTCGCGCCCGCGCCCTTGTCGATTGGACAGCAGGCCGGGCGGCTGGCGAATCGTGTGCTCGTCGAGAAGGTCGACCCAGGCGCGCTCGCCGTGGCCAACCCCGAAGGCCTCGAGCTCAACGTGAACCTCTCGACGGCGAAGAAGCTGGGCGCCGCAGAAGCCTTCGTGATGGACGCTGTGACCTTCGCGGCACGTCAGAGCCTCACGGTCAAAGTCGTGGAGTGACGTGGTAAGCGCGGGCGCATGATCCCCCGCTATTCGCGCCCCGAAATGACGGCCCTCTGGTCGAACGAAGCCCGTTTGCGCCGCTGGCGAGACGTCGAGTTGGCGGCGCTCGAAGGCATGGTCGCGGAAGGCATCGCGCCGAAGTCGGCGCTCGACGCGTGCGTGGCGAAGGCGGGCGACTTCAACGCTGAAGACAACGCGCGCATCGAAGAGATCGAGAAGGTCACCAAGCACGACGTCATCGCCTTCCTCACCTTCATGGAGGAGCGCATCGGGCCCGACGCGCGCTGGCTGCACTGGGGCATGACCTCGTCTGACGTGCTCGACACCTCGCTGGCGTTGATTCTTCGCGACGCGGCGACGTTGTTGATCAGCGGCGTCGACCGCGTGCTCGAGGCCGTCGAGGCGCGCGCGTTCGAACACAAGCTGACCCCGATGATGGGCCGCAGCCACGGCATTCACGCCGAGCCGATTTCGTTCGGCCACAAGCTCGCCATCTGGTTCGACGAATTGAAGCGCGCACGTCGACGCCTCGAGCAGGCACGCGACGTCATCTCGTTCGGGAAGATCTCCGGAGCCGTCGGCACCTTCGCGCACCTGCCGCCGTCGGTCGAAACGCACGCGATGAAGAAGCTGGGCCTCACCGGCGCGCCAGCGTCGAGTCAGATCGTTCAGCGAGATCGTCACGCCGAGTACTTCGGTGCGCTGGCGTTGCTGGGCGCGAGCATCGAGAAGTTCGCCGTCGAGATCCGCCACCTCCAGCGCACGGAGGTTCGCGAGGCCGAAGAGAACTTCACGCCGGGGCAGAAGGGCAGCTCGGCGATGCCACACAAGCGCAACCCGATTCTGTCCGAGAATCTCACCGGCCTCGCGCGGCTGCTGCGTGGCTACGCGTTGTCGGCCATCGAGAACGTGCCGCTCTGGCACGAGCGCGACATCTCGCATTCCTCGGTGGAGCGGATGATCGGCCCCGACGCGACCGTGGTCGCCGACTTCATGCTGCATCGCTTCGCGGGGCTCATCGAGAACCTCAAGGTCTACCCGCAGAACATGCAGAAGAACCTCGAGCTGCTCGGTGGAGTCGTGAACTCGCAGCGGTTGTTGCTGGAGCTGGCAAAGCGCGGCCTCGACCGTCAGGCGGCGTACGTCATCGTTCAGCGCAACGCGATGAAGCACTACGAGCTGGGGCTGGACTTCAAGACCGCGCTGCTGGCTGACGTCGACCTGCTCAAGACCATGTCACCCGAAGACATCGAGGCGTGCTTCACCACGGGCTACCACCTGCGCCACGTCGATCAGATCTTCGAGCGCGTGTTCGGCCGCAGCTGATCAGAGCAGCTTCGCGTTCTTCAGGTTCTTCTGCAGGCGCGCGGTGACGTCGCCGACCTGAAGATCGAACTTCGTGCCCGTGATGCGCTCGAAGGCCGTGAGGTACTTGTCGGCGAGCATCACGCGCACGTCGTCGGGGATCGGCGGCGGCGTGCCCTGGCCCGAGAAGCCGCGCTCGGTGATCAGCCACTGCCGCAGGTTCTCTTTGTCGAGCATCTGCTGCGCCTGGCCGCGCTCGAAGCGCTCCTTCGAACCTTCCGCGACCCAGAAGCGGCTCGAGTCGGGCGTGTGCATCTCGTCGACGACCACCAGCTCTGACCCCACGAGGCCGAACTCGTACTTGGTGTCGACGAGGATCAGGCCCTGCGCTGCGGCCTGCTTCTGCCCTTCGGCGAAGATGCCCAGCGCTGCTTCCTTCGAACGCTCCCAGTCTCGCTGCGACATCAACCCGCGCTCAACGACGGCGGCCTCGCTCATCGGCTCGTCGTGCTCGCCGATCGGCGCCTTCGTCGACGGGGTGATCATCGGCCGGTCGAAGGCCTGGTCCTTCTTCATGCCCGGCGGCAGCGCCAGCGCGTACGGATCGCGGCCGGCCTCGTAGTCGCGCCAGAGAGAACCGGTCAGGTGCGCGCGCACCACGAACTCGACTTTGAAGGTCTCGGCCTTGCGCCCGACGATCACGCACGGGTCCGGCATGTCGATGACGTGGTTCTTCACCACGTGCTCCGTTTTCTTGAACCAGAAGTGCGCGAGGGTGTTCAGCAGGTCGCCCTTGAAGGGCAGCGTGGTGAGAATGTGGTCGAACGCCGAGAGCCGGTCGGTCGTCACCAACACCAGGTGATCGCCCTTCGCGTACGTGTCGCGAACCTTGCCGCGGTACTTGTGCCCGAGCGCAGGAAAGTCGGTGTCTTTGAGCGTGTGTGGGAGCTGTGCAGCGAGCCGGGCGTCAGCCATGACGCCGCGCGTATCAGCGAGTCGGAGCGGCCGCCATGTAGACGAATGACGGATTGAGCCGGAGCTCGCCGTCGATCCACGCCGCGGCGTACGGAGCGCCCGGAACGCGAACCACCGTCACAGGACCGTCAACTTTCACGTTCCACAGCGTGAGCAGCGAACGCGCGATCTGCTCGGCAGCTTCACGTTCGGACAGGCCCTGGAACGCGTCGCGGCGATCATCGGAGAAGCGGTCGCCACGGTTTTCGAACTGCAGATCCCACGGCGCGCCCGCGTCGGTCGGGCCAAGAAGGTCGGTGGCCGGATCGAGCGCAGGCGCAGCGACGAACTCACCGTTCAGGTTCATGGGGAACAGCACGGCGCCACGCGTGCCCGCCTGTATCGCCGACTGCCGGGCAACGTCGCGGAACAGCTCGACGCGAACCTGCGGGGCTTCGAACTCGAGCCACTCCGCCGTGCTGATCAGCGCCTGCGAAGAGGAGAGCGAACGCGGAGACGCCCCACCCACGCCGCAACCGGCAGCGACCACAATAACCAGACTGATCAGGACGTTTCGCGTGAACACAGCGCGACCACCATACCCATGGAATGCCTTCCGGGCCAGACGAAGGTAAGGCTCGTCGAATGGTCAGTCCGGTCGTCGTCTGCCACCAGCTCCGCTCGCCCGAGAACCTCGCGTCGATCGCCCGCGCGATGGCGAACTTCGGCTGTGGCGAGCTGATTCTCTCCGACCCGCAGACTCACGAATTTCGCGCGGCTGGCCGAATGGCGGTGAAAGCCGACCCGGTGCTCGACCGCATGGCCGTCGCGCAGACGCTCGACGAAGCGCTCAGCGGTGTCGTCTACGCCGTCGGCAGCACCTCGCGCTCCGCACTCAAACGGCACACGCCGCTCTCGCCGGAGCAGGCCGTCGAGCGCCTCGCGCTCCACGCGTCACGCGGCAAGGTCGCGCTCGTTCTTGGTGGCGAAAAACGCGGTCTGTCCGACGAAGAACTCGCGCGGTGTCACGACGTGCTGGTGATTCCCACCCCCGGCCCGCAGCCGTCGATGAACCTGAGCCACGCCGCAGCGGTGTTGCTGTACCTGTGCTCGCGTCACGACGCGCCGCAACCTGATCAGCCGAAGGGCGCGACGATGCTGATGCTCCAGCGCCTCGAAGCAAAGATGAGGCAGTCGCTGCTCGCCGCGGAGTTCTTGAACCCGCAGGCGCCCGAACATCTGCTCAACGAGCTTTCACGCGCGCTGGTTCGCGGCGGCATCACCGAGCGCGAAGCGCAGGTGTGGCTCTCGGCGTTCGAACACCTGGGGCGATGATCAGCCCTTGCTGGCGCTGCGCTTCGAGATGATCGCGTCGACGGCCTTGCGCTCGTCTTCCGAGTGGCGCTCCTTGGGCGGCGTCGAGTCGTTGGCGACCTTCTTCTTCACTTCGTCCGCGAGGATCTCGGCGTCGTCCTTCACCTTCTCGAGGCGCGGGCCCTGTTGCTTCCACGCTCCGCGCGCGTGTTGCCACGGCGTGCGGCCGCCGAACTCCGCGGAGCCGAGGAAGATGCCCAAGCCAATGCAGAGCGACGACCAGACGACGAAACGCAGAATGCCCATGCGTTGAAAACTACCTGCGCGCACATGCGGATCCATTTTTCGACAAGCGCCGTCATGGCGCGGGCTTAGAAGCACGTTCGTGGATCTGGAGGCGCTCCGCAGCCGCGCACGCGAACGGGAAAAGCAGCTGGCGTCGCTGCCCAACGACGGCATCGACGCGTTTCAAGCCGACGTACTGGCCTTCTTCTCGCGCGTCCCTGAACCACCGCTGTACCGCCGCCGTGATGATCCAACGCGCGCGCAGGCCACGCTGCTGGTCGGCGAAGGTGAAGTGCTGCTGGCGCGGTCGTGGCGGCTGGGCTCGCAGGTGAAGGACTTCACGCTCGCCATCGAAGGGCATCTGGTCGCCCTGTCGTTGATGTCGGAGGGGCGCGTGGAGCAGGCGGAACCCGCGTGGCACGAGGCGCTCATCCGCGAGCGTGTGGCGACGGCTCCGCTGCGACTGTGGAGCCGCACCGATGAAAAGCGGCCCGTGGTCTTCGATGAACGCACGCGCCAGTCGCGCTTCGACCCGCACCCCGAAGCGCAGGTGGAAACCAAGCTGGCGTGCCCTTCGTGTCGCAAGGTCAGCCAGTTCTCGCTCACGCCGCGCGTGGCTTCGCATCGACTCGTCTGCCCGCACTGCCGCTCACACTTCGTCGGCTACGTCGCCGAGTTGCGCGAGCTGGAAGTGCAGTCGTTGGGGCGCAATCGCCGGCGCTATCGCTTCCGCGTCGAAGAACTCTCGGGTCTGGCGACGCGGGTGGAATTCGACGACGCCGGGCCGGCAGAACTGAGCGCGTCCCGGCGAGATCTGCTCGCGTTCCTCTACTTCCCCGAGACGTACCTCCGCGGCGTGTTGAACCTGAACACCAGCCGCGTGTTGTGGGTCACCGCGCCGGGCGCATGCTTCGTGGCGACGGTGGCCTTCGGTGAGGGCGCGCCGGAGCTCGACGTGCTGCGTGCGTTCCGCGACGAAGTGCTCGAGGCGAGCGCCGCGGGCCGCGCGTTCGTCGACTGGTACTACCGGGAAGGTCCGGCCCTCGCGAAGTTCGTCTCGAAGCGGCCGCTGCTCAAACGGGGCACACGGCTCGTGCTCGCAGGCCTCACGCGCCTGCTATGAGCCCGCGTCGTGACTGACGAAGCTGCGCAGAAGAAGCCCGTCGACAAAGTGACGCTCGCGTTCATCGTGGTGCTGCTCGCCGGCGCCGCGATGCTCGGTTGGCAGCAGGTCAACGGCGCCGCCATCATGGAAGAGGGCTCGGTCGCGCCGGACTTCCAGGTGAAGCGGTTGCGCGGCGAGGTGGTCTCTCTGGGTGAGCTGCGCGGCAAGGTCGTGGTGGTGAACTTCTGGGCCACGTGGTGCCCGCCGTGCCGCGAAGAAATTCCGTACCTCGTCAGCACCGTGCAGGAGTTCGAGAAGGACGGCGTCACGCTGGTCGCCATCAGCAACGACAACCTCGACACCCAGCGCGAGATGGTCGAGCTCTTTCTGAAGCGCTACCCGCAGCTCGCGCCCTATGCCGCGCTCGGCCGGCCTGAAGTCGGCGCCGCGTGGCGGGTGAAGGCGCTGCCCTCGTTGTTCGTGCTCGATCGTCAGGGCCACGTGGTGGCCTCGCACCAGGGCCAGGCCACCGAAGGTCAGATTCGCCGCTGGGTGAAGGAAGCGCTCAGCCGCTGATCACTTCCGGGGCGCGGGCTTCTGCTCGCCCTTGTTCTCGATCTCCTCGAGCAGCTTGAACTCGGTGCGGCGGTTCTTCGCGCGGCCGAGCGGCGTGTCGTTGGTGGCGATGGGCCGGTCGAAGCCGAAGCCTTCGGAGCGCAGACGCTTCGCCGCGATGCCCTTGCCGATGAGGTACGTCTCGACGGCCTTCGCGCGGCGCTTCGAGAGGTTGATGTTGATCTCGCGAGAACCGACGTTGTCGGTGTGGCCTTCGATCTGTACCGGGCCCACGTCTTTGTTCTTGTTGAGCACCTGCGCGACTTCATCGAGCAGCTTGAACGAGCGCGGGTCGATTCGATCGCTGCCGAACTCGAAGAGAATCTGGTTGTTGATGCGAATGCGCTCCGACTCGAGGACGACCTCTTCTTCGTCTTCGGGAGGCGGGCAGCCGGTCAATTCAGGCGGGCCGGGCTGATCGGGGCACTTGTCGACGTTGTCGGGAATCTGATCGCCGTCGCGATCCGGGCACCCGTCGAGCTGCTGGAGGCCGGGCTGATCAGGGCACGCGTCGACCTTGTCGGGCACACCGTCGCCGTCTCGGTCTGGATCCTTCGCCTCGGGGCAGCCGTCGACGTCTTCGACGCCGTCGAGATCTTCAGCCTGATCAGGACAGCCGTCGACGCGATCCGGAATGCCGTCGTTGTCCGAATCGGGCTCGGCGACGTGCTGGTAGCTCACGCCGAGCGCCACGCGCAGCAGCTCACGGCCGTAACCGGTTTCGCCCAGGCCCTTGCCGACCGAGAGCTGTACGCCCCAGTTGCCGCCCACCGTGGTGCGCGCGCCGACCATCGCTTCGAACGGCGTCTTGAGCGCCTCGGCTTCGGTGAACGTGAACGGCGCTTCAGCCGGCGTCGCCACGTTCACTTCCGCGATGAGCTGGTTGTTCTGGAAGATCGAGAAGTTGGGGATCTCGACGATGGCGCCGCCGCCCAGCGTGAACTCCTGACCGACGTAGAGGTTCAGAAAACGGCCAGGCGCGGTGCGCAGACGCCAGCCGACGTTGCCGAGCAGCCGCACGGGACCGATGCCGCGCTCGACGGCCACGCGCGGCGCGAACACGAAGCCGCGGTCCGACATGAAGCTGTCGACGCCACCGATGGGGAAGCGCACCTCGAGAATTCCGGCGAGGCCCACGATCGGAACCTCGCTCTGCTTGAGAATCTGCACGCGACCGAGCAGCCGCGGCGCGCCGAGCCCGAAGGCTGCGGGCGGCGTAGTGGGGAACCCCTGCGCGTCGAGCAGACCGAAGTTGTGGGCCTGCGCGACGAGCGGAATGTCGGCGGCGACCTCGATGCGCGGGTGCAGCTGGTAGGCGCCCAGAATGTGAATGTCAGTGCGGAACGGCATCAGCTCGCCGAGCCGCTCGTTGCCGAACTTCGCCGACAGAATGCCGATGTTGAAGTCGACCAGGGCCGTCAGCTGCCAGGACCGCGTGTTGAGCAACTCACCGCCTTCCAGGGTCAGGCCCGAGTCCATCCCGGGCGTGAACTTGAAAGGCACGAGGTCGATGCCGCGCGCACTGAAGGCGTCGATGGGTTGAGCCCGCGAAACGCCCGATGCGCACAACAAACCGAAGATGAAGAGTCGAAGCGAACGCACCGAGGGCAAAGTGTACCCCCGCATACGAGCCTGAAAAGGAAACAGCGCTGCTACAGGGTGATTCAGCTCACTTCGCGAGGAACTCGCTCGCATCGGTGGACTTCAAACGATCCGCCGCCAGCGGAATCGGTGTGGTCGAGATGCGCTGATCATCGGCCAGCACGTCTTCCGCTTTGGGCGTCGGGTAGGTGATGGGCGAAGGCTGCGACGAAGTCAGGCCCGTGGTGAGCGCGTCGACGTCGCTGGTGACGAACGCGTAGTTGATCAACTCGGGGCGCACGTACTTCTTCAAGACGGCTTGCGCGTCAGCGGGCGTGATGGTGGCCAACCGCTGACGAACGGCTTCGAGGAAATCGGGTGTTCCCGAGAGCACGTCGTCGATGGCCCAGCCGAGTCGCTGTTGGTCGGTGAGCGTCCACACGCGCGTAGCGCCGCCGAGGAACCCGCGCGCGGTGTCGAAGCGCTCTTGCGGAATCGGCTTCGTGCGCGCCTGCTCGAGGAAGAAGAGGACGGCTCGGGTGGCGAAGACCGCGTTGGCCGCGACGACGGGTCGCAACCACAGCATCACGTCCTGCTGGCTGCGGAGGATGTTCGGGCGAGGCACCGAGTTCCAACCGTCCTGCCGGTAGTGCTGCGCGTAGGCGTACGTGCCGTAGTTGAGGCCTCGACGATCGCGCACCTCCTGAAAGAGCACGCCGTGCTCCTGGCGGTGCTCACCGAAATACGAGAGGGCGATGAAGAGGTCGATGAAGTCGGCATCTCCGCGACGCAGCGGCGAAACGAAGCCGAAGGCGCCGGCGGTCGATTTCGTCGCTCTCTTCACGACGAGGCCGCTGCCCATCGGCCCCTTTGCGGTCGGCAAGGGCGCACGCTCCACGCCCGTCGCCGGCAACGTCGACAGGGCGTTCTTCACCGTCGTCGCCAGCGCCTCGTCCGCCGCGCCGCCGAGGCCGATGATCAACCGGTCGCGGGTGAACGTGTGCTGCCACTGCGCCTTCACGTCGTCGAGCGTGATGGCAGCCAGCCCCGCTTCGGTGCCGACGACCGCGTGCCGATAGGGATGCCCGTCGAACAGCAACGCATCAAGCGCGGCCTTGCTGAGCTCCTCGTCGTTCTCCTGACGCAGGCGGCTCTTGAGTGACGACACTTGCTCGGCCTTCAGGCGCTCGAACTCACGCGCTTCGAAGCGGGGCGCCGTGAGCGCTTCACCCAGAATCTCGAGGAAGCGCGGCAGGCGATCGCGGTGCACCCGGCCGGCGATGGTCGTGAACTCCTTGTCGGTGTCGCAGTTCAACTCGGCGGCCATGGGGTACAGCGCTTCGAGCACCTGCGCCGAGTCGAGCGACTTCGTTCCGCCTTCGAGCAGCACGCGCGTGGTGAGCGCCGTGAGGCCTTCCTTGCCCTTCGGGTCGTCGACCGACCCGGTGCGGAACACGAGGCGCACCGAGACGATGGGCTTGTTCGCCACGGGTTGCAGCACGACCTTCATCGGCTCGACCGCCGGGAGTGAGACGTACGGAACCGGGCTCGTGGGCGGCGCCACGACTTCTTCCGGCACGACCTTCACGGCTTCTTTCGGCGCCGACTTCGTGGTCGCGCACGAGAACGCCAGCGCGGCGATGAACAGCGTGCGTTTCATCGTGCACCTCCCTTCACGTCGACCGTGAAGTCGAGCGTGGTTCGATTGGTGTCGACGAGGTGCTTCCCGGCGAACGCCGTCAGGTCCTTCGCGGTCACCTTCGCGATGTTGGCGTAGAGCGTGTCGATGGCGTCGGTGCTGCCGAACACGCCGATGTGCATCGCGAGCGCGACCGCCACTTGCGAGGGCGTCTCGAGCTCCATTTGCAGCCCGTAGCGGAGGTTGCTCTTGATGTCGTCGAGCCGCTTGTCGTCGACCTTCCCACTCGCGATCCGGCCGATTTCTGCCGTCACCGCGTCGAGCACCACTTGACGGTCGCCTTCAGTCTTCAAGCGCGCGTCGATGCCGAAGAAGCACGGGTCACGGTGGTGGTCGTAGAACGAGTGGAACCGTTCGACCTTCTGCTCCTGCAGCACGTACGTGCGGTGAAGCGGAGACGTGGGCCCCACGAGGTACGCGCCGAGCACCTGCTGAATCGCGGCGTCGAGCGTGCGCGGTGTGGCCGCAGGCGTGTGCCACGACAGGCCCAGTCGCGGCAGGGTGGGGTTTGGCCACGAGAGCCGGGCCGTGCGCGCTTCGGTTTGCGGCGGCTCGACGGGAACTTCGACCTTCGCGGCCTTGCCGGCCCACGGCGCGTAGAGCGTGGTGATGCTCTTCATCACCTTGTTGTCGTCGAAGTCGCCGACGACGATCACGATGGTGTTGTCGGGCGTGTACCAGCGCTTGAAGAACGTCTTCGAGTACTCGTAGCGCTTCGGCATCTCGACGATGTCTTCGTAGAAGCCGAGCGTCGTGTGGCGGTACGTGTGCCTGGTGAACGACGTCGCGAGGTTGACCTCTTCGATCTTGAGGCCGGGGTTCGACGCGTTCTTCTGGTACTCGCCGAGCACGGCCTGCGCCTCGGTCTGGAACGCGGGTTCTGCGTATTCGAGGTTGCGGAAGCGATCGGCCTCCACGTCGATGAGCGTGTCGAGGCCCGAGCTGGGGCCGCTGACCGTGTAGACGGTCACGTCGTCGGTGGTGAACGCGTTCTCGACGAAGCCCGACTTGCCGAGCAGCGCGCCGCGCGTGCCTTCGGGAAAGCGCTGCGTGCCGCGGAACATCATGTGTTCGAAGAAGTGCGCGAAGCCGGTGTGCCCGGGCTCGACCTCGTTGCGCGAGCCGACGCGAACCACCGTGTAGTACGCGACGAGCCCCGGCGAATTGAACGGCACGCGCACCACGCGAAGCCCGTTCGGCAGGGTCGAGACTTTCGTGGGGAAGGGGAAGGCACCGGGGGAAGCCGCGAGCGCCACCGACAACAGAACGGACGTGAGCATCGGCGCGCGTTTCAACCCGTCAGACGGACAGTGACAAGCGCGCCGAAGTGGTTAAAGAGAAGGTGCGGTTCGGTTCTTTGAAAACGGGGGCGACAAGGTTTCGACGGGGGCACAGACGTCCCACGGTCGCGTGTCGAGTGGGCTCACACACTCGTAAATACAAATGAGCAAAACCACAAAAGCCAACGACAACGTTGAGCTTGCGCTGGCCGCCTAAAAAACGGTTCACGCACGGTTGCTTCACCTTCTGCCAGTGAGGTGAAGGTCCAACCGCCATAATGCTGGCTGGTTCTCCAAGCGCCTGATCGCGGAGAACGAGATCGAGTCAGGACCGGTTCATTCAGCTTCCTGTTCGGGAGAAGCGAGTGGACTAGAGCTGTAAAAACTCCGGACTACACACGTAGTGACTTGGGGCAGAAGGCTTTCGGACCCGGGTTCGATTCCCGGCGCCTCCATTTACGAACTGTTCCACAGAGTTCGTGTTGGTTCAAGGTGGTTCGGCTTAATTGTTAAGTCGTTGAAGCCATTGAGTTTCTTGGTTCGTCCAAGAACTGGTTCGTTCGGCCCGAGCCACTTACCTTCGGGGTGCGCGTAGGGGTGTTCCCTGCGACGCTTCCGGGGGTGGTCAAATGGCTGGGGGTATCAACAAGCTGAACGTGAAGGCGATTGAGGCGTGGGTGAAGGACCCCGCGCGGTCGCCGAAGAAGCTCTCCGACGGCGCAGGCCTGCACCTGAAGGTGAGCGCAGCAGGAACGCCGAGTTGGCTGCTCAAGTACTACTGGGACCGCAAGGAGCGGTTGATCTCGTTCGGGGTCTACCCAGAGGTGTCGCTCGCCGAGGCTCGGAGTCGTCGCGATGAAGCGCGGGCTCTGCTGCGTGACAACAGAGACCCAGTCGCTCAGCGGCGCGCGGCCCGCGTTGAAGCGGCCATCGATAGCCGGACTCGATTCTCAGACGTTGCGGAGAGCTGGTTGGCGAAACGACGGCCAGGCTGGAGCGAGAGTCACTACAAAACCGTCAGCGAGACTCTCGGGCGCCACATTCTCCCGAAGCTCGGTTCACTCCCGATCTCCGAGGTCACAGCTCCGCTCGTCGCGAGCGTGTTGGAGCTGCTCCACGATCGCTACGACACCGCGCAAAAGGTCCGTCAGATCTGCCAAGGCATCTTTCGACTCGCGCAGGCGCAGGGAAAGTTCCGAGGCGACAACCCGGCCGACGCAGCGAGAGAGGTCATCACCAGACGACGCCGCGCTGGCCGACTGCCCGCGTTGCTCACGTGGCCGGAACTCGGCGCGGTCCTTCGCGATTCGAAGCGTGCGCACCTGTCGCCCTCGGTGCACCAGGCGCACCGGCTGTGTGCGTTCACCGCTGCTCGGTTGGGGAACGTGATCGCGGCGCGTTGGGATCATTTCAACCTCGACGACGCGACGTGGACGATCCCTCGCGCCGAGATGAAGGCGCAGGACCGTCACTTCGATCACATCGTGTTTCTCGCTCCGCAGATTGTTACGGAGTTGCGCGCGTGGCGTGACCTGCAGGGCGTCTCGACTCGGGGATTCCTGTTCCCGTCGGTCGCCGGCGCGAACCGACACATCACTCACGAGAGCGTAGAGAAGGTGTACCGCGTCACGCTCGGCTTGAAGGGGAAGCACACGCCGCACGGCTGGCGTTCTGCGTGGAGCACCCTCGCGCGTGACGCCGGCCACGACCGTGACGCCGTCGAAATGGCGCTCGACCACATTCACGACAACGACGTCGCGCGAACTTACGACCGCGGAGAGAGACGAGAGCTCCGGCGCAATCTTGCGTCCTGGTGGGGAGAGCACCTGACGGCAGCGGAGCGAGATTTAAACGGTAACTACGGTTGACTAGTTAACGGTAAATACCGTAAAAAGGGAGGCATGACGAATGTGCCTCCTGATTTCTTCCGTCGGCTCTCAGAGTCATCGATTGATGACGCCATCAGCGTTCTCGAGGCGGCTGGTGTCTCCGTAACGATCAAGGATCGGGACGAACTGGCTGCGGCGCAGCCGGCGCTTCGCGCTGTGCTTCGCTCTCTCGACCGTGCGGAGGAACGAACCGCAAAGCTGCTGAAGGTCTTCGAAGACGAAACTCGAGAGCAGGCTGTGGCGCGAGCTCGGTATCAGGAGTTTTCGGTACACGCGGCCCGCATCAATGAGCACCTGTCTGCGCGCGTCCGGTTGTCTGTGACTCTCGACTGGGCTCCCGTCGGCTGTCACGCGGCGCTGGTTCCGATCGCGACCGACCTGGTTGGAGTGGCGTGGCTCCAGGTCGCCGAATTCGCGCGTGGAATGACGAACCAGCGGGCGGAAAAGGTTTGCGAACGCTGCGGCACGAAGTTCACCCCTCGTCGCAAGGGGAGCGTCGGCGCTCCGGTGCGATTCTGCAGCACCAAGTGTCGAATGGCCGCCGCTTACGCTTCGCGAGGTGAAGAGTGATCGCGCCTCTTCGGTTGAGCGTTCAAGAAGCGTGCATCGCGCTTGGACTCTCAAAGACGTCGCTGTTCGAGCGCATCAAGAGCGGTCGTCTCCACGCATCGAAAGACGGCGGCCGCACATTCATCACTCGCGCAGAAATTGAACGCTACGTCGCCGCTTGCGAGAGCAGCACAACGAAGCCCCAGCGCTCGGGCTTCGTTGTGGGTTCACGCGTAGGCGACACGCTCTGAGGACTCTCGCGCGATGAGTTCTCCGATGCTCGGGGCCGGCGTGTACGCGCGGCTCGGTTGGCAGGTGATTCCGCTCCACAGCGCGCGCGGTGGCGTGTGCTCGTGCGCGAAGGGCAGCGCGTGCCCGTCAGCCGGCAAACACCCGCGGTTCCGCGAGTGGCAGAACGAGGCCAGCAGCGACGCCGAAGTGATCGCCGGGTGGAAGGAGCGTTTCCCCGAAGCGAACGTCGGCGTTGCTACCGGAAGAGTTTCCGGGCTGTTCGTTCTCGACGTCGACCCGAAGAACGGCGGCCGGGAGTCGCTCGCGAAGCTCATCGAAGAACACGGTGAGTTCCCCACGACACCGCGGCAGATCACCGGCAGTGACGGTGACCACTACTTCTTCGCCGCTCCGGAAGACATCGACGTCTCGAACAGCGCAGGCAAGATCGGCGCAGGAATTGATATTCGGGGCGAAGGCGGACAAGTCGTCGTCGCGCCGTCGGTCTCTGCGAAGGGTGCCTATCGGTGGATCGTCGAGCCGTGGAATACCCCTCTCGCCCCGGCGCCCGAATGGCTCCTCGAGCTCCTGCGGCGCAAGCCGGAACGCGCGGCGGAGCCCAGAGAGGTTCCCCCGGCAACGCCGGAAGACCTTGCTGACGCGGCGCGGGCACTCTCGCGGCTCGGGCCGGCGATTGAGGGGCAAGGAGGCGACACGAAGACCCTCGGTGCGTGCTTGCTGCTCCTGAACGACTTCGCCCTCAGCGACGACGACGCCTGGTCACTGCTGCAGCCGTGGAACAAGAAATGCGTTCCGCCGTGGGACGACGAAGAACTGTCGATCAAGTTCAACAACGCACGCGATCGCACCACCCGCCGCGTGAACAAGACTCCGTTCGGTAGCGCGCGGCGCTCGGATTCACGCGTCTCGATCGAGTACGTCGCCGGCCGACTTCACGAAAACGTGACCGAGCTCGAAGCCGCGCTCATCGCCGCCGGGGCACCCATCTTTCAACGGGGCGCCATGCTCGTGCGCCCGGTGGTTGAAGAAGTCGACGCAGCTCACGGGCGCAGAACGAAAATCGCGCAGCTACGCGAGGTGACCGCGGCCTGGCTTGAGGACGAGATGTCTCGCCACGTGCGCGTTCAGCAGTTCGACGCGCGTAGCAAGAAGCTCACGACTCGGAACCCTCCCGCCGTTTTCGCTCACTCCCTGCTCGCGCGCTCGGGCGACTGGAGGTTCCGCACGATCTCCGGCGTCATCACGTCACCAACTCTTCGCCCCGACGGCTCGATCCTCAGCGAACCTGGCTTCGACGAGAGCACCAAACTGCTTCTTCTCGACGCCGACCGGCTTCCCCCTCTCGAACTGTCAGAACAGTCGGCGCGAGCGAGCTTGGGCCGTCTCGATCAGCTCCTCGACGAGTTCCCGTTCGTCGACGACGCAAGCCGGAGCGTTGCTCTGAGCGCGATCCTGACCGCTGTCGCGCGTGGGGCCTGCGACGTCGTCCCAGCACATGCCGCCAGCGCGTCGACCGCGGGTTCAGGCAAGAGCTTTCTCTGGGACGTCAGCGCGGCAATCGCCATCGGCCAACGATGCCCGGTACTGACCGCCCCACGGGACGACGCTGAGCTCGAGAAGAGACTGGGTGCCGCGCTTCTTTCGGGTCAGCCCCTGATCTCGCTCGACAACATGACGATCAACTTGGCCGGGGACACGCTCGCGCAGGTCATTGAACGCCCGCTCGTCGAAGTGCGGATCCTCGGTCGATCGGAGCTCGCGCGCATCGAAAGCAGGGCGTCGGTCTTCGCCACGGGAAACAATCTCGCGGTCGCTGGTGATCTGACTCGCCGCGTGCTTCTTGCGCGTCTCGACGCGGGCTTGGAGCGGCCGGAACTCCGACAGTTCAAGAGCGACCCGTTTGCGAGAGTGCTGGCGGATCGACCTCGCTACGTCGCTGATGCTCTTACGGTCGTTGCGTCGTACGCCGCTGCAGGGCGACCAGGGCGATTGCCGCGCCTCGCGAGCTTCGGTCAGTGGTCTGACACGGTGCGGTCGGCACTGGTTTGGCTCGGCAAAGCGGATCCGTGCGTGACGATGGAAGACGCGAGGGCGAACGATCCGTTGCTCTCGCAGCTCCGATCAGTGCTCACGAACTGGCGAAGCGTGATCGGGGTGGGGCAGGGGAAGAAGGTCACTGCAACCGAACTCCTCGAGCACGCCACGGCAGCGTTCGAGCACCGTGAGTTCAGCGAATCGGTTCGCGAGGTCGCGAGCAACCGCGGTCGTTCAGACGCGCGCACCCTCGGCAAGTGGCTGGCGCGGCACCGGAACAGGATCGTCGACGGCCTTCAATTGTGCAGCGAACTCAATGCACACACGAAAGTTCAGGGTTGGTGGCTCTCCCCCTGCGGGTAACGCGGGGAGTAGCGGGGGTGATCCCAGTCGTATTCAAGAAACTGTCAAATCTGTCGGGGATGACACTTTTATGAGAGGGAGTGAAAACAACACCGCTGATCCCCGCGTTCCCCGCGCCCTAACTGTTACGCCCAAAGGGCAAGCGGTTCTGTCTCAGCTGTTCCTGAAGAAGTACCTCTCTCGCCGGGGTAAGCGCTGGGTACCCCTGAACTGGCTCAAGGTCGTCGCTGAGTGGTTCATGGGAAGAGAACTCTACGGCCCTGAGGAGTACGTCTGGGTTGATCAGCGTGTGTTGGAAGCTGAGCTGAGAGCGCATGACTACGAGTTCTGCGTTGATCGTCGTCAGCTCTACGTGAAGTGCACGCTCAGCACGAACGACCTCAAGCAGCGGGCGTTCTTCCTGAACGGAGGGCGCTATCGATGACGTTAATTACAAGATTATCTCGCGTCGATTGCGAGCGTTCGAACCCGCTGCACCCTCCACGCCACCCCCGTAGGCACAGGTTCTTCCGAGGGGAGGGGTAGTCACGGGTGCGCAGAATCGCGAAATTGCTCTAGCCCGGGTGTATTTCTTGTCTATACGCAGGTTTACGGTTTCTGAGTGTCGTGAGGAAAATATGAATACAAATAACTTTATCGATCAACTTGAGTTCAAGCTACTCACCGGCGCGAACGCAGCCGCGGGCGCATTCCTCAGCCACAACGGGTTCCGCATCCCCACAGCCAGTGAACGAATGGAGTTCAACCGGCTCGCGCTCCCCGCCATCATGAAACTGGTCGCCGACGCGGCACCAACGGCGGACTCTCCGCTCGAGGTCTTTGAAAAGCTGATCGCGCTTACGGCCTCTTTCGCAGTCAAATCGATCGTCGTGGTCATGAAGCTCGGCGTGCTCGATCGCCCGGCGGCCCAGGCGTGAACGACTTCTCTCCCGAGCGCCTGATTCAGGCGTGGAACGATCGCTACCGAGACTTCGTGGAGAGCGTGGTCTTGCAGACCCCGCCGAACGAGCGTCGCAAGTGGCGCGCGCCGTTCGTCCGCGCGGCTATGGCGCTCGACGGCGGCGACGTGAGGACAGCTCCGCGGCGTTTCTGGGAACGCATGAAGGCGCTGGCCTCGCATATTCACACGCAGTTCATCGACACGAACACGCTCGACGGCGCGCTGATGGCGGCCATTGTTGTGATGGGGAAGGTGCCCGGTCGCTCCACGATCACCGGCGACCTGGTCGACGTCTAACTAGTCATCAACCCCCGTTGTGCTGACTAACGGTCGGCGTATTTGTCTTGTCTGTGAAGACGAGCGAAACCAAGCAGGTTCCTCCCCAATCGCGCCGCGCTGAGATCAGCAAAGTCGACGTCGAGAAGCGCACGTTCGAAGTCGTGTGGACGACGGGCGCGAAGGTCCTCCGATCGTCGTGGATCGACGGTCGTCACAACGAAGAACTCAGCGTTGACCCTGCGCACGTTCGAATGCAGCGGTTCACCTCAGGTCGCTCGCCCTTTCTGAAGGATCACGCCACTGGCAACGTCGCCGAGACGCTCGGCGTCATCGAGAGCGCGCGTCTCGAGAAGGGCCGTGGCGTTGCCGCGATCCGCTTCGCGAAGGAAGGGATCGACCCCGAGGCTGACAAGGTCTTCGCGAAGATCGCCGATCGCATCATCAACAATGTCAGCGTCGGCTACCGCACGTTCAAGGTCGAGAAGATCGAGAGCGTCGAGGCGCAGATCCCCACCATTCGCGCCATCGACTGGGAGCCCTACGAGATCAGCGTTGTCGCGATCGGCGCTGACGCGGACGCGTTCGTGCGCTCCGACGCGACGACCACGAACCCCTGTGAATTTCTCAACACTCGCAGCACCGAAAGGAACGACATGAGCACCGGAGCGCAGGACAACATCACCCAGGCCGTCACTGCTGAGCGCGAGCGCATCGCGGGCATTCAGTCTGCGGTTCGTGCCGCGGGCCTCGGCGAGGGCGTGGCCACCCGAATGATCAACGACAACACGGGCCTCGATGCCGCCCGCGCGTTCGTGCTCGGCGAACTCGCGAAGCGGGAGGAACAGGCGCCGATCGTGAACCAGCGCTTCGAAGTCGGCGACACCGCCGAAGAGAAGTTCGAGCGCGGGGCGAGCGCTGCGATCATCGCCCAGACGAATCCCGGGCTTGCTGAGCGCGCCGTCGCGTTGAACGTGGAGGGCTTCGACGCGCGCGACTTCCGCAACAACCCGTTCCGCGGGCTCTCGGTGACAGAGCTCGCGCGCGAGGCACTCGATCGCCAGAACGTTCGCACGCGCGGGTTGAGCAAGAACCAGATTCTCGGCGAGGCGTTCACGCGACGTGGTGGCCCGTACGCCGGAATCGCCGACTTCCCGGTTCTGCTCGAGAACGCGATCGGAAAGATTCTGCTCGCCGCGTACGCGACGACGCCCGATACGTGGTCGCGCATCTGCAAGGTCGAAAGCACCGACGACTTCCGGCCTTCGTCACGCTACCGCCCCGGCAGCTTCGGAACGCTCGACACAGTCCCGGAGAACTCCGAGTTCAAGAACCTCGCGATCCCCGATGGCTCAAAGCTCTCGATTCAGACCGAGACCAAGGGCAAGATCATCGCGATCACCCGGCAAGCGCTGGTGAACGACGACCTCGGCGCTTTCCAGGACCTGGCGCCCCAGGCTGGCCGCGCGGCGAAGCTCTCGATCGAAAAGGAGTTCTACGCGCTGCTCGCACAGAACTCAGGCCTGGGCCCGACGGTGAACGGCAACCCGTTCTTCCACTCCTCGAACGGCAACGTGAACGGCACGGGCTCAGCGCTCAGCGTGGCGGGTCTCGATGCGGACCGGCTCGTGATGGCTCAGCAGAAGGACGCCAGCAACAACGAGGTTCTCGACCTGAAGCCGAGCATCCTTCTCGTTCCCTCGAGTCTCGTGGGCGCGGCGAAGGTGTTGGTGAATGCTCAGTACGATCCCGACGCGCCCGGTCAGCTGCAGCGCCCGAACATGGTCAACGGGATCGTGAAAGAGATCGTGGACACGAGCCGAATCACGGGCCCGCGCCGCTACCTGTTCGCTGACCCGAATCTGCTTCCCGCGTTCGTCGTCGCGTTCCTCAATGGTCAGCAGAACCCGACCATCGAGAGCAAGGACGGCTGGCGCGTCGACGGCACCGAGTTGAAGGTCCGGTTCGACTTCAAGGTGAACCACTTCGATCCGAAGGGCGCGGTCACGAACGCCGGCGCGTGACGCAGTGAACAGGTGGTCCGAGTTGAGCTCGGGCCGCCGATTCACCGCTTCACCCTCGAGGACGACCATGCACCGAATCGACGCAGACGCTCACGTTGGCAACATGTTCAGCGAGGGAGACCCGAGCATTCCCCGCATGCCGACGCAGATCGATACGCACTGGCTGAATGCGGTTCAGGAAGAGCTGATGAGCGTCGTTCTGGCCGCGGACATCGCTCCCGTGAAGGGCACTTGGAACCAGGTGCTCACCGCGATCGACAAGCTCAACCCGGTGAAGGCCGCGTGCACGGTGAGTTGTGATGGGTCGGGCGGGGTGGAACTCGTCGGCGCCGCGCGCAACGTGGCGGGCGTCAGCATCGAACCCGGTGGCGGTGGCCTGCTCGAGCGTGTGCGTGTCACCTTCACCAACGAAGTCGACAGCCCCATTGGCGGCAGCGTGCTCGTGGTGAAGCAGCCTTCCGTTGGCACCTTGCCGGCCGCCGTCATCGTGCCGATTCAGCAGAGCCTCACGAGCACCTACTTCGAGTTCGCGATCTCGTCGGCGCCGGAGTCGTTCGGCACGACTTCGAGCGTCTACACGCCCACCGTCGCGGCACTTTCGCAGCGCTACGCCGTGACGGTCATCGGGGCCTGACCGAGCTGAAGCTCTCGGATTGTTGAACGCGTAAGCGGCAAGGAGAATCCATGAAGTACGATCTCTCGGTAGTGCTCAAGGCGGTGGATCAGGCTACGGCTCCCGTTCGCGCGCTCAGCGTTCAGATTCAGCGGCTCACCGCGCCGCTGAAGAACGTGAAGGTCTTCGATCAATTCAAGGAGCTGGGGAAGGCCGTCAATTTCGGCGGAATTCAGCAGGCCCTCGGTGGCGTGAAGGATGCGGTGGGTGGAGTCGGTAGTGCGGCGTTCGGGCTGATCACGAAGCTCACAGCCATAGGACTCATAGGCGGAACCGCGTTCGCCGGATTCATACGCTCGGCGGAGGCCGCTGGTTCGCGCCTCGACGACAACGCGAATCGCGCTGGAGTCGCGGTCGATTGGTACGCGCAGACCGAATACGCGGCGAAGAAGGCAGGACTCGGAAACGAGGAGTTCGCTGCTGGGCTCGATTCGTTGACGAAGAACATGGGCGCGATGCACGCCGGGAAGGGCGGGAAGTTCCTCGCCTTCCTGAACGACATCAGTCCCGCGTTCGCAGCACAGATGAAGGGAGCGAAGTCGACCAGCGAAGCGTTCGGTCTGCTCACAAAGTCGCTCTCACAGGTCACGGACCCCGCGCGGCGCGCGATTCTGTCGGAGAAAGCCTTCGGCAATCTCAAGTTCGGCGCGTGGTTGGGCGAGGGCACCGATGCGCTCGACCGGCAACGCCGGCTCTTCGAGTACTTGGCCGGCCCGCAGGCTGAGTTCGCTCGGGCAGCCGGCGTTCTTGGTGACGCGTTCGATGATCTCGGCACAGCGGTGTCTGGTACCGCACAATCGATCGCGGGCACGTTCTTCCCCGTGATGAAGCGCCTGTCCGAGCTCGTCACTGGCTTCATCGTGAAGAACCGCGACGCCTTCAAGCAATTGGCGAAGAACGCCGCGGCGGCGATCCAACGCTGGGTTGATAGCGGCGGGTTCGAGCGGCTCGTCGAGAGCCTGACCACGATCGCGTCGCTGATTGCGCGGGTCGTCGATTGGCTCGGCCCGATGGGCACTGCGTTCGCGGCTGTCGGCGTGATGGCGTTGCCGCTCGTGGCTTCGCTCGGGTCGCTCGGCGTCGCGTTGGTCGGTCTGGCTGTTCAGCTGCCGGCGCTGATTCTGGCGGCGCCCGCGTTCGCCGCTGCGCTCAGCACGATTGCGGCTTCAGCAGCGACGGCGTTGCTGGCGATTCTCCCTTTCGCAGCGGCGGCTGCCGGCCTCGCGCTCGCAGGCATCGCCGTCTACGAGAACTGGGCTGACATCAAAGATCTGTTTGCGAACCTCGGCGAGACGCTCGCAATCACGTGGCGCGACGGCATCAAGCCGATGCTCGAGGGGCTGAGCTTCCTGCGCAACATGGTCCCCGGCGGGCCTGCGGCGTGGGAAGCAGGCATGGCTCTGGGCGATCGTCTGGCGGGGCCGCAGCAGGGCGTGGGGAACATTGCTGCGAGCGTGGCGTCGTACCGCGAAGCGACGTCGCCGATCGCGCCCGTGCAGACGGAAGCGCGCGTCACCGTCGACTTCGCGAACATGCCGCGCGGCACGCGCGTCTCCACTGACCCGACCAATTCTCAGCCTGTCGATCTCTCGATGGGTTGGCAGACCTGGGATCCGTCATGAAAATCTAGGGGCAGGGCGATCATCGCCGGCACCTGCAGCTTGTCGTAGCGGTCCGCGGTCATCGTGGAGCCCGCCCGGTGACCCACGGCCTGGGCGATGCGGCTGCGGTCGACACCGGCCGCGCGGTACGTGATGAGCGTTCCGACCTCACCGGCGAGCGTGATGAACGTGTGGCGCAGGTTCGACGGCACCAGCGGGTTCAGCGCCTCCCACATCGTCACGCGGTCAGGCACATGCTCACGGAGCCGGAGCACAGCAGCGAGGGTGAACGCGTCGACCGACTGGCGGTGTCGCTTCCTCGACTTGTGCTTGATCTGAATGACACCGGCGATCTCGTGGCTCCCTTCGAGCCGGCGGATCGCCACGCCTTTCTCGGGCAGCGGGCCAGTCAGCACCGGCGCGTTCACGAGCTGTTCCACCTCCGTGTGGTGCAGGCCGGTCGCCGCACGAACCACGAACACGTCTCTTACGCCGCCGGCCGGAAGACGGGCAAACGCCGTGCGGAGCTGCTCGAGCGAGTACGCCTCCTGCGGCGCGCGCGTGGTCTTCGTGCCGTGGGGGTTCTCGACCATCTTCCAGCGGTCAAGTCGGTCAGGGACCAACCAGTTCCCGAACGCGTTCAGCGCTTCGACACGCCCGCGGTGACCGCCCTCGAACCCGTCGAGCTCGCGGCGCCAGTCGGCGGGCGTCGCTTCTCGGAGGTCGAGGCCGCACTTCGCCCAGGCCGTGAGGTACGCCAGCCGCGCGCGGCGATGGTCGAGCACGGTGTGGCGGATCGAATCGAGGTATTCGGCCACCAGCTTCGGCGTGATGTGCAGCGGCTCACGCGACGGGTCTGGCTTCGCTGGCCGGGTGTACGCGATCGGGTCGGCGAGGAACCGCACCAGCTCGCCCAGCGCCAGGTCTTCGTCGTGTGTCTCGAGCCGGATCGCGTACCGCTTCCGGTCGAGCATCTTCTCGATCCAGTAGACGCGCCGCCCCTCGGCGTTCTGCGCGTACCGACCGCCTTTCCAACGTCCTGCCCACATTCGGACCCCGCTAGCGGAGCGACCTCCGCAGTTCGTCGAAGCTCTCCGGCGCCTTCAGAACCCGACGCGTTGGAGCCCGTGGCTTCTTCAGCACTGGCTTCAGCAGCCGGTCGACGCTGTCTCTGAAGATGCGCAGCGAGCGCCCGATGCGCGGTGCTCGCTGCAGCTTTCCCTCGGCGAGGAGTTCGAAGACCTTGCTTCGCTTGCACCCGAGGATCTCTCCCGCCTGCTCAACGCTGACGACGTCAACGCTCATGGGCCGGGAGAATCTCGCAACCGTTGCCGGGAATGCACGTGAGCACGTCACGCTCGTCGTCGAAAAACGCCATCACCACAGTCGCGTTCAGGTCTGTGTCGAACGTCTCGCCGATGACGCGACCGGTGTCGCCCGGCGCGTACGAACAGTCAGGCGCGAGGTTGTGGGTACCGTCGTCCGCGTAAGTCTGAAAGTGGTCCGTGAGAATGATCTTCGAACCGACGTACTGCTGAGCGAGCTGAGTCATGGAGTGCCCTGTCCCTGAGGGGTGTGGTTAGGGGTACTGGCAGGCTTCGGACTGAATTGTCCGAGGGAGTTCGATTCCCGGCGCCTCCATTTTCCGTTTTCGTCAGTGGCGTCGTGCTCTTCGGAGCGCGGCGCCTTTTTCTTTCGCTTCGACGACCCGTGGGCGCGTGGCGCCCTGGTCATCACGTGCGCAGCTCTGGCCCCTCGTACACATCGGCGGCGTACGCCTGAAGCTGCGCGAGGTTCCGCTGCGCGCGGAGCTGCAGCCAGTTGGTCTCTTCGAGGAACTTCACGAGATCTCCGATGCGCACGTTCTCGCCGTCGTCGCTCGGGAGCAGGCCCACCACCATCAACGTGCGGGTGTCTTCCGGCGAAATGTCCAGCCACTCGCTGACGTGATGCAGCTCCATCAGCGAGCTCACGGCCCACTCGGGCTCGAGGCTCTTCGCGAGGCGCTCAGCGAGCTTCACGCGGCAACTACAGTTTTCGTGCGTCTCGTTCACGACGTTCTCCTTCGGCACTTCGATACAAAGAAGCGGAGCGCCGAATGTTCCCGGCGCCCCGCGAATGACTCAGCGAAAGCGAGTCACTCAGTGTTTCGACTGGTTGGCGGCCTGACGCGCGACGCCCTTGAGCTCGGTGGCGCGGCCTTCCACTTCGGCCTGCTCGTTGTCGAGCAACTCACCGACCTTCGCCTTCGCGGCGCCGGCCAGCTCCTCGACCTTGCCCTTCACGCGCTCGACGGCCTTGGCGCCTTCCTGCTTCGCCTCGCCCTTGAGCTGCTCAGCGCGGCCCTCGAGCTCCATGCGGTCGTTGTCGGTCGCCGCGCCGAACGTCTTCTTCACCTTGCCCTTGAGTTCGTCGACCTTGCCTTCGATGCGCTTGGACGTGGTTCCCATGTGCAGCTCCTTTGGTGGGGGAGAAATCGTTCTCCCGAGTGTGCGCAGTGGTTGAGCAACGCGCGTGCCGTGCCGTGTCGACCGCGGTTCAAGGAGTTGCACGCCTGATCGATGAGGCGAGCGATCTCACTGTGGCGAACGTGCGCGCACGCGCTGAGCGTTTTGGGCAAAGTCCCTCGCCGTGCGCGCATTGGTAACGAGTCGCCGAGCGGAGCTTCGTCTCGCACGTGCCCGGGAATTTCTGCGCCGTCTGCCTCGCAGCGGAAACGCGCTGCTCATCGGTGCCTCTTTCGACGCGGTGGCGGAGCTGTCGCGTTCTCTTGGCGTGTCGATCTTCGGTTGGCGACGCACGACGCTGTATCGCTGTGCGCTCGAGCTCGCGCGGCCGGTGCTCCTCGAGCGCGAGTTGACGCCCGTTTCGTCGTTGTCGTTGGAGGCGCTGTGGGCGCGCGTGGCCTACGAGCTGGGTGAAGAGAAGTTGCTGCACCGGCTCGAGCCGCTCGAAGGCCGGCCGGGGCTCGCGCGCGCGTTGTCGCGAACCGTCGGTGAGCTGCGCATGGTGAACGTCGAGGCGGGCGTCGAACCCGCATTGCTCGAAGCGCGCCGGGCGTTCGAAACGCTCCTCGACGAGAAGAAGCTCATCGACCGCGCGGGCGTCTACGCGTTGGCGTTGGAGCGGCTCTCGTCGTTGCCCCGGGCGCCGCTGTTGATGCTCGACGTTCCCGCGGCGCCGGGCCTCGAGCTCAAATTCGTGTCGGCGCTCGTGAGCGCTGCGCCGTCGGTGCTCGTCACTTCGCCGTCGGAAGAAGCGCAGAACCTCCCCACGTTGGCGCGCGAAGAGCTCGACGCCGAGGGTGAAGACGCGCTGTCACGCCTGCAGCGCAATCTCTTCACGCCGCAGCACATCGAAGACGCCGAGGTGACGTTGCCTTTCTTCTCGGCGCCAGGTGAGGCGCGGGAGTGTGTGGAGATCGCGCGACGTGTGCTCGACCGCGCGCGTGCCGGTGTTCCCTTCGACGACATGGCGGTGCTCTTGCGCAGCCCCGGCACGTACCGCGCGCCCCTCGAAGACGCGTTTCGTCGCGCGGGCATCGAGGCGTGGTTCAGCGCTGGTCAGCCTCGGCCGGATCCCGCGGGTCGCGCCTTGCTGGCTTTGCTCGCGTGCGCCGCGGAGGGGCTCTCGGCGCGGCGCTTCAGCGAGTACCTCTCGTTGTCGCAAGTGCCGACGCCGGATCCCGAAGGCGCGCCTCCTGCCGCGAACACCGAGTCGTTCGTCGCTCCCGATTCCTCAGACTCGTTGTTGCCGCCGGCGCCGCCGGTTGCTCCGCCACCTGAAGAAGACGCGGTCGACGTCGATGCGCCTGCTCCGTTGGGCCAACTGCGTGCGCCGTGGCGTTGGGAAGATCTGATCATCGAGGCGGCGGTCATCGGCGGAACCGACCGCTGGAAGCGCCGGCTGACCGGGCTTCGCGCCGCGGCCATGAAGGCGCTGCAGAACCCCACGGCGACCGAAGCCCAGCGCGGCCGAGAGCAGCGTCGCCTGGCCGAGCTCACCTCGCTCGAGCAGTTCGCGTTGCCGCTGCTCGATGAATTGACCGCCTTGCCGACGCGCGCGCCGTGGCGTGAGTGGCGTGAAGCGCTGCAGCGGCTGGCGACGCGTGCGCTGAAGTACCCGACGCGGGTGCTCGCGGTGCTCAACGAACTCGCGCCGATGGATCCCGTCGGTCCGCTCGAACTCTCCGAGGTGCGCGCGGTGCTCGCTCGCCGGCTCTCGGAGATCACCGAGCCGCCGGTGCGCCGCCGTCACGGGCAGATCTTCATCGGCCCGGTCGAGGCCGCGCGCGGTCTCTCGTTCGATACCGTCTTCATTCCCGGCCTCGCCGAGCGCGTGTTCCCCCAGAAGATCCGCGAAGACCCGCTCTTCTCGGACCGGCTGCGCGAAGCGGTGAACGACGAACTCGAGGTCGCGCGGCACCGGGTGGCCAGCGAGCGTCACGCGCTTCAGCTCGCGGTCGGTGCGGCGAGAGCGAAGGCGGTCCTCTCGTATCCACGAGTCGACGCGGAGCACGCGCGGCCACGGGTGCCTTCCTTCTACGCGCTGGAGGCAGCGCGCGCGGTGCAGGGGCGACTGCCCGGTTTCGAAGCGTTGCAACGCCAGGCCGAATCATCGTCGCGCGTTCGGCTGGCGTGGCCGGCTCCAGAAGTCGCGGCGCAGGCCATCGACGACACCGAGTTCGATCTCGCGGTGCTCGATGGAATTCTGCACGCGCGTGGTTCGGTGAAGGGTCGCGGCCGCTATCTGGTGATGACGAACCCGCACCTCGCGCGTGCGCTGCGGGCCCGATATTCGCGGTGGCAGACCAGCGCGTGGACGGTGAATGACGGTTTCGTGAAGCCGGGTGCCGCCGGGCGGGCCGCGCTCGAGCCGCATCAACCTGCGGCGCGGCTGTTCAGCCCGACGTCGCTCGAGCAGTTCGCCGCGTGTCCGTACAAGTTCTACCTGTCGACCATCGCGCGCCTGTACCCGTTCGAGGTTCCCGGTGAACTCGAAGAACTCGGCCCGCTCGAGAAGGGGTCGATGGCGCACGACGTTCAGTTTCAACTGCTCAACGCACTGCGCGCAGACGGTATCGAAGTGAACGCGCAGACGCTCACGCAGGTGCAGCTGCGACTGCACGAGGTCGTCAAAGCCGTCGCCGCGAAGGTCTATGACGAGTTCAAGCCCGCCATCGAACGTGTGTGGGTCGACGGCGTGCACACGCTCGAGGCCGACCTCCGCGAGTGGCTCAAGCGCGTCGCCGAAGAGCCGGAGTGGAAACCTGCGTACTTCGAGTTGTCGTTCGGCCTGCCGGGCCGCGACGTCGACGTGCAGGACCCGCGAAGTTCAGCGGAGCCGGTGACCATCACCGAGGGGCTCCGCGTTCGCGGTTCGATCGACCTCGTCGAGCAGGGGCGCCTCGGCGCGTTGCGTGCCTGCGACTACAAGACGGGCCGCGCGCGCGCTGAAGAAGGCAACGTCATCGGTGGTGGCCGTCACCTGCAGCCGCTGCTGTATGCGCTGGTGCTCGAGAAGTTGTTCCCCGATGCCACCATCGCGGGTGGCCGGCTCTTCTACACGACGCAGGTCGGTGGCTATCGCTCGGTGATGACGCGGCTCGACGGGCCGAGCCGGGAGGCCTTCGGTCGCGTGGCGCGTGTGATTCGTGGCGCACTCGAGACCGGCTTCTTCCCCGCGGCGCCTGACGAAGACGAGTGTCGCTACTGCGATTTCAAGGCCGTCTGTGGCCCTGACGAGGCGCGCCGAATTCGTCGCACGCGAAAGGGCCTGCGCGCCGAACTCAAAGAACTCAACGCCCTGAGGGATGAACCGTGAAGTTGCCCGGCGATCACGACGCGCGCGTCCGGCTGCGCGAAGAAGTCGACACCACCTTCGTCGTCGAAGCGGCGGCCGGCACCGGCAAGACCACCGAGCTCGTCGAGCGCATCGTGATGCTGGTGCGGCGAGGCGAGGCGCGGCTCGAGAAGATCATCTCGGTCACGTTCACCGAAAAGGCCGCCGGCGAGATGAAGCTGCGGCTTCGGACGCGTTTGGAGCGTGCGCGCGAAGAGTCCAGCGGCGACGAACTCGAGCGGCTCACCGACGCGCTGGAAGAGCTCGAAGTCGCCCGCATCGGCACCATTCACGGCCTGTGCGGTGACCTGCTTCGTGAGTACCCGGTCGAGGCAGAGGTCGACCCGCTGTTCGAAGTGGCCGCCGAAGACGACGCCGACGCCCTGTTGAATGCCGCGTTTCACCGGCAGTTTCAGACGTTGTTGCAGAAGCAACCCGAGGGCGTTCGTCGAGCGCTCCGCCGCCGTGCGCGGGGACCTGACGCGGAGCCCCCGCGTCGTGCGTTGTTCTCGGCGGTGCAGTCACTGGTCGAGCATCGCGACTTTGCGCACCCCTGGCGTCGTGACCCGTTCGATCGTCAGGCCGCCATCGACAACCTGTTGCCGACGTTTCAGCGCCTCGTCGGTCACCTGCCGAACCTCAAGGTGCGGCGTGACCGCAGTGAGTTCGTCGATTGCATCGACCTCGTTCGCCGCTTCCTCGAAGACGTGCGGCATCGCGAGTCGGTGTCCGAGCGCGACTACGACGGCATCGAGGCGCAGCTGCGTGAGCTGGGCGGCAACAAGTTCCGCTGGGAAGCGAAGGCCTGGGGCGTGAACTTCACCGGCGTGAGTGAAGCGACGGTGGTCGCCGATCGCGATGCCTGTTGGTCGGCCCTCAAGGACTTCAATCGCGCCGCCGACGCAGATCTCGCCGCGCGTCTTCACGAAGAGCTGCGCCCGGTGGTCGACGCGTACGAGGCCGAGAAGAAGCGCGCCGGCGTGCTCGACTTCGTCGACTTGCTGCTGCTCACGCGCAATCTGTTGCAGAAGCATGCGTCGGTTCGCCGCTCGCTCCAGGAGCGTTTCACGCGGATCTTCGTCGACGAGTTCCAGGACACGGATCCACTGCAGAGTGAGATCGTGCTGCTGCTCAGCGGTGAAGATCCGTCCGAGAGCCGGCCGTTCTTCACGAAGGTCGTTCCGGGAAAGTTGTTCGTCGTCGGAGACCCGAAGCAGAGCATCTACCGCTTTCGTCGAGCCGACATCGTGCTCTACGAGCGCGTGAAGCAGCACCTGGTGAAACAGGGCGCGTCGGTCGTGTACCTCTCGACGTCGTTCCGCAGCACGCCCGGCATTCAGGCCGCGGTGAACGGCGCGTTCTCGACGGCCATGGTCGGCGAACACCAGGCCACGTGGGTGGCGCAGGGCGAGTGGCGCGAAGCGAACCGCGCGCAGCCCTCGGTGATTGCGCTCCCGGCTCCGAGGCCGTTCGGCAAGTACGGCAAGCCCACGAAGGACGCCATCGAAGCGTCGCTGCCGCAGGCGGTCGGCGGCTTCGTGTCGTGGCTCATCAACAAGAGTGGCTGGCACGTCGAAGAAGACGGCAAGCCGGTGCCGGTGCAGGCGCGGCACGTGTGCATTCTGTTCAAGCGGCTTCGCCGTTGGGGTGGGGTCGACGTGCCACGTCCGTACGCGCAGGCGCTCGAGGCCCACCGCGTTCCACACGTGCTGGTCGGCGGCCGCTCGTTTCACCACCGCGAAGAGGTGATGGCGCTGCGCACGGCGCTCTTCGCCATCGAGCGGCCGAGCGACGAGTTCTCGGTCTACGCGACGCTGCGCGGGCCCTTCTTCGCGTTCACCGACGAGCAGTTGCTGGTGTTCAAGAGCGCGAATCGGCTGAGCCCGCTCAAGCGGTGGGACACCGTCGAGTTGAGCGACGCCGACAGGGAGGTTGCTGCGGCGTTGATGGTCATCGGCGAGCTGCATCGGCAGCGGAACAAGCGACCCGTGTCGGCGACGGTGCACACCTTCCTCGAGGCCACACGCGCGCATGCGGGCGTCGCCTTCTGGACTGCGGGAGCGCAGGCGCTCGCCAACGTGCTGCAACTGGCGGAGCTGTCGCGTCGCCACGAACGGCGCGCGACCTCGTTCCGCGACGTGGTCGAAGCCCTCCAGGAAGAGGCCGACAACGGTGAGGCTCCCGAGGCGCCGCTCGTGGAAGAGGGCACCGAAGGCGTGCGCATGATGACCGTGCATGCAGCCAAGGGCCTCGAGTTCCCGGTCGTGATTCTCGCGGAGCCGACCGCCAACTCCTCACGCAACGAGCCCTCGCACTGGGTCGACCCGGAGCAGGGGTTGTGGGTGCATTCGCTGGCGAATTGCGTGCCGGTCGAGCTGCGCGACCGTGAGAACGAAGTGCTGCAACGTGACGCCGAAGAGGCGCTCCGGTTGACCTACGTCGCGGCCACGCGCGCGCGCGATCTGCTCATCGTGCCGGTGTGCAGTGACCGTCAGTGGAAAGACACGTGGACCGAAGTGCTCTATCGCTCGGTCTATCCACAGCTCGGCTTCGAGCATGAACCGAAGCCGGCGCCAGGGTGCCCGGCGTTCGGTCGCGACCCGATCCTCGATCGCGATGGTCCGGTGCCCGGTGAAGTGCCGCTGCCCGGGCTGCATCTGGCCGCGACGCGCAAGAACGGTGTCGTGTGGTGGGACCCGCGCACGCTGGAGCTCGAGCGGGAAGAACCCGCGGGCCTCGAGTCGTCCGACGCGCTCGCCGACGACGATGACGCCGCTCCGAAGAGCATCGCTGCATGGGAGCAGTGGCAGGCCAGTCGCGCCGAGGCCATCTTCGCCGCGCGAAAGCCCTCGATGCAGGTGACGGTCGCGCGCGAGCTGCCGCCGGTGTTGGCGATCGAATCGGTCCCGCTCGAGAAGACCACCGCGCCGCGGCAGGGGAGGCCGTCGGGGCGGCGCTTCGGCGAGCTCGTCCACGCGGTGCTCGCGGTGATCCCGCTGGACGCACGGCGTGAGCTCGTCGCTTCGACCACCGCCGTCATGAGCCGCACCATCGGCGCGACGGAACGTGAAGAGCGCTCCTGCATCGAGGCCGTGCTGGCGGCGCTCGAGCACCCGCGAGTGGCTGCCGCGAGGAAATCGAAGGACGTGCGGCGCGAAGTGGCGGTGGTGCATCACCTGCCCGACGGCACCGTCATCGAGGGGGCCATCGACCTCGCGTACGAGCTCGACGGCGACTGGTGGGTCGTGGAATTCAAGACCGACGCCGCCTTCGACGAGCAGCGCGGTCAATACGAAGCGCAGGCGCAGGCCTACGCGGCGGCGATCAAAGCCGCCACGGGTCAGGAGGCCCGCGGCGTGCTGTTGAGCGTGTGACGGTTATGGCGCGCGCTCGTACTCGACGGCGATGCGGGTGCCCGAGACCTTGATGCCGCTGAGCGAGCAGGTGGGCTGATTCATCGCGCACCCCATGCCCGAGCAGCTGCGCGACGAGCTCACGGTGGCGGTGCCGACGAAGGTGCCGCCGCCGCGCTCGAAGACGATTTCTGCGTGCGTGGTGACGGTGTTCACCGTCGGGTTTGCGGCGTTGCCGGTGGTCTGCTTCGCGACGGAGTCACGCGTGAAGGTGGTGCCCTTCTCGCCCTTCTTGCCGGTGAAGATGCCGCTGATGGCCACCGACGGCGCATCGCCCATGTCGATCTGCCCGCCGCCTTCTTCGACCTCCAGGTACGACGTCTGATCCGGCCCGTCCCACACCTGCACCTGCATGAGGCCTGGCGGCACGGTGGTCTCGACGATCGACGGGTCCATCATGCTGTTGAAGCAGCTGGCCGACGGTGCCGCGGAGTCGACGACCAGCGAGTACGTCTCGGGAGTCAGTCCGTTACAGCCGGTGAGCAGCAACGCGAGCAGCAGCCATGACTTGCGCATGTGTCTCCTTCTTTCGTGGGTGTGAGGGGCGGCGAGCGTCGGGTCGGCCCCGGGTGCTGTCAAAGTTTGATGGCCAACCATCGAAACGGCGCTATTCCACCCGAGGGCGCATCTCGCGCACCCCGGACGAGACGCGCCGTACCCGGTGAAGACAAGACGACGCCCGGAGGTTTCATGGCCTGGGTCGTCCTCGTCATCGCGGGGCTGTTCGAAGTCTGTTGGGCCGTCGGGCTCAAGCACACGGAGGGCTTCACGAAGCCCCTGCCGAGCCTGCTGACCATCGGCGCCATCATCACCAGCCTGGTGTTGCTCGCTCAGGCGGTGCGCACGCTGCCCATGGGCACTGCGTACGCGGTGTGGGTCGGCATTGGCGCGTTCGGCGCGGCGGTGCTCGGCGTGTTGATCAACGGCGAGCCCATTTCCTTCGCCCGAGGTGTGTTCCTCGCGATGCTCATCGTCGCCATCATCGGTCTGAAGGCGACGTCGAGCTGATGCTCAGGCGTCGGTGCGGGGCGGCGCGTCCCTGAGCGCGGCTTCGACTTCTGCCGGGCCATAGCCTTCGAGCTTCCGGTACAGCGTCTTGCGGTCGAGCCCCAGCACCTTGGCGGCCTGCGTGCGGTGGCCTCCAACGGCGCGCAGCACGCGCAGAATGTGCTGCCGCTCGATGGTGTCCATGGGCACGAGCACCGCTTCGTCGGCTTCGGCGGCGTTGGTGGCCGGCGTGGGGTTGAGCACCTTCTCGGGGAGATCCGCGGTGGTCAGTTGCGCGTAGCGCGTCAGCGCCACCGCGCGCTCGATGACGTTCTGCAGCTCGAGCACGTTCCCCGGCCAGCCGTACGCGAGCAGCTTCTCTGCCGCGCTCGACGCGATGCCGGTGACTTCCTTGCGGGACTTCTCGGCGAAGAAGCGCACGAAGTGCTGCGCCAGCAACAACACGTCGTTGCCGCGCATGCGCACCGGCGGAATGTGCACGTTCACCACGTTGATGGCGAAGTGCAGCTCGGGGCGGAAGCGATCTTCTTCCGCCATCGCCTCGAGGTCGCGGCTGGTCGCGGTGACGAGCCGTGCGTCGAAGGGAACCTCCTGCTCACTGCCGACCGGGCGCACCTTGCGATCGGTGAGCGCCTTGAGCAGCCGCGGCTGCAGCTCGAGCGGGAACTCGGCGATGTCGTCGAGGAACAGCGTGCCGCCCTGCGCGCGCACGAAGGCGCCGGGCCGCGCGGTCTTCGAGTCATTCGGGGCCGAGCCCTTCGCGTAGCCGAACAGCTCACCCTCGAGCGCCGCGGCCGACAGCGCGCTGCAATTGAGCGAGATGAACGGGCCCGCGCGACGGCGGCTGGCCTCGTGGAGCGAGCGCGCGACGAGCTCCTTGCCCGTGCCGCGCTCGCCGGTCACCAGCACCGCCGATTCACTGTCGGCCACGCGGTTGATGAGCGCGATGAGCTCACGCATGGGCGCGCTCTCACCGAGCACCTGCGAGACGCCCTTGCGGCTGACGACCTCGTCACGGAGGCGCTTGACCTCTTCGCGCAGCTCCTTGTGCTGAACCGCGCGGCCGATGGCGAGCGCGATGGCCTCGAGCTCGAAGGGCTTGGTGAGGAAGTCGTAGGCCCCGGCACGAATGGCGCGAATCGCCGTGTCCATGCTTCCGAACGCGGTGATCACCAGCACCGGAACGCCGGGGTGCTCGGCGACGATGCGCTGACACAGCTCGAGGCCGTTGAGGCCCTTCATGTTCACGTCGGTGATGACCGCCTGATAGTCGTGCTCTGCCAGCGCCGCGAGGGCCGGCTCCGCGGAGTGCACGGCTCTGGCCACGTACCCTCGGCGTTGGAGCCCTTCGACCAACAACTGCGCCATCGCCACGTCGTCTTCGACGATCAGGATCTGGTGACTCATTCTGCGGTGCGCTCCAGAGGGAGAAACAGCGAGAAAGTTGTGCCCGTTCCTGAGCGAGAGTCCACCCCAATCCACCCCTGGTGTTCGCGCAAAATGCCCCAGGCCACCGGGAGCCCGAGCCCGTTGCCGTCGCCGACGGGCTTGGTGGTGAAGAACGGCTCGAACACGCGTGGCAGCACGTCTTCGGGAATGCCTTCGCCGCGGTCGGTCACGTCGAGCCGCGCGTACTCAGCCTCGGGGCCACCCACATCGGCCGGGGGCGTCGCGCGCGTTCTGGTCACCTTCACCTGCACGGGGCCACCCCTGGGCATCGCCTGTACGGAGTTGATGATCAGGTTGGCGATGACCTGCTCCAGCTGATTGGGGTCGCCCTGGACCTTGATCTCGAAGTCACCGGGCGCGAGCTCGAGGTCACACTTTGCCTTCTCGGCGAGCGGCGCCAGCACCTCGATGGAGTGCTGCGCGACCTGCTGCAGCGAGAAGCGCGTCATGGTCGGCGGCGAGCGGCGCGCGAAGTCGAGCAGCTGGCGGATGATGCGCGTCATCTGCGTCGTCTGTTCGTGAATGATGTTCGCGTTGTTCTTCGCTTCGTCGGCTTCGACCTCGCCGGTGGCGATCATGCGCGCGCGAACGCTGATCACGTTGAGCGGTGTTCCCAGCTCGTGCGCGATGCCGGCGGCCAGCAGCCCGACGGTGGTGAGTCGGTCGGCGTGACGGAGCTGCGCCTGGGCGGTCTCCACGCGCGACTGGGACGCGATGAGCTCGTCGCACATGTGATTCATCTCGCGCGCGAGCTCGCCGATCTCGTCTTCCTGGTGCACCTGCAACGGGCCCGTGTAGTCGCCTTGACCGACGCGGCGCGCCTTGGCGGCCAGTGACCGCATGGGCCGACCGACCAGCGCGGTGCTCAACCAGAACGCGACGATGGCCCACAACACGCCCATCGTTCCGAAGTTCAGAACGTGGCTGGTGACGATGCGGCGAACGATGTCGCGCTCCGCGACGAGGGTCTCCTGCATCCACACCACGCCGGCGGCGTTTCCGGGCAGCGTGACCGGCATCCACGTCTCGGCGGAGTCCCACACCTCGCGGACGATGACGCTCTCGCCGCGCTCCAGCGCTGCGCGTTGCTGACCACCCAGCGTGAGCTCCGTCAGCGGGAGAATTCGAACCTGCGTGTCGTCGGGGTCGTGATTGGCGGCGGCGAGCAGCTCGGCCACGCCTTGTTCCCACGTGCCGCGTTGCCGTTCACGCTCGAGCGCCGCGACCAGCACGCGCCCGGCGATGCCTTGATCACGCTCGACGTCGGCGTGGTGGAGCGCGACGGCTTCGCGCACCGACAACCACGCTGAAACCCCCTGCGCCAGGAAGGCGAAGAGGGCCAGCGGAAGCAGGATCTTTCGGGCAAGCTGCATGCGACCCAGCTTGCCCGAAGTTGCTTCGCGTCAGGCTTCGACCTTCACCTTGAGCGAGCGGGGCTGCGTCTCTTCCTTCTTGGGAATGGTGACGGTCAACACGCCGTGCTTGTACGTCGCCTCGGGCTGCGTGCCGTCGAGCGTCTCGTCGAGCGTGAAGCTGCGAACGAACCTGCCCGCGGTGCGTTCACGGCGGACCCAGCCCTTGTCTTCGGTGGTCTTCGCGTCGCTGCGTTCGGCGGTGATGGTGAGGCGGTTGCCTTCCAGCTTCACGTCGATGTTCTCGGGCGTGACGCCAGGCATGTCGAGGCGCAGCTCGACGTTCTTCTCGTTGTCGCGAATGTCGGCCGCGGGAACGACGGTGCTCTTCGCGGCGGGCTGCAGCTCGTTGAAGAGGTCGTCGACGTCACGGAAGAAGCTGCGGTTGAAGTTCGGGTTGAAAGCGAAGCGGGTCAGCATGGTGTGTCTCCTTGGGTCTGTCTGGTTGCTTCCACTCTCGTGGACAGCTCGAAGGTCAAACAGGAACTCGGACTGTCAAGGCGCGCTCGCGGAACGTTCAGGACCGCGCGGCGCTAACCAGCAAGTCGCTCGCGTCAAGGCATGAAGCGACGTTGAATGCGCGACCATGCTGCGCGCGCTCGGCCTCACGCTGTTGCTGATCAGCCTGCGCGCGTTCGCTCAAGAAGCCGACTTCGTGTTGCCGGAGTTCGAAGCGCGCGACGCAGGCTTTCCCGAGCCCACGCCACCACCGACGCCCGCGCCCGACGCGGTGGCGCCCGCCGTACCGCGCGTTCCCCCGACGCCGAGGTGGGCGCCCATCGGGGGCTCGTTGTCGGCGATGTTCACCGCCTTTCAGGAGTACTTCCTGAGCGCCGAGCTCTCGCTGTTGTTCACCACCGTCGGCGTGCCGAAGGCCTCGGAGACGGTGCCGCACGAGTTCGAAGGCTGGTTGATGCAGCTGGGCGGCACGGCGTTCGTGGGCACGGCGGGCAACGCGGTCTGCGACGGCACGGTGTTCTGCGCGACGCGGGGCGGAGGCGGCGCGGCGCTCAAGTTCGGCTGGGCGCGCGGGCTGCCGAACGTGAGCACCGGGGCCACGCGGCCACAGACGATGTACTTCGGTCAGCTCGACGTGATGTTCAGCTACTTCGGCATCGAGTCGGCGCCGCTCTCGCCCGGCCTGCAGACCGCGGAGCTGCTGACGCGCCTTCGCCTGGGCGTGCACCTCACGACGGGCTCGCGCGTGACGTCGACGGGCTTCACGTTCCTCCTCGCGGGCGTGTTTCAGGCCGTGCCCGTGAGCAACGGAACGCAGGGCGTGTCGTTCGGCGCGAACTTCGGCGTGGGCTTCTGATCAGAGCTGCGGAGCGATGGGGTAGTGCAGGTCGACTTCAGCGTGATGGCGAAGGCCCATGGCCTCTCGCTGCACGCAGAGATTCCAGCGCTGCTTTTCCGATTCGTCACGGGCGCTCCGGTAGTCGCGCAGCAGCAACTCGCGCAGCGAAGCGTCGTTCGCCGCCGCCAGTTGTGCGCGGAGCGCCTTGCACTGCTCCGGCGCGCTCCTTGTTCAGCTCCGCTTCCCACGCGGAGGCCCACGTCATGTCCCGGCGTTCGCCCATGGTGCGACGACTTTAACGCTGGCCGTTCAGGCCCGCCGTGATTGAGTCCTCCGCATGCCCCGCGGCAGCAAACCGAAGAAGCCCGTCGAACAGGAAGTCTCGGAACCCACGGCAGATCTCGCGCCGGTGGTGGGGAAGAACCTCAAGCGCCTGCGCACCGAGCGCGGCTTGTCGCTCGAGAAGCTCTCGCAGAGCTCCGGCGTTTCGCGCGCGATGCTGGGGCAGGTCGAGTTGGGTCAGAGCGCGCCCACCATCAACGTGTTGTGGAAGATGGCCAGGGCGCTCGACGTGCCGTTCTCGGCGCTGATCGCCACGTCGACGTCGACCGGCGCGCGGGTGCTGCGCGCCGAGGCCGCGAAGCGGTTGATGTCGAACGACGGCTCGTTCCAGTCGCGCGCGTTGTTCCCGTTCGACGAGCCGCGCCGCGTGGAGTTCTACGAGCTCAAGTTGTCGCCGAAGGGCGTCGAGAAGGCCGACGCGCACGCGCCGGGCACGCTCGAGAATCTGGTGGTCTCGAAGGGCAACGTGGAGATCGAGATCGGCACTCAGAAGCACCAGCTCGAGACCGGCGACGCCATCGTCTTCGAGGCCGATCTTCCACACGTGTACAAGAACGCCGGCACGACCGACGCGGTCATGTACCTGGTGATGACGTACGCCGAGCAGGTGGGCTGAGTTCACCTCTCCCGCGTGCGGGAGAGGGGCGTGCTCACGAGCTCAGCGCGGCGCGAGCCACGTGGGCGGCGCGATGATCTTCTCGCCACCACGCACGTGCGCAGGAAGCTCTTCGCGCACCTTGTGGCGGCGGCTCTTCGGGTCCTGCCGCGACACCACGCGGCCCACGAGGTCGTAGTCGTGCGCTTCGGTCACCTCGACCGTCACCAGCTCGCCCGGGTACGCCATGCCGTCGTTGATGTAGACGTTGCCGTCGATGTCGGGCGCCTGACCCTGATGACGGCCGACGATCAGCAGGTCGGTCTCGGGGCTGCGGCCTTCCACGAGCACTTCGATCTGCTTGCCCACCATGGCGCGGTTCTGCTCGCGGCTGATGCGCTTCTGAATCGCCATGATCTCGCGCCAGCGACGCTCGATGGTGCGCCTGGGCACCTTGTTCTCCATGTCGAAGGCGGCGGTGCCTTCTTCGTCGGAATACTGGAAGACGCCGAGCCGCTCGAAGCGCAGCTCCTTCACGAAGTCCTTCAGGATCTCGAAGTCTTCCTCGGTCTCACCGGGGAGCCCGACGATCATCGACGTACGGAAGGTGAGGTCGTCGACGCGCGAGCGGATCTTCTGCACGAGCTGCTTGAGGAAGGCCGACTCACGGCCGCGCTTCATGCTGCGCAGCAGCCGGTCACTGGCGTGCTGCAACGGCATGTCGAGGTAGCGCGCGATCTTCTTCTCGGTGGCCATCACCTCGATGAGCTCGTCGGGGAACACGCGCGGGTAGGCGTAGTGCAGGCGAATCCAGTGCACGTCGACCTTCACCAGCTCCTTGAGGAGGTCGTGCAGCTTCGGCTTGCCGGGCAGGTCGTGCCCGTACGCGGTGAGATCCTGCGCCACGAGGTTCAGCTCCATCACGCCCTGATCAGCGAGCTGATGCGCTTCGCGCACGATGTCTTCGATGGTGCGCGAGCGCTGCAGGCCGCGCAGCTTGGGGATGATGCAGAACGCGCACTTGTTGTCGCAGCCCTCGGAGATCTTCAGGTACGCGGTGTACCCGGGCATCGAGTTCACCTTCGCGACGTTCGCGGTGTGGATGTACTCGGGGTCGGGGATGATCTGCCGCGGGCTGGCTTCAGCGGCGAGCAGGTCGCCGATCTGCACGTAGGCGCTGGTGCCCAGGAAGTGATCGACCTCCGGGAGCTCCTTGCTCAGCGCTTCGCCGTGCCGCTGCACGAGGCAGCCGGTGACCACCAGCGTGCTGCACTTGCCGGCCTTCTTGTACTCGGCGAGCTCCAGGATGTTGTCGACCGACTCCTTCTCGGCGGCCTTCAGGAACGCGCAGGTGTTCACGACGATCACGTCGGCCGCGTCGGGCTCCTGAACGAGCTGGTAGCCCTTGTGCTGCAGCGACCCCAGCATGACCTCGCTGTCGACCCGGTTCTTCGGGCACCCGAGCGTCATCATGTAGAGGTTCTTCTTCTCGTCGCTGCTCTTCAACGTCTTGAGAGTCTTCTTCACGGCTGCACCATGCCCAGCTCACTGCGTTCGAAATGATCGACGGTCCACATGAAGCTGTGGGTCGCGCCGTTCGTGTAACCAATCTGCAGTGAACCTTCAGGAGAGAGTTCGACGCGCATCGCGCGGCCCAGCTTGCAGTTCGCCGCCGGCCACTCGAGCACGCGGTTGGCGGTCTTGTTGGTCACCACGTACATCGCCATGCGCAGCTCGTTGCCTTCGATGCAGCGGTCTTTCACGTTGGGGTTCTTGCCGGTGAGGATCGTGAAGATCGGCCGGTTGTCGGCGAGCACCAGGCGCTCGGGCAACGGCAGCGCCACCGTGCTGGGCGTGATGGCCGCGTCGCCCACCACCAGCTCCGCGAGCGAAGCGGCGGTGAACACCTCGTCGCCTTCGGCCCACGTGGGGTAGTGCAGCTTCGAGTAGCCCAGCCAGCCCTTCTCACGCGCCTCGATGCCTTCGACCGTCGACGGGGGCGAGAGCTTGAGCGTCTTGCGAAGCTCGTCGGGAAGGCGCGTGGGCCCGCCCACCATGTCGCCCACGGGGCACGAGGTGAGCTTCGAAGGCTCGCCGCCGGTCATGTCGACATCGGCGTATTCGGCGCACAACGTGAGCGCGAGCTGCTTGCTGGCCTGAAACCGCGGCAGCGCGCGCGGGGGAATCGCGACCTCGACGGTGTAGCCGGTCTTCGTGGTCTTCACGGCCGACTTCACCAGCGCCTGTGCCCACTCGGGAGCACCGACCTCGTTCGGAGGATCCTGCAGGCCCTTGTCGTTGAAGCGGTAGACGACGCCCTTCGACGTCATGCCCGAATCTGGGAAGTAGAGGCTCAGGTCGAGCTTGTCGCCGTCGACCAGCTTGTCGTCGTCGACGGTGATGCCGACGTACAGCGTGTCTTTGCGGAATGAGGCCTTGAGCTTGATGGCGGCCGACGAGCCTTCCGCCGACTCGGGCATCTTGAAGTCGGTCGCGGGCGCCAGGTCCTTCAGCTCACCGTCGATCTTCGGTTCCTTGCCGAGCGTCGGCAGGGGTTTGATGGGCTTCTCGGCGTTCGCCGGCGGAGCGGCGAGCAGGGCGCTGACACACAGGGGCAGGAACATCGGCGCTCGGGCCCTAGCACAGCCTTCGACCGGCGTGCGAATCGCTGCCCGAGCGGTCAGCAGGGGCTCACTGAGCGCACAGGTTCCGCGTGCAGGTGGCCGCCTGGTACGTGTTCACGCAGGCGGTGAACCCGCTGCCCTCCACCGAGTTGAGGGTGACGAAAGCGGTGCCCGAGCCGCACTCAAGGCTCGTCGAGCGGCCAACGCAGCGCCCGCGGTCTGGCGCGTAGGCGACACACTGCGAAGACCCGTCGGTCGAACAGTCACCGCTGCTCTGGCACGCGATGAACTCGAAGCCGCGCAACTGACAGTGGACGTCTTCGATGCACTCGGGCTCGACGACCTCCACGTTCACGTCGCGGAACGACGGCGTGCAGCTGTTCGAGCCCACGCCGGTGATCTCGAGGCGGAGCGCGTACTTCGCGACGGTGCTCGGCGTGCCGGTGAGCCGGCCGTTCGTGAATTGCAGCCCCGGAACCGGGTCGGACACCAGCCTCGCGGAGCGCGTGACGGGCACCTGGGCGAGGACCGCGTCGGCTTCGACGCCTCTGGCCAGGCGCGCGTCGGTGGCGTTCACGGCGAGCACGCAGTTCTCGAGCCCGCTGCGGTCTTCACCACACGACATACCCAACACCACCAGCGTCATCAGCGCCGTGATCCGCATGCGGCGCGAGGTACCAGGTCACTTCAGGCCGCCGAACCAGGCTGCGAGTTCCATCACGACCGTTTCGGGAACGTGACCCGGCTTCAGGTATTCCGCCGGTGTCGATGGCCCCTCGCCCTCGAGGAACTGGTGGTTGAGCCTGGCGTACTTCTGCACCACGACGTCGGCGCGACCGGCGACCGCCGATTGCCAGCCCTCGAGGTCGGCCTGCGTCACCTGATAGTCGCGGGCTCCCTGGGCGATGAAGATCGGTCGCTTCACTTTCGCGATGGCCTTCTTCGCGTCGTAGGTGCGCAGGTCGATGACGTACGACCCCGGCAACTTCGCGCCGAGAAAGTCGACCTCGGCGTCAGGCCGCAGCGCGGGGTCATTGAACTGCTTCGAGAACGCTTCGACCTGCGCGGCGATGTCCTGATCGCCGGGCGAGGTGACCTTCACCTGCTCGCGCACCAGCACGTCGAGCGGTCGGGTGGAGCCCGCGAAGATCGCGATGGCGGCGACACGCGGGTCTTCGTTGGCGATGCGCGGCGCCAGCCAGCCTCCGAGGCTGTGGCCGAGCACGGCGATGTGTTTGCCGTCGATCTCCTTCATCGAGGTCAAGAGCGTCACTGCCGCTTTCACGTCGTCGGTGACCTCCTCTTTCATCGTGTACCGGCCTCTTCTCGTCGAAGCGCCTGACGACGCGCCCGAAGGCCCGCGCGTTGAGGTCGGCGACGGTGTCGCGCGCCACGGCTTCCGGGTTCACCGCCTGCATCACCATGAGCATCACCAGTGTCGTCATCCCGTGTCTCCCGCGTGCTTCACGAACCACTTCTCCGCCGATTGCCACGTGGTAGTTCGACGTCGTGCAGATCGACCCTGCCCACCTCGAAACGCACCGTGTTCCGCTGACGGGGCACTGCTACCGCATGATGGGGTCGCTCATCGATGCCGACGATGCCGTGCAACTCACCATGGAGCGCGCGTGGAAGAACCTCTCGCGCTTCGATGGCCGCTCGTCGTTGCGCACGTGGCTGTACCGCATCGCGACCAACGTGTGCCTCGATCTGCTCGGGGAGCGCGCCCGTCGCGAGCGGCCCATCGAACGCGGTACCCCGGGCAACGTGGGTGATCCGCTCCCCTCGCTGCCGCGCGAGCACTGGGTGGAACCCGCGCTCGATTCGCTGGTGATCCCGAGCGACGCCGACCCTTCGGAACAACTGGTGCTTCGACAGAGCATTCGGCTCGCCTTCGTGACGGCCCTGCAGCATCTGCCCGCGCGGCAACGTGCGGTGCTGCTGCTCGCCGAGGTGCTCGGCTGGCCGGCGAGCGACATCGCCGAGAACCTCGAGACCAGCGTGGCTTCGGTGAACAGCGCCCTGCAACGCGCGCGCGCGACGTTGAGTGCGCTCGAGCTCGACGAACGGCCCACGCAGTTGACGGCCGAGCAGGCGACGACCGTCGCGCGCTACGTCGACGCGTTCCTTCGCTACGACGTCGAATCACTCGTGGGCCTGCTGCGCGACGACGCGACGCTCTCGATGCCGCCCATCGATTTCTGGATTCAGGGACCGGAATCGATCCGTGCGTGGCTCAACGGGCCGGGCTTCGGCTGCAAGGGTTCGAAGCTGCAGCCGATTTCAGTCAACGGCCTGCCGGCGTTTGCGCAGTGGCGCCACGACGATGCGCGCGGCTTCATTCCCTGGGCGGTGCTGGTGCTGGAACTCGACGGCGACCGCATCAGCGGCTGGAACGCGTACCTCGACGTGGCGAAATTGTTTCCGCGTTTCGGTCTCGCTGCGACGCCGTAACGACCCGTCATCATTCACCAAATAAGTGCACCGATGAGTTTCGGGGTGCCGGCCAGTCCATGTCCGCGAACCCGCAATTCAAACGGAGCGCACCATGACGACCGCCATCGCAACGCCTCACGTCGAACCGATTTCCACCTCGAAGAAGATGCGCTGGGCCGGCCGGCTCGTCAGCGCGCTGGGCGTGTTGTTCCTGGCCTTCGACGGCACCTTCAAGCTCTTCGCGCCGCCGGAAGCCGTGCAGAGCACCGAAGCGCTCGGCTGGTCGGGAAGTCTGCTGTTCGGCATTGGCGTGCTGCAGCTGATTCTGCTCGTTCTCAACGTGGTGCCGCGCACGTCGGTCCTCGGCGCGTTGTTATGGACCGGTTACCTCGGCGGCGCAGTTGCCACGCACGTTCGCGTCGGTAATCCACTCTTCAGCCACACCTTGTTTCCCACCTACATCGCGACGCTGCTGTGGCTCGGCCTGTGGTTGCGCGATGCGCGTGTTCGTTCGCTGCTGCCGTTGACCTCTTCGAAGTGAAAGGACTTCACACCATGGCCACCCACGAGCTCGTTCTCGAGCTGATCCTCGACGGCGCGAAAGAGAAGTACTTCCTGTGTTGGACACAGCCGGAGCTGCTCAAGCGCTGGTTCGCTCCGCTGCCGTTCACCACGTCGGGCGCGGAGATCGATCTCCGCGTCGGCGGCGCGTGCAACCTGACGATGCGTTCGCCGGAAGGCGTCGAGATGCCGAACCCCGGCGTGTTCCTCGAGATCGTCCCCAACCGGAAACTGGTGTTCACCGACGCCTTCACCGCGGGCTTCACGCCGAAAGATGGCGTGCCGTTCATGGTCGCAGAGGTGAACTTCGAAGACGCCGGCGAAGGGAAGACGAAGTACGTCGCCAGAGCCCGCCATTGGACGGCGGAGGCGAAGGCGCAGCGCGAGCAGATGGGCTTCCGCGAAGGCTGGACGCAGTGCGCGAAGCAGCTCGAAGCGCTCGTGAAGTCGCTCTGAGCTACGGCAGGCGCACGACGAGCGGCAGCACCGTCGGCTTCGTGCCCAGCAGTTGCTTGAACGCACGCCGCGCTCCGCGAATCACTTCTTCGCGGACGCGCACGTCGTCGCCACGCATCGCCTCCGACAACGACGCCAGCGCGTCACGCGCGTTGTCGGCGGCCATCGGAATCGCGGCCATCTCGTCGCTCTGAAGTCCGTGGCCCTGCAGCGTCGGCCCGTGGAGCACGCGACCGCCGCCCAGTTGCATCACCACGACGGCCACCACGAGCCCCGATTCGGCGATCCACCGGCGCTCCTGCAGCGCGACCTCGCTGACGGGCCCGACGCCCTCGCGCCGCATCAACTGCTGGCCGACCTTCACACGGCCGAACTTCTGGGCGCCGTCCTTCGAAAAGCCGAGCACGTCGCCGTCGGTGGCGAGGAACAGTTGCTCGTCACGCAGCCCCACGTCCTTCGCGAGCGCGAGGTGGCCGTGCAGGTGGCGGAGCTCGCCATGAATCGGCACGAAGTGACGCGGCTTCGCGATCTCCAGCACCCGGCGTTGTTCTTCCCGCGACGCGTGACCGCTGACGTGAACGCCGGGCTCCTGCTGCGCGGTGATCACCTTCACGCCGCGCGCGAGCAGCCGGTTGATGAGGCCCGACACCGCCGGCTCATTCCCGGGAATGGTGCGCGAGCTCAGAATCACGGTGTCGGTCGGCTCGAGGCGCAGCGGCCCGGGCTCGGGGTTGAGCAGGCTCGACAGCGCCGAGCGCGGCTCGGCCTGAGCACCCGTGCACAGCATCACCAGCTGCGAACCGGGGATCATCGACGCGGCTTCGAACGGCACCAGCACGTCGTTGTACTTCTCGAGAATGCCGACCGACTGCGCGAGCTCTGCGTTCCGCTGCAGTGAACGGCCGAGCAGCACGACCCGGCGACCGAACTTGCGCGCCAGCTCGATGGTGTGACGCACGCGATGCAGGTGCGAGCCGAACATGGCGATGATCACGCGCCCGCTGATCTGACCGAGCAGCCGTTCGAACGTCTCCTTCACGTGCGATTCACTGCCGGTGATGCCGGGCACTTCGGAGTTCGTCGAGTCGGACAGCAGCACGTCGAGACCTTGGTCGGCGAGCTCACCGATGCGCTCGAGGTCGGTCATCTGACCGTCGATGGGCATGCCATCGAGCTTGAAGTCGCCGGTGTGAATGGCGCTCGCCGACGGGGTCTTCACGTGCAGGCCGACCGCGTCAGGCACCGAGTGCGTCACGCGCAGCGCTTCGAGCTCGAAGCTCTCACCGATCTTGAACGGCGATCGCGGGCCGATTTCGCGGAGGTCGCCTTGAACCTCCGCCTCTTCGAGCCGATGCCGCGCGAGGGCCAGCGTGAACGGGGTTCCGTACACCGGCACGTTCACTTCACGCAGCAGCCACGGCAACGCACCGAGATGATCTTCATGCGCGTGCGTGAGCACGATGCCCTTGAGCGACTCGGCCGACTCCTTCACCCACGAGAAGTCGGGGAGCACCACGTCGACGCCGAGCTGGTCTCCTCGCGGAAACATGAGGCCGCAGTCGATGAGCAGGCGCTCGCCGGCGTGCTCCACGACCATGGTGTTCATGCCCACTTCGCCGAGCCCACCGAGCGGAACGATCTTCAACATCGAGGTCACCGGAAGCGGAACGGGTTGGAGACCATGCCTTCGTTGGTCACCTGGAACGTGAACGAGAACGAGATGTAGCCGTCGCGTACGAGCGCCGCCGGCGGGTTCGCGAAAGGCCCCGCGCGCTGAACGGCGTTCATCGCCTCGACGTCGAGCTCTTCCATGCCGCTGCTCCGCGCGACGAAGAGATCGGCGATGGAGCCGTCGGGCCGCAGCGAGATGTTCATCACCGTGGTGCGCGCGACGTAGCCGATGCTGCGGTTCTTCGCGCGCAGGCGGCCACTCGGGTCCCACTTCGCGCTGATGGCCTGCTTCACGCGGTTGAAGAAGCTCGCGTACCGGAACTCACGCGTATTCAGGTACGTGCCGTCGCCTTCGGGCACGTCGAGCGCGTCGTTCGGAGCGCCGCCACCTTCGTCGGTCGACGCAGGCCCGCTCTCACTGCCTTCGGTGCCCACGGCGGCGGTCTTCTCGCCTTCACCCGTGCCGCTGTTGAGCTGTTGCGGCAACAGTGACGGACGATCGCGCCGACCCAGCATGCTCTCGGCGAGGCTCACGCCGGACTGAATCGGAGCGGCGGCAGATTCCTGCTCGGAGCCCTTCGACGACGGCAACGCCTCGGGCTTCTCGGTGGTCTTCGCCGTCGCGCGGCTCCACTTCGAGACCTGGTTCTTGGCGCGCGTCTCTTTGGTGACCGTGTTGTTCGACTCAGCGAGGTAGTTCGACTCGGTGGGGACCTTGTTGTTGCCCTGCTCGACGTCGACGATCTGGCCTTTGGGCATCGGCACCGGGCGCTCGATGACCGCCGACGCGCGCGCCGAGGCCGTGGCCCGATTCGCGGCCCACGTCTTCGAGTCGATGCGACGCATGCTCACGGGCCTGGGCGCCTCTTTCCTCGGAGGCTTCGGCGTGCCGGTGAGCGAGCCCCAGGCCACGAAGAGCCCGAAGATGAGCCCGTGCGCGAGCACCGACGCGACCACCATTCCGACCAGGCGGAGCGGTGAGGGGCGGGGCGGGTCGCGCAGGAGCAACAACATCAGAGGGCGGCGTCTAGCCAGTTCCCCTCAGAAATGCATGCCGCTACTGGGCGGGCTCACGAGCGCGTAACAGCGCGAGGAGCTCGTCACTCGACAGCTTCCCGGCGGCGCTCTTGCCTTCCAGCACTTCGGCGATGAGCGCGCGCTTCCTGGCGTGCAGCCCGAGCATCAGCTCTTCGACGGTGTTCATCGCCACCAGCCGGTAGACGGTGACGGGGTGGTTCTGACCGAGCCGATGCGCCCGGTCCGATGCCTGGTCTTCGACGGCCGGGTTCCACCACGGGTCGAGCAGAATCACGTTCGTCGCCGCCGTGAGGTTGAGCCCCACGCCGCCGGCCTTCAGAGAAATGAGGAAGACCGGCTCACTGCCTTCCTGGAACTCTTTGACGCGCTTCTTCCGGTCGGCAGCGGTGGTCGAGCCGTCGAGCCCGAGCGACGAAATGCCCCTGGCGTCGAGCGCCGCCTTCACCAGCGCGAGGTGCGAGGTGAACTGACTGAAGATCAACATGCGCTGACCTTCGGCGGTCAGCTCTTCGACGAGCTCCATCAGGCGGGCGAGCTTCGACGACGCATGGGGCGACGAATCGTCGAGCAGGCGCGGGTGCGACGCCGCGAGCCGCAAGCGGGTGAGCATCGCCAGCACCTGCACGCGGCGCTCTTGTTCCCGCAGCACGTTGCCGGGCGATTCGAGGTCTGAGAGCGCCGCCAGCCGCGTGTCTTCGTACAGCTCCCATTCTGCAGCCGAGAGCACGACGGGCACGCGCACGTCGGTGCGCGCAGGCAGCTCCGAGGCGACCTCCGACTTCGTGCGCCGCAGCAGGAACGGTTGCAGCACCTGCGCGAGCTCCGGCGCCGCCGCGGGGTCGATGCGCTTCTCGATGGGCAGCGCATACCGCTCGCGGAAGTCGTTCCACGTGCCGAGCAGCGGCGGGAAGACGAGCGAGAAGAGGCTCCACAGCTCGCCGAGGTGGTTCTCGATGGGCGTGCCCGAGAGCGCGAACTTGAAGTCGGCCTTCAGACTCTTCGCGGCCCGGTACCGTTGCGTGCCCGGGTTCTTGAGCTGCTGGGCTTCGTCGAACACCACCGTCGCGAAGCCTTCGCGCGCGAGCTTCTTCGCGTCGCGAACCAGCAGGCCGTAGCTGACGACGAGCACGTCGTTCTTGCCGAGGTGCTTGAGCGCATCGGCGTCGCGGCTCAGCTCTGGATAGAGGTGAACACGCAGCTTCGGGGCGAAGCGCTTTGCTTCGTCGCGCCAGTTGAAGAGCACTGAGGTGGGCACCACGACCAGCGCAGGGCCGTCGGCGGCGCGATCGAGCAACACCGCCAGCGCCTGCAGCGTCTTGCCCAGCCCCATGTCGTCGGCGAGCACTCCGCCCGCGCCCCAGTACGCGAGCCGCGTGAGCCACTGAAAGCCCTCGAGTTGGTACGGCCTCAGCTTCGCGTCGAGGCCAGCCGGGAGTTCAGGCACGAGGTCGCGCGCCCCCTCTGCATTGGTGATGAGCTTCTTCCACTTCGTGTCGCCGTCGACCGTCGCGCCGGCGCGTTTCAGTTCACGAAGTGCGTCGATCGCCGACGGGCCGATGAGCACGTCGTCTTTCACCCCGCGCGTGTGGGCCGCGACGCGCTTGAGGTGATCTCGCAGTGTCTCGCTCAGCTCGATGTACGTCTGCGGCGCGACCTCGACGTAGCTGGCGTCGCGGCGCGCGGCTTCGAGCAACCGGCCGAGCTCCACGCGTTCACCGAAGACGCTCAGCTCACCGAGCGCACCGAACCAGTCGATGCCGTTACGCACTTCGACGCGCAATGCACGCGGCCCCGTCGGCCCCAGGTTGCGCAGCGGCTTGCCGACCCACTCGAGTATCGGCGGCTCGGCGCGTCGCCCGGCTTCTTCGAGGAGTTCGAAGACGTCACTGCCATGTTCGAATTCGTAGAGGAACGGGCGATGCGGGTCGGGCTGCGCCGTGCCGAGCGGCAGCTCACGCGCCAGCGCGTGCATGACGTCGAGCTCCGCGCCGAGGTCACGCACTGCGTGCACCGGTTTGATGCCGCGACGCAGGTGCACGTCGCGCGGGCCTTCGCCGGGTCTCTGGGCCGGCGCGTCGGGCAGCGGCTTCACGCGCAGCTCGAGCTGTACCGAGCCCCGTGGGCGCGCCTCGAGTCTCAACACCGGCAGGCACTGCACGGGTACCGACTCACCGAGCACGCTGCGTGGCATCGCGACCGGGACCTGCTGGGCGAGCGCGGCGAGCGTCTCCAGCAACTGCGCGTGTGCTTCGGGCGGGAAGTGGCCGGCGTCTTTCGAAAGCACCTCGAGCGCGGCGCGAATCTCCGGCCGTACGTCGAGCAACGTCAGCCGGCGCGCGCCTTCGTCCCACAGGTAGAGCGTGTCGTCGGCGCGCGCCGCGCGCAGGCGCTCCTGGAGGTACGGCGGGAAGGTCGCGCCTTCGATGCCGGCGTTGACGGTGACCGCGCCGCCACGGTCGTCGGCGACGAGGCCCACGGTGACGCGCTCGATGCGCACGGCCAGCGTGGGATCTCTTGCGAGGAACACGCGGTTGGAATCGACGAGCCCTTCCAACAGCGCGCGGGGCGCGAACTCGCCGCGGGCGGGAATGAGCGCGACGAGCGGCGCGTCAGCACCGGCCCGCGCGAGCAGAAACTCGGGCTTCGCCAGCTCGTCGTCGACCCACGCGGAGACCTCCACGCCATCGTCGCCGGGCACCGTGATGCGGAAGGTGATGGCGCTGGCTGGCGTGGTCGCGGTCGACGTGACCGCCGTCTTCAGCGACTCGAGCGTTCGTTGCCACGCCGGCCGCGCCAGTTCGTCCAGCGCTTCGTCGTCGAGAGACTCGAGCTGGAGCAGAGCCGTGTCGATGGCGGCGAGCTGATGAACGCAGGCCATCGCTCCACACGTGCAGGTCGAAGCGAGCGCACCGTCGCGCAGTGACAGCTTCACCACCGGCCTCGAGAAGCCGCCGCCGTTTCTCAGCGGCATCTCCGTGGGCTGCGCGTCTTTCCACGTGAAGCCGGGGAGGGTGGCGTCGAACACCAGTGCGTCTGGAGCGAGGAGCTCCGTGAGCCGCGGCGCCACGTTGGGCGGCAGCTTCGTTCGCAGCTGCATCAACCTCGAATACACCGCGACCGCTCGCGCATCGGCCGGGCGTCGTTGCCGCGCGGCGAGCTGCGAACGCGCCTTCTCGGTTGCCGTGCGTTCGGCCTCGATGAACGACTTCACCGCGTTCAACAGCGCTTCGCGCAGAGGCGAGGGCTTCAACCAGTCGAGCGACGAAGCGACGCCGTCACGTGACGCGAGGTCGCTCAGACGACGGCGCGCGCCGACGGTACGCAGCGACGGCCAGAAACTCTGGTCGAGATACGGCGCGACGACCTCGAGGTTGAGCCGGCCTACGTGCGTGAGCCCTTCGTTCTCGAGCCACGCATGAAACTCGGCGCGAGTGGAGAACGCGCTCACGTCAATTCACCGCCGGCGTTCCGTTCTGTGACCACGGCTGGCTCGAGAGCCGCGACATGCCGGTTGCGGTCGCGCACACGCGGCCCTGCTCGTCGAAGATCTCGGCAGAGGCGAAGACCAGCGTGTTTCCACCGCGCGTCACCCTGGAGCGCGCAAGCACCTTCGAGCCGCGCACCGCGTTCATGAAATTGATGGACAACTGCACCGTCGCCGACCGGCGCGACGGGTCGATCAGCGCCGGCGTGCAGCCGATGACGAGGTCGAAGATCGCCGACAACACGCCGCCATTGACCGCGTCGCTGCCCAGCCCTCCGCGTTGTTCGGGACGAATCGGGTCGAGCACCACTTCGCACGTCTCGAGATCGGGAAATCGCACCTTCACGCCGAAGTGTTTCAGCGTCTGGCTCTCGTTGAACGCGCCCGCGTAGAGCGCAAGGGCTTCAGCTGTGACTTTCATGAGCAGCACTGCACTCCGGTCCAATACTGGTTTGTGCCTCTGCAGGTCGCGGCGGTGCCGTCTACGCAGGTGCGACGTTCACTCAAACAACAGAAAGTCCCTGTCCACTTGCCGCCGAGCGACGCGCATGCCGGCCCGGTCCCGAGCGCGCACGTCTTCACGTCGTCGAGGCAGCACATGCTGCCGGTCCGGTGTTCGCCGGGGTCTTGGCAGGCCTCGACGGTTCCGCTCGCGCACGACACCTCACCGAGAAAACAGCACCTGGAACCGGTCCACGCTTCGAGTTCGTCGTTGCAGTGCTCGGCGGTGCCGTCGAGGCACACCGACGCGCGGAACGCGCAACACTTCTTACCCGTCCACTCCATCTTTTCGCCGGTGCACGCGCTGCTGTCGCCGTCGACGCACAACGCCCAGTCGTCGATGCAGCACAGATTGTTCATCCAGCGCTCACGCGGCGAGTTGCACGCCCACTGCGTGCCGGTGGTGCAGAGGGCAACGTCGTTGCGGCAACACTGCGTGCCGTTCCACGTCTCGTTGTCGCCCACGCACGTCTCTGGCGTGCCGTTCGTGCAGGTCGGAGGGATGGAGACGCAGCAGTGCTCGAAGCTCCACGAGCCACTGAACGGGTTGCAGTCGCCCGTGCCTTGCACGCAGGAGGTGGTGTTGCCGGCGTCCGGGGTTCCGCCGCCCATGTTCCCGGTGCCACCGCCGGTGCGACCTCCGCCGCCGCCAGTTCGAGCGCCTCCGCCGCCGCCGTAACCGCTGCCGCCGCCGGTCGGTGCGCCAGCGTCGCGCACGCCGCCGATGCACGTGTTTTCGACGCAGATCTGATCTTCAAGACATTCGACGCAGCGCGCACCGTTGTTGCCACAGCGCGCATCGGCACGACCGATGTGACACGCGCCGCTCTCGTCGCAGCACCCGGAGCAGTTGTCGGCGTCGCACGTCTGCGGCCTGGTCTCGCTACATGAAGCGAGCAGCGCGGCGATGACGATGAACGCCCGGTTCATGCGCCACACGCTATGGCACAGCAGCGAGCACCGGGAGCCGCGTTTATAAGGTCGCACCATGCACTACAGACGACTTGGCAAGTCCGGGCTCAAGGTCAGTGAACTCTCGCTCGGCTCGTGGGTGACGTACGGCGGGCAGGTGGGCGACGACGCAGCGAAGCGCTGCATGATCGCGGCCTGGGAAAGCGGCGTGAACTTCTTCGACGGCGCCGAGGTGTACGCGAAGGGTGAAGCCGAACTCTCGATGGGCCGCATTCTCAAGCAGCTGGGCTGGCGTCGTGAATCGCTCGTGCTCTCGACGAAGATCTTCTGGGGCGGCGATGGGCCCAACGACGTGGGCCTCTCGCACAAGCACATCATCGAAGGCGTGAACGCGGCGTTGAAGCGCTGGCAGGTCGACTACCTCGACCTCGCGTTCTGTCACCGGCCCGACCCCAACACGCCCATCGAAGAGACCGTGCGCGCCTGGGACATTCTCATCAAGCAGGGCAAGGTCTTCTACTGGGGCACCAGCGAGTGGAGCGCCGCAGACATCATCACGGCCATTCGCATCGCGCGGGAGCACGGGCTGACGCCGCCGGTGATGGAGCAGCCGCAGTACAGCCTGCTGGCGCGCGAGCGCTTCGAGAAGGAATACGCCGAATTGTTCCGCGACTACGGCTACGGCTCGACCATCTGGAGCCCGCTCGCGTCAGGCGTGCTCTCGGGCAAGTACGACCACGGCATTCCCGAAGGCTCACGCATGACGACGCCCGGCTACGAGTGGCTCAAGGACCGCGTGGCCACGCCGGCGAACCTCGCGAAAGTGAAGCAGTTCGAGACCATCGCGAAGGACCTGGGTTCGACGCGCTCGCAGGTCGCCCTCGCGTGGTGCCTCAAGAACCCGAACGTCTCCACGGTCATCACCGGCGCCACCGGGCCCGAGCAGGTGCACGAGAACATGAAGGCGCTCGACGTGGTGCCGAAGCTGACCGACGACGTGATGCAGCGCATCGACGCGTTGTTCAGCTGAAAAATGAAAACGCTGACGCCCGGTACGAGCGCGTCAGCGTCGTAAACTTCGTTGCGGTGTCGCGACTTGGAGCGCGACCTTCGGGCGGAGGATGTAGACCTCGTTGCCGCCGACTTCGAAGTTGCGGCGCGCGGGGTTGTAGGTGCCGCCGGCGGTCCAGTTTTCGCCGGCCTGCTCGTAGGCCGCGTCGCGGTGCGCGCCGATCGACTTGAAGGGCTCGACCGAGGTGACGGTCTCGATGTGCGCGGTGGCGTCACCCGACCCCGGGTAGTCGCGAACCACGATGTCACCCGGCTTCATCTGCGTGGGGTCGGTGATGCGGTCGAAGAGGTTGGTGAAGCTCGGCCACTTCTCGGCGCTCGCGTAGTGCACGGTGCCGTCGGCCATGGCCCACGTCGGCGCCTTCACGCCGGCCTGGGTGAGCGAGTCACCGACGAACTGATTGCACTTCCAGTTGTTCTTGAGCCAGCCGGGCTGCGACACGCCGGGGTTCTTGTTGCCCGACAGGTTCTTGAGCGGGCCGGTCGGCGCGTTGTCGTAGCCGTAGTTCGTGCCCTGCTTTTCGGGGCGGTCGGCAGCGGCGCTCAGGATCTGCGACGAGAACTTTCCGCGGCAGCGACGAGCGCCTGGAACGTCTGGCCGGCCCTGCCCGAGTTGTCGAAGCTCTTCGACGAGCCGTTGCGATCGAAGTCGTCGACCAGCTTGAAGGCCTTGTCGAGCTCCGCGCTGCTCTTGATCCACCCGTCGTTGTCGATGTCGCCAGCCGACTTCAACATCGCGATGTCGACGCCCGCGGCTTCCAGCTTCGCCCTGACGCCAGGATCGTTGAGGTTGACGCCGTTCTGCAGTGCGCGGCCGAAGGTGCTTCGATCAATTGAGGGCATGGGTAAGTAAATTATCGAAGTAAGCTGATGTAGGTTCCAGTCTCCCAAATTATGAGGTTCGGTCTGTAACCTATTGAACTTCCACGCAGGTCAACCCGTTGGCCGGCGTGCAGTTCTGGCCAATGAGGCACGCGCCGATGCCTTCGAAGTCGACGCAGCGGATCGTGCGGCACTGGTTGTCGTCGACGCACGGGCGCCGGGTGATGGAGCACTCACCCATGGTGCAGGTCTCGGTCGCGCAGTCGGAGTCGGCCTGGCAGGAGCAGTAGCCGAAGTTGCTGCCTTCGCGCAGACGGCACTGTCCGGCGCACGAGCCTGCCGTCTGGCCCGGCAACTTCACGCACGTGCCTCCGCGTGCGCACTGCGAGTCGTCGGTGCAGGGCAGGGAAGGATCTCCGGGGCAGGCCTGCGTGGTGCTGCACTGCCAGCGGGTGAAGACCACGCGAATGTCGCGGCACTCGTAGCCCCGCGGGCAGGTCTGGCCGGCGCTGCAATCAGCGCCGCAGTAGGTCGACGCCGTGCGGGTGTCGGTGATGCAGAAGTTCGGGCCGCGGCCGCAGGTGTCGACGCCACCGCCGCTCGTGCAACGCGCGCAGTACGGCCGCCGGTCGAAGTCGTAGTCGGAGTAGCAGTTGTTCAGCGGATACCCGGCGTCAGCGCGCGGGCCGCAGATTTCGCCGAAGCGGCAGAACGTCTCGTTGCTGCAGAAGTTGGGGTCGCACGTGCCCAGCGTGCAGCGCGCAAGCTCTTCGGGCGTGGTGCCGGTGCACGAACACGCGACGTCGCCGCAGCGGCAGCTGGTGCCGGCGCAGTCACCGTCGCGACGACAGCCCTCGACGCAGAGCCCTCGGCCGGTATCGCAGACCTGACCCAGCTCACACTGAAGGTCCGACGTGCAGCGGCCGCGTGACACGCACTGTCCACTCGCCGTGTCGCAGTAGGTCGTGGTGTCCGGGCAGTCGAGGTTCGTCGCGCAACCCGAACGGTCCTGGCAGAAGCCGATGAGGTTGCAGAACTGCGAGTTGGGACACGCTTGATCGGTGCGGCAGTAGCAGACGCCGGTCTCGGCTTCGCAGCGGTAGGCCGCCGCGGGCGCACCACACTCCGAATCTTCGCGGCACTTTCCGGCCGTCACCCGGTCCCGCGGGCAGCCGACGAGCGCGAGGGCGATGCACGACACGAGGAAGAAACGCATTCGGTTACAGCGCGCCTCCGTCTTCGCTGCTGCCCGGCGTGCCTGCATCAGCGCCAACGACGACGCCGACCTGCGGCGCGACGTCTTCCTCGGGCGCGAAGTCGAGCGTCTCCAGCGTCACGCTGCCCGGCAACCGCATGTTCATCGCCGACAAGGCCTGGCGATCCGGCGCGTCGAGCAGCTCCTGCGAAACGGCGGCGGCGTTCACCTTCTGGCTGGTGAAGAACACGTACACGCGCACCGGCCCTTCGTTCAGCGGCACCTTGTAGGCGTGGCCACCGATGGGCCGGCCGGCCACGCAGTCGAAGCTCTGGTTGTTCCGCGACATCGTCAACTGGCGCGTCAGCCCGCTGCGGCTGACCGTGTAGACGAGGCAGTTCTGGTGCTGATCAGCAGACGGAATGATCTCGAACGTGGTGCCGCCGGTTCGATTGAGCGCCGCGCGCTTGTTCGACGCTGACGACGGCTTTTCGCAGGCCACGGCGAGAAACAACGAGGCGATGACGATGAGCGAGCGCATGGCGGGCGTGAGACTGGCATTCCAACTCACGCCACGAAAGACCCGATGTCATTCGAGGCGGTACAGCCACACGTTCGCATCGCTGCGCGTGGTCAGCGTGAGCGCCTTGAGCCTGGGCCAATAGACGAGCTTGCGAGAGATGATGAGGTCCCACGCGGGCTGCACGCCCGGCACCACCAGGCGTCTGAGTGTCCACGGCGAGGTGGTGGGGTCGAGCTCGAGGAACTGCATGGCGCCGTTCACCCGCGTGGCAACCCAATAACGCTCGAGTTGCGGCACGTACGCCATCGCCCACCCGTCGTAGAACTCGTAGCCGCGCGGGAAGTCGGTGCGCTGCAGGTCGGCGCCGTACTGAATTTCGCCCGCGTCCACGTTGCGGCGCTCGTCGAGTGAGTAGCGGTAATAGCGGCCAGGGCTCGCGTACGCGAAGTCGGTCTGCGCGGGTGGCGCGAAGCCGGTGATGAAGCGGCCGTCACGTGAGTCAGCAAGGCCATCATTTCCGCCGATGAGGTGCCAACGGCTCCGCGCCCCTCCGTCGAGCGGCAGCGCGAACGCGTTGTAGATGCCGTCGCCGACGCCGCCCATCAGCACCTCGTCGGTCTTCTCGTCGTAGTAGGCGTACGTGCCGCTCCCGGCCATCGCCTGGTCTGGCGAGTCGTTGATGAGCCGCTTCTGAATCCACGCGTGCCGAGCGAGCGAGTAGCGCCAGAAGCGACGCACGGCGATCACCAGCTCGTTGCGGCCCGGCACGTAGACCGCCGATGAATAGAGGTGGCGAGCGGTCGGCGCGCGGTCCCAATACAGCTCGTCCCAGTACCAGTCGTCGATCGGCTGCAACGTGCCGGCGTCGAGCCGCGCGCGGAACTCGGCGTCACTCTCGACGCAAGGCGTGAACGAGCCGCTGGCCGCGCTGTTCCGGTACGCCATCGACCACGGCGTCGGGTCGCTCGGGAGCTGCTCGAGCTCCACGCCATGCGGAAGAGATCGAAGCGGTAGATGCCGTTGTTCGACGAATCGGAGTGACCGCCCGCGGCCACCAGCCACGCGCGCGAATTGTCGACGTCGAGCGCGAAGCCGTTCCACGCGCCCATCACGCCGCCCCAGCGACCGTTGCCGAAGTCGCTCCAGCCGGGCACCTGCGTCTTCACCAGGTCGTCGAGCCCGTCGAGCTTCGTACCTTCGACGAGCACGCCCTGACCGATGGGCACGAGGTTCCACGATGCCTCGGTCACGATGCCGGCGTCGTCACGCCCGGGCACCCACGTGCCTCCGTCGAAACTCCCCGGCACGTCGGCGTCGCTGAAGCCGCCGGGAACGAACGGCGGAGCGCCTGAATCGCGCGTGCCGGCATCGACCTGTCCGACGCCGCTGTCGGGCGGCTCGACGACTTCGGAGACGCAGGCCGTGACCACGCCACACAGAGCCAGTACGCGGAATCGCACGGCGGCGAATCCTGCTCGTCACGGTTCGTGAGCGCCAGTGACGTCGAGCTGCCATGATCGGGGCTATGCCGAAAACAGTGTTGGTCACCGGTGGTACAGGGTTCATCGCGCGCTACTGCATCGCTCAATTGCTCGAAGCGGGTCACGCGGTGCGCACCACGGTTCGCAAATTGTCTCGCGCCGATGAAGTGCGCGCGGTGGTCAAGGGCGATCCGTCGCGGCTGGCCTTCTTCGAAGCAGATCTCGAACGTGATGCCGGCTGGGCCGAGGCCACGCGCGGGTGTGACTTCGTGCTGCACGTGGCCTCGCCCCTGCCCAACACCATTCCGAAAGACGAGAACGAGCTCATCGTGCCCGCGCGTGAAGGTACGTTGAGAGCGCTGCGCGCGGCCCGTGACGCAGGCGTGAAGCGGGTGGTGTTGACGTCGTCGATCGCCGCCATCGCCTACGGCCACGCGGGCCGCAGCGACTTCGATGAGTCGGTGTGGACCAACCTCGAAGGCGCCGACGTGCAGCCGTACATCAAGTCGAAGGCCATCGCCGAGCGCGCCGCGTGGGACTTCATCGAAAAGGAAGGCAACGGGCTGGAACTGGCGACCGTGAACCCCGCGCTCGTCGCCGGGCCGGTGATGAGCGACGACTTCTCGACGTCGGTGGTGCTGGTGAAGCGGATGCTCGAAGGGAAGATGCCGGGCTTGCCGAAGATCTCGTTCGGCGTGGTCGACGTGCGCGACGTGGCCGATCTGCACGTGCGCGCGATGGAGCACCCGGCCGCGAAGAACCAGCGTTTCATCTGCGTGTCTGGCGAGTTCATGACGCTCAAGGAGATGGCGGACACGCTTCGTTCGGCCCTCGGCGAGAAGGGCCGGAAGGTCCCGTCGATGCAGGTGCCCGACTTCCTGCTGCGGCTCGTTTCGCTGTGGGACGGCGAGGCGAGGCAGACCCTGCCCGAGCTCGGTCAGAGGAAGCGCGCGTCGAACCAGAAGGCGCGCACGCTGCTCGGTTGGAACCCGCGCACGCCGCAGGAGGCGGTCATCGCCACGGCCCAGAGCCTCATCGCCCTCGGCATCTCGAAGATCTGATCAGCGGCGGTACACGACGATCTGCGGCGTCTCGTCGAGGTAGAGCCCGTAGACGGGGCGCGCGCTCCCGAAGGCCTGCCAGGTGTTGAACTCCGCTTCACGGAACTCCTGGTGGTACTGGTACACGACCATCTGCGCCTGGTCGGGCCCGCCCACTGGCGTGATGTCGGTGCGCAGCATGCCGTTGCGCTGCAGATCGCGAAGCTGACCGCCGTGATTCTCGTGGAAGAAGATGCGCTCACCGGGGCGCGCGTTCGCGTTGATCCACGGCAGCACGCCCGAGAGATTGTTGGCCCAGTACTGACGCTGCATGCCCAGTGACGCCGCGCCCGGGAGCCCGCCGGCGAACTCGGTGTACGCGCTGGTGCCGTACTCGTAGATGCGCGCCGTGCCGATGAACGCAGGCACGCTGAGCAACACCGCCAGCGCGGCCAGCACGCGTGGCTCGGTCGCGGCCTTGACCTTCGGCGACAGCCATTCGCTGAGGCCCTTCGACCCACGCTCCAGCGCAGCGCCCGCCAGCAACGCGAGGAAGGGCATCGACGGGAACCAGTGCTTGGTGCCTCCGAAGTGGGGGACGTTGGGGTGGCTGATCAGCAGAATCGACGTGAGCCCGTTGGCGGCGACGATGAGCTCGAACATCGTCACCTTCTTCTGCACTGCGCGCACGATGACCCAGATGAAGCCGGTCACCATCGGCACCACGTACGTCGCCGGCACGGTGAGCGCGGTCTTGGTGAAGACGTACAGCAGCGGGAAGGGCGGGCCGCGCAACAACTCGCCCATGTAGAACCAGGCGTAGTGGTTATGCGTGAGGTGGAAGTTCAGGTACCAGGCGGTGCGATCGACCGGGTGGTGCCAGAGATACGGCCAGTGAAGATAGAAGACGAGCGGCCCGAGTGACGCCATCGCCACCAGTGGCGCGACGGTGCGGAAGGCGGCGTCGTTGATGCCTTTCAGCTTCCACGTCAGCCACCCGCCGAGCGCGCAGGCCAGCACGTAGATGGCGAGCTGCGGGCTCTGGAATTCGAAGGTGTCGAGCACGCGCTGACCTCCGAGCGCGAGCACCATCACGGCGTAAAGAATGCCCGCGAGCACGAACACGCCGTTGATTCCGAAGAACCACGCACGTGCGCGCATCGATTCACGCGTGACGTCCCAGCCGCGCCAGAGCACGAAGGGAATCAAGGTGACGGGAATGAAGTAGGCGTTGTGCTTTGCCGCGAGCGCGAGGCCGAAGGCGATGCCTGTCCACGCCCACCAGCGCGGTTTCTCGAGCGCTTCGATGAAGCAGTAGACCGTGAGCACCCACATCGTCGCGATGGGCACGTCGAAGCACGCGAGGTGTGAATGGAAGAACTGCCGGGGCACGAGCAGGAACGAGACGGCCGCGAAGATCGCCGCGCCACGGCCCAGCACGCGCCGCGACAACAGATAGATGAGCGGCAGCATCCACGCGGCGATGAGGAACGCGGGCAGTCGGAACGCGGCGGCTGGCCGCAACAGGTTCAATTTTTCGTGGAACACCACGAACGACATCCCGAAGAGGTTCTTCATGAGCGCGGGATGCTCGTGGTTGAAGTCGAAGTGCTGCGTGATGGCCTGGTCGGTGAGCGCCTGACTCGGTGACGTCAGCAGCAACTGGAACCAACGGCCGTGCTGTTCACCGGCGTGAAAGTAGACGCTCTCGTCGCGGCCGAAGCCGACGTACTTCTCGGTCAGCAGCAGCGAGAGAAACGCGACGAGGAACAGGCCCCAGGTGATTTTCCGCTCACTCACGGAGCACCTCCGAACACCGTCGCCAGCACGCACACCACGCGCGCGTTCGGGTTCTGCGACTGCAGGGTGAGCCTCACGCGCGAGCCGGCGTTCACCGGCAGCGGAGGCGCCGCGTGCAGCTTCTCGACGCCCGCGGGCAGCTCGAGGTTGGTCACGCGGCCGTCGATCTCCGCGGTGACCACGCTCGAGGTGACGCCTTCCTTCGCCGCGGCCCACTCCCACACGTAGCCGGCCTTCACGTCGAGCGTGCCGGCACCGGGCGTCGTGAACTCCACGACCTGACGAACCGGGCCGCCGGGTGCGTCCATGCGCACGCACCGATGCGGCACGAAGTGCACGTCGTGCCATTCGCGCGCCACCGTCTTGCCGTTCGCGCAACGCGCGCCGGTGCCGTTCCACGCGCAGGGCTGCCGCTGCCCGTCAGCGCCCTCGAGGTACACGCGGGTGTCGGCAAGCGAGTCAGCCGCGTCGAACACCACCGGCTTCACGCGCCCGTTGGTGAAGAGCTGCAGGTGCAGATTTCCGAACGTGCGCGCCTGGCCGACCGCGGTGCGCCCGGGGTTGAACGCGTCCCAGAACGCACCGAGACGATTGCGCGGCAGGCGCGGCTCGGAGAGCACCCAGATGCGCGGGTTCCTGGGCAGGTCGTCACCGTCGCTGCCGAGGTAGCCGACCACCGGCAGGCCTTCGGGCACGTAGATGCGCGCACGCTCGGTCCACCAGGGAGCCAGCAACACCACGTCGCCCGGTTGGCGCTCGGCTTCGAGCGTCTTCGCCACCGCCTGGTAGTCGGCGTCGTCGACGTGCGTGGTCGGCAGCCACAACTGGAAAACCAACGCGAAGACACCAACGGCGAGAAGCAGGAGCCCCTCGCCGCGATTCCACCTCGAGCGCAACTCGCTCACGACTTCGTGGTGCGGATCTTCGCGTCCACGGTGTCGCGGCAGAACGTGCAGAAGCTCGCCTCACCCGCCGCGTACGAAGGCGTCCACTGCGGGTACATCGCGCAGCGCGGGTCGAGACAATGGTGCAGGCCGTAGGTGTGACCGACCTCCTGCATCGCGTAGCGGGCCAGCGTCTTCACGGTGTCGACGTTGAGGCCTTTGATGTGTGACGTGGTCACCACCGAGCGCTGCGCCGAATAGCGCGCGAGGCCGTAGGTCGGGGCTTCGCCCGACGCCAGCTTGCGGGGCGCGAGCTTGCGCGCAGTGAGGAAGAGCACCTTGTCGTCCGCGAGCGCGGAGACCTTCGGCATGGTCTCGAGCAGCTTGTTGGCGTCGTAGGGCTCCTGCTGGCCGTGCGGCGCGGTGACGTTGCCGCTGTGTTCCGCGCCAACGCCAAAGGCCGTGTACAGCGACTTGGTGAGCGCCTTGAGGAGCGCCGGGTCGAACTCGTCGAGCGTGAAAATGCGGATCACTTGAAGTTCCCTCGCTTACTTCGGCTTCGGCGGGCGGCCGCGCTTCTTCGGGGGCGGCGGCGGTTCGGTCGATTCGGGCCTGGGCTTGGGCGGACGGCCGCGCTTCTTGGGCGGCGGCGGTGGCTCGGTCGATTCGGGCCTGGGCTTGGGCGGGCGGCCGCGCTTCCTGGGCAGCGCCACGAGCGCAGAGCCCGCGGGAGCGGTGACCTCGAGATCCGAGATGAGCGTCTTCTTGCCGGCCTTGGCGGGCTTCGCGGCAGCGGGCTTCTTCGCCTCGCCGTCTTCTCCCTCGTCGCCTTCGCGCTTTTCTTCTTCGGATTCCGACGACTCCTCGGACGACTCTTCGCCGTCGATGCCCAACAGGTCGCCGTCGAGCCCGAGTTCGTCGTCGCCCTCACCGAGCCCCTGGAACTCCTCGATGCTGCGCTTGGGGCGCTCCTTGCCGGGCACGAAGAGCAGAATGTCGAAGGCGTCTTCGGCGTCGGCAGGCGTGACGCCCATGGCCGCGGCGAGCTCTTCGACGAAGAGGTGACGCGCGTCGTTGTACTGCTCGCGTTCCTTCGGCGGGAGCGGGCGCAACTCGGAGAGCACCTGCAGGCCCTTGACCACCTCGGCGAGCCCGATGAGGCCGCCTTCTGAAAGGCGCGCGGTGTTGTCGCGTGCGCGCTTCTTCCAGTCGAGCGACGCCTTCTCGGAGTCACTCTTCAGGTAATCGATGACCTTCTTGACGTCGTCTGCCGATGAAACGCGGCGAACGCCGTTCTTCTCGAGCTTCTCGCGGGGAACCTTCACCTTGGCGCCGGTCTCGTTGATCACGAGGCTGACGAAGGTGAGCTTCTGACCGGCGATTTCCTCGGTCTTGATCTCGGTGACGGTGCACAGGCCCTGGTTCGGGTACACCAGCCTGTCGCCGACGCTGAGAGACGTCGTGTCGGACATGGGCGCGGTTTCCACCACGCAAGTCCGCTGCTGTCACTTCTTCTCTGCGTTCAACTTCACGAGCATCTGGTGCAGGCGCGCGTCGATGGCGCTCTCGACCTGCTCGTCCGTCACTTTGCGGTGGCCGCCCGCCGTCGCCACGCCCGCCACTGCAACCGTCATCACCGCCATCGCGAACACGATCTTCTTCATGCGTTTCTCCCGTGTGGGTGTCTGGTGCACACACGGTACGCGCGCCGCGGCGCTGATCAATTTTTCGGCTACAGGTCGTTACGCGCCTGATCAGCCCTGTGGCTGCCGTACACTTCTCGGCATGCGCTACGTGCTCATCGTTCTCGTCGCTGGTGCGGCCTGGTTCGGTTGGAAGAAATACAAGGCCGATCAACCACCCGAGCCCGCGCCGGTGAATGACCCGAACAAGTCGACGGGCGCGAGCGCGACCAACCGCGTCGACAACGCGACCGGCTTCGTCGCCGACCCGTAAAGTCAGCGGTGCCGCTTCTTCTTCGGCATCGGAGCGCGCACTTCGCGCAACTCGAACGCCATGCGCCCGGCTTCATCGCCCGGCGCGTCGTCGAGGAACGTGACCCAGAATGACGTCAGCCCTTCGAGCCGGGTCACTTCGTCGACCGGCGCGATGATCAGCCCTTCAGGCGTTCCCACGATGACGCGCGCGATGGGGTTGCCACGTTCGCGTGCGAGCGCCGGCGCGGCCGTCTGACGCGGTGTCAGCTCATAGCTGGTGGTGGCTGACAGGCCCGTCACCGTCACGCGCTGCGAAGCGGGGAAGGTCAGCTTCGGTGAGACCGGCCTGCTCACGGCCTTGCGCGTGCCCTCGGCGAGCACCGACAACGTGCGCGGCTTCGTTTCGTCTTTCTGTTCTGCGCCGAGCACGCTCGCGGGCACGTGAAACGCGTAGAGGCTGGTCGCGCTCTTGATCAGCAGCGGATCATTGCCGAACACGCCGGGCTGCGCGCCGCCTTCACTCACCACGTAGAAGGCCCACGCGGGTGACGTCGACTTTCCGCCGAGCGTGATGCGGTACGTCTTGCTGGCGTCCAACGGCATCGCCACCGCGCCTGAGGCCGGCAAGTCGAGCCGGTGGCGCGCCGCATCGAGCTCGAAGCGCGCGAGTGGCCACGAGACGATGTCGGGCGCAGGCGCGGGTTCTGGCGGCTTCACGGGTTCTGGTGGAGGCCTCGGCGGCTCGGCCGGCGGCGGAACCAGGGCCAGGCGCGCGTCCACCACCAGGTGCTGACCCGCCTTGAGCGGAACGTCGTTCTTCCAGGCCTGATACCCCGGCGCGAGCACCTCGACGTGGAAGGTGCGGCCACCGGTCAGCCCGCTCACTGTCGCCGGCGTACGCGAGTTGATGCTGCGGCCATCGACGACGATCTCAGCGCCGCCGGGCGTGCTGGTGATCTCCAGCGTCGCCTCGCGCACGCGCTGAATCACGGTCACTGCACCGAAGCCCACCAGCGCGGCCGAAACCAACAACGCGGCCGCGCGCACCCAGGGGAACGACGGCGCCGGCGGCAGCGACTTCTGGGAGGCGCCGAAGCCGACCTTCGCGGCGTCGGCGAACGCCACCATCTCCGTCGGGTCCTCCGACTCGTCGCGCTGACCTTCTTCAGGCGGCGCCGGCAGCGGCTCCTTCCACTTCTGGGCGCGCTCGACGAACTCCCGCGGCAGCTGCACGGGCCGGCCTTCCTTCACCAGCTCCGGCTCGAACATCAGCTGCAGGAACAGCGACAGCATGTTCTGCGTGAACTCGGGGTGGTTGTTGGCGAGGAAGCGATTGAGGTCCTGCTGAAAGGCCTCCGCGGTCTGGTAGCGGTCGCTCTTCTCGGTGGCCATCGCCTTCAAGACGATGCGCTCGAGCTCCGGGGGAATTCGCGGGTTCAGCTCGCGCGGCTTGCGGAAGTCGCCCTTCACGATGCGGGCGAGCACGTCCATCAGGCGGCCCTGAAACGGCAACTGCCCGGTGAGCAATTCGTACAGCACCACGCCCGAGGCGAAGACGTCGGTGCGCGAATCGAGCTCCTTCGCTTTGGCCTGCTCGGGCGCGAAGTACGCGTACTTGCCCTTCACCGCGTTCGCCGCCGTCTCTTCGGAGCTGGCGTGACGCGCGCGCGCGATGCCGAAGTCGACCAGCTTCACCTGGCCCTCGTAGCTGACGAGCACGTTCTGCGGGCTCACGTCGCGGTGAACGATGCGCAGCGGGCGGCCTTCTTCATCGAGCCGCGTGTGCGCGTAGTGGAGGCCCTTCAACATCTCCGCGGTCACGAAGGCCGCGTACTCGGGAGGCAGCACCGGAATGCCGAGCGTGCGCGCGCGCTTGACCACCTTGCTCAGCGGGTGGCCATCGACCAGCTCCATCGCCAGGAACCAGTCGCCGTCGAGCGCTCCGAAGTCGAAGACCTGCGCGATGTTGCCGTGTGACAGGCCCATCACGATCTTCGCTTCGTTGGTGAACATGCCGATGAAGGCCTTGTTCTCGGCGTAGTGCGGAAGAATGCGCTTGATGACGACCTGCTTGGTCACTCCGGGCGCAGGTTCGTACCGAGCACGAAAGATCTCGGCCATGCCCCCGGCCGCGATGCGGTCGAGCAGCTCGTACTTTCCGAATCTGACGCTTTCGGGAGATGACAACGGGAACGTCCTGCGAAAAGGCGACGAGGAGATACCATGCCCGCGATGCGCTCACTCGTGCTTGTTGCGTTCATCGCGTCGACCGTTCGGGCTGAGCCGGCGGTCCTGCTCTTCCCGGTGGTGGGAACTCCGGCCTCGGTGACGCTGTCGGGCCGGGTCTTGAAGCACGCACCGTCTCGCGGCAGCTCCACCTTCGAGCGGAACCTGCGCCGCCTCACCTCTTCCAACTGGGACAGCGCGAACGTGGAAGTCCGCTACGCGGGCCGTGCCGTGAAGACGGTGTCGGGGGCCGACGGCAACTTCAACGTCACCCTTTCCGGTACGGAAAAACCCTTCGCCGTGGGGCTGTCGACCGCAGAAGCGTCTGCTGGCGGGGTGGTGGGAATTGCGACCGTGAACATCGTCTCGCGCGACGCGCCGTTCTTCGTGGTGAGCGATCTCGACGACACGCTGTCGGTCACCAACGTGCTCGAGGGCTCGAAGCTGGTGAAGGCGGCGTTGTTGGAAGACGCGACCACTCAACCGGCGGTGCCCGGCATGTCGGGCTTCTACGAGTGTCTTCGCGAAGACAAGAACGAGCGGCCCGGGTTCGCGCTCGTGAGCGGCTCGCCCGCGCAGTACCTCGATCGCGTGAAGCAGTTCCTCGTGCTGCACCGCTTTCCACTCGGCTTCGGCGTGTACCTGCGCGACCTCGGCCCCTCGACGTTGAGCAACTACAAGCAGCCGGTGATTCGCGCGTTGCTCAAGGAACTGCCCAACCAGGTCGTGCTGGTGGGTGATTCCGGCGAGAAGGACCCCGAGGTCTACGCGCAGATGCGCAGCGAATTTCCCGACCGCGTGAAGGCCATCTACATCCACGACGTGGGGCGCTCGGAGAACAAGGAACGCTTCAAGAACATGGTGTTGTTCAAGGAAGGCAAAGACGCCGCGATGGACGCGGTGGCGCGCGGGCTGGTGACGGCAGAGTGCGTGAATCAGGTGTTCGCGGAGAAGAAATGAAGCGGCTTCTGTTCGTTCTGATGTTCGTCGCGTGCGCAGAGAAGAAGGCCGAGCCGGTGCCGCGCGCGAAGCCGCAGCCCCTGGAGCCGTTGCCGCGGGTGACGGCCGACGCCGGCGACGATCGCGACGCGCTCTACCGCGTGGTGCCGTTCAAGCCGATGGGGCCCGAGGTCCCCAGGGGGCTGAAGACCATCGAACTCCACGGCGAGAAGTGGACCGAATTGCCCGGCGAGGGCGGTGTGCTGCTGGTCGCCGACGAAGACACTTTCATGGTGCAAGTCGCTCCACTGCTGGCGCAGCTGCACGACGAACGTCGAGAGGTGTGGCTCAAGCACCCCGACGCGAACATCGCCTTCGAAGTGAAGCTGCGCGACGCCACCGAGTTCCAGAAGTGGATCGACGAACCCGCGCCGGGAAAAGTGCGCGTGATTCACCGGGAAGACGGCTTCGAGTTGACGACCAACCTCGGCAAGTTGCCGGGGCTCGACCCCAACGGGCCGACGGTGCCGGTGCGCAGCGGCGAGATGGACCTGACGACGCTGCAGAAGGGCTTCGAGCGCGTGCAGGCCAGGTTCCGTGAAGCGCCCGACGTGTGCTTCGCGCCGGCCTACGGCATGGAGCTGCAGAAGGCCGCGCGCGCGATGTCGGTGAACTACTTCGACGCCGACACGCCGTATTTCAAAGAGGTGTGCCTCGTGTATCCGCGGCCTCCTGAGAAAAAGTGAGCACCAGCTCGAGGTCGGGTGGCGCAGCTCTCAACTCGCGCAGCACCACCGCGAAGTCGGCGACGAGATCTTCGAGATCGACCTGAGCTGCGAGCGCGTCCGGCGCTTCGGGCGGAAAGAACGGACGATCTGCGAGGAAGGTCGGCCGCTCCGAAGGCAGCAGCACCTGGGTCTCGAGCAGCTTCGCCACCTTCCTGGCGTTGCCGAGGCGTTCGGCGAACACGTTGTCGCGCAGGAACGCCATCGCTTCGTCTGACAGCTCCGTCGGCCAGCGCAGGGTGCCGATGACGCGTGAATCGGTGGAGCCGGGCGCGCGCAGCGAGAAGTCGAGGCGATTGGGGCGCATGCCGCGCTGTTACTCCCGATGCATGACCGGGTGGAAATGAGCACCGCTCGTCGCAGCCATCAGAGCCCGTCGCTGCCCACGCACACCGGCGTGAGGCTCTCGCGCTCGGTCTGGCAGATGTACCCGGTGCGACAGTCGGAGTTCTTCTCGCAGCTGCGCATGCAGCCAGCGAGGTCGCCGTCGATCGCGCCGCGCACGCACGTGGTGCCCGAAGGGCAGAGATCGTTGTCGATGTTGCAGCCAGTGGTGCAGTAGCCGCCGGGTGACCACGAACGATTGAGGCACGTGCCGGGACCACAGTCGCTCGACGTGGTGCACGCATCACCGACGGTCGCGCCGCAGCCGCTCGCCAGCGCCAACGTCAGAATCGCGAAGAGCTTCTTCATCGAGCCAGCGTGCCAGACGGGCGGGCGACGAGAAGTTTTCGGCGCGCAGTGGGAAGCTGGAGACATGCTCCTCGCGCTCGTCCTCGCGGCCTGGCCCGCACCGCAGGCCACGACCATCGCTCAGTGTTCAGCCTCGGCGTGCACGACGACCGGTGAGGTCCGGGTGTGCAAGTGCATTCCCAATCGCGGCGAGAAGCGCGCGGGCATCACCGTCGACGGGCCGCGCGAGCGACACCTCGAGTGGGACGTGCGCACGGTGCTCGGCGACGTGAACGACTTCTTCGTCGACAGCGTCGATCTCGACGGTGACGACAAGCCCGAGACGGTCATCAGCTCACGCGCGGTCGAGAGCAACGGCGTGATGATTCGCACCTGGGAGCTCGCGATCGTCGACGGCTCCACCGACGGCGTGACGCACGTGGTGACGCACGACTGGGGCCGCGACTTTCTGGGCCCGAAGCGCACGCTGTTGCTGGCCGAGTGGGCGAACGAAGCGGGGCGCATGGTCTTCACCGGTCGCGAGTACCGGTACGAGAAGGGCCGGCTCGAACCGACAGATGAACCGGTGCGTCGTCGCACGTACGACCCGACGTTCGAGACCGAGCGTCTGGCGGCCATCAACGCGTCCGACGACCGAACGCTGCCGGCGCGGGCGCTTCTCTCGACCCCGTCCACGAAGAAGGGAGCCGACGCGCTGCCTTCGAAGCTCACGACGGTCGTGGTGAAGGGCCTCATTCGAGACGACCAACTGCAGGCGCACGTGCAAGCGGGCGACGAGCTGTCGACGATTCCCGAGCTGCGGCTGGGCGACGCGAAGAAGAAGCGGCTCTACCCACTCGGGTACGCGCCGACCGACGCCGAAGACTGGCTGGTGGGAAAGACGGTTCGCCGCAGTGAAGGTCAGCTGTGGCTCAATTGAAGAGCTTCGTGAACGGCATCGGCTGTTCGTCGATGGAGGCGTCGCGCAGGTCTGATCAGCCGAAGGTGAGGCGCGCGATCCACGGCGGGCTCGGCAGCGCCTTCAACGTCAGAAGGTCGTCGAGCAGCTCACGCACGCGCGGCTTCATTTCGCCCCAGGCGATGCCGACTCGCGGAGGCAGGGTGTCGCTTTCGCGCGTCGTCACCGCCCACACCACCTGGCCGTGCACCGACAACATGCCGGTGGTGAGCTTCATGCTGATGGAGAACGGCGCGCCGATCTTGATGTGCCTGGGCAACGAGTCGCTCTCGATGTCCACGCCCACGCCTCCCGAGCTGATGTCACGCAAGCGGTAGCCCGGCGCTTCGGCGCGATCTTCGGTGGCGCGGACGTGCAGGGGAATGCGGGGCGCCTTGCGGTGCTTGTCGTACTGCGAGGTCTCGAAGATCCGCCGAATCACCGCATCGAGCCCCTGCCGGGTGTTCGGCGGCTCGTAACGAATGTGCAACGCGAACTTCCCCGGAGCCGTCTCGGCCACCGTGAGCACCGTGCCGTGCACCTCGACCGCTTCGCGGACGCCCGGTGATCGCAGCTCGAAGATGAATTTCGTTCCTACCGGAACCGGCTTGGCCGTCTCGATGCGCACGCCGCCGCGGCCGACGCTCTTGGTGAGCTCGCCCAGCAGTGATTCCGGCGTCTTGTAGGACACCTTCAGGCGGACCGGCGTCACAAGTACTCCTGATTGTTCATCTTTTTCCCCGACAGCCAGCCGGTGAGAAGGCGCCCACCTCGTAGCACATACCGGCGTGTTCCGATCGCACCAAGCCTGATCCCGTTTCTTGACCCTCTTTTCCACGGCCCCTATTTTCCCGGCGAAAGTGGCAAGAAGTGGTATCGAGCGGATCAATTTCCCTCACCGTGGTGGATCAGGGCAGACATGTTCCGGGGCGTTTTCGAGCACCAGATCGACGCGAAAGGGCGCACCAGCTTTCCGGTGAAGCTCCGCGAGACGCTTGTCGGCAGCTACGACGAGCGGCTGATCGTCACCACGTCGCTCGACGCCTGCCTGCACTGCTACCCGGTTCGCGAGTGGGAGCACTTCGAGCAGGCGATCGCCAAACGCAACGCGATGGAGCCGGGCGTCAAAGCGCTGCTCCGGCTGTACGTGGCGCCGGCGGTCGAGGTGCCCGTCGACAAGTTGGGGCGTGTGCTCATCCCTCCGTCGCTGCGCGCGCACGCGGGCCTCGAAAAGGACCTGGTGTGGGCCGGCATGGTGAAGGTGATCGAGCTCTGGTCGAAGGACGGTTGGGCGAAGGCTCAGGAGTCGGCGCGCGCCGAGGCCGAGTCTGCCGACGTGATGCGCGTGCTGTCTGAGCTGCAGCAGTCCTGACTTCTTTTTTCAAACCTGGAGATGAACGTGAGCGAACTGATGAACATCGAAGTGGCCAGGGCGATGCCCGTCGCTACAGCCACGTCGCGCGTCATGACGATGGTGCTCGAGGGCGAGCTCGATCGCGACGAAGCGGCAGACATCTGCGGAATGCTGGGCCGGCTCTCGGCCAACGGCACCAACGAGCTGGTGATCGACTTCACCGACGTCACGCACTTCGACTACCGCGCGGTTCGTGGGCTCGTGCAGCGCGCCGAAGAGATGCGCGTGCTGGGCGGCGACCTCAAGCTGGCCGGGCTCTCGCCGTATCTGCACGCCATCTTCCGCAGCGCGGGCGCGCACGACGCGTTCGACTACTTCGCCCAGAGCGATGACGCAGTTCGTTCGTTCGAGCGCGGCGTGCTCGTCTACGGGTGACCGCCATCGCCTTCGTTCATCAGACCGTTCTTCTGAACGAGACGGTCGAGCTGGTGCAGCCCTCGGAGGGGCGCGTGATCATCGACGGAACGCTCGGTGGTGGTGGGCATACGGAGGCGCTGTTGGAGCGCGGCGCCCGTGTGTTCGGCATCGACCGCGATCCCCGTGCGCTCGCCGCGGCTTCCGAGCGTCTGAAGCGCTTCGGTGATCGCTTCACCCCGGTGCGCGGTGAGTTCGGTGACGTGGCCAACATCGTCAACCTGGTGACGAAGCAGGTCGATGGGTTCGTGCTCGACCTCGGCGTGTCGTCGCCCCAGCTGGACCACGCCGAGCGTGGGTTTTCGTTCATGAAAGACGGGCCGCTCGACATGCGCATGTCGGACGAAGGCGAGACCGCCGCCGAGTTGATCGAGCGCCTGGGCGAGAACGAGCTGGCCGACGTGCTCTACGAATACGGCGAAGAGCGCCTGTCGCGGCCGATCGCGCGCGCGTTGAAGCAGCGGTTGCCGAAGACGACGTTCGAGGCCGTCGAAGCGGTGAAGGCCGGCATGTCGCGCAAGGCGTGGCCAAAGGACATTCACGTCGCCACGCGCACCTTCCAGGGCCTGCGCATCGCGGTGAATCGGGAGCTGGAGCAGCTGGAGCGCGCGCTCGCGGCGATTCCTTCGATGCTCAAAGTGGGTGGTCGCGCGGCGATCATCAGCTTCCACTCGCTCGAGGATCGCGCGGTGAAGCACGCGTTCCGCGCGTTGTGCGGTGAAGCGCCCGACGACGTGCCGCGCGGCCTGCCCGTCGTTCACACCCAGACCGCGAATTTCAAGACTCTGTCGAAGAAGCCCATCACCGCCGCTGAACCTGAAGCGTCGGAAAACCCGCGGGCTCGCAGCGCGAAGCTCCGCGGCGTGGAGAAGGTGTCATGAGCGTCGTTCTCGAAGCGCGCAACAAGGGCGGCATTTCGCTTTCGGTGATCCTGCTGGAGATTCTGCCCGCCGCACTCGCGGTCATGCTGCTCGCGGTGGTCGGCATCGTTCACGTCACCTCGCGCGTGATGGTGGTGAAGATGGGCTACGAGCTCTCGAAGAAAGACGCGCAGGGCGTCGAGCTGCAGCGTGCGAACGACGCGCTGAAGGTCGAGATCGCCTCGCTCACCGCGCCTTCCAAGCTCGCGCCCACGGCGGCCGCGCAGCTCAAGATGCAGGTCCCCACGGTCGTCATTCCGGTGAAGAACTGAACCATGCGTGACCTGAAGGCGATGCAGCCCATGGAGGCTCCTTCGAAGTGGATGCGCCTGCGCGTCATCTTCATGGGCCTGGTGTTCTTCGTTCTCTTGCTCGGGGCGTTCGCGCGCGCGTGGAACCTGCAGGTGCACCAGAAGGATCGGCTCAAGGGCTTCGCTGAAGATCAGTACGTGCGCGCGATCGAAATTCCCGCGCGGCGCGGCGACATCGTCGATCGCCGGGGTGTGAAGCTGGCGTCGTCGGTCGACGTCGATTCCGTGTGGGTCGACCCGTCGATGCTCCCCGACACGCGTGACGCGGCGAAGAAGTTGGCGAAGGTGCTCGGGCTCGATTGGAAGGACGTCTACGAGCGCCTCGAGAAGGGCCGCCGCTTCGCGTGGGTCAAGCGCCAGGTGACCGACGCTGACGCGGCGAAGGTCAAGGCGCTCAATCTGCCCGGCATCGGCTTCGCGAAGGAGCCGCGCCGCTTCTACCCGCAGCGAGAGCTGGCCGCGCACGTGGTGGGGCTGGTCGGCACCGATTCACATGGCCTCGACGGCCTCGAGAAGAGCTTCGAAGACGAGCTCTCGGGCGAGAACGTCAAGCGCGCGGGCTTCCGCGACGCGAAGGGCCGCAAGCTGCTCACCAACGGCCTCGAAGCGCCGGAGGCGACGCAGGGCGCGAACCTCACGCTCACCATCGATTCGACGATGCAGTTCGTCACCGAACGCGCGCTCGAAAAAGCGGTGCTCGACGCCAGGGCGACCGCCGGTATGGCCGTCGTGCTCGAGCCGCGCACCGGTGAAATTCTCGCGCTCGCCAACTGGCCGCGCTTCAACCCCAACGCGACGAAGGGCGCCGGGGCCGACGACTTCCGCGATCGCGCGGTGACCGACAGCTTCGAGCCCGGGTCCACGTTCAAGGCCTTCGTCATCGCGCAGGCGCTCGACGACAAGACCATCACCGAGAACACCGAGTTCGACTGCGAGAACGGTTCGTTCCGGGTCGGTCGCAACGTCGTTCACGACACGCACCCGCACAAGATCCTCACGCCGCGCGGAATTCTCCAGGTGTCGTCGAACATCTGCACCGCGAAGGTCGCGCAGAAGATGGGCCGCGATCGCCTCGTCGAGTCGTACAAGAACTTCGGCTTCGGCGATCGCTACGGTCTGGGGCTGCCCGGTGAAGGCCGCGGGCTCGTGCCGTACCCGAAAGCGGAGATCGCGCTTGCCACGCAGAGCTTCGGTCAGGGCGTCAGCGCCACGGCGTTGCAGGTCGCGGCGGCCTACGGCGCGCTCGCCAACGGCGGCACCTTGATGAAGCCGTACCTGGTGTCGAAGGTCGTCGACGCCGACGGCCTGACGCTGCTCGAGAACAAGCCCACGCCCATTCGCCGCGTGGTCAGCGAGAAGAGCGCGAAGGCCACCATCGCCATGCTCGAGAGCGTGGTGGAGCAGGGCGGCACCGCCACCCGGGCGCGCATGGACGAGTACCGCGTGGCCGGCAAGACGGGCACCGCGCAGAAGGTGGACCCTGTGGCCCGCGGCTACTCCGACAAGCGCATCGCCAGCTTCATCGGCGTGGTGCCGGCCGAAGACCCGCGCGCGGTCATCTACATCGTCATCGATGAGCCCAGGACCGACGTGTACGGCGGGCTCGTCGCCGCGCCCGCGTTCAAGGAGATCGCGCTGCAGGCGATGCCGCACCTGGGCGCGCCCAAGTCGCGCGAGATGCCGGTGGTCGCGGCCAGACCCGAGAAGAAACCGGCCAAACCCGAGAAGTCGGTGGTGGTCGCCGCCGTCGAGAAAATGGATCAGTTGGATCTCGTCACCGACGATGCGCCCGCGGAGGGTTCGGTTCGTGTTCCGAACCTGTCGGGGTTGTCGGGGCGTGTTGCAGTGACGCAGTTGCTCACCGCGGCTCTGGAGCCGCACCTGGCCGGGAGTGGCCGGGTGATTTCGCAGAAGCCCGCAGCGGGAACCCTCGTGGAAAAGGGCACCCGCATCACCGTGGAGTTGGCAGGGCATTTGCCAACTTCACCCCGTTGAAGGCCGCGCATCGCGGTCAGGAAGAGACGAGATGAAACTCACGGAGCTGCTCGCAGGTGTCGGAACGGAGCCCGTTGCTTCGACGAAGGCCAAGGCCGACGTCACCGGAATCACCGCCGACTCTCGCAGCGTCAAGCCGGGCGACTTGTTCATCGCCGTTCCCGGTACCAAGGCCGATGGCGTGCAGTTCGCGCACGAAGCCGTGCAGCGTGGCGCGGTTGCAGTGTTGGCCGAGAAGACCATCGGCGGTTTGTCGGTGCCGTTGTTCGTCACGCCCTCGGTTCGCAAGGCGATGGCGCTGGTCGCCGGCAATTTCTACGGCAACCCCGCGCGCGACATGACGATGCTCGGCGTCACCGGCACCAACGGCAAGACGACGACGGCGTGGTTGGTCGAGAGCATCTGCGCGGCCGGCATGAACAACGTCGGGCTCTTCGGCACCATCAAGGTCCGCTACGGCGGCAATTCGATCGAGCCGACGCACACCACGCCCGATGCGATCTCCCTGCACAAGACGCTGCGTGAGATGGCCGACGCCGGTGTCGACACGGTGGTGATGGAGGTCTCGAGCCACGCCCTCGCGCAAGACCGCGTGCACGGCATCACGTTCCGCTCGGCGGGGTTCACGAACCTCTCGCGCGACCACCTCGACTACCACAAGGACATGGAGGTCTATTTTCAGGCCAAGCGTCGCTTGTTCACCGAGAACCTCTCGGCCGGTGGTCTGGCGGTGGTCAACGCCGACGACACGTACACCAACCGCGTCTACAACGAGATGAAGCAGCTCAAGCGTCAGAGCTGGAAGTTCTCGCGCGCGGGCAACGGTGAGCTGTCGGCCAGCAACGTCGAGTACACGACGAAGGGCATCAAGGCGACGCTCAAGACGCCCGCGGGCGACATCGCCATCAAGAGCGCGCTCATCGGTGCGCACAACCTCGACAACATCCTGTGCGCGACGGGCATCGCGCTGGCGGCCGGCGCTTCACGCCGCGACGTGCAGGACGGCATCGAGCGCGTGATTCGCGTGCCCGGTCGCATGGAGCGCGTCGAGAACGGCGGCATCACCGCGTTCGTCGACTATGCGCACACCGACGACGCGCTCGCGAAGGCCGTCGAGTCGTCGAGGGCGGTGACGAAGGGCAAGCTCATCGTGGTGTTCGGTTGCGGCGGTGATCGCGACGAAGGCAAGCGCCCGTTGATGGGTGAAGTCGCGGCGCAGGCCGACATTCCCATCGTCACGTCCGACAACCCGCGCTCGGAAGATCCCGACGACATCATTCAGGACATCATCCCGGGCCTCGAGAAGGGAGAGCTGCGCCGCATGTCTCCGGCGAAGGCGCGCACCGGTGAACGCGGCTACCTCGTCGAAGCCGATCGCAAGGCGGCCATCGCGCTCGCGATCTCGCTCGCCAAGCCGGGCGACACCATTCTCATCGCCGGCAAGGGCCACGAGACGTACCAGGAAGTGAAGGGCCACAAGTCGCACTTCGACGACCTCGAAGAAGCCAGCAAGGCCCTCGGAGTCTGAAGTCATGACCGTGCGTTTCAGTGCAGAGGAAGTGGTGAAGGCGACCGGCGCGCAGGTGACGCGCCGAGGAAAGGTCGCGGCCTTCACCGGCGTCTGCACTGACACGCGCGCGCTGACGCCCGGTTGTCTGTTCGTCGCGCTCAAGGGCGAACGGTTCGACGCGCACGATTTCCTCGATCAGGCCGTGGCGGCCGGTGCGGCGGCGGTGATGGTCGAAGACTTCGCGCGCGCTCCCAAGAACGAAGCCGCGACGGTGTTCGCGGTGAACGACACCCTGGTGGGGCTCGGGCGGCTCGCGAACGCGCATCGCAGCCGCTTCAACATTCCCATCGTCGCGGTCACCGGCTCGAACGGAAAGACCACCACCAAGGAGCTGGTCGGTTCGATTCTGTCGACGCGGGGCCCCGCGCTGAAGACGGCGGGAAATCTCAACAACGAGATCGGTGTGCCGCTCACGTTGTTCAACCTCGATGAGACGCACGTCGCGGCCGTCATCGAGATGGGCATGAACCACGCGGGCGAGATCGGTCGCCTCACCAGGATCGCGCGGCCCGACGCGGGGCTCATCACCATCGTTCAGCCCGCGCACCTCGAGGGCGTCGGCAGCATCGAAGGCGTCGCCGCGGCGAAGGCCGAGCTGTTCTGGGGCCTCGCGAAGACCGCCACTGCGGTCGTCAACGTCGACGACGCGCGCATCGTGTTTCAGGCCGAAGACGTGCCCGCGAAGAAGCTCACGTGGGGCCGCACGGACGGCGCCGACGTTCGCCTCGTGTCCGTCGAGCCACGTGGTCGCGACGGTCAGACCTTGAAGATTGCTGCCCGTGGTTCTGCGTACACGGTCGCGCTGAATCTGGTCGGCGACCACAACGCCAACAACGCGACCGGTGCCTTCGCGCTCGCGCTGTCGATCGGGTACTCGCCGGAAGAGTGCGTGAAGGGTCTCGAGAGCGCACACCCGCATTCACGCCGCCTGCAGATCGTCGACGCGCCCAACGGCGTGACGGTGGTCGACGATTGCTACAACGCGAACCCGTCTTCGATGACGGCGGCGCTCAAGACCGTCGCTGACCTCGCGAAGAACGGCCGCGCGGTCGCGGTGCTGGGCGACATGTTGGAGCTCGGGTCGAGCGAAACCAGAGAACACACCGACATGGGCCCGACCGCCGCGTCACTCGCCGCGCTCGTCGCCTTCTTCGGCCCGCGCATGAAGCACGCGCACGCCGAGGCCGTGAAGACACTGGGCGACAAGGCGCGCCACTTCGAAGACGTGCCGTCGTTGGTGGCATGGCTCACGCAGGAGCTGAAGCCCAACGACTACGTGCTGGTGAAGGGGAGCCGCGGAATGAAGTTGGAGCGGGTCGTTGAAGCACTCACTGGCACGTCAACTGGCGGAGGCCACTGATGCTGTACCTGCTCTACGAATGGCTCAAAGACGGCGACGCGGGGAAGTACTTCAACTTCCTGCGCTACCCGACGTTCCGCATCGTCGCGGCGGCGACCTCGTCGCTCGTCATCGGAATGCTGGTGGGCCCGGGCCTCATCAACCGTTTGCGCATTCAGCAGCACGGTCAGTCGAACGTGCGTGAAGACACGCCGGAATCGCATCAGAAGAAGAAGGGCACGCCGACGCTCGGCGGCACGCTGATTCTGCTCAGCATCTTCCTGGGCACGATTCTGTTCGCGGACCTCCAGTCACGCGTGGTGTGGGTGGCGCTGTTGATGACCGCCGGCTACGGCTTCACCGGGTTTCTCGACGACTACCTCAAGCTGTCGAAGCGCAACTCGAAGGGCCTCGCGGGCCGCTACAAGATGGTGCTGCAGACCGCGTTCTTCCTGATTTCGGTGTTCGGGATCATGACCGACTGGAGCGCTGGAACGCCGCGACTGCTCATCGAGACGCACATCATTCTTCCGTTCGTGCCGACGAAGTACGCGAACCCGGACCTGGGTTGGCTCTACGTGTTCTTCGCGTGGATCGTGGTGGTGGGAACGTCGAACGCCGTGAACATGACCGACGGTCTCGACGGCCTGGCCATCGCGCCGACGATGATCGCGTCATTCGTCTTCGTGGTGCTCTGCTACGCGGCCGGTTCGTCGGTGCAGATCGCCGACTACGAGACGGTGGGTGGCCTTCGCACGCTCGTCGGCGTGCCCATTCACGAGTACCTCGGCATCACGCGTGTCGATGGTGGCGCGGAGCTCGCGGTGTTCTGCGCAAGCATCATCGGCGCGGGCATCAGCTTCCTCTGGTTCAACGCGTACCCCGCGAGCGTGTTCATGGGTGACGTGGGGTCGCTCGCGCTCGGTGGCGCGCTGGGCACCGTGGCCATGCTCAGCAAGAACGAGGTGCTGTCGGCCATCATCCACGGCGTCTTCCTCGCCGAGATCCTCTCGGTGATGATTCAGGTCACCAGCTTCAAGCTGACCGGCAAGCGCGTCTTCAAGATGGCGCCGCTGCATCACCACTTCGAAAAGGGCGGCATGGGCGAGACGAAGATCGTCATCCGCTTCTGGATCGTCTCCGTGTTGCTCGGCGCCATCGCGCTGGCGTCTCTCAAGCTGAGGTAACGAATCGTGTTTCAGGGCCAGAAGGTCATCGTCATCGGGCTGGGCAAGAGCGGCGTGGGCGCCGCGAAGCTGTTGCTCGACCGCGGAGCGCACGTGGTCGCGCTCGACGAGAACCCCGACGCGAAGAAGCCGCTCGAGCACCCGCGCTTCGAGCTCAAGGCCGGCCCGTTCCCTGAGCGGTACTGGGAAGGCGCCGCCGCGGTCGTGGTGAGCCCCGGCGTTCCGCTGTCGAAGATCTCGGTGCCGTCGAGCGTCCCCGTCTTCGGCGAAATCGAGCTCGCCTTCCGCACGATGCCGCACGGTGCGGGGCCGCTGCTGGGCATCACCGGTACCAACGGCAAGAGCACGACGACTGCGCTGCTCGGCGAGCTGGTGAAGCAGCACGTTCCGCGCACGTTCGTGGGCGGCAACCTCGGTACGGCCTTCACGTCGGCCTACGAGAAGTCGACAGAGAAGCCGTACGACCTGCACGTCATCGAGCTCTCGTCGTTCCAGCTCGAGGGTGTGGTGAGCGCGCGCTTCAAGGGCGCCGCGATTCTGAACCTCACGCCCGACCACATCGATCGCTACGCGAGCCACAAGGAATATGGCCTCGCCAAGGCACGCATCTTCGACACGCAGAGCCAGGGCGACTTCGCGATCGTCAACGGTGACGACGCCGAGGTGCTCGAGCTGTCACGCCGCGCGAAGGTGCCGGTGTACGCGTTCACGCTCGACGGTTCGCGCACCAACCCCGGCTTCAGCGGCCTCGCGGTGGGCAAGGGCGACAAGTTCGCGCTCACGTTCGGCAAGCCGGCCGTGTTCACGGTCAAGAACCGCGCCCTGCGGGGTGATCACAATCTTCAGAACGCGATGGCGGCGACGTTGATGGCGCGCCTCGCTGGAATTCCCGATGACGCGATTCAGCGCGGCCTCGATGCGTTCCCGGGCCTGCCGCACCGGCTCGAGTTCGTGCGTGAGCGCAACGGCGTGGAGTGGATCAACGACTCGAAGGCCACCAACGTCGACTCGTCGCTGGTGGCGATGAAGGCGTTCAAGGGCGACATCTGGCTCATCGCCGGCGGGAAGGGGAAGGGCGCGCCGTACGAGCCGCTCGTCGCGGCGGCGGGCGGCAAGGTGAAGGGCGTCATCACCATCGGTGATGACGCGCCGAAGATCGCTGCCGCGTTCAAGTCGCTCTGTCCAGTTCATGACTGTGGGACGATCGAAACGGCCGTCGCAAAAGCGGCCGAAATCTCGACGCGGGGCGACGTCGTGCTGCTCTCGCCGGCGTGCGCTTCGTACGACCAGTTCAAGAACTTCGAGCAACGCGGGGACGTCTTCAAAACGCTGGTGAGAGGTCTGCCCAGCCATGACTGAACGTCGCCCGTCGTACGATCCGTTGCTGCTCGTCGCGGTGCTGGGCCTCGTCGGCTTCGGCCTGGTGATGGTCTACAGCGCGTCCGCGATCACCGCGCAGGACAAGCTCGGTGACTCGTTCTACTTCCTGAAGCGGCAGACCACCGCGGCCGGCATCGGGCTGCTCGCGATGGCCGTGGCGATGAAGGTCGGCTACCGCCGCATGGCGCGCCTCGCGTACCCGCTGCTGGTGATCGCCGTGGTGATGCTGGTGCTGGTGTTGATCCCGGGCCTCGGCACCACCGTGGGCGGCGCCAAGCGCTGGCTGCGCGTGCCTGGCGTTTCGCTGCAGCCGGCAGAGGTCGCGAAGGTCGCGTGGGTCATCTACCTCGCGTACTCGCTGGCCAAGAAGCGCGAGAAGGTGAAGCACTTTTCGATCGGCTTCGTTCCGCACCTCGGCATCGCGGGCCTGCTGGTGTTCCTGTGCATGCTCGAGCCCGACTTCGGCAGCTCGGTCGCGCTGCTGTTCCTGCTCTTCGTGATGCTCTTCGCCGCGGGCGCGAAGCTCTCGTACCTGGTGGGCATGGTGCTCGCCGCCATCCCGTTCGCGTACGTGGCCATCGCGTCGTCGCCGTACCGCATGAAGCGCATCACCGCGTTCCTCGACCCGTGGGCCAATCGGCAGGGCTCGGGCTACCAGGTCGCGGAGTCGCTGATGTCGATCGGCTCTGGTGGTCTCACGGGCCTCGGGCTGGGCGATGGCCGGCAGAAGCTGTTCTTCCTCCCCGAAGCCCACACCGACTTCATCTTCGCCATCATCGGCGAAGAACTCGGCCTGCTCGGCGTGGCGTTCCTCATCTGCCTGTACGGCATCGTCATCTGGCGCGGTCTGCGCGCGGCGCTCAACGCGACCGAAGCGTTCGGCACGTACCTGGGGCTCGGCGTGGTCTCGCTCATCTCGTTCCAGGCGTGCGTCAACATGGCGGTGGCGATGGGCGCGGTGCCCACCAAGGGCCTCACGCTGCCGTTCATCTCGTACGGTGGCTCGTCGCTCATCGTGTTGATGGGTGCTGCGGGCCTGTTGTTGTCGATCTCCGCGACTGCCGAAACCGGAGCGCGCCGCAAGACCTCGGTGGTCAAGACGCGCAGCAACCCCATTCCCACCGGGGCGATGGAGCCGGCGTGAGAGTGCTGATCGCCGGCGGCGGTACGGGTGGTCACCTGTTCCCGGGCATCGCGCTCGCGGAGGAGGTGGTCACGCGTCACCCGAAGAATGACGTGGTGTTCGTCGGCACCGATCGCGGTCTCGAAGCGCGCGTCGTTCCCCAGAACGGGTTCGTGTTCGAGGCCATCAAGTCGCGCGGCCTCAAGGGCATGGGCGTCGTCAAGATGCTGCTCGGGCTGCTGCTGTTGCCGTTGAGCTTCCTCAACGCGCTCTCGTTGCTGCGGAAGTACCAGCCTGACGTGGTGATCGGCGTCGGCGGCTACTCGTCGGGCCCCGTGGTGTTGATGGCGTGGCTCCTTCGCATTCCCACCGGAATTCAGGAGCAGAACGCGCTGCCCGGCTTCACCAACAAGGTGCTCGGCAAGGTGGTCGACGCGGTGTTTCTGTCGTTCGACGAAGCGCGCGCGTTCTTTCCGCGCGGCAAAGCGCACGTGCTCGGCAACCCGATTCGCCGTGGCCTGCTCGAGAACTTCCTGCGCTCGAAGAACACGCACGAGAAGTTCACGCTGCTGATCTTCGGCGGCTCGCTCGGTGCGCGTGGTCTCAACGCGCGCGTCGTCGACGCGTTGCCCTTCCTGGACGATTTGAAGGAGTCGATTCGCGTCGTTCACCAGACCGGCAAGAACGATCTCGAGACGGTGAAGAAGGGCTACGCCGACAAGCAGTTCCCGGCGGAGGTGAAGGAGTTCATCGACGACATGGCCGGGGCGTACCTGGGCGCCGACCTCGTCGTCTGCCGCGCGGGCGCGACCACGGTTGCCGAGCTCACCGTCTGCAAGAAGGCCTCGGTGCTCGTGCCGTTTCCGTTCGCGACCGATGACCATCAAGCGGTCAACGCGAAGGCGCTCGTCGATGCGGGCGCCGCGCTCATGTTCCGCGAAGCCGAGCTGACGGGTGAGCTGCTCGCGAAGACGATTCGTGACTTGAAGAACGACCCCGCGCGCCTCGCGAAGATGGAGAAGGCCGCCGGAAATCTGGGGCGTCCCGAAGCCGCGCGAGAGATCGCCGACGTGCTTCAGCAGCTGTGCCTCGAGAAGTGGGGCGCGCTCACGGGGCAGAAGCGCGCTGGCGAGCCGCTGCGTCCGAAACCTCTGGAGAAGCAGTCATGATTTCGAGCCGGTTCAAGTCGCGCAACACCGCGCGCGTTCACTTCGTCGGCATCGGCGGCATCGGCATGTCGGGCATCGCCGAAGTGCTGTTGAACCTCGGCTACGCGGTGAGCGGTTCTGACCTGAAGGAGTCGGACGTCACGCGCCGGCTCGCGTCGTTGGGCGCAAAGATCGACGCCGGCCATCGCGAAGAGAACATCACCGACGTCGACGTGGTCGTGATCTCGTCGGCGGTAAAGAAGGACAACCCGGAGGTCGTCGCCGCGCGTCGCAAGAAGATCCCCGTCATTCCTCGCGCCGAGATGCTCGCCGAGTTGATGCGGCTCAAGTACGCGGTGGCGATCGCCGGCTCGCACGGAAAGACGACGACCACCTCGATGGTCGCGACCGTTCTCAATGCTGCCGGGCTGGACCCGACGGCGGTGGTCGGCGGCAAGGTCAACGTGCTCGGCAGCAACGCCAAGCTCGGCAAGAGCGAGCTGATGGTGGTCGAGGCCGACGAGAGCGACGGCTCGTTCCTCCATCTGCACCCGAGCATTTCGGTGGTCACCAACATCGACCCCGAACACATGGACCACTACCAGACGCTCGACGCGCTCAAGAACGCGTTCATCGAGTTCTGCAATCGGGTCCCGTTCTACGGGCTCAACGTTCTGTGTCTCGATCATCCCAACGTGCAGGCGTTGTTGCCGCACATCGAGAAACGGTTCGTGACCTACGGCAGCTCACACGCGGCCGACTACCGGCTCGAAGGCGTGGCGCTCGACGGGTTCAAGACGAAGTTCCGCGCGTTCAGGCGTGACGTCGACCTCGGCGAGTTCACCGTGCAGATGGTCGGCGCGCACAACGCGATGAACGCGCTGGCGGTGATCGCGGTCGCGGATGAGCTGGATATTCCGCTCGATACGGTTCGCACCGCGCTCGAGAACTTCGGTGGCGTGCAGCGCCGGTTCACCGTCAAGGGTGAGGCGAAGGGCATCACGGTGGTCGATGACTACGGTCACCACCCCACCGAAGTGAAGGCGACCCTGGCCGGTGCGCGGAAGGCGTTTGGCCGCCGCATCGTCGCTGCGTTCCAGCCGCACCGGTACACGCGCACGCACGACCTGTTCGAAGAGTTCTGCACGTCGTTCAACGACGCCGACGTGCTGTTCCTCACCAACATCTACGCGGCGGGCGAAGAGCCGATTGAAGGCGTGACGTCGGAGAAGTTGGCGGAAGCGGTGCGCGCGCACGGACATCCCGACGTCACCTTCGTTGAGAAGCGGACTGATCTCGTGAAGGCGCTGAATTCGCGACTGCAGCCGGGTGACATCGTCATCACTCTGGGCGCGGGCGACATCACGTACACCGGGCCGGAGCTGCTCACGTCATTGGGTGGGCCGTGAGTTCGCTCTCACCGATTCGCGCGGAGTGGGCGTTTCCGTGAACTTCCTCACTTCACAGGAGCTGACGAAGAACGCGCCCCTCGCGCCGTGGACTTCCGTGCGCGTCGGCGGTGCCGCTGAGAACCTCGTCCGCCCAGCAACTGCCGACTCGCTCGTGAAGGTGCTCGCCTTCGCGAAGCAAGAGAACATTTCCGTCACCGTCCTCGGCGGCGGCGCCAACACGCTCGTCGGCGACCTCGGTGTGCCCGGCATCACGCTCAAGCTCAACAACGACTACTTCCCCGAAGAGGTCGACGACACGCGCATCACGGTGAACGCGGGCTCCGCCATCTCGCGCCTCGTCACGTTGATGACGAAGTACCAGCTCGTCGGAGCCGAGTTCCTCGCCGGAGTTCCCGGGACGCTCGGCGGCGCGACCGCGATGAACGCCGGCACGAAGAACGGCGAGGCGATGACCGTCATCGAAGCAGTCGAGCTCGCGACCTCGGATGGCCTCGGTTGGGTCAGCGGCCTCACCTACCGCTACCGGCACACCGATCTTCCGGCCGGCGCCGTCGTCACCCGTATCCGCTTCAACCTCCGCCGCGGCGACATGAGCGAATCGAAGGAGAAGATGAACGCCGACCTCGGCTACCGAAAGCGCACCCAGCCGCTCTCGCAGCCCAACTTCGGCTCCGTCTTCACCAACCCGCCGGGCCATTTCGCCGGCGCGCTCATCGAGCAGGTGAAGCTCAAGGGCCACCGTATCGGCGACGCGCAGATCTCTGAAAAGCACGCCAACTGGATCGTGAACCTCGGCAACGCCACGGCCGCCGACGTCGCCGGTCTCATGGCCGAAGCCCAGAAGCGCGTCCTCGAGAGCACCGGAGTCACCCTCACGCCGGAGGTGAAGCGCATTGGAAGGTTCCTGAATGACCACCCCTGACCGCTACAGCCACATATCTGTGGTCGAAAAATTGCGGGGGCGCCCACCTCAGCTGACGATGGCGTGAATCCACCGATGTTCTCCACGAAGCGCAACCGACGCCGCGTCGACGCGGCCAAAAAGACGGGCGAGCTCAAAGCCGCCGCGACGAATCATGGGCCGGTGGTGCTCAAGGTGCTCGGTCTGCTGTGCGCTTCCGTGGCGATCTTCTTCGGCACCATTCACGGTGTTGCCTGGGCGCGCACCACGCCGACCTTCGGGCTCAAGAAGGTCACCGTCGTCGGGCAGGAAAACGCCACCGACGTCGAGCTCGCGCGGCTCGCCGCCATCTCGCTCGGTCAGAACCTGTGGACCATGGACACGCGGGCGATGGAGCGCTCGATCGCCGCGCACCCGTGGGTGAAGTCGGTCACCGTCACGCGCCACTTCCCGCAGTCGCTCACCATCTCCATCGAGGAGCACCGCGCCGTGGCGCTGCTGTCGATCGGCGATCTGTACCTGGTGAACGAAGTCTCGGAGCCCTTCAAGCGCATCAAGGCCGGCGACTCGTTCGACCTGCCGCTGGTGACCGGCATCGATCGCGAGCTCTTCACCGAGAAGCGCGAAGACGCGCTCGAGAAGCTCCGTCAGGCCGTGGCGCTCATCGACGCCTACGCCAGCGAGCCGCTGGTGAAGAAGCAGCCGCTTTCTGAAGTGAACCTGCATCCCGAAGGCGTGACGGGAGTCACGTGTGACGGACAGGAAATCGAATTTGGGGAAGGGGACGTGCCGGCCAAGTTGGTTCGGCTCGCCCGCGTTCGGAAGGAGCTCGTTGCTCGTTCCATGGTCGCCGAGGTCATTCGCCTCGACAACCGCGCGCGCCCTTCCTGGGTGGCAGTGCAGATCTCCGCGAAGAAGCCCTGAGAGGGGTCTCGAAGCGGCGTTGAACTACTTCGCCTCGAAAGAGGGAGGAGCGAAAGACATGGCAAGCAAGAAGGACGGAGAGATCCTCGTCGGCCTCGACATCGGCACCACGAAGATCTGCGCCATCGTCGGCGAGCTGACCGACGAAGGCATCGACATCATCGGCATCGGCTCGCACCCGTCGAAGGGCCTGCGCAAGGGCGTGGTCGTCAACATCGAGACGACCGTGAACTCCATTCAGCGCGCCATCGACGAAGCCGAAGCCATGGCCGGCACGGAGATCACCCACGTCTACACCGGCATCGCTGGTGGCCACGTGAAGTCCTTCGGTGGCCGCGGCGTGGTCGCGCTCAAGGACCGCGAGGTTCGTGAGGCCGACGTCGCGCGCGTCATCGAGCAGGCCAAGACGGTGAACATCCCCGTCGACCGCGAAGTCATCCACGTGCTCCCGCAGGAGTTCATCGTCGATGACCAGGGCGGCATTCGTGAACCGCTGGGCATGACCGGCGCGCGCCTCGAGGCCAAGGTGCACATCGTCACCGGCGCCGTGGCGTCGGCGCAGAACATCATCAAGTGCGCGAACCGCGCGGGCTTGAACGTCTCTGACATCGTGCTGCAGCCGCTCGCCTCGAGCGAAGCGGTGCTCACCGAAGAGGAGAAGGAGCTCGGCGTGTGCCTCGTCGACATCGGCGGCGGCACCACCGACATCGCGATCTTCCAGAATGGGTCGATCGTGCACACCGCGGTCATCGCGCTCGGCGGTCACAACCTGACCAACGACATCGCGGTCGGCCTGCGTACGCCCACCGAGCACGCCGAGCGCATCAAGCAGAAGTACGGCTGCGCGCTCACGTCACTCGTCGACAAGGCCGACATGATCGAAGTGCCGTCGGTCGGCGGCCGCGAAGCCCGCGCCATGGGTCGGCAGATCCTCTCGGAGATCCTCGAGCCGCGCGTCGAAGAGATCTTCCAGCTCGTGCACCACGAAGTGGAGCGCAACGGCTTCTCTGAGCTGCTCACCTCGGGCGTGGTCATCACCGGCGGCTCGACGTTGCTGCCCGGCATGACGGAGCTCGCCGAAGAAATCATGGGCGTGCCGGTGCGCCGTGGCGTGCCGCGCGGCATCGGCGGCCTCGTCGACGTGGTGAAGAGCCCGGTGTACGCGACCGGCGTCGGCCTCGTGGTCTACGGCGCGCGTCACCAGGACCGCAGCATGTTCCGCATCCGCGAGGAGAACGTCTTCAAGAAGGTGAAGCGCCGCATGGGCGAGTGGCTCCAGGAAGTCTTCTGAAGAGCCACCGGGGAGAGGGGCGCCGTCACCGGGGCCCCCGACTGCAACAGCCACATAGCTGAAAACTTGCGGGCCTCTCTGGCCGCACCAAGCTGACACCAACTTTCAAGAAGGACTCCACCATGGACCAGTTCGAACAGAGCAAGCAGGCAGCGAAGATTCGCGTCGTCGGCGTGGGCGGTGCGGGCTGCAACGCGGTCAACACCATGATCGCGTCAGGCCTCGAGCGCGTCGACTTCATCGCGCTCAACACCGACGTGCAGGCATTGGCGGCCAACAAGGCGCCGGTGCGCATGCAGATCGGCAAGGAGCTCACGCGTGGCCTCGGCGCCGGCGCCAACCCGGAAATGGGCCGTCAGGCTGCCACCGAGTCACGCGAAGACATCGCGCGGCTGCTCGAAGGCGCCGACATGGTCTTCGTCACCGCGGGCATGGGTGGCGGTACGGGCACGGGCGCGGCTCCGGTGGTCGCCGACATCGCGCGTGAGCTCGGCGCGCTCACCGTCGGCGTCGTCACCAAGCCGTTCATGTTCGAGGGCAACCGTCGCCGCAAGGCCGCGGAGCAGGGCTTGCAGGAGCTCAAGGCCGCCGTCGACACGCTCATCACCATTCCCAATCAGCGCCTGCTGACGATGTCGGCCGAGCCGTTGCCGCTGCTCGACTCGTTCCGCAAGGCTGACGAAGTGCTGCTGCACGCCGTGCAGGGCATCTCGGATCTCATCCAGTACCACGGGTACATCAACGTCGATTTTGCCGACGTGAAGACCATCATGGGCGAGCAGGGCCTGGCGCTCATGGGCACCGGCCGCGCGTCGGGTGAGAAGCGTGCGCTGCGCGCCATGGAGCAGGCGATCTCGTCGCCGTTGCTCGAGGACGTCAGCATCGACGGCGCGCGTGGCCTGCTCATCAACATCACCGCGGGGCGCGACATCACGCTGCAGGAGATCAACGAGGCCATCTGCATCGCGCAGGACTCGGCGGATCCCGAAGCGAACATCATCTTCGGTTCGCTGGTCGACGAAGGCGCGAACGACGAGGTGAAGATCACCGTCATCGCGACGGGCTTCGTGTCGCGTGAAGTGGCGCCGCGTCGGGTGGCGGCCGTGGAAGCGCCGCGCCCGCAGCAGCAGTCGTTGCTGCGCAGCTCGCCGTCGATCACCGCGGCGCCTGCGATGCCCGTGTCGGTCGTCGCGCCGTCGCTCAATTCTCCGAGCGAGATCGCGTCGCTGGTGCCGGGCCGTTCGAGCCCGACGCCCGCGCCCACGCGCTCACTCTCGGGCGAGCACCGCGTCAGCCCGCCCACGCGTCTTACCAGCGCGCGCGACGTGAACCTGGACGATGAGCAGTACGACATCCCCACGTTCCTGCGCCGTCAGGGTCACACCGAGATGCCGTAATTCGCAGCAGCTTTCCCTCCCCGGAAAGGACCAGAGGCGACTCGGGCGATGTGCCCGGGCCGCCTTTGGTTTTTCTTCCGTGGTGGGCAGCGAGGCCGTACACATCACGTCGCTTTTCATCTCAAAGGGAGAACCACACACATGGCTCGTATTCTGGTTGTTGCACTGTTGATGACGGGTTTGGTTGGTTGCGCGGGTTCGGCGGAGGGCAAGGTCGCCGGCCACAACCTCGCGGTTGCTGACGCAATCTTCGGCGTGACGAAGGACGACGACGGAAAGAACAACTTCCTGCTCGTCGCGATGTCGGACCAGCCGAACCTTTGCGACAAGTTCAAGGCCAATCGCCGCCCGAAGGGCGCGACGAGCTTGACCTTCGTGATGTACCGCATCGCTGATCTGAAGCTGCTGGCTCCCGATCAGGGCGAATACACCGTCACCTCGGACGCGTTCAGCAACGGCAACAAGGCCAGCGTTACTTTCTCCCGTGAAGATTCGTCGTGCGCCGACACCATCAGCAACAACGCAGGCAACGGCAAGAGCGGCCTCATCAAGCTCACGAACCTGAAGGCTGAGACTGGCGGTACCGCGAACGGCACGTTCGACGTCACGTTCGGTGACGGGAGCTTGAAGGGCGGCTTCAACGCGACCTACTGCGATCTGTCGCAGCTGACGGACAACCCCAACTGCGAGTGATTCACCGCAGTCGGTAGAACAAGAACGGCGCCCTGGGTTTCCCCGGGCGCCGTTTTCATTTGCACACGCTCGACAGGCTTCGCGTCATGGGGCGGAGCACGCGTTCGCATCGCACGTCGGGAAGATCGCCGGCTGCGAATCGAGACACGCCGTAGCGCGCTCCGCGTTGGGTGCGATCTCCGCGAGGTGCTCGACCCGCCGTGAAGCTTCTGCGCGTGCACAGCAGTACGCTTGGTCGTTCTCGACGGAGCGCTGACGCGCCAGCGGGAACACCGACACCCAGGAAATGCCGACGAGGACCACCAGCAGCGCGCTCAACGCCGCGTTCGCACGCGTCACGCGGGTCGCCAACGCGATTGGATACGCGAGGAGTCGCGGAAACGTGAAGTACCGGCTCACGTCGAGCAGCGCCTCGCCCCACTGAAGGCGCCCCCAGGCCACCGCGAGGCTGTAGCCGACCACCGTGAGAATCATCAGCGAGCCGATGGCTGACCGACGCTGAACGCAGGTGACGATAGCCGTCGTGAGCACCGCGAGGCCCACCGCGAGGCACGCCGCGGGCGACGACTTGACCGGCACGAACGCTGCGCCCACCAACTGCACGGCGTGCAGCAGCCACAGCGCCGGCTCGTGACGAGCGCCACTCTCCGGTCGAAGCCCTTCGATCGTGGCGTCGATCTCCGAGGGGAGCTGTCGCAACAGCAGAAAGCCGATGACTCCGAACACCCAGATCGCGGCCATCACGAGCCGTCTCCGCAGTGACGTCTTCACCCGGACCGAGGCCAGGAGCACCACTGGCAACGCCGCGAGCGAACCTGCGTAACAGAACGAGGCAACCCATGAGAGCGCGGTCGCCAGCAACGGCCTCTCGAAGACCGTGCGCAACGCCGCGGTGCTGAGCGCGAAGGCCAGGAGCAGGTGAAACTGCCAACCCATCGTCATGTTCTCCCAGGCGCTCGTCGCCCCGAGGGCCACGGCCACGACGCAGGCTTCGACGATGCCTGCGCTGCTAGCGAGGTCGCGCGCGAGACGGCTGGTGGCGGCGACGAGACACAGCGCGCCCACCCACTGTTCGAGCCTCGGGGAGAGCAGGCCGGCCTTCGCTGAGAGCGCCAACAACAGCCGCGGCACCGGCATCACGTGATCGATGTGCGGCTCAGCAATCCATCTCCACCACCCGATCGCTCCGAGGAGCGGCCGGCAGACTTCCCAGTCGTCCCAGTACGGCACGTTCGCCGCACCCCAGATGAGAAACGGGAGGCTGCCGACGACGGCAAGCATGAAGGGGACGGCCGCTCGTGTTCGTTCACTCATGACGGCGCAGCAACCCGTGCGCGAGGCCACGCGCGACGAACTCGAGGTCCGGTCTGGGCCCGAGCCGTCGATTGCACATCATGTGCAGCACCGATTGCTTCGCGCGCTCGACGTGCGCGGGCGTTCTCGCGCGGGTTTCAATCACCTCGCGGAAGCTGCGTAACCGCCGGTGAAGCTCCGAATCAGGCACGCCCCTGAAGGGCGGCGGAGTCGGTGGGTACGGCAGCGGCGCTTCGGCCTTCGGTCTGCTGCCCGCGGCGGGCAACGCTCGAGACCCTTCCTCTCGTGACCACAACGTCACCGCCGCAGCGGCGAGATCTGACGCCGTACGAGACAGCACGTTCAGCCCTGCGCCGGTATCGAGCCAGACCGTCAACGCCTCCATGGCGTCGTGGTGGAAGAGGGCGTGCAGCGCGTCGGTCTTCTCTTCGCTCTGGTATCGGTAGCGCTCGGGAAAATACGGCTCAGTCACGATGGAAAGGCAGCCGAGTTCTCGTGCGCGATCGCGCAATGACGCTTCGAAAGCCGCGTCGTCGTCGTTCGTCTAGCCACTTGTCGTCGATCATGAAAGAGGCCGAGCCCGTACGCCGGAAATGGCGCTCAGGCTCGACCGGTCATCGCTTCAGCAGCCCCGAGTTGTGGAGCAGGTGTACGAGTTCGGAGGACCCGCCAGCGTGTTCCCCTCCGGCTTCGGTTCCTCGAACAGCGGTGCTTCGAGTTCGAAATCCACTTCGACGACCTTCTGCGACTTCGCCTGATTCTTCTTCACGACAACCTCCGTTGCATCGCGGCCTATTCCGCGCCGCGGACGGTAGGCGCGCGACGTCACATCGTCACGCCGGCCTGCGTCTTTGCTGTGTGATGGCGGGAGTTCTGCTAGCTGGCGCCACGCACCATGAAGCGAGAAACCACCGCGCCTGAACCGCAGCTCGAGGGGACGCCGACCACCATGGGCCGTTGGAGCCGCATCGTGCTCGCGGCGGTCGTCGTCCTCATCAACCTGCCGCTGCTTCACTTCTACGTCTTCCGCGGCCAGCAGCGCGTGTCGAAGACCGTGCCCTTCAGCGACGACTTCAACCGCAACGCGCTCGGTGACGGGTATTGGTCGTCGGGTGGCCACTGGCGCATCGTCAACGGTCAACTGCTCTCGCCTGGTGTGAAGAACAATCCGCTCTGGCTCGAGGCGTCGTTGCCCGCCGACGTGGTGGTCGAGTTCGACGTACGCAACGACACGCCCGGTGGCGACATCCGCGCCGAGATCTTCGGTGATGGCCGCGACCACGGCTCCGGCTACGTGCTCATCTTCGGAGGCAACGCGGGCACGCTCGCGCGTCTCGACGAGACCTCTGCCGCGCCGCCCACCGACTCGGCCGACGCGCGCTGGCGAGTTCAAGCTGCTGGGGCAAACCCTCAGCCGGGCCGCAACTACCGCTGGCGCATCGAGCGGCGCGGCAAGACGTTGACCTGGTTCATCGACGGCGCTGAGTACCTCCGCATGGATGACCCGCACCCGCTGTCGGGCAAGGGCCACGACCGCTTCGGGTTCTCGTCGTGGGAAGGCCAGTTGTTCTTCGACAACCTTTCGATCCGCGCGGCCGATGGCAGCACTGCGAGCGCGCCGCCCGCGCCGAAGCCCACGCCAGCCGCGGGCCCGTTTCAGGACGACTTCAATCGCGAGCAGTTGGGCAACGCATGGAACGTGACCGGCGCAGACTCGGTGACGTTGTCGAACGGCGCGCTGCACCTTCGCAATGCACACAATCGGCCCACGTGGTTGGCGCAGCCCATTCCGCAGAATGCCACCATCGAGTTCGACGCCACTGCTGACTCGGTGACCGGCGACATCAAGGTCGAGGCGTGGGGTGACGGCCGTTCGTTCTACGCCGGCGACCTGCGGCTCCAGTACACGGCAACCGGCTACGTCTTCATTCTCGGTGGCTGGAAGAACTCGGCGAGCACCATCGCGCGGCACAGCGAGCATCTGCCCGACCAACCCATGCGTCGCGACTTTCGCGTGGAAGCCAACCGCACGTATCGCTGGAAGATTCAGCGCGAAGGCGCGCGCATCTCGTGGTTCATCGACGGTTCGCCCTTCCTCGAGTTCGTCGACCCGCAGCCGCTGAGCGGCCCTGCCAATTCGTACTTCGGGTTCTCAGGCTGGGAAGCGCCGACCCACTTTGACAACCTCGTCATCCGCCAGGGCTGAGTCAGTCATCTTCTCTGGGCTTGTTGTTGTATTTCGCCCAGCGCTCTTCTAGGGCCTTCTGCTCTTTGGCCTTCCGCTTGGCGAGTGATGCTTCGGTTTTGCGATTGCGCGCCTCTTCTTCAGTGGGGCGCACGAAGATCTGGAACACCGCGCCGGCGATCGCGAAGCACGCGGCCACCGAGATCACCGCGATCGGGCTGCCCGCGAACCAGTTCACCGAGATGAACGGGTTCAACGTCGCGAGCATGCCCAGCACTGCGACCCACGCGCCGATGGCCGCCGACAGAATCGCGCCCACGATGCGGCTCATCACCACGCCGAGCGCACCGCCCAGAAAGAAACCGGGGCCAAAGCCGAGAATCCAATCGTTGGGGCCGGCGATCTGCCCGCCGATGAGCCCTGCGGGAACACCGAACGCGAAGAACACCACCACTGGCGGCCAGATGATGCCCGCGCCGAACAGCAGCACCGTCGACACCAGCGAGATCTGTCTGGTCATCGTGCCGAAGCCGAGGCGCACCGCGAGCGGCACCGCCCAGATGGTCGCGATGAGCGCGCCGAGCGGCGCAGCGACGAGCCGGAACAGCCGGCGGCCGCCGAACATCATCATCAACACGCCGACGACGACCGCAGCCACGCCGCCCCACAACGGCAGGAAACGGAACGCCCCGACCCACCCATGTGGATCGAGGTGACGGTACGGCTCGAAGGCGAGCTGCAGCTGCTCCACGGTCAGTAGCGGACGGCCGCGAGGACCACGAGGATGACGTACGTCGCCGCGGCGATGGCTACGAAGATGTACGGGCGCGGCGGCACGATGGTGCGGCTGATGATCTCCCGGGCGACGGCTTCGACGGTGGGCGCGACCTGCGCGACCTCGCTCGACAGCTTCGGCGCCAGCGCTTCAGCCGCCGACGAGTCGTCTTTGCCGACCTTGCCGTCGAGCACGGCCTGCGCGAGCTGACGCGCCTGCACCTTGTCGCCCCGCTCGAACGCGTCGAAGGCCACGCGCAACACCGAGCGGCCGTTGATCTGCTGATTGCCCTTCGCCATGGCGCGGCCGAATAGCCCATTTCGACGGCGTGCGCGACGATGGGAACCGGCTATATGAGCCGCGTGCTTTCCCGTCGCGCGCTCCTCGCTGCTGCTGCCGCTGCGTCGCTGCCTGCGCGTGGTTTCGGAGACGCCTCCCGCTTCATTCCCGCAGTCGTGAAGCACGGAGGCCACTGGGACGCGCGGGCCTCTGGCCTGCGTCGGCTCGCGTGGGAATTGCAGCGCCGCACCTCGGTCGAAGTACTGCTCGAGGCCCGGCCGCTCGCGCTCGATTCACCGAAGCTGTTCGAGTACCCGTTTCTCTACCTCTCGAGCGACGGCGACTTCCCCGCGTTCTCCGCCTCGGAAGTCGAGAACCTGCGGCGCTACCTCACCTTCGGTGGCTTTCTGTTCGCCGACGCCAACGATGGCTCCGAAGGCGCGGGCTTCGATGCCTCGGTGCGCCGGGAGCTCGCGCGCGTGTTGCCGCAGACCCCGCTGACGGCGCTCCCGAGCACGCACGTCATCTTCAAGAGCTTCTTCCTGCTCGACAGCGCGCCCGGCCGGTTCCTCAACAAGCCGAACCTCGAGGCGTGCCTCATCAACAAGCGCGCGGCCGTCGTGTACTCGCAGAACGACGTGCTCGGAGCGCTCAACCGCGACGAAGCCGGCACCTGGGAATACGAGCCCGCGCCCGGTGGTACGCGCCAACGGGAACTGGCCACGCGGCTCGCGCTCAACATCGCGATGTACTCGCTGTGCCTCGACTACAAAGACGACGCGGTTCACCTGCCGCTGATCATGAATCGCCGCCGCTAAATGGAGTCCCACGACACCTGGCAACTCGTGAGCTTGTCTCCGCTGCCGTTGGCGGCGCTGGTGGGGCTCGTCATCGCGTTGGTGCTCGGCGTGGTGTTCGCGTGCTGGGGCGTTCGCAACGAGGTGTCGCCGCGCCGCAAGTGGCTGATGTGGACGCTGCGCGTGTTCGCCGGCGTGTGCGCGTTGTTCTTCCTGCTCGAGCCCGGGCTCCGTCGCCTGCAGGTCGCGCGCGTGAAGAGCCGCGTGGCGGTGCTGGTCGATCGCTCGGCGTCGATGTCGTTCCCCGTGGAGCCCAGGGCCGGTTCACGCAACGAAGCGGTGGCCGGTGCCCTCGAGGCGCTGATGCCGCAGTTTCAGGCGCTCGCAGATCGCTACGCGTTCGACGTGTTCGGCTTCGATCCCGAGCTGGGCGCGACCACCCCGGAGCAGCTCCGTGCGCAGGCGCCACGCGCCAATCGCACCGACTTGTTTGCTGCGCTGCGCGCGGTGAAGGCCGGTGACAGCGGCGGGGCGCGCAAGCTCGCGGGCGTCATTCTCTTCAGCGACGGCACTGACAACGCCGATCTCGCCAGCGGTCTGGGTGAACGCCCGAAGGCGATGCTCGCGCAGCTCGGCGTGCCGGTGTCGACGGTGGTGGTCGGTAAAGGCGGCCTCACGGATCTCTCGATCGACGCGGTGAAGGTCGACGACTTTGCGTTCGTCCGAAACTCGATCTCCGCCGACGTCGAGGTGCATGCGCGCGGTTTCAAAGATCAAGCCGTGCAGGTGGTGCTCAAGCGCGAAGGCACGGTCATCGCGACGAAGTCGACGACGTTCGCGTCGAACGATGACACGCAGACCGTGAAGTTCACCTTCACGCCCGACCAGACCGGCCGCTTCGTCTACACGGTGACCGTGCCCACGTACCCGGAAGAGGTCGTGGCCGAGAACAACACGCGGTCCTTCGCGCTCAAGGTGATTCGCGATCGCGTGCGCGTGCTGCTCGTCGCCGGCCGCCCCACGTGGGACGAGCGCTTTCTTCGCGGCGTCTTGCGGCAAGACGCGAACGTCGAGCTCATCAGCTTCTACATCTTGCGAAACGGCACCGACGATTCAGGCGTGCCCATGGGCCTCGAGCAGCAGGAGCTCTCGCTCATTCCGTTTCCGCGCGACGAGATCTTCCAGAAGAAGATCGACACCTTCGACGTCATCATCGTCCTCAACTTCGGCCACGAGGACTCCAGCATTTCGCTCTCGCAGTATCAGCGCGACATCGAGCACTACGTCGAGCAGGGCGGTGCGTTCGCGTACCTCGGCGGTGATCGTTCGTTCGGCGAAGCGCAGTCGATGTCGATCAATCCGTTCGAGCGCGTGTTGCCGGTGTCGACGGCCGGGCAGGGCGACTTCAATGCGTTCGTCGCCAAGCTGACGGAAGCCGGCGCGCGGCACCCCATCACCGCCCTGGGCGCTGGCGCGACGTCGAGCGAAGCGGCGTGGGCCGCCTTCCCGTCGATTCCCGGCATGAACCTCACACGCGCACGCGCCGACGCGACGGTGCTGCTCGCGCACCCGACGGTGATGATCGACGGAAAACCTGCGCCGCTGCTCACCATCGCCGAACAGGGCCGCGGCCGCGTGATGTCGATCTCCACCGACGCCACCTGGTACTGGGCCTTTCCTTCGCACGCCGGCGGTGCGCCCACGCGCAACTACGAGCGCTTCTGGAGCAACGCCATTCGTTGGCTCGTTCGTGACCCGGATCTCACGACGTTGTCGGTGACGGCGGACCCGTCGAGCGTCGAGCCGGGCAAGCCGGTGGGTGTGGTGGTCGTCGCGCGGCTGCCCGACTACCAGCCCGCGCCGGGAGCGAAGGTGTCGGTCGAGCTCGTCGATGCCGACGACGGTCGCGTCATCGCGCAGCAGACCCAGGAAACCGGCGCCGACGGCACGCTGCGCGTCGAGTTCGCGCCACCTCCGGCCGGTGCGTACAAAGTGAACGCGCGCGCCACGAAAGACGAGAAGTCACTCGGTGAAGGCAGCGATGCCGTCGCCGTTCGTTCCGTGGGCCCCGAGCTCGCCGACGCACGCGTGAACGCCACGCTGCTCGAAGAGATCGCGAAGGCCACCGGCGGCACGTTCTTCGATTCACTCGACTTCAAGGCGACCGATGTTCCGTTGCGTGAGCCGCCGCTGGTCGAAGTCGGCCGCTCGCGTGACGAAGCGCTGTGGGACCGTTGGTACTGGCTCACGTTGTTGATCGTGCTGCTGGGCCTCGAGTGGGCCGTGCGCCGTCGCTTCGGGTACGTCTGACCCTGCCCGGGACCACTGCAGCGCCGGTCCGCGATTCAAAGACCTACGAGCGGAAGCTCCGTGGTTCCAAATGCCGGCGCCCACACGTTCTGAAACTCACGTGAGTTGATGTGCGAAGCGATGTGTTCGAACACGTCGCGCACGCCGCCGAGCTCACGACCGCGCCTCGTGAGATTCGGCACGAGGTCGTCGGCGTCGAAATGCGTGGCCGTGTGTCGCTCGACGAGCGCGCGTGGAACGAACTCCGGAGCGAAGCGCGTGTGCCGATACATCGTCACGCAGCCGGCTTCGTCGAGCACCTGTGCGTGCAGTGGGAGTTCGCGCACGTTGAACACCAGCTTCAGGTTCGAGGCGTGCGGGTCGAACTCGCCGCGGAAGCGGTGATCTCCGCGCGGAATGAGGCGGCGATCGACGTAGCACCAGGCCCGCGCGCCGTTGGGATGCAGAAACCGGCGCACGTTCTTCTCGTCGAACTTCGCGCCGCGTGCGTGCGCGCGGAGCGCCGTCAACTTCGTGTCGAAGCCCTCGAGCCCGGTATCGCGGCCGCGGAGAAAGGCACGAAGTCGCTTCATCAGGCGTGAACGATCTTCATCGACGAGGAGCTCATCGAAGCGCGTCTTCAACCCGGCGAAGTGCACCGGCACCAGCTCGTCGATGGTCGCGCCACGCTTCTTCCACTTCGCGTTCAACGTCTGCGCTGCTTTCGACACGGGCTTGAACGAGCGCGCTTCTCCAGCGCGAGGCGACGTCCACACCGTGATGCACGACTTCACCTTCGTGCCTGCGAAGGTTCCCGATGGCAGTACTTCGACTTCGCGCAACGTGAGGCGGCTGCTCAGCGCCTTCCGCACCGGCTCATGCGCCCAGGCATCGAGCAACGTCGCCGAGGTGATGAAGGCGAGGGCGCCTCGCGTGTCGGCGAGCCGGAGCGACGCCTTCAAGAGAAAGAAGACGTAGTCCTCTCTCAACGAGGTGCCCTTCTGCAGCGTCACGCCGTCGGGCAGCCACGAACACGCGGTCGCCCACGCGGTCGGCCTGGTGAGCAGCGGCGAAGTGCCATTCCACGGCGGGTTGCCGATCCACAGCTCGAAGCCATGGCGCGGCGGCAGCAGGTCGTCGAGCAGCGCATCGCCCACGCGCACCGTCGCGCGCGGCACACGTTCACGGCAGATGCGTGCCGAGGCTTCGTTGAGCTCGACGCCGAACACGTCCGCGCGGGGCCACCGCTTCGCCGCCGCCGCCAGAAACGCGCCCGCGCCGCACGCCGGGTCGATGATGCTGAAGCGCCCCCGGGGAACGAAGGGCGCCACGTCGTCGAGCACCTTCTCGACCAGCCATGCCGGTGTGAAGAACGCGCCGCGGAGCTTCCGCTCGTCGGCCGAGAGGTGCGCAGCCAGTGCTTCTTCGTTCAGCGCGTCCATGTGCTAGAGCCCGCGCCTCCATGGCGCTCCGTCGCGTTCACCTTCGCATCATCGGGCTCGTGCAGGGCGTCTCGTATCGCGCGTCCACCCGTGACGAGGCGATGCGGCTGGGCGTGAAGGGCTGGGTGCGCAACCTGCCGAGCGGTGAGGTCGAGGTGGTCGCCGAAGGCAGCTCGGAGCTGCTCGAGCGCTTCGTCACCTGGTGCAACCGCGGCCCCGACGCAGCGCACGTGAAAGACGTGCAGGTCACCGAGCAGCCTGTCGACACGCCCTTCACCACCTTCGAGGTCCGGCGATGAGTTTCGGAGGCGGTCTTCTCCTCGCTCCCCTTTCGTCTCTGTTGGGCATTCGCCCCGGTATGAACGTGTGCGTGCACCAGCCGCCCGAGGGCTTCATGGTGGCGCTCGAACCGCTGCCAGAAGGTGTGGCCTTCATCGACGCGTCACCTCTCGGTCTCGACGTGCAGGTGTTGTTCTCGTCGACCAAGCCCGCGCTCATCGATCACCTCGCGCGCGCCACGCAGAAGATGTCGGTGACCGGCTGGGTGTGGGTCTGCTTCCCTTCGAACGGCGACGCGTATTCGCCCAGCGAAGAGTTCGTGCGCTTCGCGGCCCTCGAGCTCGGGCTCCACGACACCCGGCGGTTGATGCTCGACCCCGCGTGGAATGCTCTGAAATTGCAGCGAAAAGGCAGCTCGCCGCGGCCTGAGATTCCAGAAGTCCGGGCGTAAAAGATTTCCTCGCCCGGCGTTTCGTGAAACGCTTGCTGCGACAACTACTTTTTTAGACGGGGCTCGAAACGGACCGACGTCAGGTCCGCACCCACAGCAGGGTGGAGCAAAGTCGGCTCAGCGCGAAGAAGTGCACTGAGTTCAACGATTCAACCGGCAGGGGGTCAGGTGGTCGACCTTCGCGGAGTGACACCACAGCGTGATGTTCGTGCGAGTGGCGCCGCCTCCTGCCTCATTGTGCAGCCATTGGTGTCAGTGAACCCCTCGTTCCCGTCCGTGGGGCCTGTGCGCCGAGCTGTGCAGAACGGATTCGTCCATGAGCAGCGTTCTCGTGATCAACGCCGCCGGTCGGGAGACCCGCGTCGCGCTGGTCGAGCAGGGCCACATCGCTGAGTTCTATCTCGAGCGAAAAAAAGACAAGGGCATTGTCGGCAACATCTACAAGGGGCGCGTCACCCGCGTGCTCCCGGGCATGCAGGCTGCGTTCGTCGACATCGGGCTCGACAAGGCCGCGTTCCTCTACGTCGGCGACGTGCTGTTCGACCCTGACGTCACCCGTCACGAGTTCGAGCTCACTGAAGGCGAGCACGACGAAGAAGTGCCGGAAGTTCCCGAAGAGCACACCGAAGAGACCGAGACGGTCGCGCCGTCACCTGAGGCGATTGCAGTCACGTCGGGTGAAGCCACGCCTCCTGAAGGGGCGCCAGCGCTCGTCGACGCCGCGCCGGTCGAGCCGGTCATCGAGACCACGTCGGGTGCGGAGGTCATCGCTGCTGCGGTGACCGCGTCTGAAGCGCCGAGCGGTGCCGAGGTCGTCGCGGCTGCGGTGAGCGACGCCACGCCGGCTCCCACGGGCGCGGAAGTGCTCGCGGTGGCGGTCGAAACACAGGGAGCGCCGGTGACGCCGCCGGCACCTGCCGAGACGGACAAGCTCGAGGCGCCGAAGACCACCGCCCCGCGCGACGTCCGGTTCAAGGACAAGGACGACAAGAACAAGGACCGCAATCGTGATCGCGAGCGCAAACACGAGCGCAAGCCCGAGCCCAAGAAGCAGCAGCGCATCGAAGATCTCCTCAAGGTCGGCCAGGAAGTCCTGGTTCAGGTCTCGAAGGACCCCATCGGCACCAAGGGTGCGCGCATCACGTCGCACATCTCGATTCCCGGTCGTCACCTGGTGTTCATGCCGACCGTCGATCACGTCGGCATCAGCCGCCGCATCGGCAACGAGAAGGAGCGCCGCCGTCTGCGCGACACCGTCGAGCGGCTGCGCCCGCCGGGCACCGGGTTCATCGTTCGCACCGTCGCCGAGAACGTGCCGCAGGAGAAGCTCGAGGCCGACATCCGCTTCCTCATCGAGGTGTGGAACGAGACGGTTCGCAAGAGCGAGAAGGTGCACCGCGCGGGCCTCATGCACCCCGACCTCGATCTCATTCTGCGCGCCACGCGTGACCTCTTCGCGCAGGACATCGAGAAGCTGATCATCGACGACCGCGAAGAGTTCGAGCGCGTGCAGCGCTTCGTCGAGGCGCAGGACCCCACGCTCAAGGAGCGCGTGGTGCTCCACGACGCCGAGGAGCCGATCTTCGACGCCTACGGCATCGAGGAGGAGATCAAGCGCGCGACGGCTCGCAAGGTGTGGCTGCGTTCCGGCGGCTACCTGATCATCGATCAGGCCGAGGCGCTGACGGCCATCGACGTGAACTCGGGCCGTTACGTCGGCAAAAAGAACCTCGAAGACACGATCGTGAAGATCAACACCGAGGCGGCCAAGGAGATCGTCTACCAGCTCCGGCTCCGCAACATCGGAGGCATCATCATCTGCGACTTCATCGACATGGAGAAGCAGCAGAACCGCGACAAGGTCTTCAAGTCGCTCCACGAGGCGCTCGGTCGCGACAAGGCGAAGACCAACGTGCTGCGCATCAGCGAGCTCGGCCTCGTCGAGATGACGCGCAAGCGCGTGCGCGAGTCGATCGGCCGCGTGCTGCACGAAAACTGCGGCTACTGCGCGGGGCAGGGCTACGTGAAGACCGCCACCACGGTGGCGTACGAGATCTTCCGCGAGCTGCGCCGCTCGGCGGGGGCGTACAAAGACCCGACGATGGTCGTGCAGTGCCAGCCTGAAGTCGCCAACGTGCTGCAGGGCGAAGAGCGTGACGAGCTCCGTCACCTGATGGACCGATTCAACAAGACCATTCAGGTCAAGTCGCGCAGCGACTTCCACCGCGAGCAGTACGACATTCACGCGCGCGCCATGGCGGGCTTCGAGGTGAAGGTCGCGGGCACGCAGGTGGAGTACGACTCGGCGAATTATTCGAACGCGCGCAAGCCCGGCAGCAACGAGGCCAAGTTCGACCGCAACGAGCGCGGCGGTGGTGAGCGCAACGAGCGCGGCGGAGATCGCAACGAACGAGGCGATCGCAACGACCGCGGTGAGCGCGGCGGCAACAACGACCGCAACGAACGCGGCAGCCGTCGCGATCGCGAGCGCAACCGAGACCGCAATCGTGGCAACGGTGGCGGTGGCGGCGGGGGTGGAAACAATCAGAACCGCCAGCAGCAGAACCAGAATCAGAACAACCCGCGGCCGTCGTCGCCTCCCAACCCGCCGCCGTCAGCGCCTGCCAACGGTGGTGGTGGCTCACAGGAGTAGCCCTGCATGAGCGGAACCGTCGACCGGCGCATCGACGCGCGGCGCACCATCAATCACGACTTCTCGTCGGTGGAGCAGTTCATCAACGAGTACGTGATGAACCTGAGCCGCAGCGGTGTGTTCATCAAGTCCGACGCTCCGCTCCCGGTGGGCACGCGCGTGAACCTGCGCTTCTCGGTGATCTTCGAAGAGCTGGAGATCATCGAGGGGCTGGGTGAAGTGGTGCGCGTGGTGCCGGTCGGCACGCCAGACGAAACGCCCGGCATGGGCGTGGTGTTCGTCGAGCTCACGCAGGTTTCACGAGAACTGGTCGAGCGCATTCTCGTGCGCCGCTGAGTTTCGTACATGGCGCAGACCCCCACCCCGACCTCGAAGGCCCTGCCGACCTTTTCGGAGTGCGGCCGTCGTGCGCTCGCGGCCTGGCGGCTGGTCGTCGCCGTGGTCGTGGGGTTTCGTGGTGAGTCACTCGCGCTGCGCGCCGGCAATCTGACCTTCATCACCATGACGTCGCTGGTGCCGACGGTGGCGGTCATCTTCTCGCTGCTGCACGCCTTCAACGCCAAGCGCATCGACCCGCTGGTGCTGAAGTTCTTCGAAGACATCCTCTCGCCCGGCGGCCGTGCTCAGTCGGAGCAGGCGATTCACACCTTCCTCAACGCGTCGAACTCCCGCGCTGCCGGCAGCCTCTCGTTTCTCATCGTGATGCTCTCGGCGGGTCTGATGCTGCGGCACCTCGACGCGTCGCTCAACGACATCTGGCAGGTACGCATCAAGCGGCCGATTCCCGCGAGCCTCGCGTTGTACTCGGGCGTGCTGCTGGTGGGCCCGCTGCTGTTCGCCATTTCGTTGCTCGGTACGCAGACCGCGAAGAACGTCATCGGCTGGCTGCAGTTTCCGTTCGCCTCGCAGGTGTACATGCTGGGCAGCGCCATCACCGCGGTGACGCTCTTCACGCTGCTCTACAAGATCGCGCCCCACGCGCCGGTGCCCTGGCGGTCGGCCTTCATCGGTGGCGCCATCGCCGGCGTGGCGTGGGAAATCGCGCGCCACATCTACGGCGGCATCGCCAACGTCTTCTTCAGCGTGAACAAGGTGTACGGCTCGCTGGGCATCGCGCCGCTCTTCCTCGTGTGGGTGTACGTGTCCTGGTACATCCTCCTGTCGGGAGCGCGGCTCGCGTACGCCATCGAGCACAAGGACTTCCACGACGAGTTTCAGGACCTGTTGCAACACCCGCGCAGCAACGAGCTCATCGCCTCGCGCATCGCCGAACAGGTCGCGCGCGCCTCCATCGAAGGGTTGGCCGCGCCCACGCCTCGCCACTTGTCGGTCACGTTGCGGCTCCCGGAGCAGCGCGTTCGCGAGCTGGTGTCGGTGTTGCTCGCCAAAGAGCTGCTCACCGTCACCGTGCGCGGCGGTTTGAAACCGGCCCGTGACCTGTCGACGTTGACGCTTGCCGACATCTCGGCCGCCGTCGGCGGCACCGCACGGGTCTCGAACCGCGAGCACACCGAGCACTACGAGAGCGTCGCCCGGCTGTTTTCTTCGGCTGATGAGGAAACCATCGAGAAACTCAGGGGAATTTCATGGGCAGACCTCGCCAAAGACGGCCCCGTCAAACCGGAAAAACCGTAGGTTTCTTGCAGGGTTGAGCACTTCGTGGCTAGCATCGCGGCAAATCCACAATGATTCTGGACCGTTGGTCCAGTCACCCCTGGGGGAATGCCGGTGCTCAAGTCCGATCTCGTCAACATTCTCGTTGCGAAGAAAGGCGTCACGCAGAAGCAGGCTGAAGCCACGGTCGAAATGATTTTCGGCGCGATGAAGGACGCACTCGTCGCGGGTGAAAACATCGAGATTCGCGGGCTCGGCGCTTTTCACGTGAAGCACTACGGCGCCTACCAGGGCCGCAACCCGAAGACGGGCGAGCCCATCGCCGTGCGCAGCAAGCGCGGTCTGCTCTTCCGCGCCGGGAAAGAACTGAAGGACCGGGTCAATCGCCCCGGTCCCGACGGCAAGGTTCCTCCGCTGAACCCCGGCCAGTAAGCCTTCGTTTTCGTTCAACCCTGCGCCACGGCGACCAGACGGCCGACCGGGCGCACCTGCAACTCGGGGTCGAGCTCGCTGAAGGTCAGCACCGCGACTTCAGGGAAGGCTCCCTCAATCAACCGGCGCAGCATGCGGCGAACATCGGGCGACGAGAGCAGCACGCCCTTGCCCTGACGCGCGACGCGCTTGACGCCTTCGAGGATCGCGCCGGCGTCGCTGGGGTCGATGGCCGCGCCGCCCTGACGCAGCGTCTCTTCGACGGCCGGGTCGACCAACCACGCGAACAACGGGCCGTTGTTGGCGAACTGGTGGCTGATCTGCCGGGCGAGCGCGACGCGGCACTTCTCTGCGAGCTGAACGGCGTCGCCTTCGGTCGTCGGTGACACCAGCGCATCGAGAATCGCTCGCAGGTTGCGAATGCTGACCTGCTCGTGGAGCAGCTTGCGCAGCACGTCGGTGAGCAACGGCAGCGGAACCTTGTTGAGCGCTTCCTTCACCAGCGCGGGCGCCTGGTTCTCGAGCGTCGTCAACGCCGCCTGGACTTCCTGCACGCCGAGGAAGTGCGCCGCGCGCTTCTTGAGCAGCAAGGCGACGTGGTCGGCGAGCAGCTCACGGGCGGTGCGGCCCACCAGCCCCTTCGAGGACAGCACCTCATTCGACGCGTTCACGACGGCGAGCTGGCGGCCCATCGAGTCCTGGGCCGGCGTGGCGTCGAGGCCGGCGGCCTTCAGGTCGGCGGCGTTGCCGATGACGAAGCATTCACCTTCGGGCAGCTGACCGCGCCCCGCAGGCACCTCGTCGACGGCCAGCGCGTAGCCCCGAGCGCCCACCGGAGCGCCGGTGCGAACGCGGAAGGCCGGAACCCGAACGCCGAGGTCGAAGAACAGCCGCTCGCGCACGGTGTTGAGGTCGACGTGCACGAAGGCCTGGTCGTCTTCCTCGACGAGCGAGGTGAGCTCAGGCCCCAGGTCGAGGAGCAGCGGCGCGACGGCCTGAACCTGCTCTTCCAACTTCGGCGCCTGCGCGGCGGGCGCGACCTTGTCTTCGGTCTTCTTCTGCGCCGGCTGCGCGTTCTGCGGATTCGCGCGAAGACGCTTGAGGCCCAGCCCGACGAGCACCGCGAGCGCTGCGATCACGATGAAGGTGAGGTGCGGCATGCCCGGCATCGCCGCGAACGCGAGGCAGAGGCCGGCGACCACGAAGAGCGCCTTGTGCTGACCGAAGAACTGCGCGCCGATGTCGGTGCCCAGCGAGTCGTCTTCTTTCTCGCTCGCCACCCGCGTCACCACGATGCCCGCCGCGACCGCGATGGCGAGCGAAGGAATCTGCGACACGAGCCCGTCACCGATGGCGATGAGCGCGTAGGTCGATGCCGCGTCGGCCGCGGTCATGCCGTTCTGCAGCACACCGATGACGATGCCGCCGAGCAGGTTGATGAGCGTGATGACGAGGCCAGCGATGACGTCGCCCTTGACGAACTTCATCGCGCCGTCCATCGAGCCGAAGAGCTGCGACTCCCGCTCGAGGGCACGGCGACGCGCGCGCGCCTGCTCCTGGCTGATGGCGCCGGCGCGCAGGTCTGCGTCGATGCTCATCTGCTTGCCGGGCATCGCGTCGAGGGTGAAGCGCGCGCTCACCTCGGCGACACGCTCGGCGCCCTTGGTGACGACGAGGAACTGCACGAGCGTGAGGATGGCGAAGATGACGGCGCCGACCACGTAGTCACCGCGCACCACGAAGTCGCCGAAGGCCTGGATGATCTCCCCGGCGTGACCTTCCGAGAGCGCCAGCCGCGTCGACGACACGTTCATCGCCAGGCGGAAGAGCGTGGTGATGAGCAGCAGCGTGGGGAACGACGCGACCTTGAGCGCGTCCTTCGCGTAGAGCGCGGCGACCAACAGCGCGACCGCCGCCGCGAGGTTGATGGCGATGCCGACGTCGAGCGCCCACTCCGGCAGCGGCACGATCATCGCGCCGATGATCATCGCCATCACGATGGCCAACACCACGTCTGACGAGGCCTTGGCGCGCGACAACATCTTTTCGACGAGAGAGAGGATCTGGTTCACGACGCGTTCTCCTGCCTGGTGGACTCTTCGAGGGCGACTTTGAGGATCGCGGCGGCGGCCTGGTACAGCTCCTCAGGGACCTCTTCGCCGACGTCGTAGTGAATGAGGCTGCGAGCGAGCGGAATGTCGCGAACCACGGGAATGCCGAGCGCGGCGGCCTGCTGACGGATCTTCAAGGCGTCCTCCTCTTTTCCTTTGGCAACGATGTACGGGGCGTCGCACTCGTCTTCGGCGTACCGGAGCGCGACCGCGATGTGAGTCGGGTTCACGACGACCGCGCTGGCCTTCTGCACGCCACGCGCGCTGCCGCCGTTGGCGATCTGCTTGCGGAGCGACTTCTGCTTCGCCTTCTGGTGCGGGTCGCCTTCGGAGTTCTTGTGCTCCTGCTTCACTTCTTCGTGCGACATCATGAGGTCCTTGATGTGGCGGCGCTTCGCGAGGAACCAGTCGCCGAAGCCGAGCACCATCAGCAGCACCGCCGACTTCACGATGACCGGTTCGAGCACCGCGATGAGCGCCGAGAAGGCGGTGAGTCCGTCGTGCTGCATCGCGGTGAAGGCGAGCGGGGCGTTCGACTCCACCTCGGTCCAGAAGATCGCGAAGAGCACCGCGGCGATCGCCAGGCCCTTGAGCACGTCGACCAGCTGACGAACCGAGAACAGCTTCTTGAAGCCCTCGATGAAGTTGATGCGCTCCAGCTTCGGCGCCACTGCGTCGGACTGAAGCTGGAGCCCGCCGGTGGTGACGACCGACGAGACGATCGACGCGAGCAGTGCGCCCGCGAGGCTCGGCAGCGCGCACAGCGCGAGCACCAACACGCCGTCCCGCATCGCAGCCATCGGCGAGGTGTCGTGGTTGGAAAGAAGCGCGCTGGTCCACGAGGTGAAGCGACGCGCGGTGTCGTTGGCGAAAACCAGCGTGCCGCCGAGCCCACCGAGCGTCACCGCCGCAGACGTGAAGAGCTTGCTGCGCGGGATCTGGCCCTTCTTCCTCGCGTCATCGAGCTTCTTCTGGGTGGGTTGCTGCGTCTTCTCACTCATGGGCTGACGGACGCTTGAGCAGCCACCGCGCCAGCGCCCCATCAGGTGATTTCAATGGTTTACAGGTCTGCAGCGTCCGCGCCGACGGACGGTGACGTCGCGAACAGGGCGACCGGCGTCGCGAACAGGGCGACCGGCGTCGCGAACAGGGCGACCGGCGTCGCGAACAGGGCG
>QFQP01000079.1 GCA_003243425.1 Archangium gephyra | reverse complement strand
CGCGAACTTCGTGGCGTGCCGAGGGCCTGCTCGGGGTCGTGCACCGAACAGATCCTCCCACCCCGCCTTCGTTGAGGCTGCTTCTCGCTCGACGCTCGGCGCTGAAGTGCCGCTCACTCGTCCTTACTGAGCGCTCGTGACGCTCACGGCCATCTGCACCTGCGGCAACTCCGCGATCGAAGCGACGGGTCGGCCCATCGTCACCGCCGTCTGCTACTGCGACGACTGCCAGGAAGCGGCGCGCCGGCTCGCAACCAAACATCCCGAAGCACTGTCACTCGCGAGACCCGACGGGGGCACCGAGGCCGTGCTCTTCCGCTCGGACCGTGTGCGCTGGCTCCGCGGCGAAACGCTCGCCGTTCAAGAACGTCTCACCGCCACCTCGCCCACCAACCGCGTCGTCGTCAGCTGCTGCAACACCCCCATGATGATGACCTTCGAACGTGGCCCGTTCTGGGCCTCGCTCTACCGGCAGCGCATCGACCCGCCGCCGCCGTTGCAGTTCCTCATGAACACCCGCTTCGCTCCGGACGCGCGGGCACTCCCCCGGCTGCCCCACGCGAAGGGAATCCCCCTGGGCGTCGCCGTTCGACTCGCACTCGCCGGCGCCGGAATGGCGCTGTCGCGCCGCCGAAAACCGGTATGAGCGCGGCATGAAGCCGCTGCGCACGCTGGAATCGGTCGACACCAGAGACGGAAAGCTCGAGCTCAAATCACGAGGCCCGAAGGACTTTCTGATCACCATCGACAACCGCGTGTTGATGACCAGCGCCGCACACCGCTCCGAGGTCGCGCTGGGGAAAGCGGCCTGCACGCGGCTCGCGACGTACGCCCAGCCGCGCGTGCTCGTCGGAGGCCTCGGCATGGCCTACACGCTGCGCGCGGTGCTCGACGAACTTCCGCAGACCGCGAAGGTCATCGTCGCCGAATTGAACCCCATCACCGAGACCTGGTGCCGCACGCACATGGCGGCGCTCACCGACACCGCCGTCGCCGACCCGCGCGTCACCATCGAGATCGCCGACGTGATGAAGCTGGTGAGAAGCGCGGCGCAGGGCAGCCCCGACAAGCGCTTCGACGCCATCGTCATCGACCTCTACGTCGGCCCCGATGCCGGCACGCGGCGTGACGACCCGCTCTACGGCGCCCGGGCCTGCGCCGAAGCACGCCAGGCGCTCAAGAAGGGCGGCATCTTCAGCATCTGGGGCGAAGCGCTCGACGAGACGTACGTGAAGCGGCTCGAGAAGAATGGCTTCGACGTACGCACCGAGAAGCCCGGCCGCGGCGGTCTGCGCCACGTCATCTACGTCGCCACCGCGCGTTGATCACCGCGTCATCGAGAACTGACACTTCGGGCAATCGACCAGCGAGCGCTGAAGGCCGGTCGGCAGGTCGGTGACGATACACACCCCACCCAGCCGCTCGATGCGCGCCGAGCCCACCCGGCCGTTGCGTTCGTAGAGCGTGCCAAACGCGTCGTCGCCGTTGGGCCGCTCGATGATCAGCGGAATTCCACAATTCGGGGCCGTCACCAGCTCACGAATGAGGTCGTTTTCACGCAGGCCCGCATCTTCCGAACAGGCGACGCGCTCCACTCGCCACGTGAAGCGCGCGCTGCGCGTGCAGTCCGGCGCCTCGCAGGCCGCCGCCGGCGCGCACCGCAGACAGTCGCTCGCCTCGTCCTGCTCGCAGGTCTGCCCGGCCTGCGTCGAACACTGCGCGACGCAGCGGTGCTGCACGCAGCTCCACGCGCCACCGTCGGCGCCCAACACGTCGCACCAGCCGCTCACCGTCGCCGCGCCCCGACAGTCGCCGGGCGCGTCGCATTCGGCGAACCCTCCGTCGGTGTCGACCGCGCCGTCCATCGCGCTGCCAGCGTCGTCTTCCACCGGCACCAGGCACTGACAACCGGCCAGCGACGACAGCAACACCATGGTGAGAGCGCGCATGCCGCGGGTTCTACATGGCCGACGCGGCGATGACGCCCTTCTCGCGCAGCTCACTCGAGCGCACCGGGCGGTACTCCCGCGGCGCGCCGACCTTCAACAACGCGCGCACTTCTTCGAGCGGCCGGGGCAGCAGCTCTTCCCACTTCACCGCGGGCAGCCACGCCGAGCGCTTGCCGCGGGCGTACGCGTCGACCACCAGCCAGGCGTCTTCACGCAGCCAGCCCTTCACGAAGGCCGCACTCAGAATCGTGAGCACGCCCGGGTGGAAGTTCTGCGCGAGAATGAAGCCGAGAATCGACAGCTCACCCAGCACGTCACCCCGGTAGCCGGTCACCGCGTGCCACAGGTCGTGCGTGTCGCGCATGCGGTCGCGCACCCACGACAGGTGGTCGTCGGCGTTCCGCTCACCCTTCAGCGCCGCCTCGACGATGCCTTCGGCGCTGATGCCCTCCGACTCCACGAACGCCAGGTACGCGTGCGCCAGCGAGCCCGCCGGCATCTTGCGGAGCGCCTCGCGGTCGGTCAGCAGCGGCACCAGGTCAGGCTCGGCCTTCAGCAGCTCGCGGCCCTCGGCGCTCGACTGAAAGCGGTCATACAGCCGCTGCAACGAAGCGCCCTGCAGCGCGTCGACCAGCGTGAAGACCTGCGGCAGGTCGTCAGGGTTGCGGATCAACTTCTTCAACGCGTTGCCGGCGCGCGGCAGGTCGTAGCGGGGAATGGCGGTCATACCGAGCTCCGGGGTGAAGGGTCTGCTGACACGGTTGTAGATAACGCTACTGACAACCTTGTCAATACAACGTGAATTCCCGCGAGGTGGTAGAGCGCCCACATGCCCCGAAGCCCGCGGAAGCCGATGACCCGCAAGCGCCGCACGGTCGAAGAAGCCCGCGGCGAGATCCTCGACGCTGCGGAGGCCGTGCTGCGGAAGGACGGCCCGTCGGCCATCAGGCTGCAGGACGTGGCGGCCGCGGTCGGCATGTCACACCCCACGGTGCTGCATCACTTCGGGAGCCGCGAAGGGCTGCTGGAAGCGGTGGTGGCGCGCGCGCGCGAGGGGCTGCACTTCGGCCTGCTGGAGGAAGTGAAGGACGGCCCGCCGGGGCCGGCGACGGTGAAGCAGCTGCTCGACCGGGTCGCGACGTCGATGCGTTCAGGCCGCGGCCGCACGTTCCTTCAGCTGGTGTTGAGCGGTCACGGCAACGGCCTTGCGGGGCTGCAACTGGGCGTGCTCATCGACGCCATTCACGAGAAGCGCAGGGCCATCTGGGCCGAACGGGGCAAGAAGAAGCCGAGCCTCGAGAGCACGCAGTTCGTGGTGACGCTCGCGGCCCTCGCGCTGCTGTCGCTGTCGGTGCTGGAAGAGGGCACGCCGAAAGAGGTGCTCGACGTGCCGAAGTTCCAGAGCTGGCTGGCGAAGGTGCTCCACCAGCTCGTGGAAAACGAGGGTTGATCAGACCTTCTCGCAGAGCGCGGCACAGCGCTGGCAGCTCTCCATGCACGCCTTGCATTCGGCGTGGTGGTTGGCGTGCTTCTTACAGGCGGCTTCGCAGTCACGGCAGGCCTTCGCGCACACCGCGGCCAGCGCCTTGAGGTGCTTGCTGTCCTGCATGGTGAGCTGCACGAGCGCCTCACACAGCGGCAGCATCGCGCGCACCGTGCCGGCGCACTCGGCCATCATCTTGCTGCCGGTCGACAGGCTGCGCACGCAGTGGTCCAGACACTCGTTGCCGACGCGCACACATTCGACGGCCGCGTCGTAGAGCTCCTTGTGCGACGGAATGCCGGACGGTCTGGTCTCGTCTTTCTTCGCGTCGGCGGTGGGCGCCTGCGCCAGCGCGGTGAGGGACATGGCCGAAGCGGCCAGGGCAGTGGTCTTCAGGGCATCGCGGCGATTCATGTACGGCTCCAACGTGAGGGTGGGGCCGCGCACGCTAGCGGTTTGCACCGTCGTCACGCAGTAAGAGTGCGCTCATGTTCGACGCCGTCATCTTCGATCTCGACGAAACGCTCATTCCCGACGAGCCGCTCAGCGCGCATGCGTTCTACGTGACCGCGCTCGAGCTCACGCAAGACGCCGCGCGTGCCAGGCGCCTCGCCGAGACCGCCGAGCGTGAGGCCCGCACCGTCTTCAAGGCGCTGCCGCAGGCGCTCATCGACTACGCGCTGCGCATCGGCCACTCGGCGCTCGAGGGCATGTGGGCCACCTACGACCCGCACGTGCCGGAAGAAAAAGAGCTCGCCCAGCACGTGCTGCACCTGCGGCCCGAAGCGTGGCGACGCGCGCTCGCCCTGTGCAACGAGCGCGGTGACCCCGAAGCGCTCCAGCAGCGCTGGCAACACCTGCGCGCCCGCGCACCGCTCTTCGACGACGTCGACGAGGTGCTCGCCCTGCTCCGCCCGCACACGAAGCTGGGCATCATCACCAACGGCGTCTCGGGCCTGCAGCGCCGCAAGGTGCACCTGAGCGGCCTCACCCACTGGTTCGACGTCATCGCCATCTCCGGCGAGGTGGGCATCGGCAAACCCGACAAGGGCATCTTCGAGTGGGTCGCGCAGCAGCTCCGCGTGCCGATGGAGAACTGCGTGATGGTCGGCGACAACTCCGAGCGCGACATTCAGGGCGGCATCAACGCCGGCATGAAGACCGTGTGGCTCGACCGTGGCTTCAAACCCCGCGGCGTGAAGGCCGACGTCGAAGCCAGGACGCTGCGGGAAGTGCTGCCGTGGTTCCTCGGGGCGTGACGGCCTCGCTTCCGTGTGTGCGTCAACGGAGGCGCCTGCGCGTGGTGTGCGGTCGTGTGTTCACGCGCGTTTCCGCCACGGGTGTGGCGCGCGTGTGTGCAGCCCTGGTGCGCATCGCGTGATGACCTTTCATTCTCGAAGTGCGGGCCTTGCAACGCTGCGGAGCGCAACGTGTGGGCAGATCAGCGCCCCGGCGTCTTTTCCGAGCCTTCGCGGTGGCCGGGCGATTGCTTCGTCACCCGCGCATGGGCGAACTCGGCATCGTACTGGTCGTTGACTCTTCAATCGATGGCTACGCCCGCGCGGCCCGGTTGATCCCCGATGCGTGGACGTCTTTGTGGGCGCCGACGCCCAGCACCATCGCCCGTTGGAAGAGCTTCCTGTCGCCGCCGCCGGTCGCGCTCGTGATGCGCCTCGACCGGTGGACCGACGACTGCGTCGCCCGGCTGTGCGCCGTGCAGGCAGAGTTCCGCGGCCCCGTCGTGGTGCAGCTGGGCGTGCTCGACCCCTCGGCCGTGGCGCAGCTGCACGCGCTGGGCGTGAGGAAGGTGCTGCCGATGCTCTGCTCGCCGAGCACCATGGAGTCGGCGTTGATCGACGGCACCTGGGAGTACGCCCCGCAGCAGGCGCCGTCACTGCCCATGCAGCTCGCGGTCTGATCAGCGCTGTTCGCGCGGACGCGTCGAGATGTGCGTCACGCCTTCTTCGTCGACCCACTTGTAGATGTCGGGGCCCTTCTCGCGCGGCCTGGAAGCCTCCTCAGCGCGCGCCACCGCCCGACGCAGCTCTTCACGCTCCGCCTCGAGCTTCTGGGCCGCTTCGCGCTCGCGCGCGCGTTGCTGCTCTTCTTCGGCGAGCGCCCGGCGCGCGGCTTCGGTGCGTTCACGCTCCTGCTCGAGCAGCTGCTGCTGCAACTTGAGCTGCTCCTGCTGCGCGTTCCACTGCTGCTGTGCGAGCGCGGCCTGGGCGTCGGCGGTGCGCTGCTGCTCACGCGCCAGCTCGGCCTGGAGCTGAACCTGCGCGGCGGCTTCGGCGCGCGCGTTCTCGTCGGCCTCACGCCTGGCCTGCTGCAGCGCGACCTGCTGCTGCAGGAAGATCTGCGACTGCTGCCACGCGTACCACTGCTGCTGATTGGCCGAGACGCGAACGCGCGGCGTGTTGTCCTGGAAGCCGAGGCTGAAGCCGACGCGGGCCGGGTTGTAGTGCGACGTCGACGCGGGCTGCCAACCGTTGACGTACCCCGTCCACACGCCCTGTTGCTGCGCCGAGGCCGCAGCGCTGATCACCGCCACCGAGAGAAGAACGAGCCGCATGACCAATTCATAACAACTCTGAAGGTCCGCCTCCTATGGCCCCGGGGTAACTTCTGCTTCATGGAGATTTCACGGGAACTGAAAGACCGCCTCGCCCCGTGGGGGTTCGACCTCGACCAGCTCGAGACGTTCGCCGAACGGTGTCGCCACCCGCTGCACCTCAACATCGTCAAGGGTGAGCTCGCGGTGCCTCGACCCGGCGACGTGCACCCCCTGCCCGCGCGCGGCACCGACGCGCACGCGTGGCTCAGCTCGCTGGGGCGGCAGGCGCTGGCCAGTCAGCAGGTCGGCGTGGTGATTCTCGCGGGCGGCATGGCCACGCGGTTCGGCGGCGTGGTGAAGGCCGTGGTGCCGGTGCTCGAGCAGCGCACCTTCCTGCAGCTCAAGCTCGACGACGTGCGCGCCATCGCGCCGGACGCGCCGGTGTTCGTGATGAGCAGCTTCGCCACGCATGAACGGCTGCTCGAGCACGTGCGCGAGCTGGGCGCGAAGAACGTCGAGGTCTTCCCCCAGTTCGTCTCGCTGCGGCTCACGCCCGAGGGCACGCCCTTCATCGAGCCTGATGGTGACGTCTCGCCCTACGCCACCGGGCACGGCGACTTCACGTGGGCCATGCGGCGCTGCGGCGCGCTCGAGCGCTTCCGCAAGAACGGGGGCCGGCTGCTGGTGATGAGCAACGTCGACAACCTCGGCGCCACGCTCGACCCCGCGGTGCTGGGCGCGCACCTCGAGCGCAAGGTCGCGCTCACCGCGGAGGTCGTGCGCAAGGTGAAGGGTGACAAGGGCGGCGCGCCGGCGCGTCTGGATGGCCGGGTGCAGATCATCGAGGGCTTCCGGTTTCCGCCGACCTTCGACCAGGACTCGATTCCGGTCTTCAACACCAACACCTTCGTGATGGACGCCGCGGCCATCGACCGCGACTTTCCCCTGCCGTTCTACCGGGTCGAAAAGAAGGTCGACGGCGCGGTCGCCATTCAGTTCGAACGGCTGGTGGGAGAGCTCACCGCCTACCTCGAGACGGCGTTCGTGGAGGTGCCGCGCGAGGGCGCAGAATCGCGCTTCTTGCCCGCCAAAGACCCGGACGAATTACAGAGCCGCCTCGAAACCATTCGTCTCGTTACGTCATCGCGGACCCACACGCGGTAGTCACCACGCGTACACATTTGACTGATCCGACGACGTTTTTCTGGAAACGAAGTTCGAAGGAGGACTAGAGAGCTGATCCGCATAACTGCCACGACGGGATCGACACGAAACACGTGGAGATGATCTGTAGCGGGGATGCACTG
>QFQP01000078.1 GCA_003243425.1 Archangium gephyra | reverse complement strand
CAACCGCGCTGCCGCCATCGCGAACCTCTACGTGCTCGCGAGCTTCCGCGCTTCCGCTTAGCGGTTCAGCTCTCTAGCGGAGCATTTCCAACTGCGTCAACCGGGTCAGCACCTGCGCTGACGACCGCGCGCGCCGCAGCTCGGCCGAAAGCCCCCGCGCGGCGAGGCGCGCCACGTGCGCCAGCGCCATGCGCCGCTCTCCCGAATCACGCGGGCCGATGAACGTCACCAGCACCTCGAGCGGTGCGTGGTCTGGCGTGTCGACGCGCAGGCCCGGCGCCAACACCACCAGCGACGCCGACAACTTCGCGCCGGGCACGTATGCGCACGGCACCGCCACGCCGCCACCGATCGCGCTCGACATCTCGGCTTCGCGCGCACGCAACGCCGCGCTGACCGCCGACGGGCCGCCCGGCACCCCGCGCCCGAGCTTCCCGGCCGCCACGTCGAGCGCGTCTTCGAGCGACTCGCACTCCAGGCCGGCTACCACGCGCTCGACCGTCAGCAGCTCCGTGAGCCCAGCGAACGACACCGCCTTCTTCTTCAGCGGGAAGCGCTCCTCGATGAAGGCCTGCACCTCGGCGAGCTGCTCGGCACCGAGCTCGCGGTGGGCAATCTGCAGAAACAGGCTGCCGGCCTCGGGCACCGATTCCACGTAGTCGGTGACGAGCGGGCTCACCCGCTGCGCGAGGTCCATCAGCAGCGTGGCCGGCACGCGCAGCTCGCGCGCCATCGCCTCCAGCCGTTGTGGCGTCGGCGCCGCGTCGAGCCCGTTCTCCACACGACTCAAGTACGCGCTCGACACGCCGAGCCGGCCTGCCAGCTCCCGCAGACCGATGCCCGACTCGAGGCGCATCATTCGCAACGTCGCGCCGAAGTGCATGGCTCAGTGCTCCACCTGCAGCGCCGCCCCGATGCGCGGCGCGTCGACCACCGGCGCGTTCTCTTCGATGGGCGGGTGCACCACCAGAATCGAGACCTTCGACTCGGCCAGCACGCGGCGGCGCCGAATGCTGATGAAGCCCTCGTCGAGCCCCCAGCGCGGGTTCATGCCCAGCACCAGGAGGTCGTAGCCGTCCTTCGCCTCGGCCAGCACCGCCTCTGCCGGAGACTCGTGCTCCACGACCTTGAGCTGCAGCGACAGCGCGTCGAGCTCGGGGTTGGGGATCGACTCGTGGGAGACCACCTCGGCGACCTGCGCGCGGCCCTGACCCGGCTGCGCGGCGCGGCCCGGTGGCACCACGTGCAGCAGGGTGAGTGACACGCCCGGGGTACGACCGAGCCGCCGCGCCAGCTCGAGCGCCGCCCTGTCTTCTGGGCCCCCGGCGTAGGCCACCAGCACGCGCTGAAGTGAAAGGAGGCCACGGTCGACCAGCACCGCCACCGGGCGCTGCGAGCTGGTCACCACCTCGGTCACCGTGCCGCCCAGCCGGCCCTCGAGCCACAGCGGCTTGTGCGCGCCCAGCAACACCAGCGACGCCTGCTTGACCTCCGCCGTGCTGCAGATGTCCTTCGCCGGGTCGGCCGAGATGAACGCCAGCGGCCGCACCGCCAGCGACAGCGCCTTTGACTTGTCGAGCAACGGCTTGAGCGGCCCGTCTTCCACGCGCTCTTCGCCGCGGCGGCGATCCACCGACGGCCGTTCGCCCGGCCGCCACAGGTGCAACGCGAGCAGGTGCGCGGGCTCTTCACGCTTCCCCAGCAGCGCCGCGCTCACCGTCGCCAGCCCCGGGCCCGCGGCCGCGTCAGACACGCACATCAGCACCGTGAAGGGTGGCGCGGCTCCGGGCAACCCCGGCATCGGCGTGGGCGTCGCGCCGACGAGCCGGTCCTTCGCGAGCTCCGACGGCGGGTAGACCAGGTTCAACACCGGCGTGGTGGCGAAGGTCGTCACCAGCGCCATGATGACCAGCATGGTGAACACCGTCGGCGAGATGACCCCCAGGTCGAGGCCGATGTTGAGCACGATGAGCTCCATCAGGCCGCGGGTGTTCATCAAGATGCCCACCGCGCTCGCTTCACGCCAGCGCATGCCGGTGAGCCGCGCGACGACGGCGCTGCCGCCGAACTTGCCGAGGGTGGCCAGCGCGATGATGACGCCGGTGACCAGCCACTCCGAGGGCGCGTTGACGAGGCCGATCTGCGTGCGCAGACCCGAGAACGCGAAGAACAGCGGCAGCAGCAGAGTGACCGCCACGGTCTCGATTCTCTCGGCGAGCGCTTCTGCGAAGCGGCCGTCTTTGGGCAACACCGCGCCGAACATGAAGGCGCCGAACAACGCGTGAATGCCGATGACCTCGGTGGTCCACGCCGAGACCATGAGCATCAGCAGCGAGAGCGCCATCACCGTCGGCGTGAGGCTCGCCTTGTCGGCCACGCGGCTACCGAGGCGCGCGAGGAACGGGCGCACCACCAGCAGCATGAAGCCGATGAACGCCAGCGCCATGCCGGTGGTCCACAACGCGGCGCCCAGGCCCGTGGCCCGCGCCACCGCCACCACGAACGCCAGCAGGCACCACGCCGTCACGTCGTCGACCGCCGCGCAGGCGATGGCGATGGCGCCGACGCGCGAGGTGAGCAGGTTGCGCTCCGAGAGAATGCGCGCCAGCACCGGGAAGGCGGTGATGCTCATCGCGATGCCCAGGAACAGCACGAACGACAGGAGCGAGACGTCGGGTGAGGAGTACGTGTCGTAGAAGAAGTACGCCGCGCCCGCGCCGAGGAGGAAGGGCACGATGATGCTGGTGTGGCTGATGGCCACCGACGCGTGCGTGCGGCCCTTGAGCAGCCTGGGGTCCAGCTCCAGGCCCACGAGGAACATGAAGAGCACCAGGCCCACCTGGCTCAGCATCTTCAGCACCGACATCGACCAGTCGGGGAAGAGCATCTGCATGCCCTCGGGCCACAACCAGCCGAGCAACGACGGGCCGAGGACGATGCCCGCGACCACTTCGGCGATGACCATGGGCTGGCCGAGCCACTTCGCGACCACGCCCAGCAGACGTGACACGAGCAGCACCACCGCCATTTGCGCGAGGAGCAGCGTGAGCGCGCTGAACTCGAAGTGCGGCATGGGAGAACTCCTGTGTGGGCCCGAAGGGCGGTTGAACCCAACCCCCGCCCGTCGACCCGAAGGCCCACGACCGGGCGCTGTTAAGCGCGGACTTAATGAGCCGCGTCGCGAGGTGTCAACCCGTCACTTAACGGCTGCGGCGCGCGTTACGTGTCCCCTACGACGCGTCAGCCGAGCAGCGCGGCGCCCACCAGGCCCGAATCGTCTCCGAGCTGCGCCATGGTCACGCGCACCGCCTTCGCCGACGACACCGTCGAGCGCCGGGCGACGACCTCACGAATGCGCGCGACGAGGCCGGGGCTTCGCAGGAGCACGCCGCCGCCGAGCACCAGCACCGCGGGGTTGAGCACCGTCACCTGGTTCGCGATGGCCAGCGCGAGCTGCGTGGCGACGAACTCGTACAGCTTCTGCGCGACGGCGTTGCCCTGCGCAGCGAGCGCCTCGAGCTCACCGGCGCCGCCCTCGAGCCCTTCTTCCTTCATCCACTCCGCGAGCTTCGCGCCGCCTGCGTACGCTTCGAGACACCCGTCCTGACCGCAGCCGCAGCGCCGGCCACCTTCGGGGAAGAGCTTCACGTGGCCGAACTCACCGGCGACCTGTGACGCGCCGGTCTGCAACACGCCGCCGGCGATGATGGCGCTGCCCACGCCGGTGCCCGCGAAGACCGTGAGGCTGTCGCGCACGCCCTTCGCTGCGCCCGCCACGTATTCGCCCCAGGCCGCTGCCGAGAGGTCGTTGATCAGCTGCACGGGCCGCCCGTTGAGCGCACGAGACAGCGCGCCGCCGAAGTCGACGTCGCGCCAGCCGAGGTTCGGCGCGTTCACCACCACGCTGCCGTCCAACATGCCCGCGAAGCCCACGCCCACCACGCCGTCGGTCGCAGGCAGCGAGCGAATGAGCTCCGCGGTGCCGTCGACCACGGCTTGTGGTGAACGCTCGAGCCACGCGTATTTGCGACTCTCGACGACGCGGCCGGTCTCCCGTTCGACCACCGCCGCGCGCGCCGTACTGCCACCGATGTCCAGTCCGAGTGCGTACGTCATGTCAGCGCTTCAACATAACGACTGAGGAACTTGTCGAGCTCGGCCATGCGCGCCGCGTCCTTCAGGTGACCTGCGTCGTCGAACGCTTCAGGGGCCTTCGAGATCACGAAGTGCCCCGGCAGGCTCCACGCCGCCAGCGAGTTGAAGACCTGCCGGATCTGCGCCTGTGCATACAGCGTGGCAAAGCCGCCCGGCGTGGCGCCCAGGTGCGCGACGACCTTGCCGCGCCACGGCTGTTCCCTCGGCGGCCGCGACACGAAGTCGATGAAGTTCTTCAAGGCCCCGGGAATGCCGTTGTTGTACTCCGGCGAGACCAGCAGGAACCCGTCGGCGGCGCGAATGCGCTCCTTCGCGTCGGTCACCTGCGCCGGGTACTGCTGCTCCGAGGTGTCGGGGTCGTAGACGGGCACGTTGGCCGCGCGGAAGTCGAACACGTCGACCTCCACGCCTTTTTCACGAAGCAGCGGCACCGCGAGGTTGAGCAGCTTCGTGTTCCAGGAGCCCGTGCGCAGGCTCCCCGACATCGCGAACACCTTCATCCGCCGAGCTCTGCCTTGGCTTCGTGAATGGTGCCGTCGATGAGCGCCTGGATCTCCTTGAGGCGCTCCTTCGTCTTCGCCTCGTAGCGAACCACGAGAATCGGCGTGGTGTTCGAGGCGCGAATCAGCCCCCAGCCGTCGGGGAAGGTGACGCGCACGCCGTCGACGGTGATGAGTTCGAGGCCCTTGCTCTTCAGCTTCTCGGTGCAGCGCTGCACGAGCGCGAACTTCTTTTCTTCCACCGTGTCGAAGCGCAGCTCGGGCGAGCTGTACGTCACCGGCACGTCGGCCAGCAGCTCGGCCAGCGACTGCTTCTCGTTCGACAGAATCTCGAGCAGGCGCGCGGCGGTGTAGGGCGCGTCGTCGAAGCCGAAGAAGCGGTGCTTGTAGAAGATGTGGCCCGACATCTCGCCGGCCAGCGCGGCGTGGGTCTCCTTCATCTTGGCCTTGATGAGCGAGTGGCCGGCCTTCCACATGATGGGCGTGCCGCCGTGCTTCGCGATGTCGTCGTACATCGTGAAGCTGCACTTCACCTCACCGACGATGGCCGCGCCCGGCACGTCTTTGAGCACCGCGCGCGAGAGCAGAATCATCAGCTTGTCGCCCCACAGAATCTCGCCGTTGCCGTCGACGACGCCGATGCGGTCGGCGTCACCATCGAACGCCACGCCGAGGTCGGCCTTCGTCTCCTTCACCTTGGCGATGCACAGCTCGAGGTTCTTCGCGACCGTGGGGTCGGCGTGGTGGTTGGGGAAGTTGCCGTCGGGCTCGCAGAACAGCGGCACCACGTCGTAGCCGAGCTTCTCGAGCAGCGGCACGGCGACGATGCCACCGACGCCGTTGCCCGCGTCGACCACCACCTTCATCTTCTTCGGGCCGCGCTTCACGGTGCTGAGCACGAAGTGCAGGTACGGCGTTACTGCGTCGAAATCCGAGACGGTGCCGGGGCGATCGCTCTTTTCAAAGTCGCCGCGCTCGATGAGCTTGCGCAGCTCTTGAATGGTCTCGCCATAGAACGTCGTCTTGCCGACGCCCATCTTGAACCCGTTGTACTCGGGCGGGTTGTGCGAGCCGGTAATCATCGCCAGGCCCTCGACGGGCAGCGTGTTGGCCGCGAAGTACACGATGGGCGTGGGCACGATGCCGACGTCGATGACGTGCATGCCGGTGCTGATGGCGCCCTTGATGAACGCGTCACGGAAGCGCTGGCCAGACAGGCGCGCGTCACGGCCGACGACGATGGTGCTCCCCCCAGCGCGCTTCACCATGGTGGCGAGGCCGCGCCCGAGATTTTCAACGACACTGTCCGTCAGGTCTTTGTCGACCAGACCGCGAACGTCGTACTCACGGAAGATTTGCGGGTTCATGCGCGGGGCATACCTCAACTCCCATAAGCTCGCGCCCCCTCGTGCCCATCGAACTCCTCACGCCGCTTCCCCCCGGAGCGGACTCATTCACCCGACTGGCGCGGCAGGGCGCTCGTTGCGTGGTGCTGCGTGAAATCAGGGACGGCACCGACTGCTCGTACCCGCTGGGGTCGCCGGGCCTGGTGACGCTGCAGGAGGTGCTGGAGCTCGACGGTAGACGGCAGGCGCTCTTCCCGTACGTGCCGGGCGTGACGCTGCGCGAGCTGCTCCATGCGCTCGAGGCTGCGGGTGAGACGGTGCCCGTGGGGCTCGTCGGGCTCGTGCTCGTCTCGGCTGCTCGCTCGCTGCAGAACGTGCAGCCGGTGCGCGCGCACGGAGGCATCTCCGACGCGGCGCTGCAGCTGGGCTTCGATGGTTCGGTGTCCCTGCTCGACTTCGGTGCGCCGCGCGTTTCGCGCTTCCGCGCCGTGGGCCGGGTGAACTTCTCGGCCGACGTGTTCGCGCTCGGCGCGGTGATGCACGCGGCCTTCACCGGTTTCGAAGGGGCGTACGCCGCGCGCCTGGCCACCCTGCCGGCGCCGTCGACCTCACACCCCGGCGTCACCAGCGCCGTCGATGACGTGGTGATGACCGCCCTCTCGGCCGAGCCCGACGCGCGGCACCCCAGCGCAGGTGCGTTCGCCGACGCACTGGTGGCGGCGCTCGGCGACGAGCTGTTCTCGCGCGAACAGCTCGCCGAGCTGGTGCAGCAGCGCTTCGGAGATCGCCAGCGGTTGCTCGCCGAGCTCACCGCCGACGACGTCGAGCAGGCGCTGGGTGATGGGAGTGTCGAGCGCACCGAGCCCCGCATCGTGGCGCCGCCTCCGTCGGAGAAAGGGCTGCTCCCGTGGGACAGCAAGCCGTCGTTGCCGCCGGTGATGGTGGTCGACGCGCCGCCGCTCGAAGAGGGCGACGGTCGTACGCAGCCCCGCGTGAACCTGCCCGCCGAGCTGGTCGAGAAGGCCGCAGGGCCGGTGCCTGAAGCGTCGGCGCCGCGCGCGACGGGGCAGCGCGCGGCGACGAAACGTGGAACCGGTGAGCACAGCACCTCGGGCCCCACGCCGCGGATGACGGGCCAGCGCGCGGCGCTCGTGCCTCGGCGAAGCACCGGTGAGTTCGGGCTCGCGCCGGCCGAAGCGCAGCCACGCGCCGCGTTCGATGGCGTCGCCAGCAACGAGTCAGGGCCGATTCCCATCGCGCCGGCGCCGCGAAACACCGGCGAGCGCGCCGCCATCGTCGAGCCCGAGGCGAAGAGCAGTGGGCCGGTGCCGGGCAGCGCCCGCGCCGAAGCGCCGCGACGCAGCACGGGTGAACGCCCGTCGATGGCGCCGCCGCGTGCGACGGGGCAGCGCGACGCGTTGAGCGATGCTGACGCCGGCGCCGAGACCGGGCTCACGCCACGCCCGCCGCGGAAGACGGGCCAGCGAGACGCGTTTGCCGACACCACCGCCGAGACCGGTGTGGTGCCGCGGCCGAGCGCGCCGCCGCGCAAGACGGGAGCCGAGGTGGTCCCCGTCGACGTCAACGCCGAGACCGGCG
>QFQP01000077.1 GCA_003243425.1 Archangium gephyra | reverse complement strand
CAGTGCATCCCCGCTACAGATCATCTCCACGTGTTTCGTGTCGATCCCGTCGTGGCAGTTATGCGGATCAGCTCTCTAGGCATGTCGGGCAACCTGATGAGCCTGGGCGCCATCGACTTCGGACTGCTCGTCGACGGCGCGGTCATCATCGTCGAGAACGCGGTGAGACGGCTCGCCGAGCGACAAACAGGCGCTCCACCGCTGACGGACGCAGAGCGCGTCGACGTGGTGGAGAAGGCGACGATGGAGGTGCGCGCGGCGAGCGTCTTCGGCGAAGCCATCATCGCCATCGTGTACCTGCCGATCCTCGCCCTCGTCGGCATCGAGGGAAAGCTCTTCCGCCCCATGGCGACGACCGTGCTGCTCGCCCTCGCGGGCGCGTTCGTGCTCTCGCTCACCGTCGTGCCGGTGCTCACCAGCTTGCTCGTCAAGCCCGCCGGCCACCACCAGGAGACGTGGCTCCTCCGTAAGGCCCACGCGATCTACGTGCCGCTCTTCGAGAAGGCGATGGGACGCCGCGGACTGACTGTTGGACTGGGCGTGATGTCGCTCGCCGTCTCGGTCGGCCTCTTTGCGCGGTTGGGAGCCGAGTTCATTCCGCAGTTGGACGAGGGGGACCTGCTCATCGAGGCGCGACGGCTCACAGGCGCAGCATTGACGGAGTCCGTCCGCACCGACCTCAACCTTCAAAAGGGACTCCTTCAGATTCCAGAGGTCGAGCAAGTGGTAGCGCGCACGGGTGCGCCGGAGGTGGCGACCGACCCGATGAGCCTCGAGCAGTCCGATGTCTACATTCAGCTCAAGCCGAGAGATGCGTGGAGGAGTGGCGTCACCAAGGCCGACATCGCCAAAGAAGCCGCCGAGGTGCTGGAGGCCTCACCCGAGATTGGTGGCGCCGTCTCGCAGCCCATTCAGATGCGCACTAATGAGCTCGTCGCCGGCATTCGCTCTGACGTCGGAGTTCTCCTGTACGGGCCAGACCTGTCAGAGCTCGCCAAACAGGGCGAAGCGTACGCGACGTTGCTCCGGCGGGTGCCGGGCGCAGTGGACGTGCGCGTCGAGCAGGTGGAGGGGCTGCGCTACCTACGCATCACTCCAGACAGAAACCGACTGGCGCGGTACGGCCTCACCGTCGAAGACGTCAACCAACTGACCGAGACCCTCGCGGTCGGCCACCGCGTCGGCGACGTCCTCGAAGGCGAGCGCCGCTTCGGCATCATCGTCAAGGCTGCCTACCCCTTCACTGGCGACCTCGAGCCGCTCAGGGCGCTCCCGCTGCACTCTGTCACCGGACAGGTGGTGCCGCTCGGAGACGTGGCTGACGTGGAGTTCAAGACAGGCCCGGCGCAGGTGAGCCGCGAACGGCAGTCGCGCCGCGTCACGGTGGAGTTCAACGTTCGAGGGCGCGACTTGCTCTCAGTCGTGAAAGAGGCCCAGTCCGCAACGGCTGGCATCGCGCTCCCCGTCGGCTACCGCGCCGAGTGGGGCGGCCAATTCGAGAACTACCTCGACGCGAAGGAGCGCCTCACCATCGTCGTCCCGCTTGCCCTTGCGCTGATTCTTTTTCTGCTGTGGCTGACGTTTCACTCGATGAAAGAGGGGCTGCTCATCTTCCTCAATGTGCCCTTCGCCATCGTCGGCGGCGTCATCGCGCTGTGGCTGCGCAACATCCCCTTCTCCATCTCTGCGGGCGTGGGCTTCATCGCGCTCTTCGGGGTCGCCGTCCTCAACGGGCTCGTCCTCGTCTCCTTCGCGCGTGACCTCGAGGTCAAGGGGCTCTCGCGCTTCGAAGCCATGAAGCAAGCAGCGGAGGGGCGCCTGCGCCCTGTCCTCATGACGGCGTTGGTGGCGTCGCTCGGCTTCATTCCCATGGCGCTCTCCACGGCGCCCGGGGCCGAGGTGCAGCGCCCGCTGGCCACTGTTGTCATCGGAGGGTTGGTGTCGGCGACGCTGCTGACGCTGTTCGTACTGCCGGCCATCTACACGTGGCTTGGTCGAGCGAAGGCCGCGACTGCCCCGCCCGAGCCCACCCAGGAGCCGACATGAGCAAGCGAAAGGTCGAGTTGGACGTCGTCTTGCCAAGCGACGCCGCCCAATGTGCGGCGTGCACGAAGCGCCTGCTCGCTTCCGTCTCTGGGCTTCCCGGCGTGAAGTCCGCGCACATCGACGTCGATGACGCCACCCACCCAAAGCTCTGCCTTCACTACGAGCCGTCTTCGGTGCGACTCAGCGACCTCGAGTCGCTCGTCGAGGCCGCCGGCGCGGCGCTGAGGGGGCGCTATGCGCACCTCTCGACCCCGGCCGTCGGGTTGCGCCACGAGCGACAGGCCCGACTCGTCGAGGGGCTGCTTGTTCGTCAGCCGGGGGTGCTCCACGCCTCAGTCGCCTTTGGCTCCCGGCGCCTCTTCGTCGAGTTCGACCCGACGAAGACGAATCGCGAGACGCTCCTCGGTGTTGCGTCGAAGGCCGGCATCGCCTCGTACACCGAGTCGGCGGCGCCCGCGGCGGCGGCGACGGAGCACGACGACCACGAGCACGAGCACGGCGGCCCCTTCGGAGAGCGGACGGAGCTCGTCTTCAGCCTTGCTTGTGGCGCGCTGACTGCCATTGGCTGGAGCCTTGAGAGGGCCGGTGTGGCAGCGGTCGTCACCACCACGCTCTTCGTGCTCGCGTACGCCCTCGGGTCCTGGTTCACCTTCAGGGAAGCCATCGTCGCCCTCCGGGCGCGCAAGTTCGAGATCGACTTCCTCATGCTGCTCGCCGCCGTGGGTGCAGCCATCCTCGGAGAGTGGTTCGAAGGCGCTCTCCTGCTCTTCCTCTTCACTCTGGGACACGGGCTCGAGGGCTACGCGATGCGTCGGGCGAGGAACGCCATCGGCGCCCTGGCGAAGCTCGTCCCGGACAGGGCGCTGCGCATCGACGACGCCGGTCGCGAGGAGGAGGTGGCAGTGGCCGAGCTCGTCGTTGGAGACCGCATCCTGGTAAAGCCCAACACGCGCATCCCCGCCGACGGGTTCGTCTGCGCGGGCTCGAGCAGCGTGAATCAGGCGCCCATCACGGGCGAGAGCGTCCCCGTCGATAAGAGAGCTGTCGCCGACCTTGGCGCCGCGTTCGCCGCTCCCGAATCGCTCAGTGCTGAGCACCGCCTGTTCGCTGGCACCATCAACGGGACGTCCGCGCTCACCGCTGTGGTGACGAAGGCCGCCAGCGACAGCACGCTCGCGCGGGTCGTGAAGATGGTCGCCGAAGCCGAGACCCAGAAGTCGCCCACGCAGCAGTTCACCGAGCGCTTCGAGCGGGTCTTCGTGCCCATCATCCTTGTTGGCGTCGGTGCCCTTCTCTTCGCCTGGGTCGTCGTCGACGAGCCCTTCTCGCAGAGTTTCTACCGTGCCATGGCTGTACTCGTCGCCGCGAGCCCGTGCGCGCTCGCCATCGCGACACCGAGCGCGGTCCTGGCGGGTGTCGCTCGTGCGGCGCGTGCTGGCGTGCTCGTCAAGGGCGGCTCCCATCTCGAGTCGCTCGGGCTCGTTCGCGCGATTGCGTTCGACAAGACGGGAACGCTCACGGAAGGAAAGCCGCGACTCACCGACGTCGTCGCGGTCGATGGCGCTTCCGAGGAGGAACTGCTCGCGGTCGCAGTCTGTGTCGAGAAGCAGTCCGACCATCCACTCGCGAGCGCGATTGTGGAGGGCGCGCGCACATGGCGCTCCCCCTTGCCGACGTTCGAGGCGTCGAGCGTCGAGGCTGTCGTCGGCTACGGGGTGCGCGCCACCGTCGCTGGCGCGGAGGTGTCTATCGGCAAGCCCGGTCTCTTCACTCGCGACGGCGTTCTCCCTCAGAGCGTGACTGCCGCCGTGAGCAAGCTGCAGGGCGATGGGCGCACGGTCATGGTGGTCCGTTCGGGGCAACGCTTCCTCGGGGTGCTCGGCGTGATGGATACCCCACGCGAGAGTGCAGCTGCAGTCGTGGCGCAACTGCACGCCCTCGGCATCGAGCAGACCATCATGTTGACCGGTGACAACCAGCGCGTGGCCGACGCCGTCGCGAAGCATGTCGGTATTCGAACCGCCCGTGGCGACCTGCTTCCGGAGCAGAAGGTCGCGGCCATCGCGGAGCTGGCACGGTCCCAGAGCAAGGTCGCGATGGTGGGCGACGGCGTGAATGACGCCCCTGCGATGGCCAACGCGACCGTCGGCATCGCCATGGGTGCAGGCGGCTCTGATGTCGCGCTAGAGACCGCCGATGTCGCGCTGATGGCGGACGACCTCCGCGCGTTGCCCTTCGCGGTCGGGCTCAGTCGCGCAGCGCGGAACATCATTCGTCAGAATCTCTGGGCCAGCCTCGGCATGGTGGCGTTCCTCATCCCCGCGACCATCTTCGGCTTCGCCAAAATTGGAGTCGCGGTCGCCCTCCACGAGGGCTCGACCCTGCTCGTGGTCGCAAACGCTCTGAGGCTTCTCGCATATGAGCATCGACGAGCAGCCACGTGGCCGACACTAACTAACTAAGCGGACCACCACCCACGGGGAGGTAGGCGATGAGCGAGGCACCCATACGCTTTGAGGTACGAGTTCAACACCTCGACTGCGAGGACGAGGCCGCGAAGATCGAGGCTGGCCTGCGTGGTCACCACGGCGTCATCGAGGTTCGTACCTTCCCGAAGGCGGGCAAAGTCTCCCTGACGTTTGTGCCGTCGAAGACCTCGCGCGAGGCACTCGAGGGCGAACTCGCCTCGCTCGGCTTCCCTGTCGCCCGAGACGCTGACCGCGAAGCGCCTGGCCTATGGACCCCGAAGGTCCTCACCTCCATCGCTTCCGGGCTGCTCCTGGCAGTCGGCTGGGTTCTCACTCGGGCGCTGCCCAGCAGTTGGCCAAGCCTCGTTGCGTTTGGGCTCGCCATTCTGGTCGGCGGGTACTTCTTCGCACGCGAGGGCATCCAGAAGCTCATCGGCAAGCGGGTCTTCGGAATCGAAGTCTTGATGTCCGCTGCGGCCATTGGCGCGGCGGCGCTCGGCGAACCCCTCGAGGCGGCGATGCTGGTGTTCCTGTACTCGATCAGTGAGGCCGCAGAGGGATTCACTGAGCAGAAGACTCGCGCCGCCGTGCGCGCACTGATGAAGCTCGTTCCAAAAGTCGCGCTCGTACGGCGCGACGGTGTCGACATGGAAATCCCCATCGAGGGCCTCGGCATCGGAGACGTCTTCATTGTCCGCCCTGGTGAATCAGTTGCGACTGACGGCGAAGTGCTGCGCGGGGAGACGTCGATGAACCAAGCCCCCGTCACTGGCGAGAGTGCTCCGGTGAAGAAGGCCACGGGCGACGAGGTGTTCGCAGGCACCATCAACGCCGAAGGCGTGATCGAAGTGCGGGCGACGAAGACGTTTCGCGAGAACACTGTCGCGAAGATCATCCACCTCGTGGAGGAGGCGCAGGAGAAGAAGGGCGAGAGCCAGCGTTTCATCGAACGCTTCGGTGCGCGCTACAGCCCCGCCGTGCTCCTCGGCGGCATCCTCATCGCCGCCGTGCTGGTGTTCGCATTCGACTTCTCCTGGTCGGGTGCGCTGCACCGCGCGGTCGTGTTCATCGTGGCGGCCGCGCCGTGTGCGCTTGTGATTTCGGTGCCCATCACTCTGGTCGCCGCCCTCGGGACCGGGGCCCGCCATGGGGTCCTCATCAAGGGAGGCGTGATCTTGGAGCGGCTTGCCACGGTTCGAACCGTCGCGTTGGACAAAACCGGAACCCTCACGCGTGGAGAGCCCGTCGTGACCGACTTTGTTCGGCTGAACTCGAGTCCTCATGCCGAGAGCGAGACCCTCTCGCGCCTCGCGACAATCGAATCGCGAAGTGAGCACCCCGTGGCACGAGCCATTGTGGCGCACGCTCGCGCCCACAACATCCCGCTCGGTGAGGCGACCGCCGTCCGTGCACTTCCGGGCGCCGGTGTCGTCGCGACCATCGACGGAGTGGAGGTCCAGGTCGGTCGGATTGCCCTCTTCGAGGGCAGTGCCGAAAACGGCGCGGAAGTGACGGCAGAGGTCCGGCGCCTCGAGGCAGCCGGGAAGACAGTCATCGTCGCGGGGACCTCATCGAGCATCTGGTGCGTGGTGGCCGTGCAAGATGCCGTGCGCGAAGAGGCCTCGGAGGCCGTCCGCCTGCTGCGCGCGCGCGGGGTGGAACTCATTGTCCTCTCCGGCGACCAGCGGATCGCTGTCGAACGTGTGGCCGCGACGCTCGGCATCAAGCGGTTTCTGGGAGCGCTGAAGCCCGAGGACAAGCTCGTTGAGATCCGCACGCTCGCCGAGAAGGCGCCCGTCGCGATGGTTGGCGATGGGGTGAATGACGCGCCAGCGCTCGCGCAGGCAACAGTCGGAATCGCGATGGGTGCAGTTGGAACTGACGTCGCGCTCGAGACAGCCGACGTTGCGTTGATGGGTGATGACCTCCGTCGCCTCGCCTTCGCGCTCGCCCTCGCCCAACGTACCCAGAGGGTCGTTCGTCAGAACCTCGCGCTCTCCATTCTCGTGATCGGCACCCTTGCCATTGGTGCAGTTGCTGGTGTTTTCAGCCTTCCTGTCGCCGTCTTGGTGCATGAGGTCAGCGAGTTCATTGTCATCGGCAGCGGACTCAGGATGCTGCGCGTGCCCGCCACCATGGGAGCAACGGCTTGAGCGACCGCGACCGGAGCTATTGGGACAAGCACGCAAAGCACTACGACCGCTCGATGTCGTTTCTGGGAAGGCCGATCCCCCGAATGGTCGAGCTTGCTGGGGAGGGAACTCGCGGTCTTGGGCGCGTCCTCGAAGTGGCGGCCGGCACTGGTCTCGTGACACCTGCGCTGGCGAATGGCGCAGCGGAGGTCATCGCCACCGACTACTCAGCGGCGATGGTCGCCACACTCGAGCAGCGAGTGCGGAATGCGCGGATAGCCAACGTGCGTTGCGAGCAGGCCGACCTCTACGCGCTTCGCTTCGACGACGAGTCGTTTGACGCGGTCGTCGCAGCGAACGTCCTGCACCTCGTGCCGGACTTGCCGGGAGCACTGGCTGCCCTCTGCCGCGTGGTCAGGCGAGGCGGGCGCATCATCGTTCCGACGTACTGCCACGACGAAACGGCGCTCTCATGGGTGGTGTCGCGCGCTCTCGCCCTGACCGGGTTCCCAGGGCATCGGCGCTTCACTGCTACGTCGCTGCGACAAGCAGTGGAAGATGCTGGTATCCGCGTGACCCGAATCGAAACGCTGCCGGGGCTCATCCCCATCGGCTACGTCGAGGGCACCTTCGGATGATCCTGATAGAGGACGATGAGCTGAATGCTTGCTGCCCTTCGTGAGAACGGTCGGACAGAGAAGCAAGGAGCGTGTTGGGACCCATTCAAGACTGGACGGCGCGAACGCGAAGAGCCGTCCAGGTACGACGCGCACAACCCGCTGATTCGCGGAGGGGCCGATGAAGATGGACGGTGCGATTCCGGTTGAGGTGGCCAGACTTAGGCTTGGAGAACGGTTGGTACGGAGCGGGTCATGCGGAGGTACACCCAGCCCGCGTCGTCCGCGCTCGGCGCAACCATCTGGGCGATCCACCCTTCGGACTCCGGCGTCGCCAACTCCACCGCTGCGGCCAGCAGGTGCAGAGCCGCGTGGATTCGCCGGAAGCTGGTGCCCCGCGTGCCCGGCGTGCCCGGCGACAATTACATCTCCCCGGTAGCGACAATTACACTTCCCCATCCTGAGTGAGCGCCGGAGACGCAGCACC
>QFQP01000271.1 GCA_003243425.1 Archangium gephyra | reverse complement strand
AGCTTGCCAGACCAGAAGTCGGTCCCGAGCGCGTTGAAGCTGGCCACGACTTCGGTGGCCTGCTCGGGTGTGGCGTCCACTCCGAGAAACGCCTTCGAGAGACTCCGGACGACCTGCTCGGCAATTCGGCGACGAAGCGCCGTGCCCGTGATCCTACCCTCAGGCAGTTTCCAGTCCTGGGGAATGTGAGCTTTGCGGAGCAGCCGTGCCGCAGCCGAGCGTCGGGGGCGCCATTCAGCATCCATCGCGTTCCACGTCGAGAGTCCCCCGCCGACGAACGGCAGGGTGCTTCGACGGAAACCCCGCGGGCCACCCTTGTCGGGAAAGCGGTCGCCGACGTTCTCGAGCACGTCAGCGGCGGCGGAGGGGTGTCCCACGATGAGTACTCGCTCGCGGCCAAGATGAAGCCAGTAAGCGTCCCCCAGCCGACGACCTGTTTTCAGCAGGAAGTCGGAGCGGCCGTACCGAAGAAACGGAAGCGCCCCGACCACCGGGAGGCGGGGAGCGGTGGGGGTTGCCCTCATCCGAGACGCCGCAACGAAACGCCGCCGTCGATCGTCAAGACTTGCCCGTGTAGAGACGGCAGCGGGTCGCTCAGGAGGAAGTCGACCAATGACGCGACTTCGTCAGGCTCCACGAGAGCGGTATCTGGAATGCGGGCCGCTGGGCCGGAGAACAGCGGGTCGTCTGCGGTTCTGTGACTACGCACGATGCCGGGTGCCACGGCATTCACTCGAATCGCCGGAGAGAGTTCCACCGCCAACGCTCTTGTCAGGGCATCGATAGCGCCCTTCGACGTCGCGTACGCGACTGACCCGAGATCCGCGACCGACGACGCGATCGACGAAAGCAGCACGACGTGCTCTAGCGAACCCCTTGACACGAGCTCTCGCATGAGCCCGTATGCGGCGACCACGTTGACGCTGAGCACCTCGCTGAAGCGTTCCGTGGAGAGCGACGTGAAACCCGTGTGGTCGACGAGGGCAGCGGAGTGGATGAAGGCG
>QFQP01000270.1 GCA_003243425.1 Archangium gephyra | reverse complement strand
CTGTTCGAGACCGTTCCCGGCATTCCGCACGTCCGGCCCTGCGAGATCGGGTCGCTTTCGCCAGTGCGCCAGCGCTTGCTCCGGCGTCGCCCACGGGTGCTGCTCAAAGAGCTGCGTGCCGAGCAACACCCGGATTCCCTCTGGAGTGACATAGCCCTCCTCGTAGCGAGCGATCCAGTTGCTCATGGCGACCTCCTTCCGGACGAATCGGTGACGCGATGGGCGCGTAGTCCGGGGAGTCTGCCACGCTGCTCCGACATTCGACGAGGCTCGAAACCCGTTCTGTGGAGAACTCACGGGCGGCCCAAATGGCTGTGGATAACTGTCCGGTTCGTTCACGCGCGCCCATGCCTCCGTCAGAATGTCCTACCCCGCCGATACGGTGGTTTCCGCGCATCAAGTGCGACGGGAGCCGGGCCGGCAGCGAGCGGGGTGAGGAATGACGTCGATTCACGACATCCTCGATCAGTTGCGCGCCGTCGCCTACGACGAGCGGGACAAGGGTGCCCGCTTCGAGGCGCTTATCCAGGCGTTCCTGCTCATAGAGCCGCAATACCAGGACCTCTACGACGAGGTGTGGCTGTGGAAGGACTACCCGGAGCGGAACGGCCGCGTCGACACCGGCATCGATCTCGTCGCCCGCTCCCGCGCGACCGGCGAGTACACGGCGATCCAGTGCAAGTTCTACGCCCCTGGCACGCCGATCACCCAGGAGCACGTCGCGTCCTTCATCACTGCCTCCGGCAAGCTGCTGAACGGCGCACCCGAGTTCACGGGCCGCCTGGTCGTGAGCACGAGCGACAACTGGGGCAAGAACGCCGAAGCCGCGGTCGAGAACCAGAACCCGCCCGTCGCACGCCTGCGCGTCCAGGACCTCGATGACTCCTCGATCGACTGGTCGAAGTTCGAGCTGGCGACGCCGGGCACGCTGACGAAGAAGCCGCACAAGATCCCGTTCCCGCACCAGAAAAAGGCGATCGAGAACGTCCTCAAGGGCTTCGGCG
>QFQP01000269.1 GCA_003243425.1 Archangium gephyra | reverse complement strand
ACACGCCGCCGATCTCCGCCATCTTGCTACGGCTGCCTTGCACGTCATGCGCCCCGAGGTGACCCGTACGCCTTGTTTACCATGGCCGAAAACAGGCGGTCAATAATTTATTCTTGATTTTTTTACGATTCGAAATAAATATTCTCCACAAGTACGAAGGCTGACCGCATCGACCGGAGGGGCAGGGATGAAGGCACGCATGCAATGCCAGCACGGCCGCACGCCGATGCTGCAGCGGCTGGTCGCGCTGTGCCTGTTCGCCCTGCTGCTGTCGAGCACGGCCCTTGCGCGCGAGACGGCAGCAGGCACAACGGTGCCAGCGCACGGTGTGATAAGCATCGATGCGCGTCACCTGCAACCCGAGTACTGGATCGCGCGGCTCACGCCTGCGGACGCGCCATTGCTCGACAACTCCGCGATCGCCGCGCAGAACGCGAACATGCTGCGGTCGGATCGACACGTACAGGATCCCGCCACACTGCCGGCACGTATGGACGGCGTGCAGGTGCGCGATACCATCGCATCGCTATCGGCACCACCCACCCGAACGCTCCATGACGATCAGGGCGCGGTGATCGGCAAGGAGCGACTGGATGCGCTCGCCGCCAATGCAGCGCTGAAGGCGATCCCCGCCAGCGTGACGACGCGTCCGGCTCTGGTGGTACGCCGTGCCGACCTGCGAACATTCCCGACGCACCTGCGTGTTTTCAGCACGCTCGACGACACCGATATCGACCGCTTCCAGGAAAGTGCACTGTTTCCGGGAACCCCTGTCGTGATCATGCACACCAGCGCCGATGGCGCGTGGTACTTCGTGGTCAGCGCGCTGTATTCCGCCTGGATCGAGCGGGACGCGGTCGCCGAAGGGCCACACGACGTGGTGTTCGGTTACGGCAAGGCCTCGCCTTCACTGGTCGTGACCGGCGCCACCTCGGCCGACGATATCCTGAACCGCATCTTCTCTACATTCTGTATCGGCAAGTGACTGCTGGCGGAAGGCGCGCG
>QFQP01000268.1 GCA_003243425.1 Archangium gephyra | reverse complement strand
CAACAACGATGTTAAATCCAGCGGACGTTGAGCTAACGTTTCCGGCTGCGTCGGTTGCTGTCACCGTCAGCGTGTGGTTACCGTTGCCAAGCGCGGTTCCCGGCGTGAAGCTCCAGGCGCCTGTACCATCCGCTGTGATTGAACCGATAAACGATCCGTTATCGTAAATTCTCACCGTGGAATTGGCTTCAGCCGTACCGCTGAGGGTAGGGCGTGCATCGTTTGTCGCCTGGCCGTTGTTCAGATTTCCGGTCAGCGGGCCGACATCATCTGCAACCTGAGTAATCACTGGTGCTGCCGGTGCTTGTGTGTCGACGGTGTAGGTAAAGCCGCCTAAAGGCAGACTGGTATTGCCTGCGCTATCTGTCGCCGTGACGGTCAGAGTATGCAGGCCGTTACCCAATGCCGTTGAGGGCGTAAAATTCCAGGTTCCGCCTGCGCCGACGATGGTGGTGCCAATGGGCTGACCATCGCTCAGGACGGTAATGGTCGCGCCAACTTCACCGGTACCGCTGAGCGCCGGGCGACTTTCGTTACTGATTTGCCCGTTGGAGATTGGCCCGGTTGTCGGCGCGGTATTGTCCTGAACGGTCAGAATTACTGGTGCAGACGGGGCAACTGAATCGACCAAAACGGTGAACGAGGCAGAAGCTCCGCTGGTGTTGCCCGCCGCATCCGTTGCGGTCACCGTAAAGATATTTTCCCCCTGCGCCAGCGCGTTTGTTGGGGTGAAGCTCCAGCTACCGGAGCCATCGGCATTTGCGGTGCCAATGATCGTTCCGTTACTACGAATGGTGACAATAGCATTAGCTTCGGTCGTGCCACTTAGTGTTGGTTGGGCATCATTGGTCAGTTGGCCGTTGGTCAACAGCGTGCTTCCCGGCTGATCGTCGATGACCGAGGTAATACTTGGCGCGGCGGGCGCCAGCGTATCGACAACTACGACGAACGGTGGCGCTGCCGGGCTGATGTTGCCCGCACCATCCGTGACGGTGGCTGTCAGCGA
>QFQP01000267.1 GCA_003243425.1 Archangium gephyra | reverse complement strand
ATGACCTCGCCGAGCTACACGGCAACGGCTCCCTGCGGCTGACGACGCGCATGACCTTCCAGCTGCACTGTGTCCTTAAGGGCGACCTCAAGACGGTGTTCTCGTCCGTCGTCAAGGCCATGGGCTCGACGCTGGGCGCGTGCGGCGACGTCAACCGCAACGTCATGTCCCCCTCGGCTCCCTACAAGAACCGGCCCGACTACGCGCTAGTCGAGCAGACAGCCAACGAAATCGCGGAGCTCCTCGCACCGCAGTCGGGCGCCTACTACGACGTCTGGCTTGACGGCGAACGCTTTTTCTCGCACCAGCGCGAGAACCCGAAGGTCACTGAGGACCGAGCGTACAACGCGCACGGGACCAACTTTGAGGGCTGTGCCGAGCCCATCTACGGTCCGCTCTTCCTGCCGCGCAAGTTCAAGGTTGGCGTGACCGTGCCCGGCGACAACTCGATCGACCTTCTCACCAACGACCTCGGCCTCGTGCTCATCTCGGACGACGCAGGGAAGCCGCTCGGCTACGACATCTACGTCGGCGGTGGCATGGGCCGCTCGCACGGCAAGGCCACGACCTTTGCGCGGATCGCCGAGCCACTGGGCTTCTGCGACCTCGATGACGTCTTCCACGCGGTCAAGGCCATCGTTGCCGTCCAGCGCGACTACGGGCGCCGCGACGACCGCAAGCAGGCGCGCCTGAAGTACCTTGTGTCCGAGTGGGGCATCGACAAATTCCGCACCGTTGCCGAGTACTACTTTGGCAAGAAGTTCCAGCCGTTCCTCGAGCTGCCCGAGTGGGAGTTCAAGTCCTACCTCGGCTGGATGGACCAGGGCGATGGCAAGTGGGCCTACGGCGTCTTTGTGACGGTGCGCGACGGGGGGCCCGAGGGGAGAGGGGACGGACCCGCAGCGGTGTGCGCTGCCAGGGCGAACCGGATCGGTTCCCTCGCCGGAGGCGGGGTTGGCGCCGAGCTAGGCGCCCATGCTCGCCGGCGCTGAGGCCTGCGCCTGCCT
>QFQP01000266.1 GCA_003243425.1 Archangium gephyra | reverse complement strand
TGGCGCGGGAGAACTGACCGCACTGTGGTACGTCTGCGAAGAATGGGACCACGAGTGGGGCGGTGAGACGGTGTTCTTCGACGAACACCGCGATGTGCGCGCCGCGGTGAGTCCGCGTCCCGGACGGTTGGTGGTGTTCGATGGCGAGATCCTGCACGCAGGGCGACCGCCGAACCGCAACTGCCACGCGGCGCGCTTCACCCTGGCGGTAAAGCTGGAGCCGGTGAAAGCCTGACGCCGCGCCGCGGGGTCGACCGGATCATCGCTGGCGCGTCTCGCCAAGTCCCAGCGCCAACAGCTTCGCTTCGATGCGGTCGCCCAGGCTTACTGGTGCGGTGAGCTGCATGCGTGCCATGGCCTCCTCGTCATCGGGCTTCGCGCCCAGCGCGCGCAGCACGGTGCCGATCTTCTTCAGCGGCGTCGCGGTGTTCGCCTTCAGCCAGCCCAGTGCCCTGACGATGCGCTGTTCCACCTCGGTGAAATCGCTGCCCAGCGGATAGTCGGGCAGGGTGCCGTCGTGGCGGAACGCGCGCAGCCGTGCGGACAGGTGCACGGGCGTGTTGTCGATCCAGTGCGCGGGCGCGTGGAAGCCGGCACGCAGTTTGCCGGCCTGCTGCGCCTGCGCCATCAGTGCCTGCTGGAAGCGCGTATCGCTGATGCCGCCCATCGCGATGATGCAATCCTCGTCGTTCTTGCCGCGCACATCCGCGATGCCGTACTCGTTGACGTACAGGTCGCGCAGATGGCGCGGGATCGTCGTGTGGCCGTAGTTCCAGCGCACGTTCGATTCCGCGGTGCCGGCCTCCTCGCGCGCCGCACGGAACATCAGCACGCTGCGCGCGCCGTCCAGCGCGTTCGACATGTCGACGAAGTTGTACTGCCCGCCCACGCCGGACACCACGCGGCCGTCTTCCAGCCCGTCGGACACGGCGGCGCCCAGCACGGTCGCCATCATGCAGGAGTTGAAGAAGCGCGCGTCGTGGCGCTGCAGGCGGGCCAGCGATTCGC
>QFQP01000265.1 GCA_003243425.1 Archangium gephyra | reverse complement strand
GCTCGCGCCGGGCGAGCATGGCGCCGGTGGTGCTGGAGATTCCCGTCATTGCACGGGCTCCCCGGTCTGGTCTTCGTCGTCCCAGTGGAGGTGGTGCCGCAGGCTGACCGGACCGGCAACAACGTCGCCGCCATCGGTGGCAATGCCGTGGCCGTTGATGAATTCGACGTCGACGTCGATCTGTACTTTGCTGCCGGGTCCGACACCGGTGCCGAAGCCCATCATGCCCTGCATGAAGGTCAGCAGGCCCATGACGGTCAGCATGCCCGTTACGGTGGTCATCGGCGCGTCGAGCGTGATGTGTTCCGAGTGCACCATCGCGCTCTCGCTCGCAGTCACGTCCGCGGTCTTGCACGTGACCTTGATGGAGTCGGGCACATCCACGTCGGCCGTGCCGCCCGCGGGCAGCGTGATCTTGAGGGCATGGGCTTCGTGGTCGTATTCGAAGACCGCGCCGTCCGGGTACTTGGTGACCGTCTTGTTTCGGTCGGAGCTGGGCGTCGGCCGGCTGGTGGTGGGCAGGCCGGCGAGCGCGAACCCGCCTTCGGTGAGGCCGTTGGGCGACAGCAGCATGACGCACTCGCCGACGGTGGGCGGGTTCCACGTTCCGGTATCGCCGGCGCGCAACTCGAAGTAGGGGCGCCAGTCGGTGGTGGCCGAGTCGGTGAGCTGCACCCGCACCAGTGGGGGCATGCGGGCGTGGTCGACGGCGGCGATGGTTCCGACGCGCAGGATGTTCGCGACCTGGCGTTTCAGGTCGTCGAATTGCTCTGGTGCATCGCTCGGTCCGGGCATGCGCTCACTGTGCCGACGCGCTCGCGCAAAGGCGAGCAGCGGCGCATGTGCGGGTGGCGGGGACTGATACGGGTGGCGGGACTGTGGTGCGTCAGCCCGCGGCGGTGATGTGGTGCAGCAGGATGTCGGTGATGGCGTCTTCGTCGGCCGCCGTTAAGTCCAGCAGCTCGCGCCGGGCATATTGCGTGGTCGGGCTGTTGGGCTTGCGCCAGTCG
>QFQP01000264.1 GCA_003243425.1 Archangium gephyra | reverse complement strand
CGTTCGTGACCCGCTTCATCCGCGGCCACTTTCCGTTTCGCCGGCTCGGGCGGTCAGGCGATCTGACGTAGTAGTGTTAACCGCCGCCTCGAACGCGACGCGCGCTTCCGGGTGGTGGTCGCGTGCAGCGCGGTGCAGGGCGACGTTCTTCACCTTCGCTGCGAACGCGAGAATGTTGCCCGACGACAATTACACTTCCCCATCCTGAGTGAGCGCTGGGCACGCAGCACCGACGGAGGAGTCGGTGAGCGTGACGGACGCCCAGGTGAGGAAGCTCATGGAGGAGTTCAATGAGCACGGGAAGCTGGGGCTCGTGGTCGCACGCGCAGGTCTCGACCGCAAGACGGCGGCGAAGCACCGCGACGCGGGCAATCTGCCGTCGGAGATGAAGGCGCGCGGGACTGGCGCACGAGACAGGACCCGTTCGAAGAGGTCTGGCCGGTCATCACGTCGAAGCTGGTCGACGCGCCCGCGACGGCGGCGGTCGACGGCCCCGTGATAGAGGTGCTGACGAGTGCACTGGCGGAGCCGTTGAAGCACGCCGACGGTACCACCTGGCACCGGCATCACGCCTTCCGCTCGTTGTGGGTACTGGCCACTCGCGGTGTGACGGTCTTCACCACCTTCGAGTCGGGCACCAAGGTGGCGCTCAGCCAGTGGCTCGGCAACAACGGCATCCTCGTCAGCGACCGCGGCACGCAACCGGGCTCCTGGTCGATGCGTCGACGGCAGATTTGCTGGGCCCATCTGCTGCGCAAGTTCGCGTGGTACGCCGTGCGGGCTCACCGACCGTGCGCTCGAAGGCGTGGAGCTGGACGGCGCGCAGACCGTCACCATCGAGTTCGCGCAGCCGGTGAAACCGTCACTCATCGTGGTGCGTGCGCTGGTCACCAACTCGCCGGTCGTCGGTGCATTCGGAACGTTGAGCGATGGAGGCGTGGTGCCGTTCGGTACGTGGCCGTTGCTGCGCGAGAGCGACCCCCCGGGTTCGAACAAGCCTGACGGTACGTACG
>QFQP01000263.1 GCA_003243425.1 Archangium gephyra | reverse complement strand
AAAGCCATGTGTTTTTGTTAAACAGTCGCCTGGGCCATTTCTCTGCGACCTGCTGTATTGCTACAGCGAGGCACCCCTTCTCCCGAAGTTACAGGGTTATTTTGCCGAGTTCCTTAGCCATGATTCACTCGAGCACCTCAGGATTCTCTCCTTGACTACCTGTGTCGGTTTGCGGTACGGGTACCATAAAAATATGCTTAGCAGATTTTCTCGGAAGTCTGATTAGGTTCTCTATCCATTTGGCCGAAGCCTCCTGGTACTATTGGGTTTCAGCAAAGTCTGCGGATTTGCCAACAAACTCTATACCTACGCCTTTTAACGATCTATTTCGTCAGATCGCGGAACTTTCACTACTCCTTCTCCACATCGCTCTTTACGGTAGTACTGGAATATTAACCAGTTGGCCATCGGCTATGCCTCTCGGCTTCGTCTTAGGACCCGACTTACCCGCGGTTGATTAACATTGCCGCGGAACCCTTAGTCTATCGGTGGGCAGGTTTCTCACCTGCCTTATCGTTACTTATGCCTACATTTGCTTTTCTAACCGCTCCACCGTGCATTACCACACGACTTCTCCGCTGTTAGAATGCTCCCCTACCACTGTATTGCTACAATCCTAAGCTTCGGTACTATACTTGATGCCCGATTATTATCGATGCTCTGTCGCTCGACCAGTGAGCTGTTACGCACTCTTTAAAGGAATAGCTGCTTCCAAGCTAACCTCCTGGCTGTCTCAGCAACTGAACCACCTTAGTTCAACTTAGTATAGATTTTGGGACCTTAGCTGTAGGTCTGGGTTCTTTCCCTCTCGGACACGGACCTTAGCACCCGCGCCCTCATTGCAGAGTATATTTGTTAGCATTCGGAGTTCATCTGGATTTGGTAGGATGTGACTCCCCCTAGTCCAATTGGTAGCTCTACCTCTAACAAACTCAACCTCCACACTGTTCCTAAAAACATTTCGGGGAGTACGAGCTATTTCTCAGTTTGATTAGCCTTTCACCCCTACCCTC
>QFQP01000262.1 GCA_003243425.1 Archangium gephyra | reverse complement strand
GAGACAAAAACAAGCGACCCGAGCCGGATGCAATTCTCGAATGCGGCACCCGGCGGCGGGTTGCCGGTACCCAGGACCACGGCAACTTCCGCGAGCCGGCTGCGGACATTCATCGCCCACCTCGCGAGGAGCGACACATGACTGCTTCTCAGGTCGCGGCATGCAGGAGCCGCGAGACCGCCTGCGCCGAACGCACGAGATGACGAGCTATGGGGCTTTCAAGGTGCAGCTCTGGTGCCAAGCCTATGCCCGCCACAACCATCGCGCCGGTGGCGATTCCATCTGTTCCGACGAACGGATATGCCATGGTGCTCACGCCTGCATGTCGTTCGTCGGAACCAAACTCCATGCCGTCCTGCGCCCGAATCACCGACAGTCGCGGAAGCAGCCGCTCGAAGCGTTCGATGCCGATCAGCGCCGCGATCGCAGCGTCGCTCATGGTGGACAGCATCGAGCGCCCACTCACCGACTCGTCAATTGGAAAGCGCCAGCCAATTCCGACGATGATGTTCAGCGGCACAAAGGGGGTCCAGATGCGATCGACAATCACCACCTCGTCCAAAGCGCAGCAGGTGATCGAAACGACCAGCGGTCGATCCCCGACGTCCGCGCGTTGAATGTCAACCGCAAAAGGCAGCGCCGTGTCGCGCAGCCGTGACGCATGCAGCCGTCCCGCCCCCAGTAGCGTGCACGCCGGCCCGAGGACGTAGCTGCTGCCTCGCGCTTCGACCATGGCCGCACCGCTGAGCGTGCGCAGCAGCCGATGCACCGTTGTGCGATCAAGTCCGGTAACCGCAGCAAGCTCGAGCGCAGTCGCACCCTGTGGCCTTCGGGCCAGAACCCGAAGGACTTCCATGGCACGGTCGATCGACTGGACGGACCCGCTGCGTACTGCTGACAAGGCGGTGTTGACCATCAGTCTTCGCGTTGCATCCGGCCCGCACCCTGTTTGCGCTGTACGACATCGGTGAACTCCGCCGAGCGGGTCACCTCGCGCCGAGCGCTGTCGATCTCC
>QFQP01000261.1 GCA_003243425.1 Archangium gephyra | reverse complement strand
CGCGGTGCTGTTCTGGTCCAGCGTGGGGAACTGCGTGCCGCACCAGATGTCGCACTCGCCGTCCGCGATCTTGACGGTGCAGTTCAGCGGCTCCATCGCGGCATGCGCGAGGTAGGGGACGGCGTACTCGGCATCGACGGTTTTCGTCGCCTTGCTCAGGGCGGCGATGACGTCGCCGGCGCGAGCGGCGGTCGGCCCATCCTCGGTCGCCAGCTGCGAGAACTGTTGCCGAAGCGCCACGCTGTCGAGCTTGGCGCCTTCGCCGGCTTCCCAGATGACCTGCAATGCATCGCGACCGAGTTTCGCGGCCCAGAAGTGATCCGCCACGACGGCGACGCCGCTGGGGATCTGCACCACGTCGCGCACGCCCGCGACCGCACGTGCCGCGGTGGCATCGAACGACTTCACCTTGCCGCCGAACACCGGCGAGCGCAGCTCCACCGCGGTCAGCAGGCCGTCGAACAGGATGTCCATGCCGAACTTGGCTTTGCCGGTGATCTTCTCCGGGGTGTCCAGGCGCTTAGTCGCCTTGCCGATCAGCTTCCAGTCCTTGGGGTCGCGCAGCGTCAGCGTCGCGGGATCCGGCGGGGCCAGTTTGCCGGCGGCATCAGCGAGTTCGCCGTAACGCAGGCGCTGCGTGCCCGATACCACCGCACCGTTCTCGGTACGCAATTCGGTAACGGGCACGTTGAGCTTTGCCGCGGCGGCCTGCAGCAGCATCGCGCGTGCGGTCGCGCCGGCCTGCCGGTAGCGGTCGAATTCGGACCACGTGGTCGTCGAGCCGCCGGTGCCCTGCATGCCGAAGACCGGACTGGTGTACGCCTTGTCGGCAGGCCCGTGCTCCACGCGGATCTTCGACCAGTCGGCGTCGAGTTCTTCGGCGATCAGCATCGGCAGCGTGGTCCAGATGCTCTGGCCCATCTCGGCGTGCGCGAGCAGCACGGTGATGGAATCATCGGCGGCAATGCGCAGGAAGGCATTGGGCACGAACGCGGGCGCGACGGCGGCCTGGGCT
>QFQP01000260.1 GCA_003243425.1 Archangium gephyra | reverse complement strand
CATTGAAGAAGTGCGAGATCTCGGCACTGGAGTTGAACATCATCCCCACGAACGTGATCTCTCGCAGCGGCGGGCGAAGGTGCCGGATGCGATCGCCGAGCTCGCGGCCATCCATCGGTGCCGCCATGATCGAGCGCCCTGCCGTGCGACCGCCAGGGCTTTCGGCGTGGTAGTCCGGATAGTCGGGCAGCGGAATCAGTTGCACGTCGGTGTGGCGCACGAAGAAATCCACCATGCGCGGACCCTTCGTCAGAAAGGCTTCGACGCGCGCGGCGTCGTAGTGCGCGCCGCACTCGTGGCGAAGGTAGGTGCGCGCGTCCTCCGGCGAATCCGGTTCCGGCCTGAAGGTGGAGATCGGGTTATTCGGGATCCACAGCACGCCGCCGGATCGCGCGGTGGTGCCGCCGAAATAGGGTTCCTTCTCGAGCACCAGCACCTCCAGGCCGAGCTTCTTCGCCGCCACGGCGGCGGCCAGGCCACCGGCGCCGCTGCCCACCACGATCACGTCCACTTCGTCGAGATGCCCGCTCATGACGCACGTAGCCCTTGCACGAGCAGTGTGACGTTGCCTGCGAGAAGCTCGCGCCCGTCGTCGCGCAGCGGCAGACGCGCATCTGAGGCGTAGGACTCGCGCATCGCGCTCTCGTCGGCGAAGCACAACTCGGCGATGCCATCGACGCGCAGGCCGTCGTACCCGACCGGCTCGCCGTTGTTGCCGAAGCGCGCCGTCACCAGGTGCTGGACGTAGCCGTCGACCCGCGGCAGCTGCTTCACCAGATCGGCATGCCGCCCGAACCATGCATCGCGGAAGGCTTGCGGACTGGCCGCAGCACGGCGCAGCAGCATCCAGCGGCGGAAGCCGCCGTCGCCGGCGCCGCGCACCGAGGCAACCGGCACGTTGGAAAAGGCATCGAAGGCGCAGACCCGCTCGCCCGAGTCGTCGAGCGCGGCCGCGAAGGCGTTCCACTGCGCCCCCGCTCGCGCCTCGGCCTGCGCAGCCACATGGGCGAAGCGCC
>QFQP01000259.1 GCA_003243425.1 Archangium gephyra | reverse complement strand
GCAGGCGACCGGTCAGGTCTTTGCGGCGGTCAAGCTCTGCGCGGAAGCGGTCGGCTCTGCGTTGGTCGGGGACGAGCCAGAGCACTTGTGGGACCACACCGAGATGCGACAGGTCGATGCCCGTCGCGACGTACTCCTCGTAGGCGCGCGCCTTCTTGTCGACGAGCACCTGGAGCGACTCGGTGCCGCGGTCGACTTCGATGTAGCGGTGCCACTCGTCGTCGTGTTGCCAGACCGCGAGGTAGAGATCGGGCTTGAGCGTGCTGGCGCGGCCTGCCCATGAGTAGGGACGCCAATTGACGGGCTCAGGGCTCACCTGCACGATCTCGAGCCGGCCGGCCCTCTGGAGCGCTTCGACGCGGACACGCACATCGGCGATAGCGAGCGTGTGCTCGAGGAAGAGCGGGGTCGGACGGTAGGTGCGCGAGCGCTTGGTGAAGCCGCTATCCGGGTCTGCACGCAGCAGTCGATCTCCAGCCGCGTCGACGGCCCAGACGTAGGAGGCGGAGCCGCCACCCACGCCGCCGACCGGCCGTTCGAGTCGATGCAGTAGCCGGTGTCCGCGCAGTCGGTTGAGGACTCGGTTGCAGGCGCGGATGGCCGAGTTGTCGCTGGCGTGCTCACTGAAGTGCAGGGTGCAGATTTGGCGAGTCGTCAGGAACCGCCACTCTCTGACCGATCGAATCACTGCGACGTCGCGCGGCGTGAGCAGGTACTGCAGGCGCCCCACGCTCAGCGTCCCGAGTCGATTGTTAGGGCTCATCGCTTCACCTCCAGAAGCTCGCCTCCTGGCACCGCGGTAGCGGTGTCAGTCGACTCCCGTATCGGCCTATTTGGCAACGAAACACGGGGCGCAACAGATCGAGATGTTGAGGCGATCGGATGGGCGATCGGCGGAGCAGTTTTCGTCACGCTGACCCCCTTGGGCGTCGCCCAATCGGCGGATCCGTCTCAGCCGAAAGCGGTTCGTCGGGCAGCGGCTCAGCGCCCCAGCGGGCGGTGGAGTGCGCACGCACCTTC
>QFQP01000258.1 GCA_003243425.1 Archangium gephyra | reverse complement strand
GGGCGTGACGAATCCGGCCAACCCGATCACCATCGAGCTGTTTGGCTGCACCAGCAAGGACCAGGCGGGACGCGAGGCGAATCTCATGGCCGCAGCGCAAAAATACCGCCGGCGCTTCGTCAGCTTCGAGACTGATTTCGAGGGCATGGTCGCCAATCGAGGCGAAGTGGTACTGATCTCTCATGATCTATTTGCCATGCAGCAGGCGTCGAGCTGGGGCTATTCCGGCCGGCTCGTGGCCGGCACCACGACGCAGCTCACGCTAGACCGTGCCGTGCCATTCACCGCAGGCCAGCAGCATTACGTCGGAGTGCGCTTTCCGGACAACACGTTCCACGTCCAGCCGGTGATGTATGTCGCCGGAGAGACCGACACGCTCACGCTCTCGCAACCTTTGCCGTCCGCGCCGAGCGCGGACCCGAACAATCCGGTAGTCGATTACCTGTGGTTCTTCGGGATCAACGCTGACGGCCCGGTAAAGCGCATGAAGGTGGACAGTGTCGATGTGCTGGTGGTCAACGAAGGCGAACTGACCGCACTTACCGGGCGCGGTACCGTCGCCGCGCAGATCGCACGCCTCGCCGTGCCCTGCGTGGTGGTGACCCTGGGCGAGCGCGGGTGCGTCGCACGCCGCGGCGCCGAACTGTTCCTGCAGCCCGCATTCCCGGTCGACGCCGTCGACACCACTGCCGCCGGTGACACCTTCTGCGGCGCGCTCACCGCCCGATTGTCGGAGCATGCGGGTCTCGCGGACGCGCTACGCTTCGCCAGTGCCGCTTCCGCGCTGGCGTGCACGCGGCTCGGTGCGCAGGCCAGCATTCCGGCACGCACCGACGTCGATGCCTGGCTGGCCATGCAGGTCGACGATCCGGCGCGGCAGGCCGCTTTGGCGGTCTACTGCGGCATTCCCTGATCACGATCCAAGACGAAACGCATGACGACCCCCACTCCCCCCTTCCCATCCGATGCGCGTCCGCAGGACGATGCGCCGCACACGGTGAAGACCGAATACAAGTTCTCCCA
>QFQP01000043.1 GCA_003243425.1 Archangium gephyra | reverse complement strand
GCGCCTTCCGGCTCCCGCGAATGCTCCGCGGCGAGAGCAAGGACTTCAACCGCGCCACCGCCGAGAGCGCGCTCCGCTTTGCTGAGGACCAGGTCTTCCAGCCGGAACGCGACGAGTTCGACTTCCTGATGAATCGGAAGGTGCTGGCCGACATGGGCATTCGCTTCTGGCGCTTCCGCTCGCAGACGCCGGTGACCCGCGACCCGGAGCGCATGACCGAGATGGTCGAGCGCCTGGTGCGCGTCGGAGTTCTCACTCCGGAAGAGGGCCGAGTCCTCGCCGGCGACATCTTCAACCGGGAGTTCCGGAAGATCGGCGACGACTGGACCAAGCGACCAATCACGCTGACCCTCGCTGGGGTCCAGACGCAGAGCGTAGACCTGACTCCCGCCGCGAGGCCGCCTTCGACGCTGGCGCAGAGCGCGAAGCAGCTGCTGACGCTCCGAGAGGACCTGCGCGCCGAGGAGGAGCGCCTCGCAGCCGAGCGGGCTGAGCTCGCCCGCCGGTACCTCGAGCCAGAACGAGTGACGGTCCCGCGCGCGGAGTTCGAGTCGTGGTTCGGAGACTAGCGTGAGCCTGCTTGAGCTCCACGACGCCCGGGTGTTCGCCGACGAACTGCTCGAGCAGGTGCTGAGACTGCCCGTCGAGAAGGCGATGGACCTCGGTAGTCCACAGGGGTTCGACCGCGCGTCGGCGCTTCTCGCGGCGCGGCTTCGGCGCTCGGCAGCGCCAGCTGAGGCAGACGCCCTTCGCGAGGCTGTGGCGGTGCTCGACGTGGACTGGGGGCGCACCACCGCTGCTCAGCGGCGGCGCCTCGTCGCGGAGTCCCTTGTGGCTGCCGGCAGATCGACCGCCCTCATCCCAAAGCGGATCGAGGTCCCACTTGGAGATGCGGCCACGGCGGTCGTCAACGCCACGCGCGCGCACTCTCGCCAGGTGCAGGCGCTGGCCATCGGGGCTCGCTTCAACGCGCTCGACCACCGCGTCGCGCGGCACATCGTGAAGGCGCAGGGCCTCTTCGTCCGTGACGAGTACGGGCGGCGACTCGATGCGTTTGGTCGCGAAGCACGACAGGTCGTCGCGTCCGGGCTCGAGCGGGGCCTGGGGTCCTCCGACATCGCCGGCGAGCTGGAGTCCGCAGCTCGAGCCGCGCTCATCGAACGAGCGCCGTTCTATTGGGAGGTCGTCGCGAGCGCCTTCATCGGCCAGGGACGCTCCTTCGCGCAGGTCAGCAGCTACGCGGAGGCTGGTGTTCAGCGGTACCGCATCGAGGCGGTGCTTGATGAGCGGACGACCCACATCTGTAGGTACCTCCACGGAAAGACCTTCGCTGTCGCTGACGCTCTGCGGAAGTTCGACCAGGTCGAGCGGCTCGAGCAGCCCGAAGACATCAAGCGCCTCCTGCCGTGGGTTCGTGAGCGGCTCGATGGCGACCGGCTCACACTTCACGGCGGGGGTGTGCCGATCGCAGACGTGACCCGCTCCGCCCTGGGCCGCCGGGACGATGTCGGCGAATTCCAGCCCCACGTCTCCGACGACCGGCTGGGCGACGCCGGCCTTGGCTTTCCGCCGTTTCACGGTCTCTGTCGCAGTACGACGCTCGCAGTCGTGTGATGCGTGTCCCCGCCGAGTCGCGGCGTTTCCTTTGTCCTCACGTGTGACGGGTCGCACTTCGCGACTCGCTGACGACGAGGGCTCTATGACGAGACTCCTGAGCGCGATTCACCTGAGTGACCCGAGCTCACTCAAGCGTGCGCTGACCACCGGCATCTCGGCGGTCATGCTCATCACCATCAACCCGTTCCTCCTGAAGGCCGGCCTCGCCCCGCTCTCCGACGGCGTCATCGCTTCGGTCGCGGGCGTCGTGGCCATCTACGTCCTGCAGAGCGGCCTGAAGTCGCGCGCGACCGCCAGCGCGAGCCACACCGCGCACGACGCCTCGAACGTCATCAAGCCGAAGACCCCGGCCCGCTGAACGCCATGCACGAACTCCAGACCGCCATCGCGCGCTCGCGCGCGGTCCTCCGCTCCACCGCGACGACCGAGGACGTCGAGAAGACCATCTGGGGTTCGCCCGCGGGCAAGAAGCGCCTCTCGAAGCGCCTCGCGGCGATGCTCCCGGCGCACAAGACGTACGTCGAGCCGTTCGCGGGCAGCGCCGCGGTGCTCTTCGCCAAAGAGCCCGTTGCGGTCGAGGTCATCAACGACGCCGACCCGGAGATCGCGGAGGCCTACAAGCTCCTCAAGAAGCTCACGCCGGGCGACCTCGCGCGCCTCAAGAAGCTGCCTTGGGTCGGCGACGAGAAGACGTTCAAAGGACTGCTCGACGCCAAGCCGAACTCCGATGTCGAGCGGCTCCATCGCTTCCTGTACCTGACGCACTTCTCGTACGGAAAGATGCGCGGGCGGAGCTTCAGCCCCTCGGTCGTCGGCGTCGAAGCGAAAACCATCAAGCGCATCGAGGAGTTCGCGCCCCGCCTCAAGAAGGTGAAGGTCTACGGCGGCGACTACGAGAAGGTCGTCCGCAAGTACGACTCGAAGGACACCGCGTTCTTCCTCGACCCGCCGTACCCTGGGTACAACGTCGACGTCGGCGAGTCGGACTTCGACGAGGAGCGCTTCTTCAAGCTGCTCACGACGCTCAAGGGCCGCTTCCTCATCACCTACGGCATCCGCGGGAAGTTCCCCGCGATGGTGAAGGAGTCCGACTTCTGGGTGAAGCGCATCCGCACTCCGCGAAGCATCGGCTCAATGCGCGGGGTCGGCGGGCCGTCGGTGCTGACGCAGCTCCTGGTCGCGAACTACGAGCCGACGACGAAGGCGATCGACGACTGGCTCTGCGCTCCCGACGAGTCGGAGTTCGACAAGCCGACGAAGCTCATCAAGGGCGCCGACCCGAGCGACGAGCGGTACGTGATGGGCATCGTCCTCGAGCCCGAGGTCGTCGATGCGCAGGGAGACATCTACTCGGCCGACGAGATCCGCGAGGCAGCGCACCGGTTCATGGAGGAGTTCGGCGGCCTCGGCCTGATGCACCGCCTTCGGGTCAACGACGAGGTGAAAGTGCTCGAGAGCTTCCTCGCGCCTACCGACTTCACACTGGGTGAGACCTCGGTGCGCAAGGGAACCTGGCTGCTCGCGGTTCGGGTCCTCGGCGACGAACTCTGGGGAAAGGTGAAGAGCGGCGAACTCACCGGTTTCTCGATCGGCGGCTCCGCGCGACGTGTTCCCGAACCGACCCCTCCCGCCTCCGAGGCAGCCGCATGAGCACCACCACCGACGGCGTGCACCGACTCGTGGACATGGTCGTCGAGGAAGTCTCCCTCGTCGACCGCGCCGCGAACCTGCGCCGCTTTCTCATCGTGAAGAGGGACGACACCATGGACGACACCGAGGACGCGAAGAAGGCCGATGCTCCAGACGACTCGCCGCTCCGAGTGGCGCTCGCAGCCCTGGAGAGCCTGACTGAAGCAGTCGAAGAACTGGGGGAGGACGCTTCCGACCCGCGAATCACCAATCTCGCGGAGCAGCTGCGTGCGGCGAGCGAGGACCTGCTCGAGCGCGCCGGTTCCGAGGAGCCGGCCGACGACGACGCGACGAAGGCCGCGGCCCGACCGAGGCGCGGGAAGAAGCCAGAGCCGAAGGACCCACCAGCGCACGACGCTGAGAAGCCAGACGAGACGAGCAAGGTCGACCTGGGGCCCATCACGGAAGGGCTCACGAAGCTGACCGAGTCATTCAAGGCGCTCTCCGAGTCGGTCACCAGCCAGGCGCAACGACTCGGGCGCGTCGAGAAGCAGTTCGGCCTGCCGAACAGCATCCCCACCCAGGCGGCGACGCCGAAGGCCAAGCCCGACGACGAGGTGGCCTGGCCCCTCGACCTCAACAATCCCCTCGACCGCGACAGCGTCGAGAAGTCGCTGTCGTTCCACGAGTCCTGAGAGGAGTACCCCGTGAGCTACACCTCGAATCGCACGCTGCTCGAGAAGGCAGATCTCGCTCTCGCGGACCTGACCGCGGGTGGCGGTGTGCTGCTGCCAGCGCAGGCCCAGAAGTTCATGCGCCTGCTCATCAAGCAGTCGGTGCTGATGCAGATGGCGACCGTCGTGCCGATGGCGTCGCCGAAGCATCAGATCGCCAAGATCAAGTTCGGCAGTCGCATTCTGCGGCGCGGCACCGAAGCAACCGCCCTCCCCGTCGCCGACCGAGCGCGGCCTGACATGTCGCACCTCGAGCTGGACGCGCAGCTCGTGAAGGCCGAGGTCCACCTCTCCGACGAGGTGCTCGAGGACAACATCGAGCGCGGTGAGCTGCGCCAGACGATCCTCGAGATGATCGCCGAAGCCGCGGGGCGCGACATGGAGGAGGTGATCATCAACGGCGACACCACCTCGGCCGACCCGTTCCTCGCGACCATCGATGGGCTGCTGAAGCAGGCGACCAGCCACATCGTGGACGCGGGCGGCGTCGCGCTCAGCAAGAACTTCCTGCGCGATCTGCTCAAGTCCCTGCCCAACGAGTACCTCCGCGACAAGAAGCAGATGGCGTTCCTCACGTCCGTCGACGCCGAGCTCGACTACCGCAACTCGCTGGCCGACCGCGCCACCGTCGGTGGCGACCGCTTCATCGAAGAAGACACCCCCGCGCTGTACTCGGGCGTTCCGGTCAAGCCGGTGCCGCTGTTCCCCGAGAACCTGGGGCCAGGCGGCAACCGCACCGTCGCCCTGCTCTGCAACCCAAAGAACGTTCACGTTGGGATCTGGCGGCAGATCCGCCTGGAGTCCTTCCGCGACGTTTCGGCCGGCGTGCTGAGGGTCGTCGCCACCATGCGCTTCGACGCGAAGTTCGCTGAGGAACCGGGCGTCGCGAAGCTCATCAACATTCAGCTCTGAGGAGTTCGTCCATGGAGACCATGCTGGTTCGACTCAAGTCGTTCGATCCCCGGCGCGGGCAGATCGTTCGGCGTTTCACCTACGCGGGCATCAAGTTCCACGAAGAGCGCGGCTGGTATCGGGTGGAAATGAACGTGGCCGACTACCTGCGAACGGTCAGACAGGTGGCCGGCGACGACGTCACGCCCCTCGCATTCGACGTGTGCAGCGAGGAGGAGGCAAAGGCGCTCGACGTTCGCGAGGAGAGCGAAGCGAAGGTGCGCAAGGCGGCGGCTGATGACGTGCGCCTGAGCCCCGCGCGAAGTGACGTCTCCGCCGACACCGCGAAGGCGCCGACTCGCTCCGCGCGGAAGGCGTGACGTGTACGCGTCGGTGGCGGAGGTCCGGGCTGAGGGCGTTCCCCCCGCCTCTGCCACTGACGCGAGGCTCGTCGCGCTGATCGACGAGGCCACGCGGACCATCGACACGGTGACCCGGCAGTTCTTCGAGCCACGGCGAGCGACGCTGCGTCTCGACGGCCGTGGAACGCCGACAATCGAACTCCCGGTTCCTCCGATTGAGCTCACGCGACTCAGCGTCGACTACGAGGGGATGCAGCCGTTCCCGCTCGTCGGCGCGGCACCGTTTGGGTTCGGTCTCGACCCGTCCGTGCTCCTCGTCGTCGGAGCGCCGATAGGTGCTGGCTACGACGGCGCCCGCCTCACCCTGCGACACGGCCTCGTGTTCCCGAAAGGCCACGGGAACGTCATTGCGGAGGGGCGGTGGGGCTTTACCGAGGACGACGGCACTCCGGACGGGCGAACGCCGCTCGCTGTGAAGCGGGCGTGCATGCTCCTCGTGCTCCGCAGCCTACACCCGCTCGCCGATGACGCCGCGTTCGAGGCGCGCAGTCGGTGGCGAATCATCGAAGAACGCACGCGCGACCAGTCCTACCGCCTCGACCCAAGTCGGGGCGGTGGCCTCTCGCTGATTGGAGACCCGGAGGTCGACGCGCTCCTCGTTCCCTACGTCCGAACCTCGCCGGTCGGAGCTGCGTGATGCGAGGACGGCTCATCTTCCCGTTCGTCGCGGAACTCCGCCGGCTCGATGCCCACGCGATGTCGACGCAGGCGCCCGGCTACGACGAGGACTTCAAGGAGCCGGCACTGCTCGACGCCGATGGTGATGGCGCGGGCGAGCCCTACCGACGCGAACACCCAGCCGTCCGCGTGCCGTGCCAGGTCGAGCCACAGACGATCGAGGCGCTCCGCATGACGCCCGCGGGGAACACGCCTCAGTCGAGCCTGGACCTCGTCTTCCACTTCAGCGACCTCGAGCGGCTGGGACTCGTCGACCGGCAGACCGGCGAGGCGCTCGTCCGCCCCGGTGACCGTCTCAGCGGGTTGTTCGACACCGAGGGCCGGCTGGTCTGGGTCGTGCGAACGCCGCCTGGCCTCTACGTCACCGAGGCCCGCCCAGCGGGCTTCGGGCTCTTCCGTCGGAGGCCACGGCGGAATCTCCTCATCGTGTCATTCAGCGATCGCCCAGCTGCTCGCTGAAGGCCGCACCGAAATCAGCCGAGAACTCGCAACGTCCCCGGCTCGGGTGAACGCCGACTTTGGAGCAGGCGCTTGGCGGAAGACACGCGGGCTCTCGCCGCTCCGAAGTTCCACTCGACCCGCAGCATGGAGTCCCGATGAAGAACCTGATCCTGATGGCCCTCCTGATGTTCGCGCTGGTCGGCTGCACCGAGCCGCCCTGCGACCCCGGCGCGTCGCGCTGCCTCGGCAACACGGTCGAGGTCTGCAACGAGAAGCAGGCGTGGCGCACGCTCGCCGACTGCGGGGAGCTGAGCCGCCTCGCGCGCCGGCCGCTCGTGTGCGCGTTCGTGACGTCCGACGACGCCGGCGTCATCGACGGCAACACCTGCATCCCGGAGCCCCCGGCGAACCCGTAACGACGCGATGGCGATCTCCCGCACCGGCGACTGGGCTCGCGCTCGCGAGTTGCTCTCCAACACCTCGGGGAGACTCAAGGGTGCAGTCGAGCGGGCGATGAAGCAGGAGGCCCACGCCCTCCGAAACGAAGTCGTGAGCGGGTTGACGGCGCAGGCGCCGGGTGGCGAGCCCATCCGACCGCCTGCGCCGTTGACGTTGGCAGCGCGTCAGCTCGAGGGCTTCGGTGGCACCAAGTCGCTGCTGGTACGCGGCGACCTCCGCAACGCGATCTCAGTGATCGCTGATGGCGACGAGGTGTTCATCGGAGTGCTGCGGAGCGCGAAGAGCAGCACGGGCGAGACGCTCGCCGACATCGCACAGATTCAGGAGTTCGGCGGATTGCCGGTGATCATCCCCATCACGCCGAAGATGCGCCGGTACCTCGCGGTCTTGCTCAGACGCGCGGGCACGCCTCGCGGTCCCAGCAGCGGGCGTGGCGTGGTCGTCACCCAGGTGCCTGCTCGCCCTTTCCTGCGACCGGCGTTCGAGAAGTTCAGAAGTGGCGCCCCACAGCGGCTGCTCAACCGAATCGCCCGCCAACTGGGTTTGGCGCCGTGATTTCTCCGTCCCCCAGTGACGCGAGGGCTCGCTTTCCCCGTTCGTGGCCATCCCAATCATCCACTCGCTCTCACAGCCGGCTGGACCGTCGAGCGGTGGAGACCTCATTCGGCTGGAGGGCACAGGGATTGGCGAGCGTCCGCAGGTGGTGTTCGGTGGTCGAGCGGCTGAGTGCGTGGCGATTCGTCGGTCTGGGACCGCAACCGTTGTTGAACTCCGCACGCCTGCGCACGAGCCAGGGGCAGTTGACCTTGAACTGCTCAATCTCGATCCGACTGGGCGACCGATTCCCGGAGAGCGGGCGGTGTTGCAGCGCGCGTACCGGTTCGAGCGACCCACGATCGCGCACGAGGCGGACCTCACGCGTGTCATCCGCCAACTGCTCCGCGAGCTGAAACGCCAGGTCGTCGCGAACGTCACCACCTCGGTCTCAGTCGACTACGACGACTCCGCCGACGGTCAGAGCATCATCGCCATGGCGAAGCTGCCGTCGTTGGTGCTGACGGGGCCGACACTCCGACAGAACCGCTTCTACTCGGCGAACGAGCCCCACTACGACGTCGTGGGTACGCCGACGGGTCTGCAGGTGGTCCGTCGCAAGCCGCCACTCACCGTCGACCTGGTGTTCGGTCTCACCGTTGCGTCCTCGCGCACCGCCGAACTCTTCAACCTCATGGGCTCCGTCGCGACGTTCCTCAACCGCAACCGCTGGCTCGAGCTGCCGCGCGACCCGAGCGTTCCTGACCGCGGCACCGTCCGTTGGGAGCTCGAGGCGGACGGCGACCTCCGAACCCAACTCGCCAGCCGCGATGACCTTCGCGTCTTCACCTGCGGGTTCGTCGTGCGCGGCTTCGACGTCGACGAGGGTCTGCCGATCGACCGCAACCCGCTGGTCGAGCGCCCCGAGCTCGCGACGGAGGGGTTGTGACCGTCTCCCTCACAAACACCAGCCGACGCTGCCTGGTCTTCGTGCTCGCCCATGACGTGTTCTGCGCGGCGAACGCTCGATGCCGTTGTGCTCCCGGGGCTCGACCCGTCCCCGCGTCCCTGACGCTCGCGGCCGGCGTCACCGTCGATGGCCTCGACGAGGCCGTGCTCGTCGTGCCGACGGTCATCCGCGCGATCCGAGACGGCGCGCTCGCAGCCAACCGAGGTGCTTCGTGAGCGGACAACTGTTGTCGTCGAAGGTCGTCATCGTCGAAGAGGAGCCGCGCGTTCGCGGCATCACCTCAGCGCCAACCTCCGTTGCCGGTGCGGTCGGCCTGACGGAGCGCGGGCCCATCGGCGAGGCCGTGCTCTGCAGCTCCTTCGAGGAGTTCCAGACGCGCTTCGGAGGCTTCACGCCCGACTCCGACCTGGCCCTCGCCGCGATGGGCTTCTTCGAGAACGGAGGGAGCCAGCTCTGGGTCGTTCGCACGACGCACTACACGGACGTCTCGCAACCGAGCTCCGCGACCGCAACGCGCGCCCAGGGATTCATCCTCGCTGGAGCCGGCCCCACGCCCGCGGTGCTGACGGGTCGCGCTGCAGGTCCCTTCGCGCTCCACGACGGGGAGCGAATCGTGCTCTCTGTGAACGGCGGTCCCGACATCGACGTCGTGTTCGGAGGCACGGCTGCATCAGTCGCTGCGGGAACGCCCGGCCCGTACGCCCTCGTCGATGGCATGACGCTCCAACTGCGCATCGATGGAGGTGCCGAGCAGCGCGTCACCTTCGCCGCCTCCGACTTCGTGAACGTTGGGCAGGCCACGGCGGCGGAGGTCGCAGCGGCGATCAACGCGTCCATCGTGCGCGGGAAGGCAGTCCGCGGGGCCGACGTGCGCATCGTGAGCGACACGGTCGGCACCTCGAGCCGCGTCGAGGTCACGGGAGGCACGGCCAACGCTGTCCTCAACTTCCCGAACTCCGTCGCGCAGGGCACGGGCAACGTGGGCGACCTGAGCGCCGTGACGGTCGCGGAGGCGAAGGCTGTCATCGACGCAGCGGTGCCGACCGTTCGGGTCTCCCTCGGCAACGCGGTCGAGGTGCGCACGGTCGCGACCGGTGTCGCCGCCTCACTTCAGGCGCGAGCGGCCACCACGCCTGCGTTCGGGTTCGACACCAGCGCCCACGCAGGAGCGGCGTCAGGCGTGGCCAACGGACTCCGCATCGAAGGACGTGACCCTGGCGCCTACGGGAACCGCCTCGAGGTCGAGGTCCGCCCCGCGAGCAACGGGAGCGCCCTGGCGTTCGACCTTCTCGTCATCGAGGACGGCACGTACCGCGAGACGTTCCCGAACCTCACGCTCTCCGCCACCGAGGCGCGCCACGTCGAGCGCATCGTCAACGACTCACGGAGCGGCTCGCTCTACGTGCGCGTGACGCAGCTCCTCGCGACGGTGCCGGGGCGGCAGACCGTCGGGCTCTCCGGTGGCAACGACGGCCTTGCAGGGCTCGACGACAACGACTTCATCGGGAGCGAAGCCGGCAAGACCGGACTCCGCGCACTCGACCAGGTGCAGGAGCTGTCGCTGCTCCTCGTGCCCGGCCGCGCCACACCAGCGATGCACCTCGCGATGGTGCAGTACGCCGAGGTCGCCCGCGACGGCACCGTCTTCGCGATCCTCGATCCACCCGAGGGCCAGAGCGCGACCGATATCGTCGAGTACGCGAGCTCGACCGCCGCGCTCGAGGGGCTCTCGGAGTTCGCCGCGCTCTACTGGCCGCGCGTCAGCGTCCTCAACCCGGCGAAGAGCGTGTTCGGCTCGGCGCCGCAGGTCGTCGTGCCTCCGTCGGGCATCATCGCCGGCGTCTTCTCGCGCATCGACTCGAGCAGGCCGGGCGGTGTGTACGACGCTCCCGCGGGCATCGAGGCCGGACGCATGTTCGGCGTGCTGGGCTTCGAGACCGACGAGGTCCTCGAGGAACGGAAGCGCGACCTCGTGTACCCGCACCGCATCAACCCGCTCACCACCGGGCCGGGCCTGCCGCGCTTCATCGACGGCAGCCGCACGCTGAAGGGCGACGGGAACTTCCCGTACGTGGGCGAGCGCCGCGGAGTCATCTTCATCTCCCGCAGCCTCAAGCAGGGGCTCGAGTTCGCGCGGCACAAGGCGAACACCGAGTCGCTGCGCGCGCAGGTGCGGAGGACCATCACCGCGTTCCTCCTGACGCAGATGAACAACGGAGCGTTCCGCACGCGCGACCCGGCGACGGCGTTCTTCGTCGACGTCTCCGATGCGCTCAACACGCCGACCGTCATCTTCGGGGGGAAGCTCCTTGCGCGCGTCGGGCTCGCGACCAACAAGCCGGCCGAGTTCATCGTCATCAGCATCAGCCAGGACACGCGCGCGCTCGAGGCCGAGCTCGCCGGCGGCAACCCCTGAAGGAGTCAGCCATGGCCGTCATCGGCACGCCGCGCAGCTTCCACAAGAAGTTCAAGTTCGTCGTGGAGATCGACGGCTTCCAGCACGCAGGGTTTCAGAAGTGCAGCGAGCTCTCGGTCGAGGTCGCGAACGTGCAGTACTTCGAGGGTGGCTCGCTCATCCCGAACAAGAGCCCGGGCCGGCTGACCTTCGCCGACGTGACGCTCGAGCGCGGAGCGACGCGTGACCGTGACCTGTTCGACTGGTTCCAGGACGTGGCGATCACCTCGAGCGGGCTCGGGCTCCCCGACCAGGCGTACAAGCGGAACCTCGACATCGTTCAGCAGGATCGTGACGGCGTGACCCTGCGAAGATGGACCCTCGTGCGCGCGTGGCCCCTGAAGTTCGTCGCCGGCGAGTGGGACAACGAGAGCGATGAGAACGTCATCGAGTCGGTGACGCTCACGTACGACTTCTTCGAACTGGTGCAGTAGGACCGGCTACGACGGAGAACTCGCCTTGACGTCGAGCAGCTTCTTCAGTCGTGCCGCGATTCGCGCACGCCTTGCCTGAAAGAAGGCTGCGAAGTCCTTCAGGTCGGGTGGAATCGTCCCGAGGTCGTGCTTGGCCACATAGGCGTTGCGGCTCACGGCGTCCGGAAACTGTTCCGGTAGCCAGGCCGCGGGCAGCTTCGCTGACTTCTGGATATTGGCCGTGCCCTCGAGGATCTGAAGGTTCGGAAGCAGATCGACGCTGGCCTTGAAGTCCTCAATTTCGGCGGGAGAGAGACCGGCGGCGACGAGCTTCTGCTGGCGGAAGAGCGACCTTGGGAAGACGTGGTCTTCGTGAAACTCGTTCCGCAGATCGTGTCCCGGGTACAGCAATGTGAGCACGGTGAAGGTGCCCCGCTTGCCGTACTCCATGTCCAGCAGGGCCTCGACCTCGTCTTCCTCAAACCGCAAAGACTTGCCGAGAAGAGCCATCGCGGCTTCCAACTGCGCGACCGGAAATCCGTTCTGATAGTTCGTCGCCAGCGCCTCCCGCAGCGCGCGAAGGAGCGTGTCGAGACCGCTTCCCCAGATGCCCTGTTTGATCAGTGACCGATTAACCCAAAGGCGAAGTTGCTCGCGGTCTGCCGCATCGGTCGTGCTGGTGCGGTAGCTCTCCGTCGCGCCACGCTTCATCAGGTAGTACGCGACCGGGATCATCACGTTGTTGGCAGTCAGAGTCTTCGCCGAGAATCCGAAGTCGCCGAGCAGCGCGGCTGCATGGCGCAACGCGCTCGCGAGTTCCTCCCAGTGCGCCTCGATCTTGGCCATATTCTGGGCGTTGAAGTTCGTGACCTTGAACGCCACATCCGGGATGTCAGTGAGCACCAGGGAAGCCTTAAGGACGAGGTCCTTGGGGAAGTCGAATCCGAACCTCGTCTCATTGAGTTCGTCGACGAGGCGGTGGACGGCTTCTCTGGCGTCCTGCTGCTTCCACTGAGCCGTTGCGATCGACAGCAGAAGATCCGCATAGGAGAGGACCGTGCCACCGCTATTGACCCGGATGAAGATGTTGAGGACTCGGTCGAGGTCTTGGTCCTCTTCCTCGAAAAAATTGATGAAGGTTTCTTGGTGCACAACCTCATGAAGTCGGTCTAGCGCCGCGTAAGCTGCGTCGTTGTCCGCAAGCCCGTGAGTTCGAACGTAGGTAAAGATCCCCTTGCCGCGGTCCATGTTGAGGATGTCCGAGACCGGGAACCAGTGGTGTTCAGCGCCGTTCGCGGTGCTCTCCTCCTTCGCCTTCTCCTTGGTCAGGAAACGGAACTGGTAGCGAAGGGACAGATCATCTCCCCCCTCCTTGCCGCGTAGGTCCAGGAAGAGTTGGCGCTTCGGATAGGCGTTGCTGTTCGACTTCCGCTTGTGGAGGAGCTTCTCGGCATGACTGCCACGAAGCCCGATGTTCAGCGCTGTCAACCTCTGCTGACCGTCGAGGACAGCGACCACCGATGATTCCTGGCTCAGATTTAGTGGTGGGCAGTGCGGCGCATCGCGCTCGTGGTACTCCCGTACGAAATCGAAGAAAGCGTACTTGGCGCAGTTCTGCTTCTCGACCTTCCAGAAGAGGAAGGACCCAAACGGGTAGCCACGCATCAGGCTGTCGAAGAGTCTGCAGATCTGGTCGGTACTCCATACGAACTCACGCTGGATGGCTGGCAGCACGTACTCGTGCTTGTGGACGCGCTCCAACGCCTTCGCGATCGAGATAGCCGGCTGGAAGGACATGCCGAGATGCTACTTCGCACGATGGGCGGCACCACACAGATCGGGCGTGTCGTTGTCCCTCATCTCAAGGCGAGTCGGCCTTTGGAGGGGGCATGGTCGCGATTGCGAGATGTCCCTCAGGTCTCACTGGTCATCTCCGCGGGATGAGGGTGCGCGAGGAGCGGGTGCTCGCTGACCGAAGACTGGCGAAGTCCGGCGGCCAAATCGAGGAGTTGCTGGCAGCCTGTTGGGAGACGACGGTTGATCCCGGACCCTACGCCTTCGGCGACAAGCCCATCGACTGGGCCGCGGTGCTCCAGGGCGACAGGTTCTTCACTCTGCTGAACATCCGCGCGCTGACCTACGGACCGGACTACGGCTTCTCGGTCTCGTGTCGGAACTGCCGGGCGCGCATCGAGTGGGAAGTGGACCTGACGAAGCTCCCGGTTCGGCCGCTGTCGTATGAGAGCCGCGCCGCCTTCATCGGTGGGAACCGCTTCGAGACCACGCTCCCCGATGCCGGCACGCGGGTCTGGTTCAAGCTGCTGACCGGCGACGACGAGCGGAAGCTTCCCGCGCTGCAGCGAGCCGCCCCAGACCGTCTGCTGTCGTCGGTGCTGACCTTCCGCGTCCTCGAAGTCGAGGGCGTCGACCCGAAGGACAAGCGCGCGTTCCTTGAAGACCTCACCCTCCGCGACGCCGACTTCCTCGTCGACGAGTTCGACCGGGTCGACTGCGGCGTCGACACCACCATCGAGGTCGAGTGCACGGAGTGCCGCGAGGTCCAGGACATCGACCTCCCTTTCGACAGCGCCTTCTTCCTGCCGGGGAAGGAGCGCACGGCACGTCGGAAGGCCCGGAGCGCCTCTTCCCCGACGTGAGCCTCGACGCATGGCGCGAGGGGCTCTTCCACCTCTGCTGGCATCAGCACGGAGGCTCGGGGCTTCAGCTCTCGTTCGCTGACGCGCTCGAACTCCCCGTCAACGACCGCGATTGGTTCCTCGAGCGCATCGGAGAGCAGCGCACGCGCGAGGCACGCGAACTCGCGAAGGCCGCCCGTCGGAGGTGACGCATGTCGCTCAACAACCTCGGCCTCGGCTTCGTCTTCACCGCGCGCGACCTGGCCTCGGGCGCCATCCAGAACCTCGAGCGGAACTTCCTCAGCCTCGACCGCAAGGTCGGGCTCGGCGCCGAGCGCATCCAGTCGAGTTTCCAGCAACTCGGCATGGGGCTCGCCGTGTTCTCGGCCGGCGCGGGCATGGTCGCCGGAGCGTTCTCGCTCGCCAACGCCGCCGGTCGCTTCGAGCAGAGCATCGCCGCGGTGGGCGCCATCTCCGGAGCGTCGGCGCTCGAACTCCAGCAACTCCGTGACGCCGCCGTCGGAGCAGGCATCGTGACGCAGTTCTCTCCGACCGAGGCGGTGCTCGGGCTCCGCGAACTCGCGCAGGCCGGGTTCAACGCAGCCGAGTCGATGGCGTTGCTCACCCCGGTGCTCGACCTCGCGGGTGGCTCACTCGGAGAGTTCTCCCCGCAGCAAGCCGCCGGCCTCGCCGCGCAGGCGATGAAGGCCTTCGGGCTGTCGGTTGACGAAGCCTCCGTCTCGGTCGACCGGATGCTCCAGGCGGTCAATGTGTTCGCCCTCAACGCGAGCGAACTGCCCATGGCGCTCGGCACGGCATCGCGCGGCGCGCAGGCGCTGCACCAGTCACTCTCGGAGACGCTCATCACCCTCGGCCTGGTGAAGAACGTCATCCCCGGAGTCGAGCGCGCCTCCACCGCGGCCGCCGTCGCCATGGAGCGAATGGCCGACCCCGAAGTGCAGAAGAAGCTGCGTGGCATCGGCGTCAGCGTGGTCGACGCGCACGGGAGCTTCCGCGGGTTCCTCGACGTCGTCGGCGAGATGGGCCCGCGGCTCGAGCGCATGAGCGAGGCGCAGCGGTCGGCGTTCCTGTTGAGCGCCTTCGGTCGCGAAGCCCTCGGTGGCCTCAGCGCTGTGATGACGCAGGTGACGAATGGCATTCGCACCAACACCGGCGAGACGCTGCGAGGCGGAGCCGCGATCGCCTACCTGCGCCAGCAGTTCGACTCCGCCGGAGGGACGGCCGCGCGCTTCCGCGACCAGATGCTGAACACCTTCGAGGGACAGAAGAAGCTCCTCGGCGGTTCGCTCGAGACGCTCGCCATCGTCATCGGCGAGCCTTTCGCGCAGGTCTTCAAGCCCATCGTCTCTGCGGTGGTGGAGGTCGTGAACGGGCTCCTTGGTGTTCTGCGTCAGCTGCCAGCACCGGTGAAGAAGTCCTTCGCGGGATTCGCCTTCGCCGCGGGAGCCATCGTCGCCACCGTCGGAGCCGTCATCGCGGCGAAAGCCGGAGTGGCGCTGCTGGCGGTGGGGCTCAAGGTGCTCGGCGTGACGGCCGCGGGGCTGATGTCGACACTCCTCCCGGCGATCGCCACGGTCGCGCTGCTCGGTGTCGTCGTGGCGGGGTCCGTCTACGCAGTCCGCAACAACCTCGGTGGCCTCGGGGACTTCGTGCACCGGCTCTGGGAAAGGGTCCGACTCGGGTTCGATGCCGTGGTGCAGCTCTTCGAGCAGGGCGGCTTCTCCGGCGCCGTCATGGCGGAACTCAACCGCGCGGAGAACTCGGGCCTGAAGCGCTTCCTCATCAGTGTGTACCAGGTGGCCTTCCGCATCGGCCGCGCCTGGGATGGTCTGGTCGCCGGGTTCACGAGCGCGCTCGACGAGGCTGCGCCCGTGTTCGCGCTCCTCGGCGCGACAGTGGACGAACTCGGCGGCGCGCTCCTGGAGTTGTTCCATGCCCTCACCGGAAGCACCACGAACCTGCCGTCAGACGAGTACCGCAGCTTCGGAGAGATGGTCGGCTCCGCGCTCGCGGGCATCGTGAAGTGGACCGCGGCGGCGATCTCGGTGACCGCGAGCTTCTTCACCAGCCTCGCGAAGGGAGCGACCGCAGTCGTGCAGGTGTTCGCCGCGGTCTTCAACCACCTCTACGACTCGTTCGTGACCGTCCGCAGCTTCCTGACCGCGCTGGCCGAGTCGATTCGCAGCGCGTTCGCGAGCCTCTCCGACGGAGTCATTGGCCTGCTGCGGCGCGTCCCCAAGCGGTTCCTCCCGGCGGAGTACCAATGGCTCGCCCGCCAGCCGCTCTCGACCGAGGTGCAGCAGCAGCTGACGTTGGCGATGCCGGGCAACACCCAGTCGCCCGAACTCGCGTCGTCACCGATGCCCGCCCGCGCCGAAGCGGCCTCGAGGAGCGCCGATCTTGCTCAGCTGCAAGCGAGCATCTCGTCGGCGCCGATGGCGGGCAGTTCGTCCCAGCCGATCACCGTGAATGTTCAGGTCGACGGGGAGACAATCGCGCGCGCGGGCATCAGCGCGGAACGCGACTCCGCAAGCCGCGCGTTCTCACCGCTCCCGACTTTCTGAGGACTGTGTCGCAGACTTCATGTTGCGGACGAGCAAACCAAGTTCGGTCGTCGCCATCCGAGCGCAATTTCTCGCGAGGAGCAGGTTGTTCGCGACGGCACCGCTCGCCAGATAGCTGCTCGTAACGAGCGGTTCGCCACTCTCGAGCGCAAAGTGCGCAATGGCGTCGCGGAACTGGCCCTGAAGGTAGTCGTTGAAGACCTTCTCGACGCCGCACCCGACCCACTTCTGGTTCTCGGCTCCCAACTCTTCGTGGGGCTCGACTCTCGTGCGGAGATAGGGAGACGGCACGCCGCGCTGCTTGGCTTCCTCGCGCAGTTTTGGGAGGTACCATCTGAAGACTCCCTCGAGGATCTTCGCGTAGCAGAGGAACTGGTAGAAGACGCTCCCGCTCGTGATCGCTTCCCGGTAGAGCGAGTACAGCGGACGCAACTCAAGGTCGAAGAATCCTTCCCCGTGTGGCGCGACCGTCTTGAATGGAGGAACGAACGATGCGCTCAAGACCGAGTTCTTCTCGTCGAACCAGGTGATGGAACGCACGAAGAGCGGCACGTCGAGGGAGAACGCGATGTGGTCGAGCAGCGGCGCAACTTCGTCGCTGTAGATTGTCAGTACCATCTTCCGGCTTGATGCACGGCACCGGTACTTGAGTGCAGCGACCTCGCCGCGGGCATTCACGACCGTCTCGATCTTCCCGACCGTCGTATCGAAGCCGAGCTCGATTCCTGGTGGCGCAACGATGAGTGAAGCGCCATGCGCCGGATCGAGACTCACGTCCAATGACGTGGAAGAGAACGAGCCCGGCTCCTTTCCGAGATGAACTACGACCGTGAAGTCGCGCTCCGAGGAGTCGCTGAGGGCGGCCTTGTCTTGTTCTGGCGTCGCCTGCACACCGGGGGCTGGCCCACGGACAAGGTGTAACTCCTGAGGAATCCCAGGAGCACCGAGACGATCGGTGGGAACGTCCATGCGTAGCGCACCGTCAGGTGGCGCGACCGCGGATGCACCAAACCGAGGTAGCGCGATCGCTTCGCGGCGGCGGGCCTCTCGGTCTGCCTTCTGCTTTCGCAAATCGCGCCTGCGCTTTGAGCCTCGCGACATCGTCCCTCCGGGCCCCTCGACGTGCGGATGTAACACGCCCTGACACGCCAACAGCAGGCGTGTCCCTTCGTGAGCCTCCGCGCGTGCTCTGAGCGGTTGTGCGGCTCTCCTCGGCCATGACACGCCCTCCGCGGTGCGTGCTCGTCAACGTCTCGACCGGCGAGTCGATGCCGTGCCTCTTCAACCCGACGCAGCTCACTGAGAAGCTGCAGGTGAACTGGAACCGGCAGGTCGTCCCCGGCCTCTCGCACCAGGTGCTCCAGTTCCAGAGCACCTCGAACCGGCAACTCACCGGCGTCGAGTTCTACCTCGACCGCTTCTTCGCGACCGAGCAGCCCGGCGACCCGAACATCCTCGAGTTCCGCGCCTTTCTCCGCGCGCTTACGGTGCCGCCGGCGGGCACTGAGGGCGTCCTCTCCACTGCCCCACCGCGCGTCCTCGTCGTCTGGCCGAACGTGCTCGCCATCGAGTGCGTCGTCGCGAGCATCGACTTCCAGTACCGCCAGCTCGCCGTCGACTCGTCGGTGCTGGTCTACGCGGCCTCCGTGACCTTCGAGGAGATCCTCGACACGCGCATCTCTGGCGAGACCTTGCGCGGGCAGGTGTCGTGATGGCTCCGCTGGCCGGGTCTCGGCACTCGTTTACCGCCGGCGTTCGCGACGAGGAGGGGCGCCTCTCCCTCACTGAGCGCGAGCCCTACAGGTTTAGCGCGCATCCAGACACCCGGATGCATGTCGTCGCGCAGGGGGAGTCGCTCTTCAACCTCGCAGGCCGGTACTTCGCTCCGTTGCCGAGGGCGTGTGGCTTCTGGTGGGCCATCGCCGACTTTCAGCAGGACCCGATCATCGACCCCACGCTAGAACTCGACGTCGGGCGACGGCTGCTCATCCCGAGCGTTCGCGTGCTCACCGACGTCATCCTCAGCGAGCGGCGGAGGCGAGACGCGTGAGCCCCTCCGATCGCAGCGCGCCGGGAGTGCGCATCACGTCGCTCACCGACGAACGCGCCGCCAGCGGAGCCCCGATCAACCTCGACGGCCGGGTGCTCGCGTTCTCCTACGAGGACAGCGCGCTCAAGGCGGACCAGGCGTCGCTCCAGCTCGACAACTTCGACCTCTCGCTCTTCGACAGCCCCCAACTCGCCGGCGGCGCGGTGCTCGAGGTCTCCTGGGGCTACCCCGGCAACATGGCGCCTCCGCGGCGTGTGGTCGTTCGCAAGCTGAAAGGCTTCCAGACGCTCACCGTCGAGGGACAGGCCACCAGCGTGCTGATGAACCTCCAGGCGAAGACGCGCTCATGGAGCGGGAAGCGGCGCAGTGACGTCGTGCGTGAGCTCGCGGCCGAGTACGGGTTCATCGGAGAGGCCGCCGACATCGGAGACACCTCCGAGGTGTTGGAGGCGGTGCACCAGTCCTACGAGACCGACGCGCGCTTTCTCCGTCGGCTCGCCGCGCGCGAGGAGTTCGAGTTCTTCGTCGACGATTCCGGCTTCCACTGGCGGGCTCGAAACCAGACGCCGGCGCCGACGCGTGTGCTGACCTGGTACTCGGACGCGGGCCGCGGCGAGGTCATGTCGGTCAACGTCGAGAGCGACCTGGTGCGGAGAGTCGGACGTGTCGATGTGAAGGGGCGCGACCCGCTGGCGAAGGCGCCGATCGCGGCCAGCGCGAACTCCGACACCGTGCCGCGGTCGACGCTCGGGGAGCTCGTCGAGGTGGTCGACCCTGAGACGGGCTTCACGTCGCTCCAGCAGCGCAACGCGACGGTCAGCGCTCATCCAACGGCTGCGACTACACCCGAGGCAGCGAACCGCGAGGCCGAGGCCCGCTTCCGAGCTGCGGAGCGCGACACCGTGAAGCTGTCGCTGCAGGTGGTCGGCGACCCGACGCTCCGTGCGAAGACCATCATCGAGGTCCGTGGCATCTCGAGGGCGCTCTCCGGCAAGTACTACGTCGCCGAGGCGAAGCACGTCATCAACGCGAGCGGGTACGTCGTCGACCTCAAGCTGACGCGCGATGGGCTCGGCTCGACGGAGAAGGCGGCTCGTCCGCAGGGAGGCCAGCCCAACCGCGGAGCACCGACGCCAGGCGGCGCGATGAAGTCCATCGAGGTCGTCGATCCCGAGAGCGGTGGCACCCGCGTGGAGTTCCGTCGGGGAGACAGCGTCATCGGCGCCGAGGACCCTGAGACGGGAACGAGCGTGCCGCGATGAGCACCTTCGACGACGACATCCTGCGCAACGACACGCTGCGGCTCGGGCTCTACGTCGGGTACGTCACCGACCGGAACGATGACGCGCAACTGGGCCGCGTGCGCGTGTGCATCCCCGGAGTCATCGAACCCGAGAGCGCGTGGGCATGGCCACTCGGCACCGTCGGCGGAGGGAGCAAGGACCGCGGCTTCTTCGCGGTGCCCGAGAAGTTCGCGGAGGTCGCGGTCTTCTTCAATCAGGGGAAGGAGGACGCGCCGTACTACCTCGCTGCGCACTGGGGGAAGCCGGGCGGCGAGAGCGAGGTGCCGCTCGAGGCGCAGCGGAACCCGCCCGACAACCGCGTGTTCGCGACCGAGCACTTCCGCATCGAACTCGACGAGACAGCGAAGAGCAGGAAGCTGAAGCTCACGAACAGGAAGACCGGAGACGCGCTCACCTTTGACGCCGAGGACAACACCGTCACGCTCGAGGCCACGACCGCGCTCACGCTCAAGGCCGTGGGCGCCATCTCGATCGACGCGCCGCTGGTCACGATCGCCGGCCGCGTCGTGCGCCCGACAGCCGACCCAAGCTGAAGGAGGTACCCATGGCGCTCCCGATTCTGATTCGCCTGCCAGCGGCCCCCGACCCGCTGACGATGACGCTCCCGGGCGGCGTCACGATGCAGCAGCAGGACCTCATCAAGGTCATCCAGCCGGCGCTCACACCGCTCATGCCGGTGTTCAACATCCTCGACGCGGTGATCGCGGTCTTCAACACGGTGAAGGCGATCCCCGAGTCGCTTGGGCCGCCTCCGGACCCGACGAAGCTTGTGAGCGCCATTGTCGAAATGACGAAGAAGGTCTCGAAGCTGCTCCGCCTCGTTCCCCAGCTCTCGCTTCCGTACACGATCCTCGGAGTAGTGGACCTGATCCTCGACACGCTGGGTCGACTGCGCGACCAGTTGGTCTTCCTCGCGCATTCGGCTCAGCGCCTCGCGTCGCTGACCCAACGTGCGACGGAGTTGAACGACCCGGGTCTCGCAGCTGTGGCCGCCTGCGCGCGTGCCAACATCGAGCAGGAGGCCGCCAACCTCAGCAAGGGCCTCGGTGCCGTGAGCACGTTGCTGGGTATCCTCAGCATCTTCACGTCGATGATCGGTGGCCCGAAGGTGCCGGACCTGTCGTCACTGTCCGGTAAGCCCCTGGACGAGGCCGTGAAGCCCCTCGATGACCTCGTGAAGGCGCTGCAGCAGGTGCGCAGTTCAATCCCGGTGCCCTAATGGTCGCGCGCAACCTGCTCATCCCGTTTCGGCGTGACCGCAAGCGCGACCTGGCGACCGGCGAGGCGGAGGCACTGCTCGCATCGAAGGTGCGCCAGGTGCTGCTCACCGAGGGTTCGACGCCGACGTCTTCAGGTGAGCTGCCGTGGCGCACCAATTTCGGCGCAGGGCTCGGCCTCGTACGCCATCGACCGAACGACGCCGTTCTGGCCGAACTCACGAGGGTTCAGGTTCGCGACGCGCTTCGGAGATGGCTCCCTGCCGTCGTCGTTGTGGAGGTCGAGGTGACCGCGTCGGCCTCGACCCTCTCAGTACGGGTTCAAGTGCAGGAAGGTGGAACTGTCGCCGCCGTCACGACGCGGTTTTGAGCGTTGGTCAGTCCCGTTCGGCTGCAGCGAACGTCTTTGCGCCTGGGTGGCCTCGCTCCCTCCATCGGTCGACTACACCGACAAGGACTTCGACTCCTTGCGCGCGCGGCTCATCGCGCTGCTGAAGAGCGTCTTCCCCGACTGGACCGACTTCGACGTCGCGAGCTTCGGAAATTTGCTCGTGGAGATGTTCGCCTTCGTCGGCGACGTGCTGACTTTCTACCAGGACAACCTCGCGCGGGAGTCGCGGCTCGTCACGGCCACGCAGCGCAAGAACGTCATGGCCCTGGCGAAGATGCTCGGGTACCGCTTGAGCGGCGCGCAGCCCGCGACGGCCGAGCTGGAGTTCCGACTCGCACGCCCCGCGCAGGCACCGGTCACCATCCCCGCGGGGACCATCATTCGCACGCAGGAGGTGACCGACCCGGTTCGCTTCCAGTTGCTCGCTACGGTGACCATTGCCGCGGGAGCGGTGCAGGCGGTCGGCATCGGCGAACACTCCAAGACGCAGCGCCAACTCTTCGACGCGCAGGGCCTCGCTGACCTCTCACTCCCGCTCGACTTCGGGCCGTACCTCGACGGCTCCGCGGTCGTCACGACGCCGCAAGGCCCGTTCACCGAGGTCGACAGCTTTCTCAACTCCGGGCCGAACGACCGCCACTTCCTCGCGACCGTCGACCAGAACGACCTCGCGACGCTCCGCTTCGGAAGCGGCGGGAGCGGCCTCCCGCCGACCGGCACCATCTCGCTCACGTACAAGACTGGAGGTGGCTCCACGGGCAACGTCGACGCCCAGCGCCTCGTGGTGCTCGAGGGGAACTTCCGCGATGCGAACGGTGGGCTCGTTCAGCTTTCGGTGCGCAACCCGCGCTCGGCCTCAGGCGGAGCCGACCGGCAGAGCATCGCCTCGGCCAAGCTGCTCGCTCCCGAGAGCCTGCGCGCGCTCACGCGGACCGTCGCCCGCGAGGACTTCGAGATCAACGCCCGCCGCCTCACCAGAGTCGCGCGCGCACTGATGCTCACCTCGAACGAAGACCTCTCCATCGGAGAGAACACCGGCATCCTCTACGTTGTGCCCCGCGGCGGAGGGCTCCCCACGCCGGCGCTCAAGGCGCAGGTGCTCCGGCAGGTGACCGAGGCTTACCCGTGCACGCTGACGTTCCAGGTCGCTGTGCAAGACCCGGTGTACCGGCGCATCGACATCTTCGCGCGGGTGTTCCTTCGACAGGGCGCGAGCCCGAACGTCGTGCGCGACGCGATCCGCGCCAACCTCGCCGCGTGGTTCCGCGTCACCGAGCCCGACGGCACGCCGAACCCGAACATCGACTTCGGCTTCAACATCAAGGACGTCGAAGGGAACCCGGTCGGCGAAGTCGCGTGGAGCGACGTCTTCAACGTCATCCGCGACACGCCCGGCGTTCGGAAGATGGGCGACGCGCGGCTCGACCTCACGCTCAACGGACTGCCTGCAGACGTGAAGCTCAACGTGCGCGAGTTCCCGGTGCTGGGCACGGTGTCGCTGCGCAACGGCGACACCGGAGTGTTGCTCTGATGGCGCTGCTCAACCCGACCTTCGCCGACGCGGGAGCGCTTCCAGGCGAGGCGGCGCGATGGACCATCTCCGCGGTTGCGAGCCTCGAGGTGCTGGCGGCGTTCGGTGGCGCCGGACGAGAGGACTTCGAGCGGTGGAGCGCGTTCCTTGCCGCGCTCGCTGACGTCACTGTGGTGCGTGCCTTCTTCGGACGGGACGGCTTCGAAGCGTTCGAGCGGACGTACCTCTTCGCGCTGCCGACGAGGCGGGTCGTCGCGTGCTCCTTCGGCGTGCGCGATGTCGAGACCTGGACGCGGCCTTCTCCGTGGCTCGACGACTGGAGCCGTGTTCCTTCGGCGCTCGGCCCCACGGAGCCCTTCGCGCGCACCGGCTACCTCTCCGACTGGAGCTCTGCTGCGAACGTCGCCGCGCCTCTCGAGACCTTCTCCGGTGCGTGGGCACGCGCCGCAACAGTGTGACGGAGGCTCCATGGCTGAGACGGACTGGACGTACCTCAACAACGGGCTCGACCTCGCGGCCGTCGACCGCGGTGTGACGGCAGGCATCCCGACTCCGCCGGGCGGAGGGAACTTCCTGTTCGGCTTCAACTCCCTCGCGGCGGTGCAAGGCGCGGTCGGCCTGTTCGCGAACCTCGCCAGCTTCGCGCCGATGGCGAAGGGAGGCTCGATTCGCGGCTGCCTCCAGCGCGGCGCCGGCGGAGGCCCGACCGGCTTCTCCCCGTTCCTCTTCCTTTGCTGCCAGGGGAACTCGGTGAACGACAGCGCGTACATGCTCGGGCTCTCGGACGACGACCCGCACCGCGTCGTGCTTCGCAAGGGAGCCATCGCGGTGGGCCTGCCCGACGCCGACGGACCCGGCGTGCTGCTCAAGTCAGCTGCGAGCTTCGCGCAGGCGACCTGGGTGCACCTCCGCCTCGACGTCATCGTGAACGCGAACGGCGACGTGGTGCTCAAGGTTCTCTCGAACGACCTCGCAGCGCATCCACTCGGAACGGCTCCCGACTGGCAGCCCGTCGCGGGAATGGTGCAGTTCATCGACGACCAGCTCGGCATCAACTCGGGCAGTCAGCCACTCGCCTCGGGACGAGGCGGTTTCGGCATGTCAGTGAAGGACGTCACGCGGCGCGCGTACTTCGACCACCTCGAGCTCTTCCGTCAGGTGTGACGCATGGAGCTGACCGCGTTCACCAGTCGTCTCGGCGAGGGCCAGGGGCGGCTCGGGCCGGGCGTGTTCATCCTCGGTGACGACGAGCCTGGTCGGACCTTCGAGCTCGGCCGCGGAGACCACGTCGAGGTGACGCAGCTGGTGGACCTCACTGGCGTGACGCTGGTGCGCACCTCGATGAAGGTGCGGACGCCGAAGCGCATGCCGCCGGGGTTTGCGTGGGAGGTCTCCGTCGTCATCGACGGTGTGAAGTACGCCGGCGTCACCCTTCGCGCAGGGAGCGAGCGCATGCTCGACGACCTGGCCGCCAACGTCTCGAAGCTGACCGGTCAGCACACGGTCGGCGTCCGCCTCGAGTTGGTGTGAACGATGGCCACCATCGAACTGCCGCGCGTGCAAGTGCAGTCGGTCACGCTCACCACGAGCGGGGCGCGGCCGCTCCTCATCAACCGCGACCCGTCACCTGGCGAGGTAGGCGTTCCCATCGATTCGCCGCTCGCGCTCGAGCTTGTCGACCCTGGCGCCGGCGGCATCGACAGGAGCGCCACACGCATCTGGGTCGACGGGGTGCTCGCGTTCGATGGTGCGCCGGTGCCGCCGTTCGCTGCGGTTGTGGCGCAGTCGCCCGACAGCCTCCGTGTGGTCCTCACGCCGGCTGCGCCCCTGAGCAGCCTCGCCCGAGTCACGGTCCGGGTCGCCTCACGCACCGTGGGCGGTGGGCAGTCGCTCGACGAGTCCTGGAGCTTCACCGCAGAGGACCGCGTTTCACCACGACTGGCGAGCGCCCAGGCGATTTCGCAGAAGCAGCTTCGCCTGGTGTTCGACGAACCGATCGAGAGCTCCAACGCGACAGTCCTCGTGACTCCCATCGCTGCACCCGCGGTGCCGCTGGGCGCCGTGCATGTCGCCAGCGAAGCGAACCGCCTGACGGTCTCGCTCGACGTGGAGATGTCTCCCGATGTCGAGCACGAGGTGCAGGTGCTCGGCGTGACTGACCTCTCCGGGAACATGGTGCTGCCGCCGTTCGACAAGGCGCGTTTCAAGGGCTTCAGACCAGCGAGGCCGCCGTCGCGGCGGTTCGACCTCTGGCAGATGCTCCCGAAGCACAACCGGCGCGACGACACGACAGGAGACCTGCTGCGCTTCATCTCGTGCCTGCAGGAGGTGACGGACCTGCTGCTCGCCGACCTCGATCGCTGGCCCGACATCTTCGACCTCGAGCGCGCGCCCGAACCGTTCCTCGACCTCATCCTTCAAGACCTGGGCAATCCGTTCCCGTTCGACCTCGACGTGAGGGGCAAGCGTCGGCTCGCAGCCGTGTTGGTCGAGATGTACCGGCAGAAGGGAACCGCGCAGGGCATCAAGAACGCGGTGCGCTTCTTCCTCGGCATCGACATCATGGCGATCACCGCGTTCAACGCCGACGCGCTGGTGCTCGGCGAGTCACTGCTCGGAGTCGACTGGGTGCTCGGCCCCTCGGATCGCTTCGCAAAGTACGCGTTCAACGTCGTCGTCGCGCGCATCCTCACGCCGACCGAGCGCAAGCACCTGCGCGCCATCGTCGAGTACCTGAAGCCGGCGCACACCCACTTCGTGGACTTGGTCGAGCCCTTCCCACCGCTCGTTCCGGACCACTGGGAGCTTGGCCTTAGCGACCTTGGCGACACGACGCTGCTTCACTGAGTCAGAGCCTCATCACGGTTCACTTGGCAGACGAATCTCGAGCCTCGCACCAGCCGTATCTTTGTCGGACAGAGCTGCGCTCCCCCCGTGTGCTTCTGCCACGTGTCGGATCAGCGCGAGCCCGAGACCGTGCCCAGGAATCCGCCGCTGGAGAGCATCCCTCGTTCGAGCGAATGGCTCGAACACCGCTTCTCGCTCCGAAGCGACGACGCCAGGTCCGTCGTCGTCGACGCGAAGCACGCAAGAGCCGCCCGCTCGGGAGACCTCGACCCTGACCGAGTCACCGAACTTCAGGCCGTTCGCGACGGCGTTGCTCACCATGCTGCCCAGGAGCACCGCGTCGCCGCGGACGAGTGCATCACCCTGTGCCAACTGAACCCGTAACCGCTGGTCCAGCGGGAGAGCATGGACGACGTCCTCGATGAGATCGCGGAGCGAGAGCACCTCGGTCGCACCGTGCTCCGAGCGGAGAGGCACGGACAGGATGAGCAGGCGCTCAACCAGCGCTGAGAGCTCCGCGACCTTGCGTTGCGCGACGAGGACGCCCTCGCGGGCGGCCGAGTCGCCGACCCCCTCCACCAGCAGCTCGAGTTCGGCCTGAATCGTCGTCAGTGGTGTGCGGAGCTCATGAGCGGCGTTGGCGGCGAAGCGCTGCGCCTGCGCGAGCGCGCGCTCGACGCGCACGATGAGCTGCACGATGGTCGTGCGCAGCGCATCCACCTCGGCGATGTGCTCCTCGTCACCGAGACTTGCCTGCGTCAGCGCGTCCACGTCGAGCTGCGCGATGCGCTCCCGAAGCCTCGTCAACGGGGCCACGAGGCGTCGGGAGACCGGCCGGCTGGCGGCCAAGGCGAGCCCGGCGGCCAACAGGGCAGCGAGGAAGGCGGAGCCAGCGAGCAGTGGCATCGGCTGCGAATGCGCGCCTCCGACGACAGCAAAGTGCCCGCTCGAGGACGACGCACGACACACACGCAGGTCCCTCGCGCCGAGGGTGGCGCAGCCAGGTGAAGCCGGCAGCTCGGCAAGGCGCTCGCCCGCGACGAAGGCGCCGTCCTGGTCGTAGACGGCAAGGAGCATTCCCGTGTGCCCCAACTCCTCCGCTTCGTCGTGTTGGACGCGGCGGACGGCTTCGAGGTCGTCGCCCTCCTTCGCAAGCTCCTCGGCGAAAGTGACCGCCGCCTCTTCCAGCCGACGGTCTTCGGCGCTCTGAAGGACGAGACTCGCCACGATGGTTGTCGTCAGGGCGACCAGCAACGCTGCTGCCGAAGCGGCAAGTGCAGCCCCGAAGGCGACTCGCTGAACGATGCTAGCGGCCATGTCGGCCTTCTTCCGCGAGCGCATACCCCTCACCTCGAAGGGTTCGAATCAGCTCCGCGCCCAACTTTCGGCGAAGCCTGCCGACGAGCACCTCGAGGCTGCTCGCAGCCGTCTCGCTTGCCTCTCCCCAGACGCTCTCAAGCAGGTCGGAGCGAGAGACCACGCGACCCGAGCGTCGAACGAGGACCTCGAGAATCGACCACTCCCTCGAGGTGATGGCGATGGGTTGTCCAGCGCGGGTCGCGTGGCGACCTGCGAAGTCGAGCCGCACGTCATCTCGCTCGTACGTGAGTCCGCGTGGCAACGCACCTCGTCGGCCAAGGGCGCGGACCCGGGCCCGGAGCTCTGCGACCGCGAACGGCTTTGCGAGAAAGTCATCGGCCCCCGCGTCGAGCCCTTCGACCCGGAAGGCGACCTGCGAGAGCGCGGTGAGCAACAGGATGGGAATCGAAGCCCCCTCCGCGCGAAGTTCCCGGCAGAGCTCGAGACCAAAACCGTCGGCGAGGCGGAGGTCGAGCACCAGCAGGTCGATGCCCTCGGAGACGCGCTGCCGCGCAGCCTGGAGGTCCTCTGCGGTGGTGACGGCGTGACCATCAGCCCGCAGCGCCCGCGCGACGACGCTCCGCACTTCGGCCTCATCGTCAACGACCAGCACCCGCATCGGCTTTCCTCGTGTGCCCGTTAGCGCACGGGGCCATTCCCGGCGTCGGGCACTGCACCGCGCTCGTCATAGACGATTTCGCGCAGTCCCCTGGCCGTTCGAACCTGAACTTCGTAGCTCGTCTTGCCGTCCCTGGTGAGGCGCTCGACCCCCATCACCGTGGCTTTGCTGAAGCGGGACGAGCGGTGCGCCTCTTTGACAGGCGCCGGAAGTTCCTCGAAGCGGAGCTGCTCTTCCTCGGCGAGGATGACACCCTGTGACGAAACTTCGACGCTGAGTCGCCTCGTCTTGTCTCCCTCCTTGATCTCGAACTCGGCCTCGTACTGCACAGCAGCGCCGCGCCGCTCGCGCTCGAACACGCAGCTCGCCGCGTCGGGGTAGGCCTTGCTCACGGCAGCGCGTACGGCGTCTGGCACCTCGCTGTTCGCAAGTTTGTCTGCGGCGCGGCCAGCCAGGCTCCAGAGGCACGCGGTAGTAGCGACGACGACGAGTACAGTCTTCATGAACGGCTCCTTCATGACGCGGTGTGGTGCTGCGACTCATCCATCGAGTCCTCTGTGGGCTCACGCTGCGCGCCGAGCCACCCGTAGAGCGCCGGCGTCACGAGCAACGTGAGAACGGTAGAGCTCACCAGCCCCCCAAGAATGACGACGGCCATCGGGTGCTCAATCTCGTGCCCCGCCTGTTGGCCCCCCAAGGCGACCGGCACCAGGGCGAGGCCCGTCGCCAGCGCCGTCATCAAGATGGGCGCCAGCCGCTCCCGCGCGCCGCGCACCACCAGTTCTGCGCTGAACGGGAGGCCCTCTTCACGCTCGAGATGACGAAAGTGCGAGACGAGCATGATGCCGTTGCGCGCCGCGATGCCAATGACGGCCACGAGCCCAATCAACGTGCCCAGCGAGACGACGCCGGAGGCCGCCGCTGCGACAACGCCCCCTACCAGCGCAAAGGGGAGGCCGCCGAAGACCATGAGGGCGAGCCGGCCCGAACGGAAGTCGACGAGGAGCACGAAGAAGATGCCGAGCAGCGCCAGAGCCGCGAGGCTGAAGAGCCGGGTCCGCGCCGCCCGTCGCGCCGCACCCTCGCCGAGAATCTCCGCGTGGTGTCCCGACGGCAGTTGGAGGGCGGCCACGCTGGCCGCGACGGCGCCGCTCACGCTCGACAAGTCTGCGTTCGGCGCGAGGTCCACCAGGACGTCGAGCTTCCGGGTCGTCGCGTCGTGGGCGATGGTGTTCGAGACGGGCACGACGCTCACGTCGGCGACGTCGCCGAGACGCGTAAGGGTGCGTCCGTCGACCGCGATGCCGAGGTCGCGCACGGCGGCGACGTCAGCGCGGCTCGCGTCGTTTCCCCAGACGACCACGTCGATGGGTTGCAGGCCTCGCACGAACTGCCCCGCAGTTTCGCCGGCGAGCAGGGTCGCCATGCGCGCGCGCACCAGGCCCGGCTCGATGCCGAAGGCTGCGCAGCGGTCCGCGTCGACGCGAACCTGGAGTTGGGGGACCAACACCTGGGCCTCGGGGTGCGCGTGCGAGACGCCGGGGACGGCCTCGAGCTCGTGGGAGAGCCGTCCCGCGATGCCACGAAGTGCCTCGAGGTTCTCGCCGCGCAAGCGGACGACGATGGCGCCGCCGCCTCCGCTCAGCACCTCTCGCATGCGCTCCTGCAGGTACGTCTGCACGTCACGGAAGACGCCCGGGTACCCGTCCACGACGTCTCGCACGCGCTGTGACGTCACCGCGAGGTCTGCGCTCGGGTCGACGCTGATCCACAGTTCCGCGAAGTTGGGGCCCACCACCTCGTCGGCCACCTCGGCACGACCGATGTGGGCTCCGAAGTTTCTGACGCCGGGAACGGTGAGCAACTCTGCGCGCGCGAGGTTCGCCGTTCGCGCCACGGCCTCCAGCGAGGTCCCTGGCCGCGCCACCCAGTGCATCAGGAAGTCGTTCTCTGCGAAGTGCGGGAGGAACTCTTCGCGGAGCGTCGACGCGAGCAGCGCCGTCAGGCCGAGTAGGCCAAGGGAACCGGCGAGCAGGCGTCGTGGGCGAGACATCGTCCACCGGAGCAACGGCTCGTACGCCCGCACCAGCGTCGTCGCGACAGGCGACTGGTGCTCGGTGCCGCGCGCGCGCCGGAGGAGCAGCAGCGCGAGCACCGGCGTGATGGTGAGCGCCGTGACGGTGCTCGCGAGAATGGCGAGGCCGTACGACAGGGCCAGTGGCCGGAAGAACTCACCAGCCACGCCATCGAGAAAGAGAATGGGGACGAACACCAACAGGACGATGAGGCTCGCGAAGACGATGGCGCTGCGCACTTCCAGCGAAGCGTCGAGCACGACGCGCATCGCGGTCTTCAGGCTGGGACGCTCCGGCAACGCGCTGAGCCGGCGATGAATGTTCTCGACGTCGATGATGGCATCGTCGACGACCTCACCGAGCGCAATGACCAACCCTGCGATGACCATCGTGTCGATGGTCCTCCCCAGCAGCGTCAGGACGAACGCGGCCGACAGCAGCGACAGCGGAATCGCGAGCACGCTGATGAGGGCGGTACGGGTGTTCCAGAGGAAGAGGAACAGCACGGCGACCACGAAAGCGCAGCCGATGCCCATCGCATGGCCGAGGTTCGTCAGCGCGCGCTCAATGAAGCTCGCCGGCCGGAAGATAGTGGCGTCCAGCTCGACGCCAGTCAGCCCCGGGCGCAGCCGCGTGAGCGCCGCGTCGATGCCGGCCGTGACGTCGAGCGTGCTCGCGCCGGGTTGCTTCTCGACGATGAGGAGCAGACCGGTGCCGGTCGTCACCAGCGCATCGCCGATGGGCACGGCCGCGGCCTCGCGCACGTCTGCGACGTCGCCGATGGTGACCGTCCCACGGCCGAGCGTCGCCAGCGGCACGCGAGCCAGCTCCTCTGCGTCGCGCACCATCGCGCTCTGCACGACAGGCAGGCGCGTCGTCGGCAGGTCGACCAGCCCGCCCGCGCGCGGGGTCACCGCGTCTCGGGCGGCGGCGATGAGGCGACCCAAGTCGACTCCATTGGCGACGAGCCTGTCGGGGTCGGCCTGCACCTCGATGCGTCGCCGGCGCTCCCCCCAGACGGCGACGTTGGCCACGCCGGGGACGGACATCAACGCCGGGCGCACTCTCCACCGCGCGAGGTCCGACAGCTCGGTCTGTGACAGCGTTGCCGACCACATCCCAATCTTCAGGATGCGGCTCGTCGAGGACAGCGGCGAGAGCAACACCGGCGCGCGGGCAGCCGTCGGAAGGCCTGGCGCGGCGCGGGTGACGCGCTCCTGAACCAGCGCTCGCGCCTGCAGGAGGTCGGCGCCGGTGGGGAACAGAAGCAGAATCGAAGACAGCCCCAGCACCGACTTGCTGCGAATGGCCGTGACGCCAGGCGTTCCCGCGAGTGCCGCCTCGAGCGGCGTCGTGACGAGCGCTTCGACCTCCTCGCTCGAGAGCCCGGGCGCCTCAGTCTGAACTTCGACGCGCGGCGGGGCGAACTCCGGGAAGGCATCGAAACGCGCGCCCGTCAGGCTGCGCCCCGCCAGGGCGATGAAGAGAATGGCGAGGCCGACCACGACCCACCGCTGCTGAAGACACCATGCGACGAGCGTGCGCATCAGTGCCCCGGAGGAAACTCGGTGCCGAACAGCTCGACGGCGCCGACAGAGACGATGCACGAGCCGACCGCGGGCCCGCGCGCCAACACCATGTCATCGCCTGCCCGACGCGCGGGATCCACGCGCGCGCGGGCGTAACGGCCGTCTTCGCAACGATAGACCCACGCGCCTCCCCACGCGTCGAGCACCACCGCAGACGCGGGCACAACGAGCGCCGACGCGACGTCGAGAAGAGGCAGCTCCACCAGGATGCGCTCTCCAGGAGCGAAGACCGCACTGGCCGGCAGCGAGAGATAGCGGTCGACGGTGCTCCGGTCCGGCTCGGCCGTCGGGGGCCCGGGGACGAAGCGCGCCTCCTCCGCGCGCGCCTCGCCATTCCGCCGCACGCGCGGAGTGGCACTGGTGTCGAGGCGCTCGAGGTCGCCGGAGTACACGGGCACTCTCACCTGGAGGGCGTCCACGCCGACCAACTCGAAGAGCGGCGCGCCTGCGGCGACGGCCTGTCCTTCAGCGACGGCGAGTAGACGGATGACGCCCTGCACTGGGGCTCGCACCAGCATCGCCACGTCAGACAAGAGCGGGTCGCGCGAGAGCGTCGTCGCGCGCGCCCTGGCTGCATCTGCGTCAGCCTGCGCAACGGCTCTCGCCGCGACGGCTTCTTCCAGGGCTCGGGCGCTCCCAGCTCCCTCATCGATGAGCGCCTGGTTGCGGCTCACTCGCAGTTCGAGCGCCGCAAGGTTGGCTTCGGCCGCGGCGACCTCTCGAGCGACGCGCGCGCGGGTGTCGCGGTCCGTGGGCGCGATGGCCGTGAGCCGCAGCAGGCCCGCGCCTCGCTGCACGGCCGCGCCCGGGAGCAACGGCTCGCTGGTGACGAAATGCACCTCGCCCGCCACCGGTGCCGTTACGACGACGGCGCGACCTGGCGGAACGACGACTTCACCTCCCACCAGGCGTGTCCGGGGGACGGGAGCTGAGCGCACCTGGCTCGTCTGGAGCTTGAGCCGTGAGATGGCCTCAGCGGAGAGGCGCACCGTTGGCAAGTCGCCCTCCGTGACGGGGTGCGAGACCTCTGCGGCTGGAGCGCGGGGCGACGGTGCCTTCGCCCCACAGGCTGCGAGGATGAGCAGGAAGGACGGGACGAATCGAGTCATCGGTCACCTTGTTCAGCGCCGACGCGTGACGCCACGTCGGTCGCGCTCTGCAGCCGTGCGCCCAGCGCCCGCTCGAGCTCACAGAGGGCCCGTCTCTGTTCCGCGAGCAACTCGGCGCGTCGAAGCCGGGCTTCACCGACGCGTCGCAGGACATCGAGCACCACGAGGTACGGCTGGTCGCCCGTCTCGAAGCCGTGTCGCGCCTGGGCGAGTGCGTCCTCCAGCGCCGGCAGGACCTCGACCTCAAAGCGTCGTCGAGAGCGAGTCGCCTGCTCGAGGCGTGCAAGCGCGACGGTGACCTCCATGACGACGGTCCGCGCGACCAACTCGTGTTGCGCGACCACCCGCTCGACCTCGGCGTCTGCGCGCCCAGTACCGCCCTGGTTCTGGTTGAAGATGGGCAGGTCGAGCCGGCCACCGAGGCGGAGCGCAGGCCCCGCGGGCTGACTCCACTGTGTCTCGACGAGGGCACCGAGGTTGACGATGCGGCTGCGCTCCCAGCCGGCGCGAGCCGTCGCCGCCGAAATGGCCAGGGCTGCAGACCGCGCGTCCGGCCGTGCGGCACGGGCGACGCCGATGAGTGACGTCAACGGCAGCGTCTGAGCAGGAGGGGATGAGAAGCGGGGCTGGGCCGGCACACCCGCGTCGTCCAGCGCGAGCGTCGCGACGAGCCGCGCCTGGGCCATCACCTTCTCGGTCTCGGCGAGGTCGAGTGCGTCGGCACTCGTCCGGGCGTCGGCCGAGAGGACCCGTTCCTCGAGCGGGCTGATGTCCCCCACCTTCACCCGCACGGCGGCCAGCCGGGCGACGTCGGCTGCGACCTGTGCCAACTCCGCGCGCACCGTCGCTCGGTCGAACGCGAGCCCCAGCTCGATGTGGAGCAGGCGGGCATCGCGCACGACGTCGAGCGCCCGCATCAGCACCGCCTCACCAGCCGCGTCTGCCTCTCGTGCAGCGACCTCGGTGCGACGTGGCATCTGCCATAGCGACTCGAGGGGAACCAGGAGCGTCGCCACGGCAGTGATGGGTCCAAACGGCGCCATGAGACTGAGCTGCGGGTTGGCGGGGCGCCGGGCTTCATCCAGCGTCGCCAACGCGGCGTCGATTCGCGTCAGCTCCGCGCGAAGCGCTGGGTTGCGGCAGAGCGCGGTGGCGACCACTTCACCTTCATCGAGGCCGTCTTCGAGCGCCACGGCTGGGGAGGTCCCAGGGGACTGCGGGCAACCGCCAGCACCCGTTCGCTCGAGGAACTCCCGCCCAATCCACGCGCGATCTCTGTTGGATGTCGCACAGCCAACGAGCCCCGCACAGCAACTGAGGAGGAGAAGACAACGGGTCACGAAGACGGTGTCTCACGTGATGCCAAACGCAGCCTGAACGGCATCTGCGGCCCGGAGCCACGCCCGAGCCGTCCCGACTCGGCACCTTGTGGGTCTTTGCGAGACCGAGGCCCTGATGACTCAAGCTCACCTTCTGCTTGTCTACCGAAACGTCGCAACCCGGAGTTCCCTCGGCAGCGCGATTGGGCTCGGGGTCAACGCGCTCCACTCGGTTCGTGTGCTGCGCCGCGCTGGCGTCGAAGTGGAGGCGACACCGGCGGCGGAGCCGCCTGAAGTTCACCGGGCGCTCATCGCGCGACCGAGGGTGACTCACTGTGTGCTCGAGGCACCCTGGGTCAGCCGCACGCCGATGCTCGAGTTGCTGCAGGCGTTTCCCCACGTGCACTTCCTTGTGCGGAGCCACTCGCAGATCGGCTTCCTCCAAGTCGAGCCGTCGGCGATTCAACTGCTCCGCGAACTCTTGGTCCTCCAGGAGAACTTCCTCAACCTCACGGTCGCGGCGAACAGCGTCGAGCTGAAGCACTTCTTCGAGACCGCGTACGGGGGGCACACGCTGTACCTCCCGAACCTCTACGACCTCGAACGCGTGCACCGGCGCCGTGGCCGCGAGCACGACCATCGGCTCCTCAGGGTCGGCAGCTTCGGTGCGCTCCGGCTGCTCAAGAACCACACGACGGCAGCCGCAGCGGCGCTCATGCTCGCCCGAAAGCGCGATTGCGATCTCGAGTTCTCGGTTTCGGTCGAGAACGACACGATGGGCGGAGGCGCAGTGCTCGATGCGCTCCGGAAGATGTTCAATGGCCTCCGCTGGGCGCGGCTCGTCGAACACCCGTGGCAGGACTGGGCGAGCTTCCGGCGAACGGTCGGCGGGATGGACCTGTGCCTCCAGGTCTCGATGACCGAGACCTTCAACGTCACGACGGCCGACGCGGTCGCGGAGGGAGTGCCTTCGGTGGTGAGCCCCGCCATCGAGTGGGCCCCCGACTACTGGAAGGCCGACCCGGACCGCCTCGACGACATCGTGCGCATCGGTGGCGCGTTGCTCTCATGCGCCGACGCAGCGGAAGACGGGCTCGCCGCACTCTCGTGCTTCACCGAGGACGCGGTGCGGCGCTGGCTCGAGTACTTGGCGGGGCCTCCGGGCCGCCACGTCCGCGCCGCGTAGTCCCCACGACGAGGGGCGCGGGCCTTTGAACTGGCGCGCCCATGGCTGACCGCCTCGACTACTACTTCCGGCAGCGCGTCACCGAGGCGGAGCTCGACCTTGGCTTCAGCCTGCTCGAGAAGGCGCTCCACAACCTCGCGGCCGACCTGCGCATCTACGGCGTCGTCTCTGGCGGAGTCCCGTCGCCGCACTCGCCGGTCCCCGACCTCTCCATCGACCTGACCGCGCCCGCGCGCGCCTACGACAACTTCGGCCAGCGGCTCTTCTTCGGCACGGGCCAGACGGTGGACTGCTCGACGGACCTCTCGGGCATTCCCACCGACGTCTCGACCGCCGGCAACGAGCGGTGGCTCGGTGTGTTCCTTCGCTTCAAGCGGCTGCTCTCCGACCCACGCACCGACGGCAACTCGCAGCAGGTCTTCTTCCGCCGAGACGAGTCCTTCGAGCTCGTCGTGCGCCAGGCTGCCGAGGGAGCGGCCGGCGCCGCACCGAAGATGGCGCTGCAGCCGGACGAGCTCCTCCTGTGTGATGTGCGACGTCGACCAGGGCAGACGCAGGTCGTCAGCACCGACATCGACACCTCGCGGCGCCAGGCGTTCGTCTTCGTGCAGGGCAGCTCCGTCGGCATCACGACCGTGGGCTGGAACGCGCTGAGCCCGGGCACGCCGACGGTGCAGGCCGCGCTCGACGCGATCGACGCAGTGCTGACCGACCACTTCGACGGCACCGCGCACCGGCACGCCGCGACCAAGGTCGACTACGCGCCCCACGGGATGGTGGCGGCGAACACGGTGCAAGGTGCCATCGACGAGCTGGTCGACGACCTCAGCGGCCCCGGTGGCGCAGCTGCAGTCGGTGCGGGCGGAGTTCCGGGCAATCCGAACCCGCTCGGGCCCGGGTCGGTCGCCTCGCAGCTCGGTGCGCTGCTGGGGCTGCTGAACGGCCATGTCGCCGCGGTCTCCGACGCGCATCCCGCGAGTGCCATCTCGGCCACGCCGCACAGCTACATCACGACGACGAGTGTGCAGGCGCAGCTCCAGAGCCTGGTGGTCGCGCTCGCCGACCAGACCGCCGCTGCGGCCGGCTCGACGCGTGTCGGCTCGATGGCCTTCCCTGGTGCTCCCGTTACGCTCGTCGCGAAGACGGTCGCCGGCCAGCTCTTCGACCTGCTCACCGCCCACAACGCCCACCTGAATGAGCTCTTCGCCGCACACCCCGCGAGCACCATCACCGTTCTCGACGCGGCGAACCGGCTCAACGCGGCCAACACCGAAGACGCGCTCGCCGAGTTGATGGCCATCGCCGGGGCGGACCACTTCCGCGCGAACGAAGCCGTTCCTGCCGGCATGCACCGCACGATTCGCCAGCCGCCCTTCAGCGGGAGCACCAAGGCGCTCCTGTGGGACGCGCAGGGTACCGGAGCCGGAGTCGCGCGGTTCCGCGTCTACCTCGACGGCGACTCGCTCTGGCTCACGATGAACGCGAGTTGGAACGGCACGCAGTGGGTGAAGCAGGCGACGGGCAACGCGGCCGCCCTCAGGCTCGGCCGGAACACTTTCGAGCTCGTCCACGAAGGAACGCCGGCGACGCAGTTCGCACTCTGGACCCGAACGTGGAGGCTCCCCATCGACAGCAACGCGGTGAACTCGGCCTTCGAGCTCAGCGGCTCCGTGCGAGAGACCGGTTACTGCGGCGCGAAGATGTACAACCCTACCGGCGCCGCGCAGTTCATGATGCTCGGAAACGTCGTGAACTTCCGCAGCCGTTTCCCCGCGGCGCCGTCGTCCATCACGCTCGCGGTGCGCGACTCGAGCGCCGGCGTCCCGACGACGCGTGTGCAGAACGTCACCCGCGACGGCTTCGCGTTCACCATCGACGCCAACGTCGGCGCGAGCAACTGGTCGTACTGGTACGGCGACTACACCGCCATCGCGTGAGGCCCGAATGCCCATCGAAGAGCTCACGAACGAAGAGGTGCTCCAGCGGTGCTCGATGTGTCAGACGTCGACGCGCTCGAAGCTGGCAACGCTCTCGCTCGGTGTCGGGAGCACGGTCGCTGACGACCTCGACGGCCGCGTCGTGCGCCTGCCTCCGTGTCCGAAGTGCAAGGCCGAGGAGTTTCTCATTCGCTCCGAGGTCGCGCCCGCCGCGACGCCCACGACCTACGGAGACCTTCATCGCCTGCTTGTTGACCAACTCCACGCTTCGCTCGTGAAGAAGGGCCGGCTCGATGCGCGACTGAAGACAGTGCCGACGCTAAGCGACCTCGACCCGAACCTCGTGAAGACATTCTTCGCCAACGGGCTGAAGCTGCTCGCCGAGCCCCTCGAGAAGCTCGATCCGCCCCCTTGAGTTCATCATTCGACGTCGCCATCGCTTCTTTGACTTGAGCTGCCTCGAGAAGGAAGCGTGTATGGCTTTGCGAGCCGGGCGCACCGAAGGTCCCCACCCGGGCGGAGCCGCACGATGAAGGTCAAGGAGTTGATGGAAGTTCTGAAGGACCTCGAGCCCGACGCGCAGGTGCTCATCGCGTCGCAGCCAAACTGGCCGTTCGAGATTGAGCTCTCGGGCGTGGTGACGCGGGCCGAGTGCGACGCTCCCGACGAGGACGGCCGCGAGGAGCCGAGGCGCACCGACCCCGGCCTCTCGCCCACCGACGTCTTCCTCGTCGAGGGCCAGCAACTCCGCTACGGCTCGAAGACGCCATTCCGCCTGGCGAGGAAGCACCGATGAACGAGGTGCTCGCCGACATCGCGAAGCGGGTGCTGAACATCGAGACGCTCGAGACGCGCAAGATGGACTCGCTCGACTTTCACGACGTCGCGGTGTGGCAGGTGAAGAAGGCGCTCGAGGCCGCGTACCGCGCCGGCGCCGCGTCGGTGACTCCGACGAAGTGATTCCCCGACACCCTCGGCTGCGAACGGGCCCGTGCCCGAGGGAGACGTGTACCCAGTGCCCGACGAGGTGATGCACATGGCAACGAAGGACAAGCTGGACGCGCTGCGACTCCCGGAGCTCCAGGCGCGCTTCAAGGAAGTCGTGGGCGAGGCAACGAAGAGCCCGAATCGGAAGTTCCTCATTCGTCGCATCGACGAGGCGCTCGCGAAGAAAGCCGAGGCGAAGCCGCGCGGTCGCTTCAAGGAACTCTCCGTCGAGGAGCTGCGCGCGAAGTACGTGGAGGTGGTCGGTCGGCCGAGCGGCTCCTCATCGAAGCCGTACCTGGTCTGGAAGATCCGCGAGGCCGAGAAGGGTCACGTACCGGTGGGGCCGCGCACGTCGCGTCGGCGCGAAGGCGAGCCCACCGACATGCGCATCCTCCCGCTGCGGCTCGAGGCCAGGGTCGTCGACAAGATGGATGACGCGTGGCGCGAGCGCGACATCCCGAACCGCATGGAGTTCTTCCGCCGCGCGCTCGGCCACTACCTGAAGCACCTCGGCGCCTCCGACGCGGCGCGCGCCTTCGAGCAGGAGGCGTGATGGCTACTCCGCGAACCTCAGAGGCCGCGCTCTCCATCGCGCGCAGGTTCCTCGACATCGAGGACTTCGAGGTCGACGCCACCGACCTCGCGGGGCTCGCGGTGTGGTGCCCGAAGGAGTCGCTCCGCGCGGCGCTGATGGCCGCGTTCAGGGCCGGGAAACGGGCCGGCTACCCTCGCCGAAGAGCCCCGATTCGGCGCACTTCCCGGCGACCGAGGCGGTAACTCCGCGGAACGTCGCATCATTCCAAGCTGTCGAAATTACATCGAAATTCGACTTCTTCCGCTTGCTGAGGCGGGCCGAAGGAAGCGTGTATGTCCCTCGCTGCGACACCAGCGCGGCGGAACGGGATCGCACTTGAAGACGCTGCGCTACGGCATCGAAATCGAAACGGTGGGCCTCAACCGGGAGCGCCTCGCGCGGGCCATCCAGACGGTCACCGGAGGCAACGTCGTGAACGAGGGTCGCGGTTGGCGGGTGACCGACGCGACGGGCCGCGCGTGGCAGGTGGTGCCCGACGGCAGCCTCAGCGGCGGCGAGCAGAGCGGTGAAATCGTCTCGCCGGTCCTCACCTACGCGGACCTCGACACGCTCCAGAACATCATCCGCGCGGTCCGCACGGCGGGGGCTCGCGCCGACCACTCGACGGGCATCCACATCCACATCGACGGCGCGCGGTTCGACGCCAAGAGCACCACCAACCTCGTGAAGAACGTCCACAAGCAGGAGCGGTTGCTGGAGCACGCCCTCGCGGTCAGCGACACGCGGCTGGCGCGGTACTGCCGCCCCATCGACCCGGCCTTCATCGAGCGGCTCGAAGCGCGCCGCCCGCGCACGATGCGCGAGTTGAGCGAAGCCTGGTACGGCCGCAGCAACGTCACCCCGCAGCGGTACGACTCCTCGCGGTACCACGGGCTCAACCTCAACAGCCTCTTCTTCCGCGGCACGATCGAGTTCCGCTACTTCAACGGCACGCTCCACGCTGGCGAGGTGAAGGCCTACCTCCAGCTGGTGCTCGCGATGGCGGCGAAGGCGCTCACCTCGAAGGCGGCCTCCAGCCGGCGCCGCGCCTTCAACCCTGCGACGGCCAAGTACGACTTCCGAGTGTTTCTCCTCGGGCTCGGCCTCATCGGCGACGAGTTCAAGACGGCGCGCCTGCACCTCACCAAGCGCCTCGCGGGCAGCGCGGCGTGGAAGGGCGAGCGCCGCGACCGCCCGGCGCCGCAGCCGCAGCCGGAGACCACCACCACCGAGACGCAGCCTGCCACCCCGGTGGCGGCATGAAGGAGATGAACATGAAGGCCTACCGAGTCACGTTGGCGCGGAGCCAGTACGGACATCCCGAGCCGCGCATCGAGGTGAAGTTCGCGCGGGGCACCAGCTTCCGGCGAATCCACGCGGCGCTCCACCTGCTGGCCGCAGCGGTGGAGCTGGCGACGCCCGACGCCGAAGGGTGGATCGCCCAGATGGTGGCGGCGAGCGCTGACGACGCGGGCTGGGTGTATCTCGAGTTGCTCCACGCTTCCGACGATGAGGCGCAGCGCGCGCTCGCTGTGCTCCAGCGCGTCACCACCGAGCAGTACGATGGAGCGCGCGCATGAAGACGGTCCTCTACTTCGCCTACGGCTCGAACCTCGACGAGGGGCAGATGCTGGAGCGCTGCCCCGGCGCAAAGTCCATGGGCCACGCGACACTGCCAAATCACGCGCTCACCTTCGGAGGCTTCAGCCACAAGTGGAGCGGGGCGGTCGCAAGCGTGCGTCGTGCGGCCGGAGAGCGCGTCGAGGGAGTCCTGTACCGGCTTCCCGCCGACGACCTCGACCGGCTCGACCGCGCGGAGGGGCACCCGCACGCCTACGTGCGCCAGACGCGCTTCGTGGTGACGAGGGACGCGCGACGCCTGGCGCACGTGTACCTCCAGCCCGAGGAGACCTTCGAAGCTTGGACTCCGCAGCCGCAGTACTTCGCAGTGCTCGCGCGCGAGTACGCGCGGCGGGGTTTTGAGCTCGAGCGTCTTGTCGCGGCCATCGGAGGCGCATCGTGACGCGCGTGTTCGTCTACGGGACGCTGCTCGCGGGTGAGCCGAACCACCGCCTGCTCGCGAACGCCGCGCTGGTCGGAGCGGCCGTCACGAAGCCCGTGTTCGCGCTCGCCGACCTGGGCTTCTTCCCTGCGATGGTCGAAGGCGGTGACGCTGCCGTGCGCGGCGAAGTCTACGAGGTCGACCCTCCGACGCTCGCGCGCCTCGACGTGCTCGAGGGGCATCCACGGTTCTACCGACGCCGGCGGCTCGTGCTCGCCGACGGCACCACTGCTGAAACCTACGTCCTCTCGCCCGAGCAGGCCGCAGGTCGACCCACCATCAGCTCGGGCGATTGGCGCGCGCGCCAGGGAGCGAAGTCATGAAGATCATCATGCGGGACGACCGGGAGTTCGTCGGGACGCCGGTTCAGATTGTGCGGGCAATGAAAGACATCGCCTTCGGCGTCGAGCACCTGAACCTCGCGCAGTACATCGAATGGGTGGTGGCCAACGCGAAGAAGTTCGAGGAGGTCGAACTCAGGGTCACGGGCAAGACCGACGACGAACTCTCCGCCGCACTCGTCGACGAGATGATCCGCACCCAACTCACGCGCCGCGGCTGAGACGGCGGACACGAAACACCGGCGGCGAGTCCCATCGAACCTGTCGTGTGGAACCCGGACGGAGTTCCTCAAGTTCCTCGAGCGAGACCTGCCGCGAAACGGCCACCTCGAGTTCGTCCTCGCCTCGGAGCGTCGCGACGAGCTCGTCCTTGCCGTGAAGAGGGAGCGGGATCCCGGCTTCGCCGAGCGCGATCGCCATCTTCACCGCCTCGAGCGCGAGCCCACGGTTGCTGACTAAACGCGAGAATCGCCAGTGGCCGTCTTCCAGCGTCGGCGCGAGGTGAATTCCGTGCGGATGCCCGAAGACGATTTCCCACGGGTGACTGCCCGACCATGCGCGCGACTGGAACCAGCGTCGGAACGCTTCAGTGCCCGCGCGCGGAAGGTCGAGCAACCCGCCGTGTCGACCGTCGGCGCGACGTCGGTAGGCAACGATCGGAGAGTGCTCACGAAGGTCGCGGAAGGCCGCTACGAGGGCGGGCCTGCGCGGCGCTCAGCGGCGAACGTTGGTCCTTCGTCCAGGCGTGCCTCCGGAGGAAGTGCCCCGTGCGCCCGAGGAATGAAGTGCGGACCAAGCCAGAGCGTGTCCGAGTCGTCGCGAAGCGGTTCAACGCGCTCCAGCAGTCGCAGGACCTGTTGAAGACGAGGAACGAGGTTCACGACGGATCAACGCGGCTCTATGGCCGATTCTGGGACGTTGCCCCCGGTGTGCCCCTGAAAGGAATCGCTCAAGAGAAGCGACCTACGTGCCGATGAACACAAGAGGAATCATGAGCGCTCGATTCGGAGTCCTGACGTTGCTGCTGTCGGTCCTCGCGTCCTGCGCAACGCCCGAGCGCAAGCTCCTCGCGACGAGGACGAGCCTGGCGCACCACGAGCACCTCCGACGACTCGAAGGCGAATGCCGCCTCAAGCAGTCCGGGGTCGACACCTTTGAGTTCCAGTGCAAGGGAATCGCCCCGGTGCTCGTCCGCTGCTCGATGGCGGGACCTGCAGTCTGCTGCTGGGTCGTCGACGACAGCGAGCAAGAAGACCGCAAATGCAGTGAACGCAGGGTTGCGTCGAGGCCTCGCCACCTGCCCCACTGAGTGGCTACCGACATCCTTGCCACTGCATCATTCCCCGCCCCGCCATCATCCCCATCATCGACTGGGAGCGCATCAGCAGGTGCCCCGTATGGGTGAGCATCACCTGACGGTGACGGGCCATCTCAGCAACAGGGTCTGCCGCGCTACAGCCGTTCGCGAAGTGCGAGTCGAGTTCGACCTGCATGTCGCGTGTACCCGCCGCCATGTCCGCTTGATCGCCGTGTCCCATCCCGCTCATGCAGGTGTCGAGGCCCGGGCACATGCCACTCATGGATACGAGCATACGGTTTGCCGAGTCGCGGTAGGACTGCATCTCGGACGAACACGAGGCCGGTGCAACCCACGCAGCGCTGGTGTGACGCTCGACGAGAGCCTGAAGCTCTTGCGACGTCGCGCCTACCGAACTGGCGTCGTCAGTGGTTGAGGGACCGCAAGCGGCGAGAGCAAGAAGACTGACTAGGGCAATTCTCAGCATGATGTGCCTCCGAGGACGGGAACCGGCCGTTGGTGCGAGCCCGGCTCCTGCTGAAAGATTCGCCCCAGCCACCGAAAGTGCCAGACAGTTTGAGGGTGTCACGCTTCGCCCTTCTCGCGCCTATTCCATCAGTTGCCATGCCCGAGTTCTCAGACCTCGATCAACTGCTGAAGGCCCTCTCTGAGGGCGACCGCGAGGTCTTCACCCGTGTCTTCGAACTGCTGTGGGACCCCATCCTTCGGCTTTGCGTCCGCCTCATGGGCGAGAGGAATGGCGCGGACGTGGCGCAGTCCTCGATGCTGAGCATCCTCGAGCGCGCCAATGAGTACGACTGGCACCGTCCGGCCTTGCCTTGGGCGCTCGCCATAGCCACATGGCAGTGCCGAACGCAGCTCAAGAGAACGGAGCGACTCCGAGAGACGACGGACGAGAAGCCGAACGAGAGCGACGGCGGCGCCGCAGCGGAGGAGCAGGAGCAGCGGGTCCTCCTCAACGCGGCCATGGAGGCCATGGGTACGCTCTCCGAAACCGACCAGCAGACCCTCATCGCCACTTACTGGGAGACGGCGAGCTCCGTCTCCGGCGCGACCCTGAGGAAGCGACGTGCCCGCGCGCTCGGCCGTCTTCGCGACGCATTCCGGAGGCTCTATGGACTCGATTGACCTCGCAAGGCTCTCGCGCGAAGCACGCAGTCGGTACGAGCGTGCTCGGCTGGGGCTCAGTGTCGCCGGCGCGGCACCGGTGCTCTTCGTTGTCGCCGCCGCTGCGGTGCTCGGAAAGCGCCCGAGTTCGGTCGCCTTCTTCGGCGGGCTCCTCTTCGTCACGGGGGTGGTCTTACTCTGGCGCGGCCGCGACCTCCGGCTCGCGCTCTGGCCCGGTGTGCTCACAGGGCTCATTCCTCTCGCCTTCGCCCTCATCGCGAACTTCGGGCACGGGTGCTCCGGTGACCACTGCTCCTCTCTGTGCGTTCCCGCCTGCACTGCAGGTGGCGTGACGGCCGGCGTCGTCGTCTCCGTCATCGCGACGCGCCTGAAGCTCGGCTGGAGGTTCTGGCTGTCTGCCTCAGCCGTCTCGATGCTAACCGGCGCCATGGGCTGTGCCTGCGTCGGCTACTCCGGCGTACTCGCCCTGGTGGGCGGTTTTGCGGTGGGCCTCACCCCACAGGTCGCGCGCAGAGTTTTCGCCTCTCGCTGACCTGTCACGCGTCACACGTCTCGCGCCTACTCAGAGTCCGGGAGTTCACTCGGACGAGGGAGGTGAGACACATGAAGAAGAAGATCAAGGTTCGCCACTGCGGCATCTGAGCGGCATCGCTGCTCTCCGGCGGCCGGCCCTCCGGTCGCCGGTCTCACCTTTCATCCTCTGGAGCCTTTGATGCTCGACGTCCTCGTCGTCGGAAGTGGCCTTTGTGGCACCCTCGCAGCCAAGCACCTCGAGGGCGAGGGGCGCTCGGTGCTTGTGCTTGAGGGGGGCCCGGGGCTCCCAGCGGCCCTGCCCGGCGACATCATTGGGTTCCAGCGTGCCATCGCTCCGCTTGCACGCACCGATAGCAAGGCGTGGGCCTTTCGTGCCCCCAAGGGGTACGAGTGGCATCGCGTTCGCGCGAGGGGCGGACGGACACTCCTCTGGGGCGGATGGATGGAGCGCCCGCCTAAGGACTACTTCGACGCCCGTCGGAGGGCCGGCGCTGCGTGGCCGCAGGCGCTTGCGGTCGAACTCGAGACATGGATTCGCCGAGCCGAGAAGGTCCTCACGGTTCGAAGTGGCCGACGAGGGCCTCTGCATCGAAAATTGGCAGCGCTCGGCCACAAGGCAGCCACGAAGCGCGAGTCGGTCCTCATCGGCCAACGGAGAATGCTCACCGCTGCCGATGTCCGCCTCAGGAGCGAGGTGCGTTGCGACAGCCCGGTGGTGCGCCTCGAGGCGACCTCGGAAGGGCTCATCGCTTACACCGCCTCGGGCGAGGCGCTCAGCGCCAGGCGCGTGGTGCTGGCTGCTTCGCCCATCGAGACCGCCCGCATCCTCGAGTCCAGCCTCCCGGAGAAGCAGCGCCGGCGGCGCATCAACCTGTTCGACCACCTCATCGCCGGCGCCATCGCCATCGCCCCTCGAGAGCGAGCTGGAATGCACCCAGTCGACGCGGCGGAACCCTCAGCCGTGATGCATCCGCCGCCCAGCTCACGAGCCCGCTTCACCACCGAAGTCCGTGGGCCCACGCCCCTGGAGAGCCTCGACGCCGAAGACCTCAACAACCTCGGATTCACTGCCGAAGAGGCCGCGAAGCACTCCTTCTACGTCGTGTTCGCGATGGGTGAGACCGACGCCGACGCCCCTCGGCAGGTCGAGTTCGATGCACGCTCACTAGACGGTCTCGGCCGCCCCTCCCCTCGCTTCGTCTCCCGCGCCCACACGCCAAGTGAGGTGTCGTTGGGGAAGAAGATGAACAGACAGGTCCTCGGCCTCGGGCGACAGTTGGCCTCGAGCCGCGAACGCGCATTCCTCATCTACGACGCGCTCGATTTCTCGTCGGGTGGCCACGAGGTCGGCACCTGTCTCGACCGCATCGACGAGCACGGACAGGTGACAGTCCTTCCCGGTGTCTACATCGCTGATGGCGCGGGGGTTCCTGCGGCAACCGACCGGCACCCCAGCCTCACGCTGGCTGCCAACGCGCTTCGCGTCGCAGACGCCCTGTCGCGGAGCATGACGAGCTAACTCCCCAAAGGGTCGGCCCATGTCACGCCGCGCTGCTCATCGGCCTATTTGAGACATGGAGCTGCAACCCGAACATCTGCTGCTGGCTCGTGCGCGGCGCGCCTATGAATGGGGGCGCCTCCGAAGGGCGCTCCTCGGCGCGCTTCCACTGGCGCTGCTGATTGGGCCAGCGCTGGCCCTCACTCCCCGAGTCGTGCCCACCGTCATCCTCGGTACGACGTTGCTGTTGGGCGCCATCGGGCTCTTGTGGCTCGGACACGGCTTCCCGCGTGCCGCGCTCCTGGGTGTCGCGGCCGGCGCGCTCCCGCTCGGGCTGGTGCTCTGCTCGGCGCGGCTCGGTCACGCCTGCGCCGGCTCGATGTGCATGGAGTTCTGCTTCGGCACGAGCGCGCTCGGGGGCGCTGCGGCCGGGGCACTCATCGGCTCGTGGGCCTTCGAGAGGCGAGTCTCAGCGCCGCTCCTGCTGACAGCTTCCGCCTTCGGACTCCTCACAGGCGCGATGGGGAGCACCTGCGTCGGACTGCTCGGCGTCGTAGCGCTCGCCATTGGCTTCGGTCTCGGCGTCGCGGTGCAGTGGGTTCGAAGCGAGGTCGCCTCGTGAGCGCGCCTCGCGCAGTGCAGCGATTTCTCGCGGCCGTCGGTCTTCTCGCCCTGGTGGGTACAGGCGTCCTCGCTGCTGCGGCGGCGCTCATGGTTCGCAGCGGCCTCTCGACACGGAGCCGGCCGTCGGCGTTGGAGGAGGCACTGGCGCGCACGATGCGCGGGCTTGCGTCGACGCGAACTCGCTCCCTGAAGCCCGCCTCTGCTGCGCCGCCGGACCTGAAAGCGGCTCGCGCTCATTGGGCCTCTCACTGTGCCCTCTGTCATGGCGTCGGCGGCGCCGGCGACACCGACATCGGTCGAAACCTGTACCCCCCGGCGCCGGACATGCGCGCGCAGACGACTCAGCGGCAAAGCGACGGAGAACTCTACGCCGCAATCAACAACGGCATTCGCCTCACCGGCATGCCAGCGTGGGGCACGCCGGGTGACGACGACGAGGAGACTTGGGGGCTCGTCGCCCTCATCCGGACGCTCCCCGCTCTCGACGAAGACGCTCGCGCAGAAATCGAACAGAACCTCCCGAAGACGCCGCACCAGCAGGCGGAGGACATGGAGGAAGACGACTTCCTTCGTGGCGGCAGCCAGCCCCCTCACCACCCGGAGATGCACCCATGACTCGCGCTTCATTCCTCACCCTTCTCTTTCTCTCGACTGCCGCGCTGGCGCACGGTGGCGGCCACCTCAAGGGCGTCGTCACCCAGTTGACCGACACGCAGCTCACCGTCACTGCGGACGACAAGGACAAGGTTGTCATCAATCTCGACAAGGACAGTCGCTTCGAAAACGACGGCAAGGCCTCGACGGCGAAGGCGCTGCCCGTTGGCTCGAGGGTCGTCGTGCATCTGAAGCCTGGAGCCAAACCGCAGGTCGCAACGTTGGTGAAGTTCGTCGCGGCCGCAGCGACGCGAGTCGATGTCGCGGTCACGAGCGATGGCTTCGTCGTCGCCAATGCTCCCACGCTGAAGGCCGGGCAACCCGTGACGTTGGTCGTCACGAGGTCGGTCGAGAAGACCTGCGCGACCGACATCGTCCTCAAGGAGTTTGGTCTCTCCCAGCCGCTTCCGCTCAACAAGCCGGTCGAGGTCAGCTTCACGCCGAAGAAGGCAGGCGTCGTTCGGTTCGCCTGCGCGATGGACATGATCGCCGGCAGCCTCAAGGTGGAGTGAGTCGTGCGCGGCCTCCCACCAATCGTCGGCCTCACCGTCCTACTCTTGGCGCGCGCGTCTCGAGCAGAGGGCGTCGACGGAATGCTGTCGGTCCTTGTGGACGATGCCATCGAAGCCAGGCCCGAACTGGCGCAGGCGCGAGCTGAACTTCGCGCCGCGAAGGAGCGCGTGCCGCAGGCACAGTCGTGGCCCGACCCGATGATTCAAGTGGGAGTACAGAACGACAGCTTCGACAAGTGGCAGGTCGGCAAGATGGAGACGAGTTGGCTGCTCTTCATGGCCTCTCAGACCATCCCGTTTCCAGGCAAGCCTGGCTTGCGAGGCGACATCGCGAACGTGGAGGTAACCACGCGACGCCTCGCACTGGAGCGCGTGCGGCTCACTACCATCGCGGACGTGCGCCGCGGCTACGTCGCTCTTCAGTTGGCCCGCGCGCGACTTGAACTCATCTCGAAGCTTTCGTCACTCCTGACGCTGGCTGTCGAGGTCGCCCAGACTCGCTACGAGTCAGGTGAAGGACCCCAGTCCGACATCCTGCGAGCCCGCCTCGAGCTTGGCCGACTCGAGCAGCAGCGCGTCGTACTTCAGGCCGATGAGCAGCTGCAGCTCGAAGCGCTCAACCGACTTCGCGGCCACCCCCTCGACGAGAAGGTGACCACTCGCCCGCTCGCGCAGCTCACCTTCCCGTTGCCCTCTGACGAGGGCGAAGCTGCGCGTCGAATCCTCGAAGTGAGCCCGGAGTACCTGGCCGCGCGCGCAGGCGTGAATGGCGCTCAACGTGTGCGTGAACTCAGCCAGCGGCAGTACCTGCCCGACCTCTCTGTTGGGGCGGGGGTGATGGTCCGCGGCTCGCTCGAGCCAATGTGGACGGTGACGCTCGGGCTCCCCATCCCCGTCTTCGCGGGCACAAAGCAGTCGCGCGCAGTGGCCGAGGCCGACGCAACCATCGACGCGACGAGCAGAAACGTGGAGACGGTAGAGCAATTGCTGCGCCTGCGAACCACCCAGCGGCTCTCTTACTGGCGAGCCCTCGGAAAAGTCTGGCAGTCGTACCAGGGCCGCCTGCTCGCCGACGCAGAGGCCACAGCCACAGCGACTCTGACTCAGTACCGCATTGGCAAGGTGCCCTTCGCCTCCGTCCTCGAGGCGACCTCAGCCACCATCGCGCTCGTCGATGCTTCCTACGCCGTGCTCGTCGACGCCTGGAAGCTCGCCATCGCGCAAGACGAGTCCTCACTCTCCGAAGTGAGCGTGAGTGGCGGCGCCATGGGTAGCGCCGTCCCGGGTGCAGGCGGCGGAGGGGGCATGTCGGGCCCACGGTCGGCCACGCCTTCGAACATGAGCAGCGGAGCGCCTGGCAACTCGGCCAGCGGCTCGACAGGAATGTGACATGAGCTCCGAAACGAAGAAGAGCGGCAGCTGGCTTCGCACCGTCCTCGTCATCGCCTTGACTGCGGCCATCACTGGCCCGATCGGAGCGCTCATCGCGACGTCAATGAAGCGGCAGGAGACCGCAGCGCAGCAGGCGGCGAAGTACCACTGCCCCATGCACCCCAGCATCGTGAGCGACCACCCCGGCGAGTGCCCCATCTGCGGCATGAAGCTGGTGAAGCTCGATGAGCCCGGAGCCAGGCCGGCGACCTCTGAGCGGAAGATTCTCTTCTACCGCTCGCCAATGGACCCCCGACAAACCTCACCCGGTCCTGCCAAGGACTCAATGGGGATGGACTACCTCCCCGTCTACGAGGATGACGCGGCAGGGCACAGCGAGGTGGACGGTCTGGCCAACGTCGAGCTCGACCCGACCCGGCAACAGCTCATTGGGCTGCGCACCGCGGTCATCGAGCGCGGGCCCGTGGGCGGCAACTTCCGAACCGTCGGCAAGGTTAGCGTCGACGAGACGAGAGTTCGCCGCATCAACGTGAAGGTGCCCGGCTATGTCGAGCGCGTCTTCGTCGATTTCGTGGGGAAGCCGGTGAGAAAGGGCCAACCGCTCTTCGCGCTCTACAGCCCCGAAGTTCTCGCAGCCGAGAACGAGTTCCTGACGGCCTCACGGGCGCAATCAGAAAGCCTCGTATCAGCCGCACGCAGAAAGCTGGAACTCTGGGACGTGCCCGAAGCCGAGCTCCAGCGCCTCGAAAAAGAGGGCACGGTGTCCCGGGCCATCACGTATGTCTCCCCGGTCAACGGGGTGGTGACGCGCAAGGACCTCGTCGAAGGCACTCGCCTCGAGGTGGGGGCCATGCCGTACGACGTCGTCGACCTCTCAACCCTCTGGGTACTCGCCGACGTCTACGAGACAGAGCTGCGCTTTGTCAGCCCCGGCGTGCCCGCGCAGCTCACGCTCAACGCCTTCCCGGGCCGCCTCTTCTCAGGGAAGGTCTTGTTCGTCGACCCGCTCCTTGACCCGAAGACGCGAACAGCGCGCGTCCGCCTGAGCTTCGCCAACACGGCCGGAGAGCTGAAGCCAGAGATGTTCGGGGAGGTCGTTGTCGAACGGCCAGCCCGCGACGTCCTCCGCGTGCCGTCTGACGCGCTGATTCGCAGCGGCACCGAAGACGTCGTCTTCGTCGCGCGTGGCGAGGGCCGGTTCGAGCCGCGGCGGGTAACGCTTGGTGAGGTGGGTCGCGACTTCACCGAGGTCGTCGATGGACTGAGCGTCGGTGACGCAGTCGTCACGCGCGCCAACTTCCTCATCGACTCCGAGTCGAGACTCCGCGCGTCCCTCTCGCGCCTCAGCACGCCCACCGGCCCGAAGGGGACGTCGGCCGACGCGTCCATGCCCGCGGGCCATGAGATGACGCCATGATTCGCGCCATCATCCGCTTCTCCGCGGAGCACCGGTACCTCGTCATCGCGATGGCCATCGTGGCGCTCGCGTTCTCCTGGTACTCGATGAAGACCATCCCGCTCGACGCGCTGCCGGACCTGTCCGACACGCAGGTCATCGTCTATTCGAAGTGGGACCGCAGCCCCGACATCATCGAAGACCAGGTGACCTACCCCATCGTCACCTCGCTCCTCGGCGCGCCCCACGTGAAGGCGATTCGTGGCTTCTCCGACTTCGGCTTCAGCTTCGTCTACGTCATCTTCGAAGACGGCACCGACCCGTACTGGGCCCGCACCCGCGTGCTCGAGTACCTGTCGAAGATTCAGCCGCAGCTTCCCAGCGGCGTACGCACCGAGCTCGGCCCCGATGCGACGAGCGTCGGCTGGGTGTTTCAGTACGCGCTCGTCGACCGCACCGGGAAGCACTCGTCGGACGAGCTGCGCAGCTACCAGGACTGGTTTCTCCGGTACTCGATTCAGTCCGTACCTGGTGTGTCGGAGGTCGCCACCGTGGGTGGGCAGGTGCGCCAGTACCAGGTCAACGTCAACCCCAACTCGCTGGCGGGGTACGGGCTGAGCCTCGAGTCCGTCATCGCCGCAGTGCGCGCCGGGAACAATGACGTCGGTGGTCGCCTCGTCGAGCTCGCTGGTCGCGAGTACATGGTGCGCGGGCGTGGCTACGTGAAGAAGGTCGAGGACCTCGAGCAGCTCGTCCTCAAGAGCGAAGGAGGCACTCCCGTCACGGTGAAGGACGTGGCAACCGTGACGCTCGGACCGGAGATGCGCCGCGGCATCGCCGACCTCGACGGAGAGGGCGACGTCGTCGGCGGCATCGTCGTGATGCGGCAAGGGGAGAACGCGCTCAACGTCATCACCAGCGTTAAGCAGCGCCTCGAAGAGCTGAAGCCTTCGATGCCTGCAGGCGTGGAGGTCGTGACGACCTACGACCGCTCGGAGCTCATCTCGGCAGCCATCGAGACGGTGAAGGACAAGCTCATCGAGGAGATCATCGTCGTCTCCATCATCATCTTGCTGTTCCTCTGGCACTTCCCGTCTTCCATCGTGCCCATCATCACCATCCCGGTGTCGGTGGCGCTGGCCTTCATCCCGATGAAGCTCATGGGGCTCAACGCCAACCTCATGTCGCTCGCGGGCATCGCCATCTCCATTGGTGTGCTGGTCGACGGCGCCATCGTCGAGGTGGAGAACGCCTACAACCGCATCCACCACTGGATACAGGACGGCAAGAAGGGGGACTTCCACCAGGTTCGCCTCGAGGCGCTGATGGAGGTGGGCCCGGGCGTCTTCTTCTCGCTCCTCGTCATCGCGGTCGCCTTCATGCCGGTCTTCACCCTGGTGGACCAGGAGGGCCGGCTCTTCCGCCCGCTCGCTTTCTCCAAGAACCTGGCGATGGCCATCGCGGCGCTGCTGGCCATCACGCTCGACCCAGCGATGCGCATGATGTTCGCGAGAATCGACCCCTTCACCTTCAAGCCGCGCTGGCTCGCCAGCATCGCGACCACGCTGCTGGTGGGGCGATACCGCGCTGAAGAAACGCACCCCGTCAGCCGGCTCTTGCACCGACTGTATGAGGGGCCCTGCCGTTTCGTGCTTCGCCACCCGAAGGCCACCGTTCTCGCCGCGGCAGTCCTCGTCTCGACGACGGTACCGCTGTACCTGGGTCTCGGCTCTGAGTTCATGCCTCCCCTGCGCGAGGGCACGTTGCTCTTCATGCCGTCCGCGGTGCAGCCGGGGATGTCCGTCGCCGAGGCCCAGCAGGTCCTCCAGACTCAAGACAAGCTCCTGCGCACCGTGCCTGAGGTCGAGCGCGTCTTTGGCAAGGCTGGCCGCGCGAACACCTCGACCGACCCCGCCCCCTTCACGATGATGGAGACCACCATCATCTTGAAGCCTGAGCGCGAGTGGAGAGAGAAGCCGCGCTGGTACTCGTCGTGGGCGCCGGAGTGGCTCAAGCGCCCGCTCCGCCCCTTCTGGCGCGACCGGATCACGGAGGCCGAGCTGGAAGACGAGCTCAACGAGAAGCTGCGCCTCCCAGGGCTCTCCAACGCCTGGACGATGCCCATCAAGGGCCGACTCGACATGCTCTCGACCGGCATCCGCACACCGGTCGGCATCAAGATCATGGGCGCCGACCTCGCCACCATCGAGCGCATTGCACTCGAGACGGAGGCGGCGGTCTCGAAGGTGCCCGGCACCCGAAGCGCGTATGCCGAGCGCGTGGCGGGCGGGTACTTCCTCGACTTCGAGCTCAAGCGAGACCAACTGGCGCGGTACGGCCTCTCGGTCGACGACGCGAACATGATGGTGATGACTGCGGTGGGCGGTGACGTGCAGAGCGTCACCGTCGAGGGGCGTGAGCGCTACGGCATCAATGTGCGGTACGCCCGCGACTACCGCGAGGACGTCACGAGCCTGAAGCGCGTGCTCGTCCCGTTGCCCGGTGGCCGTGGTCAGATTCCGTTCGAGGCCATCGCGGAGGTGAAGCTCGCCACCGGGCCCTCGATGATTCGCGATGAGAACGGCCTGCTGGCTGGCTACGTGTACGTCGACTTCGACACATCGAAGGTCGACATCGGCGGCTACGTCGACGAGGCCAAGAAGGCGGTCGCCAATCGGGTGTCGCTGCCCGCAGGCTATTCACTGAGTTGGAGCGGGCAATACGAGAACATGCTGCGCGTGAAGGAGCGGCTGACGTTGATTCTGCCCATCACGCTCCTGCTCATCTTCGGGCTGCTGTACATGAATACGAAGTCGGCCTTCAAAGCGTCGGTGGTGATGCTCGCTGTGCCCTTCTCGGCGGTGGGCGCGCTGCTGTTCCTGACGATGCTTGGCTACAACATGTCCATCGCGGTCTGGGTGGGCCTCATCGCCCTCATGGGCCTCGACGCCGAGACGGGGGTCTTCATGCTGCTGTTCCTCGACTTGTCCGTCGAGGACTTCCGCAGGCGAGGTGCCCTCAACAGTCGCGGAGACCTCGTCGAAGCCATTGTGCATGGCGCCGTGAAGCGCGTGCGTCCGAAGGCGATGACGGTGTGCGCGGCGATGTTGGGGCTGCTGCCCATCATGTGGTCCACGGGCACTGGAGCCGACCTGATGAAGCGCATCGCCGCGCCCATGGTGGGTGGTCTCGTGACGAGCTTCATGCTCGAGCTGCTGGTCTACCCCGCCATCTATCTTCTCTGGATAGAGCGGCAGCTTCCCGAGGACGCGGCGGTGCCAAGAGAGGTGGTGACTGCATGACGCCCGTGAAGACCTGGAGGCTGACAGTCGCAATCGCGACGCTGCTGCTCACGGCGTCGATATCGTTCGCCCAGGACCCGCCATCAGGGCACCTCCATCAGCCTGACGCATCAGTACAGCCCAGTTCGCCCCAAGGGTATGCTCCTCTCAAGGTCGAGGGTGGCTCGGTAGCGGGCTTCGCGCTCAAGGTGTCCTCAGTCGAGGTCCGATCCCTGCAGAGGACAATTCGGACATTTGGCGTGGTCACCTTTGACGAGACCCGCACGTCGCACGTTCACCCCAAGGTTCGAGGAACCCTCGAGTCGGTTTCCGCAAACTTTGTCGGCAAGACGGTCAAGCAAGGAGAGCAACTCGCCGAGATCTACAGCCCCGCAGTCTACGCGGCGCAACTGGAACTGGTCGCGATCCTCAAGCAAGGCCGCGGCGCTGGCGATCCACTCTTTGAAAGCGCGCGAAGGCGTTTGCAGCTCTGGGACGTTCCAACCAGTCAGATTGAGCGCATCGTCCAGAACCAGAAAGCAGCGAGGACATTCACCCTCCTCGCCCCACGTTCGGGGACCGTGCTTGCGCGGCAGGCATTGAACGGAATGTACGTCGCGCCAGAGACTGAGCTGGTTGTCGTCTCAGACCTCTCGGTGGTGTGGGCTCTGATCGACCTGTACGAGGGTGACCTGCCCCTGGTTCGAGCTGGCACTGCAGTGAAGCTCACCATCGAGGGCGTGCCAAAGGTTCGTGAAGGTCAGGTCGCGTTCCTCCCACCATCCATCGACGAAAGCACTCGCACCCTCAAAGCCCGAGTCGTGCTCTCGAATGAAGCGGGCAACCTTCGGCCCGGGGCCTTCGTTCAAGCGACCCTCGATGTCGACCTCGGCTCCGCGCTGGTCGTGCCTTCGCAGGCGGTCATTCGCGCTGGGACCCGCAACCTCGTCTTCGTCGTCAGCGGCGAACATGTGGAGCCGCGCGAGGTGCAACTGGGCGCGTCCGCTGGGGAGTTCGTGCAGGTTCTCTCCGGGCTGAAGGAAGGCGAAGCCGTCGCGACGACTGCACAGTTCCTGCTCGACTCAGAGAGCAGACTGCGTGCAACCAGCGGACCCGGGGGCGGCCATGCCGGACATTGAGCGGCCCGCGGGGATCATCGCAAGAGTCATCGACCTCTCAGGCAAACGGCGCTGGGTGGTGCTGCTCGCCTCCGTCGCCTTCGCCGGTGGCGGCGCCTGGTCCGCCCTGCACACCCCGCTCGACGCCCTTCCAGACCTGTCAGACACCCAGGTGATCATCGCGACCGAGTGGATGGGACGCAACCCGACGCTGATCGAAGATCAGGTCACGTACCCCATCGTGACGTCGTTCCTGGGTGCACCCAACGTGAAGACGGTGCGGGGCTTCACGATGTTCGGGATGTCATTCGTTTACGTGATTTTTCAGGATGGCACCGACCTCTACTGGGCGCGTTCCCGAGTGGTGGAGTACCTCTCGAAGGTACGGGCGCGCTTGCCTGTCGGGGTCAACCCACAGATTGGGCCTGACGCGACCAGCGTTGGGTGGGTGTACCAGTACGCGCTCGTCGACCCTTCGGGCAAACACTCGCTCCAGGAGCTCCGAAGCCTCCAGGACTGGACGGTGCGGTATGCGCTGCAGGCCGTCGAGGGTGTCTCCGAGGTGGCAGGGGTCGGTGGCTTCGAGAAGCAGTATCAGGTCCAAGTCGACCCAGACCGGCTCAAGGCGTTCGGTGTGTCGGTCGGTGAGGTTGCGGCTGCCATTCGAAGCGCGAACGATGAGGTGGGCGGGCGCGTCATCGAGATGGCCGAGCACGAATATTCGGTTCGGGGCCGCGGCTACATCCGCTCCGTCCAGGACATCGAACTCGCTGTCGTTGCGACCCGAGCCGATGGCATTCCGATACGAGTTCGCGACCTCGGCACCGTCGCCATCGGCGGGAACATTCGTCGCGGCGTCGCCGAGCTTGATGGCATGGGCGAGGTCGTCGCCGGGATCGTGGTGATGCGTTCGGGGGAGAATGCCCTCGACGTCATCAAGCGCGTGAAGGCGCGAATCGACGAAATCAGGCCGACGCTCCCCGAAGGCGTGAAGCTCGTCACGGTCTACGACCGAAGCACCCTCATCCTCGACTCGGTGCAGACGCTGACTGAGAACGTCGCGCAAATCGTTCTCATCGTGTTGCTCGTCATCGCCGTCTTTCTCTTCCACCTCCGCTCGGCATTGGTGAACGTCGCAGCGTTGGCCGTCGCGGTTCTCGGCTCCTTCATCGCGTTCTACCTGCTGAAGATGACCATCAACATCATGTCGCTAGAGAGCTGAACCGCTAAGCGGAAGCGCGGAAGCTCGCGAGCACGTAGAGGTTCGCGATGGCGGCAGCGCGGTT
>QFQP01000257.1 GCA_003243425.1 Archangium gephyra | reverse complement strand
GCAGGTCGATGCGGTGGCGCCACGCCCGACACGCCCGCGCAGCTGGTGCAACTGGGCGAGACCCAATCGCTCCGCGTTCTCGATGATCATCAGCGAGGCGTTGGGCACATCGACCCCGACTTCGATCACCGTCGTCGCCACGAGCAGATCGACCTCGCCCTCCTTGAACCGGCGCATCGTGGACTGCTTGTCGGCTGCCTTCATCCGGCCGTGCACCAGCGCAACGCGTGCATCAGGCAGCGATGCGGACAGGGCTTCGAACGTGGTCTGCGCGGCCTGCGCAACGACTTCATCGCTATCGTCGATCAGGGTACAGACCCAGTACGCCTGCCGCCCCTCCGCGCAGGCGGTGCGGATGCGCTCGACCAGTTCCGGTCGCCGCTCTGCGCTCAGCGCCACCGTCTGCACGGGCGTGCGCCCGGGCGGTAGCTCGTCAATGGCCGACACATCCAGGTCCGCGTACGCCGCCATCGCCAATGTGCGCGGAATGGGCGTCGCCGTCATCACCAACTGATGCGGCACGCAATCCGTGCCTGCGCCCTTGTCGCGAAGCGCGAGGCGCTGGTGCACGCCGAAGCGGTGCTGTTCGTCGACGATGGCCAGGCCCAGGTCGTGGAACACCACCGCGTCCTGCATCAGCGCGTGCGTACCGACCACCACCTGCGCCTCGCCCGACGCCACCTGCGCGAGCACGGTCGCGCGCGCCTTGCCGATGACCTTGCCGGCCAGCCACGCCACGCGCACGCCCAACGGCTCGAGCCAGGCACGCAGGTTGGCGAGATGCTGCTCGGCCAGCAGCTCGGTGGGCGCGGCCAGCGCCACCTGCTTGCCCGCCTCCACCGCCAGCATGCCCGCCAACGCCGCCACCACGGTCTTGCCGCTGCCCACGTCGCCCTGCACCAGGCGCAGCATCGGGGACGGCCTGGCGATGTCTTCGCGGATCTGCACGAACACCCGTTGCTGAGCGCCCGTCAGCGTGAACGGCAAGGCGTTCAGCAACGCCTTCACCAGCGCACCCTTGCCCTTC
>QFQP01000256.1 GCA_003243425.1 Archangium gephyra | reverse complement strand
GATCAAGGACTTGGCGGGTCCCGCGCCACGACATTCAACGGGGCGGTGCACGACTTAGTGCGACTGGCCTTCGAGCATGCCAAAGTTCTTGCACACGCTTCTTGGCACGTCTTGGAGCACGGGTGTTGACGCTCGCGGTGAACTGACCCACTTAGCCGGGTGATGCTCGCGCAAAACTGACCCACGCAAAACACACTGACCTGCTCAACGGATGAGCAGGGGAAGCAGGAGTGATCAGCGTGGGCATGTTGGCCAAGATCAGAAGGATGCACCTGCGAGATGGACTGTCCATCCGCGAGGTGAGTCGTCGCACCGGGTTGTCCCGGAACACCGTGCGGCAGTGGTTGCGCCATGAAGGCGTGACCGAACCCAAGTACCCCAAGCGAGAGACCGCCAGCGCGGTGGACGCTTGGGCTGAGCATCTGGCGTCGGCGCTCAAGGCCGACCAGCACCGGCCGGTGCGCGACCGGCGCACGGTCAAGATGCTGTTCGAGCAGATACGCGCCCTGGGCTACGCCGGCAGCTATGCCCGCGTGACCCGCTGGGTGCGAGGCTGGCGTGCCGAGCAGGACGCAGCTCCGCGGCGTGCCGCCTTCGTGCCGATGAGCTTTGAGCTCGGCGACGCCTTCCAGTTCGACTGGAGCTGCGAGTACGTCTTCGTGGGCGGCTTGCGCCGGCGGCTGGAGGTGGCGCACACCAAGCTCGCCAGCAGCCGCGCCTTCTGGCTCACGGCTTACCCGACGCAGAGCCACGAGATGCTGTTTGATGCTCACGCGCGCGCGTTCCAGGCGCTGGGCGGTGTGCCGCGTCGAGGCGTGTACGACAACATGAAGACCGCGGTCGACAAGGTCGGCGTCGGCAAGCAGCGCTCGGTCAACGCGCGCTTCCAGGCCATGTGCTCGCACTACCTGTTCGAGCCCGAGTTCGGCGTCGTCGACCTGCACAACGATGCGGTTCACGCCCTGGGAAGCCTTGATACTGCAGTGACGTTGACCACTCCCGACGACATCGGCGCGCTGACGGCCGA
>QFQP01000255.1 GCA_003243425.1 Archangium gephyra | reverse complement strand
ACGAGCACGAAGCCGGTCAGCGAGATGACGACCTGGTGCAGCTTCAATCCCGATGCCGCCATGAAGGTCGGCAGCACGCCGTCGATCGCCCACGGTTGCCTGCCGTACTCGGCGATCAGCCAGCCGGCCTCGATCGCCAGCCACGGCAAGGGCAGGCTGTAGAGCGCGAGCTTCAGGAACCAGCGGTAGCGGTCCAGCTTCTGCACCGTCGCCAGCCAGAACGCCAGCGCGAAGAAGGCGATGAAGTAGAAGCCGACGCCCGCCATCAGCCGGAAGCTCCAGAACAGCGGCGCCACGCGCGGGATCGTGTCGGCGGCGGCGCGTGCGATCTCCTGCTCGGAGGCGTTGAGGATGTCTTCGCGGTAGCGCTTCAGCAGCAGCGCATAGCCCATGTCGCGCCAGTGCTGGTCGAACACCGCCTTGGCCTGCGCGTCCTCGCGGTTGGCGCGCAGTTGCTGCAACGCCGCGTAGGCCAGCTGCCCATTGCGGATACGCCCGTCCGCGCGCTCGACCAGTTCGCCGATGCCCGGGATCTCGGTGTTGAACGAACGCGTGCCGATCAGCCCCATCACCCACGGGACCTGCACGACGTAGCGGTTGGCGCGGGCCTGCTGGTCGGGGATGGCAAAGGCGGTGAAACCCGCCGGTGCCGGCTCGGTTTCCCACATCGCCTCGATCGCGGCGAGCTTCATCTTCTGGTTCTCGCCCGCGACGTAACCGCTCTCGTCGCCCAGCACCACCACCGATAGTGCAGCGGCCAGGCCGAAGCTGGCCGCGACCGCCATCGAGCGCTTCGCAAGGTCCGCATGCCGCCCGCGCAGCAGGTAGAACGCGCTGATCGACATCACGAAGACCGCGCCCAGCAGGTAACCCGCACTGACGGTATGCACGAACTTGGCCTGCGCCACCGGGTTGAACAGCACCGCCGCGAAGTCGGTGACTTCCATGCGCATCGTGGCGGGATTGAACTCGGCCCCGACCGGGTACTGCATCCAGCCGTTGGCGATCAGGATCCACAGCGCCGAGAA
>QFQP01000254.1 GCA_003243425.1 Archangium gephyra | reverse complement strand
CGACATCCTCGGCGGCTTCGCGGCCGGCATCGCGTGGGTGTCGGGGGTGTACCTGGTGCTGTATCGCGTGCGCGGACGGCCGTGGCTGGTGCGCTAGACAGTTGCCAGCAGTTGTAGGAGCGACGTGAGTTGCGACCGCCAGAACGAACCAGCCCGATTGCTTGCTCGATAGCCCTCTTCAGCGCTGATCCGACATCGGACAGGTGATGGGTATGCCACGACCGATGGCGTGCGGTCGCGACTTACGTCGCTCCTACAGAGGAGCCGTTCTACGGCGCGTAGGCCCGCTCGCGTTCTTCCTGCAGCCGCTGGCGCAGGTACTGGTCGCGGGTCAGGCCGGCGGGGATCGTCGTGCTGGCCATCACCTCCGCCACCACTTGCGCTTCGCGCGCCTTGTAGGACTGGAAGCGGGGATCGTTGGCCTGCTGCGCGGCGAACGCGGCCATGCGCTGGTCGGCGTGCGCGCGGTAGCGGTCGGCGAGCGCCGCCACTTCCTCCGCCTGCCGCGCCGGATCGTCGATGGTCGCCTTCACCAGCGCGGTGCGCAGCAGCACGGCTTCGCCAGCGGACAGGCCGCCGTCGGCTTCGTAGCGGTCGATCTGCCGCGTGAGCGCATCGGCGCGCTCGCTGCGCTCGACGGCGCGCAGCGACGACGCACGGGCGAAGAAGTCCTTCGCATCCGCTTCGAAACGCTGGCGCTCGCGATGCGCTTGCGCCTGTGGTGTGGCCTGCAGCGACGCCAGCGCAGGGGAGGTGGTGTCGATCGTGTCGGACGCCGTACGCGTCGCGTCCGCCGGCATGCCCGGATCGTCCCGCTTCCACCACAGCACGGCGGCCACGAAGACCAGGCAGGGCACCAGCAGCATCAGCAGTTTCTTCATGCAGAACCCCGTGTGCGCCGGGACCGTCGAAGCGCGACGGTCCCGGGCGGAGACGTCAGCACATCAGCTGGTCGACCAGCCAGTACAGCAGGTTGAACGGCTTGGCCTTGTCGGCCTTGTCGTCCTGCTCGCTGGCATCGAGCACCTTGCCCT
>QFQP01000002.1 GCA_003243425.1 Archangium gephyra | reverse complement strand
CGTCCTCATCTGTCGATCCCCCCGCTGAAAGCGATCGAACTTCAGGTGGTTACGCCGCCAATTCCGAGATCGCCTCTCGAGAAGCGTTGGTTGCCATTTCTCGAAGCGAATCGTTTGTCGAGTCTTGAAATACTGGTAACGATACGATTGGGATGTTGATTTGTTCCAATTTTTCGGTGATAAATCGCGTTGCGATTTGTACTTTGTTTCTTTCGATCTCGTCGACCAGCTGTGTGGAGATGTGTATTTCGTGGCGGAGTTCGTCGACCAGGACTGGGATGTGTCTTAACAGTGACTTGTCGCTAGTTTTGAATAGGTCGATGTAGATGTTTGCGTCGATCAGTATTCTCGCCATGGGCTCCCCCTCCCCGTGGATGCTGTTGCGCCGATTGTGGCGATCGCTCATCTTCTGCGCGCAGTCTAACTCACAACGGAGGGTGGTCTATGGCGCGTGGTCCGTCGTTCAATTCAGCGGTGGCAGCTCGTACTTTTGCGGCAAGCAAGTTCCTGAATACGGCAGAGTTGTTGACGCAGTTCGAGGCAGAGGGCGGGCTCAAACCCGATCTCGAAGCCATCGTGACGCACGGCAAGAACGCAGAAGCACTCAACCAATCGCAGGGCTCTTTCACGCGACAGAAGGGCGCCGCAGCGGATCGTTCGCAGGTCGCCTTCGTCGCGCTCCAGAAGGAGAACGCCGCGGTGATGCGCGTGGCGAAGTCGCTCCGCGCTGAGCTCACCAATGCCGGTGACACAGCCAACCTCAAGAAGCTCAACGCAATCATCGCGTTGGAAGCGCAGACCGCGTTCTCAGTCGAAGCCGACGAGGCTGGCGGTACAAAGAAGAAGAAGACCCGCGTTCAGAGCCAGGAAGCCATTCGCGCCGAGATCGCCCGCGATGCGAAGTCGTTCCTCGAGTTCACGGAGATCTCAGCGAACCTCGCCGCGCGCAAAGTCGATGCGGCTCGCCTTCAGAAGCTGAAGGCCGACGCCGAGGCGTTGACCGGCAAGGTGGAAGACAAGGTCGCTGGCGCCTCCGACCGCAAGATCATCACTGCGAAGGAGCAGGAGGCTGTTTCCAAACAGAGCCTGCACTGGTCATCCGCCTACCCGCTGCTTGCTCAAGTGGCGAAGCGTGATGTGCGCGCCGCCGACGCGTTGCGGCCGACGAAGAAGTGAGCTTTTGACGTTCCGACCCCTGCTTTTCTAGCGGGGTGGCCTGCTGGAGTGACGGGGAGCGCTGCTTCTCCTCCAGCAGGGCCTGCTTTTGTAAAGCCGACCTCTGCTTTGGGTTTGCGGACCCCTGCTTCCAGTCTGCCGAGGGCTGCTTCCGGTCTGCAGAGGCCTGCTTTTGGTCTTCCGAGGGCTGCTTTTGTAATGCGGACACGTGCTTTTGACGTGGCTTCAAGGACTTACGAGGCCACGAATGGCGAAAGTCGTACTACGGGCGCCCACCTTCGCCGACATCACGACCGAGAGCGCTACACACCCCAGACACGCTCGAGCTCGTTCCCGACGCTGGCGGTGACTGCATTTACGTAAACGCCGCCACGGTTGAATTCCCGGCCGCGCGCGCCACGCTCCCGACCCATGGCGATTCGATTGCTGAGCGTGGCGGTGGGCATCTTCTTCTCCGCGTGTGGCCCTGCAGGTGGAGCCGGCGGCACGGGTGGCGGTTCCGGGGCCGGGGGTGGCTCCGGCGCGTCGTTCCCGAAGACCGTGAAGCTGCAGGGCACCCTCGAAGTCACCACTCGCTCGTACGATCGCCCCGGCGGCAACGTCATCACCTCGAGCACCTCGAAGGGCTCGTTCAGCGGCACCTCGACCAGCTCCGACCTCGGGCCGCTGCTGCGCTACTCGTTCGATCTTCCGTTCACCGTCTCGGGCACGCAGGCGGTCACCGACGTGACGCTCTCGCCGCGCGAGTGCACCAGGACCATCTCGGGTTCCACGGGCTCGAACCTGCAGCTCGTCGTCGGCTCCCCGACGTCGGGCGGCGTCGTGGCGCAGCTGTGGGGCTCGATCGGCACCACCGAAGACGGCACCTGCGCCAACGGAGGCAACGTGACGTCGGGCTTCGCGCTGACGATGCCCAACGCCGACTGCCCCGACCCGGCGGTCCGCGTGATCTCCGACGCCAAGTGGCTGGTCGTCTCAGGAGATCCGCGCGTCGGCTTCGATTTCTCGCAGGACGTCACCTGCGATCGCTCGACCGTGAAGATCAACGTGTCGGTCGAAGGGCTGTAGTCACTGTTTGATGAACGCGAAGTTGGCGACGCTCAGCGTCGACGTGGCGCCGAGGAACTGCCCGTTGCGCAGCTGCGCCTCCATCGGGCGCATGAGCGTGCGGCTCTGCACCACTTCGCTGCCGATGGCGTCGCGATCAGACACCGCGAAGTCGACGCCCGTGGTCAGCAACTGAGCGGCGGTCAGGGTGCAGCCGCCGGTGACCCACTCGGCGTTGTCCGAGTCCTGCACGGTCGACGACGTGAAGGTGATGGAGCTCGCCGTCGAAGGGCACCACAGCTCGACGTACAGATCGGCCGGCGAGGTGATGTCCCACGCGGGGTCGACCACCTGCATGCGCGTGGGCCGCACGAGCCACACCGACGTCGGGTCGATGCCGCACGCGCCGGCCACGCAGGTGTCGGGGCCGGTGCAGGCGACGCACTGCGCGCCGTTACTCCCGCAGGCCGTGGTGCTGGGCGTGGTGACGCACGTCGCGCCCGACAGACAGCCCGCGCACGTGCCGGTGCCGCCGCCCGTCGCGCCCGTGCCGCCGCCCGTGGCGCCCGAGCCGCCGCCGGTCGCTCCCGTGCCGCCTCCCGTGGAACCCGAACCGCCGCCGGTCGCTCCGGTGCCGCCACCCGTGGCGCCAGAACCGCCGCCCGTGACCGCCGTGCCGCCACCCGTGGCGCCTGCGCCGCCGCCGGTGACCGCCGTGCCGCCACCCATGGCGCCCGCGCCGCCGCCGGTGACTGCCGTGCCGCCGCCCGTGGCGCCCGCGCCGCCGCCCATCGCGCCCGTGCCTCCGCCCGTGGAGCCGTCCCCGCCACCGGTCGCCGCGCTGCCTCCGCCGGTCGCGCCGGCGCCGCCGCCCACCGACGCCGCGCCACCACCCGTGGAGCCGTCGCCGCCTCCCGTGGCACCGCTGCCGCCACCGGTGCCGGCGTCGACGGGGGGTTCGGTGAAGGCCGCGAGGCAGGCGCTTGAGAGGGCGGCACGCGCGGTGAGCTCGCACTGCGTGTACGCGCCGACCGCCAGCGCTTCGTTGCCGGTGGTGCACACGGCCGCGCCGCTCAGACACGTCACCCACGCCTCGAGCGCGACCGCGTCGCCCGTGCAGCTGGCCTGCGCCGCCAGGCAGCGGCTGGCCGGCGCGTCGTCGAGCGCCACGCTCACGGGCGTGGAGCCCTGCTGGTACGCGCAGGCCGTCTTCCCCGCGAAGAAGGCCTGGGTCGCCGTGGTGAAGCGCGTGCAGAGCGGAGCGGTCTGGCCGCCGTCACCGCTGCCACCGCCTCCGCCGGTGCCGCTCATGCCCGGCGCGCAGAACCCGAGCTGGCAGGTGCGCGCGAAGTCGCACGCCTGACACTGGTTGCCGTTGGTGCCGCAGACCTGCTGCGTGTTGCCGGCCTGGCATTCACCGTCAGCGTCGCAGCAGCCGGTCGGGCACGAGGTCGGCGTGCACGTCGCCGGTCCGACAGGCCCGCATGAGGCCGACACCACGAAACCCAGGCACATGCCGACGACCAGCCATCGAGAGAGCGTCATGCGCCGGAAGGTACCTGCGGGCAGGGGAACTGGCGGTCTCAATCGCACGAATGACGTTCGCAAATTCGGGAAGCAGACCCGAGCGACGGCCCCGCAACGATCCTGCTAGAGATGCGGGCCCATGAAGATTCAGCCCTCGATCCCCTCCGTTGCTCCGAGCTCCACCACGCCGGCCGAGCGCGTGACGTCGCAGCCCACGCCCGCGGCGCCGAAGGTCGAAGGGTTCCAGGCTCCGCGCGCAGCGCCGGCCACCGACCTCGAAGGCACGTCGCACGGGTACGTGGCGCCCAACAAGGTCGAGAGCCCGTTCACCAACGAAGAGAAGGTGCAGCTGGCCAGGAAGATCCCGTGCCCCGCGCTCGCGGGTGCCTTCAACGCCGGCATGTTGAAGGTCGCGAAGGACGGCACGGTGAAGATCCCCGACCTGGAGCGCACGCTGGGGCAGCTGGGCGCCGGGGGCCTCGTGACGAAGGTGCTGACCAGCGCGGCCGACGCCACCGACGACGTGAAGGGCTCGTTCAACCTCTTCAAGCTCAACGGCTCGAACCTCGATCACACCGGCAGCACCGGCATTCGGCAGAACGGCGTGCACCCGGAGCGCTTCGAGAAGCTGATGTCCTTCAGCAAGGACGGGCAGCGGTTGACGGCGAAGGACCTCGCCGATGCCGCCGAGTCGTTCGCGAAGGAAGACCCGGGCCTGCGCGGCCGCATCACCCAGCAGGCCGAGTTGACCGCGGTGCTGAAGATCTTCGGGCGCACCGCGGAAGACGGCTCGAAGTACTTCATGCGCGACGACGCGAAGTCGTTGTTCGTCGACGGGCAGATCCCCGCGAGCTGGGAGCCGCCCGCGGTGCCGGGGAAGAAGGTCGGGCTGGGCGAGGTGCTGGGCGGGACGGCGCTGGGTTTGTTCCGGCAGCTCGTCAACGGGCAGTGATCATTCGGGGCACTTCCTCGGGCCGCTGCAGGTGAACGTGCTTCGCAACGCGACCGACTGATTCTTCGAGGTCCACCCGCTGCGCACCGAGAAGACGTTGGAGAAGACCCCCAGCGTCTCCGACTGCACGTCGACGACGATCGACACCGAGGCGCGGGGCTCTACCGTTCCCAGTGAGCACACTGTTCGGTTGCTCCTCGTTCTGCACGTGCCATCGCTGGGCGAAATCGAGCGCAGCACCAGGCCCTCGGGAAGGTCGTAGCGGAGCCTGGTGTGGCGGGCGGGTGCGTTGCCCCGGTTGCGGACAGTGATGGTGATGGTTTGCACGTCGGTCACGGCGATTGGCTGTCGGTTCGATGAACCTGTCACTGCGAGCCTGGCCCTCCGGGAGCCGGGATCGCATTCGTCACCCCAACCGTCCCTGTCAGCGTCGGTCTGGCGCGGATTGGCGATGTGCACGCAGTTGTCGTGGAGGTCCTTCACTCCGTCGCCATCGATATCCAGCGAGGCGGCTGCTTTCGAGATTGTCCCGACATCGATGCAGCCCATCACTGTGAATGCGAGCAACAGATTCAACGCTTCACCTCCTCGGTGTTCTTCGCTGACAGCAGGGACCCATTCGGGTTCCGCGCGACCTCGATGTCGTACGCGTTGACGTCGTACGGCCGGCGGCTCGACAGTCGCGCGCATGCGCCACGTGCTCCCGGGGTTGCTCAGCTTCGGTCTGGCCGCATGTCCTCCGGCGGTGATGCCTGACGCCGGAGCTGGAGCGGCTGATGCGGGCATCGATGGCGGGCTGAGCGACGCGGGCGTGCCCGACGCCGGTGGCTGGGTGGCGTTGTTCAACGGCACCGATCTCTCCGGTTGGCATTCGTGGATGGGGAAGCCGTCGTCGAACCCGCAGGCCAACGAGCAGGTCATCGGCCTCGACAATGATCCGTACGGCGTCTTTTCGGTCGGTGCACGCGACGGTGAGCCGACGATTCACGTCACCGGTCAGGTCTTCGGCGCGCTCATCTCTGACCAGGAGTTCGGCGATTTCGAGCTCGAGCTTCAGTACCACTGGGGCACGCGCACCTGGCCGCCGCTCAACTTCCTCGACAGCGGGCTGATGTACGTGTCGGTCGGGCCGTACGGCGCGGTGAACGCGGGCGGGCCGGCGCTGGTCGACCCCATCGGTACTGGTGGCTTTCTGGTCTCGATGGAGTTCCAGATCGCAGGAACGTCGACCGGCACGGCGCCCAACCTCGGGCCGATCTCGTTCACCAGGGTGTCGACGGCGCCGGGCCAGGAGCGCGCGGGGTGGAACGACGTGCGTGTCGAGGTGCGCGACGGCGGGGCGACACACTGGCTCAACGGCGTGAAGACCGCGGTCATCTCCGACTTCGTGCTCACCATGCCGGGGCAGGGGCCGGTGCCGCTCCGTCGGGGGCGGCTGCAGCTGCAGTCGGAGGGCGGCGAGATCGACTTCCGGCGCGTGCGCATTCGGTCGCTGGAATGAAGTAACCGGGCGGAATCGCTCGGAGTTCGAGTCACTTGTCGGTGCCGTCTGATACAGGAGGCGCACGATGGGGATCGCACTGGCTGCACTTGCGCTGTTGCTGGGGGGAATCGTCGGGTGGCTGGTGGCCCGTCGGAGTTCCGATGCGTCTTCGCGCGCCGTGGAGCTCGAGCTGGCGGCGGCGAAGGCGGCGCTCACGGCGAAGGACCTCGCGGTTTCGCGTGTCGAACACGAGCTGCGGGAACAGCGCGTCGAGGTGCAGCAGCTGACCGGCGTGATGACCACCACACGCTCCGAGTTCGCGCGCGTCGAGGCCGAAGGCCGGCTGCTCCGTCAGCGCGTCGACGAGTTGCAGGACTGTGCGGCGGCCGACGCGGCGCAGCTGCAGGAGACGCAGGCGGCGTTGCGGCAGGCCGAGGCGCAGGTGGCGCGGCTCGGGGCTTCGGCGGCCCGCGTCACCGAGCTGGAAGCGGAGCTGGCCGAGCGGGACTCGCACGTCGAGGCGCTGCGCAACCGCGTGGCGGCGTTGAGTGAAGCGCTCGCGCGCGCCGAGGCGTCGCTGGAGTCGGAGCGGGTGCGCGCCACCGACATCGAGAAGACGCGCGGTGAGATGAAGCTCGAGTTCGAGTCGCTCTCGAAGCGGCTGCTCGACGAGAAGATGGCCCAGTCCGAGAAGGGCATCGAAGGGCTGCTGGGGCCGGTGCGCGAGAAGTTGAAGACCTTCGAAGAGAAGGTGCAGCAGACGTGGGACCAGGACAACCGCGACCGCGCCACGCTGTACGCGCACCTCAAGGGGCTGGCCGAAGCGCAGGGCCGGCTGCACGCCGACGCGCAGGCCTTGTCGAAGGCGCTGACCGGCGAGGCGCGCGCGCAGGGTGAGTGGGGCGAGCTGGTGCTGGAGCGGCTGCTCGAGACCGTCGGGCTCACCGAGGGGCGCGAGTACGACCTGCAGGTCGATTCGGTCGGGGAAGACGGGCGGCGGCGGCGGCCTGACGCGCTCGTGTACCTGCCCGGCGATCGGGTGATCATCGTCGACTCGAAGTGCTCGCTGCAGGCGTTCATCGCCTCGTCGAAGGCGCAGAGCGACGAAGAGCGCGAAGACGATCTCGCCGCGCACGTGCACTCGCTGCGCACGCACGTGAAGCTGTTGTCAGCGAAGGACTATCGGCTGGTGACGAAGTCGAAGACCGTCGACTTCGTGTTCCTCTTCGTGCCCAACGAGGCGGCGTTCCACGCGGCGCTGTCGCGGGCGCCGGAGCTGTTGGAGGAGTCGCTGCGGCAGAACGTGGTGATCGTCAGCCCCACCACGCTGCTGACCACGCTGCAGATGGTGCATCACGTGTGGCGCAGCGAGCGGCAGACGTTGAACGCGCAGCAGATCGCCGCCGACGCCGGGAAGATGGTCGACAAGCTGTCGGCGGCCATGACCTCGTTCGACGCGGTGGGGCAGCGGCTGCGGCAGGCCGGTGACTCGTTCGACGATGCGAAGCGAAGGTTGGGTGGCAAGGGGAGTGCGTTGAGCCTGGCGAAGCGGGTTCACGAACTGGGGGCGCGGGTGGCGAAGGCTGATCAGCTGGCGCAGTTGGAGAAGTCGTACGAGGTGGAGCCGTTGCCGGCTCCGAAGTCGTCACCGCCGAGGAAGAAACTGCCGACCGATGATCAGCAGCAGCTGCTCCTCGATTCTGGTGGTGATCAGCCGTGCTAGAGGCCCCGGGGGTGACGGCCGCTCCTGAGACACCGCCTCCCGAGATCGTCGACGCGTCGAACCTGACGCCGATGATGAAGCAGTACCTGGAAGTGAAGGCGGCGCACCCGCAGGCGCTGCTCTTCTTCCGCCTCGGAGACTTCTACGAGCTGTTCTTCGACGACGCGGTGAAGGCCGCCGAGGTGCTGCAGATCACGCTCACCTCGCGCGCCAAGGGCGCCGAGCGCATTCCCATGTGTGGCGTGCCGTACCACGCGGTGCGCAGGCACGTCGCGAAGCTGATCAGCGTGGGCGAGAAGGTCGCCATCTGCGAGCAGCTGACGCCCGCGGGTAAGGGCATCGTTCGCCGTGACGTGGTGCGCATCATCACGCCGGGCATGGTGCTCGACGACGACGTGCTGGAGGCGCGCGAGAACAACTTCCTGGCCGCCGTGCTGCCGTCAGACGACGCCGAGACGCCGTGGGGCGCGGCGCTGATCGACGCGTCGACCGGTGAGTTCATCGCGCTGCAGCCGGGGGCGCCCGAGGTGATCGCCGACGAGCTGGGCGCGGTGAGCCCGCGGGAGGTGCTGGTGCCCGAGGGCTCCGAGCCCATCGTCGAGAACCTGCTGCGCGGCTTCGCGCGGAGACCGGCGCTGGCGTTGCTCGGCGCCGACGCGTTCGACCTCAAGCGCGGCAAGGCGCTGCTGCAGACCCACCTGGGCGTGCAGACGCTGGAGGGCTTCGGCCTCGAAGGCGGGGGCGCGTCGCTCGGCGCGGCGGGCGCGGCGCTGCGGTACCTCAAGGAGACGCAGAAGAGCGGCGGCGGTCACGTCGATCGCATCAGCCTGCAGCGCCGCGGCGGGGCGCTGGTCATCGACGAGGCCACGCGCGCCAACCTCGAGCTGGTGAAGACGCTCAAAGACGGTCAGCGCTCGGGCTCGTTGCTCGGCGTGTTGGACCGCACGGCGACGTCTCCCGGGGCGCGAAAGCTGGCGCGGTGGCTGACGGCGCCGCTGGCCGACGCCGCCGCCATCGGGCTGCGCCACGACGCGGTGGGTGAGCTGCTCGAGCGCGCGGCGCTGCGTGAAGGCCTGCTGGCCACGTTGAAGGAGATCGCCGACGTCGAGCGGTTGTGTGGCCGGCTCTCGCTGGCGTCGGGCGGGCCGCGCGATCTCGAGTCGCTGTGTCGCTCGCTGTCGGCCATGCCGCGCCTGGCGCAGGCCCTGGGGCAGTTGAATTCTCAGCTGCTCAAGGCGCTCATCGGCCCGTTGATGCACGTGAACCTGGGCGAGCTGTGCGGAACGCTGAGCCGCGCGCTGGTGGAGGAGCCCCCGGCGGTGCAGGCCGACGGCGGCTTCATCAAGAAGGGCTACCACGCCGAGCTCGACACCCTCATCGACCTGTCGACGAGCGGGAAGGACTACCTGCTCAAGCTCGAGCTGCGCGAGCGCGAGCGCACCGGCATCAGCTCGCTCAAGGTCCGCTACAACAAGGTGTTCGGGTACTACCTGGAGGTCACGAAGGCGAACCTCGCGCACGTGCCCAGGGAGTGGATTCGCAAGCAGACCACCGCCAACGGCGAGCGCTACGTCACCGAAGAGCTCAAGACCTACGAAGAGAAGGTGTTGACCGCCGACGAGAAGCGCATCGCGCTCGAGCAGCGGTTGTTCGAGGAGCTGCGGGCCGTGGTGGTGGCGCGCGCGGGTCAGCTGCGCGCCGCGGCCGACGCGGTGGCGACGTTGGACGCGCTGGTGTCGTTCGCGCGCGTGTCGTCAGAGAACGGCTACGTGCGCCCGGTGATCGACGACTCGCAGGTGCTCGAGCTGGAGGGCGGGCGGCACCCGGTGGTCGAGAAGGCGCTGGGCGGTGACTCGTTCATTCCCAACGACGTGAAGGTCGACCGCGAAGACGCGCAGGTGCTGATCATCACCGGCCCCAACATGGCCGGTAAGTCGACGGTGATGCGGCAGGTGGCGATCGCCGCGGTGATGGCGCAGGCCGGCTGTTTCGTGGCCGCGAAGAAGGCACGCATCGGGCTGTGCGACCGCGTGTTCACCCGCGTCGGCGCGTCAGACAACCTGGCGCGCGGCCAGTCGACGTTCATGGTCGAGATGACCGAGACGGCGAACATCCTCCACCACGCCACGCGCAAGAGCCTGGTGGTGCTCGACGAGATCGGCCGTGGCACCAGCACCTTCGATGGGCTGTCGATCGCCTGGGCGGTGGCGGAGCACCTGCACGACCGCATCGGCGCGCGCACGTTGTTCGCCACGCACTACCACGAGCTCACCGACCTCGCGCGCGAGAAGCCCCGCGTGAAGAACTGCTCCATCGCGGTGCGTGAGCAGCAGGGGAAGGTGATCTTCCTCCGCAAGCTGGTGTCGGGCGCCGCGAGCCGCAGCTACGGCATCGAGGTGGCGAAGCTCGCCGGGTTGCCGCCTGAAGTGCTGGCGCGCGCCCGGGAGCTGCTCAAGAACCTCGAGGCCGGTGAGTTCGACGAGAGTGGCCGCCCGCGGCTGGCGAAGCGCGCCACGGGCACCGAGAAGGAGAAGGCCGCGCCCGCGCCGGTGGTCGACGATTCGCAACTGGGGTTGTTCTCGGCCCCGAAGAAGGCGGCGCCGTCGAGCGCGCAGCAGCAGGTGCTGGCGGCGCTGGAGTCGTTCAGCGTCGACACCTCTAGCCCGCTCGAGGCGCTCAACGCCATCAACGAGTGGAAGCGCAAGCTCAAGTGAAGCTCGCGATTCCGTCACCTCCGCGCGCGGTGAAGCTCACGCAGATTCCCGGAGCGCTGCGGCGCGTGGGGCTCGTCGCCGCCGTGTTCGCGGTCGCGACCCTCGTGGCGTGGGTGGCGGTGCGGGCGGCGCAGGCGCCACTGGCTTCGCAGCACGCGTTTCTGCGTGACGCGGTGGAGGTCGACGGGAAGGTGATCGACGTCACCCTGCCGCCGCTCGAGAAGCGGCTGCAGACCCCGGCGCGGCTGCGCGTCATCTACAAGTGGAAGAGCCGCGACATGTCGGCCACCGCGGTGCCGGTCGACGCGGAGGAAGCCGAGAAGTTGTTCAACGGCGTGGCCGTGAAGCTGCTGGTCGACCCCGAGCATCCCTCGCACGCGCAGGAGGCGAGCTGGGCGCGCGCGCAGGCTGGCTGGGTGTGGCTGGGCTCGGCGATTCTGGGCGCAGGCGTGTTGCTGGCGCTGGGCGCGGTGATCTTCGAGCTGCGGCGCGCGGTGCGGCGGGAGGTCGACCCGCTGCGGGTCGGGGCGCTGGTGTGGCTCACGCCCGACGCGCCGTTGCCGGAGACGAAGGACGAGCTCACCTTCACCGGGCACTACTTCCGCGAGAACGTGAAGAACCCGGTCAAGGCGCGGGTGCGGCCTGGGCGGAGGCCGGTGCGCAACGGCGAGAAGGTGCTGGCGGCGGTGCTGCCGTCGTCACCGACGCTCGCGCGCGTGGTCGACGAAGAGATCGCGCGAGACCTCGGCTGGTACCGCAACGGCTGAGCCGTTCACTCGTGGTAGAAACACTCGAGCGGGTTGGCGCCGAACATCTCTTTGGCGAACGCGCCGTCGGAGCGGATCAACCCCACCCCGGTGAGCTTCGGTTTTCCTTCGTCCTTCTGGGGGGCGACGATCGCGATCTGACGGATGGAGCGATCTTTCGGCATCACCACCACCATCCACCCGCGGCTGGTGCCTTCGAGTAGCTCGTAGTCGTTCGCGCGCTTCCACCCGCGCATGGGGCCTTCGTGGCGCAGCCAGTCGCAGGTCTGCACCAGCGACAGCTCCTTCGCGCCCACGAAGTGCGGAATTTCGCAGTTCATCGCGCGGCTGACGTCCCACACGAAGATGTGGCCGCGGCCCTTGCCGGGCGCGTCTTCTTCGTAGCGGGGGTTCACGGTGACGCCGAACTGGTTGACCACCGACGCGTAGAGCGCCTCGGAGCGTTTGCCGGGCACGCTCTGCAGGGGCGCCGGCACGGCCTTCCACAGATCGCGGTTCTGCAGCGCCAGGGGCACCGTCTTGCCGTCGAACTTCTGGTTGGAGACCGGTTGCAGGCCCTGGGTGCCGGCGCTGGTGGCCACGGCGGGTATCGCCACCGCGAGCAGCGAGTTGCGCCGGCGCTCCGCGCTCGAGTCGTTGAAGCCGGACCCGAAGGACTGTTTCTGGTGCTGCGTCAGCACGGAGTTGAGGATCTTCGCGTCGTTGACACGCGCGTCTTCGGGCGAAGGAGTCGTGGTGTCAGGCTTCGCCGGCTTCTTCTGATCAGGCGTCGGGCTCTTTCCCTGCGACATGGCGCGACAGCCTACCGACGCCCGCGTTCCGAGGGGAGCAGCAACTTTTCACGCTGATCAGCGGCCGTTTTTTTGCCGGTGTGTGGGACGCGTGGTCACATCTTCAACCCTGTAGCGAGTCGTTGCCCGCGGGTGATCATGATCAGAGCCGTCGCCATCACCATGTTGTTGCTCTCGAGTGTCCCGGCCCGGGCCGCGACCGCCGACGACGCGTTTCGCGACGCGAAGGACGCGTACGAGAAGCTCAAGAAGGACCCCAAGCGTCGCGGGCTGCGGCACCACTGGCAGAACCTCGCGAAGAAGTTCGAGGCCATCGCCAGCAAGCACCCGAAATCAGATCGCGCGCCCGAAGCGCTGTTCAACGCGGGGCGGCTCAACAACGAGCTCTCGCGCATCTCGCAGATCGACGACGACCGCGATGCGGCGAAGCGCGCGTACAAGAAGCTGATCGACGGTTGGCCGAAGCACAAGCTGTCGGACGACGCGGCCTTCGCGCTCGCGAAGCTGCTGGCCGACCGTGAAAATGATCAGCAGGGCGCGCGCAAGGTGCTCGAGGCCGCGCTGCCCAACGCCGGCGACATGAAGAAGGACATCACCGCGATGCTGGCGGAGCTGCCGAAGCCGGTGGCGAAGGTCGAGGTCGTCAAGGCCAGGCCGGTCAGCGCGCCGGTGGCGGTGAAGGCCGTGGCGCGCGTCGAGCCCGAGCCGAAGAAGAAGCAGCGCGCCGTGGTCGACGATGAAGCCGTGGCGTCGTCACCCGACGTGGCCGAGGCCATTCGCCGCGCCATCAAGCCGCTGCAGGACCTCAACCAGGTCGAGCCCACGCCCACGCCGGTGGCGGTGCAGGCGCGCCGCACGGTGCCGCGTCGCGACGTGACGCCCGAGCCTTCGCGGCTGAGCGAGCGTGACGAAGCGCCGGCCAGCGACGACGTGGTGGAAGAAGACGAGCCGGTGGTGGCCTCGCTCGCCGAGCGCCTGCGTGACGTGCGCGTCGGCGCGCGGCAGCCCGGCAAGGACGACGCGGACGCGCGCAGCCGGTTCAAGAAGCTCGCCTCGGCGCAGCGTGACGACGAGATCTCGCTCGCGCAGCAGCTGGGGCTCAAGGTGCGCCGTGTGATCATCGACGCCGGCCACGGTGGTCACGACACCGGCGCGATCGGCCCCGGCGGCACCCGCGAGAAGGACGTGGCGCTGGCCATCGCCAAGAAGCTCGCGGCGCGGCTCGAAGAAGCGGGCCTCGAGGTGATCCTCACGCGCGACGACGACACCTTCGTGAAGCTCGAAGAGCGCACCCGCCTCGCGAACCGTCAGAAGGGCGACTTGTTCATCTCGGTGCACTGCAACGCGGCGCCGTCGACCAAGATGCGCGGCATCGAGACGTACACCTTGAACACCTCGTCGAACCGGTACTCGATTCGGCTGTCGGCGCGCGAGAACGCGACCACCGAGCGCGGCGTGGGCGACCTCCAGTACATCCTCGCGGACCTGGCGACCAAGGCGAACACCGGCGAGTCGTCGCGCCTGGCCGACCGCGTGCAGCGCTCGCTCATTCGCAACCTCTCGGCCGACTACAAGGGCGTGAAGGACCTGGGCACCAAGGAGGCGCTCTTCTTCGTGCTGCTGGGCGCGAAGATGCCGGCGATCCTCGTCGAGACGTCGTTCCTCTCGCACCCCGAAGAAGAAGAGCGGCTGGCCGACGAGAAGTACCAGTCGAAGGTGGCCGATTCGATCGCCGAGGCCGTCGGTGGCTTCCTGGAAGATCGCAACAAGCTGGCGCAGGTTGACTGATCACGATGAAACGCAAGCTGCTGATTGCAGTGGGCGTGGTGGTCGCGCTGCTGGTGATCGCCGGTGCGTCGATCGCCAGCGCGTTCGCGGGCCTGGTGCCGGTGCCTGCCACGGCCGAGCTGGGTGAGGGCGTGACCAGCGTCGCCGACGGGTACGTGCAGGCGTACATCGTGCCCATCGGCGAGGGGAGCGCGATCCTCATCGACTGTGGGCAAGACCCGGCAGGCACGGCGATCAAGGCGCAGCTCGCGGAGAAGAAGCTGACGGTGAAGGCGGCGTTGATCACCCACGGCCACGCGGATCACACGAACGGCTGCGCCGCGTTCCCCGGGATCGAGATCGCATCACTCGAGAACGAGAAGCCGGTGATCGAAGGGCTGGTGGCGGCCAGAGGACCCGTGCCGAAGCTCTTGAAGAACGACCCCGCGAAGAGCCCGAAGGTGACGCGCGTGCTGCGCGACGGCGACACCCTCGGCTTCGGTGAAGCGGTGGTGCAGGTGTTCTCGATGCCGGGCCACACCGCGGGCAGTGCGGCGTACCTGACGCGGGGCGTGCTCTTCGTCGGCGACGCGGCGTCGGGTGTGGAGGGTGGAACCGTGCGCATCGCTCCGTGGGCCTTCAACGACGATGGCGCTCAGGCGCGCGAGTCGATCGAAGCGATGCGCAAGCGGCTGCTCGACGTGAAGGTGCGGACGGTGGCGTTCTCACACACCGGCTCGTTGCCTTCGTTGTGATCGCGGGGGTGCTGCGCATCCCTGCGCGTACGGAACGTCTGTCCATTCATTCTTCATGCGGGCGCTGGAGCCACGCGCTCCCCGCTGCCGACGCTCGTCCGCTCGTCGAGCACTTCATCGGGAAGTCCGCGTCTCATCGGCTCGCGTGAAGATGCTGCACACCGCGCACGCGTACGCTTTCCATCGGAAAGTCTTTGAGTACGGCTCTCAGCGTGCTCGCTGCCATCCGGGCGTCGAAGTCGAACCACGAGAAGCGCTCCCGCTCTGACGTCGCAGCCACTCGCAACACAGCTTCGCGGTGCTCGTAGCGCAGCCACCACCAGCCATCGTGGTGCTCGGAGCGCTCGGAGATGAACGCGAGGGACGCCAGCGGGCTCGCTTCGAGTGGCGCTACCCAGCGCACCAACTTCGTTTCGCGCAGCACCAATTCGAGCCGGCGCAACGGCACCGCGCCCTCGCGGAACAGCGGGTCGAGCCGGTGTGGGTAGAACTGATCACCGTGACGAACCAACCGCAGCGTCGTCACGTTCGGCGCGCCGGTCGCTTCACGCCACACGCGCATCAACGCGGTGAACGAGGCGTCGCCAGTGATCTCCAATGAGTGAACCGCCGGCATCGGAGGCCCTCGCAACAGGTCGACCGCCACATGGTCTGGCACGGCGCGCAACTGCGTGAGCCACGGCAGTTCGCGCACCAGCGCCACCGTCGGGTTCGAAACACAGCGCACCGTCTGCCAGTCGAGCGCGCGTAGCGAGGGCCGCACATCGATGTGCGGTTTGAGCCGGCACGCCGACAGGAACCCGCGAGAGAACACGGCGCTCCCCGGCACGATGACGTCGCGGACTTCCGGCGACAGCCACGACTCGCCGTGTTCACGCAGCAGGGCGCGGGCGCGGGAAAGGTCACGATGCGCGCACTGCAGGGCGATGAATTCACCGCGGGGATTGCCGCGCTCGCTCAACGCCTCGGCGACCACCAGCCGGAGCGACAGATCGTCTGGCCGCTCAGCGACGGCCAGCACCAGCTCGTCGAGCCCGCTCAGGGCGCGACGGCCTTGAGCACGCCGCCGCCTTCGGTGCCCAGCCAGATCTCGTTCGCCGAACGCCCGATGAGCGCATTGCCGCGGCGGTGCGCACCCGAGTCGACCCACGACCACGAGATGCCGTCGAAGCGCAGCATGAAGCCGAAAGCGCCGGGCACGTTGCTGATGCCCGTCATGTAGAGGTTGTCGATCTTGTCGCCCCACATGGCCTTCGCGAGATCGATGCCGAGCTCGCCGGTGTTGCGCTGCTCGAGCAGCTGCGCGGTGTCCCAGTACACGCCGAACTGCGCGTCGCCGAACGCGAACCCTTCGCCGGGGCCCGGGCTCCACACGGCGTGCCAGTCGGCGTGGCTCACCTCGCTCGAGGTGCGCTGCGTCCACTGACCGTTGGGCGGCCGGTTGGCGAGCGTCTGCGTCCCCGCGACCCAGAGCTCACCAGTCGCGGAGCAGTGGATGGACTGGAGCGCATTGCTGCCGACGTTGCCCATGCTGTTGAGCAGCACGGCGTTGCCCCGGTACACGCCGCCGCTCTCGCCCGCGCCCCAGAGATCGGAGCCGCACCACTGCAGATCGAAGATCGCTCCGGCGCCACTGCCGACGGGAACGGTGCCCCACGACGTGCCGGTCCACACGTAGACGGCGGACGTGCCGGTCACGACCACCTCGTTGTTGGCGCGCGCGGCGATGGCGAAGACCGGCGAGGTCACCGGCAGCGAGCCCAGCGGCACCCAGCCGTTGGCGCTCTGATGCATCACCGTTCCGCGACGGTAGAGGCAGCGCACGTCACCGCACTCGTTCACCGCGGCAAACACGTCGTCGGCCGTGACGGCGAGATCGACCACGTCGCCCTGAAAGCCCTTCGAGGTCTCGGTGAACGTCGAGGTGCCGGAGTTCCATTTCCACACCGCGCCGAGCGTGCCCACCACCACGGCGTCGGTCGCGTCGCTGGTGATGCCCAGGGGGATCTGCTGACCGCGCAGAATGGTGTCGCGCCAGGTGACGCCGTTCATGCCGCCGTCGGAGGCCGCTTGTTCGACGCGTTGAAGAATGAGGCCGCGACCGTTCGGCAGCAGGCCCACCGTCGGCATCTTGAGCTCGCCCACGATGGTGACGTTGCCTTCGACGAGGTCGACGCCGGTGCCGCGCAGCAAGGCGGGCGTCGCGGGGAGATTTTCAGACACCCAGCCGGTGCCCACGAAGTGCCACAGCCGATTCGCGCCGACGGCCCACGCTTCGCCCGTCGAGAAGTCGACCAGCTTCGCGGCATCGAGCTTCACCGAGAGCCGGTTTTCGAAGACCGAGTCCCACACCTTGCGCGCGGGATCCCACCGGTAGATCGAGCCGAGATCGCCGACGACCGCGAAGCCCCCGGCGCCGTCGCCGATGACCGACAACAGGGCTTCGAACGAGGGGTGGTACTCGGTGGTCCACGCGCCATTCCGGTAGATGACGAGCTCGTTGCCGACGCCCACGCCCATGCCGTGCGTGCCGTCGAACCACAGCTGCGAGAGATCGCTGATCTGCGTGGGCGCGAACGTGCGCGCGGTGGGCGGTTGCGCTCCGTGGAATTCGACCAGCACGCCGCGCCCGCTGCTCTGACCGATGGCGACCGCGTTCTCGAGCGTGGTGCCTCCGACGGCCTTGAGGGTCAGCGACGGAATCGAGCCGACGCGCGACCATGCGCCCATGGTGTTCTCGAGCAGCACGGTGCCGTTGTCGCCGGCGTAGACGGTGCCCAGCCCCGGGGCGAGCACGGCCGAATAGAGATCGTTGCCGGTGGGGAAGGGGTTCTGGTGCGAGAACGTGACCGGGCCGGTGCTGGTGCCGCGCACGTAGATCTTCGCGGTGGCTGACTGCATGCCGGAAGTCGCCGTCAGCGTGGCGATGCCCGGGTCGTGGGTGGTGACGAGGCCGCTGTCGTCGACGGTGGCGACGCGCGCGGGAGAAATGGCCCACGTGATCGGCGCGTCGATGGTGTCGCCGGTGGGGGACACCACGCGGCCGGTGAACTGCTGCGTGTCGCCCACCATCAGCTGAACCTCTTCGGGCGTCAGCTCGACGCGCTCGATGTTCGGCTCCGACGGGCTGGTGACCCAGAACGTGCCGGGCTTGTCGGTCTTCGCCTGAATCAGCGCCGGCTGTTCGGCCGTCGCGGGTGTGATCGAGACGTTCGGGAGCGCGGTGTACGCCTCGCCGCCGAACTGCCTGCGAAGGTCGAAGGTGCCGGGGTCGACGCCCGGCGGTATGGCGCCCGCGTCCCACGTCATGATGATGGTGAGCGGCGAGGCCGGCTTGAGCGTCGTCGGCTGCATCTTGCAGCCCGCACTCACGCGTTTGCGCGTCGGCACCTCGGGAATGCCCATTTCGGTCGCCGTCAGGAAGATGCGCGTCTCTTCGGGGAACGCCCCCGCGGGAACGATGAGGCTGCAGGCAGAGCGAATGGCGACGATGCCCTCACCCGGCCGCACCACGATGACGCCATCACCGCCGTCGGGAACGTCGATGGGTCCGGGGCACGCACAGAACACCAGCGCCAGGGGCAGCAACCAATTCAGGCGGGACATGGACTTTTTCGTGCGCTCCTTCGGCCGGTCAGAACGGTTTTTCACACTACCGACATTCGTACGGGAAATCTGCGCCGTGGGTTGATCGTTGTCGGAGCTGCGTTACCAACCAACTCTCATGCGCGCCTTCGTTCTCAGTGCTGCCCTCGTCGCGATCGCCGCTCCGGCGTTCGCCCAACAGACCGTCTCGCCCACGCCGGCCACGGTGCCTTCGCTGGCCCCGCTCATCGACTCGGTGAAGGGCGCGGTCGTCTACCTCGACATCGCCAAGCGCCCTTCCGAAGAGAGTCAGGCGCTGCTCGAGCGCTACCGTCGTCGCGGCGGCGGTGGCCAGTCGGCAGACGCGCCGCTCAACACCGGCACCGGCTCGGGCTTCATCATCGCGCCCACGGGCCTCGTGCTGACCAACAACCACGTGGTGGAAGGCGCGGTGCTCATCAAGGTGCGGCTCGACGACGGGCGCTCGTTCGACGGTGAAGTGCTGGGCCGCGACCCGCTCACCGACGTGGCGCTCGTGAAGTTGAAGGGCAAGGTCGAAGGGCTGCCTTCGGTGAAGCTCGGTGACTCGTCGGCGATGCGCATCGGCGACTGGGTGGTGGCCATCGGCAACCCGTTCGGGCTCGCGCAGAGCGTCTCGGCGGGCATCTTGTCGGCCAGCGATCGGCAGATCGGCGCCAGCCGGTACGACCAATTTCTGCAGACCGACGCGGCGATCAACCCCGGCAACTCCGGCGGCCCGCTCTTCAACCTCAAGGGCGAGGTGATCGGCATGAACACCGCCATCATTCAGACCGGCTCGGGCATCGGCTTTGCGGTGCCCTCCAACCTCATCAAGGCCATCGTGCCGCAGCTCGAGAAGAAGGGCCTGGTGACGCGCGGCTGGCTGGGCGTCGGCATTCAAGACGTCACGCCGGCGCTGGCCAGGGCGTTGGCGGTGCCGCAGCGTGACGGTGCGCTCATCACCTCGGTGAACCCGGGCAGCCCCGCGGCGAAGGCCGGCATGAAGGAAGAAGACGTGGTCGTCGGCATCGACGGGGAGCGCGTCGGCTCTTCGGCGTCGCTCACGCGCATCGTGGCGCTCAAGGGGCCCGACGCCACCGTGGCGCTCTCGCTCGTCCGCAATGGCAAGCCCACGGAGCTCAAGGTCAAGCTCGGCACGCGCCCCGACCTCGAGAACCTCGGCGACATGAAGAAGGCCGAGCCGAGCAGCGGCGACGCGCACAAGATCGGCATCAGCTTTCAGGACATGGACCCACGTCTCGCGGAAGGGGCGGGCCTGCCGCGGCAGTCGGCGCTGATCATCGGCGTCACGCCCGGCTCCGCGGCCGACGAGGCGGGCCTGTCACGCGGCATGGCTGTCGTGGAGCTGAACCGCGCAGCCATCACGACACGCGACGAGCTGACGGCCGCCCTCAAGGCCTTGAAACCAGGGTCGGTCGCGCTCTTCCGCGTCGCGCTGCCCGGTTCTTCCGGACGTCAGCTGATCGCGCTCGAGGTGCCATGAACCGTCGAGCCGTTGGCGTCGTACTTGCTCAACCCCACGACGCCATGAGCCACGAGCCTCAACAGCCGCAGCCGACCCCGAAGCGAGACGCGCCGAAACCGGGCCCGATGCCTGTTCTGTGCCTCATTTCGAGGCTTTGCGTGGGCGTGGTGAATGGCCGGCTGGCCGCTGTGCCCAGGTTGCTCACCGCTGCGCACTGAACTCTTTGCGACGCACCGAAGTGCGTGGTCCGCGCTCAAGTACCCGAAGTCTCTCAAGCGGGAACATATGGTCACCTGACGTAGTGTCACGCTTGCTCGTGACGATGCGCGGGTGCTAAGCGGCGACCCTCTTCTGGGGCCGATTTACCGGCCTCAGCGCGATTTCGGAGGGTCGGAAAACCCATGCGGATCAAGCGTCTCGACATCACCGGCTTCAAGTCGTTCATGGACCGCGTCGTCATCAGCTTCGATGAAGGCGTGACGGGGGTCGTCGGGCCCAACGGCTGCGGCAAGTCGAACGTGGTCGACGCCATTCGCTGGGCGATGGGTGAGCAGTCGGCCAAGAACCTCCGTGGCCGCGGCATGGAAGACGTCATCTTCAACGGCTCCGAGACGCACGCGCCGCTGTCGATGGCCGAGGTGACGCTGACCTTCGCCGTGGAGTCGGGTGACGTGCTCCCCGAGACGCTCGCCGGGCTGCCGGAGGTCTCGGTGACGCGCCGGCTCTTCCGCAGCGGGGAGTCGGAGTACCAGATCAACAAGACCACCTGCCGCCTGCTGGACATCACCGAGCTCTTCCTCGGCACCGGCGTGGGCACGCGCGCGTATTCGATCATCGAGCAGGGCCGCGTCGGTCAGTTCGTCAGCGCCCGCGCGGAAGATCGCCGCTCGGTCATCGAAGAGGCCGCCGGCATCACCAAGTACAAGGCCCGCCGCCGCGCCGCCGAGCGCAAGATGGACTACACGCAGCAGAACCTCCAGCGCGTGAACGACATCGTGCAGGAGCTCGAGCGCCGCCTCGATTCGGTCGAGCGCCAGGCGAAGAAGGCCGAGAAGTACAAGCGGCTCAAGTCGGAGATGCGCGACATCGAGCTGCACCACAGCTCGCACCGCTGGCTCGAGCTGCAAGCCGAGAAGAACGCGCTCGCCGCGCGCCTCGCCGAGCTGTCGACCGACGAGCGCGCCACCTTCGAGCAGGTGAAGTCGCTCGAAGAAGGCATCACCCAGAAGCGTGAAGCGCTGGCCGCGGGCGCCGCGGAGCTCGAGGCCCTGAGCGCCGAGGTCTACGCCATCGAGAGCCAGGTGCAGCTCGACGCGCAGAGCATCTCGCACTGGACCGAAGACCAGGCGGCCACGAAGGCGCGCGTGGAGCAGGCAGAGCGCGAGCTGACCGAGGTGCTCGAGAAGAAGACGCAGGCCGAAGCCGACAAGGCCGCGGGCCTGGGTGAGCTCGACCGCATGGGCGTGGCGAGCAAGGAAGACGAAGTCAGCCTGCAGGTGAAGGAAGAAGAGCTGCGCCGCACCACCGAGCTGGTGGCCGAGATCGCGGTTCGCCTCGAAGAAGATCGCCTCGGCCTCGTGGAGATCGCGCGTCGTGTGGCGAACCACGAGTCGAAGTTGCAGAACCTCGAGCAGCGCAAGCTCGACCTCGCCGAGCGCGGCGTGAAGCTGACGCAGGAGCTCGAGAGCCTGCGCGCCGAAGAGGCGCAGCTCGATGCCGCGCGCCGGGAAGTGCTGGAGCGCGTCGAGCAGGCCCGCCAGATGTCGATGGAGCTCACGCAGCGCCGCGGTGAAGAAGAGGCCGCGCTCACCGTGACCCGCGAGGCCTTCGCCGAGAACGAAGTGCTGGTGACCGCGGTACGTGAAGAGCTGGCCGACAAGCGCAGCCGCCTCTCGTCGCTCGAAGAGATCGCGCAGAACTACGACGGCTTCGATCGCGGCGTGCGCGCGGTGATGCAGAAGGCCGGCGGCGACCCGCGCAGCGTCGGCGTGTTCGGTCTGGTGTCGGACATCGTGTCGGCGCCGTCGGAGCACGAGCAGGCCATCGAAGCGGTGCTCGGTGAGCGCCTGCAGCACGTGATCGTCGAGACGCCCGACCGCGCCTGGGAACTCGTGGAGTTCCTGAAGGCCGGCATGGAGGGGCGCTCGACGTTCTTCCCGGTGCCGCTGACCACCACTGAGCCGCTGCAGCCGCTGGTGATGCTGGAGGTCGTCGGCATGGCGAGCAACCTCGTCACCGTGACCGACGTGACGCTGCGCCCGGTCGTCAACGCGCTGCTCGACGGCGTGGCCGTGGTGCGAGACCTGGCCGACGCGCGCACCTGCGCCGCACAGCACCCGGCGTACACCTTCGTCACCCAGGACGGCGACGTGGTGCGCCCCGGCGGCGTCATCACCGGCGGCGTGATGGAAGGCGCGGGCGTCGGCGCGCTCACCAAGAAGCGCGAAATCGGCGATCTCCAGGGCGACGTGAAGCACCTCGAGGAGCGCTACAACGAGCTCATCACGCGTCACTACGAGCTCCAGAAGCAGATGGGGCAGTCGGAGGGCGTGCTCAAGGGCATCGAGAAGACGACGCACGCCGAAGAGGTGCAGCTCGCCGGTCACGAGAAGGACCTGCACTCGGCCGGCTCGGGCCTGGTGAAGCTGCGCGACCGCATCGCCGGTGTGCAGGCCGAACTCGACCAGGTCGAGACCTCGAAGGGCACGCTCGACTACGAGCTCGAGTCTTCACGCGGCGAGGTGATGCACGGTCAGACCGACCGCGAGCTGCGCGACGATCGCGTGAAGCTGCTGGTGCAGGAGCGCGAATCGCTCGAGGCGAAGATCGCGGCGCTGTCTACCGACGTGACCACGCTCAAGGTGAAGTGCGCGTCGGTCAGCGAACGTGGCGACGCGGCACGGCAGCGCGTCGACGCCCTGTCTGACGCGGTCGACGAGCTCACCGAGCGCGCGGGCCGCCTCGCCACCACGCGCGACGAAGGCACCGCGCACCTCTCGACGCTCGAAGCGCGCCTGGCCGAGACGGCGACGGAGCGTGGTGAGCGTCAGGCGCAGCTCGAGAGCGCGAAGGCCGGCCTCGAAGCCAGGAAGACCGAGCACGCCGAGAAGGCCGCCATCGTCACCAACGACGAGAACGCGCTGCGCGAGCTGCGTACGAAGGCCGACTCGTTGTCGCAGGGCCTCAACGGCATGGCGCTCAAGGAGAAGGAGATCTCTCTCGAGACCGAGCACCTCGTGGCGTCGGTCAACGAGCGCTTCCAGGTGAACCTGGTGGAGGCGGTGCACGAGTACCACCAGCGCGGCCCGCTGGAGGCCGAGGCGAAGGAGAAGCTCAACGAGCTCCGCGGCCAGCTGGAGCGCATGGGCGAGGTGAACGTCACCGCCATCGAAGAGCACAACGAGATCCGCGAGCGCTTCGCGTTCCTCTCGAAGCAGAAGACCGACCTCGAAGAGTCGCTCGCGCAGCTGAAGGACGCGATCGCCAAGATCGACGAGACCTCGCGCCTGCGTTTCAAGGAGACGTTCGACGTGGTGAACGAGAAGTTCCAGGCCGTGTTCCCGCGCCTGTTCGGCGGCGGCCGGGCGTCACTGCTGCTCACGCAGGGCGGGCCCGGCGAAGAGCCGGGCGTCGAGATCCTCGCGCAGCCGCCGGGCAAGAAGCTCCAGAACGTGAACCTGTTCTCGGGTGGTGAGAAGGCGCTCACCGCCGTGGCGCTGATCTTCGCGATCTTCCTCATCAAGCCCACGCCGTTCTGCCTGCTCGACGAAGTCGACGCGCCGCTCGATGAAGGCAACGTCGGCCGCTACAACGAGATGGTGCGCGAGATGAGCAAGGGCTCGCAGTTCATCCTCATCACGCACAACAAGCGCACGATGGAAGTCGCCGACGTGCTCTACGGCGTGACGATGGAAGAGCCGGGCGTCTCGAAGCTGGTGTCGGTGAATCTCAAGAAGGCGGTTCCGGCGAACGACGACGTTCAGGTGGCCTGAGTCGCGGGCTGACGTCGCGCCCGGGCCATGAGCACGAGCGCGGCGCCTGCGAGGCCCAACAGCACCACGCCGCTCCCGGCCCACGCTGCGTAGCTGGCGCCGGCGTGCCGGCTCCACGCGACCAGTCCGCTCATCACCGCGTAGCCGAGCAGGGCGCTCGTGGTTCCCAGGTTGTTGTAGGCCGCGAGCAGCGCCGGCCGATGCTGCATCGCTTCGGCGGTCGCGCGATCCCGGAACGGCAGCTGGTAGCGCGCGAAGGCGACCCCCAACAGCACGCCACCCGCGAGCTCGACGCCGGTCATGGCGGTGGCGCCCGACGGCAGCGCGAAGCCCACGAAGATCATCGCCACCGGTGCGGGCAGCATGTCGAGCACCGGCCTGCGCGTGGTGCGCCGACGCGCCAGCTCGATCACCGTGGTGACGATGGCGCTCGCGTACACCACGGTCACCACCAGGCCTCCGCGCTTCACCGCGTCGGGCAGGTGATGCAGGTCGGTGAGCACGGAGATGATGCTGGACGCCAGCAGGTAGTACGACGCGTAGATCACCCGCGCGGCCCACAGCACCACGCGCTCGTCGGCCGACAGCTGCGAGGGCGCGGCGTTGGTCATCACCGGTTGCGGCGCCGAGGCCGTCAGCGCCACCGTCCACACCGCGAGCGCCGTCATCAGCGCGATGGCGAACAGCGAGGCCACGCTGCTCTTCACGAGGCTGAACCACAGCGGGCCCACGAGCATGCCGCCGAAGCGCATGGCGAGCCCCACGATGTCGTTGGTACGTCGCGAGGCTTCGCCGGCCAGCAGCACCGCGCGCCGGTCCAGCTCCTGCGTTCCGTATTGCATGAAGAAGCGCAGCACGACGGTGACGGCCGCGAAGAGCGCCGCGGACTCCAGCGTGAAGGTGAGCCCGAAGAGCGCTCCGATGCCGATGACGAGCACGAGCCCGCTCAGCAGTGGCCGCCCCGGAAGCCCGAAGCGTTGTGCGGCTGGCACGCCCGCCAGACTCGCCGCGGTGCCCAGCAGCAAGGTGCCCGACAACCACGCGTCACGATCGGCGCCGCCCGCGCGCGCGAAGAAGGCCTGCGACAGCACGTTCAACAGCGCCGAGCCCGCGAAGCAGAGCTGCGCGCCGTTGCGAGCGATGGGCTTCATGCGCGCGCCCGGTCGAGGTGGAAGCGCAGCACGCCCACCACGGAGCCGATGAACGACTGCTGTCGATACGGCAGCGCGTGGGCCTCGCAGAAGGTGCGAACCAGCGGCGCGGCTTTGCGGAGCCCGGCGCGCGGCATCGACGGGAAGAGGTGGTGTTCGATTTGATACTCGAGGCCACCGAACACGAACGCGGCGAGGGCGCCCGGCGGGTAGTTGCGCGAGGTGCGCACCTGCAGCTCTGCGAACGAGAGCTTCGCGGCGTCGGCTTCGTCGAAGCTCTCGAGGTCGTAGTGGTTCCCGGCGAAGACGGTGTTCAGGTACAGCATGCCGATCGACGTGTGGGCGAGGAACAGCAGCGGCCCCCACGCGCCGAACAGCACGGTGAAGAACGTCAGCTGCAACGTGAAGCCGCCGATCGACGCGGCGAGCTCGCGACGGAAGTTGGCGCGCGCGTGCTGGTAGCAGAAGTACCCGTCACGCAAGCCGAGCAGCAGCAGCGTCTTGGGGAGGTAGCGACCCTTGAACGTGCTGAACAGCAGCAGCCCGACGAAGGCGCCGGCCCAGGTTCGATAGCGACGCGAGGGGTCCCAGCGCTCCGATTGATCCATGTCGCGACCGCGCACGTTGGGTGCGGCGTGGTGGCGGCCGTGGCCGTAGCTCCAGTCAGAAGGGAACTCGCCCATGATTCCAGCGGTGAGCGCCGCGAAGCGCTTGTTGGCCACGGTCGACGAGAACGTGCCGCCGTGCGCGGCGTCGTGCATGAGCCAGCCCAGGCGGTAGAACACCAGCGACCCGGCGACGAAGAGCAGCGCACTGCCGAGGTGCGCACTCGCGAAGAAGAGCGCGGCCGACGCAACCAGATGCAGCACGAGGCTCGCGACCGCCGAGGCGGGCCGCGTCTTGAAGCAGCCCGCGCGGTCGAGCTCGGCCCGAAGCGCGTCGAACGTCAGCGCAGCCACGCGTTCACCACGTAGAAGAAGAGCGGGGCGCTCAGCAGCATGCTGTCGCAGCGATCGAGAATGCCGCCCTGGCCCGGCAGCACCGCGCCGCTGTCCTTCACGCCGACGTCACGCTTGATCGCCGAGACCAGCAGGTCTCCGAGCAACCCCAAAATCGCCATCGCCGCCCCGAGCAACGCGCCCGTGAGTCGATCGAACGGCGCCAGCAACGAAGACGCAGCCGACGTCACCAGCGCGGTGATCAGTACGCCGCCAGCGAAGCCCTCCCACGTCTTCCTGGGGCTCAGCACCGGCGCGAGGCGGTGTCTGCCGGTCAGCTTGCCCACCACGTACTGGCTCGCGTCGTTGGTCATGATCGATACGAAGAGCAGCCCCGCCAGCCCTTCGGGCCCCGCGGGACCGACGGTCGACGGCAGCAGGAACAGGCGCGCCACGTGACCGAGCGCAAACGTGCACACGAGCAACCCGAACGCGATGCGCCCCGAGGCCGTGAGCACGCCCGCCGGCCCATGCAGCCGCGCCCGCACCAGCGGAATCACCGCGAAGCAGAAGAAGACGAGCACCAGGTCTGGCGACACCGTCTCGAGGTTCAGCGCGATGGCGCCGTAGTGGAGCACCGTCGCCACGACCGCCAGCACCACCGTGTCTTTCGGCCGCTCTTCAGCGGGGAGGAAGCGCAGGAATTCACGCAGCGCCCAGAGGCTCACCACGAGAAAGAGTGCCACGGCGGCGCGACCTCCGAGCAGCGTCGCGGCGCCTCCGTAGAGCGCGGGTGGTCACCACGAGTTGATCGCCTGGCGAATCGGAAGACTCTCGGGCCTTCGCAATTTCGGGTGGAGGAAGCCGACCGCGCTGCAGAACGCGATGAAGCCGTAGACGTATTGAAGGAACCGGAGAATTCCCGGTGATGCTGCGAGTTCGTACACGTGGACCCCGAGGTGCTCAGGCGATCTTCGCACGCCGGCTGCGCTTGTCGTCGGTCAACCGTCAGAGGCGGCGGTGTTCTCGAGCAGCGCGAGCGCCGGGGCACGGTTCCTCGGCTCGAGCGTGAGCTGCACGAGCGTCCAGCGCCCGCGGTTGCCGGTGGCGTCTTCGGAGACCGCCGTGTTTCCGTTGAGGCGCAAGGTCACCGGGCCCGCCTGTTCGACGGTGAACGTGCCGCGCCGCAGCCACGCTCCGTCGCACTTCATCGCGAGGTGCGGGCCCAGGTCGTTCCAGTTGCGCGCGTGTTGAAGCGCTTCGACCAGCGTGTTCCACGGTGGCACGGAGATGGGCTCGTTGACGAGCGAGCGCGCCACGAGCGCCTTCGCCACGTCGGGTACGAAGAGCACGCCTTCGCCGGTGACGAAGACGGCGCCTGTTTCGCCGTTCGCATCGTTCGCGCCCTTCAGCACGATGACGTTCTGCTTCACGGGCGAGAGCGCGTTGAGCCACGGACCGGTGAGCAGGGCGAGCCAGCTGGCGAACGACTCCGGGAGCGCAGGAGAAAGCGGAAGCTCCGTCCACTTCGAGCGCACGCGGAAGAACGTGTCGACGCGTTCGATCTGCAGCGGCTCGGACCACTTCACCTCGCGCAGCGGCCGGTTGATGCGCCGGCTCATGAACAACCGGTGCGGCTGAATGGCGAACCAGCGCTCTCGCGGGAAGATGATGTTCAACGCGGTCCACGAGACCGGCAGCAGACCGAAGAACAACGGCTGGCGCGTGCGCAGCACGACGAGGGTCGCCACCGCCAGGCTCGTGAGCCCACGCAGCCACGACGGCATCGTTGGTGCGTCCAGCAAGACGGTGTCGCCTTCTTGCGGTTCGTGAACCTCGGGCGCGCGGCGTTCGAGCACCCGCGTGAGGCCAGCGCGCAGTGACGGGCCTGCGACCTGGCGCTCGAGTGACTTCTTCAACGCGCTGTAGCGGCGTACCAGCGCCTCGGTCTCAGGCACGCTCGCCAGTCTCGAGGCGTGTTCATCGAGGCGCGGCAGCTGCGAGATCGCCTCACGCACCGTGCGAGCGTCGTCATCTTCTTGAACACCACGGCCCAGCGCGCGCGACACCGCGTCGAGCAGCGACAAGGCGTCCTCCAGCGCTTCCACGCGACCTTCCAGTCGTCGGCGGACATCGTCACCGACGTTCGACGACTCGGGTGGGCGGAGCGACAGGCTCACGTCGGCCCCCGGGGCGCGCAGAGCAGCGAGCGCGCGGCGACCAGCGCCATTCGAACTCGTAAGTCCGCGCCGACACTTGAAGTTCTCGCTGCCATCACGCGCGCGCGATTCTGACAGATCGGATTTCCGGCACACCCGTTTGACGAAACACCGGGCGCACTGCCGCGCTCATCGAAGGAGTCACCTCCATGTTCCGTAAGTCTCTGCTCGCCGCGTGCGCCGCGGCGTTGACGGCCGTCCCTTGTGTCGCCGCTGACAAGACCGACGCTCCGGCCATCGTCGAGAAGGTCCAGACCGAGCCGAAGATCCAGATCGCGATCCTCCTCGACACCTCGGGCTCGATGGACGGCCTCATCAATCAGACCCGTGAACAGCTGTGGCGCATCGTGAACACCTTCGCGACCGCGAAGAAGGACGGCAAGCGCCCGAAGCTCGAGCTCGCGCTGTACCACTACGGCAACGACTCGATTCCCTCCGCGCAGCATCACGTGAAGATGCTGGTGCCGCTCACCACCGACCTCGACCGCGTGTCTGAAGAGCTCTTCAAGCTCACCACCAACGGCGGCGAGGAATACTGCGGCGCGGCCATTCAGCACTCGCTCACCGAGCTCGAGTGGTCAAAGAACCCGAAGGATCTGAAGCTCATCTACATCGCCGGCAACGAGCCCTTCTCGCAGGGCCCCATCGCCTACAAGGAGTCGGTGCGCACCGCCATCGCGCGCGGCATCGTGGTGAACACCATTCACGCCGGCACCGAACGCGACGGCGTCGCCGGCAACTGGGCCGACGCCGCGAGGCTCGCTGACGGCAACTTCCTGTTCATCGATTCGAACCGCGCCGTGGCCCGCGTCGACGCTCCGCAAGACGCGGAGATCGCGCGCCTCTCGCAGGAGCTCAACAAGACGTACATCGCGTACGGCGGCAAAGGTCGCGCTGCCGTCGCTCGCCAGGAGGCGCAGGACAAGAACGCCGCTGGCATGAGCGCTTCGTCGATGTCGACGCGCGCCGCCGCCAAGGCTTCGGCGAACTACCAGAACAGCGACTGGGACCTCGTCGACGCCAGGAAGGAAGGCAAGCCGATGGCCACCGTGCCGAAGGAAGAACTGCCCGCCGAAATGCAGAAGATGAACGACGCCGAGCGCGAGAAGTTCGTCGCTGAGAAGGCTGCCGAACGCGCGAAGCTGCAGACCCAGATTCAGAAGCTCGCGGCCGAGCGCGACGCGTTCGTCGCGGGCGAAATGAAGAAGAAGGCGAAGGACGCCACCAAGACGATGGACGACGCCTTGATTGAGTCGGCCCGTACTCAGGCCGTGAAGGCTGACTTCGCTCTCTAAGGTCTCAAGTATTTGATTTGACGGGCGATCTTCCCTGGGAAGATCGCCCCATTTCTGTTGACTCCCTGGGTGTGGCACTCGACTTCCGTTGCGACTGCAACGGTCTGTTTGCCATGGTTGGTGCATGCGGTCCGGGGGGGTGTTCATCGTCATCGCGCTGTGGCTCACGGCGGCCGTCGCAGGCGCCGTCGTGCTCACGCGCTCCAAGTCGACGCCCGCGTCGCTGGTGCCGCCGGCGCCGCGCGAGGTGCTCCCGACGGGCAGCACGGTTCGCCTCGCGGAGGATCGACCGACGGTGATCGTCACCGTGCACCCGCAGTGTCCGTGCACCCGGGCGACCTTCACCGAGCTGCAGAAGTTCCTCACCCGGCAACAGGGCAAGGTCGCCGCGCTGCTGCTCTTCGTGCAGCCCGAAGGCGAAGACGCCTCGTTCATTCATGGCGCCCTGTGGGACCGCGCCGGCCAGTGGCCCGACGTGCAACGCACCATCGACGTCGACGGCACGGTGTCGAAACGTCTGGGCGCACACACCTCGGGCACCGCGCTGCTCTACGCGCCTGATGGCAGGCTCCTGTTCCGTGGGGGGCTCACCGTCGCACGAGGTCATGAAGGTGACAGCCCCGGCGCCGAGCGGATGACGGTGCTGCTCGCAGGTCAGCGGGCGCTCTCGACGGCGCCGGTGTTCGGCTGTGGTCTCGAGAACGAGGAGGGCTCCTGAGAATGGTGACCGTCGCTCAGCGCGCCGAGACGCTCTTCACGGCCTACCGCGACGAGAACGCCTCCCGCACGTCGCGGGCGATGGGCGTGTTGATGCTGGTGCAGTGGGGGTTCGCCGTGGTGCTCTCGCTCGTCGTCTCGCCGCGCACGTGGGAGGGCCGTGCGTCGTCGCTTCACGTGCACGTCGTGGCCGCGGTCGTGCTCGGTGGCGTCATCAGCAGCCTGCCGCTGTTCCTGGTCTGGAAGTTCCCCGCGGCGGTCACCACGCGCATGGTCGTCGCCGTCGCGCAGATGCTGTGGTCGGCGCTGCTCATTCACCTCGCCGGCGGCCGCATCGAGACGCACTTCCACATCTTCGGGTCGCTCGCGTTTCTCGCGTTCTACCGCGACTGGCGTGTGCTCGTGCCCGCCACGCTGGTGGTGGTCGGCGATCACGCGGCGCGCGGCGTCTTCTGGCCCGAGTCGGTCTACGGAATCACCAACCCCGAGTGGTGGCGTTTTCTCGAGCACGCCGGCTGGGTGCTGTTCGAAGACATCTTCCTCGTGCTGGCCTGTCAGCGCGGTGTCGCAGAGCTGCGCACGGTGGCGCTTCGGCAGGCCGAGGCCGAAGCCGCGCTGCAAGACGCGCGCGACACCCACGACGCGTTGAGCCGTACCGAGAAGCTCGCTGCCGTCGGCCAGCTCGCCGCCAGCGTCGGGCACGAACTTCGCAACCCGCTCGCGGCAGTGCGCAACTCGGTCACCTACATTTCGAAGCGCGTGCTGGCGCCGAATGCGTCGCCCACCGTCATTCAAGACGACAAGCGCATCGGCCAGTTCTTCCAGGTCGTCGAGCAGGAGCTGAACTCGTGTTCGCGCATCATCAGCGACCTGCTCGACTTCGCGCGGGAGCGACCGCCAGCGCGGGTGCCATGCCCGTTGCGGCCGCTGGTGCAGGAGGCGATCGCCCTCATTCCGCCGCGTGAGGGGGTCGAAGTGGTGAACGACGTGTCTGATGCGCTGCCGGTGCCTGACCTCGACAAGGACCAGTTTCGTCAGGTGGTGGCCAACCTCGTTCAGAACGCGACCGAAGCGGTGCCGACGGGCCGGGGCGGAAGCGTGCGCGTGGGCGCCAGCGGCGGCGACGGGCTGCCGTGGACGCTCACCGTCACCGACGACGGCACCGGCATGAGTGAAGACGTGGCGCGGAAGATCTTCGAGCCGCTCTTCACCACCAAGACGCGCGGCACCGGCCTGGGGCTGGCGATCGTCGCCGGGCTCGTGAAGAGCCACGGTGGCACCATCAACGTTCAGAGCGCGGTGGGGCAGGGGTCGACGTTCAGCGTCGAGCTCCCGGCACGCAGCGCATGAGGGGAAAAGAGATGAACGCGCAGCGAAGAGTCCTGGTGGTCGACGACGAGGCGGGGCTGCGCACCACGCTCGCGGCGAACCTCGAGCTCGAAGGGTTCGAGGTGAGCGAAGCGCCGACGGCCGAGGCCGCGCTCGAGCAACTGCAGCACCAGCGCTTCGACGTGATCGTCAGCGACATCCGCATGCCGGGCATGACCGGCGTCGAGCTGTTTCGCCGCGTGCGCACCGAGCAGCCGGGCGTGCCCATGTTGCTGATGACCGCCTTCGCGCAGGAAGAGCTGGTCGACAGCGCCATGGGCGACGGGGTGTTCGCCATTCTCGACAAGCCCTTCGACGTGCAACACGCGCTCGACGTCATCGCCCGGGCGCTGGCCGCCCCCGCGGTGCTGGTGGTCGACGACTCGGTCACCGCGCGCGCGACGGTCGCGGCACTCAAGAGCCGCGGGCTTCAGGCCATCGCCGTGTCGCGGCCCGCCGACGCGATCGGCGCCATCGACACCCAGCGCGTCGACGTGTGCGTGCTCGACGTCGCGTTGCCGGGGCTCGACGCGGCGCACGTGCTCAAGGAGCTCCGCGCCCGGCAGCCGCACATGCGCGTCATCGCCCTCACCAGCACGATGCAGCTCCACGATGCCCCCCGTCTCTCCACGCTTGGAGTCTCGTCGTTCATGCGCAAACCCGTCACGTTGTCGGCGCTCACCCGCGGCATTGCCCGCGCGCGCGCCTCGAGGAGCTGAAACCGACATGTTGTCCCCGCCTGCGCATCTCCACGTGTTCCGGCAGCTCCGCATCGCCGAGGAGCCGACGGCGAGGGGCGCTGCGAGGTGCACGCCTCGCGGCCCGAGCTCGAGCTCGCGTTCTTCGAGTTGCTGTCCAACGCGGTCGACGCGGCGGGTGGCCAGCCGGCGCGTCTGCGCGGGGTGTGGGACTCACCGACGCCGCTCGAGTCGCGCCTGTCGGTGGAGGACGACGGCCCGGGCGTTCGCGAGATCGCGGAGCGCCTCTTCTCACCGGGGTTCACCACCCGTGAGCACCGGCTGGGGCTCGGCCTCAAGCTGGCGCGGCGGCTCACCATCGCGCAGCGCGGGTCACTCACCATCGAGCCGGCGGGGCCCCGCGGTACGCGCGCCACCATCGTGCTTCCGAAGGGAGAGGCTTGAATGAAGGTGTTGCTCGTCGACGACGACCGCGCGCTGCGGCTCACGCTCGGCGCGCTGCTGGAAGACGAAGGGCTGCTGGTCACCGAAGCCGGGAGCCTCGAGGAGGCGCGCGCGCGGCTGAAGGAGTCGCAGTTCCGTCTGGTGGTGCTCGATCACCGGTTGCCCGACGGTGAAGGGCCCGAGTTGCTGGCCGAGCTCCGGGCACTGAGCTCACGGCCACGCGTGGCGATGTTGACCGGGCTCGACGACTCATCTCCAGACGTGGACATGCGCTTCGTGAAGGCCTCAGCTCCCGGCGAGCTGGTGCGGAGATTGGTCTCGCTCTGTTCAGGAGTTCCAGATGGCGGGTGAAAAGGGCCGTGTGCTCGTGGTCGACGACGACAGTCTGGTGCGCAACAGCCTCGCGGCGCTGCTCGAGGAGGAGTTCGCCGTGGAGTGCGCGCCCGACGCGGCGGCGGCCGATTCGCTGTTGGCAGCGCACCCCTTCGAAGTGGTGCTGGCCGACTTCGAGATGCCCGGCCGCAACGGCGTGGACTTCCTGCGCGACGTGCACGAGCGCTTCCCGGGAATGATGGGGCTGCTCATCACCGGTCACTCCGATCACCCGTTGGTGCTGGCGGCCAACAAGACGGCCGAAGTGTCACGCGTGATCGAAAAGCCCTACGACCCCGAGCGCATGCTTCGCTGGGTCGACAACGTCGTGAAGCTGGCCCGACTGCAGCGCTCGACGATGGCGGTCAAACCCAGCCTGCCGTGAAGCCCGAGACGCGCGCGAGCTCTGCCGCCCAGGCCGGGGGCGCTGCCGACGTCGCGCGGTCGTGTTCGTCGCGCACGAAGTAGCCGCCCGGCGTCACCAACGAGAACCGCAGCCGTCTTCCGAGCGCCGCGTCGAGCGCGTGCATGGTCGAGAGATCTTCGCTCGAGAACGCGTCGGGCCCCACGGGGTGTGAGTGCGCAAGCTCGTGAAGATCGTCACGGCGAGCCCAGATGGCCTCCCAACGCGCACGCGAATCGGGGAGGGCGAGCGGGGAGTCCGAAGCGTCGCGCCACAGCACCTCGCCGCCAGCGCCGATGAGGAAGAAGACCTCGCGCCTCACGCGTACCTCAAGATCACCAGCGCGTCGGTGTCGATGGCTTCCTTGATCACCGACGGCAGCGACTCGAGGGTGACGAGGTCATCGCGCGGCGGGTGACCCAGACAGATGCCGGAGTCGATCACCTGCAACGTGGCCGCGTCGACGATCGACACGAAGCGCGTGTCCATGAAGCGGAAGACGACCTCCACGCGTTCTTCGCCCAGCTGGCGGTGTGACTCGAGCCGCGCGCCCGCCGCGTCGAGCGCGTCGAACAGCCGGTCTTCCACGGCGTGGCGATTTCGTGCGCGCGCTTCACGCGCCCGCTGCACCTCGTTGCGCAGCGCCTCGACGGCGCGACGTTCACGCAGTTCGCGCAGCTCGCGCTCGGCGAGCGCACGTTCGGCCATCAGCGCATGAATCACGGCCTCCGCGCCGCCCTCGGTGAGGCGCTGAATCGAAGGCTTCAGCTCGGCGTGAGACACCTGCGTACCGAGGCGCCGCGCTTCCTTCTGGCCGAGCGCGTACGCGAACGCCGCGCGCAGCGGAGCCGACACCCCCTTCACCTCTTTGATCGACGCGCCCGCGGCGAGCGCCGTTCTCACGTGACCCTCGGCTTCAGACTCGAACTCGAGCTGGTCGAAGAGCAGCTCGCCGCCGTGCCAGCGCCGCGCGGTCACCGGCGAGAAGAGCGGCGGCTCTTCGTCAGGCAGCAGGTTCAGGAGCTCTGCGCGCGCACCGTCGCTCACCAGCCGCTCGCTCCAGAAGAAGCCACGCACGCGCGGCAACGACGACAGCTCGACCGGCGTTGCTTCGCCGACGACGCGCGCCGTTCGTCCCTTCACCTCGAACCGGAACCAACCGGGTCGCTCGGGGCGCGCGGCGACGCGGAGGCGCCGGTCGGCGAGGTCGATCGACTCGCCTCCGAACCACGGCGCCACCACCTCTTCCGGCTTTGCGAGGAACTTCCGGTAGTCGACCATTTCAGACGCGCGCCTCGAGCAACGGCGTCTTCATGACGCGCTCGATCCACGCGAGGCGCGGCGCGGCGCCCACGGCGATCGGCGCATCGAGCAACGCCTTGAGCACGCGCGGTACCTGGTACGGGTCGTCGAACTGCGCGACGTTGATCTCGCTGAACGGCACCTTGAGCTGCGCAGCGCACGAGCGCACGGTCATGCCGCGGCCGTGCGCCACCGAGACCAGCATGGCCATCGCCGACACCGCGTAGCCGCACTCGCCGAAGACCCGCGCGAACTGATCGCCCGCCTCGCCGGCCTCGTCACCGACCACCATCACCACCAGCCGCGACGTGGCCGGCACCACCACGCCCGCCGCCTTCAAGGCGCGAACGCCCGCGGCGTGCACCGTGCCGCCGTCGGCGCGAATGCTGCGCAGCATGAACTCCACGCCGCCGCGCGTCGCCGCCCTGGGCTTGAGCACCGTACCCATGGTGTCGAAAGAGGCGATGTGCACCTTGTCCGGAGGGAAGCCCGCGAGGATCTTCGTCAACGCCTCCTTCGACTGTTCAATCGCGCCCTGCATCGAGCCCGACTTGTCGATGAGGAACATCACGTGCAAGTCGACGTCTTTCGTCGCTTCCTTCACGGCGTTGCGCGCGGCGGCGTCGGCGGCCTCCTCGAGCTTGTCGCGCAGCTCCTTGTTGCGCACGTTCTTCGCGATGTTGAGCGCCCGCTGGTCCGTCGCCGAAGCGATCGACTTCTCCCACCGCGCGCGGATCTCGGGGTCGGTCATCAGCCCCAGCTCTTCGAGCGTCGGGGTGAGAATGCGGAGGTCGCGGTCAGACAACGACGGCAACAACGCCGCCATGATCGCCGGCGTCAGCCCGAGGTCCTTCGGCAGGCGGCCCACCACGTCCTTGTAGGTGAGGCGCTGCGTTTCGATCGCCTCGCAGATCTCGGCCTCCGACAACCCGTCGAAGCGCTCCTGCTTTGCGAGCTTCAGTTCGCCCAGACCGACCGTGCGGTGACCCCCTTCGGCCTGCTTCTGCTTCCAGCCGAGAATCTCGAAGAAGGCCTGGCTCGCGGGCTTGTACCCGGCCTTGCGCGCGAGGTCCTTGATGGTCTCCTTGAAGCCGGCCTTCACCAGGCCCTTCAACATCGCGGGGTTCGATTCACGGAACTGCAGCCAGCGCTGCGCCGCGCGCTTCCACCGGCCGAGCGGCGCCTTCTTCGACGCAGGGTCACCGAAGCCAGCCTTGCGGTTCAACGCGGCGATGCGCTCGTTCTCGAGCAGCTGCGCGACGCGCAACACCGCCTTGGGCGTCATCATGCGCGACGACTTCTTCTCGTAGAACAGCAGCATCGCCTCGCCCTGCGCGCGCAGGTCGTCGTCGTAGAAAGACACCTCGCCGTCGTCTTCCTTGATGGGCTGACCCGAGCGGCTCTGCACCAGCATCAACGCCGCGACGGCGACCTTCAGATCGCGCCAGTCGGTCTCCTTGAGCGCGTACGCAGCGAAGTGCGCGAAGAGGTCCACGTTGAGGCCGTAGATCTCGAGCAGCTTCTCGTAGAGCTTCACCGCCGCAGCTTCGTGGAGGCCGGGCTTCACGTCTTTCGCGCTGCGCGCGCGCACCGAGCCTGCCTTCGGCCTGGGCTGCCACACGCCGGCCACTTCGATGCCGGGGCGGTTGTGCCAGAGGTGCGCCGAGCTGGAGAGGACGAGGTCGAGCAGCTTTTCAGCGGGACCGAGCTGCGCTTCGGGGAGCAACGGCTTCGCGGTGGCCATGAGTTCGGTGAGTCTCCTGTCGGCTCCGGGGACGGTCACGTCTTTTCCAGCCTGACTTCCGGTGAGAACATGCGCGCCGTGCGTCGCCTGTTCGTTCTCTTCGCCGTGCTCTCAGCGCTGGGCTGTGCGCCCACGCAGCGCGACGACGAGCTGGAGCTCACCTACTACTACCTGCAGTACTGCCGGGTGTGTGACGCCACGCGGGCGCAGCTCAGCAAGCTGCCCGACGAGCTTCATGGCCAGGTGAAGGTGCGCATGGTGCAGAGTCTGGCGCCCGAAGCGAAGGTCACCGCCGAGAAGCTCAACTGGCAGAGCCACGGCCTCGTCATCGCCCGCGGGCCGCAGATCATCTACTCGGCGCGGGATCACCGGGCCAACGGCTACGACGCGCACGTGGCGTTGCGTGACGCGCTCGGCCTCCCGCTCGACTGCCGATGAGCGACGTTCTTCTCGAGCTCGCACGCGCGGCGGGCGCTGCCAGCGCGAATGAACGGCTCGCGGCGGTGTGCCACGCATGGGCACTGGTGCCCTCGAAGCGCATCGCAGCGCTCGCTCTTGCGTTGTCGCAGCGTATGCGCGCGGAGCCGGTCGCGGGCGCCAACCAGGAGGCGCGTGAAGCGGCGTGGCAGGTGCTGGCGGCGCGTGCCACGGTCGACGACCTGCCGACGTTGCTGGCGACGCCGTGGAGCAAGAAGCCGAAGGACGCCTTGCAGCGGCTGGCGTTCTTCGAGCGCTTCGGCCCCGACCCGCGAATCGTCAGCGCGTTGCTCGAGCTCGATACCGGCACGCGCTATTCCACCGGCGTGGGGCATCAGTTCTGGCGCGCGGTGTATTCGCTGCTGCTGCGCTGGGGCTCGGCCGAAGCCGCGTCACGCATTCCCCGTGACGCGCGCACGTTCCCCGATTCGTCGCCGTGGTCGGGGCTGCGCTTCGTCGCCATCTTCGAACCGCTGGTCGTGGAGTGGAACGGTCGCTGGCCCGTCGAGCCCGAGCTCCCCGGAGCGGCAAGCGAGCTGCTGGCGCGCATGGAAGCGCAGCTGGCACCTCAGCGCCGGTTGCAGCGCGAGCTGCTCGACGCGGTGTACGCGCGTCCCGAAGACGACACCGCGCGGCTGGTGCTCGCCGACGCGTTGGCGGAGCAGGGCGACCCGCGCGGGGAGTTCATCGTGTTGCAGTACGCGTGGGCACGCGGCGAGTTGCCGATGGGTGAACGAGAGCGCATGCAGCGCCTGCTGCGCGCCCACGGCCGCGGCTGGCTCGACGGTCTCGACGCGCAGACCTCGGCGCTGTCGGTGTTTCACAAGGGCTTCGCGGAAGAAGTCCGTATGGCCACGCGCGCGCCGGACCCCGGTGCGTCGCCATGGGCGCTGGTGAAGAGCCTCGACGCAGCGGCGATCGCCACCACGTTGTCCGAGTTCCTCCGGCACCCGAATACGCGGCGCGTTCGCACCTTGAGATCGCTCCGCGGCGCCACGCTTCAAGAGCTTGCGCGCAATGGCGAGCAGCGCGTGTTCGACCTGCTCGAGGTCGGGTTCCTCGGCGGGCGCGACTTTCCGTCTCCTGCGTGGAGTGTGAACACGTTGCGGCTGCTCGCGCCCATCGATGAGTCGGCGTGGTGGCTGGTCGGTTCCTCCGGCCGCATCAAGGCGCGCCGCGTGGAGCTCCCGATCACCGGCAGCTTCGAGCGTGTCGGCGCGGTGCTCAAGGAGCTGGAAACCCGCGCACCCGAGATCGAGGCCGTGACCTTCGGGTGCCGGACACCTGGCTGGCCACAGCCCTGGCAGGGCCTCTGGCAGCTCGAATTCTCGCGCGTCGAGGGCCGCTTCTCGAAGGCCGCGGTGTCGCTGGGGCACGCGACGCACGGGGGCCTGTGGGACGCGCTCTCGAGTCTCGACGCGCAACAGCTCACGCAGGTGTCGATGAACTCCACGGTGCGGCGCAGCCCGGCCTGGCGTGAGCAGGCGCAGGGGTCGCTGCTGAAATCGTTGGAGAAGCAGAAGCGCGTGAAGCCGGTCGTCGAGCTGCTGACGCCACGGCGCGCGGAACCTGCGCCGATCTCGTTCGACGGCACGTGACGCGCGAGCGGTGCGCTTGCTGAAGGTCAGCGCTGCCGTCGGTTCACGTGGAGTGCGACCCGGAACAGCAAGACGCGCGACACACCACCGGGCCGCTAGAGCAGTCCACGTGCCTTCACGTCGAGATAGGCGTTCACGCTCGCCGCCGCGAACGAGGACGGAGTGCCTCGCACCACGCGTGCGCCACCTTCACGCAGCCGGGCGACGGTGAGCTCCGAGTCGTGTTCGAGGCGTGCCGCGGCGACGCGCGCGTAGGCGTCATCGACGGTGCGTGGCTCGGCGAGCGCGGTGGCGTGCACCTCGGGGTCTTGCAGCGATGCAATCAACGGCAGGTGGCGGGGCACCAGCTTGCGTGTACGCAAGAGCAGGGTACGCGCCGTTTCCGGGTCGAGGAGGTCGGTGAGCACCACCACCAACGAACGTTTCGAGCTGCGCGCGAACGTGGTGTCGAGCGCCGCGCCGTAGTCGCTCTCTTCCAGCGTGGCTTCGACCCGGTAGAGCGCCTGGGCGATCGCCCGGAGTTGGGCAGCGCCTTTGCGCGGCGGCAGCCACACCTTCACGTCACGGCCGAACGCGAGCACGCCAACCACGTCACCTTGATCGAGCGCCACCTTCGCCAGCCGAAGCGTCGCGTCGACGGCGTGATCGATCTTCCTCCGGCCTTCCGTCGACCCCGCCATGTGACGGCCACAATCGAGCAGCAGCACCACGTGCTGGTTCTTCTCGGGTTGGTACAACCGCACCAGGGGTTTGCCGCGGCGCGCGGTGGCCTTCCAGTCGATGACGCGGCGGTCGTCGCCGGCGCGATATTCGCGGAGTGATTCGAACTCGCGACCCTCGGCGCGCACCTTCTTCACGCGTGCCACGTTGGCTTCGGCTCTGGCCAGCGTGAGCGCGTCCTGCGTGAGCGCCGCGAGGTCTGGCATCACCTTCACGTGATCGATCGCCGGGACCGTGAACTGTCGTGACGTGAGGCCGAGCGGCCCGTGCAAGCGAACGGTGAGCGGGCCCAGTTGAAGATCGCCGCGCGCCGACGGCGTCACCCGATACTCGAGCGTCTTCATCGTGGAGGTCTCGAACGCTTGACGATGCCCTTCGAGGGCCGGGCCGGGTGTCACCAGGTCGCGAAACTCGCCGCGCACCACCGACGACGCCCACACTTCGATTCGCACCACGTTCGCGCGCCCAGAAGAGAAGACCGGTTCGGTCACGCGGCGAATGCGCACCGAGTGGCTCGACGGCGCGAGGAAGAAGTCGACGACGATCGCGAGCAACACCAGCGCGTCGAAGACGAGCAACGCGGTCGCCACCCACGGAGCGATCAGCGCGACGGCGGCCGGAACGATGGAAAGCGCCGCCAGCCACACCGCTCGCGAACGCGGAATCACCGGGGAACCTGCACCTGCTCCAGGATTCGCGCGATGACTTGATCGACGGTCGTGCCTTCGACTTCGGCTTCGGCCTTCAAGAGCAGACGGTGGTTCATCACCGACGGTGTCACGGCCTTCACTTCGTCGGGCGTCACGTAGTCTTTGTGCAGGAGCGCCGCGCGCGCCTTGGCGGCCGCGAGCAACGCCTGCCCTGAACGCGGTGAGGCGCCCAGCTCGAGTCGTGGCTCTTCTCTCGTCGCGCGCGTCAGCTTGAGCACGTACTCCACGATGCTGGCGTCGCACTTCACGCCAGACGCCGCGAGCTGCAGGGCCGTGAGCTCCTCGGCCGTGACCACGGCCTTCACCTCGGGCCGGCTGCCGCCCCGCTCGTGGGTGCGCGTGAGCATCTGCCGTTCGGCCGCTTCGTCGGGGTAGCCGACCCGCACACGCATCAGAAAACGATCGAGCTGCGCTTCAGGCAGCGGGTAGGTGCCTTCGAGCTCGAGCGGGTTCTGCGTCGCCACCACGAAGAAGTGCGGCGGCAACACGTGCGAAGTGCCGTCGATGGTGACCTGCCGCTCTTCCATCGCCTCCAGCAGCGCGGCCTGCGTCTTCGGCGGCGTGCGGTTGATCTCGTCGGCCACCAGCACCTCGGTGAACACCGGGCCCTTCACGAGTTGAAACGAACCGTCGTGGGGGCGGAACACGCTGGTACCCAGCACGTCGGTCGGCATCAGGTCGGGCGTGAACTGAATGCGCGAGAACGAGAGCCCCAGCGCCCCGGCCATGGCGCGCGCCGTGAGTGTCTTGGCGACGCCGGGCACGCCTTCCAACAACACGTGACCACGCGCGAGGAACGTCGTGAGCAGATCTTCGAGCACCGCACCCTGACCGAGCACCACTTCGCCCAGCGCCGTGCGCAACCGGTCGAGCGGGGTGCTCATACGCGGCCGACGTCCTTGAGGCCGAAGATCGTTCCCACGATCGACGTGATGGCCGCGAGCAACGCGAGAATCAGGCCGAACGCGGGCTTGGACACCCACACTTCGTAATTGCCGATGGGGCTGCGCGCGTGCGTCGGGTCCCACGCCATCATCATGTAGATGAGGCACCACACACCCGACGCGCCGACCGCGCCCAACTGCGCCATCCACGGGTAGAGCGGGTTGAGGTCCGGCATCGTCTTGCGCGTGCGCACCAGAATGCCGCCGAGCGCGATGCCGGCCAGCACGGTGACGATCGCGCCGCTCGAGAACACGCCGAGCACCTCGCCTTCCGACACCGTTTCGCGCCACGGCAGGAACGTCGCAATGAGCAGCACCGAGGTGCCGAACAGCGCCAGCTTGTCGGCCATCGAAAGCGAGAAGAGGTACTGGCGCGTCTCCACCATCGCCTCGTTGGCGTCGAGCGTCTTGTCGGGCACGAACTTCTCGGGCGCCTTGCCGCTGGTCTCCTTCCAGTCTTCTTCCGAGAGCTGCGCGCGCCAGTCGGGCTTCTTCGACGGCGGCGGCACGTAGTCTTCTTCTTCGGCAGCGGCTCGACGCGCAGGGGCGGGGCGGGGCGCCGGCTTCTTCTTCACGGCCGGTGCGCCGGGGCGGGTGCCGGGTTTCTTCACGGCGGGCCGCGCACCAGACCTGGGGGCCACGCGCCTGGGCGGTGGCTTCGGGGCTGCGTCTTCGTCAGGCGGGGCTGCGTCGTAGAGCGAGGCGTCGAGCACGTTGTCGCAGTGGGGGCAGACCGCTGCGGTGTCGTCGACCTCGGCGTTGCAAGCTGGGCACATCATGCGAGCGCGGAAGTGTAGTGCTTCGCGCCTGGATTGCACTCGACAAGGCGGCAACGGGTTTCTAAGGCCACGCCATGCGCCTCCTCGTCGTTTCGCTGATGATCGTTCTGTCCGCCTGCGCCTCGAAATCGGGCGCCGCGAAGAAAGGCAAGAGCGCGGCCACCAACTCTGCCGGCGAACTGCAGCTGTTCGCCGACCTCGAAGATCGGCGCTCGCTGGGCGACGGCAAGTTGATGCAGGCCGCGATCACCTCGACCGACCCGGCGGTGCGCAAGCGGGCGTTGTTGGCGCTCGGTCGCATTCAGGACCCGCACACCGCCGGCGCGATGATCGAAGGCCTGTCCGACCCCGACGCCTCGGTGCGCGCAGAAGCCGCGTTCGCCATCGGTCTGTTGGGGTTGTCGTGGGCGCCTCTGAACGAAGAAATGAAGTCGCGACTCGGCAACGCGCTGCTCGAGAAGGAAGGCCCCGAGTCCGACGCTGCCACGCGCGTCGCGATGCTCGAGGCCATGGGCCGCGTGGCGACCCCGCAGCTGGTCGAGCGTCTCGTCGACAGGCTCGGCGGTGCGCCTGACGTTGCGGGGCGCGCGGCGCTCTCCATCGGCGTCGCCGCCAAGTCGAAGGTGCCGGTCACGTCGCGCGCTTTCCCGGCGCTCGCCGATCTCCTCAAGAAAGAGAGCCCGGCGACCACCCGCTATGGCGCGGCCTACGCGTTGATGCAGACGAAGAGCGACGCGGCGCGCCCGCTGCTGCTCGGCTGCCTCACCGACGAGAACTCGGAAGTCCGCGCGCTGTGCGCCAAGGGGCTGTCGGACACCGGCACCGATTCCGACGCGGTCGCGCTGCGCAAGTTGATCGACGACCCCGACTACCGCGTCGCCGTCGAAGCAGCGCGGTCGCTCGCCCGTATCTCCACGCGCTGCAAGTCGTCGGCGTGCGTGGCCATCGGCGCGCTCACCGACTTGAACCTGCGCGCCGAACGGCTGCTGCGTGGCGACACCGCGGGCGGTGGTCAGCCGTTGCTCGCGCTCTCGCAGGCCGAGCTGCCGCCCTTCGCGAAGGCGCTGCTCTCGTCGCTCCGTTCTCAGCTCGGCGCGGGCAAGAACAACGCTGACGCCAGGGTGAAGAAGGACGCGGCGAATCTCGATTGCCGCTTCGCCGCCGCGCAGGACCGCCTGAGTGGCGCGATGACCGAGACGGTGAACTGTGGCTTCGGGGTGATCGAAGAGGCCCACCGGCTGCAGCTGGGCCTGCACGCGCTCGCCGACTCGAAGACCCGCCCGACCGACCCCAGGAAAGCGCTCGAGCAGGTCGGCTCGTACCTGCTGCACCCGGACGCGCGCGTGAAGCTCGCCGCCGTCGAGCTGCTGGGCACGGTGAACTCGCAGCCCTCGATGGAGAAGCTGCGCCCACTGCTGCTCTCGGGCGATCTCGTGCTCGCCACGGCCGCCGCGACGTCACTCTCGAAGCTGGGTGACAAGACCCAGGTCACGCTGATTCGCCAGCTCGGGCAGAAGGTCTCGGCCCAGGCCGACCTCGCCCCGGCCATCGCCGAAGCGCTCGCGACGCTCGACGGGAAGGAAGCCGTGGGCGATCTCGAGGGCTGGTTGCAGTCGCCGCACGCCGCGGTTCGTCAGGCGGCCGCCGAGGCGCTCAGCACGTTGAAGGGCAGCGCGGTCACCGCCGAACGTGTCGAAGCACCCGCCTCGGCCACGAAGTTCCAGGCGCCTCCGGCCAACGCGCACTTGATCGTGGTGACCGAGAAGGGCGAGTTCGAAGTGGCGCTCTACGTGAACGAAGCGCCGCGCACCTCGGGCAACGCGTTCGAGCTGGCGAAGAAGGGCTTCTTCAAGAACCTCACCTTCCACCGCGTGGTGCCCGACTTCGTGGTGCAGGGCGGCGACCCGCGTGCCGACGGCAACGGCGGCCCCGGATACACCATTCGGTGCGAGGTCAATCACAAGCCCTACGCGCGCAACGTGGTGGGCATGGCGCTCTCGGGCAAAGACACCGGCGGCTCGCAGTTCTTCGTCACCACCGCCGCGCAGCCGCACCTCGATGGCCGCTACACCACCTTCGGTGAAGTGATCCGCGGTCAGGAGGTCGTCGACGCGTTGCTCGAAGGCGACCGCATCCTCGAAGTCCGCGCGACACCTGCGCCCCGGGGCTGATATCCCTCCCGGGTGGCCCACAGCTCCCGGAAGGTACATCTCGTGAACGTTCGCCTCTTCGCGCTCTTCTCGGCGCTGGCCTCGACTGCTGCCTTCGCGCAACTCCCGCCCATCACCACCTCGTCCCAGCCGTATGCGCCGCTCACCGGCGCCACGGTGGGCTCGCCCGTCGGCCGTGATCTCTCGTTCTACGAGGCCGACGACGAAGGCGTGATCGCCGTGCCGCTGTCGTTCCAGTTTCCGTACTTCGGGAACACCTACGACACCGCGTACATCGACACCAACGGCTTCATCATGCTCGGCAACTCCAGCGCCGGTGGTTGCACCACCAACTGCCTGGCGAGCACCACGTTTCCGACGGCCGCGGCGCCCAACGCGATCATCGCGGGCTTCTGGGAAGACTTCGACGGCGATGGCCAGTCGCAGATCCGCTACACGCAGTCGGCCGGTGAGCTGATCGTCGAGTGGGTCGACATGCCTCCGTACGATCTCTTGGGCGGCATTCCGGGCCGCATCAATTTCCAGATCAAGCTGACGGCCTCCGGTCTGTTCACGTTTCATCAGGGGCCGGTCACGGGCACGCTGGCTGGTTCGTCGGGCTTCGAGAACGCCACGGGCACGGTCGGCGCCAACTTCCTCTCCGGGTGCACCACGGCGTGCAACGCGTCGCACTGGGTGCCCAACCGCCTCACTCAGGTCGGTGAGCCCGACACCGTCGACCTCGCCGTCTCTGCCGTCACCGTGCAGAACTTCGTGCGCCTGCCCGACGACAACCTGACCTTCACCGTCAACACCACGCTCAGGAACTTCGGCCGCACCAGCTCAGACGGCGGCTTCGAGTGGGCGGCGTACCTGTCGCGCGATCGTTCGCTGGAGCTCGACGGCGGCGACATTCTCGTGGCGACCGGCGCTTCACCGGAGCTGCCCGCGGTGCTCAACGGCGCTACGGCCGACGGTGGTCAGGCCACGGTGGCGTTGAGCGCAGCGGCGGCCACCGTCACCGCGCCGCCCACCGGCGAGTACTACGTGCTGGTGCTGGCTGACTCGAGCAACGTCGTCGCCGAAGCGTCCGAGACCAACAACGTCGGCGCGTCGATCACCGCCTTCGTGCAGGGCGTCGACCTCGTCGCGTCGTCCATCAGCGGGCCGAGCACCAGCTTCGGTGGTGCCGACGCGGGCGTGACCTTCAGCTTCCTCAACCGTGGCACTTCGGCGCCCGACTCAGGCGTGCCGGTGCGGGTGCTGCTGAGCCTCGACAACGTGCTCGACAACACCGACATCCCCATCGCCGACGCGAGCTACACCGTGTCCGGCGGGCAGACGATCACCGACAGCGTGTCGTTTGCGATGCCCGCGAGTGCGCCCGCCGGTGAGTTCTTCTACCTGCTGCACGTCGACCCGCCGACGCCGTCGCGGCCCACCGGCGTCATCGACGAAGCCAACGAGCTCAACAACTGGGCCGCGTCGAGCGGGAAGGTGACCATCTCGCGCTCCGACCTGGTGCTGGAGTCGGCCGTGCTCCTCGACCCCGTCACCGATCTGCCGACCACCTCGGTGCGCTTCGGTGAAGCGGTACGCATGCGCGCGCGCTTCCGCAACGCCGGTCAGGCCACGGCGGTCGGCTTCAGCGTGGGCCTGGTGCTGTCGACCGACGCCTCGCTGTCGCTGCTGTCGGACGTGACGGTGTGCACGCAGCCGGTGGCTTCACTCGCGCCCGCCGCGGCCACGCAGGAGGTCACGCTCAACTGCACGCTGCCGCTGGTGAACCGCGATGGCGTGCCGTACGTCACCGGCAGCACGTATTACGTGTTCGGTCAGGTCGACGTGACGTCGGCGGTGTACGAGACCAACGAGCAGAACAACTCGCAGCTCGTCGGGCCGCTTCGCATCACCGCACCGGGCCCCGATCTCGCGGTGACCGCGGTGACGGCGCCGGCTGCGTCGGGCGTGGGCGAGGTGATGCCCGTCACCCGCTTCATCAAGAACGTCGGTAACCGCGACGCGGCGGCCACCAATTACCGCTACTACGCCTCGGCCAACGACATCATCACCACCGACGACGTGCCGCTGCGCATCGTCAACGGCACCACCTTCGCCGACGACGGCATGGTCACGCTCGCCGCCGGTGTCTCCGACGCCAGAACCGAGCTCGTGGAGTTGCCCACGTCGATGCCCGCGGGCACGTACTTCATCGGCGTGATCGTCGACCCGGCCCGCACCATCGCCGCCGATCTCGACCCGTCGAACAACGCGCTCGCCTCGCGCAGCACCGCCGTCGCCGGCTCGGCGCTGCGCATCGCCAACACCACGCTGCCCGACGCGATCATCGATCGCCCGTACCTGTACCGGCTGTCGGCGGTCGGTGTGCTGGCGGGCGCCGCGCGGTGGGAGATCGATCGCACCCGGGGTGACGCACCTTCGTGGCTCACGCTCGACGCGACCGAAGGGGTGCTGTCTGGCACGCCCACCGGCGCCTCCGGTGCGCAGGTGGTCGGGCTCACGGTGACGCTCGAAAACGCTGGCCGCATCGCCGTCACCAGGCTCGCGCTGCGCGTACTGTCGACCTCGTCGGGCCTCGAGGTGGTCACCGCCGCGCTCCCGGCCGTCGTGAACAGCGTCAGCACGCAGTACGACTTCCAGCTCGGCGCCGTCGGCGGCGTGCCCCCGTACGCGTGGCGCGTGTCGGCAGGCACGTTGCCCACCGGCATGTCGCTGTCGTCGGCAGGTCAGCTGTCGGGCGCGCCGCGCAACACGCCCAACGGCACCTCGCAGCTCACCCTCGAAGTGCGCGACGCCGTGGGGGCTCGCGCGACGCGGGTGCTGCCGCTGCGCTTGATCCCCGCGGGCGCCATCACCTTCCGCACCATCTCGATTCCCGATGCCATCGTCGGTCAGGAGTACCTGCAGGACATCGCGGTGGTGAACCTCGACGGCTCGCAGTTGGCCCGACCGCTCTCGTGGCGCGTGATGGGCGCGGTGCCCACCGGGCTGTCGGTGACGCCGCAGGCCGAGCTCATCACCATCGCGGGTCGCCCGACGCAGGCCGGCACGTTCTCGTTCTCCATCGCGGTGGAGGACAACAACGGTCGCAGCGACCAGCTCGCGTACACCATGACCGTGCACGCCGCGCGCTACCGCGTGCTCCTCACGCCCCCCGAGGTGCTGCGCCCGGGTGAGACCGTCTCGCTGCCGCTCTCGGTCTCGCCGGCGGGTGCGGTCACCTACCGCGTCGTCAACGGCGCGCTGCCGTCGGGGCTCACGCTCGACCCCGCCGGCACCATCTCCGGGACCGTCTCCGAAGACGCCGCCGACGGTCAGTCTGCGTTCGTGGTCGAGGCCATCGACGCGGTGGGCATCAGCGGTGTGACGGCGCTCTCGCTGCGCGTCGAACGTGCGCCGCGCGCCAGCGGTTGCAGCGCCGCGGTCGTCGACCCGTCGCTGGGGTTGCTGGGCCTCGGCGCGCTGGCGCTGCTGCGCCGTCGCCGGAAGTAGAAGAAGGCAGCGCACGGCGCGCTTGCTCCGGGGCGAGCGGCGCGCCGTGTTTGCTTCAGGCGGGCTCGCCGCTCTTGAGCCGGTCTTCCTGCTCCAGCGCTTCGATCTCCTGGCGAATGCGCACCCACTCGCTGGGCGGAATCGACTGGAACACCGCGACGGCCCCGGGGTCGAACTGCGTGCCCGCGAGCCGGCCGATCTCGGTGATCGCCACCTCGAGCGTCGAGCCCTTGCGATACGGGCGATCGCTGCAGATCGCGTCCATCGTGTCGGCGATGCAGAACAGGCGCGCCCCGATGGTGATCTCCTCGCCCTTCAGGCCGCGCGGGTACCCCAGCCCGTTCCACTTCTCCTGGTGCTGGTAGACGATCTGCGCTGCGGGCTGCAGGTACTCGATGTTCTTGAGCATCCGGAAGCCGAGTTCCGGGTGCTTCTTCATTTCCGCCCACTCGTCGGGCGTCAGCGGTCCGGGCTTGAGCAGAATCGCGTCACGCACGCCGATCTTCCCGATGTCGTGCAGCAGCGCGCCCTGTTCGATGTGCAGCAGCTCGTCGCCCGAGATGCCCATCTGCTCGGCGATGCGCCGGGTGAAGCGCGCCACGCGCCACGAGTGCCACTGCGTCTCGGTGTCGCGGTAGTCGAGCGCGCGAATCATGCCTTCCAGCAGGCCGTTGGTGCGCTCGGTGACCTGCTGCTCGAGGGTGGCGTTCAACTTCGTCAGCGCCGCGTTGCGCTCCGCGATCTCGCGGTTGAGCCGTTTGTTCTCTTGAACCAGCCGGTAGTACTCGACGGCCTGGGTGATGGCCGAGCGCAGGTCTGCCAGTGACCACGGCTTGGCCACCAGCCGGAACACCTCGCCCTCGTTCACCGCCTGCATCGCCACCTTGAAGTCGTTCGCCGCGGTGATCAGCAGCCGCACCGCGTCGGGTTGGTGCTGACGCAGCGCGCGCAGCAGCTCGATGCCCGACATGTGCGGCATCATGAAATCGGTGATGACGAGGTCGAATTCGCGCACCACTGCAGCTTCTCTGGGGTCGCTGAAGACCACCGCCTCGTAACCCAGCACCGTGACTATCTTCGCCAACGCCTCGGTGATCGTCGGGTCGTCGTCGACGATCAAAAACCGTTCACCCATGGCGGCGGAAGCTAGGGGAAATGGTCGGGCAGCACACGGGTGTGATGGCTGCCCACACGAGAATAATGCGCTGTTTCCTCAAAACTTCTCGCCCCACTGATCGGCTCGCGTACCATTCTCGACATCTATGGCGAGAGGGAGTGCCCCAGCGGGCGCGCGCGCTGAGAAGAATGTCACCGACGGCAACGGCGGTCCGGTCCCGGTCATCGTGATGGGGCTTGGCTTCATCGGGCAGGAGATCGCCCGCGCTGCGTTGCAGTCAGAAGAGCTCGAGCTCATCGGCGCCGTCGACAAGTCGCCTTCACTCGCCGGCAAGAAGCTCGGTGACGTGTTGGGGGTTCCGTCGACGGTGAAGGTGTCGGCGTCGATCGCGCAAGCGGTCGGCCGTCGCAAGGGCGTGGTGCTCCTGCACGCCACCGGCTCGAAGCTGCCGCAGGTCACCGACCAGGTGCTCGAGGCGCTCTCGCACGGCATGCACGTGGTCAGCACCTGCGAGGAGCTCGCGTTCCCCTGGTTCAACCACGGGCCGCTCGCCGACAAGATCGATCGCGCCGCGCAGCGGGCCGGCACCACGGTGCTCGGCACCGGCGTCAACCCCGGCTTCGTGATGGACCGCCTGGCCGCCACCCTGGGTCAGGTCTGCGGCCCCGTTCGCCACGCCAGGGTCACCCGCGTGGTCGACGCGCGCACGCGCCGCGAAGCGCTGCAGCGAAAAGTGGGCGCCGGGCTCACCGAAGACGAGTTCTTCTCGCTCGTCGACAAGGACGCCCTGGGTCACGTGGGGCTCGTCGAGTCTGCCGCGCTCTGTGCCCTCGGCCTCGGCCTCGATTGCGACGACTACGAAGAAGAGCTCACGCCGGTCTTCGCCGAAGAAGACATCACCGGCGGCGCCTTCACCGTCAAGAAGGGCCGCGTGGCCGGCATGCACCAGGTCGCGGTCGGGCTCGCCGAAGAGCAGGAGCGCGTTCGCCTCGAGCTCACCATCGCCGTCGGCGCCGACGAGCCCGGTGACGTCATCGAGATCGACGCCGACCCGCCCATCAAGCTCATCATTCCCGGTGGCGTGTCGGGCGATCGCGCGACCGCGAATCTGGTGGTGAACGCTGCGCCGCGCGTCTCCGCCGCCCAGCCCGGGCTGCTGACGGTTCTGGAGTTGCCTTCAGCCCGCTGATGTCTCGCCGTACCAAGGAGTCTCAGTACCGATGCTCGACCGCAATGCAGTCGGCCGCACGACGCCTCCCATGTTGAACGAAGTAGAGAAGGGCGCCATTCGCCGCTTCGCCGAGAGCCTCGGCGACTACAACCCGGCGTACTTCGACCTCGAATACGCGCGCGCGTCGGGGTTCCCCGGCATCGTGGTGCCGCCGTCGTTCCCCCTGTCGTTCACCGCGGGTGTCGATCTGCGCGAGCTGCTCGGCGTGCCGGCCAAGCACCTGCTGCTGGCCGAGTGGAGCGTCGATTACGAGCGCCCGGTCATCGCCGGCGATCGCCTGCTGCTCACCACGCGCGTGGTGGAAATAGGTGAGCGGCCCAGCCCGGCGGGGCGCGTCGAAGTCGCGGTCGTGGAGGACGAAGGGCGTGATGAAAGCGGCCAGCTGGTGCTCAAGGTGCGCCGCACCTACGTCGTTCGCTCCACCCGGGAGGTCTGATGCCGCCGCGCAAGCTGTACTTCGAGAACATCCGCATCGGTGACGAGCTCCCGGCGATGGCCAAGCAGCCCATCGATCGCGTGCAGCTCGCCCGCTACGCCGGCGCCACCGGTGACTACAACCCGGTGCACGTCGACGAGCTCGCCGCGAAGGCCGCCGGCATGCCGTCGGTGGTCGCGCCCAACACCATCGGCATGGGCTTCTTGAGCCAGCTGGTCGGTGACTGGGCGCGCGGCGCGCAGGTCAAACGCCTCTCGTGCCGCTTCTCACGCATGCTGTGGCCCGGCGACACGCTGGTCTGCAAAGGCCGCGTCGCCGATCGCCACGGTCAGGAAGGAAAGTACTTCCTCGAGCTCGACGTGTGGGCCGAGAACCAGAAAGGCGAGCTCGCCATTCGCGGCAACGTGACGCTCAAGGTCTTCTTCTCGGTGGAAGACGAGAACCGCTTCCGCATGGGCCAGCCGCCGCTCATCGTCAACGTGCAGCGCGAGTCGATCCGCATCGCGCAGCAGCAGGCGGCCCTCGCCAAAGCGGCAGCTCCGGTCAAGGCAGCGCCCGAGAAGACCGCCGCCAGGAAACCCGCGCCCGCGAAGCCGCCGCCTCAGAAACCCGCTGCGAAGAAGGCCGCGCCCGCGAAGAAACCCAAGAAGAAGAAGTGAAAGAATCGGCTCACAACGCAACGCGTTGATGGGGATTGACTTCAGAATCAGCGGCAGGTGATGGTCCGACGCGTTACGTCAAATTTACGTAACTCGACGACTCTCACCGTCTTTTCAGGAGCTGCTGCATGTCTGTTGGCATCAACCGGTACAAAGCTGACCTTCGCGAACTCTTCTTCGTTCTGTTCGAGCAGTACGACTTCAACGGCATCGCGACCAAAGAGCCGTTCTCAGGTTGGGACGAAGAGACAGCGAAGTCGATCCTCAAAGAGACGTACCGGTTCGCCACCGAGGTGCTGGGGCCGCTCAACGCGTCGGGCGATCGTGAAGGCTGCAAGGTCGTCGACGGCCGCGTGATCACGCCCAAGGGTTTCAAGGACGCGTGGAAGAAGTTGTTCGAAGCGGGCCTCAAGCAGATCTCGGTGCCCACGGAGTTCGGTGGCCAGGGCGCGCCGACCGCGCTGTACGCGCTCATCGAGGAGATCACCTCGGGCGCCAACACCGCGTTCAACATGTACCCGGGCCTCGCGTGGGGCGCCGCCGAGGTCGTCGCCGAGTGCGGCACCGAAGCGCAGAAGAAGACCTACGCCGAGAAGATGTTCAACGGCACCTGGGGCGGCACCATGTGCCTCACCGAGCCGCACGCCGGTTCTGACGTCGGCGCCGCGCACACCAAGGCTGCCAAGCAGGCCGACGGCACGTACAAGATCAGCGGCACCAAGATCTTCATCTCGGGCGGCGATCAGGACCTCACCGAGAACATCATTCACCTCGTTCTCGCCCGCGTGGACAACGCGCCCGCCGGCACCAAGGGCCTGTCGCTGTTCATCGTTCCCCGCGTGCGCCTCGACGGCAAAGACAACGACGTCGCGGTCGCGTCCATCGAACACAAGATGGGCATCAACGGCTCGGCCACCTGCGTTCTCAACTTCGGTGAGAACAACGAGTGCATCGGCGAGCTCGTCGGCACCGTCGAGAATCAGGGCATGCCGCAGATGTTCCGCATGATGAACGGCGCGCGCATCGCCGTCGGCATCCAGGGCCTCGCGGTCGCCAGCTCGGCCTACCTGAACGCGCTCGAGTACGCGAAGGACCGCAAGCAGGGGTCGCACTTCACGCAGTTCAAGGACCCCAAGGCCCCGCGCGTGGCGATCATCAACCACCCCGACGTGCGCCGCATGCTGCTCGAGATGAAGGCCACCACCGAAGGCATCCGCTCGCTGGTGGTGAAGCTCGCCTCGCACCGCGACCAGCAGCACATCTACCAGGGCAAGGACGACGACAAGGCCGCGTACCACCAGGGCCAGGTCGACCTGCTCACGCCGCTGGTGAAGGCCTACTCGTCTGAAGAAGCCTTCCGCCTGGGCGCGCTCGCGCAACAGGTCTACGGCGGCGCCGGCTTCCTCAAGGACTGGCCCGTCGAGCAGTACACGCGCGACGCGAAGATCTTCACCATCTACGAAGGCACCACGCACATTCAGGCGATGGACCTCGTGGCCCGCAAGCTGGGCCAGAACGGCGGCGCGAACTTCCAGGCCTTCATGGCCGACCTGAATACCTTCGTGGAAGCCAACAAGGGCCACAAGGTCTTCGGCAAGGAGCTCGAGGCGCTCTCGAACGCGTCGGAGGCCCTCGTCGGCGGCGCGATGGCGATGATGGGCTGGTCGCAGAGCGGCAAGCTCGAGCTCGTGCCGCTCGTGGCCAACCGCTTCCTCCTCGCGATGTCGCAGGTCGCGGTCGCCTACCTGCTGCTCGACGCCGGCGTGAAGGCCGACGCTGCGCTCGCGAAGGCCTCGGACGCCGACAAGGCGTTCTACGAAGGCAAGAAGCAGTCGGCGCTCTGGTACGCGCGCAACGTGCTGCCGCAGGCCAAGCACCACGCGGAGGTCATGATGCTGGAAGACCTCTCGCCGATGGAGATCACCGACGCGCAGTTCGCGACGGTGTGATTCGCTGGCGGCCTCTCAACGAGGGGTCGCCAACGTGCTGAACGACTATCTGTACTGGGCGCCGCGGATCGTTCTGATCGCCGCGGCGTTCACGTTTCCAGTCCTCTTCTTCATCACCGCTGGCTACGGCCGGCACGCGAGCGGCAAGGGCTTCACCGTGCCCGCGAAGCTCGGCTGGGTGGTGATGGAGTCGCCTTCGGTCTTCCTCTTCGCGCTCGGCTGGGTGACCAACCCCTCGTTCGGCGCGCCGATGGTGACGACGCTGGGGCTCGCGTGGCTGCTCCACTACGTCCAGCGCACGTTCATCTTCACGGCGCTCATGCGCGGGCCGCAGAAGCGCATGCCGTTCTACGTGATGCTGCTCGCAGTCTTCTTCAACCTGCTGAACGGTCCCGCGAACGGAGCGAGCCTCACCGAGCGCTCGCTCGATGTCTGGTTCTTCGTGGGCTTCGTGGTGTTCCTCACAGGCTTCGTGATCAACGTGCACGCCGACCATGTGCTGCGGAACCTGCGCAAGCCGGGCGACACCGGCTATGCCATTCCCCGGGGCGGCCTGTACGGGTGGATCAGCGCGCCGAACTACTTCGGTGAATTGATCGAGTGGCTCGGCTTTGCGATCGCCGCGCAGACGTTGCCCGCGTGGGCGTTCTTCGTGTTCACCGGCGCCAACCTGATCCCTCGCGCGTGGTCGAACCACAAGTGGTACCGCGAGAAGTTCCCCGACTACCCGGCGCAGCGGCGCGCGTTGTTGCCGTTCATCTGGTGAGGCGGGTGTACGTCGCGCTCGGCACGTTGGTGGTGGGGTACCTCGCCATCTGCGCGCTGGTGTTCTTCGTTCAGCGCTCGCTCGTGTTCCCGGCGCCGATTGAGAAGGCGGGAACGCCCCGGGGAATGATCGAAGTGCCGGTGAAAGACGGGACGTTCATGATCACCTCGATCGTGAACGACACGGGGCCGGTCGTGGTGCACTTCCACGGCAACGGTGAGCAGGTCGGTTGGCTCGGCTTCATCGCGCAGGAATACAAGGAGCGCGGCGTGTCGTTCGTGGCGGTCGAGTACCCGGGCTACCCGGGAACCACAGGTATCGCGACGGAAGACGCGATCATGAAGGCGGCGGAAGCGGCGTTGAAACAACTCGCGGTCCCGCGCGAGCGATTGGTGCTCGAAGGTCAGAGCGTGGGCACTGGAGTCGCCGTCGCGATGACCGCGAAAGGGTGGGGCTCGAAGTTGATCCTGCTCTCGCCGTACACGGCGTTGCCCGACGTCGGCGCGCGGGTGTTCTCGTGGTTGCCGGTGCGGTTGTTGATGCGCGATCGCTTCGATTCACTGAGCCGCGCGGGCGAGCTGAAAGTGCCCACGCTGATCACTCACGGGCGCAGAGACGACGTGGTGCCGTTCGAACTCGGTGAGCAGCTGTCGAAGTCGATCAACGGTGTGCAGTTCGTCGCCATCGACGACGCCGGTCACAACGATCTCTGGGACAAGCCGGCGGTCATCACGGCCCTGACTTCGTTCGTTGTCCCCTGAGCTTCTGGAGGTGTCACCCGTGCTTTGGGGACGATTCCCCGCGGTTCTGCGACTGTCCCCCGTGGCCCAGACACTTCCCCCTGGACTTCTGAACCGAACCCTTCAATTTCTTCTAACTCTCCGCGTGTTTTTGAAGCTTTCCCCTCAGGTTTTGTAACTGGGGAATGCAGCGTTGCGACGTAAGTCTACGGAACTACTGCTTGCCCTCACGCACACCGATCGCCAGCTGACCGAGCCCTGCGCCCTTCGCGAGCTCCATCACCTCGACGACCTTGCCGTGCGGAACACCCTCATCGGCCTGCACGATCACCGTCGTGTCCGGCGCCGTGGCGCGCGCGTTCTCGAACGCCTTCTTCAACTCTTCGGCGCTGACCACATCACCACCGAGCACGATACGACCATCGGCCAGCACGGCCACGGACATGTCATTGGCCTGCGCGGTCACGTCAGCCGAACCACCCTGCGGCAGGTTCACCTTCAACCCGGCCTTGGCGCCGTTCGACGAGTTCACGATCACACTGCTGGTCACCATGAAGATGATCAGCAGGACCAGGAAGATGTCGGTCAGCGGCGTGATGTTGATGTCGTTGAAGCCACCGCCACCCTCGTCATCGAACTCGTCACCGCCACCGCTGGGCCCGGAGATCGCCATGACGTCAGCTCACCGTGGGCGGCTGTGAATCGGTCGTGACCGGAGGCAACTTGCCGTTGGGCGATTGCTCGCGGAGCAACTCGACGAACTCTTCGGCGATCAACCTGAACTCAGCGCTCAACCGCGCGAGCCGTGCGGTGAAGATGTTGAAGAGCACGACGGCCTCGACGGCCACCACGATGCCGATGGCGGTGGCGATGAGCGCTTCGGAGATGCCGGACATCACGGCCGACGAACCGCCGGTGCCGCCTGACTCGACGTCGAGGCCGAGGTCTTTGAAGGACCGCATGATGCCCCACACCGTTCCGAACAGACCGACGAACGGGGCCACCGCGCCGATGGTGCCGAGGATCCAGAGACCGCGGCGCATCTTGAGTCGCAGCGCCACCAGCTCGCGGCCCACCGCGGCATCGAGGTTGGGACCCGTGGTCTTCGCGGCGCGCTCGAAGCCGGTGCGGAAGAGATCTGCCGCCATCGCGGTGGAGCGCTCGGCCGCACCACGCGCAGCAGCCACTTCGCCACGCAGCAGATGACGCGCGATCAACTGACCCAGCTCGCGGGCCTTCGAACCAACACCCCAGAGGGCGATGAACCGCTCGATGCCGACACCGATCGCCAGCAGCGAGGCCGCCAGAATGACGATGATGGTGAAGCCACCGAGTCGCAGATAGTGGAGCAGCTCGTCGAAGCTCATTGAAGTGAACCCGCTCTTAGCGACTTAAGGTGGCAGCCGCCATGCTGGCTCAACGCCCTGCGTACCTCTTCCTTCCCGTTGCGCTGTTGTTGACCGCCTGCCCGCCGAAGCGGGTTGAGTTCGGTCGCGACGGTGAACCGAAATCTGCTGAGGATCTGCTCGCGCGAATCGAACAGGTCGAAGCGCAGATCACCTCGATCAAGGGCGACGCGAAGTTGTTCGTCGATTCGCCGCAGGGCAAGGGCTCGGTGACGTTGTTCGTGGGCGTCGCGCAGCCGTCGCTGGTGCACATCGAGCAGCTCGATTTCTTCGGCCGTCCACAGGGCGTGTTCGTGACCGATGGCGAGCGTTTCGGCCTCTATCAAGCCGCCGAGAACACGTATTTCCGTGGGCCGGCGACGGCGCCGAATCTGGGCAAGTTTCTGCCGGTGGTGATGCCGCCCTCGGAGCTCGCGGCCGTGATGCTCGGCCGTGCGCCGCGCATCGCGCACGAGTCGTTGTCCATGCGCTTCGATGATCAGGTCTTCGTGCTCACGCTGCAGAAGGGCTCCGTGAAGCAGACACTGCACGTGCAGCCGCCGAGCTACCGCGTGGTGAAGAGCATGGTCGAAGGCATCGACGCCTACGAGCTCGCGTTCTCGGACCTCGACGGTCAGAACTTCCCGAAGACCGTCTTCCTCAAAGCGCCGAAGGCGAAGACCTCGGTGGAGCTCTCGCTCAAGTCGGTCACCCTCAATGAGCCGCCCGACCTCACCATGTTCGAGCTGCAGGCACCGGAAGACATTCCCGTCGTCGAAGTGGATGGCAGCGGCTTTCCGGGCCAACCTGCGCCGCAGTGATTCGCGCCTGGCTCATCGCCGTTCTCTTCGTCGCGGGCTGCAAGAAGCCCGACGCGCTGCCGTCGTCTCCTGACGAGGCGTGGCTCGAGGGCAGGGCGCTCACGCAGGGCACGCCCGTCAACGGCGGCACGCTCACCATTCGACTGCCGCTCGAGCCCGCGGGCCTCACGCGCCTCCACGATCGCTTCGCAGAAGGCACGATGACGCGCATCACCGTCGGGCCCGTGTACGAGACGCTCGCCGGGCGGCTCGCCGAGAAGTGGTCGACCAACGACGAGCACACCGTCACCACCATCGAGCTCAAGAAGGGCATCAAGTTCCACGACGGTACGCCGTTCACGTCGGGCGACGTGAAGGCCACGCTCGAGGTGATAATCGCGCCCGACAACGCGTCGACGGTGCTGAGAACGTCGCTCGATTTGATCGACGGCATCGAAACGCCCGACCCGCATCGCGTCATCGTGCGCTGGAGCAGGCCTTCGTATTTCTCCGAGTACACGCTGGTGTCGTCGGTGCCGATCATGCCGGCGCATGCGCTCGAGGGTGAGTGGGACACGCTCAAAGTGCACCGCGCGCCGATCGGCACCGGCCCGTTCCGGTTCGAAAAATGGGAGCCGGGCGTTTCGCTCTCGTACGTGAAGGCCGACGACCGCGCGCACGTGCAGCGCGTGGTGTTCCGCTTCGTGAAAGACGAGGGCTCGGCGCTGCGTGCGTGGGAACGCGGCGAGTTCGACGTGATGACGCGCTTGTCGCCGGCGAACTGGCGCGCCATGGAAAAGCAGCCGTGGTCCTGGCAGCAGTACCAACGCGTGCGCTTCTCGGAGAACACGTACTCGTGGATCGGCTTCAACCAGCGCCACGCGATGTTCCGCGATGTCGACACGCGCCGCGCGCTGGCGATGTTGTACCCCGCAGAGCTCATCGCGAAGAACGTCACGCTCGACCTCGAGCCCGCCACGACCTGCCCCTATTTCCCCGGTTCGCAGAGCTGTGACCCGGAGGTGGAGCCCATCGCCTTCGAGCCTGAAGCGGCGAAGGAACTGCTCAAGAACGCGGGCTGGAAAGACGAAGACGACGACGGGGTTCTCGAGCGCGAAGGCCAGAAGTTCACGTTCTCGTTCCTCGTGCCTGCCCAGTCGGTGCGCATGGCGAAGCTCCTGCCCATCTACCTCGACGTGCTCAAAGACGCGGGCATCGACGCGCACATCGAGACCGTCGACGTGTCGGCGTACATGTCGCGCGTTCGTCCGCACGACTTCGACGCCATGGCGTTGAGCTGGTCGTCGCCGACCGACGTGCAGGACAACTTCCAGAACTTCCATTCATCGCAGCGTGACGACGGCTCCAACTTCGTCGGCTACTCGAACCCCGAGGTCGACGTGCTGCTCGAGAAACTGCGCGTCACCTGGAACCCCGAAGAGCGCATCGCGATGGAACGCGAAGTTCACCGCCGCGTGTACGCAGATCAGGCCTACCTCTTTCTCACGCGCACGCCGACGCTCGATGCCTTTCGCCGCAACGTGCAGAACGTGAAGCCGTCGCTGGCCTGGTACGACCTGTCGTCGCTGTGGATTTCAAAGTGAAGCGGTACCTGCTGCGGCGCGTGTTGTTGATGCTTCCGACCTTCCTCGGCATCACGCTGCTCACCTTCGCCATCGCGCAGTGGGCTCCGGGAGACCCGTTTCAGCTCGATCTCGAGAACGTGGTCTCGCCGCAGCAGGCCATCGAGCAACAGCGCGCCGCGAAGGGCCTCGATGCTCCGGTGCCGGTGCAGTTCGCGCGGTGGTTGTCACGCGTGGTGCGGTTCGATTTCGGCCGCTCGTTCGTCGATCAACGACCGGTGACCGAGAAGCTCACCGAGGCGCTCCCGCGAACCGCGCTGGTCGCTGGCCTCGCGTTGCTCCTGGGCTTCGGGGTCGCGGTGCCGCTCGGCGTTCAGCTCGCGGTGCATCGCCGTCGTCGCTGGGCGCGCGCGCTCGAGTTCACCCTCGTCGCCGCCTGGAGCATTCCTTCGTTCTGGATCGCGGTGATGTTGTTGCTGCTGTTCGCGAGCCCGGGGTTCTTTCAGTGGTTCCCGGTGCAGGGGCTCGCCGACGGTGGCTTCGTGCTGCCGGTGATCTGTCTGACGTGGCCCACGCTGGTGGTCGCGACGCGGCAGGTTCGCAGCGCGATGAACGAAGCGCTGAGCCAGGATTATGTGAAGGCGGCTCGCGCGCGCGGAATTCCTGAACGTCGTGTGGTGTGGAAGCACGCGCTGCGGAATTCGCTGCTGCCGGTGGTGACGATGCTGGGTCTGCACCTCCCGCATCTCGTCGGAGGCAGCGTCGTCATCGAGCGCATCTTCGGCATTCCCGGAATGGGGCTGCTGGCCTTCGAGTCGATCGGCAGCCGCGACTACCCGACGGTGATGGGCGCGGCGACGGTGATGGCGTTGGTCACGATGCTGTCGATGCTGCTCGTCGACCTCGCCTACGCCTTCATCGACCCGCGCATTCGCCTGGAGAAGACGGCGTGACGCTGGATCGCCGGGGCAGGTGGTGGCTCGCGGTGCTCGCGACGCTGGTGTTCGTCGCGGTGGGCGCAGATCTGCTCGCGTCGGACCTCCCGTTGATCGCCCGCCTCGATGGCAGAACGTACGTGTTGCCGTGCCTGACGCGGCCTCGTGAGCTCGTCGGCAAGACGCCCGAGTGGTCCGTGCGCACGCCGATTCCGTGGGGCCCGTTGCAGACGCTGGCCTCGACCGGCGAGCTGCGTGACGAGCCGCCACCGTGGGCACCTGACCAGGCGCATTGGCTGGGCACCGACGAACTCGGTCGTGACGTCGCAGCCCGGCTCGTTCACGGCGCACGCGTGTCGTTGTTCGTGGCGTTCTTCACCATGGTGATCGCGCTGGGCATCGGCCTGCTCATCGGCGGCGTGAGCGGCTACCTCGGCGGCAAGACCGACGCGGTGCTCTCGCGCGTCGTCGAAGTGATGCAGACCTTCCCGCTGGTCTTCTTTCTCATCGCCCTGATGGCGGTGCTGCGAACGCAGTCGTTGTGGCCGCTGGTGATCGCGCTCGGCCTCACGCGGTGGACCGAGGTGGCCCGCCTGGTTCGCGCCGAGGTCTTGTCGCTGTCGACGCGCGAATACGTGCTCGCCGCCCGTGCGCTGGGCGCGTCACCCGCCCGAATCATCGCGCGGCATCTGCTGCCCAACGCCATCGGACCGGTGCTGGTCGTCGCCACCTTCGGGGTCGGCTCGGCCATTCTTCTCGAGACCGCGCTGTCGTTCCTGGGCATTGGCGTCGCGCCGCCCACGGCCAGCTGGGGCGAATTGCTGACCGAAGCGCACCGAACATTGCAGCACCCCGGCGCGTGGTGGCTGGCCGTGTTCCCCGGGCTGGCCATCGCGGGAACCGTGCTGACGGTCAACGGCCTCGGAGAGGCACTCCGCCGCGTCCTCGGGGCCGACGTGCACACAAGTCGACGGGCGTCCCCGAACGGCTAAACTGCCGCCACTTCATGGCCTCCATCCGACTCGGCGATCTCCTCGTCAAAGCCAAGGTGATCAGCGAGAGCCAACTCAAAGCGGCGCTCGCGGAACAACAAAAGTGGGGCGGCAAGCTCGGTGAGTTGCTGGTTCGCATGAACTTCCTCACCGAAGACATGCTGGTGAAGGCGCTCAGCAAGCAGATGAACGTGCCCTCGGTGAATCTCGAGACGATTCAGGGAATTCCGCCGCACGTGCGCGGAAAAGTGCCCCCCGAAGTCGCGCGCGATCTCGTGGTGCTGCCGCTGCAACTGCGTGACGACGGCAAGACGTTGCTGGTCGCCATGGCAGAACCGCAGAACCTCAAGCACCTCGACACGCTTCGTTCGGTCACGCGGCTGCGCATCACCTCGCAGCTGGCCGGTCGTCAGGCCATCGCGCGCGCGTTCTCGCGCTTCTACGAAGGCGAAGCCGACCTCGGCTCCGACGTCGAGAGCAGCTTCAAGCTGGTCGACGCGCAAGGCCACACGGTCATCAAGAACACCGAAGACGTGCGCCGCGCCTCGTCAGCGCAGGTCCCCGTCGCCAGGGTGCCTCCGGCGCCGCCGCCGCCGCCGCGCACCGCGACCGCCAGCGAGCTGCCCACCTCGATGCAGGGAAAGACCCCGAGCGAACAGCTCCGCGCGATCGAAGAGGCGCAGCGAAAGGAAGTCACCGCGCTCAAGGGCATGGTCGAGCTGCTGATCGAGAAGGGCGTCTTCACGCGCGAGGAATATCTGGCGAAGGTCAAGCGCTGACCGCCGGTGTCCATGCGTAAGAAGCTCGGGGAAATTCTCGTGGAGACCGGAGCGGCCGCCGAGGCCGACATCGAGGAGGCGCTGCGCGATCAGAACGCCGGCGAGCCCAACCGCATCGGTGACCTGCTGCTCGCGACCGGGAAGATCTCGTCGCAGCAGCTGGCGCGTGCGCTCGCCGAGCAGCACCAGGTCCCGTTCGTCGAGCTGCCGGCCTTGCCGCAGGCGGTGCTCGATCTCGTACCGCTGCAGCTGCAGCGCGAGTACCGCTTCGTGCCGCTCGAATCGAAGGACACCGAGCTGTCGATCGCGATGGCGGATCTGTCGAACCTCGAGGTGGTGAACCGGCTCGAGGAGCAGTGGTCGAAGGTGCACGTGCACGTCGCCGCGGGCGATGAGATCGACGCGCTGCACGCCACCTTGTCCGGGCTGTTCGTCGAGCCGGCCGCCCCGAAGTCGACGGCGCTCGCTGACGATCTCTTCGGTTCGCTGGACCTCGAGAGCAGTGAAGACGGTGCCGCGGTTCAGCCGGCGGCTCCGACGATCGCGCCGCGCCCTTCGCCCGCAGCCGGCCCCAGGGCGGAAGATCTCTTCGGCGATCTGAACCTCGAGTCGTCGCGCACCGGCATTCGTGCCGAACTGCCGGAGGTGGTGAGCTCGGAGGTGTCGGGGCCGATCCTCACGGGGCAGGTTGCCGTGGAGTCCGACTCCGTCATCATTCACCCGCCAGAAGACACGTCGGGTCCGATCTCCGTGCCTCGCGAGGGCACCGGGCCGTTGCTCGACCTGATCGTCGAAAGCGGTACGGGGCCGGTCGTCGAGACACCGTTCGGCCGTGAAGTCGGCGTGAGCGTCGGGGCGCTGGTCCCTTCGCAACCGCTGCCGTTCACGAGCCCCTCGTCCGTCGTGCCGACGCCGACGCCGGCGCCGGTCGAATCGTCCCCGTCTTCGCCCGGGTCGCTGCCCGACTGGCTGAACGCGTCGGCGACCTCCTCCGCGCCGGTCTCGGCCGACGCGTGGACGGGCGCGCTCGATCACCTCGCACCCTCGAAGCTGGTGGTGGGCCTCACGCGCGCGCTGTTGGCTCGTGGCATCGTCACCGAAGACGAGATTCTCGCGGCGCTGGGTCAGAAGAAGTGAACGTCTCCGGCCTGCGCGTCGAGCTCGCCGGCCAGCTGCTGGTTCGTGATTTTTCCATCGCGTTGGCGCCCGGTCGTGTGCACGCGGTCGTCGGAGAATCGGGGAGCGGAAAGACCATCTCAGCGCTCGCGGTGCTGGGCCTCGAGCCGGAAGACGCGCGCGTCACCCATCGCCCCGCGCTGAAAGAAGCCGCGATGGTGTTGCAGGAGCCGTTGTCGGCGCTCAACCCGGTGCTGAGCGTCGGCTCGCAGCTGTACGAGACGCTGGAAGTCCACGGACAACCCCGAGGGCGCGCGCTCGAGCTGCTCGCCGAAGTGGGCATTGACGATGGCGAACCGCGGCTGCGTTCGTTTCCGCACCAGCTCTCGGGCGGTCAGCGTCAGCGCGTGGCGATCGCCTGTGCGCTCGCCGCGAATCCGCGCGTGTTGATCGCCGATGAGCCAACCACGGCGCTCGATGCCTCGACGCGAAACGTGGTGCTCGAGCTGCTGCGCCGCCTCGCGCGCGATCGCGGCCTTGCGGTGTGGCTCATCACGCACGACCTTCACGCGGTTCGGGACGCCAGCGACGACGTCTCCGTGATGTACGCCGGCGCGGTGGTCGAACACGGGCTCACGTCCACCGTGCTGTCGGCTCCGCGTCATCCGTACACGGCGGCGTTGTTGGCCGCGAACCCGGCGGCCCACTCCGCGGGCGCTCCGCTGCCGACCATTCCCGGCGCGGTTCCTCTCGCCAGCGAGGTGATCGCCGGCTGCCGTTTTCACCCCCGGTGTCCACGCGCGCAGGCGAAGTGCAGCGCCGCGGCGCCGGCGCTGATCGACGGCGTGGCCTGCTTCTTCCCGGTGGCCCCATGACCTTGCTTGACGCGCGCGAGGTCCGGGTCAGCTACGGCACGCGCGAAGCCGTTCGTGGCGTGTCGCTGCAGCTGCGCCGCGGGGAACGCCTCGGCCTCATCGGTGAATCGGGCAGCGGGAAGTCGTCACTCGCGCGGGCCTTGCTCGGCCTCGAACCGCTCGCGAGCGGCACGGTGAGCTTCGACGGCCAGCCGATGCACGGCGCCTCGAAGCAGCTTCGGCGCCGTTTTCAGCCGGTCTTTCAAGACGTCGGCGCCGCGCTCGACCCGCGCATGACGATTCAAGGCTCGCTCCTCGAACCGTTCACGATTCACGGAATGCCGAAGCCCGACCTCGGCTCGCTGCTCTCGCAGGTGCAGTTGTCTCCGGAGCTGTTGCCGCGATTTCCGCGCGAGCTGAGCGTCGGTCAACGCCAGCGCGTGAACCTGGCGCGTGCGCTCGCGCTCGACCCCGAGGTCCTGCTGCTCGACGAGCCCGTGTCCGCCCTCGACGTCAGCGTGCAGGCGCAGGTCCTGAATCTGCTCAACCAGCTCGCGGCCGCGCGCTCGCTCGCGTTCCTCGTCATCACCCACGATCTGGCCGTCGTCGCGCATCTGTGCTCGCGCGTGCTGGTCATGCGCGATGGCCAACTGGTCGAGCAGGGAAGTGTCGACGCGATCCTCTCCGCGCCGCAGCACCCGTACACGAAGCAACTGGTGGCTTCCCGCTGACATGTTCTGGCTCAGTCACCACGGTCCCGACGAGTTGAACCGCTGCTACCGGTTCGGTTCGGTTCACGTGTGCGCGCGGTGTCTGGGCACCTACCCGACGGTGCTGCTCGCCATCGCTCTGCAGGCGACGTTTCGCGCTCCCGTGGAACACCCGGTCGATCTGCTTGTCGGTGTTGGCTTGATGCTTCCGGCGACGATCGACTGGGCGCTGGGCCGCTTCCGGCCGGGGCGCTTTTCGAACGTCTGGCGCACCTTCACCGGCGTTCTGCTCGGAATCGCGCTCGGCAGGAGCCTGTTCGTTCATTTCCTCACGCCGTGGCCCGGCGTGCTGCTGGCCCAGGCGGCCGTGGTGCTGCTGGTGGCTTTCCCTGTATTTTTCGCGACTTATCGGCAAAACCGTCGCCGGTAGATCACTTGCGCGGCCCATTCGTTCAAATGGGCACGACAGAACGAGGATTCGGTTGGGACCTGTGACTTCGGACGAGCAACTCATGCTCGCTTTCAAGTCCGGTGACGCTCGAGCGTTTGCGACGCTCGTCCAGCGCCACCGAGGGCCGGTCTACAACTTCATCCTCCGGTACGTCGGTCATCGGCAAAGGGCCGAAGATCTGCTGCAGGAGACCTGGATCAAGGTGGTGCGCAGCAGCAGCGAGTGGCAGCCGAAGGCCCGGTTCACCACCTGGGTCTACACGATCGCGAGGAACCTCTGCGTGGACAGCGCGCGAAAGGAGAGCTTTCGGAAGGCCGATTCGCTCGACGCGCCCGCGGGCCACGACGAGTCGGACGGGCGCACCGTGGGAGAACTGGTGGCCGACGACGTGGGGCAGGGACCGGACCGGGCGGCCAACAACGTGCGGCTGCGGCCGGTGCTCGAAAAGGCCCTCGCGAGCCTTCCGACCGAGCAGCGCGAAGTGTTCCTGCTGCGCGAATACCAGGGCATCGGTTTCAAGGAGATCGCCGAGGTCACCGGGGTGAATGAAAACACGGTGAAGAGTCGAATGCGGTACGCCCTGGAAGGGCTGCGGAAGCGCCTTGCAGAGCTCGGGGTCGATGGTGAGTTGATGACTGAAGAAGGAAGGACAGTGGCCTGACGTCATGAAGAACGCGGTGCACCAGTACGAGGACAGGCTCCTCGAGTTCGCCTACGGCGAGCTTTCACAGCACGAGGCCGACGCGGTCGACGCCCACGTGCGTGGGTGCGCGAAGTGTACGCAGGCGCTGACCGAGATCCGCTCGGTGCGCACCGCGATGTCGACACTGCCAATGGAAGCTGCGCCCGACGCCGGTCTCGACTCGTTGATGGCGTTCGCCGAGCAGGCCGCCAAACGCAATGCGCAGACCGCAGCGCCGGTGCCCTTCTGGAAGAAGTACCTCACGCCGCTGGTGGCGGTGATGACGGTGGTGACGGTCGGCGTGTTCGGGTTCCGCGCCAGTGAAGAGTTCGAGGTGTCGCCGCAGGCCGCCGCCGCCGATCGGAAGCTCGCCGAGCGCGAGCAGGACGCGAAGAAGCGCGACGAGTACGCGGCGAAGGCCGAAGTGCCGCAGGAGGTCGCACCCGCGCCGGTCGCCGCGGCCCAGCCGCAAGCCGCGCCCGGAGCGTGGGGACAGGAAGAACAGAAGACCGAAGGCTCCAACGAGAAGCTCGGTCTTCTCGGCAAGGGGGCGGTCTCGAAAGAGCTGCAGAACCCGCGCAAACCGGCGGCGCCGCCTTCCGAAGCCCGCCGCGAGTACCAGGGAAACGCCGCGACCGACGACGGCGTGATGGATCTCAAGCAGCAGAACTTCTCCGACGTCGGCGTGCGCAGCATGAAGCAGGCGAAGCGCGAGCTCGAAGCGCCGAAGGCCGAGCCCGTGAAAGACGCGCCTGCGCCGCCGCCTCCTGCGCTGCAGACGAAGACCGCCGACACGGGTGGCGTGGCGTTCGGGCTGGGCGGGCCTTCGAACGTGCCTGCGGAGGCGCCGACGGCCGATGAACCGGCCCGGAAAGACGCGAACAAAGTCGTCGCCAGGACCCCGGCGCCGAGCGCGCCTTCCCCGGTCGCGGCGGCCACGCCTTCGACCACCGGTGGCGGCTACCGTGGTGGTCTGGCCGATTCGTCGACCGCGCCGTCGGGCGTGAGCAGGAAGAAGAGCCTCGGCCTCAACGACTATGGCCGCACGTCGTCGGTGGCGGAGGCCGACGCGTTCGTCGACAAGTCTGACGCCGTGGGCATCGATGGCGACGCGAAGTTGGCGGAACGCCAGCGCGCCGCGCTCCGTGCGAAGTCGCTCGAGTCGGCGCGACTCGCGTCCAATCGTGGCGATCGCTCCACGGAGATCCGCTTCGCCGCCGAAGCGCTGAGTGATGGCGCAACGGGTTCCGAGCGGGTCGAGGCGCTCAAGCGGTTGTGCGACGCCTGGGAAGCCCTGGGTGAACCCGCGCGCGCCGACCCGTATTGCGACGCGCTGCTGCGTGAGTTCCCCGCCAGCGCGGCGGCCCGGAACGTGAGCGATCGCCGCAACGCCACGCAGCGCCCGGCGCCGGCGCGCGCCGAGAAGAAGGCCAAAGGCTCGTACGACTTCGAAGAAGCAGAGAAGAAGCCTGAGCCCGCGAAGCCGAAACCTGCCGACGCGGCCTACTGACGCACGCAGGTGACTGCGCTGCGGCGATGGTGGTTGGGTGCCTGCGCTCCGTGAGACAATGAATCGTGGCCACGCGTAAACGCCCCAGCCGCCGCGGTCAGGCGATGCTCGAGTACTCGATGCTCAACTGGGTGGTGCTCGTGGGCCTCGTGCTCAGCTGCACCGTGCGCATGATTCCGGGCCCCAGGACGTCGACGTCGCAGACGCGCCCGGCCATGAGCGTCATCGACATGTTCATGTACGCGTACCAGGTGCACTACGACACGTACCTGTACTCGCTGAGCCTGCCGTTCTGAGTCGCTGACGCGCGCTCGTGTTCCTTTTGACACCCGGACGCACGGACCTGCTACCATCCGCGCGTCTTTACGCGCCTTTTTCAAGGTGTTCGTCCGCTTGTCGGATTCCGGAGAACCGTACACATGCTCAAGGGAAAAGCCCCTCTCGTCGTTGCCGTGGTGCTGTTCGTGATCGGCTTTCTCGTGGCGTGGTCTGCCATCGAGAAGAAGCGCGCCGACGTTCGCAAGGGCTGGAACCTCGTCCCCGTGATCGTGGCCGCGGTCGACGTGTCGGAAGGCACCGTCGTCACGATGGAAATGATCAGCCAGCGCTCGATCCCCGAGCAGTTCGTGACCTCCTCGGTCGTGAAGCCCGACTCGGCCAGCTACATCGTGAACCAGAAGGTGCTCGTGGCGCTGCAGGCCGGTGACCCCCTGCTGTGGAGCCAGTTCGAGACCACCAAGGCCGCCGAGCGCCTGTCGACCAAGGTGCAGAAGAAGGCCCGCGCGATCACCATCGAAGCCAAGTCGACCACCGCCGTCGGTGGCTGGGTTCGCCCCAACGATCACGTCGACATCATCGGCACCTTCAAAGACCCCACCACCAACGAGCAGGTCGCCGTCACCTTGCTCCAGAACGTGATCATTCTTGCCACTGGCAAGATCACCGGCACCACCAACATCAACCTCATTCCCGAGAGCGAGCGCTCGTACTCCAACGTGTCGGTGCTCGTGATTCCGGAGGAGGCTGAAATTCTCGTGCTCAGCCAGGAACTCGGCAACCTGACGCTCTCGCTGCGCAACGAAGAGGACATCGACGTGCTCGAAGAGCGTGGTCGCGCCACCATCAACACGCTGCTGTCCGGCGAGCGCACCAAGGTCCTTCAGCAGAAGCGCTTCAACACCATTCAGGTCATCCGTGGTTCGGCCGCGAGCGATACGCGCGCCGGTGCCGCCGCCGAGTAATCCGCTTCATCGAAAGGAGCCGCGAGCATGTTCGTCGCCATCGCCAGCCTGCTCCTCGCAGGCGGCATGTTCTTCCTGACGCTGGTGGTGATGAGCGTCCTCGGGAAGGCCTACGAGCAGTACCAGGAGCGCTACATCGTCAAGTCGATGAACGACTTGAGCGACATGTTCCTGTTCATCGATCCGCGCCAGATGCTGGTGCTCAACATCGCGTCGATGATCATCCTGGGTGGTTTTTCGTACCTGGTGATCAACCCGCTGGTCGCGATCGGCGCCTTCATCTTCGGCTTCTTCCTGCCGATGTTGATGGTGAAGCACTACCGCCAGCGTCGCATTCGCAAGTTCAACACCCAGCTCGTCGACGCGCTCCAGGCCATGGCCAACGCCTTCAAGGCCGGTCTGACCTTCCAGCAGTCCATCGAGCAGGTGTCGAAGGACTCCATGCCTCCGCTGCAGCAGGAGTTCGGCCTGTTCGTGAAGGAAGCCAAGCTCGGCGTGCCGATCGAAGAAGCGCTCAACAACATGAGCAAGCGCGTCGGCAGCGACGACCTAGAGCTCGTGTCCACGGCGACGAACATCTCGCGTCAGCTCGGCGGCAACATGGCCGAGATGTACGAGACGCTCTCGACCACCATTCGTGAGCGCTTCCGTCTGGAAGGCAAGATCGACGCGCTGACGGCGCAAGGCAAGCTGCAGGGCTGGGTCGTTTCGTCGATGCCGCTCATTCTCGGCGTGGTGCTCAACTACATGCGCCCCGACCTCATGCAGCCGATGCTCGATCACATGTTCGGGTACATCCTGGTCTTCGCGATCATGCTCATGGAGATCATGGGCGTGCTGCTGATTCGTCGAATCACCAACATCGACATCTAAAGGCGCGACTTCAATGCCTGAGCTCTGGGTAACAGTGTTGATGGGCCTCGCGGCGGTGCTGCTCGCCGGCGCCGCGGGCATGGCTGGCCTCGGCGTGTCGAACGTCGTTCAGCCGTTCCTGGTCGAAGTGAAGGAAGAGTCGGCCGGTGGCGTTCAGGGCGCCGGCTCGGTCGTGGTTCGCAAGCTGGGCGTCGCCAACCGCCGCATCATGTGGCCTGGCTACGAAGACAAGATGCGCCGCAGCCTCATCAAGGCCGGCGAACCTTCGGCCTACAAACCCGAAGACGTGATGGCGCTGCAGGAGATCGGCTTCTTCGTCGGGCTGCTGTTCGGCCTCGTGCTGATGAACGCCATCGACTTCAACCTCGCGTGGTCGCTCGTCGTCGCGTTGCTCGGTCTCTTCTACCCGATGATCTGGGTCAATGATCAGGTCGCCAAGCGCCACCTGCAGATCAGCCGCGCGCTGCCGTTCAACCTCGACCTCCTCACGCTTTCCGTCGAAGCGGGCCTCGACTTCACCGCCGCGCTCGCGAAGGTGGTCGAGAAGGGCAAGACCGGCCCGCTGCGTGAAGAGCTCGCGCTGGTGCTCAAGCAGCTGAAGATGGGCAAGACGCGTGAAGAGGCGCTCAAGTCGATGATCGCCCGCGTCGATCTGCCTGCGTTGAGCCAGTTCGTCACCGCGCTCATTCAGGCCGACAAGATGGGTACCTCGCTCGGCAAGGTGCTCCGCATTCAGTCGACGCAGCTGCGCATCGAACGCACGCAGCGCGCCGAGAAGCTCGCCAACGAAGCGCCGGTGAAGATGCTCTTCCCGCTGATCGCCTGCATCTTCCCCACGGTCTTCATGGTGCTCTTCGGGCCCATCGTCTTCGCGTTCATGTACGGGAACGTCACGGGCTGAGCCCACGTCATAGGAAGTCACTCGCATGCCTCCTCCGCCCCCTGGCCGACAGCAACCTCCTCGCCGCGGCACTGGTGTCTCGCCCGCGACCGGGAGGCCTTCTTCGGGTGTGAGGAAACCGGTCGCGCGGCCCCCGAAGACGGCGACCGCCACGTTGACCGCCCGCAGTGGTCCTGCCTCGGGTCAGGAGTTCACGCTCGACGGTGACGAGCTCGTCATCGGGCGCGCCGCCGACAACCCGGTCTCCATTCCCGACACGTCGGTGAGCCGCAAGCACGCCGTGGTTCGCAAGACTGCCGACGGTTGGGCCGTGAGCGATCTCGGTTCGGGCAACGGCACCATGTTGAACGGCGCGCCCATCGCCGACGAGACCACGCTGAATGACGGCGACGTGATCACCATGGGCGACACCGAGCTCGTGTACGGCGGGCCGAGCGCGGCGGCAGCGGGCGCCGAGCCGACGGAAGCGCCGAGCAGTCGCCGTGCGCCCGTTCGCACCTCGCGCAATGGCGGCGCCGCCATCGAACGGTCCACGGGCCGGGGTCGCCCGGTGCGCACTTCGCGCATGAGCGAAGATCCGGAAGCGGCGAAGAAGAAACGCCGGAAGATCTTCGTCGCGGTCGGCGGCTCGCTGGTGGTGATTCTCGCGCTGCTCGTCGGTTGGAAGGCGATTCAGAACAAGCGCGACCTCGCCCGCAAGCAGGCCGAGTCGCAGAACAAGCTGCACCAGGCGTCGATGGCCGACCTCTTCAAGGAGGCCAAGGTCCTGGTTCGTCAGGGCAAGTGGGCTGAGGCCCGCGAACGCCTGGTCGAAATTCAGGAGACCGACCCCGACTACGAGCCGAAGCAGGTCGAGAACTACCTGAAGATCGCTGACGCCGAGATTCCCAACCAGAAGCTGCTCACCGAGGCCAACGAGGCCATCGGCAAGGGCGAACTGGCCAACGCGTTCAACGCGCTGTCGAAGATCAAGACCGCCACGCAGGAAGCCGCGGTACGCAGCGCTCGCGACGCGCTCGACGCGAAGGTCGTCGAGAAGATGGCAGAAGCGCGCGGGCTGCTCGCGTTCGCCAGCGACCTCGCCAGAATGGAGCAGCTCAAGGCCATCGCCGAAGACATCCTCGTGGTGAAGGCCGACGATCGCGAAGCCTCGGAGCTGAAGAAGACCGCGGAGACCGCGATCTACCGCATCAAGAATCCCACCGTGGCGCCTCCGCCTCCGGACACGCCGTGGCTCGAGGTCTCGCAGCGCTTCAAGAACGGCGACTCGGCCGGAGCGCTCTCGCTGGCTCAAGCCTGCGCCAACAAGTTCTCGCAGTGCCGCGCGCTCGAGGGGCAGATCAAGGACTTCGAGGCCAAGTCGAAGCGGCTCGAAGACCTCAACGAGAACGATCTCATCGCGCTCTACGAGCTCGACAAGAAGATCGCTGGTGGCAGCTCGAGCGAGCTCTCGCGCCCTGTGCGCACGCAGCTGGTCTCGAAGCTCTTCGTGAAGGCCAGCCAGGCGAAGACGACGCAGAACTGGCAGCGCGCGATAGAATACGCCAAGCGCGTGTTGCAGGCCGACCCGAGCCACACGGGCGCCGCGGCGATTCTCTCGGAGGCTCGCAAGCAGGCCCACGAGGTGTACCTGCGCGGCTATCAGCTCAAGGAGACGAGCCCCGACGAAGCCGCCCGGCTCTTCAAGGAAGTCATGACCATGACGCCGCCTGACGATGAGGATCATCAGAAGGCCAAGCGCTGGCTCAATGAAATCCAGAGCCGATGAGCTCGTCGCGCCAGGGCGATCTGTTCGGGTCGCTCCCCGAGCCACAGAAAGAGTCACCCAAGCGCGTCGCGGAAGTTGCAAAGCCGCCGCCCGCGGCAGCGCCTGCCCAGGAAGCGCCACGCACGCCCGCGTGGCGCCGCGTTGAGCCTCCGAAAACGGTCGTGGCACCTCCGCCGCCTGCGGCGCGAGCGGCGCCCCGGGTGTTGTCCGTCTCGGAGCTGACGTCTCAGGTGAAGGACGTTCTGGAGCCGGAGTTCAGCCGCGTGTTGGTGCGCGGCGAGGTCTCGAACTTCCGCGGTACGAACGCTCGCGGTCACCTGTACTTCACGCTCAAAGATGCGCGTGCGGCGATCGACGTGAAGCTGTGGGCGACGGCCGCGCAGAAGCTCCGGTTTCAGCTCAAAGACGGCCTGTCGGTGATCATCGAGGGCAACCTCGACGTGTACGAGCCGCAGGGCCGCTACTCGCTCATCGTCAATCGCATCGAGCCCGAAGGCGTCGGCGCGCAGGCGCTCGCCTTCGAGCAACTGAAACAGAAGCTGCTGAAGGAAGGTCTGATCGGCGATCAGCGCATTCGGCCGGTACGGCCGTTGCCACTGATTCCGCGTCGCATCGGCGTGGTGACCAGCGTCACCGGCGCCGCGCTCCGGGACTTCCTCAAGGTGTTGCACCGACGGCACCCCAGACTCTCGGTGCTGGTCGCCGACGCCCGCGTTCAGGGTGATGGCGCAGCGTTCGAGCTTCGCCGCGCCTTGCGGTGGCTTGCGAAGAGTGACGTGGACGTGATCGTCGTCACCCGTGGTGGCGGGAGCGTCGACGACCTGTGGACCTTCAACGAAGAGCCGGTGGTTCGCGCCATCTGGGACTGCCCGGTGCCGGTCGTCTCGGCCGTCGGGCACGAGATCGACACCACGCTGTGCGATCTGGTCGCTGACCTCCGGGCGCCCACGCCGTCGGCCGCCGCGGAGCTCGTGGCGCCCTCGCTCATCGAGCTGGAGACGCGCCTGGCGACGCTGCGGCTGCGCATGGTCAAGGCCACCGAGAAGGCCATCGTTCACGAGCGGTCGGAGTTGCGGCACCTGCGCAACGGGCTCGGCGACCCGCGCCGGCGCTTGTCGAGCCAGCTCATCTCGCTGTCGCAATCGGCGGAGCGCATGCGCAACGTGCTCCGCCGCAAGCACCGCAACGACGGCCTGCAGCTCTCGCAGTTGCGTGAACGTCTGCAGCGCGTGCAGCCGCAGGCGCAGCTCAAGGCCCGGCGGGCGAGGGTGGTCGAGCTCCGTCAGTCGCTGGTTCGTGAAGCCGAGCGCGCGCTCAAAGACGGTCGTCGCGACGTCGCGGCCCTGAAGGTCTCGCTCGAACGTCACAACCCCCGGCTGCGAATTCAGTGGGCGCGCGGCGAGCTTCAACAGCTCTCACGGCGGCTCGATGGCGCCCGTCGGGAAGCGGTCGCGTCGTGGCGTCGAGAACTCGGCCTCGCCGCTTCCAAGCTCGACGCGCTCAGCCCGCTCAAGGTGCTCGGTCGCGGCTATGCCATCGCGCAGCGCGACGATGGCCACGTGGTGCGCGCCGGGAGCGACGTGAAGCCCGGCGAACAGCTGCGGCTGCGCCTGGAGCGCGACACGCTGCGTGTGCAGGTCACGGGCATCGAGCCGAAGCAGAAGTAGTGGTAGGGGTCGCTCCGTGGCGAAGGAAAAGAATGCAGCGCGCGGGCAGTACGGCGAAGTCGTCACGCGGCTCCAGCAGATCGTGGAGTCCCTCGAAGGTGGAGAACTCTCGCTCGAAGAGTCGCTCGAGCGGTTCGAGCAGGGCATCGGCCTGGTGAAGCAGGCCGAGGGCATTCTGGGTGACGCGGAAAAGCGCATCGAGCAGCTCTTGTCCGACGACGGTCGCACGGTGCCCCTGAAGGTCGCCGAGACGGCGGCCGTCGAACCGCCGCGCGTCGCTGCGCCCGCGAAGAAACCCGTGACGACGCCTTCCCCGGCCCCGGTCGCCGAGCTCGAAGACGACGTTCCATTCTGAAGGTGCCGACATGAGTGAATTCTCTCTGGACGCCTGGCTCCCCGGGCAGCAGCGCCGCGTCGAAGACGTGTTGTTGGAGCGCATGGAGTACGCGGCGATGCGCACGCCTCCGCGCCTTTCGGCGGCGATGCGGTACTCGTACCTCGATGGCGGTAAACGGCTGCGCCCGATTCTGTGCCTCGCGTTCGCCGACGCCGTCTCTGGAGCGACGGGGGGCGCTGGCGTGGTGGCCAACGACGCAGCCGCGGCGCTCGAGGCGATCCACACCTACTCGTTGATTCACGACGATCTGCCGGCGATGGACGATGACGATCTCCGCCGTGGCCGGCCGACGAACCACAAGGCGCATGGCGAGGCGATGGCGATTCTCGCGGGCGACGCGTTGCTCACCGAGGCCTTTGCGATTCTTGCCAACGGCGCACCGGCGGAGCTTGCGCTGCGTGGCCGCCTGGTCGGTGAACTCGCGGTGGCCTCGGGCGCTGCGGGCATGGTCGGTGGGCAGGTGCTCGACATCGACGACGACCGCCCCGCCGACCTCGACTACCTGAACCGTCTGCACCGCATGAAGACCGGTGCCCTCATCAAGGCCGCCTGTCGCATGGGTGCGCTGGCTGCGGGTGCGTCAGATGCGCAGCTGGCCGCGGCGGATCGTTACGGTGACGCCGTCGGGCTCGCGTTTCAGATCGCCGACGACGTGCTCGACGTGACGGCGAGCGCGGAAGCGATGGGCAAGCCCACCGGCGCTGATGCGGCCGCGGGTCGTCACACGTATCCAGCCGTCGTGGGCCTCGACAAGGCACGCTCGATGGCCCAAGAGCAGGTCGAGCGTGCACTCGAAGCGCTGCGCGTCATCGAGACCACGCCGGGGCCGTTGGCCGCGCTCGCGCGCTACTCCATCGAACGCAAGAGCTGAGCAGTCGTGGGGTTGCTCGAACAGATCGACTCGCCGCGCGATCTCCGGGCACTGCCGGCCAGCGAGTTGCCGCAGCTCTGTTCGGAGCTGCGTCAGGCGATCATCGACGTGTGTGGCCGCGTCGGCGGGCATCTCGGCGCATCGCTGGGCACCGTGGAGCTGACCGTGGCGCTGCACCGGGTGTTCAAGTCGCCCGTCGATCGCCTGGTGTTCGACGTCGGGCATCAGACCTACGCGCACAAGCTGCTCACGGGCCGTCGCGCGCGCATCAACTCGCTGCGGCAGCAGGGAGGCGTGGCGCCATTTCTCGACCCCGCCGAGAGTGAGCACGACGCCTTCGCTGCCGGCCACGCGTGCACGGCGCTGTCGGTAGGGCTCGGCATTCTCGAGGCCAAGCGTCAGCAACAGCAGCCTGGTGACGTGGTGGCGATCGTCGGTGATGGCGCGCTGACCGGCGGGTTGACGTTCGAAGCGTTGAACAACGCCGTCACCAGCGAACTGCCGGTGAAGCTCGTCATCAACGACAACGGCATGAGCATCTCGCGCAACGTGGGCGCGGTGGAGCGCATGCTCGTCGAGCAGCCGCGGGCGTTCTTCGAGTCGCTGGGCTTCACCTACCTCGGTCCGGTCGACGGTCATGACCTGCCTGCGCTCGACGACGCGCTGACCCTGGCAAAGAAGTGTCAGAAGCCCATCGCCGTGCACGTGCGCACCCAGAAGGGTCGCGGCTTCGAGCCGGCGGAGCTCGACCTCGCCACCCGCGGTCACGCCATGGGGCCCTACGAGCTCCGCGACGGCAAGCTGGTGCGCAGCCGTGGCGGTCACACCACGTGGACGGAGCGGTTCGCCTCCGAGCTCGCCGCTGCGATGGAACGTGATGCGCGGGTCGTGGCGGTCACGCCGGCGATGCTGGAAGGCAGCGCGCTCACCACGCTCAAGGCCCGCTTTCCCAGACGCGTGTTCGACGTCGGCATCGCCGAGCAACACGCGGTGACGTTCGCGGCGGGGCTCGCGCACGCCGGGCTCAAGCCGGTCGTCTGCATCTATTCGACGTTCCTTCAGCGAGCGATCGACCAGGTGATTCACGACGTGGCGCTGCCCCGACTGCCCGTGGTGTTCGCCGTCGATCGCGCAGGGCTCGTCGGTGCTGACGGAGCGACGCACCAGGGCGCGTACGACGTGGCGCAGCTCCGCATGATTCCCGGCATCACCCAGTTCGCGCCGGTGTGGGCCGAAGACGTGGGCTCGCTCCTCGCGCGCGCACTCTCGTCGTCAGGGCCCTGTGCGATTCGCTTTCCTCGCGGCACCGTTCCCGACGCTGCGGCCCCGTGCGCCGCCGACGGTGCGCCTCGGTGGCTCGTCACCCATGCCGGCTCGCCGCTGCACTTCGTGGCGCTCGGCACCATGGTGTCGGTGGCGCTCGAGGCTGCGGCCGGCACCAACTGGTCGGTGGTCGACGTGGGCCGACTCCCGCTCGACGAGGCGCTGGTGGGTCGACTGCGCGACGCGGGGCCCCTCATCACCGTGGAAGAAGGAACCACGCGGGGCGGGCTGGGCGCCGCGGTGCTCGAAGCCGGGGTTGGTGGGCCCGTCGTTCGCCTCGGTCTGCCCGAAGACGAGTTCGTCCGTCATGGCGAGGCGCGGGCGCAGCGAAAGGCGCTCGGTCTCGACGCCGACGGTCTTGCGCGGGCCGCTCGGCGCCTGCTGGGAGTCACGTCGTGAAGAAAGAACGTCTCGACGTGCTCGTGCACGAACGCGGGCTCGCCGAGACGCGCACCCGGGCGCAGGCGTTGATTCTCGCGGGGCAGGTGGTGGTGAACGACCAGCGCGTCGACAAGCCCGGCACGCGCGTTCCCGTGGAGGCCGAGCTGCGGCTCAAAGGTGAAGTGCTGCCGTACGTTTCGCGCGGCGGTCTCAAGCTCAAGGGCGCGCTCGATGCGTTCTCGCTCGACGTGCGTGGCGCGGTCTGCGCCGACATCGGGGCCAGCACCGGCGGGTTCACCGACTGCCTGCTCCAGGAAGGCGCGGTGCGCGTGCACGCGATCGACGTGGGGTGGGGCCAGCTGCACGAGAAGCTCCGAAAAGACCCGCGCGTCATCAGCCGTGAACGCGTCAACGCGCGTCACCTCACCGACGAAGATCTTCCCGAGCCGGTGCAGGTGATCGTCATCGACGTCAGCTTCATTTCACTCGAGCTCGTGCTGCCGTCGGTGCTGCCCAGGCTCGAGAAGAACGGTCGGCTCGTCGCCCTCGTGAAGCCGCAGTTCGAAGTGGGGCCCGCCAACATCGACAAGGGCGGCGTGGTGCGAGACCCGGTGGCACGTCAGAACGCGATCGATCGCATCCGCAGCTTCGTGAAAGACCGCGGGCTCGAAGAACTCGGCGTCATCGACTCGCCGGTTCCCGGGCCCGCTGGAAACGTGGAAGCGTTGTTGGTCGCGACGAAGCGGTGACGTCAGGGCAGCCGCGTCGGCCCGCGCGCCGTGCGGTACTCGGCGTTGCTCAACGGCTTGACGAGATCGGTGCCGACCCGCATCCACACCGTCTTGGCCTCGTCGATGCCGATGGTCATGCCGTTCAAATAGTTCTCGCCGCTGCCGTACTCGACGCGCCACAGCTCGCCGGCCTGCGGCGAATCGACGGCGATGATCTCGTTCGCGTAGCTCGGCACGTTGTCGCCGAAGTTGGGGCCCGTGAGCACGTAGAAGTCGGTGTCGAGGCCCGGCTGCACGTCGAGCACGATGTTCGACCCCGCCGGCACCAGCGGCACCTCACCCAGGTTCGTCACGGCGCCGGTCTGGGTGTTGAGGAAGTAGACGGCGTACGGGCCAATCGCCGCGAGGATGTTGCCCTGCGAGAAAGGCACGACCTGCGCGAGCCGCGTCGGCAACGTCGGTGACGACCAGCGCATGTTCCCCGGCCCACAGAGCGGGCCGTCGGTCGGGCAGCTGACGATGGTGGTCGACAACACGCCGCCGGCGTTCGACATCAGCGGCAGCGTGAAGAGCGAGCCGTTGGCGTTGAAGGTGCCCTCGGGCTTGATCTTCACGTCGATGGGGTCGCTGGAGTGCATCTGCTGGTACAGCACCGGAGGCTGCTGCGAACCGGGGTAGGGGTTCAGCAGCGCGCCGGTGAGGTAGTTCAGCTTGAACACCAGCGTCTGCGACTTGGTGGTGCCGATCTCGTCGTACCACTGGCTGAACATCACCACGTTCGCGCCTTCGTCGATGATGGGCGTGGAGTTCATGATGCCGCCGGTCTGGTACGCCCACTCGTTCGAACTGCCGGGGAGCGGGTCGAGCTTCTCGACGCGCTGCATGGTGGCCTCTTCGTCGAACCACACCACCGCCGAGCCGTTCTTGCCGACCCCGATGCGGGCTGCCTTGCCCGCCCGCTGGCGACCGATGTCGAGGTTCTGATTGATGGAGTACACGCCGACGCCCGGCTGCAGCACCCAGCGCGTGCCGGTGACCTGGCTCTTCTCGGTGATGATCGTCGAGCCGTTGCAGTCGAAGGGAATCGCGCCTGCGAAGCCAACCAGCTGGCCCGACGCGTTCACGCGCGCCAGCGTGGTGCCACCGGTGCTCGTCAACGCGCAGCCCAGGAAGGTGACCTGCGTGCCACCGATGCCTCCTTCCGCGATGAACGAGTCGGGCACGGCCTGCTCACCCGGTGTGGTCGACGTGACGCGTGAGCTGATGGGAAAGAACTTCACGCCCACCGGCTGCGAGTTGTTGGTGCGCGCGTCGTTGCACGTCACCTTCGCCTTGAGCGTGAGTGAGGTGGCGATGCCGCGCTGACCGTACAGATGTGAGAACGAACCCGGCGACAACGCGAAGTCGACGGGCGTCCTGGTGCCACCATCGGGGTTGCCGATGTTCACCAGGAAGTTGTCCTGCTCCAGCAGCTCGAGCCCGGCGATCGACGTGCAGCCGCTCACGTTGACCCTGCCGCGCACCTGGCCGCCGATGACGTTCGACTCCAGGACGGTGATGAACACCTGGGGCGGCGTCGGCGGCGGAGGCGGCGGTGGCTTGTCGTCACAGCCGACGGCCATCAACGCAAAGGGCAGCAGTTGGAGCAGACGCTTCATCACTTCTCCAGAACGATGAACTCCACGCGGCGATTGAGTTCGCGGCCCCGCGCGGTCAGGTTGGGAGCAATCGGCTTCGAGTCACCATAGCCCGCCGACTCGAGGCGGGACGCGTCGATACCCTGTGCGACGAGGTAGTCCTTGACCGCGCGGGCGCGATCTTCGGACAGCGTCTGGTTCGTCTCTTTCTTGCCGCGGTTGTCGGTGTGGCCTTCGACGCGCACCCGCTTGACGTTGTTGGTGATGATGGCGTCGACCACCTGCTGCAGCAGACCGAACGAGTCGGGGAGGATCTGCGCCTTGCCCGACGCGAAGTGCACCTGCTGGAGGATCTCGATCTTGTCGCCCTTGAAGACGACCAGCACCTTCCTGGGCGAGGGCTGGAGCTCGAAGGTGACCACCAGCTTGCCGCCCGCCTGCACCTGAACGTCGCGGGTCTGCGCGAGGTGGCCCGGCGCGGTGGCGGTGATGGTGTACGTGCCGGCGGGCAGCTCGACCTCGGCGGGTGCGTTGCCGTCGGGCGTCTCGGCGCGCGCCTCGGCGGTGCCACGGAAGGTGACGTTCGCCTTGATGGGCTTCTTGTTCGCCGTGGTGCTCACTTCGAACTTCGCCTTCTTCACGTCGGGCTTGAGCGCGACGTCGACGCGCGTGGGCTGCGCGGGGTCGACGGCGATGCTCTGCTCGTACGGTGCGTAGCCTTCCTTCGCGATCGACAGCTTCACCGACTTGCCGGTGACCGGCAGCGACTCGTAGGCGCCCGTGGCATCGGTGGCGGTCGGCTTGTTGCCGGCGACGGCGATGATCACGTTCGACAACGGCTGCTTCGTCTCTTCATCGGTGACCACGCCTTCGAGCCGCTGCGGAGGCGGCGCCCTGGCCACGTCGACGCGGCGCTCACGAATGGTCTCGACGATCTTCGTCTCGCCCTTCTGGAACGGGTCGATCGCGAAGCCCGCGCCCACGAAGAAGTTCCACGGCGGCGTGGCCGGCACGCCCAGCCCCACCGAGCGCGCGAGGCCGAGGTTGAAGCCGGAGGTCACCGTGAGGTCCTTGAGCGGCGTCAGCTTGAGGCCCAGCCCGAGCGTGTGCGCCATCGCCGCGCCGGCGGAAACGAAGCGGCCGTCGGGGCCGGTGAGCTCACCGTTGGGCGCGCCGAGCACCGGGCTGACCTGGTACTCGACGAACGGGGTGACGACCGGGAAGGGGATCTCGGCGGCCGCCATGACGTTGAGGCGGTGGTAGCGGTTGACGTTGAGCGCGTACTCCTCGGCGGCGTTGAGGCGCTGGTTCGAGACCAGCCCCGAGCTGCTGTCGATGGTGGCGCCGAAGCCGCCGGTCAACACGAGCGGGATGTAGTGCGAGAGCGTGCGGAAGTCGTAGGTCAGCAACAGCGTGGGCTTGAAGCCGACCGCGAAGCGATCGAGACCCTGATTGCCGACGCCCGAGAACGTGATGAGCCGGAGATCGACACCCGCGTGGAAGCCCCTGGCCCACTCACGCGACAGCTTGATGCCCAGCTGGAGATCGCCCAGCGCCTGAATCAGGTTGGGCGAGGTGCGGTTGTTGCTGTTGGCCGCCGCGCCGTAGGCCACGAAGATCTCGCCCCAGTCGAAGGGCTGAAAGCTCGCCGCGAAGGTGACGCCGGAGCGGATGTTCTGTGCGCTGCGAACCGGGAAGTCCTGGATGTTGTGGTACTCGCCGAGGAGCGAGACGCGCACCACGCCAGCCTTTCCGAGCCGCGCGCTGGGCACGTACACGGTGCCGATGCCGACGTGACCGACGGCCACGCGGGCGTTCTCGGTCGCGTCCCACGGGAGGCCCCAGGTCGACGGGCTGTGAGGCTCGGTGCCCGGCAGGTAGCGCTCGGTCTGCGAGACGATGCGGGCGGCGTCGACGCCGCCGTCAACGCCGCCGTCACTCGAAGGCACGCCCGCGTCGAGCGCTGCAGCCAGTCGCGGAGGCAGCGGTTTGGCCTCGGCCGGCGCGGTGGTCTGCTTCGGAGGCGGCTGCGGCTTCGGCTGCTCAGGGCGCGGCTGTGGCTTCGGCGCAGGCTGCGTCGGGGCAGGTTGCGCGGGAGGGAAGGTGTTCCACTCGTCCGACTGGGCGAACGAAGAAGCGGCGACCACGACGACGACGGCAAGGAGTGTGCGGTGCATGGGACCCAAGGGGCGAAAAAGCGGCCGCGCGCACTGTAGCCGACACTCCCGGCGGGACCCGAGATTTCGTCGTGTTTCTACAGACCTCCGCAACATTGGGTCTGTGCCGTCGCGCCGCCGTCGTGATTAGACTGACACGTGGTGAACGGAACTGGTCGAGTCTTGATTGTGGGGAGTCGTGCGGAGTCCATCGTCTCGAGGCTTCAGGCCCGGGGCTACACCTGCGACACGGCCCCGGGTGCTCAGGAGCTGCACAACCGCGAGCGTCCCGACGCGGTGGTGCTGGCGTCGACGGCGCGCGTGGCTCCATCGCTGCTGGCGGAGCTGCGCAAGCGGCCCGAGCTGCGGCGTGTGCCGGTCCTCATCGACGGTACGGAGGGCTGGCGCGCGTCGCTGCAGCGCCTCGACGTCGACGGCGTGGCCGAGTCGTTCGATTCACTCGAGCGGCTGCTGACCAACAGCCTCAAGGCGCGCAAGGCCGTCGAGCTCGACGAGCTGATCCGCAAGCGCCTCGAGTTGATGCTCGAGCTGACTCGCATGTCGGTGTCGGGCGTAGCGCTCGATGAGCTGGTGCGCACCGTGTCGTCGCGTCTGTCCGAGGGGCTGGGCAGCGAGCGCGTGGCCGTGCTTCAGGTGCAGGGCGGCGTGATGTCGCGTGGCCTGTTGATCGACGGCAACGAACGCACGCCGGTCGATCTCGCGGTGACGCCCACGTATCGCCGCGCGCTCGAGAGCCGGTTACCGGTCGAGATCGACGGTGGCTGGGTCGTGCCGCTGAGCGCCGACGTGCGCGAGATCGCGGCGCTGGTCGTTCGTCGCGACACGCCGCTGGAGCGTGAAGAGCTCGATTACCTGCAGGCCGTCGGTGTGGCGCTCGCCAATGCCATCGAGCAGCAGCAGGTTCACGCGACGGCGGTTCGCAGCCAGGAGGCCCTCGAGGACGCGTACGTCGAGCGCTACAAGGAGCTCGTCGAGGCCAACAACCGGCTGCGCACGGCCGACCGGAAGAAGAACGAGATCATGGCGGTGTTGAGCCACGATCTGCGCGCGCCGCTCGGCGTGATCATCGGTTACACGCACATTCTTTCTGCCGACGGCACGTTGACGCAGGTGCAGCAGACCAGCGCCGACGCGATTTCGCGCGGGGCCAAGAAGGCGCTCATGCTCGTCGAGAGCCTCCTCGATTCAGCGCGCGGGGCCGATGGCCGCATCGCGTTGTTCTCGCGCGTGTTCGACGTCAGCGAGGCCTGCCAGGACGCAGCGCGCGAACTCCAGTTGCTGGCCAAGGAGAAGGGCGTCGGTCTTCGCACCGAAGCGCCCTTGAGCCTCGACGTGTTCGCCGACGAGCAGAAGATTCGCCAGGTGCTGCAGAACCTCATCACCAACGCGCTCAAGCACAGCAAGGGCGCGAAGGAGATCGTGGTGCGCGCCCGGCTCCGGAAGCGCCCCGATGGCGACGTGGCGCTCATCGAGGTTCGTGACGACGGCAAGGTCGAAGACCCGAACGCGGTGTTGATGGCCTTCGACAGATCCAACGGTCTGGGGTTGTCGATCTGCCGCGATTTCGTCGAGCGTCACGGCGGCGAGATCTGGGCGGAGGCTCCGGCTGACGGTGGCGCGGTGTTCGCGTTCACGTTGCCCATGCCGGCCGGTCAGCAGCGCGGGCTGCCCACGCGCAAGAGCGAGCCGCTGGTGCTCCTCGTCGACGACGACCCGATCTTCAGCCGCATCGCCACCATGGGCCTGTCGGGTCACTACCGTGTGGAGCTGGCGCGTGATGGCAACGAGGCCGTCTCGCGCGCCCGCGCGCTGCAGCCCGACGTGATCATCATGGACGTCTTCATGCCGAATCGTGACGGCCTGGACGCACTCCGCGAACTGCAGTCACGGCCGGAGACCGAGAACATCCCCGTCATTCTCCTCTCGGCGCGCCCCGAACTCCCCGAGCGCGTCCGCCCGGCGGAGCTGGGTGCGGCCGACTTCGTCGCCAAGCCGTTGCCTCCGAGCGTGTTGCTGAGCCGCGTTCAGGCGGCCGTTCAGCGCAGCCGCGCACGTCCCCAGTTGTCGGCGGGGCCCGGCAACGATCCCGAGACGGGGCTGTACGATCACATCGGCGTGGCCAACGCGCTCGAGCAGGAGCTCAGCCGCAGCGTGCGTTACGGGCGCCCGCTCACGCTCGCGGTGCTCAAGCCGCTCTCGAACATCGGTGACGACGCGGGCCGCTGCGCAGCCGCCATTCGTCAGCACATCGAAACGCCTGATTTCGTCGGCCACCTCGGTCACGGGGTGTTCGTGGTGGTGATGCCCGAGACCCAGGGCGACGAAGCGCAGAAGCTGGTCGGACGGCTGGTGGGCGTGCTGGCCGATGCGCACGTCAGCTACCGCTCGCGTACGCTCGACGTGAAGGACGCGACGGGTGGCCGGGCGGAACAACTCCTCGAGAAACTGATCTCCTGATGATTCGCCGACTGCTGGTCCTCTTCGTGGTGTCGCTGCCGGTTCTCGCAGCTCCTCCGAAGCGGCCAGCGGTCGATCTCTCGGCGATGCGCGAAGCGATGGGCGTGGCGACCGACGAAACCGGCACGCCGTTTCCGTCAGCTGCGTCGTACGCCCACTTCATGCGCGCCCGGCTCGCCCATCACGACGGCGATCACCGCGTCGCGCTCGACGAGCTTCGACTCGCGCTGGCGTCGGACGAATCGAACCCCTACCTGATGACCGAGCTCGCCGAGCAGTACGCACGGTCCTCGGAGCTCGAGCAGTCGGAGACGCAGCTCAAGAAGGTCATCGAGCGCTTCCCCGACTACCAGCCTGCGCAGCTGTTGATGGGCCGCGTGCTCTACGAAGGCCAGAAGTTCACCCGCGCCCGCACGCACCTGGCGCGCGCCATCAAGCTCCGGCCGAACGACCCCGACGGATATCTGGTGCTCACGCAGCTGTGGCTCGATCAGGGCAGGTACGACGACGCGATGAAGGTGGTCGAAGAGCTGGCCGCCGCGCTGCCGGGCGAGCCCGTCGGCTACCACCGCCTCGGGCTCGCGCTCGCCGAGAAGGGCGATGGCCCGCGGGCCGAGAAGTTGTTGGTGCGTGCCGTCGAGCGCGACCCTGCAGACGTCGAAGCGTGGGGAACGCTGGCGCGCATCGCCGAGCAATCAGGCCGGTTGACCAAAGCGCTCGAGTATTGGGAGCGCGCCGCGGAGCGTGACCCCGAGAATCGCGACGTGTTGTTGAACGCCGGCCGGCTCGCGTTGCGACTCAAGAAGGTCCCCGAAGCGCAGGCGTATTTCGGCGAGCTGCTGGGTCAGGGGAAGGATCCCGAAGTCGCGGTGAAGGTCTCGTTCGCGTACCTCGCGGCGCACCAGCTGCAACTGGCTGCCGAAGTGCTCGACCAGGCGCGCGCGAGCGGCACCGAGCCGCGCCTCCACTTCTACGCCGGCCTCGTTCACGAGCGGGTGCGCAACTTCGCCGGGGCCGCCGCTGCGTTCGACGCCGTTCCGAAGGCGCTGGGCGAGGTGAGCTTCGAAGCGCGCCTGCACCGCGGCATCTGTCTGTCGCAGCTCGGTCAACACCGCGCGGCGATCGAGCTGTTGAAGAAGCTGCAGGAAGAAAAACCGGAGCTCGCCGGCATCGACGCCGCGCTCTCTCGAGTGCAGGAACGCGCCGGTCACCTCAAAGACGCAGAGAGCACGCTGGTGAAGGCCATCGGGCGCTCACCGACCTCCGACGTGCTCGAGGCGCTCGCTTCGTTCTACGCGCGCCAGAATCGGCTCAAAGACGCCGTGGCGTTGCTGTCGGGCGCCGTCGCTCGTTCCCCGCGCGATGAAGCGCTGACGTTCGCCCTGGCGACCGCGCTCGAGAAACAGGGCGACTGGCAGAAGGCGGTCGACCGCGTGCGTGGCCTCCTCGACGGCGACTCGAAGCACGCCGGAGCGCTCAATTTCATCGGCTACACGATGGCGCAGCACGGCGGCGATCTCGACGAAGCCGAGCGCCTCGTTCGCAAGGCGCTCGAACAGCGCCCCGACAGCGCCGCGTTCCTCGATTCGCTTGGTTGGGTGCTCTTCAAGAAGGGCGAGCTCGAGAAGGCGAGCGACGCGCTCGAACGCGCCGTCGATTCGGGCCCCGAAGACGCGACGATGTTCGAGCATCTGGGTGACGTGAGCGTTCGCAGCGGCAAGAAGACGCGTGCGCAAGAGACGTACACGCGCGCCATCGAGTTGCTGCAGTCGAGCCCCGACGATGCCGAACGCCCGAATCAGCGCGCGGAGCTCGAGCGGAAGTTGAAGTTGCTGTCTCCAGACGCGAAGGGCCGCTAAAACCGCGCGCCATGCCGCGTCATGACGAGGGGTACTTCGCTTCGAAAGACGGAACCCGTCTGTTCTGGAGTCAGTCGGTCCCTGATCAGGAACCGAAGGCCTGGCTCGGCGTGGTGCATGGCTACGGAGATCACTCGGGCCGCTACAAGCAGCCCATCGACGCGTTCGTGAAGGCCGGGTTCGGTGTGCTCGCGTTCGACTACCGCGGTCACGGCAAGGCCGACGGGGCGCGCGCCGATGTGAACACGTGGGACGACTATCTCGACGACATGCGGGCCTTCGTGGCGCGGCTCGTCGACGCGGCCAAGGGCAAGCCGGTGTTCATCGTCTCGCACTCCAACGGCTCGCTCATCGCCACGCATCTGCTCGCGTCGAACCCTCCGGCCGAGATCAAGGGCGCGGTGCTGGTCGCGCCGTTCTACGCGCTCGCCTTCGAGCCGCCCGCGCTCAAGTTGCTGGGCGCGAGGCTGCTCAAGGGCCTGCTGCCGGGGCTCAAGATCGGCAACGAGCTCAAGCCTCAGGATCTCTCGCGCGATCCCGCGTGGCAGGCCGAGACCAGGGCCGACCCGCTCTATCTGCACCACACCACGCCGCGCTGGTTCTTCGAGACGCAGGCCGCGCAGGCGCGCCTGGCGGGCCTCGGTTCACGCATCACGCTCCCGGTCTTCATGGTCATGGGCTCCGCTGACCCGGTGGCTTCGGTGCCCGCGGCCAAGGCCTTCTTCGAGACCATCGGCGCGCGCGACAAGACGTGGAAAGAGTACGGCGACCATCGTCACGAGACGTTGATGGAGATCGGTCGCGAGCAGGTGTGGGACGACATCTCTCGATGGATTTCCGCGCACTGCTGACATACGAGGAACCACCCATGGCGAACACCGATCAGATCAACATCATCGGCAAGGGCATCACCATTCGCGGCAGCATGACGGGCGGTGGTGGCCTCGTCATCGAAGGCCGTGTCGAGGGGCAGATCGCGCTCAAGAATCACCTCACCATCGAAGCGTCGGGCGTCGTCGAAGCCGACATCCGCGCCGACGAGCTGACCATCAACGGCACTGCGAGCGGCAACATCGACGCTTCGACCAAGGTGTCGATCAATCAGTCGGCGAAGGTGAACGGCGACATCAAGGCCACGCGCGTGGTCATCGAAGACGGAGCGGTGTTCAACGGCTCCATCGAGATGGACGTCAAGCTGCCCGACGACATCTGAATTTTCCGACTTTCAAACTTCGTAACTGAGGGGACGCAACGACATGGCGAACACAGTCATTGGTTCGAGCATCACGATCGACGGTGAGATTTCGGGTGACGAAGATCTCGTCATCCAGGGCACCGTGAAGGGCAAGATCTCGCTGAAGGAGAGCCTCTTCGTCGAGGCGTCTGCTTCGGTCGAGGCCGACATCGAGGTGCAGAACGTGGAAATCACCGGCCGCGTGACGGGCAACATCGCCGCCACCGACAAGGTCGAGCTGAAGGCCGACTGCCGCGTGGTGGGAGACGTGCGCGCGCCGCGAATCCTCATTGCCGACGGTGCCAGCTTCAAGGGCAACGTCGACATGGACGTCAAGGAGCGCTGATTCATGGCGGCCACGAAGGATTTTGGAGGCGGCGGCGAGTCGACCATCATCGGTCCGTCGATCCTCATCAACGGCAAGCTCTCGGGCGACGAAGACCTCACGGTCCGTGGTCGCGTCGAGGGTGAGCTGAACCTCACGAAGACGTTGATCGTCGAGCCTTCGGGCATCGTGAAAGCCAACGTTCAGGTCCGCAACGCGATCATCTCGGGTGTGGTGGTGGGCAACATCTCCGCCACCGAATCGGTCGAGTTGACGCGCGAAGGCCGCATGGTGGGCGACATCAACTCGCCGCGCGTGATCATCGTCGATGGCGCCAGCTTCCGCGGCCACGTCGACATGGGCAACGCCGAGCCGCGCCCGGCCTCCGAGCGTCCCGTGCAGCGCGCGACCACCGTCTCGCGGCCCGCGGTGCGTCCTGCGGCCCCGGTCGTTTCGCGTCCTCCGGCGCCGCCCGCTGCGCGCCCGGTGGCCACCGCCATCGCGCGGCCGGTCGCCAAACCGTTGCCGCCCGCGGCCCCGGTCATCACCTCGAAGGACAAGGGCGGCGACACCAGGCCGCCGCCTCCTCCTCCGCCGCAGCCCGTGCTCGTGGGCGAGGGTGGCAAGAAGAAGGTCCTCCTGAAGAAGAAGAAGTGACCCATGTCGGACGGCGAGAACCACGACACCACGCCAGCGACGCCTGGTGAGAGTGAAGCGGCTCCGGTGGAGACGGTGACTTCGTCGCCGCCGCCCGCGGAGCCGCCGCCTGCAGTCGAGGAGGCTCGAGAGGCGCCTCCCGGGCCGCCGCCGTCTGCGCCTGAGATGCCGTCGGTCGAAGAGACGCCCGTGGTGCACAAGCACTTCGTGGCGCCGGCGTTGATCCCGCTCGATCGTGTCGATGGAGACGCCGCGTTCATGGTGCGCGATGCGGCGGAGTTGGAAGACGTCGCCGGTCTGGCGACCGACATCGCGCGGCTCGGCCAGCTGTTCCCCATCGACGTTCGCCTCGTGCCACCGGATCGTTTTCAGGTGATCACCGGTTTCCGTCGGGTGGCGGCGCTGCGGTTCCTCCAGCGCGAGAAGGTGCTGGCGCGGCTGCACACCGATGTTTCAGACGCCGATGCCACGTTGATGTCGCTGGCCTCGGCAATTCACGCGAAGAGCGTCGGCTCCGAGGCGCTGAGTGCGCTGCGCGAGAAGCTCGAGGCCGAGGGTCGGCTGTCGCCGTCTGCGCGCGACATGCTCGAGAAGGCGCTGGCCACGGAAGACGGCCTGTCGCCCGAGAACGTCGAAGAAGAAGTCGACGCGGACGAGCTGGCCGCCGACGTGACCTCACGGCTGGGCCAGGCCAATCAGGACCTGTCGCTGTTGGCCGACGTGTTCGCCGACCTCGAGCCCGAACGTCGCGACGAACTGTTGCGTCAGCTGCGCTACTCGATCGACCTCGTCGCCTTCCTGGAGAGCAAGCAGTGACGCTCGACGTTTCGCCGGCGGCGCTCGACGTGGATCGTCGGCGGCTGCTGGCGATGCTGACGGAGCGCTCGTACGCGAAGAAGAAGATCGTGTTGTCGAGCGGCCGTGAGTCGGACTTCTACATCGACTGCAAGAAGACGGTGCTCACCGCCGAGGGGCACTGGCTCGTCGGCAAGCTGATGTTCGCCGGAGTGCGCGAGCTGTTCTCGTCCGCGGTCGGCGTGGGCGGCCTCACCATGGGCGCCGACCCCATCGCGAGCGCGGTGTCGCTGGTGAGCTTCCTGGGTCAGGCGCCGTTGCAGGCGTTCCTGGTGCGCAAAGAGCCGAAGGGCCACGGCACCGGTCAGTGGATCGAAGGACTCTCTTCACTGCCGCAAGGCGCGGAGGTGGTCATCGTCGAGGACGTGGTGACGACCGGAGCGTCGACGTTGAAGGCCATCGAGCGCGCGCGGGCCGAAGGCCTGAAGCCCATCGGCGCGTTCACCATCGTCGATCGCCAGGAAGGCGGCCGCGAGGCCATCGAGGTGTCCGGTGTGCCCGTGAAGTCGCTCTTCACGCGGAGCGATTTCCCGTGAAGTGCTCTACGGCGGACTGACGCATGGCCCGCTCGTGGACCGCGCGGCTGGCTCCCGCGGCTGCGTTTCAGTTCTTCTTCATCGCGTCGGTCTCGATGTTCAAGCCGGGCGCCAACGCGCTCACGCTCTCGCGGTTTTCACCGCAGGCGTTGCCGTGGCTCTACATCGGCGCGGCGGTGTTGGCGGCTGGTCTGGCGCTCATCGGCGGTGACGGCAAGCGTCGTCGCGACCCCGGCTTCATCGTGCTCGCGGGGGCGTTGTTCGCGGGCACGCTGGCCATCGGCGTGTGGCTGCAGCAGTCGTGGATCTCGCTGGGTGCGTACTTGTTCTCGGAGGTGTTCGCGACGCTGGTCTCGCTCTCGTTCTGGGGCGCGATGGGCGAGGCCTTCGATGCACGTGAAGCGCGCCGTGCGTTCAGCTGGATCAACGGCATCGGCATGTCGGGCGCGATCTTCGGCGGCTTCATCGCGCAGCTGCTGGCGAAGACCGAAGGCGCGCTCGCGCTGTTGATCGGCGGTGCGGTGATGTTGTTCGCCGCAGGCGTCGCGTGGCGGTTCCATCGCTCCGAGCTGGAGGTCGAAAAGAACGCCGCGCCCGCGGTGAACGTCGCGCGTGACGGGTGGCGGGAAGTGCTCAGCGCCCGCTACACGCAGTGGATGGCGGTGTTCGTGCTCGGCATGTCGGTGCTGCAGCAGCTCACCGACTTCATCTTCCGTGCGCGCGCCGCGGCCAATCTCTCCGAAGCCGACATGGCGTCGGTGTTCGCGGCGCACCAGCTGTGGACCGGCGTGTTCTGCGTGGTCTTCCAGTTCCTGCTCGCCGAGCTGCTGCTGCGGAAGCTCGGCATTCTCCGCTACGCGGGCTTCGCCCCGGGCGTGCTCGCGGCGCTCACGCTGATCACCTGGCTCATCCCCTCCGTGTGGAGCGCGTGGGCGCTCAAGGTGTTCGAGGCCGCCGCGAGCTGGTCGATGCTGCCGGTGGCCATTCAGCTCATGTACGCCCCGCTGGACGACCGGCTGCGTGACGCTGCGCGACGCACCATCGATGGCGTGGTGCGCAAAGGCGGCATGGCCGTCGCGGGTCTCATGCTCATCGCGCTGGCCAACGCGCTGGGGCTCGACGGCGTGTTCGTGATGGTGCTGCTCACGTGCGGCATCGTGGGGTGGGCGCTATGGCGCATTCGACCGAGGTACGTCGAAGCGGTGCATGCGCGCGTGGCCGGGCTCGAGCAACGCAACAACTTCGAAGGCGAAGAGCGATTGCTGGGCCAGGCCATTCGCGCCCCGTCGCCGGAGCAGGCGCTGCGCGCCGCGGATCTCCTCGAGCGCACCGGGCTGCTCAACGAGAGCCACGTGCGCACGCTGCTCGAGCATCGGCAGGAGCGCGTGCAGGAGCGCGGCGTTCAACTCGCGGAGGATTTGCGCCTGCACACCGTCGCCAAACCACTCGAGAACATCATCGCGACGGGCGCCCGCAGGCCTCGCGACGCGGCGATCTGGGCGCTCGCGTGGCTGGCGCCCGAACGTGCCCGCGTCGTGTTGCCGCCGCTGCTGGGTCAACAGGACATCGGCATGCAGACCGCGGCCATCGGCGGCGTGTTGTCGTTGCCGGGGCCCGATGACGGCACAGCGAAGACGATGCTCGCCGCCTTGCTCGATCGTGGTGTCGACGCGCCGGCGCCCGAGCGCCGTGAAGTCGCCAAGATGCTGGGCAGGCTGGCGAAGCCGGAGCTCGCGCGTTCGCTCGTTCCGTACCTCGACGATGCCGACGCGACGGTGCGGCGCGTGGCCATCGAGGCCGCAGGCGTCGGGAAGTACGTGGAGCTCGCGCCGCGGCTGCTGCGCTTTCTGACGTGGCGTGACGATCGCCGCGCGGCGCGTGAAGCGCTCGCCAACATGGGTGACGCGGTGGTGCCGTTGCTCGGCAGCACGCTCGATGATCGCAGCCGTACACGCGGGCTCCGATTGCAGCTGCCGCGCGTGCTTCGCCTCATCGCCACTCAGGAATCGCTCAACGCGCTGCTGTTCTCGAACGCCCAGGACGACCCGTCACTGCATTACCGAATCGGTCTCTCGCTCGCGCAGCTCCATGACGAACACCCCGAGCTGAACATCGATCGCACGCGCCAGCTCGAGGCGCTGCAGCGCCGGCACGACGTGACCGAGGCGCTGCTCGAGCCGTATCGCGACGCGCGCGCTGCGCTCGGAGAGGACTCATTGCTGACGCGCGTGCTGGGCGATCGGCTCGATCAGTCGATGGAGATCAGCTTCTGGTTGCTCGGGCTCCGTCACGACGGCGCGACCATGCGGCGGGCGCACACGCTGCTCATCGGCACCGATTCGCGGCGCCGCGCGTGGGCGCTCGAGTTGCTCGACAACGTGTTGTCCGGTGCTGAGCGAGAGCTCATCTCGATCGCCGTCGATTCGAATCACCGGGCGCTACCGCTCGGCGCGGCGGCGCGTTTCGCGAACCATCTGCAGGCGCTCTGCAACTCCGACGACTTCGTGCTCAAGGCGTGCGCACGTTCCGTCGCACGTCGCGCGTTGGTCTGGCAGCAGCCGTACAGGGAGGACGACATGAACGAACTCACGGTCAAGAAGCTCTTCGCGCTGGAGGGCGTGGAGATCTTCGCGCGCAGTGACGTCGACGACGTGGCCGCCGTCGCCGCCGTGGCGAAGGAGCAGTCGTTCACCCGGGGCACGCGCGTGTACGCAGAAGGTGACCCCGGCGACGCGCTGTACGTGATCGTCGACGGCTCGATGGAAGCGCGCCGCGATGGCGAAGTGGTGATGACCATGAAGGCCAAGGAGAGCTTCGGTGAAACGTCGCTCTTCGATGGTGCGCCGCGCATCAACGAGGTCGTGGCGATGACCGACAGCAAGGTGCTCGTCATCGACCGTCGCGACTTCCTCGACCTGCTCGCGGATCGCCCCGAGTTGCTGGCCGGCATGTTCCGCGTGTTGTCGCGGCAGCTGAAGTCGATGGTGGTCGAGGTGGCGAATCGTCGTGCGACGACCGGCGAGATGCCTGCCATCGGCGCAGGCCCGTTGCCTCCACCGACGCCCAGTCGCCCGTGACCAAAGCCGTGTTGCGTCGCGAGGTGGCGTGGTCGCCCGTCGGCCCACGTGCGTCGCGTGGCCGGCAGCCGCGACGGCATCGCACGTCCGACCGTTCGGGCGGACCTTCGACCGGGAGTTCGAGCTGTCGTGAAGACCGGTGTACCGTGCCGCCGAATTCACGATGAAGACCATCGCGCTCATTTCCCGGCCGAAGAAGGAAGAGGCCGTCGCGCTTGCCCGGGAGCTCATCGCTGAGTTCCCCGAGCGGCAGTTTCTGGTCGAACCGCATCTGGCCGAAGCGCTGGGCATCGAAGCCGCAACCGACAATGAGCTCTCGAACGCCGAGCTGGCGGTCACGCTGGGGGGCGACGGCACGCTGATTCACGGCGCCCGGCTGCTTCGCGGCAACCCGGTGCCGATCGTCGGTGTGAACCTCGGTTCGCTGGGCTTCATGACCGAGATTCCGGTGGCCGAAGCCGCGAGCACGCTGCGCCGGGTGTTCGACGGCAAAGCGAAGGTCGACTCGCGCATGAAGCTGACGGTGCGCCTGTTCCGTGACGACGCCTGCATTCTCGAAGACGAGGTGCTCAACGACGTGGTCATCAACAAAGGAGCGCTCGCGAAGATCGCCGCGCACGAGACCTGGCTCGACGGCGCGTACGTCGCCACGTACCTGGCAGACGGCGTCATCTTCTCTACGCCGACCGGTTCGACCGCGTACTCGCTCTCGGCGGGAGGGCCCATCGTTCACCCGTCGGTCGATTGCGTGGTCGTCACGCCCATCTGTCCGCACGCGCTGACCCAGCGGCCCATCGTCGTTCCCGGAGACCAGGTGATGGCCGTGCGGCTCACCAGCGACCTGCAGGACGTGTTTCTCACCGTCGACGGGCAGTCAGGTCACCCGTTGCAGAAGGGCGATCGCATCGAGGTTCAGAAGGCGGCGCACCGCGTGCTGCTCGTGCGCAACCCGAACCTCGATTACTTCGCCGTGCTCCGCACCAAGCTGCACTGGGGCGAGCGCTGAGCGCAGCGCTCAGTAGCCGACGCTGGAGCCGCCACCCGTCATGAACGCGAACGCGCCCAGGTCGGCCTGGCCGTTGCGAACGCGAGCACGACCCGCGACGTCCTTCGCGCCGGCTGGGAATGACGCCGCGTCAGCCGCGCCGAGGGCAGGGGACTTGTCGGTCAGGAGGTACGGCTCGGTGCCCGACATCGCGAACGCGGGGTCGCCGTAGACGTTGCCAGCACCCGCGATGGTCTTGCTCCACGCGGGCAGCAACGATCTGGTGATCGTCAACGTCGCTGGCAGCTTCGGCGAGTTGAAGATGCAGGTGGGGCCTTCCGTGCGCTCCGAGATGATCGAGTTGCTGATCTTCACCGTCGGCGCGCGTGACGTCGTGCCAGCCAGGTGCAACGCACCACCGTTGGCGCCGTCACCGACGACTTTGTTGTCGGCGATGGTGCAGCCGACGATCTCGACCTGCGCGCCTTCTTTCACGCGAATGCCGCCACCTTCGACGGCCGCGTTCTGAATGACAGTCGAATCGAGCAGGCGGAGCTCGCCGGTGCCATCGACGAGAATCGCGCCGCCCTGACGGCCGGTGTTCGCCTCGAAGCGGCAGCGCTGCGCGACGACCTTCGCGTCACGCACGTAGAGCCCGCCGCCGCCGTACATCGGCGCCTTGTTGAAGCGCAGCGTGCAGTCGGTGAGCTCGGCCTGCCCTTCGACCACGTTCACCGCGCCGCCTGCTTCTGGCGCGTTGCCGCCGACGATCATGAAGCCCGAGAGGCGAACCACGCCGTCGGTGGCGATGCGGAGCACCGAGTTGGAGTGAACACCGTCGAGCACCACCTGACCCATCGCCAGGAGCGTGATGGGCCTCGTCACCTCGAGGTTCACGGTGTAGCGCCCGGCAGGCACCTTCACCGTGTCGTTGGGCTTCGCGTCGCGAACGGCAGCTGCGAGATCCATCGCGTCAGTTCCCGACGTCGACGCCCTGATACAGCCGCGAGAAGTCTTCGAGCTTCATCTTGAAGATGCCGTCGTTCTTCCCGTCATTGCCGTGCTCCGAAGAACCCCACGGGTTGCGGAGCTGCACGTACTTCTGGCCGGCTTCTTCCGTCGCGCCGAGCACCGTGTAGGCGTGCCACGCGTAGACGCCGGTGCCGTTGTAGTCGACGCCCGAGTCCTTGCCGTAGGTGACCGCGGTCATGGGCTTGCCGTTCTGGCCGCCGCGCTGAATCTTCGCGAACGTCGAGTCGGCGTAGCTGTTCGACGAGTACGACGTCGACCTGCCGGTGAGCGCCTGAATCACTTCGCCCGGGTAACCGCCGTTGCCGATGGCCTCGTAGCCGCCCTTCCACTGCGCGTAGGCCTTCTCGATCAGACCGACCCACAGCTCCTTCGAGTCGCGCGACTTGCCGTAGCGCTGGCTGCCGGTGGCGCTCTGTGCGACGTCGCCGTCAATCTTGATCTCGACCTGCTTCGTCGAGTTCTTCTCGTAGAAGCGCACGGTGTACGTGCCGTCGCCGTTGTCCTTGATGGCGTTCTCAATCGCCTTGGGGTTCGTCTGCGCGACCGCAGACAGCGCGCTGACGAGGTAGCAGTCGCCGATGGAGCCCTGAACCACGTCGTCGTAGCTGACGCCATCGACGAAGAGCTTGCCGCCTTCGACCGGTTTCCACGTGGTGTCCGTGGTGTGCTTGGTGAGCACCGCGGGGTCGGCGATCGACGGGTTGGTGATCGCGGGCGTGGGCGGCGGCGTGACCGTGGGCGTCGTCGGCGTGGTGGTGGTGCCAGTGATGTTCGCAGTGCTCAGGTACGTGCGGAGATCGCGCGCGGCGGTGCTGCCGAACTTGTCGGCGTGCAGGTTGAGCAGGTTCGTCAGCTCGGCTTTCGTCTCGGCGGTGAGCGGCTGAGACTTCGCTTCGCGGATCAGCGATCCCATCTCGCTGATGGAGACACGGTTGTCGCGGAGCGCCCGGGAGATGGATTCAGTGATCTTCGAAGGCATGGGGTCGAACCTTATCCGCCGATGTTGATGGAGTTGTAGAGCTTCACGAAGTCTTCGAGCTTCATCTTGAAGATGCCGTCATCTTTGCCATCGGAGCCGTGCTCGCTGCGGCCCCACGGGTTGCGGAGCTGCACGTACTTCTGGCCGCCTTCGGTGCTGGTGCCGAGGACCGTGTAGGCGTGCCACGCGTAGACGCCGGTGCCGTTGTAGTCGACGCCCGAGTCCTTGCCGTGCGTGCCCGCAGTGACCGGCTTGCCCGTCGAGACCGCGGTGGAGAGACGGTTGAAGACCTGGTCGGGCGATGACGAGGTGGTGCTGGTCCACGACGGCGGCTTGCCGGTGAGCGCTTCGAACACGGTGCCGGCGTTGCCGCCGTTGCCGATGGTCTCGTAGCCGCCCTTCCACTGCGCGTAGGCCTTCTCGAGAACGGTGATCCACTGCTCCTTCGAGTCGCGCGCCTTGCCGTACTTGGCGGTGCTGCCGAACTCGGTGGGGAGATCGCCGTCGACCTTCACGGTGACCGGGCGGTAGCTGTTGTAGCCACTCTTCTCGAAGAAGCGCACGTCGTAGGTGCCGTCGGCGTTCTGCTTGATCGCGTTCTTGATGGCGTCGGGGTTCTGCTGCGCGAGCGCCGAGAAGGCCGAGACCATGTAGCAGTTGGCGATCGAGCCCTGGATGACGTCGTCGTAGCTGATGCCGTCGACGTACAGCGCACCGCCCGGCTGCACGGGCGTCCACGAGACCGAGGTGTTGTGCTTGGTCAGCGCCGACGGGTCCGCGAGATCGGTCACCGTCGAGGTGGTGTTGAGGAAGCGCTCGAGGCTCGCCTTCGTGCTGCTCGTGAACTTGTCGGAGTGCTGCGAAATCAGCGCCGTCAGCTCGGCCTTGAGGGCCGGCGTGAACTTCTTCTCGGCCTTCGCGAGGTTGATGATCTCCGTCATCTCCGGCTGCGAGATGCGGTTGTTCCGAAGTGCCGTCGCGATGCGCTCGCCGATTTTCGTAGGCATGCGACATTGTCGTACTTGCACCTTCCTGAGTTTCTTCAAAGGTGCAGATAGACTGAGGTTTCGATGCACCGACTCGCGATCTTGAGTGTTTTCATGGGGTTGTATTCCGCCTGTCCTGGACCGAAGGCGAACCCTCCGGTCGATCGGTGCGTGGGCGTGCGGTGCAGCGGCAGCGATCTGTGCAACCCGGTGACGGGGCTCTGCGAATCACAGGACGCGGGGACGTCGCTCGACGCCGGCACCGTCGATGCCGGGGTTCTCGATGGCGGCGTGGTCGACGCTGGGCTGCCCGACGCGGGTGCGACCATCGACGCGGGCGTCGACGCCGGAGTGGCCGACGCCGGTGCGCCCGATGCCGGAATGGAGCCGGTCGACGCGGGCTGCGGCTCGAACGCCGACTGCCTTCTGGGTTCCGCGCCGTATTGCGAGCCGTCGACCCGCGAGTGCGTGGAGTGCTTCCTCGATGTGCACTGTCCATCGTCGGTGGTGCCGGTGTGCGATCTGCGCGTGAAGCGTTGCGTGGGCTGCGTCGCTGGCGCGAACTGCGCAAACCCGCTGCCTGTGTGCGACGCAACACAACAATGTGTGCAGTGCACAACGAGCGCGGAGTGTGGCGCGGGCCGCGAGTGCAGCGCGGTGACTGGCGAGTGCACCTCCTTGAACGACACCTGCGCCACCGCGCGCGCGATTCTGCCGAGCGGCACCGGCGGCATTTCGATCACCGCCGAACCGGGGCAGGGCATCGACGACACCGCGGGCAGCTGCAACCCGAATGGTCCGGAGCTCGTCTATTCGTTCACCACCACGTCGACGCAGTCGCTCACGGTCGCGGTGACGCCGCTGTCGGGCAGCTCCGCGCGGCCCGTCGTCTATCTCCGGAGTGATTGCGCGATGACGCAGCTCGCGTGCGACGCGCCGCCGAGCGGCAGCGCGAGCATCTCCATCGCCGCATTGCCCGCGGGTTCGTATTTTCTCTTCGTCGAGTCGGCGAACGGTGCGCCGGGCCGCGTGTCGTTGAGCGTGGCGCTGCAGACGCCTCCGACGAACGTGCCGAACACCACGTGTGCAGGTGCACAAACCCTCGGCGCGAACGGCGCCACCACCTTCCGGTCAGTCGTCGTGGGGAACACGACACTCGGCGCGAATACCGACACGACGTTGCCCACGTGCAGCGCGACGGCGCGCAGCTCCGGAAACGAGCTCTGGTATTCGTACACGCTCGCCGCGCAGAGCAACGTCACGGTGGTCGCACGCCCCATCTCGGGGTCGACGCTGCACCCCGTGATCTCGATGGGAGCGGCGTGCGCGAACACCGGAACGCTGTGTCAGGCGGCCACGGCCGCGGCTGCGACGCAGGTGTCGATCAGCGGGCAGCCGGCAGGCACGTATTCGATCCTGATCGACTCGGCCGACGGCACCACCGGTGCGTTCCAGCTCGAGCTCGATGCGGTTCCCGTGATCGCGAACGACGCGTGTGCGGGCGCAACGGCGTTGTCGTTCGTGAACGATTCGGCGACGGCGACCGGTGACACGTCCTTCGCGACCAACGGAAATGTCGCTGGCGATCAAACGCCCAGCTGCAGTGACTCGGCGCGCGGCACGGGGCGCGATGTGATCTTCAGCTACACACTGGCGACGGCGCGCGACGTCACCATCGCCGTGACGCCGACCGGCGCGAGTCCTACGTACCAGCCGGTCGTTTCAGTTCGCGCGAGCTGCACCGATGCGACGCGCGCCACCGAGCAGGGGTGTGCGTCTTCAGCGGCGCCCGCGACAGGACAACTGACGCTGGTGAATCAACCGGCTGGCACGTACTTCGCGTGGGTCGACGGCTCGCAGGACACGAGTGGCCCTTTTCAACTCGAGGTCGCCACCGCCGCGCCGACGCCGCCGCCAGCCAACGACACGTGTGCTTCACCCGAGACGCTCACCTTCAGCAACGACGTCGCCACGGTCACCGGCTCCACGCTCCAGGCTGCGAACGACAACTCGGGCGGGGACGTATCGCCGACATGCAACCCGAGCGCGAAGCAGAGCGGTCGCGACGTAGTGTACCAATTCACGCTCGCGCAGCCGCGCGATGTCCGCTTTCAGCTCGTGCCGACGGCGGGTTCACCGCTGATCCCCGTTCTCTACGTGCGTCGTGGCAATTGCACGAGCCAACTCCTGGCCGACGAGGTCACGTGTCAGGCGGCCATCGGCGGCGTCGACACGTCGCTCACCCGGCTCGCGGCGGGCACCTATTTCGTGTTCGTCGATTCGTCGGCGAGTACGCGCGGCGGCTTTCAGCTCGCTGTGACGCAGTCGACGCCGACTCCCGCACCTGCGAACGATTCATGTGCGGGTGCACAAACGCTGGTGTTCACCAACGACGTCGCGAACGTGAGCGGCACGTTGGTCGGCGCCGACAATTCGAATTCGCCGACCGACAACGCGCCCGCCTGCGGCACCGATTTTCTTCCTCGCCGCTTCGGTCGTGACGTCGTCTATTCGTACACGCTCACGAGCGCGCGGGACGTCGACGTGACCGTCACGCCGGGAGGCACCGAGCCGTGGTTCCCGGCGCTGTACGTGCGCGCTCCCAACCAGTGCGCGAGCTTCAGCGCCGGCTTCGAGTTGGCGTGCGTGGCTGAGACCGCGTCGCGGCCGCTCCGTCTCTATCTGCCGAATCAAGCGGCAGGGACCTACTTCCTCCACGTCGATTCGAACTCCTACGAGAGCGCTCCGTTCATGTTGAACGTCGCGCGCCGCGCGGCGACGCCGACGCCAGCGAACGACAGTTGCGCGGCGCCGACGATGCTCTCACCGGGCGTGGCGGTGCAGGGCGACACCAGGGCGGCGAGCGACAACTTCAACTCGCTGGGCTACCCGCAGGTCTGCCGACGTGGGCTGCTCGATGGGCGCGACGTCGTGTACGCCTACACCGCTGCGAGCACGGGCACCGCGACGGTGGTCGTCACCCCGGAGGCGGACTTCAACCCGGCAGTGCTGATGCTTCAGAACGCCTGTGCTGCAGCGCAATGCGTGCGCTTCGCAGATGCACAAGGCGCCGGAGTGCCGGAGTCGTTTTCTTTCTCGGTCACGCAGGGGTCGACGTACTTCTTCGTCGTCGACTCGGTGAGCCGTGAAGTGCCCAACGCCTTCGGGACCTTCGCGATCCGCGTGCAATAAATCCGAAAAGGTTTGCTCGACCTGCAGTGCTGCCGCTACGCGCGCGACCATGCGCGTAACGCTTCCGCTGCTGACGTCGTGTCTGTTGATTGGAGTCTTCGCCGCGTGTGGATCCAACACGCCTCGTTGTGATGCGACGACGTGTCTTGGCTGCTGCGATGACAAGGATCTCTGCAACCCCGGCACGAACTCCGCCGCGTGTGGTGCGGTCGGCAACCAGTGCGTGATGTGCGCGTTCGGTCAGGCGTGTAGCAACGGTCTGTGCGTGCCGAGCGCAGCGGGCGGTGGTGTCGGGTCGACGGGTGGTGGCTCGGCGACGGGTGGTGGTGATGGCGTGACGGGTGGTGGTTCGGCGACGGGCGGCGGTGCAACCGGCGGTGGTGATGGCGTGACCGGCGGCGGCTCGGCAACAGGCGGTGGTGATGGCGTGACCGGGGGTGGAACCGCAACGGGTGGCGGTGCTGCAACGGGTGGCGGTGCTGCAACGGGTGGCGGTGCTGCAACGGGCGGCGGTGCTGCGACGGGTGGCGGTGCTGCGTCGGGCGGCGGCGCTGCGACGGGCGGTGGCACTGCGACCGGCGGCGGCACTGCGACCGGCGGCGGTACTGCGACGGGCGGTGGCGCTGCGACGGGCGGTGGCGCTGCGACCGGCGGCGGTACTACGACGGGCGGTGGCACTGCGACGGGCGGTGGCGCTGCGACGGGCGGTGGCACTGCGACCGGCGGCGGCACTGCGACGGGCGGTGGCACTGCGACGGGCGGCGGTACTGCGACGGGCGGCGGCACTGCGACGGGCGGCGGCACGGCAACCGGCACCGGCGTGAGCTGCGCGTCTCCTCTTTCCGTTCCCGCGAACGGTTCCATCTCCGGCAGCACCACGGGGCTGCTGAACAATTACCGCGCGACGAACAACAACGGTTGTCAGGCGCCGCAGGCTGCCGCGCCTGACGTCGTCTACGAGCTCGTGGTCCCTGCGCGGAGCTTCGTGAACGTCAGTGCGGTCGCCACCTGGGACATGGTGCTCAACGCCGTGCGTGCGCCGACGTCGAATTGCGGACAACTCGTGAACGGCGTGTCGTCGGGCATGGTCTGCGACGCGAGTTCGGACGGCACGTCGGGTACGGAGACGCTTCGTGTCGTCAACGGCTCGAGCTCGCCGGTGTCGTGGTTCCTGATCATCGACGGCTACACCGCGAGCGACTCCGGCGCGTTCACGTTGACGACCGAGCTCGCAGCGATGCCCACCGGCACGGACGAGATCGAACCGAATGACACGCGGGTGCTCGCAGACGCGACCGGGCAGACGTTGACCCTGGGCACGCCGATGATCGGCGAGCTCGGGAAGAGCGAAGCCGACCTGTTCAAGATCGTCGTCGCCCAGGCGGGTGTGCTGCGGCTCGATGCACAATCGCTCGACTGCGGGCGGCTCAACTCCACGCAGCTCGCGGTGCTCGACGCTTCCGCGGCGGTGTTGAAGACCGAGCTCAGCACCTCGACGGTGGCCTGCCGCACGCTGTTGATGCAGGTCGAACCCGGTACGTACTACGTGCAGCTCGCGCGCACGGCGACCGTCACCTTTGTCGCTTCGTACTGGCTCAACGCCTCGCTCATCACCGCGCGCGGCGTCGAAGCGGAGCCCAATGACTCGACCAATCAGGCCGGCCTGCTCACCGGCACGCCGGTGGTGATGTGTGGCGCGCTCGCGTCGGCCGGCGACCTGTCGGACCACTTCATCTTCACCGTGCAGCAGAACGAGGCGATGCACGCGGAGATCATCGAGTCCACGAGCTCCAGCACCACCTGTGAATCCAACGCCCTCGACTCGAAGCTCGATCTCCTCAGCGGCGCGGGCATTCTCATCCAGTCCGACAGCGTCTCGGGGCGGGGCAACTGCTCGCGGCTCGAAGCCAACCTGACGCCGGGCACCTGGGTGCTGCGCGTCAGTGAGGCGTCGACCGCGAGGTCCGGCTTCCCGTACTGCCTCGCGCTGCGCCGCTACTGAGGCGCATCAGTAGTGCGGAGGGCGATCCTGCCGGCTGGCGTCGACCAGCCCCGGGTCGGCAGAGACGCGATCGCGCAGCTGCTTGTACGCGTCTTTCATCGCGTCCAACTCGCGCTGTTGCCGCCAGACCACGTCTGACAGCTCTCCCAGCGTCTTTTCCAGGTACGCGCACTTCACTTCGAGGTCGCTGAGGCGGTGCTCTGACATTTCGAGGGGCTCCGACTCGCCAAGTAACACGACAGGTTACGTGCAGGAGAGGTCGCAGCGTGTTACTGCGACTCTTCCCCCTTTCGACTTACGGAAGCACGCGCCGTGACCGACTCTGCAGTGAAGTTGTTGCCGCCCGACGATGGTTCCTGGCTGAAGAATCTGAAGGCTGAAGTTCAGCCGATGACCTTCAAGAAGGGCGGCGAATACGCCGCGGCCCGACGGGTGAGCGGTCTCGCGCGCACCGACGTGGGCATCGTGGCGACCGTCGCTGGCGCCGACGAAGGCAACAAGTACCAGGTGCAGCTCGCGCCCACCGAAGACGGCGGCATCGAGTCGCTCTGCAACTGCGCCGCGTGGAACAAGGAAGGCGCACACTGCAAGCACGTGGTCGCCGCGGCGCTGGTGTACCTCGCCCGGCTGCGCGCGCGCGGTGATGCGCCGGCGACACTGCAGCAGCCCGACGCCTCGAACACCCTGGCGCCTCCGCCGCAGGCCGAGGTCGACCCGGTGTTGCTGCCGGCGTTGGCCAAGCTCGAGAACTGGCTCGGTCTGTCGGCGCAGCCCGACATCGAGTTCCACTACCGGCTCTCGCCCGCGCCTTCGCCGACGGGCGGCCGCATCTGGATCATCGACGTGCGCCGCGCTGATCAGGCCGCCAAGGGGCCGGTGCAGGTGAAGCGCATTCTTTCTTCGGGCTCGCGCGTGGCGCCGGCCGACGAGCGCGTGCTGGCCATGTTGGCCAACCACGAGGTCCGTTACGACTCGAAGGTGGTGCTCAACGACGAAGATCTCGCCGACTTCTTCGACCTCGTGAAGCAGCGCCGCGTCATCTACCGCGGGACCGCGCTCAACTTCCCGCCCGAGCCGGCGCGCCCGGTGATTCGGCTGCAGAACCAGGCTGACGGGGCCACCGCGAAGATCGAGATCACCACGCCCGACAACGCCACCTTCAACCTGAAGGACGTAATCATCGTCTCGGGCCGCAGGGGCTGGGCGATCGTCGGTCAGAACGCCTACACGCTCGAGCCCGACTTCCCGTCGCGGCTGCTGCGCAAGTGGCTGCTCGAGCCGACGATGTCGTTCCCGCCCAACCAGCTCGACCGCACGCTGAGCTTCTTCGCCGCGCACCTGCCGCGGTACCGCCTGTCGCTGCAGGCCGACGGCATCGAAGTCGACGACAAGACCGAGCCGAAGTTCCTGCTCACCGTCGAGGGCCGCGCCGACCACGTCAAGGCGCTGCTCGCCGCGAAGTACGGCAAGTCGGTGACCGCGCCGGTCTCGCCGGTCGCCAATCACCTCGGCTACGCGAGCGGCAGCACCGAAGACGGCCGCAAGCTCTTCCTCCGTCAGGAGGCGCTCGAGAAGGCCGCGGGCAAGCAGCTGGTCGAACGTGGCTTCCGCTTCGACGAAGCGACCATGAGCTACGAGGCGAACGGTGATGCGGCGCTCGACTTCTGGGCGCGCGGTCGCAGTGAGCTGCCCCAGTCGTGGGAAGTGCTGTCGGCCAAGCCGCCGCGCGTCACCGTGCGCGCGAAGTTGAAGCCGAAGATCCGCGTCAACATGACGGCGGTGAACTGGTTCGACCTCGACGCCGAGTTCACCACCGAAGATCAGTCGGTCGATCTCGGCGCGGTGCGCATGTTCCTCGACTCGGGCCGCAAGTTCATTCCGTTGAAAGACGGCACCTTCGCCGAGGCCGACACCGACGAACTGCAGCGGGTGGCGACGTTGCTCGAAGAAGCGGGCGCGATGCCGGGCAAGACGCGCACGCGCCTGCCGCTCTTCCACGCCACCGCGCTCGACCTGCTGGCCACCATCGGCGACGTCGAGATCGAAGGCAAAGCCAGGAAGGCCATGGCCGAGCTGCGCGAGATCGACGGCATCCCGCCCATCAAGGCGCCCGAGGGCCTCAACGCCGAGCTGCGCCACTACCAGGAGGCCGGTCTTTCCTGGATGTGGTTCCTCTACCGTCACGGTCTGTCGGGCGTGCTGGCCGACGACATGGGTCTTGGCAAGACGGTGCAGGCGCTGTCGCTGCTTTTGAAGATCCGCAAGGAACACGGCAGCCAGCCGAGCCTGGTGGTCGCGCCCACCTCAGTGCTCCCGAACTGGGAGCGGGAAGCCGAGAAGTTCGCGCCCGAGCTGAAGATCGTGACGTGGCACGGCGCCGATCGCCGCGACAACGTCGAGCAGCTCAAGAACGCCGACGTGGTGCTCACCAGCTACGCGCTCATTCGCCGCGACCTCGAAGAGCTCAAGAAGATCGACTTCCGCTCGGTGATCCTCGACGAGGCGCAGAACATCAAGAACGCCGACTCGGCGACCGCGCAGGCCTGCAAGGCGATGGCGGCGAACCACAAGATCGCGCTCACCGGCACGCCACTCGAGAACCGGCTCACGGAGCTGTGGAGCCTGTTCGACTTCCTGATGCCGGGCTTCCTCGGCAACGCCGAAGGCTTTCACGAGCGCTACGAGCACCCGATCACCGTGCAGGGCGACAACGAGACGCGCAACCGTCTCAAGAAGCGCATTCACCCCTTCATTCTCCGCCGCCTGAAGACCGAAGTGGCCAAGGACCTCCCGCCGAAGACCGAGGTGGTCACCTGGGTCGACATGGATCCCGGTCAGCAGGCGCTGTACCGCGAGGTGCTCGAGGAGTCGAAGCGCAAGGTCTACGACAGCATCGACAAGGTGGGCTTCAACAAGTCACGCATCTCGATTCTGTCGGCGCTCATGAAGCTGCGTCAGGTCTGCTGCGATCCACGCCTGCTCAAGCTGCCGCCCGGCACCGCGCTGCCTCCGTCGGCGAAGCTGGAGCGCTTCTCGGAGCTGGTCGACGAGCTGGTGCGTGAAGACCACCGCGCGCTGGTGTTCAGCCAGTTCACCGAGATGCTCGAGCTGCTCACCAACCAGGCCGACGAGAAGCAGCTCAAGTACCTGTACCTCGACGGTCGCACCAAGGACCGCATGGGCAAGGTCGACGAGTTCAACAAGCCCGACGGCCCGCCGGTGTTCTTCATTTCGCTCAAGGCCGGCGGCACGGGCCTCAACCTCACCGCGGCCGACTACGTCATTCACTACGACCCGTGGTGGAACCCGGCCGTCGAAGATCAGGCCACCGACCGCACGCACCGCATCGGCCAGACCCGCGCGGTGTTCTCGTACAAGCTCATCACCCGCGGCACCGTCGAAGAGAAGATCCTCGGGCTGCAGCAGCGCAAACGTGAGCTCGCGGCGGGCGTGCTGGGCACCGATCAAGACGTGGGCAAGGCGCTCACCGAGAAGGACGTCGCCGACCTGTTCACCTTCGAGTGAGCAGTAAGTCTTTGATCTGATTGGTGGGCTCAGCGGTTTCGGCCCACTTGTCAGTGGGTACTGATAATGTGTTCAGTGTCTCCCGCTGGAGGGACTGAACATGTTGCACACACTGAGACTCAAGAACTTCGCAGTCGTTGAAGAGGCAGAGGTCGGCTTTGGCGCCGGCCTCACGGTGCTCACGGGTGAAACCGGAGCCGGAAAGTCGATTCTCATCGACGCGCTGGGCCTGTTGGTGGGCGGGCGCGCCGAGAGCGACGTGATTCGAGCGGGCGCAGATGAGGCAGTGGTGGAGGGGCTCTTCGAGCGCACCTCTGCGCTGGGCGCGCGGCTCGCGGAGGCGGGGCTGCCGGATGACGGCGACGAGGTGAGCATTCGTCGGTCGATCGGCCGACAGGGTCGCGGCCGCGCGTACGTGAACGGTGCGCTGGTGACCGTGGGCGTGCTGCAGCGGTTGATGAAGAGCCAGGTCGACATCGCCGGTCAGCACGAGCACATGGCGCTGCTCGATGACGGGCAGCACCTGTCGCTGGTCGATCGCTTTGGCGAGCTGGTCGACAGCGAAGTGCAGCGGGCGTGGTCGGCGTCTTGGGACGCGCTGCGCGAAGTGAACGCGAAGTTGGAAGCGCTGGGCGGTGACGAAGGCCAGGTCGCCGCGCGCATCGACTTCCTCAAGTTCCAGATGGAGGAGATCGAACGGGTCTCGCCGAAACCCGGTGAAGACGTGGCGCTCGACCAGGAACGCCGGCGCCTGGCGTCGTCGGTGAAGCTGCGCGCGCTGGTGGGGAGCGCCGAAGAGCTGGCTGCGACGCGTGAGGGCGCGGCGCTGGAGTTGTTGGGCCGTTCGGTCGGCATTGCGCGCGACGCCGAGAAGTTGGACCCGACCCTGACGCCCGCGCGAGAAGCCCTGGTTCGCGCCCAGTCGGAGCTCGACGAGGCCGCGCGGGCCCTGTCTCGCTACCTGAGCTCGCTGGAGTCGGACCCCAGCCGCCTGGAAGAAGTCGACGAGCGGTTGGACGCGATTCGCAGACTGTGCCGGAAGCACGCCGCGCCGCTGGAGGGCGTGTTGGCGAAGCGGGCCGCGCTCGCCGAAGAGCTCGACACGCTGGTTCACCGGTCCGAACGCCGCGCCGAGGTCGAAGCGGAGCGCGCGAAGCTGGTGACCGCTGCCGAAACGGCCGCCGCCCGCTTGACGGTGGAGCGCAGGAAGGCGGCACAGCGGCTGACAAAGAGCGTGATGGAGGGGTTGTCGCGGCTGGCGATGGCCAGCGCACGTTTTGAAGTGGCCTTCGAGGCGGCGACGTTGTCGTCGAGCGGCGCCGACGCCGTGCACTTCCTGTTCTCGGCGAACGCCGGCGAAACGCTGCGGCCGCTGGCGAAGGTGGCCTCAGGCGGTGAGGCGTCGCGCGTGATGCTGGCCATGAAGGCCGCGCTGGCCGACAGCGACTCGGCCGTGTGCTCGGTGTTCGACGAAGCCGACGCAGGCATCGGTGGTGCGGTCGCCGATGTCGTGGGTCGCCTCATCAAGGACATCTCGGGCCATCGCCAGGTGCTGTGCATCACCCATCTGCCTCAGGTGGCGGCGCACGCTGACGCGCATCTGCGCATCGAGAAGGGCGAGGTGAAGGGGCGCACCCGCTCGGTGGTGCAGGCACTCGACGCCGGCGACCAGCGAACGCGCGAGCTGGCGCGCATGCTCTCGGGCGTAGAGATCACGCGGGAGGCGCTGGGGGCCGCCGAGGCGCTCATCCGGTCGGCGCTCCGCCACGTGAAGCCCCAACGGGCGCGTTCGCGCAAGCGCGGCGAACAGCGACGCAGCGCGTGAACGACGCGACATCAAAGAGGTTTGTTGCCGCGTCAGTTTGGTGCGCTTAACGTGCGCGCCGTGTCGAAGAACCCTGGCTTGCGACTCAAGGCTTTGTCCGCTGGGCTCACCGACGTAGGTCGGAAGCGCAACCACAACGAAGACAGCTACCTCATCGACGAGGACCTGCAGCTCTACGTTGTGGCGGACGGAATGGGTGGTCATGCGGGCGGCGGAACGGCCTCCCGCATCGCCGTCGAGACCATCGATCAGGAGATGCGCGCTGCGAAAAAGAGCGCCGAAGACCCCTTCACCTCCGAAACCCCTTTGCAAGATTCGCCGTTGCCGGAGTTTCTCCGCACGGCGGTCGAGAAGGCCTGCGCCGCCATCTTCAAGGCTGCGCAGGAAGACCCGCGGCTCTCTGGCATGGGCACGACGGTCATCACGCTGTGCGTGAAGGGCGAAAACGCGCTCTTCGCTCACGTGGGTGACTCGCGCGCCTATCTGGTGCGCGGCGATCTGATTCAGCAGGTCAGCGAAGACCACTCGCTGGTCAACGAGCAGATCAAGGCGGGCATGATCACGCCCGAAGAGGCCAAGCACTCCCGCTACAAGAACATCATCACCCGCTCCGTCGGCTTCGAAGAAGAAGTGCAGGTCGACGTGATGGGTCTGGTGGCGAAGGTCGGCGACTTCTTCATTCTGTGCTCCGACGGCCTGGCCAACCTCGTCGACGACAAAGAGATTCAGCAGATCGTCTCGTCGAACCCGCTCAAGGACGCGCCGAAGAAGTTGATCGAACTCGCCAACGAGCGTGGCGGCGATGACAACATCACGGTGATCGTCGTCACCGTCGCCGAGACCTAAGCCCAAAGAAAATCAAGTTTTCGGTTGCGTGGGCGGACCTGGATCGAGCAGGGTTCGCCCACTTTTTCAGTCCTATGGGACTGTCGCGACCGTAAAGGGGTAACAGTGTCCGCAAACGAGAGCTTTACCCTCATCGTCGTTCCCGACCGCCATGCCGAGGTGAAGCGTTTTCACCTCAAGAAAGCATGGTTGGTTCAAGCAGCGGTGGCCGTCGGTGCATTGTTTCTGATCGGTGGCGTGATGGCGGTCCACTATGCGTCGGTCGTCGCCGACTCTCGTGAGAACCCCGTCCTTCGTGACGAAAACCTGAAGTTGAAGGCCGAGCTCGCGGTCATTCGTGAGCAGCTGCAGCACGTCGGTCAGACGCTCGATCGCGTCGAGCGCTTCGATCAGAAGCTGCGCGCCATCACGCTCCTGTCTGATCCTCAGCGAAACCTCGCCATGGGTCCCACCGAGCAGCAGCCGCTCGCGGCGTCTGGCGACAACCAGTTCATCCGCAGCAAGGACAACGAAGGCCCGCAGGTGCTGGGCGCCCGGTTGGACAAGCTCTCGGCGGAAGCCACGCGCCAGGAGCAGTCACTGCAGGAGCTGCAGGCGTACTTCCAGGATCAGAAGTCGATGCTCGCGTCGGTGCCGTCGGTGTGGCCGGTGCGTGGCTGGGTAACGTCTGATTTCGGTTCGCGCCTCGACCCGTACACGTCCGAGCGCGTGATGCACGCCGGTCTCGACATCGCGGGCCCGCACGGCAAGGAAGTCGTCGCCCCGTCCGATGGCACCGTGGTGTTCGCAGGTCTCGAAGGCGGCTACGGAAACGTGATCGTGATCGACCACGGCTACGGCATCAAGACGCGCTATGGCCACCTCGCGGCCATCAAGGTGAAGGCGGGCGAGCGCATCAAGCGTGGCGACGTCATCGCCAACATGGGCAACACCGGTCGCTCCACGGGCCCGCACCTCCACTACGAAGTTCGCGTGAACGGCATCGCGCAGAACCCGCGCAAGTTCATCCTCGACGAGTGGTGAGCCTCGGCTACCTTCGACCACCATGAAGATGGTGGACGTGGGTGAAAAGCCGAAAACCGAACGAGTCGCCGTCGCCAGCGGCCGGGTGCGCATGAGCACCGAGGCCCTCGACAAGATTCGCAAGGGCAAGGTCGAGAAGGGCGACGTCCTGGCTGCCGCGCGCATCGCCGGCATCATGGCCACCAAGCGAACTCCGGACATCATTCCGCTTTGTCACCCGATCGCGATTTCCGGCGTCGAGGTCGAACTGAGGGCCCTGACCGTCGGCGTGGAAATCGTGGCGACCGTGAAGACCGTCGACCGCACCGGCGTCGAGATGGAAGCGCTCACCGCCGTGAGTGCCGCTGCGCTGACCGTGTACGACATGCTCAAATCGACCGATCGCGGCATGGTGATCGACGCCGTGCAGCTCGAACACAAGAGCGGCGGGCGCAGCGGCGTGTACACCCGCCACGGCGAGGGCGAACTCGCTCGGAAGAAGAAGAGGAAGGACTGAACGCCATGTGGTTTGCCGTCGTCGTCTCGCTGTCGCTGGGCGCCTTCGAGCCCGACGCGCTGCTGCCTGGAAAGCCGTACGCGTTGCGTGGTCACGCCGATGGGGTTTCGGCGCTCGCGTTCAGCCCTGACGGCAAGCAGCTCGCCTCGGGGGCGCGAGATCAGGTCATCAAGCTCTGGAGCCTCGAGAGCGGCGAGCTGCTCAAGTCGATCCCCGGAGGTGAAGAGCAGATCAACGCGCTCGCGTTCTCTCCCGACGGCAAGACCCTGGTGAGCGGCGAAGCGGCGCTGCGGGTCCGGGTGATCGACGTGGCGAGTGGTCAGGTGACTCGCACCATCGCGCACCCCGGCGCCGTGTCCGAACTCGCGTGGAGCCCCGACGGCAAGTCGCTCGCGGTCACGAGCGTGCAGGGTGGTGGAGCGATCTACGACCTGAGCACCGCGAAGCGCACGCGGGAGTTCTCCGGGCGCGGCGTGCGGTGGACGCACGACGGGAAGACGCTGGTGGTCGCGAGCCTCAACGACGTGACCTGGCTCGACGCGAAGACCGGCAAGCCGAAGAAGTCGGTGGTCGTCGACAACGAGCCGGCGCGGGTGGCGAGCAGTGCCGACGGTTCGCTGGTCGCCGCGTGGGTGAGCGCTGGCTCCGACCTGAAGCTCTTCAACGAGAAGGGCACGCTGGTGAAGACGCTCTCGCCTGGGCTGCCCGCTGACGGGCCTCGTCTCCGGACGCTTCACGCCACGCTCACCAACGACGGCAAGCAGGTGCTGGCGCTCTATTCCGATGGCCTGCTCCGCGTGTGGAGCGTGGCCGACGCCAGGGTCACCAGCTCCTTCCCGGCCGAGAAGCTCATCGGCGCGACGGTCTCGGCAGACGGCAAGTGGGTGGCCTTGTTCGGCACGCCGTCGGTGTTGCTGTGGAAGCTGCCCTGAACGTCAGCGCCAGCTTTCGAAGAGCAGCGCGGCAAGCACCAGCGAGTGCGTGATCTCTCCCCGCGTCACCAGTGCCCGCAGCTCCTGGCGCGGCACCACGACGACCTGCAGGTCTTCGCTCGCGTCAGGGCGACCGTCGTGAACACGAACACAGCCTTCCGCGAGGAACGTGTGCAGCCGGTTGTCGAAGATGGCCGGGTTCGGGTTTGAAACCCCGAGGGGTGTGACCTTCGCCGGCCGATAGCCGGTCTCTTCTTCGAGCTCACGCGACGCGGCCGCCAGCGCGTCTTCGCCGGCGTCGAGCATGCCGCCGGGGATCTCGAGCGTGTTGCTCCAGGTGCCGAACCTGAACTGGCGCACCAGCACCACCTCGTCATTCACGGTGACGGGTACGACATTCACCCAGTCGGGCGCGTGGATGACCGTGCGCACGTACGGCGCGCCGTTGCGCGGATCGGTGACGTCGAGCGTTCGCGTCTGAAAAATCTTGTAGTCGCGCTCGTGACGCACGCCCACACGCTGCCACGCCAGAGGAACCTGCTCAGCCATGCGGTGCTTGTAACGCGCACGTTCGGTATGAACGAGGCATGTCGTCGCCGCTCGATGCCGCCGCGGCCGTGGTGCTGCTGGAGTTCAAGAACTCCTACGGCCTTGGGTTCGTCGCTCCGAACGGGCGCATCGTGACCTGTTTTCACGTCGTCGCAGATGAAGGCGAAATTCTCGCGCACCTGAGCGATGGTCGTGCGCTGCCGGTGCGAGCCGTGTGTGCGCTCGATCTCCGACGCGACCTCGTGGTGCTCGACGTCGGGCTGCTCGACGCGACGCCGGTCAGGCCGGGCTCTGATCGGCTCATCGACGAAGGCAGCGAGGTCTTCACCTACGGAATGGTCTCCGGCGAGCGCCGCATGAAGTGGACGGCAGCGCACATCGATTCGGTGCAGGTCTTCGGGTCGTCGCTGTCGGTGTACGGCATGCGCGGCGACGTTCCGCCCGACGCTTCAGGTGCGCCGGTGGTCGACGAGAACGGGGTGATGATCGGCGTGGCGGCGCTGCAGCAGGGTGACGAAGGGGCGCTGGTGCTCCCGTGGCGTTACGTCGAGCCGCTGCTGCGACAGAACCGCGAACTTCCGCTCAGCACGTTGTCGTCGGAGCGGCGCCGGCCGCCGCGTCGTGAAGTTCCCGAGCACCCGATTTCCCTGCTGAACGGCTCGGCGGTGTCGGGCCTGGAAGTGACGAGCGACTCGATCTCCGACGCGATTCGGATCGGGGCCCCGGCGTACAACCAGGGCGACATCGCGCGCTGCTTCACGGTCTACGCGGAGGTCGCGCAGCGATTGATCGCGACGCGCGATGACTGCCCCGGCGTGCAGCTCGCGTTGCGCGCGGGGCTGGCGAAGGCGGGGAAGATGGAAGAGCTCGACCTGCGCGCATGGGCGATGCGCGACGCGTTCGACGGCCTGCTGCTGGTGATCGAGAAGTACCTGCGCAGCACGGGCACCCCGCCGCGGCGGGGCACGAAGACGAACTTCCTCAACTAAGGGCTGCCGGCGTCGACCTCGACGCCTGCATCGCTCGGCGCAACGGGAGCGACCGGAGCGACCGGGGGCGGCAACGCGTCGACCACCGTCTTCAGTTTCGCCAGGCTCTTCTCGAGGTTCTCACCGAGGCGCTCCTCGAACGCCGAACGGAAGAAACCGCCCAGCACCGGGAGTTCACCACGATCGATCCACGTGACGCGCGTACCGCTTCCTTCGGGGCTGAACGCGATCGTCCCCTGCGAGTTCACGCGCTCCGACTCGAGCGCCTGGTCCAGCTCGATGCCGCGCTTCACGTCGGCGGCGACGATCTCGATGCGGCCACGACCCATCGTCGGGCCCAGCCACAGCCACTTCGCGCCCACGCCGTCAGCAGGACCTTCGAAGGTGTTGCGAACGAGCGGGTCGAGTGCCTTCGTCCACACCGACCATTCCTGCCAGCGGCGCAGGTCGAGCACCAAGGGGGCGATGCGTTCGGGCGTGGTGTCGATGACGATCGAGCGTTCGATTTCCCACGAGCGCGGCAACACCAGACCAACGCCCAGCGCGATCAGAACGATGGCGATCAGCGCGATGGCGATCTTCTTGGTCATGGCCGTGCGCTCTATGTCAGATGTTCTGCATGGCGCGCTACGACGCAACGAACGCGAAGGTCTTCGTCTTCACCTTCAAAGACGGCCTGCTGTCGGCGATGGCGCACGACCTGAAACTCGAGCTCACGCGCTTCACCATCGACCTCGATGAAACCTCGGCGCGTGGTGAATTCGATACGTCGTCGATCAAGGTCATCACGCCGATGAAGGAGGGCGCCGAGCACCCGTCGCTGCTCCCCACCGCGCTCTATGGCGAGATCGAAAAGAACGCGCGCAACGACGTGCTCAACGCGAAGAAGTACCCGCAGGTTCCCTTCGTCAGCACCGTCGTGAACGCGACCGAAGTGATTGGGCAGCTCACGCTCGCCGGCACGCTACGCACGGTTCGCGGAACGCGCACGGGCACCACCGCTGAGTTCAAGCTCGACGTGCGCGACTTCGGCATCAAGCCCTTCAGCGCCATGCTGGGAGCGCTCAAGGTGAAGCCCGAAGTAGTCGTGAAGGTCGAGCTCAGAGGCGCTTGATCGCCGGGCGGATCAAGGTGCGGCCATCGTCTTCGTCGACTTCGGTCGCGAGGTCTTGCAGGCGTTTGTTGGTGACGCGCAGGCGCCGCGACAGCTCGCGACAGATGTTCTGCAGCACCATCACGTAGCCGGCGACGTCTTCCATGTAGAGCTTGTAGAGGTCGCGATTGCCCAGCGAGAAGAGCAGCGACGGCTTCGCGGCGACCACGGTCGCAGAGCGCTTCTGAATGTCGATGAGCGTCATCTCGCCGAAGAACTCACCGGGCCCGAGGCGCACCATCTTCACGCGTCGGCCCTCTTCGGTGTCGCGGCACACCAGCACTTCGCCCTCGCGCACCAGGAACATCGCGCGACCCGCTTCGCCCTGTTTGCAGATCTCTTCGTCGGGGTCGATGCGGTGCTCACCGAGCAACGCGACGATGCGCTTGAGCGTCGCCGGTTCGAGCCCCCCGAAGATCGCGATCGACGGGAGCCACTCGAGAAGATCGGCTTCGTCTTTCATGTGAAGCGCACCTTCGTCAGGAAGTGAACCGCTTCACCCAACCCCTCGAGCGTGAGCGGGTACATCGGAAACACGCGGCGCAACACGTCGATGGTCGGCTGCCACCACCCGCCCGGCGGCTCAGGGTTGAGCCACGTCGACGACGGGTAATGTTCGCGCAGGCGCATCATCCACTGCACGCCTTCGACGCCTTCGTCCTCCTGCCAACCCGACACGCTCATCAGCTCCCACGGCGCCATCAGGGCGTCGCCGACCATGATGAGTTTGTAGCGGCGATCGGTCTCGGCGAAGAGCTGCGACAACTTCACCGGCTGCGACATGCGCGCGTCCTTGTAGACGCGGCCGTAGACGCAGTTGTGGAAGTAGTAGGTGCGCAGTTCCTTGAAGTGCGTGGCCTTCTTCGACGCGGTGAACAGGCGCGAGACGAGGTGGGCGTAGGGGTCCATCGAGCCGCCCACGTCCATCAGGAGGATGACGCGCGTGTTCGACTTGCGAGGCGGCCGCACCACCACTTCGAGATCGCCCAGATTGCGCGCGGTCTTGTCGATGGTGCCGTCGAGGTCGAGCTCGTCGGCTTGACCTTCACGCGTGAAGGCACGCAGCTTTCGCAACGCCAGCCCGAGCTGCCGCACGTCGAGCACCAGGTCATCGCGGTACTCGCGGAAGTTGCGTTGGCCTGCGACCGACACCGCGCTCTTGCCGCCGCCCGAACCGCCGACACGAATTCCCGGTCGCGCCACACGGCCCGAATTCCCGAAAGGAGAAGTGCCCGCCGTACCGATCCACTTGTTGCCGCGGTCGTGACGTTCCTTCTGTTCCTTCAAGCGCTCTTCGAACATGCGCTCGAGCTCGCCGCGATCGAACTGCTCGAGCAGCGCACGTTCTTCGGGCGACAGCGCAGGGCCCTTCAACTGCGCTTCGCGCAGCCAATCGAGCAGCTGCTGTTGAATCTCGAGGGCCTTCGGCTCGATGCCCTCGAACAACTTCCCGAACGCTTCATCGAACGCGTCGAGGTGCTTCTCGTCGTGAATCAGCAGCGCGCGAGCGACCTGGTAGAAGCCGTCGATCGAGCTCTCGTGAAGGCCCTGCGCGAGCGCACCGGCGAGGGCGATGGCTTCCTGCGTGCCGACCGGCACCTTGCGCGCACGCAGCTCGTAGAGAAAAGGGATGAACATCGCTCAAGCCCTCGTGCGCTTGCCGCCCCCGTAGGTCTCGGAGAAGGCGAGGAGATCCTGCTCCCTTTTCAGCAGCGCGCCAAGGAAGGGCAGTTCGGCGTCGAGCTTGAGCGTGCTCACCCCCGCGGCCTTCAACGCGGCGATCCAATCGACCAGCTCGCTGGTCGACGGGCGCTTGCGCAGCCGCGTCAGGGCGCGCAGCTCGTAGAAGATCTGCAGCGCCTGTTCGCTCAACTTCGCGCTCAACTCCGGGTGGTGCACGTCGACGATGCGCTTCATCAGTTCTTGATCGGGGAACTCGATGAAGTGGAACACGCAGCGCCGCAGGAACGCGTCGGGCAGGTCCTTCTCGTTGTTCGAGGTGATGATCACCACCGGCCGTTCCCTGGCGACCACTTCACGATCGGTCTCGGTGATGCGGAAGCGCATGCGATCGATCTCGTGCAGCAGATCGTTGGGGAACTCGAGGTCGGCCTTGTCGACCTCGTCGATCAACAACACCACGCGTGACGGCGCGGCGAACGCCTCGCCGAGCGGCCCCAGCTTGATGTACTTGTTGATGTCGCGAACGTCGTGATCGTTGAAGCGCGAGTCGTGCAGGCGCTGAACCGCGTCGTACACATACAGCCCGTCCTGGGCGCGGGTGGTCGACTTCACGTGCCAGGTCAGCAGCGGCAGATTGAGCGCCTTCGCCACGGCCTCCGCGAGCAACGTCTTGCCGGTACCCGGCTCACCCTTCACCAGCAACGGCCGCTGCAACACCAGCGCACAGTCGACGGCGGAACGCAGACTCTCGTTGGTGAGATAACTCTCGGTGCCCTTGAATCGCATGGCGTGACGTTAACGCTGAGTGCGATAGCGTGCGCGCGCCTTTCTCGGGAGGAACCCAGTGATCAAGTGGAAGCTGATGATCAGCACGTTGCCGTTCGTGGCCATCGTGACTGCGATCAAGGCGTTGATGGAGTTCGTGTTTCACGTGAAGGGCGTGGTCGACTTCGGCGACGTCGGCATCGTGCTCACCGCTGGCGTGTTCCTCTCGGGCTTCGTGCTCGCGGGCACCATGGCCGACTACAAAGAAGCCGAGAAGCTGCCGTCGGAGATCGCGATCACGCTCGAGACGATCGAAGAGATCTTCATTCTCGCCTGCACCGGCCGCCCGGCGCTGGCCATCGGAGAGTTCAAGCGCGAGACGCTGGCGGTCACCGACATCATCAAGGCGTGGCTCATCAACGCGAAGAAGACGCCCGAGGTCTTTCAGGCGCTCACGCACATGAACGTGGTCATCCGCAAGCTCGAGGCGGGTGGCGCAGGGCCGTACGCGTCGCGCGCGGTCCCGCAGTTGCTCATGCTGCGCAAGAACGTCTCGCGCATCGACGTCATCCGTCGCACGGGTTTCCTGCCGGCCGCCTACGCGCTGCTCGAAGTCCTGCTCGCCATGATCCTCCTGCTGCTGCTCACCGCGTCGTTCAAGGCGGTGGTGGCCGAGTTCATCCTCGTGCCGGTGGTCGCGCTGGTGAACATGTACCTGCTGCGGCTCATCAAAGACGTCGACGACCCGTTCGACTACTCGTCCGACGGCAAGAAGCGGGGCGGGGCGGAGGTCGAGCTGTTCCCGATCGACGAGTACCGCGAGCGCCTGGCCTCACGGCTCGACGCGTAGGTGTTGGTGATGCTCGAGATACGCCGAGAACCCCGCGCGTGACTCGAGCTTGAAGTCTGGAAGCCGCGCGAGCGCGTCGTCGGTGAAGTGGTACTGCTCGATGACGAGGCTCGCGCGCACTGCTTCCTGTGCGCCCTCGAACGCGTTCACCTGGTGTGCGAGGTCACCGCGGAAGTGCACCGCAGCGTTCTCGAGCGGCTTCACTTCGCCCACCGGCGTAGGGCCGCTCCACAGCTGCAGCGTTCCACCCCGCGCCTTCGGCACCGACAGGTAGAGCACCGTCACCATTTCGGGCACCGCTTCCGCTTCGCCGGCGGGTTTTCGCAGCGTGGCGTCTACGTGGCGCGAGACGGTGCCGCCCTCGCTCACCAGCAGCACGTTCAGGTACCAGGCGTTCGGAATGCGGGTCAGCGAGCGCTGCCACCACGGCGTCAACGCGCGCACGGCGGGCGCGCCGAGCACCGCGTCGAACCACGCGCGCAGGGCGGGAAATCGGCTCACGACGCGATCGACGCCTTCGCGTTTGAAGATCACCGCGAAGCCACGGCTCGCCTTGAACGGGCCGGCGAGCGTGCTGCGCCCGACGAGTGGTGAAGCCAGTAACGTGTCTCGCAACGCGGCGAACGCAGCGTCGGGGAGCGCACGTTTCTGGCGGCGAAATTCGCGCACGGTGGGACGTTGTCCTACTCGACAGAAATTTGCCTGTCGTTACCTGTAGCTCATGCTTGCGCACATGCTGACGGAGCAGCCGAAGCGAGCCTCGCGCGTGCAGTTCAAGCATCCCGTGCGTGTCGAAACGCTGAGCGAGCCGAAGCGTGTCATTCGCACGCTGACGGCCAATGTCTCGCGTGACGGCCTCTTTCTCCGCATGCCCGAGCCGCTGCCTCCGGGGACGAAGCTGAACGTGGCGCTCGAGGCGGCGGGCGCTCCGCACTCGCTGGCCGAAGGTGAAGTGTGCTGGGGCACCACCGAGGGTGAGTTTGCCGGCTGCGGTGTTCGCTTCACGAAGTACACGCACCCGCGCGCCAAGGAGCTGCTCTCGCACCTCGTCGATTCGATTCAGCACAACCGTCCGCTGCGTGCGGCGGGTCGTCCGGCCCGGTGGCGCCGGCTGCTCCCCGTGGGCGTGGTGGCGCTGCTGCTGATCACCGGCGCGGTCTTCGCGTTCGAGGCCACGCCTCCCCCTGCGGTCGCCCTGGAGACGGCGACGACGCCGGTGATCGTCGCTGAGCCCGTTCAGCTCGCGGTGGCAGAGCCCGTCGCGCCTGTCGAGCCGGTGAAGGCCGAGCCGCCCGTGGTGGCGCCTCCGGTGGTCATTCCGAACAAGAAGCAGGTGCTGGCGTCCGCGCGGGTGACGAAGAAGAGCGAGCCTTCTCCCGCGTTGGTGGAGGCGCTGAAGGGCGCGCCCGCGCCGGTGCCGGCGCAGCGCTTCGGCACGTCGATGTCGGTGGCCGGCAACGGCCGCGGGTCGATGGCCATCAAGGACGGCGCGGCGTCGAAGCTCTCGTGGGACGTGACGTCGTCGACGCTGCGGCTGACCGCGAGCGGCAAGGTGAGCAAGGCGTTCTTCCTCGCGAGCCCGCCGCGCGCGGTGTTCGACGTCGACGGTGAAAAGCCGTCGCACGCGCAGACCCTCGAACTGGCGGCGCCGTACAGCAAGTCGCTGCGCGTCGGTGAGCTGCCCAGGGGCACGCGCCTGGTGATCGATCTCGAGCGTGCGCCGAAGTCTGCGAAGCCCGACGGCAACTCGCTCGTGCTCTCGTTCTGAGGTGGAGCTCTCTGCGGCCGTCATCGTCGGCCTCTTCTTCGTCGCGCTCACCGCAGGTCTCGTCGACGCCATCGCCGGCGGCGGTGGTCTGTTGACGGTGCCCGCGCTGCTGGCGACGGGCCTGCCGACGCCCATGGTGTTCGGCACGAACAAGGGGTCTGCGGTGTTCGGCAGTGGGGCGGCGCTGCTGCGCTTCTGGCGGGCCCGGCTGGTCGATTCGAAGCGGGCGCGCGTGTTGTTTCCGCTGGGGCTCGCAGGTTCGTTCCTCGGGGCCGCGCTGCTGACGTGGGTCGATCCCAGGATCCTCCGCCCGCTCGTGCTGGTGTTGCTGGTGGTCGCCGGTCTCATCGTCGCCTTCGTGCGGCCTCCACAGGCGCACCCCGAGCGGCCGACGCCGAAGGCTGCGCTCAAGATGGCGGTGCTGGCGCTGCTCGTGGGCGCCTACGACGGCTTCTTCGGCCCCGGCACGGGGACGTTCCTGATCATCGGCTTCGTCGTGCTGCTGCACAGCTCGCTGCAGGAGGCGTCGGCCAACGCGAAGGTCGTGAACTTTGCGTCGAACCTCGCGGCGATGATCCTCTTCTCGGCGAAGGGGCTCGTGGTCTGGAAGATCTCCATTCCCATGGCCGCGGGGCAATTCATCGGCGGCACCATCGGCGCGCAGCTGGCGGTGAAGCGGGGTGACACGCTGGTGCGTCGCGTGGTGGTGCTCGTGGTGTTGGCGCTGGTGACGAAGCTTGGTTACGACCTCGTGCACTCCAACTGAGAGGCCCGCATGTCGAAGATCACCATCACGTACTGCACCGCCTGAGGCTACGCGCCTCGAGCTGCCCGGGCGGCAGCTGCACTGAAGGACGAATTGGAAGTCGACGCCGAGTTGTTGCGCGGCTCGGGTGGCATCTTCGAAGTGGCGGTCGACGGTCGCGTCGTCGCCGCCAAGAAGCTCGGTCAGTTCCCCGACGAGCGTGACGTGGTGGAAGCCGTCGCCACGGCGCTCGGAAAATAGAAGAGCCCGCGGGTTTCCCCACGGGCTCTTCGAAAGCTCGCTCGCCTCAGACCGGGTTCAGCGTTCGCAGACCAGCAGCTCGGGCTGCTGCGCCTCGAGGCCCTGCGCGCGGGCGATGACCTGCTGGCGGGCGTCGGCGCTCAGCTCGACGAGCGTCCAGTGGCCGTCTTCGCCGAGGGCCAGCGCGGTGTTGCCGTTGACCTTCTTCGACTGCAGCAGCTCCTGAAACTCGTTGCGCGCGATGACCTTCTCGGGCTCGCCGAGCTTCTTGAACTGCGGGTGATCTTCGAGCGCGTACATGGCCTCCAGCGCGTCCGGCGGATCGGTGAAGGGGAAGTTGTCGCCGAGGATCACCACCAGCAGCGCCTGAATCGGGAAGGTGGCGACGTCGAGGACGAAGGTGAAGGGAATGAGGAAGACACCGGTCGTCTTGCGATCGACATACGTCGGGCGACGCACGGTGATGCCGAGGAAGGCGCGATCGACGAGGCGCGACAACATGCAGCCCGACGAGAAGACGGCGGTCGCCACCGAGATGGCGATGAGACGGAACATGCGGCTCTTCATGAAGACTCCTTGGGAGTGAGGCGAGCGAAGCGATTGTGAGAGCCACTTCGGGTGCTGATCAAGCAAATCGCCGGAGCGACACAGCCTGCTACAGGCTGCGTCAGCCGGCGCGCTGCTCTTTCCCCTCGGCCTTCGACTCGAGGGCGGGCGTCTCGCCGGTGGTCGGCTTCTCGGCCTTCACGCGCAGGCCGTACCGCACGGCTGCCGACTCGATGATGGCTTCGATCAGCTGGGTGTAGGTGAAGCCGCGACGCTCGGCGGCCATCGCCAGCTCGCTGTCTTTTTCGAGGTACGGGTTGGGGTTCACCTCGAGCACGAACGGCTCGCCCGTCTTCGACGAGATGCGGAAGTCGACGCGCGCGTAATCGCGGATCTTGAGGGCCCGGTACGCCAGCAGCGCGCTGCGTTCGATGCGCGCCTGCAGCTCTGGAGAGAGGTCGGAGGCGATCTCGATGTGCGGGTGGTGCTCGCCGATGTCGCCGAACTTCACGATGCGATCGCTGACCTTGGGAACGCTCGCGTCCCACTGGCCCCAGTTCAACTCGACGATGGGGAGAATCTCCGGGCGCGTCGAGGGGCCGATGACGCCCACGTAGACCTCGCGGCCGTCGATGAACTCCTCGGCGAGCGCTTCGTCGTTGAGGTTCTTGCGAATCTCGCGGACGCGCTTGGTGAGATCGTCCCAGTCCTTCACCACCGAGTGCTTGCCGATGCCGATCGACGCGTCGCTCTTGGCGGGCTTCACGATGAGCGGGAAGTTCATACGGCCGAACGCTTCGAAGGCCTCGCCGTCGAAGGTGAGGAAGTTGGGCGTGTTGACCTCGTGGTACTCGAGCAGCTGCTTGGTGAGGATCTTGTCCTGCGCGAGCAACAGCCCTGCGGTGCCCGAGCCGGTGAACTTCACGCCTGCCATTTCGAGCACCGCGGCGACGTTCACTTCGAGGCGGTAGTCGTCGGCGAAGGTCTCGCAGACGTTGAAGACGAGGTCGGGCTTCTGCTTCTCGAGCTCCTGAAGCAGGTCGAAGACGCGATCATGAACTGCGATCAGCGTGGGTGAGTGACCGAGAGACGAGAGCGCATCGACGACGTCTTGCACCACCGGATCCATCGGATCACTCGACGGCTGGTAGTGGAGAACGGAGATCTTCAGCGACGGGACTGTGGCTGCTGCCATGCAGCCATCACTGTAGCGCTGATCGTCGCGATCAATCGACGTCGAAGAACTTGTCCGTGTACAGGAAGTTCATCGCGAGCGTGGTGAGCAGCACGGTGAGCTTCGTCGTGTACTCGTGCGCCTTCTCGCGACGCACGCTCAGCTTCAGCGCGCTCACGCGATCGATCAGGTGATCGAGCACCGTCTTCACCACCGCGCGCGACACGCCCGAGTACTGCGTGACCGAGCCGATGAGCGCCTGACGTTCTGAACGCAGCAGCGTATCGGCGCTGGTGTTGCCGACGGTCTCGAGCTCGAAGAGCTGCGCGAGATCCTGATCGAGCTGTTCACCGATGGAGTGATCGATCTTCTCTTCGAGCGCGCGCTGCCGGTAGTGATCGAGCACGGTCTCTTCCATCTCGCCAACGTCCATGTCGCGATCGGTGAGCGTGACCGGTGCAGCGGTGCGACCGACCCTGGTCACCACGTCCTGCATGAACTGCAGCTTCTTGAGCGCGCCCCAACCCTTGTACCGCTCTGCCCAGTCGGAGTTGGGCGTGAGGAAGACCGCGAAGGTCTCTGCGAAGTCTTCGTCGGGGTGCTTCTGCGCGTACCAACCCGACAGGTGCACCACGTACTTCCGGCTGAAGGGTTGCGGCTTGTAGGTCTCGAGGTACGGCTTCCCGAAATCGCCGAACTGCTTCTTCCACTCGTCGGTCTCGTAGAGCTTGTACGCGTAGTTGAACGCGTGCCCCGCCTCGTGGCGGAGGTACATCATGATGTCGTGTTCGCTCTCGGCCCCGGCGCCCAGCGCGTCTTCGATCTGCAGGAGCGTCTGGTCGGCCAGGTAGAAGGGAATGCCGATCACCGGCACGCCCGACGGGCAGCCCCATTGGTCCGACAGGTAGCACTCGGGCCGATGCGAGATGCCCTTGGCCTCCAGCTCTTCATAGAGCTGGTGAATCAGCTTCTCGAGACGCGTGCCCGCAAGGTGCAGCCGGAGGTCTTTGATGCGCGCCTGAAGCAGCTGCTCACTGGCGGGTGGAAGGTCGCCGAACAGCGGTTCGGGAGCCTTTTCACGGAAGGCGGCGGGGCTGGCGAGTGCGGTCGTCATGGCGGGGTGGCTGGTCGCGGGGGACCTTAACCGTTCGCCTCAACGCGCCAACCTGCTCGTGCGTTCCGGTGCTCAACCTCTTGAAATTCCTTTGAAATCGGGCTTCTGGTCGGAAAAGACCCACCCCGTCACTCAATCGAACGCTCCGATGTCCGGGTCCTTTTTTACTGGCGTGGGCTTCTTTCCCGGGACAGCCGGCGAGGCCCTGGGCTCGAGGTTGAACTCGAAGGTCTGTTCACCTTCGGCGCGCAGGCTCTTGGTGAGATCGCGCGAGCCCGAACGCTTGAAGATGAGCGTGCGTGTCGCACCGCGTTGCCATTCGATCGTCAGCGGTGTGTTGCCGATCATCACACCGTCTTCACTGACCTCGGCGCCTTCGGGCGAAGTCTTGAGCGTGACCTTCACGAGCGCCGGCGGCTCATCGAGCTTGGGCGGGGGCGTCGGTTCGACCTTCGCGATGACGGGCTCGGTGTTCGGCGGCGGTGGCACCACCTCTGGCGTACGCGTCAGCTTCCACGCCAGCGCGACGGCGATGATCAAGACGAGCACGCCCACACCGCCCACGACGGCGCCGAGGGGAATGCCGGTGGGCTGCGCCACGACTGAAGAACTTTGAGACGGCTGCTTGGTGTCGGGCGAGTGGGGCACGAGCGAGCCGCTGCGAGAGCCCGACCTGGGCAGCGGCTTCGACACCGCGCTCACGCCCTTCGAAGGACCTCTGGCGCGAGACGCGCTCGTACCACCGCGACGCGAGGCCGACGACGAGCCGCTGCTCGCGTCTTTCGGGGCTTCGGGTGTGAACTGCGGAACGGCGTCGAGCACCGAGTCGGGCGTGCCCGCCATTGCCGCGTGCAGCGCTTCGATGAAGTCTTCGCAGGTCTGAAAGCGGTCTTCTTTTTCCGGACGCAGGCCTTTGACGATGAACTCGTCGATGGCCCTGGGCACCGGCGCCCCCCGGCGGTACGTCGCCACCGGCGGCACGTTGCCCGCGAGCGCGAGCGTCAGCGCCTTGCGGACCGAGTTGGCGCCGTACGGCGAGTGACCGGTGAGGCAATAGAAGAAGACGCCGGTGAGCGAGAAGAGGTCGCTGCGCTGGTCGACCACTTCGCCGCCGGCCTGCTCGGGCGGCATGTACTGCGGCGTGCCCAGGACCTGACCGGTCGACGTCAGCTGTTCTTCGTCTTCCTGCTCGAGTGCCTTGACCAGCCCGAAGTCGAGCACCTTCACGTACTCGTGCCCGTCGACGCGGGTGAGCATGATGTTGTGCGGCTTGAGGTCGCGGTGAATGACCTGCTGGTGATGCGCGTGCGCCACGCCGGCCGCGCACTGCTCGATGATCGCCGCGCACTCCCGCAGGGTCAGCGGGCCCTCGCGCTTGATGCGTTGGCGCAGCGACTCGCCCTCCAGCATCTCCATCACGTAGTAGCAGAGGCCGTCGCTGGTCCGCCCGAAGTCGAAGATGGTGATGATGTTGGGGTGATGCAGCCGGCTGGCGACCTCGGCCTCGCGTTTGAAGCGCTCGAAGAACGTCGCCGCCATCGCGAGCTGCGGGTGCAACGTCTTGAGCGCGATGGGGCGCTGCACGCTGGTCTGCAGGCCCTTGAAGACCATGCCCATGCCGCCCTGGCCGAGCACGCTTTCGACCTTGTAGCGGTTGTCGAGAACCTTCCCGATCAACTCCTGAGCGTTGACGCCTTCGAAGGGTTCCTTCGCCATGGGGGCCGAACTCTACGCCGTCCCGCGAATTCGCGTTCAGAGGAGTTGCGGCGTGGGTCCCGTGTTATTCGCGACGCGCCGTGAGTCTCGTCATCGTTCAAAATCTGTCGCTGTCGTACGGGTCGAAGACGCTGTTCGACGGCAGCTCGTTCAACATCGGCCCCACCGATCGCATCGGTCTCGTCGGCGCGAACGGCACCGGCAAATCGACGCTCCTCAAGATCCTCGTCGGGCAGATTCACCCCGACAACGGAACGCTGACGTTCCGGCGCAAGTCGCGCGTCGGCTATCTGCCGCAGGACCTGCAGTCGTTGCCTGAGGGGTCTCTGGTCGACGCGGTGATGTCGACGGTGCCTGGTCGCGATTCGCTCGACGAACGGCTCAAGTCGACCGAGCAGCAGCTCGCCGAGACGTCCGATCCCGAGCTGCAGATGGAGCTTGCGGCCGAATTGTCGGAACTGCTCGAGGAGCGCGAACACTTCGACGCGCATTACGGCAAGCACCGCGCTGAGCAGATTCTGCTCGGCCTCGGCTTCAAGATCCACGAGTTCAGCAAGGCGACGGTGAACTTCTCGGGTGGTTGGCGCATGCGCGCCGCGCTCGCGGGGTTGTTGCTGCAGGATCCCGACCTCCTGCTGCTCGACGAGCCGACGAACCACCTCGATCTGCCGACGCTCGCCTGGTTCGACGCGTTCCTGAAACGTTCTCGCAAGGCGATGGTGCTGATCAGCCACGACCGCGGCTTCCTGAACCGGCAGATCAACAAGGTGGTCTCGCTCGAGACCGAGGGCGTGCGCACCTGGGCGGGCAACTTCGAGGACTACCGTCGCCAACGCGCCGAGGAGTACGAGCGGCTGCTGGCACAGCAGGAGAAAATCGACGCCAAGCGCGAGCACCTCGAGAACTTCATTCGCCGCTTCGGGGCCAAGGCCACCAAGGCCACGCAGGCGCAGTCGCGACAGAAGCAGCTCGACAAGCTCGAGAACGTCGCCGTGCACACCGAGCGCGCGACCGTTTCCTTCACGTTCCCCACCGTCGCGCAGAGCGGGCGGGAGGTCGTCAGCTTCAAGAACATCAGCAAGAAGTTCGGCGACAACGTCATCTACGAAAACATGAACGCGCAGGTGCTTCGTGGGGAGCGCATCGCGGTCGTGGGTCTGAATGGTGCGGGCAAGACCACGTTGCTCAAGATGCTCGCCGAAGAGCTCACGCCTGACGCAGGCACCGTGACCCTCGGCCACAACGTGGTGCTCGGCTACTACGCGCAGCACCACGCCGACACGCTCGAGCGCTCGCACACCATTCTCGACGAGATGATGGAGTTGGTGCCCGACAAGCCGCAGGCCTTCGTGCGCAGCGTGCTAGGGTCGTTCCTGTTCTCGGGTGACGACGTCGAGAAGAAGATCGGCGTGCTCTCGGGTGGTGAACGTGCGCGCGTGGCGCTCGCGAAGCTGCTGCTCAAGCCGGCGAACCTGCTGGTGATGGACGAGCCGACCAACCACCTCGATCTCGACAGCTCCGAGGCGCTCATCGAAGCGCTGCAGGGCTACACGGGCACGTTGATGTTCGTGTCGCACAACCGATCGTTCCTCGACGCGCTGGCGACGCACGTGTGGGACGTGAAGGACCACAAGATCGTCCCGTACCCGGGGAATCTCGCCGACTACCTGCTGCACCTCGACGCTGAAGCGGCGGCGAGAGCGAAGGGCGAAGAACTCCCTGCAGCCGGTTCCGCCGACAAGGCGGTCAGCGCGAAGGATCGCAAGCGGCTGGAAGCCGAAGCGCGTCAGGCGAAGAGCGCGAAGGCAGGCCCGCTCAAGAAGGAGATCACGAAGCTGGAAGCGCGCATCGCCCAGCTCGAGACCGAGCAGAAGGCGCGTGAAGAACAGCTCGTCGACCCTGCGTTCGCGTCAGACTTTTCGAAGTCGCGGCCGGTGCTCGATGCGCACCGCGAAGCTGCTGCTGAGCTCGAAGCGGCCATGAATCGCTGGGAAGCCGCGAGCAGTGAACTCGCCGCCCTTGATGGATGATCAGAGCAACCCGAGGTTGCGGCATTCGACTGTGGCAAGCGTTCGCAACTCATCGAACACGGAACGACTGAACAAGTCGGCACCGTCCCGACGCAATTGGGCGAAGGTCATGTCACGTACCCTCTCGTAGACGGTCACGAGTTCTCGTTGAGTCGGGCTGTGAGGTGTCGAGCGTAGAGCGTCGCGGAGTTTCGACAAGACGACGCGGGGATCGTTGTGGTGAACAAGAGGGTCGAACCCGTTGAGATCGCTTAGGCTTGCCAACAGGCGATACGGTCGCTCTTCGAGAACGAAGAAGCGACGGTCGTGCATGACCGCGAGCCCGAGTTCGAACGGCATGTTGAAACGAGGCACGAGTCCGTGTGTGGTTCTCGTCGATTGAACGCGACTCAGGTCGTGGAAAGAAATGTCACACGACCGGATGAGACGAAGCAGCCGAGCAAGTCGCTGTTTCGATGACGGGAGTTCAAGAACGCAACGGGGAATGCCACCGTGTGCAACGACTCCGACAACCAGGGCAACAAAAGGCCGTTCGAACTTTCGATCGAACGGCACGTTGAGAAAAACGTTGGTTTCGGTCACGTGGCGTGCGCTGCGTCGCGGTGCTCGTTCTTTCGAACCTGTTCGCGCTGCAGCGCTCGCCGCCTCGACTCTGCGTAGCGCTTGAGGATCTCTGCTTCCTTCTTCTTCGAGATTCCCATTGCGCGCAGCAGTTCATCGGCCGAAAGCGACTGAATCGTTGCCTTCTTGATGACCTTCTTCATGTCTCGGATCATAACCGTCCCCTCCCACCACGACCATCACCCGCCCTGATCAGATCATCTTCCGGTACACGCCGACGACCTTCCCGAGAATCATCGTCTGCTTGAAATCAGACTTGTTCACGTAGATCGGTTCCATCGTCGAGTTGTGCGGCTGGAAGCGAATGCGATCGCCTTCCGGGTGGTAGCTCTTCACGGTGGCTTCGTCTTCGATCAGCGCCACCACGATCTCGCCCGGCGCCGCATTCGGCGCTTTCTTCACGAAGATGAAGTCGCCATCGTGAATGCCGGCCTCGACCATCGACTGGCCCTTCACACGGAGCGCAAACACCTCCCGACCTGAACCTCCGAGCAGGAAGCTGTCGATGCGGACCGTGTCTTCCACGTTCTCGGTCGCCAGCAACGGCGCACCCGCGGCCACGCGTCCCAGAACGGGAACGTCGATCATTCCGGTATCGCCGAGGGTCTTCTTCGCGCCAAGACCGAGCACCATGCGCGCGCGCTTCGTCGGCACCATCGAGCGGCTCTGCTGGTCGCCGCGCGTCAGGAAGCCTTTTCGCTCCAGGGCCTTGAGATGGTCGTTCACGCCGTTGGTCGACTTGATCTCCATCTGCTCGCCAATCTCGCGAATGGTCGGGGGAAAACCACGTTCCTCAGTGGCCTTCTGGATGTACGTCAATATCTCTCTCTGGCGGTCGGTAATGTCTTCCATGGGCTGGATCTCCGTTCAGTATGGTCCCTGAACAGCTGTACAGAGTCAATTTTTTCAACCCGGCGCTGCAAACCGGGCCACACTGCGGAGTTACATGCTGCGAGGCGTCATCATTCTCGGACTGGCGATGGCGGCGACGGGCTGCCGCGGCGTGCTCGCTGGCGACCGTTTCTCGAAGGACGGCCTCGCGTACCGGGTTGTCGTGCCCGATGACGGCAAGGGCTGGCGCCGGGTCGACTTCGCCGACAACGACCTTGCTTGGATCTCCAACGATTCCGCGCATGTGATTGCGGTGAACGCCACCTGCACGGGGCACGAAGACCCGCCGCTCGACGTGCTGACCAAGCACCTGGTCATCGGTTTTACGGACCGCGACTGGATCGATCAGAAGGCCTTCACGCTCGACGGGCGCGACGCGCTGCGCTCACGGGTGACGGCCAAACTCGACGGCGTGCCCGCCGCCATCGAGCTGGTGGTGGTGAAGAAGAACGGCTGCGTGCACGACTTCTCCTACATCAGCCCGTTGGGGCGTGAAGCGGTGCACCAGCCCGAGTTCGATGCGTTGGTGGCCGGCTTCGCTCAGGAGCGCGCGCCGTGAGCGACTCGTCACCCCCGCACGACGCAGAGCCGCAAGACCCGACCGAGCTCGGTGAGATCGTTCAGCAGGAGCTGGCGGCGATTCTCCCGTTCTCGGTGCGCGTGCAGGAAGCGCTGGGCTCGTTCGGCGGCATGATGGTGATGCTGGTGCGCTCGATTCAGCGCGCGTTCCGCAAGCCGCTGGCGCTCGGTGAGATCTCGTACCAGGTGGTCGCGCTCGGGGCCCGGTCGCTGTCGATCGCCACGCTCACGGCCGTGTTCGCCGGCCTGGTGATGACGCTGCAGTTCGCCTTCTTCATGGCGCGCTTCGGCATTCAGCACACCGTCGGCAAGGTGGTGGTGCTGACGCTCTTCCGCGAGCTGGGGCCGGTGCTGACGGCGCTCACGGTGGGCGCGCGCATCGGCTCAGGCATCACCGCCGAGCTCGGGTCGATGAAGGTGACCGAGCAGATCGACGCCATCTCAGCGCTCGGTGCAGACCCCATCAAGAAGCTGGTCACGCCGCGCATTCTGGCCTGCTTCATCGTCATGCCCGCGTTGACCGCGCTCGCCGACGTGTTCGGTCTGGTGGCCGGCGCCATCGTGGCGTCGACGCAGTACGACATTCCCATGCAGCAGTACTTCCGCGCGGCGGTCGAGACGGCCGACCTCTTCGACTTCAGCTCGGGCATCGCCAAGGCGGCGGTGTTCGGCATCATCGTGGGCCTCGTCGGCTGCTTCAAAGGCTTCGAAGTCACCGGCGGCACCGAAGGCGTCGGCCGCGCGACGACTGAAACCGTGGCCATCACCTCGGTCGCGGTCTGCCTGTCCGACTTCTTCCTCACCAAGTTGTTCCTCGCCCTGTGAGCGCTCCTTCATCGCCCGACGTGTTGATTCGCTGGGAGGACCTCTACAAGGCCTTCGGCACCAAGCGCATCTACGAGGGGCTGAACCTCGAGGTGAAGCGCGGTGAAACGCTGACCATCATCGGCGGCTCCGGCACCGGCAAGAGCGTGTTGCTCAAGTGCCTCATCGGCCTGCTGTACCCCGACAGGGGCCACGTGTGGTTCGAGGGCAAAGACGTCACCACGCTGGGGGAAACCGACCTGCGTGAGGTGCGCAAGCGCGTGGCGATGGTGTTCCAGGGCGCGGCGTTGTTCGACTCGCTGACCGTGGGTGAGAACATCGCGTACCCGCTGCGGGAGCACCTCAAGGGCGCCAGCGACGACGAGATCGCCGCGCGCGTCGCCAGGAACCTGAAGATGGTGAACCTGCCCGGCATCGAGGCGATGAAGCCGTCTGACCTGTCGGGCGGTATGCGCAAGCGTGTCGGTCTGGCGCGCGCCATCGCCATCGAGCCTGAAGTGATTCTGTACGACGAGCCGACCACCGGCCTCGACCCCATTTCGACGCGCGTCATCGACGAGTTGATCGTGTCGATGAAGCAGCAGTTGGGGTGCACTTCCATCGTGGTTACTCACGACATGGACAGTGCGTTCCGCGTGAGTGATCGAATGGCCATGCTGGCGAAGCGGAAGATCGTGGCCAGCGGCACGGTGGCGGAAATGAAGGCCTCGACGAACCCTGATGTGCGCGCGTTCTTCGACGCGAGGAAGAGTTAACCGATGAGCACGGCCAACATCACGCCCGCCGAACGCGAGAAGCGGGTGATCATTCGTGCAGGCCTCTTCATTGCGCTGGGGCTCGCGCTCGCCGGCATCGTGGTCTTCGTCATCGGCAAGGAGCGCCGGCTCTTCGAAGAGCAGAACGTCTACACGGGCGCGTTCGAGAACGTCGACGGTCTGGCGCTCGACTCACCGGTGCGGCTCGGCGGTTTGAACGTCGGCAAGGTCTCGAAGATCAGCTTCGCGCCCGACCTCGGCGACAAGCGCATCATCGTGCAGATGGAGATCAGCAATCGTTTCCAGGAGCGCATTCGCGAAGACTCGGTGGCGCGCATCGCCGGTCGCGGCGTGCTCGGCGACAAGGCCATCGACATCTCGCTCGGGTCTCCCGACAAGGCGGTGGTCGCCAACAAGGGTGAATTGAAGACCGGTACCTCGGGCGACATCAGCTCGCTGCTCAAGGCGACCGGTGAGGTCGTCGACAACGTGGTGTCGATCACCCGCGACCTCCGCACCGGCGTGCAGAGCTACACCAACGACGAGATCACCAACGACATCAGCCAGTTCATCCGCTCGGCGCGCAACATCGCCAGCGAGATCGAGACCGGCAAGGGCGCGGCGCACACCCTCATCTACGACAAGCGCACCAGCGACGATCTCAAGCTCATCATCAGCCGCGCGTCTGAAGTGGCGCTGCGGCTCGACGGCGCGGTCACCAAGGTCGACCAGCTGCTGGGCGACATCAAGAACGGTGAAGGCTCACTGCACGCGCTCATCTACGACAAGAAGGTCGCCAACGCGGTCACCGACCTCGGCAACGCGGCCGACGAGCTGGCGAAGATCATTCACGACGCCAAGAACTCGAAGGACGGCGCGGTCTACCAGCTGGTCTACGGCGACGCGAAGACGCTCATGGCCGACCTCTCGCAGTCGGCGGCCGACGTGAAGGCCATCACCACCAAGATCAAGGCGGGTGAAGGCACGCTCGGCGCGGTCATCAACGATCCCACCGTGTACGAGGACCTCAAGGAGGTGCTCGGCAACATCAAGCGCAACCGCGTGCTGCGCGAGCTGGTGCGGCTGTCGATCAGCAACGGCGACAAGATCGACGAGGCGGGCAAGCAGAAGTCACCTGAGCCGAAGAAATAGTGCGCAGGTGTAGGACTATCCGGGCGACGGGCGTGACCTAGAATCAGGTTTCCCCCGATGTCTCAGAAGCCCCTCATTCTTTGCGTTGACGACGAGCAGAACGTGCTCGACGTGCTGACGCGCATGTTCGATCGCATGGCGATCGTGCTCACCGCGAAGTCGGGCGCTGACGCGTTGCAGGTGCTGCGCACGCGGCCCGTCGATCTGCTGATCACCGATCAGAAGATGCCTGAGATGACGGGCATCGAGCTGGTGCGGGCCGCGCGGGCCGAAGGCAACGGCGTCACCACCATTCTGCTGACCGCGTACACCAACCCGGGCGATCTCATCGCGGCCATCAACGACGGGCAGGTGTTCCGCTACGTCACCAAGCCCTGGGACGTGAACGACCTGGTGATGACGGTGCGCAACGCGCTGTCGGTCGCGCAGCTGCGGCGCGAGAAGGAACGGCTCGTCGAATCGCTGCACAAGCGCGTCGAGGCGTTGAACGTCATGTACGAGGTGAGCCGGCAGAGCGCGAAAGACGCGCCTTCGCTGGACGCCATCGTCGATCGTCTGCTGGCGACCGTGGGCCGCGTGTTGCCCCACGACGCGAGCGCGGTGCTGGTCGAGTCGAGTGACGGAGACCTGGCGTCGCTTCGCATTCGCTGCAATGCGGCGCTGGCCGAAGCCGCGCTGCTGCACGTGAAGGACTCGGTCTTGAGCTCGCACCGCAAGGCGGCGGGCGTGGTGCTGCCGGAAGATCGCGTGGCCACCAGTGTGACGGGTGAAGTCGGCGGCGTGGCCGACCCCGTCAGCGCGTTCCCGTGTGCGATCTCGGTGCCGCTCGTGTCGGAGCGGCGCACGGTGGGCACGCTGGCGCTGTTCTCGTCGCGGCCCGATTCGTACTCGACCGAAGACGGCGAGCTGCTCGACCTGCTCGTCAATCAGACCACCGACGCCATCACGCACGTGCGCGCCGCTGAACGCGAGTCTCGCCTCCGCGTCGAGCAGATGGTGGAGGCGATGAGTGACGGCGTGATTCTCACCGACGCCAAGGGCGGCGTGCTGGTGGTCAACCGCGCCGCGCGCGAGATGCTCGCGGTGTCGCTGGGGGAAGCGCGGCCGCAGCTGGAGCAGCTGACCTCGGTGCTCGGCGTGGCGCCGTTCGAGCTGATTCGTGGTTGGGAATACGGCGGCGCGAAGACGGTGCGTGAGTCTCTGGAGATCGGCGCGCGCACGCTGGAGCTGGTGGTGACGCCGGTCTCGGGGACGGCGCGGGAGCTGCGGGGGCTGGTGATCGTGCTGCACGACGTGAGCGCGCAGCGGCAGCTCACCCAACGCAAGGACGAGTTCGTGGGCATCATCAGTCACGAGCTGCGCACGCCGCTCACCAGCATCGCGGGGGCGGTCGACCTGGTGATCAACGGCCTGGCCGGCGACGTGACCGAGAAACAGAAGCGCTTCCTGGCCATGGCGCGTGAATCGACGGAGCGGCTGAACGCGCTCGTCGACGATCTTCTCGACCTGAGCAAGTTCGAGCAGGGCGCGCTGCATCTCGACTTCCAGTTGATGCGGCTCGACGAGCTCGCCCAGTCGGCGGTCGATCGGTATGGCCCCGCGTTCTCGGAGAAGCAGATCTCGGTGAGCGTCGAGGCCCAGGCCGACGTGAAGCTGCTGGCCGACCCGCAGCGCGTCACGCAGGTGGTGAACAACCTGCTCACCAACGCGCTCAAGTTCACGCCGGCGAATGGGTCGGTGAAGGTGACGGTCGGCCGATCGATCGACGCCGACGGTTTCGCGGTGCTGTCGGTGTGGAACTCGGGTGAGGCGATTGCCGAGGGTGATCTCGAGCGCATCTTCGATCGCTTCGAGCAGGCGCGTTCGGCGCGGAACAAGAACCTGCCGGGCACGGGCCTCGGCCTGTCGATCTGCCGGACCATCGTCGAGGGGCACGGCGGCCGCATCTGGGCCGAACCGGGGCCGGGCGCGCGCTTCGTGGCGGTGTTCCCCGACGCGCCGCCAGAGCAACTGCCGCCGCGCACCGACTCGGAGTCGAAGTCGATGCGGGTCTCGGTGTTGATCGTCGACGACGTGCCCGAGCTCGCGTGGGTGATGAAGTCGCACCTGCTGCAGGCCGGCTACCGCGTGCTCGTCGCGCACAACGCAGACGAGGCGCTGAGCCTCGCGCGGCGGGCGCGCCCCGAGGTGATCACGGTCGATCATCGGCTGCCCGACGTGGCGGGCGTCGACCTGCTCGAGATCCTCCGGAACGATCCCGAGACCAAGGCCTCGCGAGTGTTGATGGTGTCGGGCTCCGACGTGCGTGAGCTCGCCATTCGCGGCGGCGCAGCCGGGTTTCTTCACAAGCCCATCGGCGCGGCGAATTTCATCGCCAGCGTCGAAGCCGTGTTGCGCAAGCGCACCGGCGCGCGCGGGCGTGTGCTGGTGGTCGACGACGATCCGCAGATCACGGCCATCTGCGCCGAGGTGCTCGCCAACCAGGGCTTCGACGTCGAACGGGCCGGCTCCGTGGCCGAGGCGCGCGCCGCGGTGGCGCGACGCCGGCCCGATGTGTTGCTGCTCGACGTGGCGCTGCCCGACGGTGACGGTTTCCACTTCTTCGAGGCGCTCAAGGCCGAACGGGCGCCGAGCCCGCTGTCGGTCATCTTCATTTCTGCGCGCAGCGACACGCCCGCGAAGGTGCGCGCGTTGAAGCTCGGCGGCGACGATTACCTGACCAAGCCGTTCGATGCGCTCGAGCTGGGCGCACGCGTGGAGTCGGTGCTCCGTCGCCGCACGCTCGACACCAGCGCGAGCCCGACCACGCAGCTCCCGGGCTCCGCGGCGATCGAACGCGAAGTGCAGCGCCGCATCACCGAGCGAACGGCGTTCGCGTTCTGCTACCTCGACCTCGACAACCTGAAGGCGTTCAACGACTTCTACGGCTTCGCGAAGGCCGACGCCGTGGTGAAGCAGACGGCCGACATTCTTCGCGAGGTCGTCGCGCAGCACGGTGACGGCACGGAGTTCGTGGGGCACGTGGCTGGCGACGACTTCGTGTTCATGACCCGGCCCGAGCAGGCCGAGCGCATCAGCCGGCGCGTCATCGAGTCGTTCGATCGGATCATTCCGCTCTATTACGAGCGCGCCGATCGCGAGCGCGGGTCGATTGATGCGGAAGATCGCTACGGCCAGCGGCGCAAGTTCCCGATCATGAGCGTGTCGATCGTCGCGGTGCTGACCGATGGTTCCGTCGATCACCCCGAACTCGCGCGTCAGGCGGCGGAGCTCAAGAAGAAGGCCAAGGCCGTGGCGGGCAGCGTCGTCCTCTTCAGTGATCGCGGCGACGGAGAACGCTCGATTGCGTAGCGCGTTGGTGTGCTGCGTCGTTCCGTCCGGGAGCGTGACGGACGCCGGTGCTGTGCTCGACGCAGGCGCCGCGATCGAGGGTGGCGAGGGGGCGCCGTGGGAACTCGACGACGCGGCCTGCGCGGCCACGTCGAGGTGGGTTGCGGGCCACGCGGGCGTGTACGGCAGCGTCGATTTCGTGCTCCGAGGCGAGCGACATCCGCCGAACTTCTTCTCGGCCAGCGTCTTCTTCGTCGCTGATGATCCCGTCGTGGTCGTCGGCAAGCGCTCGCTCGGTTCTGGGCGCATCGTGTTCTCGTCCTGCCTCACGAAGAAGATGACCGCAGCCTTCGAGTTCGATTGCGTCGATGCAGGGATCGACACACACGTGCACGGCTGCTTTCTCGCCGAGCTGCCATGATGTTTCCGTCGCGCTGACCGAGGACTCATGAGGCTCTCTCAGAAGCTCCTGCTCTTCGTGCTCGCGGCCGCGGTGATTCCGCTCGCGTTCGCGGGGTTCTGGCTGCTGCGAGAAGCAGAACGGGAGCTGTCGGCGCGGCTCGAACGGGAACAACGGGCGCTGGCTGCAGCTTCGGCTGAAGCCGCCGGTACGCAGCTCGCGGCGACGCTCGATTCACTCGCGCAGTCGGCTTCGCTGATCGATTGGTCGAAGGTCTCGGCGGCGGAGGCCGAGGGTGGGCTGCAGTTGTTGTCGTCGCAGTCGCCGGTCGTGGTGTCGGCTGCGCTCCAGGCGCCGTCGACCCGCGCGTTCGTCGGCCCGCGCGACGATCGGCCGCAGTTGAAGGTCGAGCGTGACGAGCTGCTGGCGCTGCTCCCGTTGGCGACGCTCGCGGCGTACGGAGACGACGGCCAGATGGCGCTCGGCGCCGCGCAAGACAGCCCGGTCGGGCCGTGGATGCCGGCAGCGATTCAGGTCGGCCCGCGCGGTGCGAAGACCCCGATGGTGGTGGTGGCGTTGACGTTGTCGGTGCTCGATCGCTGGCTCGTCGAACACGCGCCGCAGATGACGACCCTCGAGATCGTCGATGCCGACGGGCGGGTCATCGCGAGCAGCCAGTGGCATCAGAAGGTCGCGCGGCTCGACGAAGGGCGACTGGCGGCGGTGCGCGCCGGGCTCCCGCTGGTGAACTCGGCGACCGAGCAGCTGGCCACCGAGAAGGTGCCCGGGAAGCTGGGGCTCACGGCGGTGGCGTCGATCCCACTCGAGGTGGCGCGCGCTCCGATTCGTTCGCTGCGGCGCAGCGTGCTGGGCGGCATGGGCGGAACGCTGGTGCTGCTGGTGATCGTGTCGCTGGTGTTCGCGCGCAGGTTGTCGTTTCGGCTCGGGTCGTTGTCGTCAGTGGCCACCGCGTACGGGAAGGGTGAGCTCAGCCACCGGGTGCACGTCGCTGGCGCCGACGAGCTCACGGAGCTGGCGCGCACCTTCAACGCCATGGGCTCCGAGCTCGAGCGTTCGCGCGCGCGGCTGCTGACGTGGAACGACGAGCTCAAGCAGCGCGTCGACGAGGCCACCGCCGAGCTGCGCGCGGCGCAGGCACAGTTGCTCGAGGCGCAGAAGCTGGCGGCCATCGGTCAGCTCGGCGCGGGCGTGGCGCACGAGATCAACAATCCGCTCGTCGGCATTCTCGGCAACGCGCAGTTGCTGCTGATGGACACGCCCGAGACCGACGACAACTTCGCGTTGCTCAAGCAGATCGAGCAGAGCGCGCAGCGGTGTCGGGAGATCACACAGCAGCTGCTCCGGTTCTCGCAGAAGCGCGGACAGGTCTCGCTGGCCCCGATGGACCTGAACGCGCTGGTGACCCGCGCCATGTCGCTCGAGAAGGACCGGTCACCGGGCATCGCCGTGGAGGTGCTGCTGCCCCGTGAGCCGACCCGCATCGACGGCGACGCCGAACAGATCGAGCAGGTCATCGCGCAGCTGTGCGCGAACGCGCGAACCGCGATGAAGGTGTCGCTCGACAAGCGGCTCATCGTCGAAGTGAAGGAGACGACGCTGACGGTTCGCGACTCGGGCAAGGGCATCGCGCCCGAGCATCTCGAGCGCATCTTCGAGCCGTTCTTCACCACCAAGGACGTGTGGACGAACATCGGCCTCGGGCTCGCCGTGGCCTACCGGGTGATGCAGGAACACCAAGGCCGCATCGAGGTCGAGAGCGCACCGGGGCAGGGCGCCAAATTCACGCTCCACTTCAAGCCTGCCGGCACCACGCAACGGAAAACGGCGAGCAGTCCGAGCGGCATCGGCGGTCAGGGCAAGGGCATCACCGGTTAGCTGATACTCTCCACACCCGATGTCGTCGCGCGTGCGCTTCGCGGTGGTGCTCCTGCTGATCGTTGCGGCGATTCCCCTCGCGTGGTGGCTCTTTCTTGCCGAACCACCCGTCACGCCACCCGTCGTGTTGCTGACGCCCGATGCGTCGGTGGTGTCGTCCGTCGACGCGGGCCCGCGGGTGGTCGAGATCTCGCTCGGGGAGATCACCGGCACCGTTCAGATTCGCAGTGGCGCCTCGGGTCAGTGGCGCGAAGCGAAGCTGGGTGACGTGCTGCACCCGAGCGACGGTGTGCGCACCAGCGATGGCAGCTACGCGGTGCTCGTCGGCGAAGAGACCTGGCAGGTCAAGATGGAGCCGGGCACCGAAGTGGGCATCGGCGAGTTGAAGGAGAGCATCACGAAGCTGTTGCTCGAGAGCGGTATGGCGCGCGCCACCGTGAAGGGCGGAGGCCGGCACGTGTTCGAAGTTCGCGCCGCGAATTCGGATGCGGTCGCGCGCACGGACGGCGGTGTGTTCACCATCGCGAGCAACGGGCAGGGCACGGTGGCCGTGGGTTCCGAGAGCGGCGAGGTCGCGTTCGCCGGTGGCGGTCGCGTGGTCATCGTGCGCGCCGGGCAGCAGTCGATCGTCAAGCCTGGGCAGGCGCCCACGGAGCCGGTGACGGTGCCGAAGTCGCTGCTGCTCAAGGTCGCGCTGCCCGCGAGGCAGACGGTGAACACCCCGAAGTTGACGCTCAAGGGCACCGTCGACCCCGGCGCGCTGGTCGAAGTGCAGGGCCGCATCGTTCGCGTCGACGCGCAGGGCCGCTTCGAGGTGCCGGTGCAGTTGAAGGAAGGCAAGAACCCGCTGCAGATCCGCGCGCGTGGCGTGGGCGGTGGCGAGGCGAAGCAAGACGGTCAGGTGGAGCTCGACACCACGGTGCGGCCCACGACCATCGACAAGAACCTCTGGAAATAGTCAGGCGCGACGCGCGCGTAGCTTCGCGAACTCGCCGGCATTCATCGACACCGAGCCGAACACGCGGTCAGGCGCGATCTTCACACCGTGAAAGTCGCTGCCGGCGGTGCAGCGCAACGAGAGCTCCTGCGCCCACTTCGCGAACAACTCGCGCTGACTGGGCGGGTGGTCCTGGTGCACCGACTCGATGCCGTCGAGGCCGTGCTTCGCCATGTCATCGAGCTCGTAGCGGTTCACGCGTGAGCTGCCGGGGTGGGCGATGGTGGCGGTGCCGCCGGCGGCGTGAATGAGCTCGATGGCCGCCTGCACCGACATCTCGAACTTCGGCACCCACGCCAGCTTGCCGTCGCCCAGGAAGCGGTCGAAGGCCTCCCGCACCGAGGTGCAGATGCGGAGCTCGACCAGGGCACGCGCGAGGTGGGGTCGCGTGAGCGGCGCGTCACCGGCGATGGCCTGCACCTGCGCGACGGTGACGGGAACGCCGTTGGCCGACAGGCGATGCACCATCTTCTCCATGCGCTGTTCGCGTTCATCGACGAGGCGCAGGGCGTAGGCCTGCAGCGGTTTGAAGGCGGGGTCGATGAAGTGACCCAGCACGTGCACTTCGCGGCGCTGCAGCCAGCACGAGATCTCGATGCCGGGAACGAGCTCCATGCCGTGCTGGGTGCAGGCAGCGGCTGCAGCTTCGAGCCCGATGACGGTGTCGTGATCGGTCACCGACAGCACCTTCACACCGGCCTTCGCAGCCATCGCGACCTGCTCGTGCGGTGGATGCTGACCGTCCGAGGCCGTCGTGTGCGAGTGCAGGTCGATCATGCTAGAGCGGCCCTTACTCCTCCATGCAGCACGCCTTCCAGATCTCCCGGAAAATCGAGTACGGCACCCGGGCGATGCTGTTTCTGGCGTCGTTGCCCGACGGCATGACGACCTCGTTTCGTGAGATCGCGCGGCAGATGTCGGTGCCCGAAGAGTTCCTCGCGAAGATCCTGAAGACGCTGGTGAAGGCGTCGCTCGTGCGTTCGACGCGCGGGGCGCGCGGTGGGTACGCGCTGGCCCGCCCGGCTTCGCAGATCTCGTTTCTCGAGGTGATCGAGGCCGTCGAAGGCCCCGTCTCGGTCAACGTGTGCATGGAGAAGGACCACGGCGGCTGCGTGTTCACCGGCAACTGCACCATGTTCTCGGTGTGGCAGCAGGGGCAGGCGGCGATGCTCGACGTGTACCGCTCGACCAGGTTGGACAAGCTGGCGATGCGCTCACTTACGCATCGTTCGCCGCTCGTTCGGCTCAACGCACCCGACGCCGAAGCGAAGGTCTGAGCCCGTAAACGCAACGTGCCCGACGGTGATGCGCGTCGGGCACGGCGTACGCTTCTTTGCTGTCAGCTGGTGCGCGCGTTCGACGGCGCGCACCCGCGTCGAGGCGTCACGGGTAGATGTTGATGACGATCAGCGATCGGTTCGCGGACTGCTGACCGCGGTTGTCCCAGACGGTGAGCTGGAAGCGGTAGGTGCCGGTGACGCCGGGCGGCACCGTGAGCACGCGCTTGTTCGCGGTGCCGCGCACGCCGTTGCCGGCGAGATCACCGACAGAGCCACCGGCAGGCAGCGGGGCCGCTGTGTTGTTCGCGTTCACGAACTCGAATTCGCTCACCATGGTGTTGTCGGTCGAATTGATCGCCGACAGCGTGATCTGACGCGACGCGCCCAATTGCGCACCGGTGTAGCCGACCGACGTGCTCGCTCCCGACATGCAGTCGGGGTCGGAGCCGAGCTGGTCGGCAGTGCACGCGGTGAGCGCCGCCGTCGGGAAGGTGTCGGCCGCCGCGTTCGAACGCAGAACGATCAGCTTCCGCGGGCTGAAGTCGGTGTCGTTGCTCCTGATGGTGAGCTCACCCAGCTGCATGCCGCCGGTCGACGGGCGCTTGTACTGGACGTTGGTCTCGAGCTGACCGCCCGGCGCGATGGTGGTGTTGGGGTCGATGAGCGGAGCGACCAGCGAATAGAACGGCGAGGGCTCGATCTTCACCTCGTTGAGGATCAGCTGACCGCAGGCCGCGTCGTTCTTGATCAGCAGGCGACGGCCGGTGAGCTCGTCGGCCGGGTCGCCGAAGTCGATCTCGTCGGAGGGGTCGGTGGTGAGGCAGGGCTTGATGCCGCTGATCACCGACAGCGTGATCGAACCACCGCTACCTGCGCCACCACCGACGAGGTCGGCGACGATCTCGATCTGGTCCGACACCAGCAGGGGCGCGTCGGTCTCGGTGACGATCAGCGTGGCGCTCGCGGCGGGCTGCAGCGTCTGGCCCTGAATGTTCTGGCTGATGGTGAAGCGGTTGTCGGCGCTGGTGGTGATGCCCGACGAACGGAACGAGACCTTGCTGATGGTCAGCGGCGTGGCGCCGTCGTTGGTGACGCGGAAGTTCGCCTTGTTCGGCTGGCGCGGGTCGTTGCCGCAGCGGTCCATGCTGTTGGTGAAGTTGCAGCTGGTGGGCGCGACGTAGATCGACGGCTTGACCGCGTTGGCCTGCAGCTGAATGCGGGCCGGGTTCTGGAAGCCGTCACCGAAGTTGGGGTCGTTGCTCTCGATGATGAGCGACGCGTAGCGGCCCTGGCTGGGCGCGCCCGAGGCGTCGTCGGTGGCGTTGAAGGTGATGGTGAGCGTCGTTTCTTCCGTGCCGTCGGCGGTCGAGAGCACGAGCGGCGAGGTCTCCGAAGGCAGCACCGCCGGCGAGGTGATCGAGAAGCCGTCGGTGGTGCCGAGCGTCGAGCCCTCGATCTTCAGCGACTTCACCTTGAGCGCCGGGCAGCCCTTGTTGCGGATCTTCAGCTGCAGCTGGTGGGTCGCTCCGATGAGCGTGTCGGGGAACTGGAGGATGCAGTCCGACAGCGGCGATTCCGAGGTGCAGGTGAAGAAGCCGGTGGCGTCGGTCTTCTGCGGGCCGGTCTCGATGGTGGGCTGCGAGGGCAGGTTGATGCCGCTGCCGATGAGCGTGACGATCGTGTCGGCCGTGCCTTCGGTGTTGTCGTTGACCACGAAGTCGGCGCGCACGTCGCCGCGGGCGTTGGGCGAGAACTTGAGCGGAATCTCGAGGTCAGCGAGGCGGTCGATCGACATCGGGGCCGTGCCGTCGATGCTGAAGAGATCCTTGCCGGCGCCGGTGAACGAGAACGTGAGGTCGGCACCCACGCGACCCTGGTTGGTCAGCTTGAGCTTCTTGATGTCGGGGAAGACGTCGGCGACGGCACCGCCGCTCTCGTCTTTGTTGGGGCACGCCGAAAAAGAAATGGCTGTGGGGTTGGCGATGACGTCAGGCACCGTGCCTGACGGGCCGGGCGGTTTGCAGTCGCAACCGAGCACCGACGTCATCGCGAGGGCACCAACAAGCAGCTTGAAATTCTTCAATGTGAAAACTCCCGTTCGGCCTGTGTGGCGGGGTGTATACCGCCCGCGCTCATGGCCACCAAGACCCAGCAGAAGCTCCGTGCGTCGTACGACAAATCACGCCGCGTCAACCCGAAGCCCATCACCGGCAAGGAGTCGGCCATCGAACTCCTCGAGCACGCGTTCGGTGCGTACGTGGGCCGTCAGGAACGTACGGCCTTCGAGCTGATGCGCCGATCGCTCGAAGAGAACGCGGCGGTGTTCCTCACGCTGTCGGGCGCGATGACGCCGGCGGGCCTGCACCAGAGCTGCATCATTCCGCTCGTCGAGAGTGGCGTGATCTCGTGCATCACCACGACGGGCGCCAACCTGTACCACGACGCGCACCGCGTGCTGAAACACCACATTCGCGAGGTGAACCCCAACGCGGGCGACCTGCAGTACCGCGTGGCGCGCATCATCCGCATCTACGACCTGGGCTTCCAGGAAGAGGTGCTGCTCGACACCGACCGGCTCTTCTCGGCGATCATCCGCCACGCGGACTTCCAGAAGAAGATGGCGACGCCCGAGTTCCACGCGCTGCTCGGCAAGCACATGAACGCCATCGAAGAGGAACTCGGCGTCGAGCAGCCGTCGCTGCTGTCGACCTGCTACCGCCGCGGTGTGCCGATCTTCGTGGGCGCGGTGCAGGACGGCTCGATCTTCTTGAACGTGGTGAAGCTGAAGCGCCTGCTGGGCGACGAGTTCAAGTTCGAACTCGACGTGAACGAAGACGTCTACCAGATGGCCGCGATCCAGCATTACTGCCGCCACCACTTCGACAAGCGCATGGCGGTGTGGATTCTCGGTGGTGGCGTGCCCAAGAACTACACGCTGCAGGGCGAGCCGCTGCTCGATCAGATTCTCAACGTGCCCACCGCGGGCTTCGACATCGACGTGCAGTTCTGCGTCGACCCGGTCGACAACGGCGCGCTCTCGAGCTGCCCGGCCGGCGAAGGCCACACCTGGGGCAAGGTCTATGCCGACGCGGTCGAGACGGGCTCGGTCTACTGCCACTGCGACGTGACGGCGGTCTTCCCGTGGCTGGTGCACGGCCTGTTCAACGTCAAGCAGAGCAAGCGCAAGGCCTTCCGCCTGATGGACAAGATGGCCGAGGCCGTTCGCTACCTCGACGCCGACGTGGCCAAGCGCCGCAAGGAGCTCATGAAGACGCTCGAGTGGAGCGTCAGCGAGGTCCGCTGAGGCGGCGGTAGTCCTTGAGGTGGCGGAGCGCTGCCACCTTCTCGCCTTTCTTTTCGTAGAGCCGCGCGAGGTTGAAGCAGGCGTCGCTCACGGTGGGGTCCAGCTCGAGGACCTCCTGGTAACGCGCGATGGCGTCGTCGAGGCGCCCGAGATCTTCCAGCACCACGGCGAGGTTGAAGGTGGCGGTCGTGTCGGTCGGGCGCGAGACCAGCGCCGCCACGTAGTGGGCTTCGGCTTCGCACAACCGACCCCGCTGATGCAGCAGCCGGCCCAGGTTCACGTGCGCGTCGGCGTGGTGTGGATCGGCGGCGACCGCGTCGGCGTAGGCGTCGAGCGCGGCCTCGGGGTCGGTCTCCTCGACGTGCACGGCTGCGGCGAAGAGCGCCACGGCATCACGCGCGGGCACCGGCCGCAGCCAGTTCGCGCCGCGGTTGCCCTTCGCGCCGAAGTCGAACAGGTGCTGCCCCGACGCCGCGTTCCACTTCGAGCTGCCGGCTTCGACCACCAGCTCCTTGCCAACCTCGCGCAGCGTCACTGCGGCGAGCGGCGCGTCGGCCGGCTGTTCCTTCTTCACCTGCACCAGCGCCTGCGTGATGCGCGCCTTGCTGACCTTCTGGTTGAGCAGCCGATGCGCGGTGCGCACCAGGTGGAGGTCCTGAAAGCTGAGGACGTCTCGAGGGCCTTCGAAGACCTGCTCCACGAGCGCGCGCGCGTCTTCGGGGGGCACTCCCAGGAGCGCTGCGACGTCATTGACGGACCATGCGTGCTTCATGATGTGGAGACTTGTACCAGCCACCTCTGACAAGTGACCCTGAAGGCTCGTTAAATCAATGGGTTGGTAGGTTGAGGCCTGTGCGACGGGTGCTGTTGATAGCCGATCTGGAAGGCATCGCGGGGGTCGACCGCATCGAGCAGCTCGTGTTCGGAGGCCCCGGTTACGCCCAGGCCGCGCTGCGCATGAATGAAGAGGTGTCGATGGTGGCGCTACTGCTGCTCGAGCACGGCGTGCAGCACGTTCGCGTGTCAGACACGCACCACTCGGGGGCGGCGAACCTCGAGGCGCGCTTCTTTCCCGCTGGCTGCGAGCTCGTCACCGACGTGCTGGCCGACGACGTCGACGCGGTGGCGTGCGTGGGCATGCACGCGCTGGGTGATTCGCACGGGTTCGGCGCGCACACGGTGAACGTGAACACCGACTGGTCGCTCGGCACTGAGCGGCTGACCGAATCACGCATCGTCGAATTGCTCGCGGCAGAGCGGGGCGTGCCGTTCTGGTTCACCAGCGGCTGTGACGTGTTGGAGCAGCAGGTGACGACGCCGTTCGTACGCACCAAGACTTCGGTTTCGCGTGCGCTGGCGAAGTCTTCGTCGCTCACCGAAGTCGATCGTGCGTTTCGCCACTGCATCTCGACCACGACGCCGCGATCGCGTGGACGCCCCGCGCGCGTGCCGCTGCAGATTCGATTTCAGAAGCGTGCAGAAGCGAAGTGCGCGCTCGGCGGAACGCTCGCGTCACCCACGGTTCGCGAAGTGCCGGTGATGAACAGCTTTCGCGAACAGTTCGACGCTGCCTGGCAGATGATCGAATCGACCTCCGAGCAGATCGCCGCGCGCACTCACGGCGATCCGTCTCGGTTGCTGCTCGACGCGTGGGACTAATTGATGACCACGGTGCACGAGCAGCTGCCGCTGGCGCCGCACACATTGAGGGTGCCGTCGAGGCAGGCGAGCCCCGAGCAGCACGACGTGCCGCCGGCGGAGCAGGTCTGGCCCACGCCGACGCAGCTCGACGGCTGGCAGCTCCCGAATTCTGCGCCGGGCGCCATCACGCACGAGGTGCCGCTGCAGCAGTCCGACGACGAGGTACAGATGCCGCCCTGCGACTGGCACTGCACCGGCTGGCGGCAGGCACCGCCGACGCAGATCTGCGAGCAGCACTCGGCCGAGAAGCTGCAACCCGCGTCGTTCGCCGCGCACAGCACGCCGGCGTCCATCGCGCTGCCGCCGTCGGTTCCCCCGTCGCGTGAACCGCCGCCGCCGCCGCCTTCCATGAACGGGGGCCGGCAGATGCCGAAGCTGCACTCGCTGCCCGCGCAGCATTCGCTACCCGAGCACGTCGCGCCGAGCGGCTTGCACGCGTCGGGCGGCTGGCAGCGCAACACGCCACCGTCACCCGGCAGACAGAGCGCGTCGTTGCAGCACTGATCCTTGAACTGGCAGATGTCTCCGCCGGCGATGCAGCAGCCCGCCTCGCCGGTGTAGCCCGTGGGGCACAACGCCGAGCCGCCGCCGAAGCAGCGCGGAATGCCCGACGAGTCGAGCTTGCAGACCTGCTTCATGCCGTCGCAGCAGTTCTGCGAAGCGTTGATCATCACCTCACCGCCGTCAGGCAGCGGTGCCGCACCGCAGATGTTGCCCACGCCGTTGCACGACTGGCCGTTGTCGCAGCGGCCGCCGACGCATTGCACGGAGCCGTTGGGGTTCACGCCGCCACCGCAGCACGCGTCGTCGTCGTCGCAGCTGGTGCCCGTGAGCCGGCAACCGCCCGCGGGCAGACACACCGTCGCGCCTGAACCGGGATCGACGCAGGTGCGCGAACAGCAGTTGCTGCCGCCGCTGCACGGGTTGCCTTCCTGGGTGCAGCCACCGCCGCCGCCGCCGGTGATGTTGAGGCACACGCCCACGCCGCCGTCGTTCACCGAGCACGCGGCACCGCAGCATTCGGCGTTCGAGCTGCAGCGATCTCCGTTGGGCTGGCAGTAGTAGGCCTTCGCGCATGCGCCTGCTTTGCAGAGCGACGAGCAGCACTCCGCGCCCGAGGTGCAGGCATCTCCGAGAACGCGGCAGCTGCCTCCGGGGATCTGCGCGCAGAAGCCGGCGGTGCAGGTGCCGGAGCAGCACTCAGCGCCGCTTGCGCAGGCCGTGCCGAGCGACGCGCACGCCGTCGCGCCACACGTACCGTTCGCGCAGTTGCCGTTGCAGCACTGACCGCTCGACGCGCACGCTCCGCCGGGGTCGACACAGAAGGTCGACGAGCGGCACAGCCCGCTTTCACACGAGCCTGAACAACATCGCGTGGTGGCGTCGCACGGCTGCGCCGCGCCTACACACGACCCGCCGTCTGGAAGTTCGCCGCCGCCTCCGCTGCCGCCCGTTGCCGCGCCGCCACCGGTCCCCGAATCGCTCTCCATTCCGCCGCCGGTGCCGCCGTTGCCGCCGTCGTCACCCGGCGTCGGCGTTTCACACGAGCACCCGCTCAGCGCGAGTGCGGCTGAAATGAACATGACGAGACACACCTGGCGCATGAAGAACTCCGTGTGAGGGGAACGGCTTTCAGGGCGCGTCGAGCAGCAGCGTCTCTGCGTCGGCGCGCGCGGGGCCCATTGGGAAGCGTTGCAGGTACAACTTCGCGGCGCGGCGTGCTTCGGCCGGGCGAGACGGCGCAAGCCAGCGCAGCTTCTGAGCGAGCGCAGGCTCGGCGAGCGGAGAATCAGGCGGGCCGGCGAGCACGCGATCGAGCGCACGCAACGCTTCATCGAAGCGGCCATCGCGCTGCAATTCGAGCGCGCGGGCGTATTGGGCGTTCAACGCGCTCAACGACGTACCTTCCACCGGTTTCGGGCGTGGGGCCGGCGCCGGGGGCGGTGAGGCGATCTGCGGCACGTCTTCGGGCACCGCTTCGAGCTTCTTCGGGCACGTGGGCCAGGTCTGGCCGGTCATCACCGGCGCTTCGATGCCGCGGCGACGCACCAGCACCGCACCGTCGCTCACCGTCACCCGCGCACCGCCGTCACAGCCACCGGTCGCTTCGACCTTCAGCCGCGCACCGCGCGTGAAGATCTGCGTGTCCATCGTCTCGATGGTGAGTGGCCGTTGCTCGTCACTGACCACGGCCGCCGCCACGGCGCCCATGCGCAGCAACACGCGGGCGCCTTCGTCGTGCAGCTCGATGTCCGAGTTGCGCTGCAGCTCGAGCGTGGCGCCGGACGGCAGGCTCAGCGTCACTTCACCGTCGCGCGTGCGGAACACGCGTTCGCTCTTCACGTCGACGTCGCCGCGCTGGGTGATGACCTGCACGTCGGCGGGCCGCGCACGCAGCGTGAAAAGTGCCGCCGCCGCCACGATTCCTCCCAGGACCACTGCCGCGTACAGCCAGCGCGGGAGTTCCCGTCTTCGTGACGGCGACGGCTGAACCTGAAGCGCCTGCTCGATGGCCGCGAGCGCGGCGTCACGGGCGTGCGGCGAATCTTCCGCCGGGCCAACCTGCTCGTAGCTCTGCTGGAGGTGGCGCGCTGCTCGTTGGTCCCAGCTCATGACGCGCCCTCCTCGTGAAGTGCGGCGCGCCACTCGGGGTGCGCTTCCAGCGCTTGATGAAGCTCTTTGCGGCCACGAACCAGCCGCGTCTGCGCGTTCGAGACGGAGATGCCGAGGATCTCGGCGATCTCCTTGAGCTCGAACCCATGCACGTCGTGCAACACGAAGACCTGCATGCGGTCTGCGTGAAGGCCGGCCATGCACCGCGCGATGCCGCTCAACGCCTGTCGTTGCGTCGCCGCCTGGTGTGGGTCCAGCTGCGGCGCGACGAGGTGCTCGAGGACGCCCCCATCGTCTTCGAGCACGGCGAAGCGGGTCTCGAGGTGGTCCCGGCGGAGCCGGTGAAAGACCACTCGCGCGGTGATGGTCGACGCCCAGGCATCGAGGGACCGCACCTCGGGCCTGGTTCGCAGCGACACGATGAGCTCCACGAAGGCCTGCTGCACGAGGTCGTCATGTTCGAGACCGCGCGGCGCAACTCTGCGCACGGTGCGACTGATGACGGGCCTCAAGCGTTCGTAGATGGCGCTGGATGCAGATCGATCGCCACGCTCGATGGCGTCGATCAACACCGCGTCGTCGGGCGAACTGCCGACGAGCCTGAGTTTCGCTGGGCTCATGCTCTGACGAAGGTGGTGCCGTTGGCTCAGCGCGAGCAGGCAGCCAGCGCTCAGAAGGCCACCGCGTACCCCAATTCGCAGCGCACCCACACCGGTCCCAGCTGACTCGTGCTGGGCATGTTGCCTTTGCCCTTACCGTTCCCGTTGCCGTTGGAAGTCGTGACCGTGAGCGGCGAGGTCGTGAAGTGTGCGGCGAGACCACCCACGAGCCGATGTGGGCCGCCGAGCTTCACTTCGAGCTCCAGCGCGGTGCGGAAGAGCGGCTGCGGGGTGACGGCTGACGAGAGCAGCAACACGGTGACGCCCGCGCCGACCCCGATGCGGGGCACCACGCGCAGGTCGCCGAGGCCCAGGCGCACGTCGGCCCAGGCTGCGGGTGCGCTGAGCGACGCGTTCTGCACCGCAGCCTGCGCGGTGAACTCGAGCGAGAGCCCGACATCGACGGTGAAGATGAGCGGCCGCGCCAGCACGCGATGACCGTTGATGAACGCACCACCCCCGGGCACCGAGGCGTTGGTGTCGAAGCTGAACAGGCCGGCGACTGCGAAGGACCAGTCGGCGGGAGCTGGCGGGGCAACGGGCACGAGCTCGGGCTCGACCTTCGGCTCCGTGGCGACGGGTGGTGCCGTCGCCGTCAACGCGGCTTCCCGTTCCCTCACCAGCAGGGCGAGCCCGAAGGCGATGGTCTGCGCGCGCCCCGAGGGCGTGTCGCTCGGCGCGAATTTGAGCGTGCGGCGCAGGTCTCCGGGGACGCGCGCGGTGTGCAGCACCAGCTCGACCTCCGAGTCGCGCACCGTCACCCACGCCACGGTGCGCCCCGGTGGCGCCTGCGCGCCCAGCCGCACTTCGGGTGTCTGCTGCGGGAACGCCGACGGCAACGCCCGCTCGAGGTGCGGACGGAGCGGTGCCGACAGCTCTCCGACCAGCAACACGAGGACCACCGACGACGTCATGAATCGGCTTTTCGCACGGATGCGAACTCATGACAGCGCTGGTCAGGAACCGATGATTCGGTGCATCATACCGTAAATCATGTTCAAACGACTTGAACTCGCGGACCAGAGTCGGGTGCTGGTGCTCACGGGCGCTGGCGTCTCGGCAGAGAGCGGCGTTCCCACCTTCAGAGACAGCAACGGCCTGTGGGAGAACCACGACGTGACCGACGTGGCGTCGCCCGACGGGTTCGCCAGAGACCCGTCACTGGTGTGGCGCTTCTACAGCCAGCGGCGCGACAGCGCGGCGAAGGTGAAGCCCAACCCGGGTCACGAGGCGCTGGCTGCACTGGAGCAGCGGTTGGGGTCCCGGTTCCTGCTGGCCACGCAGAACGTCGACGGGCTCCACGCGCGCGCCGGCAGCCGGCGGATGATCGCCATTCATGGCGAACTCTTCGAGACGCGGTGTGTGCAGTGCGCGACGCCGTTCGCCGACGAGAAGACCTACCTCGCCGAGCCGCTGCCGACGTGCGGTGCCTGCGGGCAGGCGCTGCGCCCGAACATCGTGTGGTTCGGAGAGATGCTCGATCCAGCGCATCTCCGGCAGGTGAGCCGGTTCATCGAAGAAGCGGGGCGGCACCTGGTGTTCCTGGCGGTCGGCACCTCGGGTCAGGTGTACCCGGCGGCCGGGTTCGTCGACGCGGCGCGCGCGGTGGGCGGCACGACGTGGCTCATCGACGCAGCGCCAGCGGCCGGGTTTGCAGATCGCTTCGACGAGGTGATTGCGGGGAAGAGCGGTGAGGTGCTGCCGGAGCTGTTCAGGCTTCGTCAGTAGCCGCCGGCTTGCGCTTGCGGCCCTGCTGCGAGAACGCGGTGTGCTCTTTGAGCTCCTGCGACGAGTTCCGGTAGGCGGCGATGGCGAAGGGCGTGGCGATGGCGAAGGCGAGCACCACGAAGCCGATGCGCATCCACGGGAACTCGTATTCCTCGGGCAGGTTGGCTTCAGACCAGGTCGAGACGCGGTTCTTCGCGCGCAGGCGGGCCGCGGCGCGATCTTCGTCGGTGAGCTCCTGGTACTCGCTGGGCTTCTGGCGGCCGTTGGCGGCGAAGGCCGAAGCGGCCACGGTGAGGCTGAGCATCAGGAGCACGGTCTGAGTCGCGCGACGCATGCGCAAGACCGTAGCACGTGGGCGCGCGATTCTGAGACGCTCCGCGACATGGCCTACCCGTGTCCGAAGTGCGGCGGTCCGACCCAGCGTTCGAGCAGTCGCACCGCCCAGGCTGCAGGAGGTCTGGTGGGCGCGCTGCTCTACATGGCGTTCGCGGGCTTCAACTGCGTGAAGTGCGGCGCCCTCGAGCGCGCGTCGTTCCCCGACGAGGTGCGCAGCAAGATGATGCTCAACTCGGTGCTGATGATCGTCGGGGCCATCGCGTTGTTGATCGCCGTGGTCGCGCTGATCGCCGTCACCAGCTGAGTTCTGTGCCGTTCGTCGCGGCGTGAACGCAGTACGAACGCGTTCATGTACCTGCCGGCGCATTTCGAAGAGATTCGACCCGAAGTGCTGCGTGAACTCATCGCGCGGCACCCGCTCGGGGCGCTGGTGACGCGCGAGCTCGACGCGGATCACCTGCCGTTCCATCTGCACGGCGACTCACTCGTCGCGCACGTGTCGCGAAACAACCCGCTGTGGTCGCGCGTCGCCGACGGCCAGGAGGTGCTGGTCATCTTCCGCGGCGCCGACGGTTACATCTCGCCCAGCTGGTACCCGAGCAAACACGAGACGCATCGGCAGGTGCCGACGTGGAACTACTTCGTGGTGCACGCCCACGGCCGCGTGTTCGTTCGTGACGACGTCGACTTCGTGCGCACCGTGGTCGCGCAGCTGACGAAGACGCACGAAGCCTGGCAGCCGCAGCCGTGGAAGATGTCCGACAGCCCGCGCGCGTTCATCGACGAGCTGCTGCAGGAGATCGTCGGCCTCGAGGTGCAGATCGACCGGCTGGTCGGCAAGGCGAAGCTCGGTCAGAACCGTCAGCAGCGCGACGCGCGGGGCGCCGCCGAGGGGCTCCGTTCGACCGGTCACGTCGAGCTCGCGGACGAGATGACGAAGCGCAACGGTTAGGGGTTGGCGTTCGCGCACTTCGACTGGGCGCCCGTGGCTTCGGCCTTCGCGAGGCCGCGGAAGTTCACGGTGTCGTAGCTCGACACGCCGAGCACCAGGCACGTGCGGTACGTGAGCTGCGAAGGGTGGGGCACCAGCGGCACCGAGAGGGTGTTGTTGAGGAACTGCGTCACGCTCGCCGAGCCGTAGAGGTTCGAGCTGCCCCACGCGAACTTCTTGAACGTGGAGGCCACGTTCGCGCTCAGGCCCGAATACTGCGCCGACTGAAACGGCCACTGCCAACCGGGGAACGTGTCCGACAACAGCGCGCGGCCTGAACCGACGCTCTCGAGGCCCCGTGTGTCGGCCCAGCCGCCGTAGGCGAGGCCCGTGTCGCCCGCGAGCAGCTTCTCGACGAGCCCGATTTCGTAGAGCACGTCGCCGCGCGCGATGAGCGCGTTGTACTTGCGGCTGGTGGCGATGGGCTCGTTCCAGCTCCACGCGGTGTTGGTGGTGAGGTCTGCGTTCACCGCGGCCTTCGTCGTGAAATGGAACGCCGAGTCTCCCCACTGCACGCCCTGCAACGTCGCGGCGCGGTTCGCGTCGGCGAACTCCACGGTGCCGTAGGGACCACGCACGTCGAACGCGAGCTGCCCTGCCTGCGACGCAGACAGGTCGAGCGTGATGTCGATGCGCGGGTAGTCGGTGCCCTTCTCGAAGACCCAGCGAATGGTGAGCGGGAGCTCGAAGCGCTGGTGCGCGCTCGCCGCGGCCGGCGCGTCGTCGTCGATGTTGGCCATCGCCTGCGTGGTGCCCCACTTCGGGTACGTCGAGGTGAAGGTGTGCGTGGCGAACGTGCTGTCGGCGGCGATGGTGCTGCGCGCGCCGCGAACGCCGAAGCCCAGGCCCAGCGGTGAGTCGTCTTCACCGTGCCTGGCGGCGATGGTGCTCTCGCTGCCGTCGTCGAACTTCCGCGTGCGCTCGTGGGCGACGAAGAAGCCGAAGCCCATTTCGCCGCCCTGCGTGCCGTCGACGCGGACCGTGCGGCCGTTCACCTCGTAGGTGAACTGCACTGCGTAACCGCCGTTGCCTGCGTTGCCGTTGCCCTGCCGCTTGAGAGAGACGGTGCGCGGCTTCCCGGCGCTGTCGGTCCACGTGTAGGTGTTCACCGCGATGCCGGAGATCGTCTCCTGCTTGAACGACACGCCGTCACCGTTCTCGGCCGCGTGGTTCTGCTCGTCGGGGAACTCGGTGTTGCCACCACCACCAGCCGAACCGCCGCCGGTACCACCGTCACCGGGGTTCATCGGAGCCGAACACGCAGCCAACACCGCCACGGCACCCACGCAGAGCAGTCGCATGGGAGGTGCGTACCAACGACACGCACCGTTCATTCATCGAAGGTTCACGCGTTTCGATCAGGTGCCGAAGACGATCTGCACGTGCGTCTCGCTCAGCTTCGTCACCGTGAGCGCTTCCTTGAAGTACTTGCCGACGCCGCGCGCGAGCCCGACGTACACGTCGATGAGCTTGCGCTCCGAGAGGTATTCGACGTCGAGCGTGTCGGCGTCGCGCCAGCTCAGTTGGAAACGCGGCGGGCGCGCGTTGGGCACCGCCCGCGTGAGGCCACGTGAAGCGCGTCGAGGCCGACGATCATCTCTCGCGCGTTCTTGAACCGCTCGAGGTAGGGCGCGTACAGCTTGGGTGCGTACACGCAGCACCAGTGCTCGCCGAACGCGTCACACGTCTGGCTGGAGTTGAGCCCGGTGACGTTCATCGTCGCCGCGAACAGCTGCGAGAAATGCGAATCGGGAATGTCGACGATGGGCATGCGCAGCATGGTGCTCTGCTGCGCCAGACCGGCCTCATTCACGACGCGTGCGCTCGTCTCTTTGCCGAACCGCGCATCGAGCATCTCGAGCAGACACCCACTGACGGTTGCTTTCACTTCGAGCGCTCGTAGTTGGGTATGGGCCAATGCGCGATGTCGGAGTTTGCAACACTCAGTCGAAGCTGAAGCCGACCACGTGAAGCGGTGGCAGCTGCGTCGCGAAGAAGCGGTAGGCGAACTGGTACGTGAGCGACACGCCCAGACTGCCCGCGAACACCATGCGGAAGGAGATCGCCGCGCCGGCCGCTCCAGCGAGCGCACCTTCTGACGTGAAGACCCCCGAGCCGAAGCCCTCGAGGTCGATCTGCCGGAAGAAGAACGACGGCAAGATCCACAGGATCGACGCGGTGCCGCGATCGACGATGAAGCGGTAGCGATAGCTGCCACCCCAGGTGACTGCGTGCTGCGCGCGGAACCCGAAGTCATCGAAGCCGCGCAACGGTTCGATGAGCGAGCCCGGCAACAAGACCCCGGGGCCCGCGGGAATGGTGGTGCTGCTCGGGCTGGCAACCACGGTGTTGAACGAGCTCACGCCGCCGATGCGCAGCGCATTCACGGGCGCGCCGGGGAGTGAGCGGCCAACGCCTCCGAACGTGAAGGAGTGACGTTTCGACACCGGCAAGGGCACCGCGAAGCTCAAGGTGCCGCGCAGATCGAGCAGATAGGGATCGCGGGGGAGCGACAGCGCTTCGCCGCTCGGCGTGGTCACGACGTACGGCGTCTGGTTCATCACCGGGTAGCCGGACACGTCGATGGTGAAGGCGATGAGCCGCGACGGGCCGCCGTACGCGGTGCTGTCACCGGCGCTGCCGCTCAGCGAGATCGACGGGCCGACGTACGCCTCGAGCGGCGCGCCGACGCGCTGCCACACCAGCGACTGCACGCCGAACGCGATGGGCACCGTGAAGATCGCGCGAGACAGGAAGACGCTGGCGTCCCAGAAGGTGTCGATGCGATCGAACTGGTTGCGACCCGCGGTGAAGGTGAGGCCCCATGGCGCCAGCGTGAGGTTGCGGTACGTCGCGCGCGCGTCGTTGTACGTGAAGTCGGGAATGCCGACCGTGCCGCTGAGCAGCCAGGTGTGCTTGCCGAGTCGATCGCGGCCCATCAACGACAGCGACGCGGTGGCGTTCACCGTGAGCTGACCCGTCGTGGGGTCGAACGTCGGCGTGATGGTGCCGTTGGGCGCGCGCGCCTGCGGGAGAAAGAGGTGATCGAGCGACGAATATTCCTCGTCGCTCTCGACCTTCAGCGGGGGCGGTTCGTGCTTCTCGGGCGGCGGGGTCAGGTCGAGCGTCACCGTCTCGAGGGCCGCCGCCGGCATGCGGTCGATCGACCAGTGAATGCCGTCGCGCACCACGGCGAACACCTCGTCGCCGGCGATCGCGGGGTCGATCAAACCGTACGGCGTGTCGGTGAGCTTCTCGACGAGGCCGGTGTCGAGATCGAAACGGTGCGCCTGCAGATAGCGGCCCGACGTTCGCGCGAAGCTCAGATGTGAATCGTCGACCCACCGCGCGCCGTAGTTGAACTGACCATCGGTGGTGAGCGGCCGTTCACTTCCGTCCGCCGCGCGAACGACGAGGTTCCAGCCGTTGGAATCGAAGCGCGAGTACACCAGCTGGGTGTGCGCCGCGTTCCACTGTGGCGCCGACGCCGAGACACCCGGGGGCAGCTCGACGATGACCTGTTCGAGCCCGCTGTCGACCGCGCGCTCCACGATGCGCGACTGGCCTGCGGGAAAGTCGACGAAGGTGAAGGTCAACCCGTCGGCCGAAATGCTGCCGCCCATGCCGCGACCGACGTTCTGAATGACCTCCTTCACGTCGCCGTTGCTGGCGTCGATGCGCCACAGCTGGGCCCGCGTGTCACCGCGCGCGATGAGATCGTCGTTGAGCAGCCACAGAGATTTCCCGTCGGCGGTGAACGACAGACCGCTCATCGAACCGGGCCCGGCGAAGACCCAGGGGCGACCGCCGATCGCGAGGTTGATGAGCCGCTTCTCGACGCGCACCGACCCGTCGCGCTCGAGAATTCGCAGCATCGGGACTTCTTCGTTGCCCGAGGAGATCACCGCCATTGCACCGGAAGCGGGGTGCACCGCGAGGCGGGCGAGCTGGCCCACGTCTTCGAGCACCGTCTTCTCGGTGAGCGGCCGCGTGCGCACCACGAGGTGCTGGGTGAGGTCTTTTTCCCATGCCTCCAGCAGCGCGCCGATCGACAGGCCGTAGACCGACTTCACGCGCAACGTGGCGCCCAGCGGCGAGAACACGCTGCGGCCCTGCAGGTCCATCACGCTCCACAGCTGGTCTTCGCCGTACTTGCTGACGAGCCATTCGATGAAGTGCAGACCGGTGAGGTACGCGCCCGAATACGGGTTCAGCTCGCGCTGGAAGATCGAGAGATCACCTGCGCCAATGGCGCCCCTCCGCAGCGCGACGAACGAATCGAAGCTGCCGCGGTACAGCGGACTGTGCGGGCGGCCCACCGCGCGCTGCAACCGGCCCTCGTAGTACTGCGCGACGCCCTCGGTGAACCACCGCTCGAGGAAGGTCTGCGGCGGCAACACCGGGCCGAACACCGTGTTCACCGCGTCCCAGAAGCCGTGCGTCTGCTCGTAGTGTGCGAAGTGGAACATCTCGTGGCAGGCGATGTCGCCGACGTCAGCGCCGCCCAGGCCGTACCAGTGGAACAGCTCGCTGGTGACCGACAGCGGGTTCACCGAGTGCAGCGGCTCACCGAACGACAGGCCGCCCACGTACGCGTTGTTGTAGTTCGCCGAGGTGAGGAACAGCAGCGCCCGGCCGTAGTCGCGCCTGGTGTCGTCGTGGGCACGCAACGCGCGGAGGCACTCGGTGGCGCGCGCGGCGACGACCTTCGCCGCCGCTTCGTATTCCTTCGGGTAGTAGAGCTCGACGTCGGCGGTGACGAGCTTGTGCATGTCGTCCTGCGCGAACGTGGTCGCGAGGTCCTGCTCGAAGCGCGGAGACGTGGTGACGCAGGCGCTCAGCAACGAGGCTGCAACGAGAGTCAGGCGACGCATGAAGGCAGGCGATCTACTCGTTCTTCACTCGCGCATGGGTTCGGGGGTACGGGCTGCATGATGTCGCTTCGTTCGGCTCTTCTCGGCGCTGTCTTGTTGTTCACCGCGTGTCCTTCTTCCACGGGTCCACAGGGAGAGCAGGGCCCAGCCGGCCCGCAAGGGCCCGCGGGGGTTGCAGGCCCGGCGGGACCGAAGGGCGACACCGGTTCGCCAGGCCCCGCGGGTCCTGAAGGCGCGCCGGGGCAGCCGGGCCCCGTTGGCCCTGCCGGCATGGTGCTGGTGCTCGATGGCGGCGTGGTGACCGGGCCAGCCGGCGCTCCGGTGGTCCTCACGCAGCTGTCTCCGGGCTCGGCGTGCGCGACGGGCGGCGTCCGCGTCACGCAGTTGATTGACGGTGGTGTCGTCGATGTCTGCAACGGCGCCGCGGGTCCGTCTCCGGCGGTGTCGGTGCTCCCGAACATGAGCACGCAGTGCCCCACGGGTGGCCTCCTCATCGGCCTTCCTGACGGTGGCTCGATGCCGCTGTGCAATGGCGCTGTGGGCTCGCAGGGGCCTCAAGGCGCGACGGGTGCTCAGGGTGCTCCTGGCGCTGTGGGCCCGATGGGGCCTGCCGGTCCGACGGGAATGACGGGGCCCGCGGGTCCTCCCGGAGCGACGGGTGCGGTGGGACCGACGGGGCCGCAAGGGCCAGCAGGTCCGACGGGCGCGCCGGGTGGCGTGGGGCCGGCTGGTCCGGTTGGTCCCGCGGGGCCGGTGGGCGCGGCGGGGCCCCAGGGACAGCAGGGGCCGGCCGGGCCAGCGGGGGCGGTGCTGTATCTCGACGGGGGTGTGGTGGTGGTGGCCTCGGCGCCGGTGCAGTTCCTCGGGTTCACGCAGGCGACGTTCAACGGGAATCTGGGCGGTCTTCCCGGTGCCGCGCAGAAGTGCCGCGCGGAGTTCACGCCTGACTCGTATCTCTGCACCATCGCCGACTACGACAGCGCGAACACCACGTTGACGCCTCCCAGCGCCGCTGGCGCGTGGATCGACTTCAACCGCAACGACAACGGTGCGCGTTCGACCGGCGCCTGCTCCGATTCGTCGAGCCCGTGGACGTATGCGGCGACGCCGTTCAGCGCATCAGGGCCGGCGCTTGGCCCCACCGGGTACGCAGGCCAACCCTCGTGCGCGTTGAGCAAGCACCTCACGTGCTGCCGCGGCGGAAATCGCCCGACGTTCCGCGGCTACACGGCGTTGGCTTTCAACGGGAACCTCGGTGGCATTCCGGGCGCGAACACCAAGTGCCGCGTCGATTTCCCCGGTTCGTGGTTGTGCACCATCGCGGAGTACGACGCGTCCAACACCGCGGCGCTGCCGCCGACCGCGGGTGCGTGGATCGACTTCAACCGCAACGCCAATGGGACGCGCTCGACCGGCGCGTGCTCGGACAGCTCGTCGCCGTGGACGTACGCGGCGACGCCCTTCAGCGCGTCGGGCCCTGCGCTGGGGCAGACCGGGTACGCGGGTCAGCCCTCGTGCGCGTTGGCAAAGCACCTGGCGTGCTGCGGCGGGCTCTGAATCACGCAGCGCACTTCTGGTGACATGAGCGTACTGAACGCCTGTCTGTACCGTATTACTGCGGGCCGCTGGCTCTGACGGGGGCGGTGTCTGAGGGGTTTCGACCGTGCACGTCGCGCGCATGCCTGCGGGCACGAAGCAACGTGAGCGCAACTCGTTCTGGCCCCGAGTTCGGGCCGCAGCCGCTCCCGAAGTACCAGCCAGTTGGAGGCCCACCGTCTCGAGGTCGCGGGGCCAGTTCGAGTCGTGCGTGAGCGCTGCGACACCGGCCACACCGCGCTCTTCTGAGGCGAGTCGTTGACCCCACGCACCACGACTCGAGCGTGGACCCTGGCCACGGCGGCCATCAAGCCGTGGGTCACGAAGACCGACCTGATGCGCACCGCGACATCGTCCTGAATGCGTGGCGCCTTCCATACGCCCACGGCATACCTGCGCCGCGATGTCGGACGGATTTCTCGAGCACTACGAAGCCCTGCAACCTGAACTCTCGCGCCTCGGCGATTCGCTCGAGCGCGCGCTGCGAGGCTGGTTGTTCGACGCGGGCATTCCCACGCACTTGGTGACCTGGCGGCTCAAGTCGCTCGACTCACTGGCCAACAAACTCGCGCGGCCCGACAAGACCTACCGCCAGCTCTGGGACGTGACCGATCTCGTCGGCCTCCGCATCGCCACGTCGTTCGAAGATCACGTCGACAAGGCCGCGCAGCTCATCGAGCGTCATCTCAAGATCGACTTCGCGCGCAGCGCCGCCAGGACCAAGCCGGCCGGCTACCGGAGCGTTCACTACATCTGCTCGGTCGACGGCGGGCCGCACGACGACTTCCGCATCGAGATTCAGATCCGCACCGCGCTGCAGCACGCGTGGGCCGAGGTGGAGCACGACCTCGGTTACAAGGCGACCGACGACGTGCCCGAGGCCATTCGTCACCGCTTCACGCGCGTGGCCGGGTTGCTCGAGATCGCCGACGCCGAGTTCATGTCGATTCGCCGCGACCTCGCCGCTTCACGTGAAGCAGCCCGCGCCGCGCTCGAACGTCGCGACGTGGTGCCGCTCGATCTGCTCTCGCTCGACGCGCTGCTCAAACACGACGCCGTCCAGAAGCTCGACGCCAGCGTCGCCGCCACGCTGCACCGTGAAGTCACCTTCGAGCCGTTCTTCCCCGGCTACCTCGTGAAGCTGCTGCGCGCCGCGAACCTCACCACCACCGCCGAGGTGCTGGCCGCCGTCGATCGCCACGCCGCGCACGTGCCCCAGGCGCTCACGCCGTACTTCGTGTTCGCGAGTACGTCGCTCGCCTTCGAGCCTGCGTCGATCGACGTGGTGCATCGCGGCTACGGCCTGCTGTTCATCGCGCTGCTCACGGTCATTCGTGGCGAAGGCCTCGCGCTCGAAAAAGCGGCCCGGCTGACCCGGTTGTACGAGCAGACCGAGTTTCCGGGTGACCAGCCCACCGCGCAGCGTGTCGCCGGTGCACTGCTGACCGCTTTCGCCGTCTGATTCTGATACGAGCCCGCGCATCATGCCGATGCCCAAGCCCCCTCAGCTCGATGCCGCTCTTCAGCAGGTCACCGCCGTTTTTTCGCAGGTCGAAGGCAAGCCCGTCGACCTCGTGAAGGACTCGTGGAACGACATCGAGAAGACGGTCATCAAGGTGCTGGGCGGGCCGTTCAACCCCAACCAGCAGGAGCACCAGGTCGTGGCGCTCGGCCTCGCGGCGGCGTTCGGTGAACGTCTGCACGCCGATCATCAGGCCTTCTGGTTCCCCTACCGCGAGACGCCTGAAGGCGCGTCGCTCGGCTTCCCCGAGGCGTTGATCATGCTGGCTCCGTTCGGTGCGATCGTCGACGCGCTCATGGGCGGCAAGCTCGAGCGCATCGAAGAGGTCGTGAAGACCATTCGCAACTCGCTGGCGCAGGCGAAGTTCGGCGGCGCGCAGTCGATGCGCCTGGGGCCCGAAGACTACATGCGGCTGTTCGACCCGGGCTTCGTGCAGCTCGTGGGCGTCGACCCCGCGAAGTTGAAGCAGGCGTGGGACGCGACGCCCGACAAGACGGCCTCCGACGTGCGCACCGCCGTGAACCGCGCCGATCGTCTGCCGGCAGAAACGAAGAAGCAGCTCGAGCAGCAGCTGGTCGGTGCCATTCAGCGCCTCGATGCTGGCAAGCCGGTGCTCGCCTCGGCCGTGAAGGCGCCGCGCGTGGTCGAGACCGTCGGTCTGTTGTTCGCCACCACCACCGCCACCGGCCCGGCCGCTGAAGAGTTCTGGGGCGAGATGGTGATGCCGTTGCTGTTCACGGGCGCGCCGACCACGTTCCCTCCGCTCGACGAAGAAGAGCTGAAGGCCGCGAAGACCGGCGTCGATCCGCTGTTCCTGTTCCTCGACATCGTGCCGCACCAGTTCAAGTCGCCCGAAGAAGGTCTGCTGGGCGTGTTCCCGGTCGAGACGCTCGCGCCGCCGGCGCCCGAGTTCCGCAGCACGCAGGCGCCGCGCCTCATCAAGGTGAACCCTGAGTCGCTCAAGGAAGCGCTCGCGGCCTTCGACGCCACCAGGACGCGCGAGTCGATCAAGAAGTTCGGCGAGTACCTGAAGGAAAAGGGCGGCGTGGCCGGCGGCGAGGCGCAGGGCGCGGAAGAGGCGAAGATGATGCTCGACGCCGCCATGCAGCTGCTCACCGACCTCAAGGCCGCGGTGGTGCCGGGCCGCGAGATCTTCGTGCGCCGCATGACGGAGGCCGAGGCCTCGTCGGAAGGCGCGCTGGGCGTCGTTCGTCAGGCGCTGTCGGCTCCGCGCATCATTCTGGCGCCGTAACTCGTTGATGTGACGGCGGAATCTGTCGTGTCGTGAGGTGTCCGGTCGCGTGTCGTCCATTGCCGGGCGGCGCCGCGACAACGGGGCATGAGGTTCGACACCGATTCCGCCATCCGCTTCGTGCGTTCGCTCCACTCGTTCCGCGTCGACGCCGTCGAGCGTCTGACCGACGACTCGGGTGAACACGCGGTGCGCGGCTCTGCCAACGGCCGCGAAGTCGAGGTTCGCTTCGTCGAGAACTCCGGCGAGTTCCGCCTGGTGACCGACGACGGTGTCGAGGAGCTGACGCGCAGCGATCTGCGCGACCTGGGGCCGGCCTTGGCGCAGTACCAGCGCAGCGTGCCGTGGACCGACTCGGTGACGGGCGCGGTGATCAAGGCGGTCAACGAGGCGGTGTTCCCGACCACGCTGGCCGACCTCCGCGTGCGGAACGTGAGCGATCTTGGCCGCAACGTGCTGCTCACCGGGCGCACGTCGCGAGAAGAGATCGACGTGGTGTTCGATGCGCGCTCGGGTGATCTGACGATCATCGTCACCGCGAATGGCCGCAAGGCGCCGCGCCGCCCGATGACGTCGCAGGAGTCGTGGGACCTGTCGATCGTGCTGCGGGCGATGGGGAAGGTGACACCGGCGATGGCGATGCTGATCGAAGCAGCGCGCCGTCACGCGCATCACTGAGAAGGGCGTTGGCTTCGGGGGCGTGGCGCTCGTCGTTGGAGCGAAAGAGGTGCTCGATCGCAATCCCCCAGCTACTGCCTCCATTCAGGCGACGCCCGCGCCCGTGTTGGAAGCCGCCATCTCAGCTATGAGCACCGGCGATGTCGCGTATCCCCGAGATCCTCGCTCCCGCCGGTGACGACGAAAGCCTCGCCGCAGCCCTCGCCGCCGGAGCCGACGCCGTCTACTTCGGTCTCGATGGCGGTCTGAACGCCCGCGCCCGCGCCACCAACTTCAACGTCGAGCGCCTGCCGATCATCATGGACGCGATTCATCGCGCCGGAGTTCGCGGCTTCGTCACGCTCAACACCCTGGCCTTCGAACACGAACTGCCGTTCGTCGAATCGGTGCTGCGCGCGTGTGCGTCGTCGGGAGTCGACGCGATCATCGTGCAGGACCCCGCGGTGGCGTTGTTGTCGCGGGCCGTCGCTCCGACGCTCGAGGTGCACGCCTCGACGCAGATGACGATCTCGTCACCCGAGAGCGCGGCGTTCGCGCAACAACTCGGCTGCACCCGCGTGGTGGTGCCGCGCGAGTTGTCGACGGCCGAGATCCGCACCTTCGCCAAGGGCACGTCGCTCGAGCTCGAGGTCTTCATTCACGGCGCGCTGTGCATGTCATGGAGCGGCCAGTGCCTGACCTCGGAAGCGTGGGGCGGCCGCTCGGCGAACCGTGGCCAATGCGCGCAGTCGTGCCGCCTGCCGTACGAGCTCGTCGTCGACGGCGCCGTTCGACCGCTCGGAGACGTCGCGTATCTGCTGTCGCCGCTCGACCTCGCGGGGGCGCGGGCCGTCGCCGACCTGGCCGACATCGGCGTCGCCAGCTTGAAGATCGAAGGCCGTTTGAAGGGCCCGGCGTACGTGCTGTCGGCCGTCGAGGGCTACAAGCGCTGGCGCGACGCGATCGCCCAGAAGCGTGATCGCAACGCCGACGCGCAACGTCAGCTGCAGAGCGATCTCGGGCGCATGGCGGTGGCCTATTCGCGCGGGTTCTCCGACGGCTTCCTCGCAGGCTCCGACCATCAGAACCTCGTCGAAGGCCGGTTCCCCAAGCACCGTGGCGCGCTGCTCGGCGAAGTGGTCGAGGTGAAGAACGGCGCGGTCCGCGTGCGTCGCTCCGAGCGTGAATCGTCGGGTGGCGTTGGCATCGGCAAGCCCGGTCAGCCGCTCGGCGCCACGAAGGTCGCGTTGCCGGTCATCGGTGGTTCAAGCCCCATTGACGGTCGCGGCGTGCCGCTGGTCGTGCCCGAGCCGATCCCCGGTTGTGGCGTGGGCTTCGACACCGGCCGCCCGCAGGACACCGAGCCCGGCGGCCCGCTGTTCGGCGTCGAGCCCTCAGGAAACGGATGGATCTTCCGTTTCGGTCGTCCCGGCCCTGACCTCTCTCAGGTGCGCGCAGGTGATCGCGTGTACCTCTCGAGCGATCCGCGGCTGACCTCCGAAGCGAACGACGCGGTCGACGAAGGGCTTCGTGGCGTCAGCGGTCGCATCCCCGTGAAGCTCGCGCTGCGTGGTGCGCTGGGCGCTCCGCTCGAAGTCACCGCCACTGCGCTCGGGCCCATCGGTCACGACGTCGAGGTCACCTCGAAGAGTGAAGAAGCCTTGTCGGCTGCGAAGAACGCGGGCCTCGGCGTGGAGCTGGTGTCCGACAAGCTCGGCAGCTTCGGCGGCACGCCGTTTCATCTGGCGGAAGTCGTGCTCGATGGCCTCGGAGCCGGACTGCACTTGCCAGTCTCTGCACTGAAGGCGCTGCGTCGAGCGATCGTCGCCGAGTTGGAACCGAAGGTGCTCGCCGCCGGTCGTCACCAGCTCAGCGCGCAGCCGGTGGCGCAGTCACTCACCGAAGAGTTCGCAAAGCTGCCGGCCCGTCGTCCCTACGTGGCCCCGAGTGTTCCCACCGTCATTCCGCTCGTGCGCACCGACGCGCAGCTCGAAGCGGTGATCGCAGCGGGTCTTCCCGACGTCGAACTCGATTGGATGGAGCTGGTCGGCCTCGAGAAGGCCGTGCAGCGGGCGAGGGCAGCCGGGCTGCGCGTGGTCATCGCCACCACGCGTGTGCAGAAGCCGGGCGAAGACGGCATCGACCGCCGGCTCGAAAAACTGCAGCCCGACGGCGTGCTCGTGCGGCACTGGGGCGGCCTCGTTCACTTCTCGAAGTCGTCGTCGGCCACGCAGGTTCACGGCGACTTCTCGCTCAACGTGACCAACTCGGTGACCGGCCGGCACCTGCTCGCGCTCGGCTGCGACACCATCACCGCCGCGCACGACCTCGACGAGACCCAGCTGCACGCGATGCTGGCGCGACTCCCGGCGGAGCGCGTGACCGTCACCGTGCACCACCACATCGCCACGTTCCACACCGAGCACTGCGTGTACGCGCACACCATCTCGCAGGGGCGCGACTTCCGCACCTGCGGCCGCCCGTGTGAGACCACGAAGATCGGCCTCAAGGACCGCGAAGGCAAAGAGCACCCGGTGGTCGTCGACATCGGCTGCCGCAACACCGTGTTCAACGCGCAGGCGCAGAGCGCGGCCGCCGCGGTGCCCCGCCTGCTCACGGCCGGCGTGAAGCGCTTCCGTGTGGAGTTCGTGTGGGAAGACGGTGAGACCACCGCGTCGGTGCTCGAGGCGTGGAAGGGCCTGGTGAGCGGAAAGACCGCGCCCGCCGAGCTCGTTCAGCGCATCAGCGCGCACGAGCAGTTCGGCGTCACCGCCGGCACCATGAGGACCTTGAACCCATGAGCCTCGAGACCCTTCGTGCCCGGCTCGACGAGCTCGACACCGAGCTCATCAAGCTGCTCGCCCGCCGCGCCGACATCGTCGCCGATGTGTGGAAATGGAAGGCCGAGAACGGGGTGCCCCGCATCGACCCCGCGCGTGAAGCGGCGCTGCGCGAGCGGCTCTTGTCGCAGGCACAGACCCTGGGGCTCTCGCGTTCGGCGGTGAGCGACGTGCTCGATCGCATCGTCGGCCGTTCGCTGCGCTGAACTTTCAGCTTCGAAGTTGAAAGACCGCGCCGTGCCTTTTGCAACTGCGCGGCCGATGTAGGGCGTTGTCTTCGTGCCGTCGTTGCGCGTGGTTTCGCGCGTGAGTGGCGTGCGCACGCGGTTCGCAATGCCGCGCACGCATGTCGCAGCTGCTCCGCTCGTCGTCGTCGTCCATCGTCTCCCCGGTTCCCCTCGAAGAGCCGGGCGCCACCGCTGACCTGAGGCTGGCCGACGCCATCGCGTTCCTGCGCATGGGCCGCCGAGAACAGGCGCTCGAGCTCGTCGCGCTGCTGCAGTTGGACGCGGGGCTCGCCGCTTCGACGCTGCGCGTGCTCTTCACCGCCCTGCAGCTGGAACCCACGGCCCGTGACGCGGCGCAGCTGCTCAAGGACGCCTGCGCCCACGCCGCCGTGGGGGGCCGGGAAGCCGGTCTGGCCTGCCTGGTGACGTCGCTGGCCTGTCGCGACGTGATGTTCGAGCTCCCGCTGGCCATCGAGCGGGCGGTGCGCGCGCTCCACGTGCCGGTGTGGACCGGTTCGACGAAGCTGGCGCCGCTGACCATCACCCTGAGCTGAGCGACGCGCGGGCCGGGGAAACGACGAAGCCCTTCCCCGCGGAGTGCAGGGAAGGGCTTCTTCACGTCGGGCTACTGGAGGCTACGGCCTCAGTAGATGCCCTTCATGGTCGGGTCCGCGAGACCGTAGTCACGCATCGCCTGACGCAGGAAGAACGGGAGCTGCGAGTACTTCTCGAGCTCGACGCACGCGCGGTTCGAGCTGCACGTACAGCTCGAGTTGTCGGTCGGGTTGCAGCCCGGGCGACCGCCCGGCACGAACTCGCCGGCGGCGTTCGAGTGGAGGATCGACGGGTCGTACTTCACCAGCGCCTTGCCACCCTGGAACACCGGCTCGAACCAGTCAGGCTGGCCGTCGCCGTCGCGGTCGGGACCGGGGGTGGTCACGTAGGCCGCGTTCACCAGCTGGTTGGCGTACTCCAGCATGCGGGCGCCGATGCCCCTCTGCACCGACTTGCCGAGCAGCATTTCCTTGCCGTACGTGCGCGCGATGTAGACCTTGCCCTCGGGCAGGTGGAGCTCGATGCGGTTCTGGAAGCCCGGGTCCGTGTCGGCGCCCAGTTCCCACAAGCCCATCATGTCCAGCCACTTCTGCTGAGCGTTCTCAGGCAGGTACATGAGCGTCATCGCAATCAGGAACTTCTGCTGCTCCCAACCGACCTGCGGGTCGATGACCAGGCTGTTGCTGGGCGTGGTGCCGCACTCCAGCGAGACCGCGCCGGGGAAGCAGACCTCGGCGTTGGCCTTCCACCACGACACGTAACCGATGCCGGCGGCGGGGTACTGATCGGCGTCGACCACCGGGAGACCGGCGTTGGCCGCCACGCGCGCACCCTTGATCGAGTCGTCGCCCGTGAGGTTGTTCGCCAACCAGCGGCGGTACCCCTCGGGGAAGAGGTCGGCCATCGAGACCGCGCGGTAGCGGCCATCGAGGAAGTCACGACGCGACGCCGAGATGAAGTTGTCCACCGACTCGGTGAGCAACATCGGCACGTACGCCTTGTCGTAGTAGGCGCCCGCGTTGAGCGTGTACTCGCTGTCGTACTCGCCGCGCGATTCCGAGAGGCTGTTCTCCATGAGGCGACCGCCGAAGCCGACGTTCTTGAAGTAGCCCGTCGCACCGTTCGGCACGACCACCACCGGGTTCACGTCGTTCGAGAGCGTGTCCATGTCCGAGCGCAGCACACCGTCGACGAGCGTGTGCGGGCCGGCCTGCGGGCGCGCCATCTGCTTGGCGAAGTGATCGAAGCCCATGCCCGAGGCCAGCATGTTGTCCTTGAAGAACAACGTGCCGAGCACCGGCCACACGGTGTCGAAGTCCCAACCCTGGGCGAGCGAGAAGTCCTTGTAGATGTTCGCGAACAGGCCCATGCCCTTGGCGGCATCACGCAGCTTCTCGTTGTAACGCGACAGCGTGCGACCCGACGCCGTGCGCACCGAGAACGTGTTCCGGTTGCGGCGGTAGTTGTCGAAGATGTGGTTCACCTCCTGCTGGCTGATCAGGAAGTCGAACAGCTCGTACGCGTCGGCGCCGTTGTCGTTACGGTAGACCGAGAGGTTGCCGAGGTCCGCCCAGCGGTCGGTGGCGAAGCCATAGGGGAAACGCACGCGGCTGAAGGCATCGACGACGCGGTCAGAACGGGCCGCCGCACCACCAGACTCTTCGGTGCGCGCCGCGCGGAAGAGGTTCCAGTTGATGTAGTCGACGGGGATCTGGCGGCACTTGCTGTACGTGGCGCCGACCTTCACGAGGAGACCGTCGAGCGTCGGGTGCCAGTTGCCGTCGACCGCGTCGTTCCAGGTCGCGGGCTTGAAGACGGACGGGTCCGCCACGTCGCGGCAGTCGCGGATCATGTTGTAGCGGTTCTGCAGCTCCGAGTAGTGGATGTCGGTGCTGCCGCCGTTGCCGTCACCCACGCTGAAGGTGATGCCGAGGATGCCGCCGAAGTTGTCCATCTTGGCGATGGCGCCCTGCGCGAGCGGCGAACCGGCGCGCATGTTGGGGTCGTCGATGACGGCCGCCACGTCGCCGTAGAACATGCGCGTCGCCGCGAAGTCATAGGCGCCCAGACCCAGGAAGTCCTGCGTCACTTCACCGGCGTACTCCATGGTCGTCGAGGCCATGAACATCTGGAGCAGGTTCTGGCGCTCGTTCTGGTTGATGGGGTCGAGCGTGCGCGGGCCGACACAGGCGCCGGTCGCGTCGACGGTCGTGCAGATGGGCGCCGTGCCGTTGTTGGTGCGCAGCTGCCAGTACTGCGGGCGGAAGTTGAAGGCGTCCGACGAGCCCACGAAGTTGTGGCGCAGCGCGATCGAGTGACCGATCTCGTGCGTCAGCACCGCGTAGTTGGCGCGCTGGGCGATGTAGCGCTGCGCGCGGGTGCCGCGGGCGGCCTGCTCGTCCTTCGAGGCCTGCGCGTTGAAGACGCCGAACTTCGCTTCGAGCACGTCGGCGAGGTCCGCGATGCCCATGGGCGCCGGCGCCTCGTTCATGATGCACGCGCCGCGCTCGGCGAGCGCGAGCTCACGCGCCTGCTGCAGCTCGCGCTGGAGGCTGCGGTTGGCACCACGCAGGGGCGAGGTGGCCGCGAGCAGCTCCGAGCTCGACAGCTTGCCCTGGCTGCTGCCCGCCAGCTGCTGCATGGCGCGCGTGTTGAGCGCCGCTTCGGTGGGCGTGTCGAGCGCGCGCTTGCGGCGGTTCTCGTACGTGGCCCGCGTGGTGGCCGGCTGGTACGCGTCGAAGCGCACGTCGTCGAGCTCACGGCGAATCGCCGCCGCCTTCTTGAACATCGGCGAGTTCTTCATGCCGTCCATCGAGCTCTTGATCTGCGCGAGGTCGGCCTTCGAGCCGAGCGACCCGGCGACCGCGAGGATCTGCTCGTCGTTCGACAGGCGCGGCAGCGAGCCGCCGGTCGAGGCCGCTTCGGCGGCGCTCGCCCAGTCACGCACGTAGGTGCCTTCGGTGACGTCGGCCGTCGTCAGCTCGCCCTTGATGTAGCGAGCCGTGTCGACGATGCCCTGGCTGAAGAGATCGGTGACGTGCGACCACACGTTGATGCTGGCCGACACCTTCTCACCGGTGAGCGGGTCGTGACCGTCGACCATGATGCCCCAGGGCGACGGCGTCTGCGGCGAGGTGATGATGTTGATCACGTGGTAGCGCAGGTCGCCCTTGCGAACCTGCAGCGCGGTGGCGCAGCGGTCCATCGTCGCGGTGTCACCCGCGAGGCGCGCCGAGAAGCACAGCGACGCGGTGAGGTCGGCGGGCAGGCGCGGCGAGCCGCAGAGCGCGGGGTCGTTGGCCTCGACCGGGCTGTGGCAGAGCACGGCCACTTCCGGCATCTTGGCCAGCGCGATGACGCCCGGGCTCATGTTGCGCTCGGCGCCCAGCTTGTCGGCCAGCGCTTCGCACGAGCCATTGACGCCCTGCGCGAGACCGGCGCGGCAATCGTCGACTTCCTTCGCCAACCAGATGGCGTCCTGGTTGTCGTCCTGCTGGCCCTTGTACACGGGGTACTGATCGGCGCAGTTCTCGCCGAAGGTCTTCACGCACTCCGCGTACTTCGCGGTGACGATCGCCGAACGGAGCGCGACGTCCCAGTCGTGGGCGGCTTCACGCGAGCTGTGGAAGTAGTCGGGGTTCGAACCTTCCGAGAAGTACCAGACCACCGGGCGCACTTCGCGGTTGCGGAACGGCAGCGTGCACTTCTGGCTGAAGATGTCGCAGCGCGAGCCGTTGCCGACCGCCGCGCACTCGTCTTCGGTGCCGTCGTTGTTGAGGTCGCGGTGCGGGTCGGCGCCGGCCGGCGTGGTGGCCGGCGTGTAGCACTCGACCGCGCCCGTCATGGCCGTCGCGTCCGTGTAGAAGTGGCTGCGCTCCCACAGGTTGTAGCGGTTGATGAAGCGGTGCCAGTTGGTGTCGGTCATGCCGTAGTTACGGGCGTAACCCTTGCGATCGGTGGTGAACGCACCGAACGCCTGGAAGCGGTAGCCGTCCCAGTCTTCAGGCTCGTAGTCGTGGTTGGGCACCTTGCGGAACGCGTGGCGAATCGTCAGCTCCACCGCGTTGCACTGCGTGGTGGGCGCGCCGCCGCCGCCGATGTCGGCGTCGAGGAAGCACGCGGGGAACGTGAAGCCACCCCACAGGTCGAGGGTGATCATCTGCGGCTGCGCGAAGGCCTTGTTGGTGATGTCGAGGTAGCCGTTGGCCTCGTCGTAGTGCGGCGCGTCTTCGTGGCGCGGGTCGGTCACGTCGTAGGCCAGGGGCGTGTACGAAATGCCGCCGTACAGGCCGATCTGGCTGAGCGTGTCGAAGTCGTAGTTGTCGGTCGACTCATTGCGCGACCAGTCGACGCGAATGAACTGGCGCTGGAACCACGGGCGGTCCTGCACGTTCTCGTCGATGACATTCATCTGCTCGCCGGTCTGCGGGTTGTACTGGCGGGCGATGTCGAAGTGCGACGTGATGCGGTAGCTCGCCACCACGATGCCGTCGTTGGTGGCCTTGCTCACGCCCTTGCCGTCGGTGTCCTTCACGCGCTCGTAGGCGAGACGGGCAATGAGGCGCTGCTCGGTGACTTCCCACTTCACGCGCGACATCGGCTGCGCGTAGGTCGACGTGAACAGGCCGTCCTGGCCGGCGCCGTAGCCGACGTCGATGAGCGTTCCCTGGCTGTAGAATTCAGGGTCGTCCTGCACGCCCTGGAAGTCCTGACCGACGAAGAACGACTTGTCGTAGTAGTTGGGCTGCACGCGGTTGATGGGAGCTTGCTGCTCCGCACAACCTGCGAGCGTCACCGCGACGAGCGCGCCGACGAGCCGAATGAACGAACGAGGACTCATGACTTCTCCTTGGGCTTGGACTTGCTGGGGCTGACGTTGTTGAAGAAGGACTCGATGTCGACCGACATGTCGAGCGACACCACGGTGTTCCGGTTGAAGAGCGGGAAGATGTACTGGCTCTGCGAATCGAGCTGATTCGAGAAGGTGAAGGCGCCGAGCGTGAAGCCCACCGTGTCCCACGGCTGGTAGCCGACCGAGATCGACGAGCCCCAGAAGTTTCGCCACTGCGGCCCGCTGTTGCCGGCGTTGAGCGACACGTCGGTCCCGGGCGGCAACTCGGCCAGCGCCGGCATCAGGCCGTACTGCATGAACAGCGAGACCGCGAACGTCACCTTCGGGTGCGGCAGGAACACCGCCGTCGGCCCGTGAATGATGTCCATCTGAATGGTGCGCACGCCGTTGCTGGTGAGCGACGGGCAATCGACGGTGCCGCCGCTGATGCCGCAGGCCGCGATCGACGGCCCCTGGTTCTGGAACGTGGCGAAGCGGTTGAACCGGTACGTGTAGCGGAACGAGTAGCTGAAGATCAGCGCCGTCATCACCGGGAACGCGCGGCTGACGTTGATGCCGGGGCCGATGGTCATGATGCGGCCCTGCGCCTGCGAGAACCGCGAAGTGGGGAAGGTGAGGCGGAGGTTGGCGTCGAACTTGATGCCCGAGTACTTCTCCTTGAACCCCGCCCACACGCCGTCGAGCCAGAGGTCCGAGAGCTCCACTTCGTTCAGGGTGTTCGTGTAGTCCGACTTCGTGAACTCCTGGCTGAGGAAGAAGCGGCTGCGGACGTGGAAGGTGTCGTTGAAGTGCCACTCCGGCATGAGGCCGATGCGGTGCGCGACCGTCGGGTTGTACGTGAGCTCGAAAGCCGGCGTGAAGGTGGTCGCCGTCGACGACAAGCCGTAGCTGATCGTGCTGCCGCGCCAGGGGTGCTTGCCGTCAGTGCCTTCTTCTTCGGTCTTACCGATCTGCGGCACTGCCTGCGCAGCTGCCAGCGAACTAACGGTCAGTGTGAGAATCGCGACGACATTCCTTGAGAATGTCGCGATCTGGTGTCGAGAAAGTGGCCGGTTCCGCATCGCGGAGGCCTATGAGCACGGATCGCGCCAACGATTCCAGTGTCGCTTCGTGATTCTCGCGAGGTGAGAACGAGCCGCTCACCACGTTGAACACCGCGTTACCGCGGGGTCTTCCGCCTCACCCGGAATAGAGACGCGATCGCGTCACCGCAAGCGAACGTTTCAGCGGCAGATCGCTTGCGTCGTGCCCGCCACGCAGCCGCCGCCGGGGCATGGTGTGAACGGCGCGCCGATGCAGCCCGAGACGCCGCACGCGCAGGTGGTGACGCGGCTGTTCACGCAGCAGAACTCGAACCCGGTCGACATGGTGGTACCGCCACCGGTGCCCGCGTCGTAGCTGCTGTTTCCTCCGCCACCGCCCGCGCCTGCGTCTTGCGAGGCGCCGCCGCCGACCGGGCCGCCGTCGAGGATCACCGCGCCGCCGCCGCCCGAACCACCGCCGGTGCTGCCAGAGCCTCCGCCCGTGCCAGCGTCACTCGTCGAAACGAAACACTGCGGGTTGGTGGCGCACGTTCCTCCGGCGCACGCGAAGATCGGCTGCATGCAGCTGGTTTCGTCTTCACAGAAGCAGGTGTCGATGGCGCCGCGCTGACAGCACACCACCCAGCTCTGCGTGAGCGGATCTCCGTCTTGATAGAGCGGGTCGAGACACGCCGCGACGAAGAGGCCCAACGTCATCACCAGTCCTCGCGAGCTGCGTGACATGGGTCGTTTCTCCATCTCAGAAGGTGACGGCGATGCCGAGAACACCGCTCAGGCGCGGCACCGGGGTGATGCCCGGGAGCTGCTTCACCAATGCGCCACCGGCGGTTCCCAGGACGAACGCTTCGACCGGCCCGGCGAGCACCAGTCGCCCCTCGACGGACAGCGCGGCGACGCCTCCCAGGCTCAGGCGGCTCGTGTCGTTCGGCAGCGCGTGCTGCAGCACCAGCAGCGGTCCCAACTCGAGGCCGACGGCGACGCTGCCCGGCGAGAACGCGAAGCGGTGACCGAGGCCCACGCGCAGCTCGAGCTCGTTCTGCAGGAACGAATCGGTCGTCGAAGCACCGTGCCGGTAATTGAACGACGCGGTGAGCTGATTGAGCGGCCCCAGGAAGTAGCCGTCGCGACGAACGCGGAGCTCGGCGCCGGGTTGAAGCTCGAGACCACGCACCAGGCCCGACGTCATCGACGCGCCGGCCGAGAACGTCACCCGCGCCTCTTCACCACCTTTGCGAGCGACCCGCACCAGCGACGCCTGTTCGAGCTCACCGCCCGACACGGTGACCGCACCGCGCACCGGCACCGTCACCACGCGCTCGAGAACGCCGTCGGTCACCCGCAGCTGCACGCGGTACGAGCCGGGCGGAATCGCGAGCGTGAGCGCACCTGTCGGCTTCTCGACGTCAGCAAAGAGAGTGCCGGTGGCCTGCGAGACCACCAGCCATCGTCCCGGCGGCTGCACGTCGATCGTCAATTGCGACGAACTCGCTCTGGGCCGCGAAAGCTCCAACTGCCCCGCGCCGCGGAGCTCGACCGCGAACGCCGGCCGCTGCACACCGCCGCGCGAAGAGAACGTGGCCTCGATGGTCCGCGCCCACGCCCACGCGTAGACCTCGTCGAGTGTCACCACGCCGTCGCCCGACGTGTCCGCGGCGCCGCGAAGACCGGTGACGAAATAGTGCGTGAAGTAGCTGCCCTGCAGCGCGTCGCTTTCCTGCGCGTACTCGTCGGCGCCCGACGCAGAAATGAGCACGCGACCTTCGAGCCTGGTCGCCTCCAGCTTCGGCGCGCCCGAGGCCTTCACGCCCTTCAACTTCGTCACTCGCCCTGACTGACAGGCATCGATCACGAGCACGCCGACTTCCACGGGCGCGGCCTTGAGGAAGTCGACGAGCTCCTGCATCGGGAACGCAGTGCCGTCGAGGTGCAGCGAGCCGTCGGCCGCGTGCGAGCTGACGTAGATGATGAGTCGCTCGTGGGGCCCTTCGCCCATGCGCGACCTCAGTTCGTTCAGCGCGGCGCGGAGGCGAGCTGCATCAGCGCCTTCGACCGAGACGATCTGATCGCTCATGAAGCCGCCCACGTCGAGCAACGCCTGTTCGACCTTGTGAGCGTCGGTCTGCGCGAAGCGCAGCAGCTCTTCGTCGTGCAGGCCGCGGTTCTCCCCGACCACCAGGGCGTACCGAGAAGCCAATGCCGTGCTCGAGACGAGGACCAGGAAGGTGAGCCAGCGTGACGTCACTTTACCCTCAGCCGCACCTGCGCCGAGGCGCCGTCATCGAACTCGGCCCTCAAGGTGACGTCGCCCGGGGTCACTTCGAGCTGCATGAGTGGAACCCGCGCGCCCTGAGCGATCGCACCAGAGAAGATCGTCTCGCCCGTTTCGACCTCCACGACCTTCACCGACTTCGCGCCAGCACCGCCGACGGCGAGCGTGAGTTTCTGACCGACGCTCGCTTCGGTGACGGGCTCGTTCTTCGAGTCGAGCAGCACGATCGACGCGCGGCCCTTGAGCCGTTCACTCGCATCGTCGCGCTGCACGAAGACCCCGATGGCGATCGCAGCGGCCAGCGGCACCAGCCACAACATCGCCCGTCGCTGCGGCTTCTCGATCGCCATCGACTTCAGCTGGGCCTGCGCACGGGGCAGCGCGAGAAATGCAGCGTTCTGTGTCTTCAGTGCGCTCAACTTCGACGCACACTCTGCACAACCCGTCAGATGTTCCGGTGCCGGCGCGAGACCGGCGGCCACTTCATCGAGCTGCAGAGAAGAGAGGTGTTCACTCACGGCAGCGCTCCGAGGGCTTCGAGCTTCGTGCGCAGTGCTTCGACCTCGCGGACGATGGTCTTGCGCGACAGGCCGAGCACGTCGGCCACTTCCTGCTGCGTGAGCCCGTCGAGATAGAGCAGGGCGGCCACTTCGACTTCACGCTCGCTGAGGTGCTGCAACCACTTGTCGACCAGCTGGCGCGCTTCGACGCGCTCGAGCTCGACCGACGGTTCTTCGCCCACGACCGCGAGCGCCGGCTCCCGCACCCTGCGCGCCCGCAGGTGGTTGAGCGCGGTGTTGGTCGTCATGCGGTACACCCACGTCATCGGGCGCGCTTCGCCGCGGAACCCTGAACCCTGCGTCAGCATGCGCTCGAAGACCTCCTGCACTACGTCCCACGCGTCGGCCTCGCGGCGGAGCAGCAGTCGCGCACGGCGGAAGACCACCGGCGCGAATTGCGCGTAGAGCCGCTCGACCTCGTCACGGGTCAAGCCGCTGCTCGTTGAACCGCGGGCCGTCGGCCCCATTGCCACCATTCCCTGCCGTTGCGTGTGACACGCGACTGGTGCGGCGTGGGACAGCGACGGGCGGCGCATCCTACGTCGCGCTGGCCAGTCGGCTATGGCATCTTGCCGCGCCATGTCCCGCCGAGACGATCACGACGAGCTGTTGTCGACGCTCGAGAGCACCATTCTCCGCGGGCCGGGCGAATCAGAGGCCACGCTGCGTGAAAAGGCCGCCCGCGGTGAACTCGACGGGCCGCTCGGTGAGTACGTCCGGCTCGTTCAGAAGAGCGCGTACCGGGTCTCGGCCGAACAACTCGCGGAGCTGCGCAAGACGTACTCCGACGACGTGTTGTTCGAGCTGACGGTCGCTGCTTCGTTCGGTGAAGCGCGGCGCCGGCACGAGCTCGCGATGTCGGCCCTCGATTCGGTGTGGGGGGCCTCGTGACGACCATTCGTCTCGAGAAGGTCGCGCACGGTCACGGGCTGAAAGAGAAGCTCGTGTTGATGCTGTTCAGGGTCATGTCGGGCCGGAAGGCGCCCGACGTGGTGCGCACGCTGCTGTACCGCCGCACGTTCTGGGGCGATCGCTTCAACGATCTGCTGCAGCCCGTGATGCGTGGTGAAGGCCCGTGGCCGATCGGCGAGCGTGAGCTGTTCGCGACGTTCATCGCCAACCTCAATCGCTGCCGGTTTTGAACGGCAGCCCACGGCGCGGTCGCGTCGAAGAAGCTGAGTGAAGAGACGGTCGCCGCGGTGCTCGCCGACTGGCGGACGGCTCCGGTACCTCCGAAGACCAAGGCCATGCTGCAGTACCTGGAGCTGGTCGCCACCGGTTCGCCCACCCTCGACGACGCCAGGGCGCTCAAGGCGGCCGGCGTGAGCCGAGCCGAAGCGGAAGACGCGCTCTTCGTGGCCATGTGCTTCGGGCAGATCGTCCGCATCGCCGACGCGCTCGGCTGGGAGGTCGGTGACAAGGCGTCGTTCGATGCCAGTGCGACCTCGCTGCTCAAATTCGGGTACCTGCTGCCCGGTCATTCGAAGGCCCCGAAGCGAACGTCAGGCTGAAGTCGTTGACGCGTCTTGCGCGCTACGGATATTCAGCCGCCACGCGGTGGTAGCTCAGTTGGTAGAGCACAAGCTTCCCAAGAACTAGCCCACCGGTCGTGACGACCTGAACTGCTGTGTAGCACAGTCTATTAGGACTTCAATAGACACGTGCGGTCAGGCGTCTCGCCACTCAATCGAGTCGCCACTTTGTCAGCTGCGCCCTCATCATCGCGATGTCAGGGTGAATGTAGATGGCTCGCGTCGTTCCTTTGAGCGAGTGACCGAGCGCCTTCGCGATGCAGATTTCATCGGCGCCGTGCTCATGGTGCAGCGTGGCGTTCATGTGCCGCAGGTCGTACCAGCGCACCGGTCGCACTTCGGGCACCGGCCACATGCGCATTCCGCAGCTCGGGCAGTCGACGTCTTCAACGGCGGTCGCGTCGCGCGTGTGCGGCTTCTCTTCGCACCAGCGGCGACGGCACTTGTATTCGACGGAGGTGACGCCGACGCCCGCCGCGGCCATTGCCGTGCGGAGAATGCGCGTCAGCTTCGTGTCATGGCGCTGTAGGTCGCCGCCCTCGTTCGGGAAGATCAACTCCGACGGTGAAGCGAGTGACGCCTCGAGCAGGTCGCCGGCGATGGCGGGGTGCATGGGAACAACGCGCGTGGTGCCGGTCTTCGTCGTGTCGCGGTTGTGGCTACGCTCGATGGTGACGATGCCGGCTTCGAAGTCGACGTCGCTCTTCTGCAGAGCGAGCAGCTCGCCGGTCCGCAAGCCCAAGTGAAGCGCGACGCGGAACATTCCGCGGCGGTGCGAAGGAATGTGCTCCTGAACGCGCGCGAGTTCCTCGAGCGTGAGCAGGTCGTAGGTGCGGCGCACCTCGCGCTTGCGGCGACAGATGCCGAAAGGGTTCGGCCCGTGCCAGCGGCGCCCGGCGATCGCGAAGTCGACGACGTGACGGCCCGCGCCGCGAACCTTGTTCACCGTCGTGGGCGAGTAGCCGTCAGCCAGCAGCTGTTCGAAGAGCTCGTTGATGGCCGAGACGGTGAGGGTGTTCTCGTCGTCGAGAAACAACGGCTTCAACTTGTCGAGCAGCGCGGCTTCATTCCCAGGCGCCACGCGCTTCGGAGCGATGTGCTCGAACCATGCGTCGGCGAGCTCGCCCAGCATCGGGCGCTCCACTTCCGGTGGCTTGAGCTGCTCTGCGAGAGCGAGCGCCAGTTGTTGAACATCGATCCCCCCAACTTCGAACGCCGACGCGGCTCGCGGCGCTTCCAACTTCCCCATCACCACTTCTGACTCCGGTGGTCTCTCGTCCATCGACTCGTTTCGATGCGACGCCGGTTCACCCCACCCGGTGAACAAGGCCTTCATACCTGGCTGGTCTGACATGTACTCCTCCTCGTGGTTGAAACCTGAGGAGGGACGCGGGGTTACTTCTTGCGGCGACGTTCCATGTCCTGCGCGCGCTCAAGCTCTCGGCGACGCAGTGAGAAGAGCAGCAGCTCCTGCACGTAGGTGCCGACAGCGTCGTAGCCGTCCACCTTCGCGCAACGCTTCAACTCCTCGATGAGCGCCTTCGGCAGGTAGTAGGCCGTGGTCGCCTTCGGCCCCTGCGACAACGGGTCGACCTCCTGCTCGGCGCGCTCCGGAACGACTCTTTCACCCATGCGGTCCCTCTAGTCCTTCGTGCGCTTGCGAATCCCTATTGAGCTTCTTATAGAAGTCTTATAGAAGATGCACACGGCAGCGGTTGGGCCGGTCGATGGGCGACACAGACAGGGGCGGCGGGAGTCGGCGCAAGCCGAAGTCGAGAGCGAAGCAGGGCAAGGCGAGCAGCGAACACAGGGCGCAGAGAAGCGGGGACCACCACATGAACGAGCAGACCAACGGCGATCGAAAGATCGACGTGCAGCGAGGAGTGTTGCCGAAACAGAGCGAAGGACCGTGGAGCGTCAAGGAGGTCCCCGGCGCTGACGGCCACCTCTCTGTGGTGGATTCCAAGGGGCTGTTCGTGGCCCGGGTGCACCGGCGCGGTGAAGTCGTGACGGCTGAGGCGCGAGTCAACGCCAACATCATCGCCGCCGCACCCGACTTGCTCGACATGGTTCGGCGCTTGGCCCGTGAGCTCGCCGTGCTCGGGAAGGGTCGACCGTCGATCGACCGACTTGTCGATGAGGCGTGCGCGCTCGGGAACAAGGCGGAGGGCCGCTCGTGAACCCCGCGCTCGCCAACGGCTACAAGCTGACGCTCAGCGCGAACGGCAAGACGCTGATGTGCGACCCGCCCGGCCCGTGCCGCTGCGGCCACGCGGTCGCCATCTTCTCGATTCGCGGCGCTGAAATCGGCTGCGCGCACTGCCTCCCCGACACGACCGAGGCGAAGCCGTGAGCGTGCCCGACGAAGCCGCGACGCGGTTGATGATCGCCGCGCAGTTCATGTCGCGCACGCTGACGCAGGTCGCCGAGGAAGGCCGCTGCGCGTCGATCGATGTGCGCAACTGGGACGAAGACAGTCTCCTCGTTGTCGCTAAGGCGTCGCTGCTCGCAGCTGACGTCCTGATGTTCGAGGCCGCTGGTGGTGCCGAAGGGGCGCGACAACGCACGGTCGCTGCGCTCGGTGGCGAGGTGAAGCCGTGAGCCGCATCACGCGACGAGGTCTGCTCGCGCGCCTCAGTGACGAGGTCGACGAGGCGGGCGTCGAGTGCCCGCACTGCGGCCTCACCGACGCGAACTACGCGGCGCTCAGCGACGAAGGCTGGTCGCACGGCAAGTACGCGAACGGCGATCACTTCTGGGCGATTCGCTTGGACCGCTTCACGCTCGGCGCCGTCACGCGGAAACAGCCGCTGGGCCTGCTGCCGGTGAAGTGGTTCTGCACCACGAATCCCGCGGCCGCCGACGGCCTGCAGCACATCGACGCCGACGTCGACCACCACGTCAGCGGCCAGGCGAAGACGCTCTTCACCGCGCTCCATGAAGCGCACCGTACCTGGTGCCGGTGGCTCGACGCCGACGCGCACCGAGCTGCTCGAGCCGAACGCGCGCTGGGCCGCACGTACCTCCCTCCTTCACCCGACTTCACCCCTCCCTTCTGAGGAACCCATGACCGAGATGATCACTCAGCAGCCTGCAGTCGCCGCCATGTCACTCGCCGCCGCGCTCGCCGCCGTACAGGGCGAGCTCCACAGCGTCGGGAAGGACCGCGAGGTCGAGGTCACGACGAAGAGCGGCCACAAGTACAAGTTCAACTACGCGACGCTCGCGAACATCTGGGACGTCATTCGCGCGCCGTGCGCGAAGTACGGCATCGCGATCGTGCAGTTCCCGACGACGGACCCCGTGAAGCACACGGTGAGCGTCGAAACGCACGTGCTGCACGCCGCCGGAGAGAAGCTGGTGAACACGCTCGTGCTGCCGTGCACGGAGAACGATCCACAGAAGATCGGCGCCGTCATCAGCTACGCCCGCCGCTACAGCTTGTCGTCGCTGCTCGGTGTCACGCAGGAGAACGAGAACGACGAGGAAGTACTCAACGCGATGCGCGAGCAGCCGCAGCGCGCGCCAGCGAATACGCGCCAGCCGCCGCCCTCGCAGAACAACGCGGCTCCGAAGCCGCCACCCTTCGACGAGTTGATGAAGAGGTACGACGAGGTGAAGGACCGCACCGCGCTCAACGCGTTGTCGAAGACCATCACCGAGACGAAGGGTCTCACGAAAGAACAGCTCGACAAGTTGCGCGGGAAGCACGCCGCGAAGGTCGACGAATTCAAGAAGGCGGCGCTCGACGCAGCCGCGAAGGTGGCAGCGCCGAGCGACACGCCGCCGGCATCGGCGACCGAGTCCGTGCCCGTCACCACGTCCACGAAGCCGGCTGAGCCGGGGAGCGAGGGCTAACCCATGGCTTCGATCTCCACGCTCCCCCGCCTCGAGGCGTGCCCGACGTCGGAAGTGCTCCAGCACATCGACGATGCTGCAGGCCCGTACGCAGCGCACGGCACGGCCGTGCACGCGTACCTCGACGCCATCGCCAAAGGCGCCACGCAGGAGCAGGCGCTCGCCGACGTGCCTGAAGAGCACCGCGAGGCGTGCGCCGGCATCGACCTCGACCAGGTGCCGCACTCGCAGGCCGGCGGCTGGGCTTCCGAAGTCGCCGTCGCGCTCGACTACGAGGCCGACACGGCGCGGGTTCTCGAAGGCGTCGTCAATCGCCAGTACCGCGAGCTCGGTGCCACGGAGATCGCCGGCACGGCTGACCTGGTGTCGCTGGTCGACGAGGAGGACGGCGGCGTGACCGTCGTGGTGCTCGACGTGAAGACGGGCCGCCGGTGGCTCGGTCGACCGGAAGATCACCTGCAGCTCCTCGGCTACGCGCGGGCGTTCGCGCTCGCGTACGGCGCGACCCGTGCGCGCGTCGGTTGGCTCTACGTGCACGACGACGAGACGCCGCGCCTGGTGATGGGCGACGTCGACGAGTTCGCGCTCGACGCCGCAGGTGCGCGCATTCGCGACGCGATGAACGCGGTGGCGTGGCTGCGTGACACGGAGACGCACGCGCCGAAGCCGGGCGACCACTGCACCTACTGCCCCGCGTACCGCGGATGCCCTGCGCACACGGCGATGGTGAAGGCGTTCCTCTCGAACAGCATGGACGTCGCCCGTGGTGGCGCTCTCGGCGTCGACGGCCCGCTTCCCGTGATTCGCGCCGAGGACCTGCCCGTCGCGCTCGACCGCGTGAAGGCCGTCATCGACCTCGCGGAGCGCGTGAAGAAGGAAATCGAAGATGCGGTGCGCGCCGTCGGCCGCGTCGAGTTGCCGAACGATCGCGTGCTCACCGAGGTGTGGGAGAGCCGCGAGAAGATCGACGCAGAGAAGGCGCGCCCGATTCTCGTCGAAGAGTTCGGCGACGCCGCGAACGACGAGATCGAGGTGAAGACGTCATTCACGAAGGCGGCGCTGAAGCGTCTCGCCCAGGGTCGCGCGTCGCGCACGAAGGAACGCATCGGCGAGCTCGAGGCCGCGGTGATGAAGCGCATTCGAGCCGTCGAAGGCGTGACGACGTCGGGCTTCGCGAAGGTCGCCATCGTGAAGCGCGCGAAGGCTGGTGGCGCGTGAACACCGACGAACTCCGCGGGTTCGGCCGCTACCTCGCAGCGATCGTGCGCGACAACGCGTCCCCTCGAACGACTGACGACGAACTCGACGCAATGGTCGAAGAGGCGATCGCTGCGCATGGCGAAGCGGTGTTCCTCGACGAAGCCGCGAAGGACTGCCGTTGCTGCCCGTCGTGCTCTGGGTCGCCGTGTCCGGCGTGCGCGGCCGGCGGCGTTTGTGACGAGACGCCGTGTCGCTGCGGCCATCACGGCTCTGACAGTGATGACGAGGCCGCTGAGCAGGACGACGACGACTGACCACTTATGGCGGCAGTTCGCGCCTCTGCGCGCGCTCGGGTCGACCCCCCACCAGAGCCGCGCGCAGACCTTTCCACCACGCAGCACAACCGAGGCAACCCGATGGTCCCATGGATCCAGACCCACAGCGGCCGCGCAGTCGACCCGATCAACACGCACCCAGGCTCGCTCGCGATTGAAGACATCGCGCACGCGCTGTCGCTGGTGAATCGCTACACCGGCCACACGAGCAAGCCGTACAGCGTCGGCCGTCACTCGATGACCGTCGCGCGCCTGGTGAAGATGCGCGGTGGCTCGCAGAACGCACAACTGCTTGCGCTGCTGCACGACGCGACCGAGGCGTACCTCAGCGACATCGCGTCCCCTGTGAAGCAGCACGCCATCTTCGACGGGTACCGCGCTGCAGAAGCGAAGCTCGCCGACGTCATCTGGCAGCGCTTCGGTACCGGTGCGGTGGGTGAGCGCGCGCTGCAGCTGGTGAAGCAGGCCGACGCCGACATGTTGCTGGCCGAGCGGAAGAACGTGCTGCCCGCCGGCGCCTGGAAGCTCACGGAGGTCGTGCCACGCGACGCGTGCGAGGCCTTCGTGTGGGGCTGCCAGTTCAAGGCCCACGAAGTCGTGCGCGCTGTCTTCCTCATGATGTTCGACGCGCTCGGAGGGAACCGCTGAAGGGAGGGCACGGCCATGCCCACTCCGCGGAGCAAGCCCGCGGCGCGTGGTCCCGGCGAGACGGGGCGTCACGACGGTTGCGAACGGTCGGGGGTTGCTGAGTCCCCTTCATCCGGTACCGGCTCGGGAGTTCGCGGGTTTCGTCCTTTCCCGCGTTCGCCGTACCTGCCCGGGCTGAGACCGCGGCGCTCAAGGTGGTTCGAGTCCACCTGCCGTCATCACCCGCAGCACCCGAGACGACGAATGCCGAAGCCGATGCGCAAAGAGAAGACGAGCGACTACCAGTGCGACACCTGCGGTCACCCGCTGGTCGACCACACGAACGAAGGCACGAAGGTCATTTGCCCCGCGGTACCGCCGTCGCGCGTGAAGACCGACGAAGCCACGGCGCCGACGCTGGGTGAGTCGATGGCGGCGATCAACGCGAGTGCGGCCGCGCTCGAGGAGAAGGCCGAGAAGCTGTTCGCCCGCGAGGCTCCGGAGCTGCCTTCCGAAGTGGTGCACATCAAGTTGTCTGATATTCGGCCGTCCCCCCGCAACCCGCGCAGCGCCTTGGGCGATGTGAGCGAGCTCGCGGCCAGCATCGAGAAGAACGGCGTGTTGTCGCCGCTGCTGGTCCGCGAGCTCGCCGCGGGTGAGGGCTACGAAGTCGTCGCCGGTCACCGTCGTCACGCCGGCGCGAAGAAGGCCCAGCTTGAGACGGTGCCCTGCATCGTGCTCGACCTGGACGAGACGCAGGCGCTCGAGCTGAACCTCACCGAGCAGATCCACCGGAAGGACCTCACGCCCCTCGAGGAAGCCGAAGCGTGTCGCGCACTGCAGGAGTTGAGCGGGTACAGCGTCGACCAGGTGGCGGGGAAGCTCGGTCAGTCGCCGTCGTGGGTGCGTCGCCGCCTGAAGCTGTGCGACCTCGCGCCTGAAGCGAAGAAGGCGATTCGCGACGGCAAGCTGCCGGCGTCTGCAGGTGTCGACCTCGCGCTGCTGCCAACCCACAAGATGCAGGCCGACGCGTTGACGCAGATGAGCAGCCACTGGCAGGTCCGTGAGAACGACGGAGTGCTGACCTCCGCTAGCGTTGTGCAGTTTCTGCAGCGCGAGTTCGCGCGGCCGCTCAAGTCAGCCGCGTTCAACACGAAGAAGGAGTACTTCGGCGTCGAAGCTCCGCCGTGCACGCGTTGCCCGAAGAACTCCGCGTGCGGTCCGAAGGGCCTCTTCGACAACTTCGACCCGAAGCTGGCCACCTGCAGCGACGTGAAGTGCTTCAACGAGAAGACGCTCGCCGACTGGGAAGAGAAGACGAAGGACGCGACGGCCGCCGGCGTCGAAGTCATGGCGATCGAGCAGGGGAAGCAGCTCTTCTACCAGCACAACCAGAACGACGAGCTCAGCTACAACTCGCCGTACGTGAAGGCGAAGGTCGCGGCGGAAGGCGACCCGAAGAAGCGCTCCTGGAACAGCCTCGTTGAGGAGATCGACGAGAAGAAGCGCCCGCAGAAGTTCATCGCCCAGGGGCCGAGCGGTGGCGCCGTCGAGCTCTACGACGCGAAGGCCGTGCGCGCGGCCGTGCTGAAGCACCTCGGCTACAAGTGGGCGAAGCCGAAGCCGAAGTACGACCCGAACAGCGGCTACTCGGCGGCCGAGCAGGAACGCCGCAAGAATGAGAAGGCGAAGGAGAAGGTCCGCGACTCGGTCGTCGACGAGGTGCTCGAGCACGTGGTCGCCACCATCGCCCGTGACGGCCTGACGCTCGCCGAGCTCCGCACGATCGTCACCGCCAGCCACCGCGGCGACCTGGCCGACGGCCCGACGCGGGCGCTGGGGCTCACCGACATGGCGCCCGACAAGATCGACGCGTGGGTCGAGAAGAAGGCGACGAAGCAGCAGCTCGAAGCGTTCCTGTTCGCGAACATCGCCGGCGCGAACATCACGCAGACGTACGGTGGCTTCGACGAAGAGTTGCTCGCCGTCGCGAAGCGGTACCGGTTCGACCCTGAGAAGATGGCGGAGGCGAAGCTGAAGGCCGACAAGGCCGCGGCTGAAGCGCTGTTCACGAAGGGCGCGAAGAAGTGAAGGCGGCCAAGGTCACCCGCGGCGTGTGTCGCGTCTGTGGTTGCAGCGACGACGTCGCGTGCCCCACCGGCTGCTACTGGTCTGACGCCGCACAGACCATCTGCAGCGCGTGCGCGGAGCCGCTGTTCCGCGAGCTGCTCGCCGAGCGCAGCCGGCAGATCGCCAAGTGGGGCAATACCTTCCCCGCCGGCGGCTTCGACACGATGGTCGCGGTGCTCACCGAGGAGGTCGGTGAAGTCGCTCGAGCGGTGCTCGATGGCGACCGAAAGAACCTGCGCGTCGAGCTCGTGCAGGTCGCGGCCGCGTGCCTGCGGATGATCGAACAGGTCGACCGCGGCGACCCTCTGCGCAGCTCGAACAAGCTGCAGAAAGCGAGCAAGCGCCATGGGTGAGAACTCAGGCATTCAGTGGACGACCCACACCTTCAACCCGTGGGTGGGCTGCCAGCGCGTCTCGCCTGGCTGCACCAACTGCTACGCCGAGACCTACGACAAGCGCGTGGGCGGCGGAGTCGACCCGGCCGACGGGAAGAAGAAGCTGCGCTGGGGCCCGCTGGCGCCTCGCGTGAGTACGGCGCGAGAGAACTGGAACAAGCCGGAGAAGTGGAACCGGGCAGCGGCCGCTGCAGGTGAGCGTCACCGGGTGTTCTGTAGCTCGCTCGCCGACGTCTTCGAGGACCGGCCCGAGCTCGTGCCGCGGCGCGCGCAGCTGTTCCGGCTGATCGAGAAGACGCCGAACCTCGACTGGCTGCTGCTGACGAAGCGTCCGCAAAACATCCGGCGAATGCTGACGGAGACGGCGAAGCTCACCGAGTCCGCCGCGCTGGCCGCGTGGCACCTGCACGACGTGCCGATGCCCAACGTCTGGTTCGGCACCACGGTGGAAGACCAGCAGCGCGCGAATGAGCGCGTGCCGGAGCTGCTCAAGGTCCCTGCGGTGGTGCGCTTCCTGTCGTGCGAGCCACTGCTCGAGCGCGTGGTGCTTCCGCGATTCTGCCTTTGCGGCTGTGGCAAGACCGTTGAGACAGTGATGGCCGAACCGTCGCCGCTCAATCGCGAGCAGCGAGAAGACGGAATGAAAACCGGTCTGGGCATCGACTGGATCATCATCGGCGGCGAGAGCGGTCAGAAGGCGCGGCCGTTCGACCTCTCCTGGGCGCGCGAGCTCGTGCAGGCAGCGCGTGTGTCGGGTGCCGCTCCGTTCGTGAAGCAGCTCGGCGCTGTGCCTGTGGTCGACGAGAGCGAGTGGCGCGTGGGCAACGAGCGAGGCCTGCACCTGCTCAGCGGTGCGCCTCATGCGCGCAAATCGGCGCCGGCAGGCACGGTGCCGCTGAAGTTCAACGACGCGCATGCGGGTGAGCCTGCCGAGTGGCCGGAAGACCTGCGCGTGCGCGAATTCCCGGAGCCCCGCCGATGAACGACGCCGACCTCGAAGCCATCGTGGAGAAGACGCAGCGCGCGATGCACGCGGAGGTGGAGCGGGCCAACGCGCTCGCGGAGGGGAACGTGCGACTGCGCACGGAGCTCGAAGCCGAGAAGCGCGCGAACGCGGCGCTTCGTGAGGCGCTCGACGCGGCTTCGCGCAGTCTCTTCTCGGCGTCACAACGCGCCCGCGTGGGTGATGACGAGGTGCGCGAGTACTGCGCCAACCGCCACGAGGTCGCGCGCGCCGCCCTCACCGCCGACGCGGGCAAGGACTTCGTGCCGCGCGAGCGCCTGAACGAGGTGGCGAGGAACGCCGCGCACGCGACCTGCGAAGCCTGCGCCGAGGCGCTGCCCTTTCTGCTCGTCGAGGCCGGCGACCCGGTGACGAAGGCTCACCCGGCTGACGCGATCCTCGACGCCGCTGAAGCGCGCGTGCGTGCCGTCGACGTCGAGGCCATCGCGACCGAAGCGGCCGGGGCTCCGTCCGTGCTCGCCGACATGCTGCGCGAGCGCGCCGCGACCCACGAGGCTGTCCTGGCTCACGTTCACCAGCAGCACGCCGCGGACCGACCTCGACGCCATCGTCGACGCGGAGTTGAAGCTGTGAGCGACTGGAATGAAGACCAGGGCCACGGCGAGGCCGCGCTTCGGAGGATGAAAGAGCGCGACGAGCGAGAGCTGGCCGCGCTGCGCGACCTTCGCGCGCTGGTGCTCAACACCACGTCGCTCAATGTCAACGCGTGGCGCTGCATCGTCGAGGCCGCGCGGAAGGCGTCGACGCCGTGAGCCTCGCCGACGACGTGCTGCACGACGTGCTCGAAGAGCGCGGCGGCGGCGTCACCGTGTGGCACGTGCGGTGTCTTGAGGCGTACCTGCGCTTCAGTGGGCGGCACGTCGAGTACAGCCAAGGGAAGTCCGAGGCCGACGTCGCGGCCGAGCGCCTCGCGCACGACATGCGGTGCGGAACCATCGACCGCATGCACCTTGAGGCGCAGTGGACCGACGCTCTGCACACGGCGGAGCGGTCGCGCGGCCGGAGGCGGGTCGTCTCGCCCGTCGAGAAGCCAACGGGTGCATCCGCGCCGCATCTCTTCGGCGAGACGGACGCCGCCGCGAAGCCCGCGGAAACGCCTGACGAGTAGCGCGGCACGGCCGGTGCTCAACGCCGCGCCATGGACAAGCACACGGTGGCGGCGGAACTACTGGTGGCGGAGCTCGAGCTCCAACGGGCGCAGGCGCAGCACGACGGGAGCCACGCGGCGACGGTGCGCTACCAGGCGGCGCGTGACCGCCTGGTGCAGCTCGAGCGGCTGGTGATGGTGCTGCTGGTCGAGTTGCCCGACGTCACCAGCTGACGCGCGCGCCGACGCCCGCCATCCAGCCCGGCGTCATCCGCTCGAAGCCGGTGCCGCTCAGCGTCGCCTCGCCGAAGCCGAACAACGACACGTTGCCTGACGGCTTCCACCCGAGCTCGCCGCGGGCGTAGCCGACGATGCTGGTGCCCTCCCCTCGCGCACCAGCAGTCACTTCCGCGTAGCCCGTGCGCGGCGCGAGCTGGGCTACGCGGTTGAGCCCTGACGCAACAGCCTCCCGAACGGGGCGGTCGCTCAGGGCGACGGAGGGTTTGCCGTGGCCGCCTTGATGGCCTCGGCCTGCGTCTTCACCGCTTCCGCCTGCTGCCCGTGGAGCGCACTGAAGTCGAGCTTCACGACCTCCTTCTCGTTCGGCTTCAGCGGCCGCCAGCCCTGGGCGCGCATGTACTCGTCGGCGACGCGGAGACCGACCGCCACCTTGTCGTCGATGGTGTTGCTCGTGGTTGCCGCGAGGTCGTTGACCAGGTGGTACGCGTGGCCGGTCACGATGGCGATCTGCTTCTTCCGATTCTCGTCGAGCTTCAGGAACGTGAAGACGCCGGCGATGACGGCGCCGACGATGGTGGCGATGAGCTCCGGCGAGAGCAGGCGCTCGAGCAGCGTGGGCGACGAGGCCGGCAGCGTGACAGTCTGCGCGAACGCCAGCGACGGCAGAAACACGATAAGTGCCAGGAGGACCATGAAGCCGGCGCGCACCGCGGCGTCCTTCGCCTCGAGCAGCTTGCGCAACGCGACCGAGCGCTCCGGGTTGCGGGGCAGCGTCGAGTGAATGATCTCCGCGAGCTCGCCGAAAGGCTTGCTGTGCTGCTGCTTCTCGGGCGGCAGGTGGTCGTACTTGAAGAACTCCATGGTGGTGCTCCGGTGCTGCGGGTGGATCAGCTGGGCAACGCGCGCCAGCCAACGAGGTCATGACGGCCGTCGAACACCACCCGGACGCGCGCGCCGCGGGCTTTGGCGTCGGCCGGGGTGCGCGTCGTCGCGTCGCCGCCAGCGGCCTCGAGCACCAGCCCGTTGCCGAGCGAGAAGCAGACGTGCGTCACCGCCTTCACGGACGCGCCGTAGAACTTGAGCAGGCCGAACTCGAGCGCGTCGGCCGACCGGTGGGGGAACTCGTCGAACATCGTCTGCGCGGCGTGCGTGAAGCGCAGATCCTTCCCGCCCGCGTCGCGGTACGCCGTGGTGACGAGGCCGGAGCAGTCGAAGACATCGACGCCCCAGTGGTGCGTTTTTGGACCGGACGGGTCCCACAACTCGAGCCCCTTGCCGCGGTAGACGTACGGCGCACCGACGTACGCGAGCCCGTGTTTGATGACGTCGCGCACGTTCACGGTCGGCTCCGCATGTTGAACTCGGTGCGAAGCGCGGCGATCTCCTTCAAGTGCGCCTCGGCCTGCATGTCCTGTCTCTTCGAGATATTCCGGTCCTCGGTCTGCAGCGCCGTGATGTCCTTCTTCATCAGCTGAATGTCGGTCGACTGCGTCGCGATGATCTCGAGCTTTGCCTCGACGCGGCCGCGCCAGGCGGCGACTTCCTTTGCAGTGAAGAACTGCTGCAGCACGAAGGCGCCGATCGCGAGCGCGCCAGGCACCAGCGCCATCAGCATCCACGTTGGGACGGCGACGGTCTCACCCATGCTGTGCCTCCACGGCCGCGAGAATTCGGTCGAGCTTTCGGTCGAAGCGCCCAGCGAACTGCGACAGCTCACCGTCGAGTCGGTCGACCTTCTCGATGAGGGTGCGCATCTGCGCGGAGTCTTCACCGCGCTGCAGCTCGAGACGCGCGACGCGCTCTTCACGTGCCTGCTCGCGCTCCTCGAGCTGCAGCACACGGCGCTCGAGTTCGACGTAATCGGCGTCTGCATGCGCGGTCACAGCGAGCCCTCGATGCGCTCTCCGGCGCGCACGTTGTTGGTCGGGGCATAGAGGCATTGCGTGCCCCGCATCTGCGCGCGCGGCTGGGCGTTGCACCCACGCCATCCACCGTCGAGTTGTACGCAATCGACAGCGGCATGCTGATCGTCCCAGCCGCCATCCACACTGCGGCAGTCGGGAATCACGTACGGCGAGAGGTCCCGAGCGATGAGAACCGGAATCTCACTCACCCAGTACGCGTCGGCGACCGCCCGCGTCTGTGCGGTGATGGCCTCGAGCACGCACGTCTTCCACCCGTCCATCACCTCGAGGCACTGGCCCGCGACACGGCGCGTGCGGGGCGGCAGGAGCACGTCGTACCCGTTGGGGTCGCCCGGCGTACCGGTGACGAAGACCGGGAACCGCACGGTCTCGTACAGGCCAGTCCCGTACGCTGCAGCGCACGCTGGGTCGACGCGCACCGGACACGTCGCGATATGGGTCGGCGCCGTCACGCCCGCGTCGGTGAAGGCCAGCGCCGTAACGCTTGGCGAGTTGGGTCCGTAGATGGTGTACGTGGCGCCGCCGACCGCAACGACGGTGACCAGAGACACGAGCGCAGCCAGTCGCGCGCGATTCATCGGCACCTCGCGGGGTCAGGGTCGACACAGGGACGGCTGTAGATTCCGTCTGCGACTCGACTCCCTGGCGCAGCACAGGCGTTGTAGTCACCGAGACCCAGAAACGACGGAGCGCCCGTCATCGTCGTGGTCGTGGCGCCGGTCGCGCTCGTGCCAGGTGTGTTGATGGCGCCGTAGCCCGACGTGCCCCACCACCCAGCACGGCGGGACTGACCGACGCTCCCGCCGACCGTGCCGGAGAGCGTGGAGCTGTTGATGAAGAGCGAGCTCGCGAACGCGGTCGAATACCCGAGCAACCCATTGAAGCCGGTCGTGGTGCCACCGCACACGACGAGCCATCCCTGGTCGCCGTTGTGCGAGGTCGTCGACGTGTCGACGCTCACCGCCATCGAGCCGCTTGGCAGCGGCGTGGTGAAGGCAAACGACGCCGTCTCCACATTTCGGTTCGCGGTCGCCGAGACTGTGGGGATGTGGCTCGACGCGTTCGACCCGAGCTCGTGTTGCAGCCCCCAAACCAACACGTCGCCGGCAGGACTACAGGCCGACCCCTTCGTGGGTGCATCGCAGCCGAGAAAGACGTTGTTCGCGGCGGCGAAAGAGCTGACGAACTCGCACCGCGTCCACGAGCTCGCGACGTAACTGCACGTCGTGCACTGCCCAGAGCCACCGCCATGGCAAAAATCGATGACGCCGCTTCCCGAGGTGCCGCGCAAATAGACGCTCGCGGCCGTCGCGACACCGCCGGTGTTGTCGGCCTGCAGCACGTAGCTGCTGGTGGCGTTGTAGATGAGCCGATCGGCAGACATCGTGCCGTCGGGCGCCAAGGCGTAGTCAGCACTCACCGAGGCGCCACCAGCCTTGGTCCACGCGCCGTTGTCGATTTCGCTCGATCGCAGCAATCGATTGGCCCGGGCGTTCTCGAGACGCAGACCAAGTACGCCGTCAGCGTCTGGCTCGACGCGAGGCTGTCCTGCCGCCACCACAACGAGGTCACCTGGCTGAATGCCCGTCGTGCGCAGGCCTCGCTTGCTGCACATGGCCGTCGTCGAGCGCGCGAAGATCAGCGCCTCGCCTTTGGCTCCGGTCGGCGTAATGCCTGCGCAAGCACTGCCCATTCCCGCTCCGTTCGCGGGCGCGAACTCGAAGAACGCGTACGAGACACGGCTCGTCGCCGGCGACGAGACGATGGGCCCCATCGGCTGCCCCGGCATCGCCGGCATCTGCGCGAGAAGAAGCAGGAGCAGCATCACTGCGCTCCGGTGAAGACGACGACGCCGGCGCCCGTCGACCTGCAGCTCGCGCGTTGCTGGTTGCCGGTGATGGACTGCGTCATCACGGTACCGGTTGGGAAGAGCTCTCCCTGCACGCCGCCGTCGGACGCACCGCACACCGTGCCCCCGTCCGAGTTCGGCGTCTGGCTGAAGCACAGCCGCGAGTCAGCACCGGTGACGCGCGTCACGTACTTCCCGGGCGCGAGGTACACCGACGCGCTGCCGTCCGTGGTGCACGTGAGCTCCGCGCGGCGCGAGGTGTCGAGCGTGATGGCCGACTGCGCGAACGCAACGGCGGCAAAGGCGAGGACGACGAGCACGAGCTTTCGCATGCACGTCAGAGTCGGCGCGGGTCGGGACTTTGGCGGATCAGCCCGTCAGATGTACGCCGTCGTCAGGCGCACCTCGGCGACCCACTTGATGGGCACGTCGTTCGCGCCCGTGACGGCGATGATGACGCCGGGGCTCGAGACAGACAGCGTCACGTCCCACGCGGCCGTCGACTCCTGGTCCGTGTGCAGCCGTGCCTGGCCAACCAACACGACGCCGCCCGCCCAATTCTTCACCGTCGCGCGAATGCCGTACCCCGCCGCCTGCGAGCCATTGTCCATGCGGAAGGCCACCACCCGCACGTCGATGTACGTCGCGCCGTCATTCACGGGCTTGAAGTTGATGAGCGTCGTCGGCGTCAGTGTGAAGGTGTCCACCTCCGCCGTCAGCTCCGTCGTCGCCAGCAACCCGTCCAGCTTCAGCTTGTCGGCCGCCGACATGAAGCCAGGTGTGCTTGTCGTCGCCAGTGCGTGCAGGGTTCCGCCGCCGCGCACGCCGTGCGAGTGGGTGTGGTTGCTGCGCGCCAGCGTCGTCGCGTTGCCCTCGGCGTTGGTGGAGTCGGTCAGCTCGACGGCGGCAGCCGTCGCGACGTCATGCTTGTGGTCCGCGGCCGCGAAGAGCTGCGACGAGCCCTGCGCGTTCGCCGACTTCGACACCGCGACCGGCGTGCCGATGGGGACCTGGTGCCGATGATCCGCCGCCGCGAGCGCGGTCGTGAGCCCACCCGGGTCGCCGGCGTCACCGACGGCCAGAGCTGCCGGACTTCCGATCGGAACGTCGTGCACGTGGTCGACGTGCGCCGCCTTGTTCAGGCCGCCGGCGAAGTTCCCAGAGCCGGTGTGGTACGCCTGCGACATCTCGCCCGGGTCGTCGCCGTAGATGACTTCGACGTCGTTGGCGTTCACCTTCACGCCGTTGCCAGGGCCGACGTTCCACGTGCCGGCGTTGACGTAGAGGCCATCGCCGGCGACGCCTGCGCTGGGCGCGCTGATCGACTCGAGGTCTGTGATGCGGCGGTCGAGTTGCTGCGCCATCATCACATCCAGGTCGTAGCCGTCTTCGTGCGTGCCGCGGTTGAACGTGCCTTGGATCCGGTACGACGTCAGCTGCGTGAAAGGAACGTCACGCTCGATGACGAGCTTCGCTCCGGAGGGCGGGGGCGTGAACATCGTGATGCTTCCGTTCGCGCCGACGCTCGCCGGCATCGTCGTCGAGAAGTGCACGCCGTTGGTCAGCACCGTCGGGGCGACGCCCACGAGCTCGAGCGTCACGTGAAGGTGTGACGCCTGCAGGAAGTAGAAGCCGGTGTTGAACGACGTCGCGACGCCGTTCCCGGTGTACGTGCTTCGGCTGTTCTCGGTGGCGACGGTCACCCGGCCAGAGTCGGCGCGGGTCGGGACTTTGGCGGATCAGGGCGACAGTGATTCGAAGTACTTCTGTTGCTCACGCCACAGTCCGCGCAGCGGCTCGAGAGAGCCGTCTTTGGCGTTCGCGTGGGTGTCGATCCAGCGGTGTCGCCATTCAGGGGAAATGCGGTCGACAACGAGGTCGAGGTGCGATCCGCAGAACAAGTGATCGTACGCATCGAGTTGCTCTTCTGAGAACGCGTGGGCTTCATCTGCGAGTGCGAACGATGCTGCCGCGAACGTGTCCCACCTCAACCACCCTGCGGCGGTTGGGAGTTGCATCGGTGCGATTGCTGCGAATTCACCGCCGCGCGCGTCACCGATTTGGTTGATGCGAGATCGAAGCGCGACGGGCGAAGGCACAAAGAGCAACGAAGTGTGGAGGCGAGAAACCGTGAGGGTCTGCGTGTAGGGGTCTTGGAAGTCCGGAAGGCGACGACCTGCCAGCAACGCGCCGGGGAAGTTCCACCCTTCAACTGATCTCCAGAAGACGACGTCGGGGTCGACGAACGCCACTGCATCTTCGGTCTTGTTGATGATGTCCGAGAGCAACTCCCAGTGCTCGACCGATCGCTCGCCCTGCTGGAACTTCGCTCCAACGGACGCCGCTGCTTCACGGATCTGCGCACGTGAGGCCGGAATTGACGCGTTGTCGTAGACGAACACCTCTGCGGTCGGAAACCCAACCCGCAGAGTCTGGAAGACCAGCAGCGAGCCGTAGAGCGCTTCGAGCTTTCTGCAGAACGTGATGATGACCACTCGCATGCGGTGAACGTACCTGAACACGCGTTGCGTTGCGGCCGTCGCGACGTGCAGCGAGGCTTTGGTGATGGCAAGGATCGGCGTCCGCTGGTGTCCGCACTGTGGAAGCACCCTTGAGGCTGGAGTGCTCTCGGGAATGCCCAGCGGTATGGGGCCAAGGGTCGCCCCGCCGTGTCCGCACTGCAGTCGCGAGATTGTTCTTCGTTGCGAGTGGCCCGAGATGAGCTTTCAGCAGCAAGGTGAGGAGGAGGCGAAGTCAGCGATGATCGGTGCTGGTGTTTCGGTCGTCGCCGGCTTCTTCTTCGCGGCGATTCCTGCTTTCAAACCCGTGGTGAACTGGCTCGCAAAGTGGCTGGACTTCGTTCCTACGCTGCTGGTTCTGGGACTCGTCGTCGGCATCCCAGTTGGGTTTGCGGTTCACCGACTCCGAGTCGGAATGTCGGTCAACCGCTTCGAAGCCAGCCGACGCGCTCGTATCACTCCGTGAACACGTCGCCGACCGCCGCTGGAATGTTCGCAGGCTGGTTGTCGCGCTCGCCATAGAGCACGCCGCCCACGAAGCGACCAGCGTTCGGCACTGCTCGATCCCCCGCCGTGATGTCCCAGATGTACGGGAGCGTCGGATCAAGAGCCCGGTACGGGAAACCGGTTACGAGGCTCATCGATCGCGCGAACTGCTTCGCCGCTTTCGCCTCGGCCCCGTCCGGCGCGTCTTCACCGATGGCCTTCATGATGGCCTTGCCGGTGTCAGCAAACTGGATCAGTGCACCGGTCATCGGGTCGGCGCGCGGGTTGACCTTCTTGCCGAGCACCACGCCTTCAACGAGGCCTGACAGCGGCACGACGGGAACCGTCGACAGCGGAGCGACGACCATCTTTCGCACGAACCAGTTGCGCCACTTCAGTAACTCGTCGCCGGGCTGCTCTTCGTCGCGATCGCCGTCTTCCGGCCCACGACCCATGAGCAGCTCGCCCAGAACGGAGAACGCCACGTAGAAGCCGAACAGGTTGCCGGCGACGCCGCCTGCGATGACGGCCTTCCGGGCGACACCGGCGTTCTGAAACTCCTGCGTGAACAACGGCGCGGCGAGCCGATGCTGCGCGCGGTACGCCACAGAGAGGTACCCGTAGAACTGCGACATCTTCCCAATGACACCAGGGTCGCGAAGGATTCGTGCCTTCTCCACGGGCGAGCTCGACGGCTGCACCTGGTGAAGAATGTCGTCAGCCCAACGACGCGCTTCGTCGGCAGTCTTCCCTTCCGCGAGCGCCTGACGCTCGGCGCCGAGCCACACCGCGGTCGACGTGATGCCGTCGATGGTGCGCATCGCCACCATGCCCATCTCTTTCGCCCACTCGAGACCGCGCACGGCCCTGCCGGCGTAGAGACTGGCGACGTGCTGCTGCAGGCCCTTCACGACCTCATCGTCCATGGAGCGAAGCGCGCCTGACGATTCGAAGGCCCGAGCCTTCGCGGCCGTGGGGTTCGTTGCGAGCTCGAGCAAACCAGCTGCCATGTGCTTCGCCTTGAGCTTCGTAGACGTGAACGCCGCGGCGATGTTGGCGAGGTTGCCGATCGCCGTCGACGGGCCGGAGAGCAGGGCAGTGGCCATGTTCCCCTTGAGCCACCCGAAGATGTCTTCGGCGACGTTGGACCCGAGACCTGACGCGCCGCTGACGTCGGTGAGCCACTGCACGAACTCCGCGGCCTTCTGCGCGCCCAGGTGATCCTGCAGCGCCTCGTTCACTTCGGGGTCGCGGACGAGCTGCGCCACGGAGCGAATCGGCTCCCGGAACGCGATGTCATGCGTGACGGTCGCGAGGTGACGACGCATGACGTTGAGATCCAACGTCACCGGGTAGGTCGCGCCCGTGCGTGACTTCAGGTGACCGTGGGCCGTGACGAAGCGGGCACCACCTGGCTCGTTCTCCTGCACCTCTGCTACGCGGCCGCCGAAGCGCTCCGCCTTCAACGGGAAGTAGCCGCCCTCGAGCGTGCCGTTGGCGAGCGCGATGGGTCGCCCCTCGACGGCTTTCGGACGAAGACCCGTCTGCCGTTCCTCGAGCGCAAACGCGGGCTCACGCAGCGACTCGACCGCCTTCATGATGGCGTTGACGGTGTCGATCTCCGACTTTGTCAGCAGGTTGAGCGCGTCGACCACCTGCTGCTCGGTGATGCGCCGGCCTTCCGTCAGCACCTTCATGTTGCTCTCGTTGCCGGCGTTGAGGGCGAGCGCGAGCAGCTCGCCGCGGCGGCGTGGGACAAAGCGATCGATGTGCGAAGGGAACAGCGCCCGGCCGTCGATGACGTCGCTCAACCCTGCGCGAACATCATCGGGCATCGAGTCGAAGGCCTCGACGATGGGGGCGACGGCCGACCGCATCAGGTCGGCTTCGAAGTACTCGGCCCGACGCATCGGGTTCACGATCGCGCGCCACAGCGCGGTGTTCTGGTTGTCTCCAGTTAGGTCGCGCACCATGTCGACCGGTGACAGCAGGTAGCCGTCGATGCCGTTGACGCCCGCGGCGAGCTTCTCGCCGATGGTCGCCGAGCCCTGCGCCTGCAGCGGGTCGCGGCGGGGAAGTACTTCGGAGATCTCCCGAAGCACGTCGGCCTTCACGGTGTCGAAGTCGACGCGCTTGTCGTCGAGCAACATCGTGGTGCGGTTCCGCGCGCCCTGGCGGATCATCACCATCGCGTCGCGCACGGCGCCGAGCTCGGCCACCGTCAGTTGGCCAACCGACTCGACGCGCTCGAGCGCGCGCTGCACCGGCTGCAGCCAGTCGGGGTCACCGACGATCACCGCGTCGCCATTCAATCGGGCCACGGCGGCGGTCAGCGCGCCGACGTCGGCATTCGTCGCCTCCGCCAGACCAAGAGCTCCCTGCAGGAAGTCGATGGCGTCGCGGTACGCAGGCGACGCCTTGCCCAGGCGTTCACGAGCCGAGACCTTCCGAAGTGAGGCGGCGAGCTCAGAGAAGCGTTCGACCTCGACGACGGCCTTCGACAACTCGGTGTGCAGGTACTGATTCAGCAACTCCTGCTCCGCGGCCGCGCGGGTAGCCGCGATGTCGCCGGCGGCCATTGCACGAGCCTTTCGTTGCGCCGCCGCACGCTGCAGAGCGAGTGCCTGGGAGGGCTTGAGCGCGCGCACCTCGCGGCGGTCGACGAGCATCCGCGCGGCACGCTTCGAGGCCTCGCGCGGAAGGCCAGTCACTTCGCGCTCGAGCCGCTTCACCGTGGCCTCCTGCAGCCCACCGGCGAGCAACGCGCGGAACCGCTTCAGGTCGTCGACGAGGGCAGGGTGAAGGCGCCGCATCTCCGCCTCGGCGTGCCGCTTCACCCACGCTTCCTTTCCCTGCGGGAGCACGGCCGCCATGCTGGCCAGCATCTCGGTACCGCTCCGGAAGCCCGCGAGCTCGGCGATCTCTGCAGGGCGGGCGCCGCCTTCTTCCGTCGTGCGCAGTCCTGGCACACGAAGGTCGCCGATCACCTCCTGCACCGCGGCGCGGTTGAGGAGCACCGGCGTGCCGGTGAGCGCGCCCTGCAGAAGCCTCTGCGCACGCACGGCAGGCAACTCTTCGAACTCATCACCGAACGCGGTCTCGAGTTGCTTGAGTCCCTTCCGCCACCACGCTTCCCGAACACGGAGAGCGTCCTTCACCGCACGGAGCTGCGCGCGGTAGCTGCCCTCGGTGTAGTCGTCCGCCTCTTGCTCGAGTTGCTCGCGTCGCTGCTCGGGTGTGACGCCGACTTGCTCGGCCTGCAGCACGGGACCCTGCCGGCGACGCATCGCCTGCAGCTGGTTCTCGGTGGCCAGCATTGCGTCGAACACGTTGCGCAGGTCGTCGTTGAGTTCGACGCCGGGAATGCCGCGAATCGAGCGGTAGATGCCGGTGAGCCATCGCGAGAAGCGGGTGAACGCGCGCTTCAGCCCGGCCTGCGGAGCCTTGCCCTCCATCACGTAGGCCTCGAAGCCGCGGGCGAACTTCTCGTGATGCTCGCGCTTCACCTCGCGACGCTCTGTCACGCCGAGCGCCTTGAGCGCGGCGGCGTACGTGTCGCGTGTGCGCTGCGGGGCGTCGGCACGCTGGGCGAGATCGCCGAGCTGCTCGAGGAACGCGTGGGCCGATTCGTGAATGACGGTCGACGCGTCTGCCGACTTGTTCAGGAAGACCCTGATGGTCGACTGCAGCGCACGGCCCGCGGGCGTCTCGGTGTAGCCCTTCGGAACGTGACCGCTGGTGTCCTGCTCGAGGCGGGTTACTTCGACGAGTCGCTGTCTGCCGGACGAAGGCGAACGTCGGTCACCTTCACGGTTCCCAGGCCCGCGTCCTTCATTCGTCGCAGGTCTTCCAACGACACGCGAAACGGCTCGGCCGGGGCCTCGTTTGCCTTCGGCTGAGAGTCGCTGTTTGTCCGCGTTGAGGGCTCGTTCGGCATCGTCGACACTTTCGCCTACACCGGCGCCGAAGATCAAACCGCCGATCATCAGCTCCTGACCTTCCGGCACTTTGAGAAATTCGCGCTGCTCGGGCGTGGCTTCGAAGGGGATTTCCAGCCGCTGTTCGATGGCGTCGAAGGCCTGCTGGAGCCAGGCACGCAGCGCGCCTTCGTCGTCGGCCTGCGCCATGAACTCATCGCCGGAGATGTGCGCGGCGTCGAAGTCGGCGCCACCCGCCTCGCGCAGGGCATTGCCGAAGGCCTCGATGATCCGGTCGGTGGTCTCTTCGCCGATGACGTCGTTGAACTCCTTGATGCCGTTCAGGTCGATGGACGCCTTGAAGCGTTTCGGGGGGACGCGGTCGAAGCCGTCCTTCGTGAGCAGGCCCGTGGCCGCCTCGATGTACGTCGCGTCGAACTGCGCCGCCGGCCTCCCCGCGAACTCGGTCGCAAGGCGTTCTCGCAGCGCCGGGCTGATCACCGTGCCCTCGAGTCGCTGCCCCGCGAGTGGCGTCACGGCTTGCCCCGCCGCGAGCGGTGCCGCTCCGCGCGGACGCTCACCGCGGCCAGCTCGCTGGCCCGCCGTCTCTGCCGCCTTCTTCTTCTCGTTGTTGGCTTTCGCCGCCGCACGGAGGTCCGCGCCAGCCGTGCCGGTCAGTGTGTAGCCCTCCAATACGCCGGCCTGATTCGCGCGCTCGAGCGCGGCGTCGAGCTGCTCCTGGTTGTCGACGTACACGGCGAAGTCGCCACCAACCTTCGCGACTTCCGGCAGGTACGGCGCCAGAGCCTGCGCGGCCGCGCGGTACACGGCGTTGCCGGCGTCGTGGCCGAGGTTGTCGTTCTGGTACTTGATGCCCTCAACGCTGATTACCGCGACCTGTCGGCCGGCGGGCTCGATGCGCTCGAACGCTCGCTTGTTCAGCGCTCCCGTCGTGGTGTCGATGAAGAAGTCGGTGACCCGCTCTTCCGCACGCTCGCCCACCTGCGCGTTGAAGCGCTCCGTCAGCGCGCGTGATGCGCTCGGCGCTTCCTCGGTCTGGTCGAGTCGCGTGTCATTGGTGGTTGCCTGCTCGTCGCCGGCGGCGACTGACACCGGAGTCTCCGGAAAGACCTGGCTCACCGTCTGGTCGAAGTCGGCGGCCTGCGTCTCGACGAACGCGCGGACCACGGCGGCTCCGGCTCGAGCGGCGTTTGGCGTCTGCCCAGCTGCAACGAGCTGCTGCTCGAGCGCGCGGGTTCGGTCGTCGAGCAGTTGTCGATCCTCGAACTGCACGAGCTCTTCGGTCGCGATGCGGCGCGCCTCTTCTTCGATCTCCGCACCTGACTCGCGCAGCTGACGCGGGGTCATCAGCCCGGCGTCGGTGGTGGTGTCGTCGACGAGCTGCTTTCCGAGCTCCGAGCCCGACCACGCCGGCAGCGCTTCGAGCGGTACCTCGAGCTTTCCACCTGCAGCAGCGGCCTCGAGCAGGCGAGTGGGCGCACCTTCGCCGAGCAACTCGGTCACCGTGCGATTCGCCGCCGCACCGTCGAGACCCTGCTCCTGGAAGAAGCGGACGATCGCCGAGGCATCGACGTGCACCGCGGAGATCGGCTCGGTCGTGGTCGCGGTCTCTTCCTGCACCGCGGCCGCGAGCGCTTCAGGTGCCGCCTGAAACGCGGGTTGCTCCGCCATCTCCATCAACAGCGGCACCTGCAGTTGTGCCTTCTCGCTGCGTCGAAGCGTGACGGCCGACTCGAGCATCGAGAACGACGGGCCAGCGCCGGCGAAGACGAAGCCCGCGGGCAACGCGGTGCCCATCGCTTCACGCACGTTCTCCATGTTCACCGGCGCTCGCTCGGGCAGGGCGCCCTGACCGACGGCTTCCGCGAGGTACTTGGTGCCTTCCTCAATCGCGGTCTGCGCGCCTTCTTCGAACGCTTCGCCGACGCCGGCCTTCACGCCCGGGCCCCATTGCTGCGCGAGCTGCGCCATTTTCGCGCGGAAGTCGGCCGACGACCGAAGCGCCTGCATCAGCGGCACGCGGTTGCCGGAACGGAGCGCGGCCGCAACGGGCTCGAAGGCCTTCTTCTGCAGCTCAAACTCTGCGAGCTCGACGACGGTCTTCGCGGCGCCGGCGAACACCGCGGCACCGAACGCGACCTCTTCAGGAAGCGTCTCGCCGTTGTCCATGCGGACGTCGCGCAGCTCGAGGTAGGTGCTGCCCGTTTCGACGTCCATCGTTTCGACGCCGGCGCCCAGGAGAGAGCCGACGCGCGCGCCAGCGGTCGCCCCCGCTCGAGCGCCTGCCGGCGAGCGCGTGGCCACCGCGCCGACAGTCGCGCCAACGGCCGCACCCTTCACCGCACCTTCAGCACCGCCGCCGAGCATCGACAGCGACGATGTGACGCCCTGCACGGCGTCGGTGAGCACCTGCATCGCGGCGCCTTCGCCCAGCGCGCGTGGCCGAGCTCGCAGCTGCGCGTCGTACAATTCCGACTCGAGCTGCGTCGTGTCTTCGCCACTGCGACGGGCCAACATGATCCGCGTGCCGATGCGCGACACCTGCATCTGCGCAGCGGTCTCCTGCGCTCGAAGCGAAGCGACGGCCAGAGGGTTGCCTGCGGCTTCCCGCGCCGTGGCGTCGTCGATCTCCTGCACCGGGCGCCCGGCCGCCCGTTGAGCGATGCGCGCCTTCTGTTCATCCCTGCGCGCCTTCATCGCCTCCTCGCCGCCGAGGATGGCTTGCCACTGGTCTTTGAGGTCAGCGACGTATTCGATGCCGCCGCCGAACACTCCGGGCGCGACATCGACGGCATTCAGGAATGCCTGCGTGACCACGCTCAGCTTCTTGTCGCGCGTGATGAGTGGCCCCACCTCGGGGTTGCGGAAGAGCACGCCGAACAGCATCGGGTTCTCGGTCATCCACCGCCGCGCATCGAAGTTGGCCGCCTCGGCGGTCTTGCGGAAGTCGGGCAGCGCAGCCCGCACCGTCGATGACGGAACGCCGAGCTGCTTCGCGATGCGGAGCGCGTCGGCGGCCTCACCCTCGCTTGTGGTGAGACCCGCCTTGAAGACGCCGTTCACCAGGTCTTCGTCGGCCGACTGCTGATCGCCTCCGCCGGCGACGTCGCTGGTGGTGAGCCACGGCTGTGGGGCCGGGGCGGCGATGTCGGGCTGGCGCGAAAGACCGTCAAGCTGCTCGAGCTCCGTCATTTCGGCGTCGTCGAGCTCGGTCTTTCCGCTGAGGCCTTCGAAGCGCGTCAGCTGTTCGTCGGTGAGGCTCACTGCTGGACCCACTTTCCGTTCACGCGACGGAAGCGCTTCCCGCCGATGGTCTTCTCTTCAGGTGCGGTGGTGCTCGACGCGCCGGCGGCCGGGAGCGACGGCTGCTGACCGATGCGGCCCACGTTCACGTCGTTGGTGCCCCAGAAGCGGCCAGGACGCTTCTCGATCATGTCGGTGGTGATCACCGCTTCGAAGCCGGCCCACTCCTTCTCGGTGAGTGGCTTGCCGCCACGCTCGAGCATCTGCTGGTCGTAGAGGCCCATGAGGCGGCCAACCTCTTCATTGAGCGCCGCCTCGTCGAGCTTCTGCCCCTTCTTCAGCTTCGCTCGAGCGGCACGGGTGACAGCGGTCTCGATGCGCTTGCCGGCGGCCTTCTCGGTCGCGTTGTCGAGCTTCTCGTCGCGGTTCTTCGCCTCGACCGACGTCGCGCCGCCGCGTTCGCGCTCGGGGTCAGAAATGGTGACGGGGCGGCCGTACCGCTTCGAGTACTCGACGGTGAATTCCTTCTCGACGTCGGCCGGGTCGGCAGACGGGTCTTGCGCGAGTCGGGCGCGAAGACGGTTTCGGTACGCCTCGTCGACGTCGTTCTGGAACTTGTTCTCCGCTGCTCGAGACGCCGCGGTGCCGTCGCGCAGGTTGCGTGCGCGGTCGGCGAGAGCACGCTGGCGCTGGCGGTACGCGAGCAGCGCGTCGGGGTCGTACTTCTGCAGCCAGTCGCGAACACCGCCGGGAACCGGGAGCCCATCGTTCTCCGCGCGCTTGAGCGCCTTGTTGTACTCGGTGATGTCGTTCTTTAGCTTCGCCGCGTCGATGCGCACGCGCTTCTGAACGGCTTCTTCGACATCTTCAGGCAGGGCGTTTCCGTTCGGCGAGAGCTCGGCGCGGAGATCGTTCTCCGCCACGTAGTCGTCGGAGTTCTTCACCCGTTGAGCCGCGCGGTCGACCAGTCCCGCGATTTCGGCGTCGCGGAGATCCTTCTTTCGCCCCTCCGCCGCCTTCTTTACCTTCGTGGTCGTCTCTGCAGCGCGCGACCCGAGGCGCTTTTGCACCTCCGGGTTGTCGATGAGCTCCTGCGCGGCCGCGACGTCGCCTCGCGCGAGAAGGCCTTCGACGTAGCGAGACTGCGTGGCGCTGCGGAAGTCCGCGAGCTCCGCGTTGCCGGCGGCTTCGCTCGTCTGGTTGTCGCGAATGGTCTTCTCGGCATCGCGCGCGAGTACTTCAAGCTCGTCGCGGGTCAGCTGGCCGGATTCGGCTTTCGACAACAGCGAGTCCTTCGCTGCCTTCACCGCGTCGCCGCGGGCTGCTTCGAACTCGTCGAACGTGTGCTGGCCGATCTGCTTTCGGTACGCGACGAGCGGATCTGCGGAACGCTCGAGGAACCGCATTCGCGCGTCTGCGTCGGCGATGCTCTGGGCGGTCTCCTGTCGCCACGCGTCGAGGTCGTCGACGACGTCGGCCTCAGCTGCAGATGCCTGCGTGCCGCGGAGCTTCTTGAAGTTGGCCAGCCTCGCGTCGGCGCCTTTTCCGAAGGCGAGCATCGCTTCGCTCTCGACCAATGCGCGCGCCTGCTTCTGCGCCTTCAGTTCTGCAGCCTGACGCACCTGCAGCTGTTGATCGGCCGCGGCGTCGACGACACGCGCGCTCTGGCCGACGACCTGCGACACGTCGCCGAGCGCGCGGGCCGGGTTGAAGTCCGGCTGCCGCTGCATCGGGGCCGTGACGCGGTACCGGTTGTCAGGGAGAACGTCGGGGCCGTCGATGGTGGGGACGCGCATCACTTCGCTCCGAGGCCGGCAGAAAGCGCCGCGCCGAGACCCGACAGGGCGAGGTCGGATTCGAACTCGAGTTCAGCCGGAGCCCCGAGAAGGTTGTTGGTCGGCCGCCATCGCGCCGCGATGCGTTCGTTCTCGACGTCGTACCGACGCGACAACTCGCGGTGTCCCATGGCGGCGCGACGGGCGTTGTTCTGCAGCGTCACCGCGTCGAGCTCGGACCAGAGCCGTGAAGCCTCGCCCACGGCCGCCGGCGTGCCGGTGCTCGTGTCTATGCCGGCGGTCGCCCAGGCGACACGCTGCTGCGCTTGAACAGCAGACCCACGCATTCGCGCCAGCCCCGCTTGCGTCGCGCCGGCCTGTTCGACGAACGCGGCATTCGCCTGCTCGAGCGCGGACGAGCGGCGGAGCTCGTCCATGTTGAAGTTGGCCGTCTCGCGCCGTGCTGACTGCGCGAGCGACTTCGAGATTGATTCAGGAATGGCAGACACCGCACCCATTCAGAAGCTCCTGGTGACGAGGTGAAACGGCAGGGCGTGAGGCCCGTGTGGTTCGGCGGGCAACACGCGAAAGCCAAGGACGGCGAGCCAGCGCAGAGCCGACGAGTGCCGCGCGTCGACCAGGTTGAAACCCACCTCGAGGTACCGGGGCAGGGCGCGGAGTACTCGCTTCGCTTCTCGGTGAAATGCCATCGGCTGCTCGTCGACGACGCGGCCGGTGAGCAGCCACAGCAGGCCGACGCGTTGCCCGACGCTGCAGACCCCGAGCTCGTAGCGAATGCCGTACATCGCACCGACACGACCGCCGAACAGCGCAGTGCCTGCGTGGTCCGACACGCGCAGAGACTCGAGCGGCGCCGTCAGCGGCTCGAGCCCGAGCGCCTCGCACTCGGCGGCGTCTGCAGCACGGAGCTCGGCGCCGAGTACTTCCGCGTGAGCTGCCGTGGCGGTGACGAGCTCAAGATCCACCGACGTCCACCTCGCGGGTGATTCCCAGCAACGTGAAGGCGAGCGGTTCCGCCTGGCGCAGGAACGCCCGACCCGTACGCGCCCATTTCCCCTTCACGTTGACGACGACGAGGTCGGAGGCCGCCGACGGGAAGTCGTAGCCGTCGGTGACGCGCCGTTGCTGCCACGGCACCAGCTTCGCTTCGTCCTCACCGACCTGCAGACCGCGCGACGCGATGACCTCGAAGCCGACCGAGATGACGGTCTTCTGGTTCGTGCGCACCGCCTGCGGCGCGGCATCGAGCGTTCCGACGTCGCTGAACACTGGGAGGCCGACGGCGACGGCAACTTGAGCTCCGCCCTGATTTGCCTTCTCGAATGGTCCGACGGTGACCTGACCGCCGGTGACGCGCAGAGGGCCGAGCGGTGCGTTACCTGGCGCGACGGCCCAGACGTCTTTGCCTTCGAGGTGCGCGAGCCCGGTGACGACGAACTCTGCGTCGACGTTGCCGACACCGGTCACGTGAGCGTCGAGCGACACGCCGCCGTTGTCGTCGTCGACGGTGATCGGCGTGTTGAAGTCGACGTCGCGCGGTGACTGTCGCTCGATGTACGTGGCAGCGCCGCGCCGGACCGCGACGTACACCGCGTCAGCGCGACCTTCGGGAACGCTGGCGACCGAGAGCACCTTGCCGTCGACGGTCGAGTGCGAGCACCACGCCCACATCGACTCGCCGGTGCGCGTGCACGAGAGCAGGGTGCCGTCGGCCCTCACGGCCCAGATGACGCCGAACGGGTCTCGCGCGTAGCACCAGCTGACGACCTCCCCGCCGGCGCCGCGGAAGAAGTGCGACGCGTGCCAGCTGACGTCGACGCCGGCGTACGAGTAGCCGCCTTCTGCAGCAACGAGCGCGCGAACCCCGCGGCCCTTCGAGCGCACGTAGAGTACGGCGCCGTCGACTACCAACGGCTGCAGCGACGTCGCGCCGACTTCATCTTCGACGCGCGCCTGCAGCGTCTTCGGCGTCATCGGTGATTCGCCACCACCGACGCTCCAGACGCTGGTGTCGGTGAACACCAGGAGCCGCTGCAGCGACACCATGCTGCGAACGCGCTCACGCTTGCGCGAGGCGAAGGTGAACTCGATCGGCGAGTTCTCAGCAATGGCCGTCGCAACCGCGAAGGGCTTGTCGTGATTCCGCCACTCGTCAGTCGCCGATGCCCACAGCGTCGCGGGGCGAGCGCTTGAGCCCGCGAAGACTCGGCGCTGCTGGAAGAAGGCGACGCTGATCGGCTGCTCGCCCGACGCGAACGGTGACTCGCCCCGCAGCGGCGCGCGCGTGTAGTCAGGCAGTGCGCCATCGTCGACGAACGGCGTCGCGTACCGCGTCGTGCCGAGGAACCCCATCATCTTGAGGCTGAGCCCGCGGTACCAGACTTGTCCGACGGCGACCCACCATGAGGGTTTCGGAATGACTGCGCCGCCCACAGCCGACTTCAGCGTGACGGCCGCAGTCGGGTACACGACGAACATCGCGCCCGCGGGAATGGCGCTGAGCGTCGTGTAGCTGATGCCGTTCCAGAACTGGTCGATGGTGCGAGGGAGTGTTTCTGCGAGCTCGCCGGTCTGCGTGTTCTGAACGAGTGTGGCGACCTGCCAGATCCATGGCTTCGGCGGATGGTTCGCGTCCTTCACGAACAACTCGCCAGTGTTCACCGCCGCCGGCATCGACGTCGGCGTTGCGTCAGGCTTCATGAAGAAGGCCTGCAGCGACGGATCGTCGAACAAGTCACCAGGTGGGCCGAACCGGCAAGGCTTGAACGACCACGCGGTGAGGTTGCCGCCCTGCGTGGGCATCGGTGAACGCAGCTCCATCGGTGCGTACCGTGGGTGCGTGAGCGTCATGATGTAGCCGGTCTGCGCGTACTGCAGCGTCGGCAGGTCGGCCGCCTGGTACGTCGTGACGAGCTCGACGCCGGCGTAGCCGTTCGGCCCGTGAATGCGCAGGTACCCGGCGCCGAGCTCCACCACGTAGCTCTGCGTGTCCGAGTAGATGAACGGCAGAAGGACGACGTCGGGCTTCTTGCACGTCGACACCAGCTTCGTGCCGGGGCGCGAGACGACCGCGCCCGCTCGGTTCACGAAGGCGTTGTGCAGCTTCCGCGCGCCCATGCCGAAGTGGGGGAGGTCAGTGCGGCCGTGCAGCGCGGGGTCGAGCGCTCCCGCGGCGAAACTCGTCTGACGAATCGAAGCCATGTCACCTCCGGCGAATGCGGATCGTCTTGCTCTCCGGAGCGGGGTCGGCGACCGCTTCGTTCGCGTCGATTGCGGCCGCGGTGAGCAGCGAGCGTTCGGCCGCCATCTGAAAGCCCGGCATCAACTGAGGCTTCACAGGGAGAGCACCGGCGAAGCACACGGCGAGATGAGCGGCGAGCGCGTCGACGAAGTGAGGTGGGAACAGCGCTACCGTCGTCAGCTCGCGGGTGAAGATGAGCTCGGCGTCGGGCTGGTCGGTCAGAATGAGGTAACCGTCGCCGGCGTCGTTCAGCTCTTTGGCGAAGGGGATCTCTTCGCCCTCACCGGGGTTGCGGTTCCCGTCGAAGATCCGCTGCGCGACGAGCATCTTCGCGGGCGCGGCGTAGGCGAAGGTCCAACCGCTGCGCGTTTCTGCGGTGAGCGCGAGAACGGCGCGCTGCGTGGCGAATCGCCAGCGGAACGCGGCCAGCACCTTGTTGCGCGTCTGCTCGTAATAGACGGTCGCGACTTGAGCCTCGGTGCTGGGCTCGTCGAGACGGTCGATGAACTGCCGCTGCCCGACGAGACCGAGCGCGAGGTTACAGACAGCCTCGGCCGTCGTCAGGGCAGCCATGCGTCACCTCAGATCGCGGTGTTCGAAGCGCGCTCTTCCGCGGCCGGCTCAGTCTGCGTGGTGAGCGACTTCGCTCCCGGCTTCTTCTCGAGCAGCGTCCACGTGCGTGACGGCTGTTGATCGCCGGTCAGCACGACGACGTCGCCCTTCCGGAGCACCTGACCCTGGAAGTAGCCGCCAGCGTCACCAACGACGTATCGACGCGCGTTCTTGCCGTCGCCGGCGCGCACCTCGTGCGGCGCAGCACCGACATCGTTCGCGTTGAGCTGCGCGGCAGCGGCCTTGAGCGCCGCGGCGTTCGCCTGCTCGAGCACGTTCCGACGCTCAGCTTCGAGACGCTCTTTCGCGGCCTTCAGTTCTTCCTTCTCGCCCTCGAGCTCGGCGATGCGCGCGTTGAGCGCGGCGGTGTCTGGAGGCGTCGTGTCTGCCGTGACAGGAGGCGTCTCGTTTGGCTTGGTGACGACCGTGGTCGGCGTCGACGGCGCGTCCTTCGGCGGGTTCTGGTTCTTGTTGTCGCGGGACATCGTGAGGCTCCTTCAATGAAAGGCCCGGCCAGCCCAATGCCAGCCGGGTGCCGATGACGCCGGGGCAACCGTCCGGCGCCCGCAGCGTTTTCAGTAGTTGACGGTCGGATCGCTCTGCTTGCCGCGCGACGCGATGAGGCCGGCGAAGATCTTGCCGGTCGAGTGGGTGCCCGTCGTCACGACCTGGATGCCGAGGTAGCGGCCCGGAATCGAGTCGGGCAGGGGAATGCGCAGGCGCTTCCCGAGCGTGAGGCTCGCCTCGGCGATGACGCCCGTGGTGGCGATGATCGTCGGGCTGGCCATCGCGGCGTCGCCATCGGCAGCCGAGATCAGGTTGACCGTCGCGTTCGTGCCACCCGTGAAGGCCTCGGTAACCTGCGCGAACATGTCGACCTCGGAGGATCTGCCGAGGTCTCGCAGGATCGTGTTGCCGTTGCTGTCGGTGCCGGGTTTCGTCGCGCCGCCCCACATGTCGATCACGTCGGTGCTGCGCTGCGTGCCGGTCGTGAAGGCCTGGTTGTCGGAGACGGTCGTCTTCTTGTCGAACATCATGGCTGGGTCTCTCGCTTTCTCTCGCTCAGGCCTGCAGCGGCGACTCGGTGAGCAGCATCATTTCGTCGACGTAGATGGGGATGTTGTCGAACATCACCTGCTTCACCCCTTCGACGTCCGCGATGCTGATGGGCGAACGGCTGTCGTTCTTCTGCTTGCGGAGGTAGCCGCGCAGCGCCTTGGGCATCAGGAAGAACGCGCCCGCGGTCGAGCTCATGGTCTCGCTCGCGTCGATCATCGCGTTGATGAGCGAGTCGCCGGTGGTCGACAGCGCCGACATGTCGATGTTGCCGATGCGAACGAGGGAACGCGCGTCTTCGACGGCAACACCCACGTTCCAGATGAAGTGGCCACGGTTGCAGAGCACCTTCTTGTTCGTGCCCGAACCGTCGTCCTCGTAGTCCTCGGACAACTTCTTGTACTCGAGGCCCGCAGGGGTTCCGGGCGGGTAGATGAGGTGCACGCCGTTCTCGCCCGGTTTCACGAGCAAGATGGTCGCCTGATCGTTCCCGGCCGCGCCCGGCGTGTGGTTGATGATCTGCTTGCTCCACTGACCCGACAACTTGTCGAGACGTGGAATCAGACCGGTGAACTTCTGCGGGTTCGCCAGGGTGCTCGAGTACAGGATGCTCTCGACGACCTCCTGACGCATGCCCTCAATGGCCATCGAAACCTGCTGGCTCTTGAGGAACTGGCCACCATTGCGCTCGACCAGCGACGACGCGATGGCGAAGCGCTGCTCCGCGCGGCCGAACGACTCGACGTAGCTGTCCGAAGCCCCCTTGGTCGGAGCAACGCCTTCGTTGTGCTTCACCCACGTCGGGCGAGGCAGCGCCGACTGATAGACGACGGCGTGACCGTCGTTGCCGTTCGCCGCCATCATCGGCAGCACGCGCAACAGCTCCGAGTTCCGCGAGGCAAGTTCCGCCACGCGGCGCACGGGAGAGCCGTCCTGCATGTTCTTCAGCAGGTCAGGCAGCGTCGCCATGTCCTGGTTGATCGTCGCCATTCAAGAAACCCCTTCAGTGTCTTTCGTGGTTGCTCAGAAAATTTCGGCGTCGGACTTGGCCTGCGGCTTCTTCTCGGCCGGAGTGGCGGTGCCCTTGACTGAGTCGTCCTTGAGCGCGCGGCCGATGTGCACGAGCGCCTTCACGACCTTCGGGTGATCGCCGTGGCCCAGCTCGCGGAACACGCTGGCGAGCTCACGCATCGCGGGGTTCTGCACGGCGCGAATGAGTTCCTGCTGCGACGTCGCCCACTTCTCGCCGCCGATGTCCGGGTCGGCCTGCGTCTGCGCCTTCCACGTCTCGACCTGCTTCGCGTACTCCGCGCGCGCTGCTTCGGTGGCGGCCTTATTCGCGGCCGCGCTGTCGGCCAGGTGCTGGTCGAACAGCTTCTGCGCCTTCGCGCTGTCGAGACCGAGCTCGGCGGCGAGCGTCTTGAACCCGGCGAGTTGCTTCTCGTCGGCCTTGAACCCGTCGGGCAACTTCAACTCGATGGGCGTCGGCTTCGCGTCTGCCGCCTTGCCGTCGGGTGCTTTTCCGTCGGTCTGCGTGGTGGTCGTACCACCGGCGCCGTCGGTCTTCGTCGTGTCCGCGCCCTTGCCGTCAGCGCCCTTGAGCGCGTCGCCGAGCGTGTCGGAGTTCGTGGTGTTGCTGTTGCCCGAGCCATCGCTGCTCGAGCTGGACGTCGTGGTGGTCTTGGTCGCCGCGTTCATGTGCCCGTGAGGTTCGGGCCGCGTCGGGACTTTGGCGGATCAGCCGCCCTTGTTTGCGTCCCTCAGCCGCTGCGCTTCCGCGTCGAGGCGCTCGCGAAGGCTCTGCATGTAGAGCTCGGGGCACACGCGTTGCGCATCGCCTGCGATGTCGAGCGCCACGGAGCGGCGCCCCTCGTTGAATGCCATCGCCAACGCCTCGGTGGAGAAGCTGCCGCTGTGAAGGCCGGCGCGCTCGAGCACATCCCAGAAGAAGTCACGCCCGGCCTGCGTATTCAGCACGTCACGCAGCGCGAGCTCACGACGCTTGCGCTGCTTCTCAGCGAGTTGCTCCGGGGTCATGCGGCACCTGCAGCGCGCAGCAGCGTGGTGAGGACGTTCGGGTCTTCGAGCTTCGCGTCGCTGAGCTTCTTCGCGACCTCCGCGTTCTGGTTCGCGGCCATCATCTGGTCCTGCTGCGCCTTCGCCTGGGCGCGCGCCTCACGGAGCTTCGCGACCGCGTCGTCGCTGCGGACGACTGCCGGCGGAACACCGATGGCGTCGGCCACCTCGTCGACGAGCTGGTCGTAATCAATCTTGTCGATGATGTCGGGGCGCACCGTGGCGATCTGCCCGACGATGGCCGCGACACGCTCGAGCGCCGTGATGCCGAGGATCTTCTGCGCCTGGGCCGTCGACGAGATGTATTCGACCTTGAGGTCTCGGCCCTGCACCTCGCGGGGCGGGAGCGGCAGACGACCCGACAGCAGCAGGTAGTGGAAGAGCAGCTCGAAGAACGGGTCGAACAACGTCTTCTGCAGACTCTCCAGTACGGCGCCGAGTTGCTGCATGCGCTCTTCGCGGCGCTGTTGCACTTCCGTCGCCGTCATGCGCTGCTCGAGCTCGGTGATGGCGAGGAACAGGTGGGCGAAGAACCAGCGACGCACGCGGTCTTCGTGCTGACGCTTGCTGTTTTCGACGGCGGTAATCGCCGCCGGGTTCGTCTCGTACGCGGGGCGAACGGCGCCTGCGGCCGCGCCCAAGCCGTCGACGTAGTTCATCGCGCCTGGCACGAGGGAGAATGGCTGAGAGCGCGCCGACGTCGGGCCCACCATCGGGGGCGTGGCGATGCGGTCGACCAGCTGCGCGCTGCGCCTCTCGAGGTGCTGCAGCGCCTTGCAGTCGGGCAGGGCGGAGTGACCGGGCCCGTGGCCGTAGATGTCGTCGCCGGTGCGCTCCCACTGCGGCGCCAGCACCGGGAACTTGTCGTAGCCGGAGCGACGCAGCAGACCGACGTCGCCGGCGCCCTCTGCCTCCCACCAGATGGACGCGAACGCCTTCCCCTGCGGACCGATGGCGTTCTTGTCGAAGTCGTCGTTCGGAAAGATGGCGTGGCGGACGATGATGCGTTCGCTGAACTGCTTGTGCTTGTGGAGGTTCTTCACCGCCAGGCTGCAGTTCTCGATGCCGAAGAGCTTCACCAGCTGCCGCACGGTGAGCGTCAGCTCGCGGATCAACGTGTCGACCTCGCCGCGCTCGTCGCGGTCGATGACGTAGGTGCCCAGCACCAGGGAGTAGCCGCGGATGACGTCGGCCTCGTCGAACTCCATGATGCACGCGTGCGTGCCGAAGGTGCCGACGTCGTTGTACGCGCGGTGAAAGCAGCCGTAGACGTTCGACTTCGCCATCACCTCGCGCTCGGTGCGCTCGACCTTCGACAGGAAGATCTTCACGCCGCCCACTTCGGCGAGCTCGGGCTCACCGCGCACCGTGTTGCGATGCCACGGGCGGGCGGGGTTGCTGGCGCCCGTCATCATGCCGAACGTCAGCACGCGCACGGAGTCAACCGGCGTTGAGTTGATGATCTCGTCCTGCTTGTCCGAGTTGTCGGCGTCGGTCTCTGACTTCAGCGCCGCCGAATCGCGGTAGCCCCGCGGGTGCATGTGCTTTGCGATGTCGAGCCACAGCGGCTCCTGCAGCGCGCGCACCTTCTTCAGCCCGGCCAAGCGCTCGTCGAGCACCTTCCGCGTCTCGATGTCTTCCGCGTTCGCCATCACCAACCTCCCATCGCGTCGCCGAGTGCGTCGGGTTTCCAATCGAGCGCCATGCCAAGGGCGCTGCGGTTGCTGCCGGAGCGAGCACGCCGCGCGCGGGCGGTGGCTTCGTCCTGCAGCGCGAGTTCGGCGATGTCGGGTGGCAGATCTTCGAAGCCGCCACGACGAAGGATGTCGGCGCGCTTCCAGTTGGCCTCACCCAGCACCGCGGCGCCATAGCCGCCGGGGCCGAACTCACCAGAGGCGAGTCGTTGATCAAACGTGGCGGGGGGATTCGTCGTGCCTGCTCCCATGGGTCAGCCTCGGGCGTACGGGTTGTAGTCGGCGCCCTTCGCGACACGGCCAGTGGCGGCCGCAATCTCTTCGCGGACCTTCTTGGTCGCGACGGGCGAGGTGAAGGTGAGCGCCAGCGCGTCAGCGACGTCGGGCGAGTAGCCGAGGCGTTTCTTGATCTCTTCCTTCGACTCGAGCTGCAGCTTCGACGCGGCGTCGAACTTGTACTTCGGCACGACGAGCTCGGCGCGCAGCTCGGGCATGTCGGGCGTCGCGCCGACGGTGCGGACCCATTGCGCCATGCGCCACCACATGCCGGCGCGCACGTTCTTGAACTGGCCGTCGTAGTCAGCGGCGCTGAAGGGGACGAGCGTGACGTCGTGCCCCCACGCGCGCAGGTTGTCGGCGACGCCGGCGCCCATCGCGATGTCGATGAACACCGCGTCAGGGTTCTGCTGGTTGATGACCTGCGCGACCTGGCCTGAGACCTGGAACAGGTCGGGAATGCGCAGCACCCGCGGCCGGAAGGCCACCGGCCCCTGACGAAGCATGAGCACGGTGCGGTCATCGCCCTGGCGCGCGACATCGACGCCGAGAATCTTCACCTCGTGCTTCCACGCGACGTCAGGCAGCACGCGCAGCATCGAGCGCGAGACGTCGTCGGGGCCCAGCAACGAGTCGGGCGAGATGCTGGGGAACTGGCCCAGCACCTTCACCTTCACCACGTCGCTGTCGCGGCCGTAGCTGGCGATCATCTCGCGCGCCCAGACGATGCTGATGCGCTTCGCGCGACGCGGGTTGTCCGGGTCGCCGGTGATCTCCTGAACGTGCCACCGCGCGGCGTCTCGAGTGCAGGCGGCGTACAGCGGGCCCGACAGGTGCGTGGGGTTGCCCGCGATGAGGAAGATGGCTTCTCGGCCCTCGTCCTCATTCACGTTCGCGAGACCGCCTTCAGCCGCGGCCGCAACCTCCGCCGGCACGCCACCGGCCTCATCGATGACGAAGATGACGTTGTCGCCGTGGAGACCGGCCAGCGTGTTGCCGAGGGTGTTCGGGTCGGCCGACTTGGCCCACCGGCGCGCGTCGATGAACCAGGTGGCGGGGCGCTCGCGGCTGCGCACCTGCGTCGCGGTCCACTCGAAGGCCTTCTTTAGGAAGGGGCTGCGGTCCTGCCACTTGGCCAGCTCGGCCCACAGGTTCGCCTTGAGGTTGTCGTCGGTGATGCTCGTCGCGGCGCCCTTCGCGTCGACGCGCGTCGAGATGAACCACCACACGACGATGGCCAGCACGGCCGTCTTGCCGGGGCCGACGCAGGCCTTCAACGCGAAGCGCCGCTTGCGCTCCTCGCTCGGCATGCGGCGATTGCGTCGCTCGGTGAGCGCGCGCATGTACTCGAGCTGCCAGTCGTCGGGCTCGAAGCCCAGGCACTCGCGAGCGAAGGCGACGACGTCGCTGCGCCATCGCATCAGCCCGCGAATCGCCGCCTCGCGCTCTTCCTTCTCGTCACTCACTGCGACTGCTCGCGCTTCTGCGCTTCCATCAGCAGCGCGGCGAACGAGTCGGTGACGTCGTGCTTTAGCGTGTCGGTGAAGTCGGCGAACGAGCGGCCCAGCAACTCCGAGGCCTTGAGGCGCTCGCGGAGGTCGGCCTTCACGTCGCACATCACCTGCGTCCAGAACGCCTGGCGTTCGACGCGTGTCGCGATGCGGCCGGCAGCCGCGACGACGTCGGCTTTCGCCTGCTCGACGACGGCGACCCGCTTGTCGAGTGCCGCCCGAACCTCAGCTTTCTTCAGCAACCGCGATGCGGTGGTTGCCAAGGTTGCGTCGTCACCTGCATAGCCAGCGGCGCGGGCTGCTGAGGTCCCGTTGCCGGCATACGCATCGACGAACGCTTGCTGTTTCGGCGTCAGACTCACGCCACGCAGGCTCAGCCCGCGTCGGGACTTTGGCGGATCAGCGCGTCACGACTGCTGCGGCTTCACAACGTCCGGCGTCTGGCTAATTCGCACCGTGTGACCACAGCGCGTGCATTCACTCACTCGATCCAACGTCGCAGTGCGAAGGTTTCGCTTCTCCTTCTCAACGCGGACCTCGTGCTGGCAAATCGACGGCACCCGCTCAACCGCTTCCTTGGCATTCATCGCTGTCCCTTTCGCCTGCTCTTGGGTGGAGGGGGCGGCGGAAACGGGTTCCGCGGTGGATTGACCCGCCGTTCCCGATGGTACGACGTTGTCTGCGCCGGGTTGATGTTCATGACGCGTGCGAGCGCTTCGCCCGACATGTTGCGCCGTTCGACGGTGCCGCCAGCGACTGCCAAACTCGCGACGACGTCCATCACGGCGTTCACCATCGCGGTACGACCGGGGCGTCTCGACATGGCCACAACCATCGTGCGATCGGGCCCCACAGCGCGGTCCCACGATGCAGGGAACTCCCCGAGATACTCGCGGGCAAACACGGGTTGAAACCGGCGCGTTGGAGCCCAGACCCGAGACACAGCGCGCAATTCACCGTCCATGTTGTCGACGACGACAGAGAGCGAAGTCTCGACCCAACGCGAAGTCGGCTTCACCTCGATGCGAGTTTCAGCGAGCCACACGACTCGGTCGACCACCTCTCGTAGTCGCGCAACGACACCCGGTTCAACGCCGCGCTCGAGCAGCTTGTCGCCCAACACCGCGACGAGCTCGGTCAGTTCGTCGTTCATCGCCCCGCCTTTCGATTCCACCTGAACACCCGACGAAACCCGCGCAGCATCGACTCCCACGCCCGCTCGAAGTCTTCGTCGCCCTCTGCGTCGGCAACCTGAAACACGTAGCGTCGCAGTCGGGCGATGTGCCCATTGCGACGCACGTTCACCGTCGACGTGCCGAACACGCGGCGAAAACCACGCAGCAACTCTTCCCAGGCGTGCAGTTGGTCGATTTCGCCCTCGGCGTCGACGAAGCGCAGCACCAGCTCGAGCAGCAGCCGGCGCTTGCGCGTGCGGCCGCGCGTCCAGACGCGCAGCGGGCCGAGCGGGAGACCGAGCTGCTCGCGCCGACGATGGCCACTGCACTTGCCGCCGTTCGACCGGCCGCGGGTCAGCTCCTCGTACCGGTCGCAGTCGGGAACGCTGCACGGTGCGCGCGTGACGACCGACGGCTTTGCGTATGGCCGTCGAGCGATGTTCACGAAGTACTCCCGCGCGAAACCGCCGACGCGACGCTCTTGTCGTCCGCGGTGATGTCGCCGGCATGAGCGCTGCGCCGACGTTCGTCCCGCTTCTCTGCAGCGGAACCACGCACGTCGGTCATTCGCGGCGAGTCAGCCGACGCAACCGCCGCGCGATCGAGCGCTGCTCGAGCAGCGAACTCGGTCTGGCCCGGTACCGCGACCAGGCGAAACGGGCCGCGTGCGCTGTGGTGATCGCCCGGGTGGTCGACGAGCAGACCGCACGCCTTCCCAGTGAGCGCGCAGACCGCTTTGCACGGGCCCCGCCACTTCGCCTTCGCGGCGATGACCTCGCGCTGCGCAGCCACTGCGGCCGCCTCTGCCGCACGGAGCTCGGCGACGGCTGCGGCCGCGACGATGGTGCTCGGCAACCGCGCGGGCTTCGACGTCGGCAACTCGACCAGCACCGACGTCGGCGCGGGCTCGACCACGCAGACAGGGCTGATGCGGCCCGGCGTTTCCGGAGGCGTCGGGGGCGGTGCGAACACCTCAGCCTCGCGCGCGAGCTCCACTGGGTCGGTGCGGGGAGGGATGAAGGCCGGCTCGCGCACCACCTTCAGTCGGCGTGCTGCAGGCTTCGCGCGTGATGGGCGCCGGGAACTGCCGACGCCGGCGAGGTTCGCGTTGATGGCCCTCAACTCGGCCAACACCTGGGCGACGGTGACGCGCTTCATGCCGCCCGCCCTTCGACGACCGAAGTCGCCCGCTCGATGGCCTTCGCTTCGATCTGCCGCACACGCTCGCGGGTCACCGCCAGCAGCTCGCCCACCACCTCGAGCGTGTTGTCGCCGGCATCGGCCACGTCGAGCGCGCACGAGTGCTTCAGTTGCTCGAGCTCCACGCCGGGCAGCTGCACGAGACCGCCGTACGGGGTGACGTCGAGCAGCAGGTGGTACCGGCACGCGACCCACGGGCACGGTCGCACGCCACCCACACATTCACCGCGGGTGCGCGGCCGCTCGGCATCGATGGCGGCCACGAGCTCGGGCTCGAGCAACAGGTCGGCCGCGACGGCCTTCTTCTGCTGTCGAGGGCTGAGTGTTTTCGTTCTCGGTTTCACGGTCGACCTCCGTGACGGTGGTACGCGCGGTTGAGCGCCTGCTGCTCGAGCACGCGGCGATCGCGCAGAGACCGGCGCATCGACAGGCCAGCGATGACCACCGCGCAGAGAATGAGCGATGCCCCGATGAACGTGTTCATGCTTCCCTCGTCTGCTTGGCGGTGTTGATGCCGCGCTGCAGGCAGTCGATGCAGCCGGCGAACGATTCAGGAACCTCGAGCGACGCCGCGTGCCGGTGCACGTCGACGTTGCACGTGTGGCACGTGTCTTTGACGTGGCCCGGCAGAAGCTCGGCGCCTGCGCTCAACGGCACACACACGATGATGTTGCCGGCGGGGAAGCCGAGCAGTCGAAGCGCAGCGTTGAGTCTCGGCGCCGCGTCCGCGCAGATGGGCAGCACCGCGGGGTGATTGGCACTCACGCCGGCGCTGCTCATTCGTCACCGCCCGTCGCCTCGTCCGTCTCGACGGTGGCCTTCGCCTTCGCGACCTTCACCTTCGCCTTGGCGTCGCTGATGGTGAGCACCAACGGCGGCACCGCGTTGTCGTCCCGGTACGTCGTGAGCTTCAACTCGCGGGCCTTCGCGAGAATCGACTCGTTGAGTTCGCCCTGACGCTGACGAATCTCACCGGCCTGCGTGTCGAGCGCGGCCTTCTCCTCGAGGAGCGTGTTCAACTCGGGGTGCGACGGTTTCTCGATGCCGGGGAGTTCGGTCTGACGCTTTCGCTTCGTGGCTGCCATGGTGTTGCTCCTGGTGGTGGTTACGGCGTGGTGGTGACTGCGTGAATTGCGGCGGCTGCATCGGCGGCGTGCTCGACGTTCGCGGCCTTGAGCTGCGCGAAGAGCGCGGCGAGCTCCGGGTAGCGCGCGACCATCGCGGCGATGACCTGTTGCTTCGACGCCTTCTGATCGCCGGTGACGATTCGCTTCAGCTGCGCGGGTTGCACTTCGTGCACCTGCTGTCGGTGCTGTCCGGCCAACGCGTCGACGAGACCGCGAGCGCGACCGAGGGTGCTGACCGTCTGCATCGACGTCTTGCCCCACGGCAGCGCCAGCGCCTCGCACGCCAGCAACGCGGGGCGACCATGGTGTTCGACCAGCTGGAACAGCAGCCCCGCGATGCCCTGCAGGCGCGCGCCGAGGTCTGCCGTGCGCGTCTCCGCGTCCGCGTCGGGCTTCGTCGCCCACACGCCGCACGCGACGAACTGGAACGACACCAACGACGTCCGCCGACGAACGGCGACGGCGTAGCCGAAGTGCGTGAGCGACGAGTCGAAGCCGTAGAGGATCTGATCGCTCAAAACGACACCTCGAGCTCAACGCGAGGCGCGAAGCGCTTGCGCTCTCTACGGCGCTCACGAAGCCAGCGGTCGCAGTCGAGCGCCGTGGCGGTACCGGCGGCGACCGACGCGAGCAGCGGCGTGGGCAGCGCCTGGATGCATTCGACGCACAAGTGAGCGTCGGTCAGCGCGTGGCAGTGAATGCAGCACTTCATGCGGCACCTCGAAGATCGAGCGAGGCCTGACGGCGCATCGGCTCACAGGGCATCGGGAATCGTTCCGGCGACAGGCGCAGCACACGGAAACCGCGCGACGTTCGGTCAGCGAGCAACTCGAACCCGGCGCGCAGGAAACACCAGCCCGGCTCGTGCCTGCTCGACCTGCGAGACCGAGTGGCCTCCGCGTCGACGAAGGTGATGAGTCCGCCGGGCAACGGCGCGCCCCACTCAGCAACGGTCGCGGCGACCGCTTGCGTGATCAACTCGCTCGACAGCAGCGACGTCTCGTTGCGGAACGCGCTGCACTGCCACGCACCCGGCCATGCGTGATCGACGAACTCGGGCAACTGAAACAGCGACACCCAGTAGGCGCGGCCGCACTCGGTACGCAGCACGATCTTCGCGCCCGGCGGCGAGAAGAACTTCGAGCCGACGTGCTCACGAGGGTAGTGCCGATCAGCGAGGGCACGCGCGTAGGGGTCTGTTGCGGTGGTGCGGAGCCAGTTCACGGTTTCCTCCGTCCGTTCGCGACCAGCACGCGGCGCAGAATTCGGCTCAGCGACTCGCGGCCTTCAGGGGTCCAGTGACCGAAGTCGCTGGCGCGCATCGCGCGCGGCTCACGGCTGTCGACCCACGTGCTCTTCGGCTCAGCCTTCGTGTCAATGCCGAGCTCGGACGGCGGCCACTCGAAGCCGATGCGACGCGCGTACTCGTCAAGTGCGCTCATCGCGATTCCTCGGCGGCCGCGTGGCGAACAGCTCGAGAGAAGAGCGCGACGACGTCGCTCTGCTTTCGCTCCGGAGCGACGAGCCACTGCGACAGTGGGCAGAGCGAACCGGTGACAGTGACGAGTTGCAACTCGAGCGCCTGCTCGGCCGAAGCGATCAATGTCGCGTCACCGGCGGCGGCGGTGCGCACCGCGTCTTCGACGCAGAACTTCGAGATGCCCTCGGCGGTGGCGTCGCAAAGCTTGTCCGCGGCATCGAGCGAGAACGGCTCGTGCCACCCGCCAGCGAGCAACGCGCGCGCACGCATCAGCGATTCACTCAGGGTCATGGCTGTCCTCGGGTGACTTCGGAGTGGCCCACCGCATGCCGAACGACTTCGGCTTCTCGACGGCGGCTTGCTTCTCGGCGTCGAACAACGACGCCTGCGCTTCGGCTTCGGCCCGCGCGTCTTCGGTCGCGGCCTTCTCCTGGGCGATGAGCTTCTTGCGCTTGCGCGTGAGAGCCATCTGCCGCGCGAGACGCGCATCTGCAGCGCGCTCCTGCTCCGCGGCTTCCTCGCCCTTCACGTCGACCGGGAAACCCTTCTCGGGGTCGATGAGGCCGGCTTCGCGCAGACGGTGGAACTGCAGGACCGTGCCCTGTTCACCGAGCTCGTTGGCCTTCGCGATGACGCAGCGGAGCTCGTGATCCTTCTGGTACAGGTCGAGGCGCAGACGAGCGTCGCGGCCGAGCGACTTGCCGCCCTGCACGCCGGCGCTTCCCGAGACCTGCTTGCGCGAGGTCACGTCGTCGGTGCTGTGCGCGAGCATGATGGCCGCGACGCCTGACTTCTCGCTGAACTCCTGCAGCCGGTCTGAGAACCGCTGAACGCGCTCGGGGTATTCGCCCGGCAACCCGCTGATGTTCAGCTTGTTGAAGTTGTCGATGCTCGCGGCTTCGGCGCCAGCGTCGGCGGCCTGCCACAGCGTCGAGATCAACTTGTCAGCGGTGATGTTGCGCTGCGTGTACCCGAGTACTCGCTCGAGCAGCGGGTAGTGGCTCTTCGCGACGGAGAGCGAGAGCTCTTCCTCGATGGGGTTGCGCTTGCGGCTTCCGACATCGCGCAGCACCCAGCCCATGTCGCGCGCCATCCAGCGCTTCACGACGTGCTGCGTTCCATCTTCGGGGCTGATGAGCGCCGCCTTGATGCCGACGTTCGTGACCAGCAACGCGTGCAGCAGCGAGTCCTGGAACGCGGTCTTTCCGACGCCGGCGTCGGCGACGATGAGCGTCAGCGACCGCGGGAGCCCGCCAATCGCCTCATCGAGAACGCGAATGCCGGTCGGGAGGTACGCGAGCTTCCCGCTCTGCTCGTTGCTCTCCCACTTCGAGAGGAACTTCTCCTGCTCGACGGTGAGCGGCTCGAGCTTCGCTGTGTGCGCGTGAAGGCTGCGCTCGACACCCGAGAGCCAACCGGCTTCGGTCGCGGGGTCGAAGCCGCGTTGACGCACGCGTAGCACCGCTGCTTCGAGCGACTGAACGAAGCGCTGCCCCTCGATGATGTTGCGGAAGTCACGAGCGACGCGAATGAAGGCGCCAGCGTCGAGCATGTTGGCCGCCTCGAGGCGCTCCAGCGCCTGACGCTCTTCGCCCTGGAACCACGCCTTCCGGAGCCCGGCGGCAAACACTTCAGCCGCGGAGACCTCGAGGTTCCGCTCCGCTCGAGCGCGGGCGATCTGCCAGGCCTTCCGGTGCAGTTCTCCGGCGAACTCGTCACCGACGAGCGAGATGACCTCGAAGACCTGGTGCTTCGCGCGGAGGTGCAGCGCGGCACCGATGAGCAACGGCTCGAGCTCGAAGGCCTTCGACGCAACGCGCGTCGGCAGCTGCACGACGTTCGCGGCGCTCAATGCACACCGCCTGTCGGCGCCGGCATCGTGTCGAGCTTCTCGAGCAGCGGCCGCCAGACCTTCTCGGAGGCGAGGGCGCTGAACGGCCACGGCTGCGGTTTGCTCGTGTCTTCACCGCCTACGCGCTCGACGCACTTGGCCGGCCACGTCAGCTGGAAGTACTCGTCGAACAGGCACGAGGTGCGGAACTCGGCGCCGTTCAGGTACCCCAGCTCTGCAGCTGCAGGCGGGAAGCGGGCGTCGGCGAAGAGCTCGAGCCAGACCTTCATCGTCTGGTTGATGAACGCGGGCGAGTACTGAGCGTCGGGGGCCGGGTCGACGCCGAGGTCGTCGAGGTGATCACCGCGCATCTCGAGGAAGCGCGAGAACAGCCACTCGCCACGCGACTGCTGGCGCGGAGGCTTCGGAGGCATTTCAGGCAGTTCCGCCTGTGCTGCGACCTTCTTCGGCTTCTTCGCGGGCGCCGCCGCTACTGGGCTGGTGGTTGGGCTGGGCTGGGCTGGTGGTTGAGCTGGGCTGGGCTGAGCTGGGCTGGGCTGGAGGGGGACAGCGCGTGACTCCGCGTGACCGCGCGTGACACCGGCCTGAGTCGTTGCGCGCACTTGCGCGCGCTGACGCTCCCGTTGGTCCTGTTTTCGGCGCGAATCGGTCTTCGTCGCCTCCTGCGCCTCGATGTAGTTGGTGACCAGGAAGCCGCGGTCGGTGAGCTCGACGGTCCCGGTTTCGACCATCGCGTCGACGGCCGGGGTCACGACCTCGACGGGAATGCCGATCATCACGGCCAGCGTGCCGGCGCGGTCACGGGTGCCGACGTCGACCAGACCGGCCCCGTCGCACTCCTTGAGCATCAGTGGAAAGACCGCACGGGCCTGCCACGGCCAGAGCAGCCACGTGGCTGTCTTGCGCGTGTAGAGCTTCACGTAGCGCTCGTCGGACCAGTTCACGGCGCACGACTCCCCGCGCGCTCGAGCGCGTCTCCTTGGGTGGTCACGGTGGTTGCCTCAGGCCGCTTCGTTGGAGGTGACGGCGGACTCGGTCAGGACGAGGGCTGGCTGGCGAGTCAGCTTCCCTGCAGCGACGAGCGCGGCGAGCAGCGCCGAGACCTGCGCGGACGAGATGCCGACCGCGATGGCCAGGTCATTGTTCGTCCAGATGCGCTTCTCGGACTCCCACTCGCGCACCAGCTTCAGCACCTGCTCCTGGCGTTCCCCGCGCGCGACCTTCATCGCGACACCGGGATCACGCGCGTGGAGAGACGCGAGGCGGCGCGCTCGAGGCGAGCGACCTCCCTCTTTGAGAACTCTTTGAGAGTTCTGTTGGAAGCGTTCTTCCGAAGGTGAACGAGAATGCTGGGGGAAACCGTGAACTTCCGCTTCATCTGCGCCTCTCCGCGTCACGGGAGACGGTGGGGCGAGTTCTTGTTGGCCTACGCGCGACCCTTTGCTACTCACCGCGTCAGCTCAGGACGGGATGACCGTCCTAAAGCATGCGGTGGTAGCTCAGTTGGTAGAGCACAAGCTTCCCAAGCTTGGGGTCGAGGGTTCGAATCCCTTCCGCCGCTCAGCAGTTGCTGAGACGTAGTTGAGATGTTGTTGACAGTACGGTTCGGCACGCTGTATTCGCCGCGCCGCTGAAACGAAGTCGGCCCTGTCGTCTAGTGGCCTAGGACGGAGCCCTCTCACGGCTTAAACCGGGGTTCGAATCCCCGCAGGGTCAAAATCCTTCCTCGTCCGAAGGTAAGAAGCTCCCGAGGGAAACCTCGGGAGCTTTTTCATTTTCCGCCCATGAGCGCCGCGCACTTCGAACCGCTGAAGCTGGCAGACGGCTCGGTGCTGAGCGCGCGGCTGGCAGACTCCGGCGACGTGGTGGTTCGGCGTGGCGAGCAGCAGGTCACCTGCACGCTGCGCGACGTGGCCACTGGCCGGTTCATCGTCGCCGCGAATCAGCAGCGCGCGGTGTTGGTGGTGCGATCGATCGGTGCAGTTCACGCGTTCGAGGTTCTCGAGCTTCGCGATGGTCTGAAGCGCCTTCCCCGAGGCGAACAGCTCACCGGCGACCTGGTGCACTACGCGTTGTCGAACGACGGCGGGTTGCTGGCGACGCTGGTCATCGCCGAGGTCGCGACGCTGGTCGTTCGTGCACTCGACGGCGATGGCCGATCGACGCACGAGCTTCGCCTGTCTCCTTCGACGCCCTGGCCCGCGGAGCTGGGGCTCAAGCTCACCAACGAGGGCGCGGTGACTTTCGCGTTGCCGTGGGCGGCGCAGTCGATCCCGATGTCGCCGAAGCCGCCGGCCGTCATCACCTTCGACGTTCCACACGCTGCTTCTCGTGTTCCGAAGAAGACGCGCTTCTCCGCGTCGCTCGCGTCACGCACCGCCATCGAAAGACTCGGCGACATCTCGTTGCGCTACGAGCCCTCGATGCTGATCGGCGAGACCGAGAAGCTGAAACGCAGCGCCGTGCCGTCACTGGCGTGGACCGGTGGTTTCGCGCTGCTGCTGCTGGCGCTCGCCGCGCTGCTCCTGCCTGAAGGTGCGTTGGTGGCCGCGGTGCTGCTCGGGCTCGCCGCGCTGACCATCGCCTTCGCCACGCGCCTCGAGCGGCACGAGAAGCGTCAGCGCCGCTTCGTCGCCAACTTCGCGACCTCTTCACTGCGCCTCGACTTCACGTCGCCCATCGTCGGCAAGCCACGCACCATCGTGGTGCCGTTCGACGACGTGAAAGACGTTCGCGTGCTCGAGCAGGGCGACGGCGCACGCGTGCTCGTCGTGGAGTTCATTCACGACGGCGCGCGACTTCAAGACGCGCTGGTCGCGTTCGTGCCCGAGTCACAACTCGGAGATCTCGAACGCCTCGAACGGGTGCTGCACGGCGCGTTCGGGCTCGGCGAGGTGCCGCCCGACAGCCCGATTCACGACTTCGCCGAAGAGTCGTCTTTCGATTGACCGGTCACGAAGGCCCACGCGTCTTTCCGATCGTGGAACACCGCGCCGATGTCGGTGATGCCGCTCTCTTTCAAGATGCGGATGGTCTGCAGTTCGCCGACGGCCGAATCGCTGACCACGCGCGCGGTGCGGTGCATGCCGTGCACGCGCGACCACACGTTGAGCTCGGCGATGCGCGGTGGAAAGTCAGGCGCCAGCGCGCGCAGCTGGGTCTGATCGACGAGGCAGTCCCACGGGCCCGATTTCTCGAGCTCGAGGATCGCCTTGCGGATCTCTGTCTCGTACTGCTCGTACGCAGACATCGTGGGCCGGGAGGGGTACTGCACCTCCAGCACCCGATCGGCGTGGTGCACGGTGATGATGAACGATTCAGTCTTCACGCTTGCCCCCCCGGGCGACGGCTCAGCCTTCTCGTGAAGCGTAGATCTCTCCGCCGCTCTCGCGGAACTCCTGCGCCTTCTGTTCGAGGCCGCTGGCGATCTCGCGAACGTCGCCGGTGATCTTCATCGAGCAGAAGTGTGGGCCGCACATCGAACAGAAGTGTGCCGTCTTGGCCCCGTCGGCAGGCAGCGTTTCGTCGTGAAATTCCTTCGCCTTTTCGGGGTCCAGCCCGAGGGCGAACTGGTCCATCCACCGGAACTCGAAGCGCGCCTTCGACAACGCGTTGTCGCGCTGCTGCGCACCCGGGTGACCCTTGGCGAGGTCAGCGGCGTGCGCGGCGATCTTGTACGTCACCACGCCGACCCGCACGTCGTTGCGGTCCGGCAGCCCCAGGTGCTCCTTCGGCGTCACGTAACAGAGCATCGCCGTGCCGAACCAGCCGATCATCGCCGCGCCGATGCCCGAGGTGATGTGATCGTAGCCGGGCGCGATGTCGGTGGTGAGCGGGCCCAGCGTGTAGAAGGGCGCCTCGTGACAGAGCTTCAGCTGCTCGGTCATGTTCTCGCGAATGCGCTGCATCGGCACGTGGCCGGGGCCTTCGATCATCACCTGCACGTCGTGCTTCCACGCGATCTGCGTCAGCTCGCCGAGCGTCTTCAACTCGGCCATCTGCGCTTCGTCGTTGGCGTCCGCGATCGACCCGGGCCGCAGGCCGTCGCCGAGCGAGAAGCTCACGTCGTAGGCCTTCATGATCTCGCAGATCTCTTCGAAGTGCGTGTACAGGAAGTTCTCTTGGTGATGCGCGAGGCACCAGCGCGCCATGATCGAGCCGCCGCGTGAGACGATGCCCGTGACCCGCCTGGCGGTGAGCGGTACGAACGCCAGCCGCACGCCTGCGTGAATCGTGAAGTAATCGACGCCTTGTTCGGCCTGCTCGATCAGCGTGTCGCGGAACAGCTCCCACGTGAGCGCTTCGGCCTTGCCGTTCACCTTCTCGAGCGCCTGGTAGATCGGTACCGTGCCGATGGGCACCGGCGCGTTGCGCAGAATCCACTCGCGCGTCTCGTGAATGTTGGGCCCTGTCGACAGATCCATCACCGTGTCGGCGCCCCAGCGAATCGCCCACACCAGCTTCTCGACCTCTTCTTCAATCGACGACGACACCGCCGAGTTGCCGAGGTTGGCGTTCACCTTCACCAGGAAGTTGCGGCCGATGATCATCGGCTCGAGCTCCGGGTGATTCACGTTGGCGGGAATGATCGCGCGGCCCAGCTCGATCTCCCGGCGCACGAACTCCGGCGTGATCTCGTTGGGGATCGCCGCGCCGAACGACTCGCCCGCGTGCTGACCTGCGTACGCAGCTTCACGCCGCTGCGTCTCACGAATCGCCACGTATTCCATCTCGGGAGTGATGATGCCCGCGCGAGCGGCCGCCAACTGCGTCACGCTCTTCTTTCCCTTCGCGCGCAGCGGCCTGGTCGACGCGTGAAACCGCAGCTTCGACAGGCGCGGGTCTTCGAGTCGTTCACGCCCGTAGTCGGAGCTGAGCTTCGGCAGCTGTTCCAACTCGGGGTTCGTCGCCAACCACGTGCGCACGCTCGGCAGGCCGGTCTTGAGATCGATCTCCACCGTGGGGTCCGAATACGGCCCGCTGGTGTCGTAGACGGTCATCGACGGGTTGTGCGTGACGCGCCCATCGGAGTGCGTGGTGTCGGCCAGCGAGATCTCCCGCATCGGCACGCGCAGCTGCGGGTGCAGCTGACCACCGACATAGACCTTCGCCGACTGGGGGAATGGAGTGCGGGTGATGCGAGCCAGTGCTGCGTCGTCGACCGCGAGTCGCGTCTTCGCCATGTGTCGCTCCCTAGCGCCGGTATGAGCCGGATCAGGTTCAGCGGGTCGGCCTCTCCAAGCCCTCTCAGTTCCCTCGACTGCGGAACTCCCCGGGTGTGGAGCCCTCGTCTAGTCGCTCACGTCGGCAGAGTGAAGGCGCGAACTTCGAACGTGTTGCCCGACGCCGCGTTGGTAACGGCGCGCCGTGGTGATCGCGGTCGTCGGGGTGGGCCGACGCCCTCGTGACCGAGCGCAGGCGCGCTCAGCCCGCGGCGATCACTTGCCGTTGTGCCGATTCATCGCCTTCGCGAGCCCGTCGCGGGTCCACGATTCGCAGATGTCGACGGACTTCCCGATGAGCTCCGGCAACACGTCGCGCTCTTCCTTCGAGAAGTCGCCCAGCACGTGACCGACCACGCGTTCGCGCGCGTTGGGCCCCGTGGGCTTGCCGATGCCGAAGCGCAGTCGCGCGTACTGCTCTTCGCCCCACGACTCGCGAATCGAATTGAGGCCGTTGTGGCCGCCTGAACCGCCGCCCTGCTTGAGCGCGAGGCGGGCGAAGGGAATGTCGAGCTCGTCGTGCACCACCAGCACGTCCTCCGCGGTCACCTTGTAGAAGCGCGCGGCCGCGCCCAGCGAAGTGCCCGACAGGTTCATGAAGGTCTGGGGCTTGAGCAGCAGCACCTTGTCGCCCGCGACGTTGGCGGTGGCGAGGTCGGCGTCGAACTTGTGGTTGTTGAAGTTCACGCGCCACCGTTGGGCCAGCACGTCGAGCACCATGAAGCCGATGTTGTGACGGTTGCCTTCGTATTCGCGGCCGGGGTTCCCCAGCCCACAGATGATCTTCATGGCGTGAGCTCCAGACTGCAGAAACGACGACGCCGCGCCGGAAGACCCGACGCGGCGCCAGAGAGGAAGACGAAGAGGCGATTACTTCTTGGCCGCGGGCTTGGCCGCCGCCTTGTCGCCACCGGCCGCCGGGGCCGCCGCCTTGTCGCCGGCCGCAGGAGCCGCCGCTGCGCCCGCCGCAGGCGTCGCCGCCGTCGCTTCGGCAGCCTTCTCGGCTTCCGGAGCCGCGACGACCGCGATGGTGAAGTTCACGTGCGTCTTCACGGTCACGCCTTCGGGGAGCTTGATGTCGTTCACGTGAAGCGCCGTGGCGATCTTCATGTTGGTGACGTCGACTTCGATGTTGAGCGGGATCGCGCCGGGCAGCGACCACACCTCGAGCTCGCGGCGCATCTGCGAGAGGATGCCGCCTTCAGCGACGCCGATGGACTTACCGGTCAACACCACCGGCAGCTTCACCTTGACCTGCTCGTTCTCGCGCACGTCGATGAAGTCGGCGTGCAGCAGCTCCTTCGACACGGGGTCGAGCTGGTAGTCCTTCACCAGCACCGCGAACTCCTTGCCGTCGATCTTCAGGCCGAGCACGGTGTTGAGCTTCTTGGGGGTGTTGATCGCCGCGCGGAGCGCCTTGCCGTTGATCGCGATGCTGATCGGCTTCTCGAGGTGCTTGCCGTACACGCAAGCGGGCACGAGGCCTTCCGCGCGGGTGCGACGGGCAGGGCCCTTGCCGGCGCCGGTACGGCTCTTGGTCTCGAGGGTCGTGGTGATGATCGACATGTGGCTGCTTTCTTTGGAAAAGAAGAGTGGTACTGCCGCGCATCGGTGGCGTTCCCCGGCATCCCACCCCGATGGTGGGCCCCGAAGGAGTTGACCCTCGATGAACGCCGCGGCGCTTACGCCGCTTGCACCCCTGGGGTCAAGGGTGCTAGGTGCGCCCCCCTTTCCAGAAGTTCACTCTCTTGGAGTTTTGAATCATGCGTAACGCCGCCATCCAGTTCGTCGACTCGCAGCACCAGCGCAAGGACGTCGTTGAGTTCCGCGCGGGCGACACCGTGAAGGTGTGGTGGAAGGTGAAGGAAGGCGAGAAGGAGCGCAGCCAGGCCTTCGAAGGTGTCGTCATCCGCAAGACCCGTGGTTCCGTCGACGCGACCTTCACGGTCCGCAAGGTGGCCTTCGGCGTCGGCGTCGAGCGCATCTTCCCGCTGCACTCGCCCCGCTACGAGTCGATCGAAGTCGTGACCCGCGGCGACGTGCGCCGTGGTCGCCTCTTCTACCTCCGCAGCCTGCGCGGCAAGGCGGCTCGTCTGAACGTGATCGACGAGAACGTGCCCGCGGAAGCTGCTGCGGCCGCCGCGAAGTAAGGGATACTCGAGGGGGCGATGCTCTTCCTCGAGTTGGCGGCACAGTCCGTTCGTGGTTTTTCCCCGTCGGTTCGTGTCTCCCTGAAACCGGGGTACGTCGCTCTTCAGAGCCCGGTGGAGCTCCCGGCTCCACTGAGCGGTCTGGTCGTCGCGCTCGCCTTTCCAGATGGCCGAGGTGGTGACGGTGCGTTCCTCGCTCCGGGCGCCAAGGCGGGGCGGGCGGGCCTCTCGATTCAAGGCAACGATGGCTCGGTGTGGCGCATCGTGCGCGACCTGGGCGGGGCCGGCGGGCTCCACAAGTTGAACCGCACCACCAACACCTTCGACATCGTCACCCAGGACGCGGGTGAGATGGGTCAGACGCTCCGTGGCAGCGCCGGTTTCCCTGCGCGCACCACGTGGGAGCAGTTGTTCACGCTCAACGGCCCGCAGTTGCCGACGCGGCGACCGAAGGGGCCAGCGCGTACGCCCGGTGCAGCCAGCGGCAAACCTTCTGCTCCGCGCATGATGTCCAAGTGGGACATGGACGGGGGCGGCGCTGGCGGTGGCGACGTCGACGCCTCGAAGTTGCCGTTGCTCGAGGCCGAGTTGGAGACCGCGAAGCGCGCCGCGCAGGTGCAGTTCCGCGTCGACGGCATCTCTTCCGAAATCTACGAGCTCGAGTCGAAGGTGAAGGCCGTCGAGCAGGTGACCGACGAGCTGAACGCCGCCCGTGCCGAACTGAACCGGGCGCTGAGCCGCGAGATCACCGAAGACATGATCGTGCGGGCGCGCCGGCTGCCCGACGACAAGAAGCGCTTCGACGAGCAACTCGCCAGGATCCAGGACGAGCAGCGGTTGTTGTCGGAGTCGGCGCCCGTTCCCCCCGACCCGCTGCAGAAAGACCAGCGGTTCCTCGCGTCGATGGCGGCGGGTCTGGGCCTCTTCATCGCGGCGATGTTCCTCGATGGCGGGCTCCGCTACCTCGCACTGTTGTCGCTGGTGCCCTTCTCGTTCGCGGCGCTGCTGGCGCTGCGCTTCATCGAGGATCTCCAACGCCTGTCGCGCGGCGGCGGCAAGCTCGAGGTGCTGACCGCGCGCGAAAAGAAGCTCACCGACGACTTTGCGCTGCAGGCCGCCGCCGTGCAGAAGACCTTCGAGACGCTCGGCGTGTCGTCGCTCGACGAGTTTCAGACCGCGCTCGATACGCGCAACTCGCTCCATGCGCGCGTGGCTGAAGTCGAAGCGCGTGAAGCGCAGGCCCGGTCGGCCATCGAGAGCAGCGGCGTCAAGGGCCGCTACGACTCCCTCAAGGCCGAGCTCGAGAAGCTGAACCAGGAGCTCCTCGGCATGTCGGCCGGTTACGTGCGTGACGTGCGCGACATCGAGCGTGAGATCGCGAAGATCCGCGAGCCGGCGCCCGCGCCGAAGCCAGCGGCCGCTGCAGAGTTCACCGCGGTGCCCACCAGCGCCACCGAGACCTGGGAAGACCCCACGCCGCCGCTATTGCTGCTGGCGACCGATCTCTTTCAGGCTGACATTCCGTCGCTGTGGAGCGTGCTGCACGATCGCGCCGTTCAGTACCTGAGCGCGCTCACCGACCGCCGGTACCACGAGATCTCCGTCGACAAAGATGGCCACGCGACGCTGCAGGCTCCGGGTCGTCAGGTGAGCGCACGCGAGCTGCCGGGCCGCGACCTCGATCTGATGTACCTCGCGCTGCGGCTGACGCTCATCGAGAAGGCGTCGACCAACCACAAGCTGCCGGTGGTGATTGAAGACACGTTCAACACCGTGCTCGACGCGCCCAAGCAGCCGCTCTTCGGCCGCATGGTCAAGCACCTGGGATCATTGACGCAGGTCATACATGTCAGTGGTGCCGGGCAGAATGCGAGCCTGGCCGACGTCGCCGTGACCATCTGACGTCGGCCCTTGAAAGGGTGGCGTGAGGCGTGGCGAAGACAGACAAGAGAAGCAGTGGAGACGCGGCTGAGCAGCTCGTGGTGGAGCACCTCGAGCGCGACGGTTGGGTCATTCGTGATCGCAACGTGGTGTACCCGCGGGGCGAGCTCGACGTGGTCGCCGAGAAGGGTGAGCTGCTCGCGTTCGTCGAGGTGCGCATGCGCGCGTCGGCGGTGTGGGGCGACCCGTCGGCCACGGTGAGCCTCGGCAAGCAACGCAAGGTCGTGCATGCCGCGATGGAGTACGTGCAGCAACACCGGCTGCATCGCCGCGTGATGCGCTTCGACGTGGCCTCCGTGGTGGGGCGCGGCCGCGACGGCGTGGTGGAGATCATTCCCGACGCGTTCGAAGCGGGCCTCTGAATCCGTGGTACCACGTGGGCCATGTCTGGCCGGCTCTTCGTGGTGGCGACGCCCATCGGCAATCTCGACGACCTCTCACCGCGCGCCCTCGAGACGTTGCGTGAGGTGAAGGTCATCGCGTGTGAAGACACGCGCCATACCCGCGTGCTGCTCGACAAATTCGGCGTGGCGACCTCGACGGTGAGCCTGCCGGCGTTCGCCGAAGGTCAGCGCGCGGGAGCGATTCTCGACCGGCTGCTCAATGGTGACGACGTGGCCCTGGTGACCGACGCCGGCACGCCGGCCATCAGTGACCCGGGCGAGAAGCTGGTGAGCGAGGCCGTGGCGGCGGGCGTCACCGTCGTGCCGATCCCCGGGCCCGCGGCGATCATCGCGGCGCTCTCAGCCGGAGGTCTGCCGACCGGTCGCTTCCATTTCCTCGGCTTCCTGCCGCGCCAGCAGTCGGAAGCGCGCGCGATGATCGACGAGGTGCGGCAGCTCTCGGCCACGTTGGTGCTCTACGAATCGCCGCGCCGGCTGGGCGACACCCTGCGGCTGCTGGCCGAAATGCTCGGCAACCGCCGTGCGGTGGTCGCGCGCGAGCTCACCAAGTTGCACGAGGAGCTGGTGCGTGGCCCGTTGGACGACCTGGTGAGCCGCTACGCCGACGCCGAAGTGCTCGGTGAAGTGGTGGTGTTGATCGAAGGTCGCACCGGCGACACGCGGTGGAGCGAGGGCGAAGTGAAGAGCGCCATCGAACGTGGGCTTGCCGAAGGGGAGCGCCTCAAGTCACTGACCACCGAGCTGTCGAAGCGCAGTGGCTGGCCGGCGCAGGAGCTCTACCGGATTGGGCTGTCGCTCAAGACGACCGGCAGTCACTCGTGAATCTCGGCTCCGCGTCCGCCGACGTGACCGGGGCGGACGCGAGTGACGGTCCCCGCCTCCGCGTGCTTCGCCTTGAAACTACGGCGCGGCGCTCGCCGGGCACGACCCCGACTTCGGCGCGCACGACCTCTTGTATTCGATGGGCAGCCCGTTCGCGCCCGAGCAGAAGAACTGCGGGCCGTCTTCATTCTCGACCGTGAACGCCTGACACGTCGCGGTGCCACCGTTGGGCGGAGCAGGGCACCCCGCGCCACCACCGCCGCAGCCGAAGATCACGCCACCGCAGTCGAAGCCGCTCGGGCAATCCGCGTCTTCCTGACAGTCGAGGCCGCAGAAGCTCTGCGTCTGCCCCTCGGTCACGAACGTGAGGCACGAAGCTGCGTTGCCGCATTCCAGGCCCGTGCTGCAGGTCATGCAGTCGCGACGACCGGGGCGCGCGGCGCACGTTCCCGAGGTGGTGTCGCAGAACTGGTTCACCGGGCAGAAATCGTTGTTGCGGCAGAAGAAGCGGCACTGACCCGAGACGCACGCGTTCTTGGGCGCACAGTCTCCGTCGTCGCGGCAACCGGGGCGGCACTGCAACGTCGCGGTGCTGCAGATGTCGTTGAACGCGCAGTGCTCGTCGAGCGTGCACGGCCCGGTGGGAATGCACTTCGTGGTGGTGCTGTCGCAGAACGTGCCCGCGGGGCAGTCGAGGTTCGACGTGCACGCCGCGAACGACTGGCAGTAGCCGAGGGCGTTGCAGAAGTTGTCCGCCGGGCACCCGGCGTTGTTCACGCACTTGCACGCGCCGCTGGTGGCGTCACACACCTGGTTGGCCGCGCAGCTCGAGTTGTCGATGCACACGCAGCGGTTATCGGGGCCGCGGCGGAAGCCGGGCGGGCAGCACGAGTCGCCCTGGCACACACAGGCCGCCAGCGCAGGGTCGTAGACGTGGTTGGCGGGGCAGCACTCGGTGCGCGCGCACACACAATCTCCGCTGCGCGCGTCGTAGCGGTACTCGAGCGGGCAGCAGTCGTCCGACGCGCAGGTGCACCGCGAAACGCCACCGTCGGTCGCTTCGGTCCACTCGAAACCCAGCGGGCAGCAGCCGTCGTCGGCGCAGGTGCACGCCCCGGCGTCGGCGTCGAACTGGTAGCCGCCGGGGCAGCAGTTTTCGTCGGCGCACACGCAGCGACGCTCGTCGGCGAGCCAGCGGTGGCTCCTCGGGCAGCACTCCGAGTCGCGGCACACGCACGCCTCTGATTCCGCCGAGTACTCGTAACCCGAAGGGCAACACGCGTCGCCGCGGCAGATGCACACCGCGTCTTCACAGCTGAAGCCCGCAGGGCAACCCTCGTCGGTCTGGCAAACGCACGTGCCGCCATCGACGGCCGTGTACCCGTTGGGGCACTGGCCATTGAGCGCACTGCGCGCACAGCCGGCGAGTGAAAAGAAGAAGAGCAGGGCGACGGCGCGAGAGGTCGTCATGGCCGTGAGTACGCGTAGGTCAGCCGCACCGTCGAACCGGGCGGCGGCACATAGTTGCCGAGGAAGACGACGGAGTTGGTGTCGGCGCGGTACTGCCAGCCGTTCACCGGGTCCTGCGGAATGGTGGCGCCATCGACCGTGACCGTCACCGACGCGGCGATGGGCTCGAGCGTGAGCGGGAACACGCGCTTCAAGGTGTTGAGCGCCTGCGCGATGCGGAGCAGCGTCTGCTCGAAGCTCGCGTCGCAGATGCTGCCGATGATGCCGCCGGTCTTGGTGGCGACTTCTCCGTAACGCACCGCCGGGTCAGCGGTGCTGCCGTACAGCCCCGTTTCGCCGGGAGGCACGCAGCCGTTGGGCAGGGTGCCGCCGATGATCGAGAAACTGACGAGGTTCTCGTTGCCCTTTCCCTTCAACCCGCGAAAGGCGCGCGCGAAGTAATCGGTGCTGCCGAAGCTCGAGTCGTCTTCGTTGGTCACCACGATGATCGCCAGCGCGGCATTGGGCCGCAGAAAACCGGTGTTCGGCTGGCCAACGTCGATGTTGGGCGAGGTGAGCGCCAGCTGCGTCATGCGCAGCCCCTGTTCCCACCGCGAGCGCGAGTTGGGGAACGTGGTGTTCGCTTCGAAGACCGCGACCGGGTCGGGCGTGGTGTTGGTGATGATGCGCGTGGTGCCGCGCAGCCGGCCGCCGTCACCGGCGATGACCGAGGTGACGCCCATCTGGAAGTCGACCTGCAGCCGCAGCAGCTCTTCGACGAAGCGGCTGAAGTTGCCGACCAGCGTGCGGCGCTCGTTGGTCATCGAACCGGAGTCGTCGATGGCCCAGAGAATGTCGACCACGCCATCGGACTGCTTGAGATCGTCGACCTGAATGGAATCGACCCGCGGCGGGTCGATCAGCTCCACGCGATTGGTCGGCGCGCGGTCGACGATCGGCGGCTTGATCTCGACCGGCGAGAGAATCGGTGGCGCAACGTCCGGCACCGCGTTGCCACGCCCATTCTCTCGACCGACCGGGTCGCAGCCGAGCAGACCGAGCACCAGTACTGCTGTCAGCGTCCTTCGCATCTCGCACGCACCTTGGTTGACGTGGCCTTGCTCATGCAAGCATTGGGTGCACGACGTAACTTCCTTGATCGATTCGAGCGATTGCCAGTAACGAACCCGCGGCCTACGACATTCACGCCAGACATGCGCTTCCTCATCCTCGTACTTCTGATGGCCGTGAGCGGCTGCCGTTGCAGCCCTGCAACTCCACAACCCGTGAAGTTGCGCATCGTGAACAGCACCCGTTCACCGATCTACGTCGACGCGACCAACGGCAAGCTCGGGCTCACCGTGCAACGTGAAGTCGGCGGTGCGCAGTTTCCGTTCGACGATCTCGCCTGCGAATGCCGGTCGTGCGCGCGCTCGTGCGACACCAGCTGTTCCTGCCCCGACGCAGGCCTGCCCACCATTCGCCGCCTCGAAGCCGGTGAACGCATCGAGCGCACGTGGGACGGGGTGATTCAGCTCGCCGGCAACACGCGGTGCTCCGACGGCACCTGCCTCGACCCGGTGAACGCGCCGCTCAACGAGCAGTTCACGCTCGAGCTGTGCTTCGGCGTGCAGTCTCCGACGGGCGTGGTGTTCGACGGTGGTGTCGGAACCGGTCAACTGCCGATGGTCTCGCGCGAATGCACGACGAGGCAGTTCGCTCCGCAGGACCTCGAGGTCGAGATCGGCCCGGCGCGCGGCGCTGCGTGCACCACCGCGGCCGAGTGCAAAGGAAAGGACGAGCTGTGCCTGGACGGGGCGTGCACCACGGGCTGCCCGGCCAATTCGTTCCCGGCCATCGGCTCCGACTGGGTGCTCAACGTGGCCAGCCCCGACAACATGGGTTTCTTCGAGATGACCAGCCGCCCGGGAGGAAATCAGTTCGAAGGCACGGGCACTTTGTCGTCGGTCGTCTACCAGTCCAACTCGCTGCTGCTGGGCTTCTCCCGGGCCGGGCCGGTGGTCGGAGAAGTGCTGACCGGTCGCGTGCAGATCAAGCTCCCCGTGGGTCGCGGCGCGCCCCTGACGGCTGGCACCATGGTGAAGGCCACCGTGGTCGACGACGGAGAGACGAAGAACCCGGTGCGCGCCTTCGTGCTGCGCGACGCGGCGAGCGGCGAGGTGCTCTTCGCGGCCGACATGGCTCAGAACGGTGAGCGGTTGCTGCTCGACACCGACATCGCGCCCTTCAAGATCACCGACGGCACCGTTCCCGTGGGCTGCACGCAAGACGCGTGCGGCCGCTTCGTTCAGTTTCCCGTCACGTTCTCGCGCGGCCAGGAATCGGTGTCGGTGCTCCCCGGCGAAGAAAAGTCGGTGGGGACTGGTTCGAGCCGGTGGACACTGCTCAACGTCGGCAACGGCACCTATGACGCGAGTGCCACGAGCTGTCCGGTGGCGGAACTGAGGCCGTTCGTTTTCTGGAAGTCGTCGGCTCCGTAGCGCGTGGTAGGGTCTCGCACCCATGCCGTCGGCGAAATCATCAGGAGACCTCGATCGGGGTCGACGCGTCGGTAAGTACGAGATCATCACGCGTCTGTCCGTCGGCGGGATGGCTGAGCTCTTCCTCGCGTTCATCCCCGGTCCGGGCGGTTTCAAGAAGTTCGTCGCGCTCAAGCAGATCCTGCCGGACGTCCGCGCCGACGACTCCTTCGTGAAGATGTTCCTCGACGAGGCGCGCATCACCGCGGCCTTCAATCACTCGAACATCGGTCAGGTCTTCGACCTCGGCGAAGAGCGCGAAGAGCTGTACCTGGCGATGGAGTTCATCGCCGGCCAGAACCTCGAGCAGACCATCAAGCGCGCGGCCAAGCGTGAGGTGCCGATTCCCGTGGGCTTCGCGGCGCGCGTGGTTCGCGACACCGCCCTCGGGCTGCACTACGCGCACCACTTCACCGACCCCGCCGGCCAGCCGATGGCCGTGGTGCATCGTGACGTCAGCCCCAAGAACGTCATGATCAACTGGACGGGCCAGGTGAAGGTCATCGACTTCGGCATCGCCAAGGCCCGTGGTCGCCTGAACCGCACGCAGATCGGCGTGGTCAAGGGCACGTCGGGCTACATGTCGCCCGAGCAGGTGAAGAACGAGCCGCTCGACGGCCGCACCGATCTCTTCGCCGCCGCGGTGATGCTGCACGAGATGCTCGCTGGCGAGCGCTTGTTCACGGCGCCCACCGACGCGGGAATGATGCTGAAGATCGTCGATGGCGAGGTCGCGCCTCCGTCGACGAACAACCCCTACGTGTCGCCGCAGCTGTCCGACGTGGTGATGAAGGCGCTCTCGAAGAAGCGCGAGCACCGCTTCTCGACCGGCCGCGAATTCGCGCGCGCCATCGAGCAGGCCTGCCCCGAGCTGTTCGAAGACGAGCAGGTGGCCGAGTTCATGGGTCAGCTGTTCGAAGACAAGATCGCCATCACGCGCTCGCTCCTCGACGTGGCCAACCAGGGCGGCGAGCCGGCGGAAGACGTGAAGAAGGCCGCTGCGGTGCTCGCCACCGACGAGCGCGACACCGGCGAGAAGCCGGCCAGGAAGACCGGCTCACTCAACGCCCGCTCCAGCGCCACGCCGCACCCGCGGCCCGGCGTGAAGACCGGCGCGTCGAGCCAGAAGCTGCCGCGGGTCAACACCGGCAACGTCGCCAAGCCCTCGAGCCGGAATCTGCCGAAGGTCGGCGGGTCGCAGATGCGCTTGCCCAGGGTCGAAGTGCCGCACGAAGAAGAGACCGTGCCGCCGAGCACGAAGTCTCCGTTCGCGAAGAAGCCCGCCGAGCCGGTCGAAGACCTCGACGCCACGCTGCCGCCCAGTGGCCGTTCCAGGATGAAGTTGGCGCCGGTGAAGGCCGAGGCGCCGAAGCCGCCACCGGCGCCTCCTGAACCGCCGAAGAAGAAGGGCGGCGTGGGAGGAATCATCGCGGTCGTGGTGTTGCTCGCGATCTTCGGCGGCATCGGTTGGGCGGTGACCGCAGGCCCGTTGAAGGAGCAGTTCTCGAAGCTCGAAGAGCAGCCGGTTCCCGTCGACACCGGGCCCAGGAAGATCGAGCTCGAGGAGCAGGGGCCGGCGGGCACCAAGCCCGCGTGGCTGGTCGAGCGCGAGAAGCAGAAGGCCGAAGCCGAAGCCGAGAAGCTGCGTCAGGCGCAGATCGAAGCGGCGATGAACGACCCCGAGCGCCAGCGCATGCTCGCCGAGCTCGAAGCCGAGCTGAAGCAGCTCGATTACCTCGAGGCCGAACAGCGCTCGCTCAAGCTCGCCGCGCAGCAGGGGCAGGCGACCGGCGCCGCGAACACCAAGAAGATCGAAGATCTCCAGAAGCAGATCGACGACCTCAAGAACCTGGTGGCCGACAAACAGAAGCGCTCGGCCGCCGCAGCGACGGCAGCTGCGCCGAAGAAGAACGACGACGGCACCGTGGAGGTCGTGAAGGACACGAAGACCGCGAAGAAGGCTGACGTCGGCTTCCTCACGATGCGCACCATCAACCCCGCCGCTGCGACCGTGTTGATCGGCGGCGACGCGATCGGTTCGACGCCCTTCACGAAGGTCCCCATCGAGGCCGGCATTCACAAGCTGGTGATCATCGACGGCGACGGCAAGTCGCGACTGCTCTCGGTGAACATCGAGTCGGGCAAGACCGCCGAGATGCGCGGGATCGACGTCGGCTCGCTCCCGCTCGCGCCGTGAAGCTCGACCCCGAGGAGCTCCAGCGGCTGCTCTCGCGCGGCGGTTGGGGCCTCGACGACGCCCAGGCTCGCCAGAAGGAAAGCCCGGCCACCTTCAAGCTGCCGTCGCCGAAGGTGCTCGCCAAGCTGCGACCGGGTCACTCGGTGCGCCTCATCTTCAAGGTGCTCGATCTCGCCGACATGGTCCGCGATCAGCTCGAGCCCTATTCCGGGCGCGGTCAGCCTCAGCTCGTCGTGCAGCACGAGCGCATGTGGCTCTGGCTGGAGTGTGAAGACGGTGACGCGCTCATCGGCGTGCTCATGAACACGCCGGCTTCGACGCACTCCCGGCTGCTCCCGGGCGCGCGCGTGCGCTTCACGAAGGCCGACGTGATCGACGTCGATCTCGAGCCGCCGGTCGACATGAAGGCCGAGCTGGAGGCGATGGAGGCCATGGGGTTTCCGGTGCTCGACGCAGACGTCGCGTTGCAGGCCGAAGACCCGAAACGGCTGCCGACCCTCTCCGATGCGCAGTTCGCCATCTGCAAGGAGAAGAAGGTGAAGCCGCAGCGCCCCTGGGCGTTCGCGCGCGCGCTCGTCGGTGGCTCGCTGCAGCCTGACGTGTGGCCCGTGTACGGCGTGAGGTCTCAGCCCCGGCCCGATCACGGCGATTGCGGGTGGACCTTCTGGACCGGCGATTCGGACATGTCGCGGGCCGCGAAGAAGTCGAAGTTCGAGATCATCGAAGTGCAGGGGCTGGGCGCGCGGTGTCCCGCCGCGGTGCCGTACCTCGCGTTGCCTCCCGGCTGGGCCTTCGTGCTCGGGCCCGATGGGTACGCCGACGTGTACGAAAACGAGTGAAAACGGCTCGTTGCTGGTGACGGTGTGGGCCTGTAAGACCCCGCGCGCCATGTACTTTCAGGATCTTCTGCTCACGCTCCAGAACCACTGGGCGAAGCTGGGTTGCATCGTCACGCAGGGCTACGACCTCGAGGTCGGTGCCGGCACGATGGCCCCCGCGACCTTCTTGCGCGCGCTCGGGCCCGAGCCGTGGAACGTCGCCTACGTACAGCCTTCGCGTCGCCCCGCTGACGGTCGCTTCGGTGAGAACCCGAACCGGCTGTTTCAGCACCACCAGTTCCAGGTGATCCTGAAGCCCGCGCCCAAGAACGTGCAGGAGCTGTATCTCGACTCGATCAAAGCGTTCGGCATCGACCCGCTCGAGCACGACATCCGCTTCGTGGAAGACGACTGGGAATCGCCCACGCTCGGCGCTTCTGGCCTCGGCTGGGAAGTGTGGTGCGACGGCATGGAGATCACCCAGTTCACGTACTTTCAGAAGTGCGGTGGCTACGAGTGCAAGCCCGTCGCGGCGGAGCTCACCTACGGGCTCGAGCGCATCGCGATGTACCTGCAGGGCGTCGACAGCCTCTACGACATCGAGTGGGTCAAGGGCGTGAAGTACCGCGAGATCTTCCACGCCAACGAAGTCGAGATGTCGCAGTACGCGCAGCGCGACTCAGACCCGGAGCAGTTGGAGATGTTGTTCCGCTCGTACGAAGCCGAGTGCAAGCGCCTCATCGTCGAGAAGGAGCTGCCGCTGCCCGCGTACGACTACGCGCTCAAGTGCAGCCATGCGTTCAACCTGCTCGACGCCCGCGGTGCGATCTCGGTCACCGACCGCGCCGGCTACATCAAGCGCGTGCGCGACAACGCGGCGCTCTGTGCCGAAGGCTATTTGAAGATGCGTCAGAAGCTCGGCTGGCCGCTCACCAAGACCAACTGGACCGTAGGCCAGCAGCTGCCGATGCTCGAAGGCAAGCCCGCCAGCGACGCGTGGAAGACCGTCTCGTTCGAGAAGAAGGAGTCGAGCCGTGGCTGATCTCCTTTTCGAACTCGGCACCGAAGAGCTGCCCGCGCGTTTCGTGGTGCCGGCGCTCGACGACATCGAGAAGAACTTCCGCGAGCAGTGTGCGGCGCTCAACATCAAGCACGGGGAAGTGAGGCGCTTCGGTACGCCGCGCCGCCTCGCGATTGTCGTGCGCGACGTCGCCGAGAAGACCGACGACGTGATGAAGGACGTGCAGGGCCCTTCGGTGCGTGCGGCCTTCGAAGCCGACGGTACGACGCCCAAGACGCCCGCCATCAAGTTCGCCGAGAGCGTGAAGCTGCCGGTCGAGCAGTTGAAGCGCGTGACGACGCCCAAGGGCGAGTACCTGACGGCCACGGTGGAAGAGAAGGGCCGCCGCGTGTTCGAGCTGCTGCCCGACGTGCTCAACGTCTGCATGCGGAAGATCAACTTCGCCAAGCAGATGCGCTGGGGTGACCAGGAGTTCAGCTTCGGCCGCCCGCTGCAGTGGATCATCGCGCTGCTCGGCACTGAGGTCGTCCCGCTCATCTTCTCCGACGTGAAGAGCGGTCGTGAGACCAGGGGCCACCGGTTCCTGTCGTCCGGCACCATCAGCATCGAGAAGCCGGCCGACTACGAAGCGGCGCTCGAAAAAGCGCACGTCGTCGCCGACCTCGAGAAGCGCAAGAAGCTCACCGTCGAGCGCATCGCCGAAGTGGCGACCAGGGCCGGCGGCAAGGTGCTCGAAGACGATTCACTCGTCGATCAGGTCGTGAACCTCGTCGAGCTGCCCAACCCGGTGCTGGGCACGTTCGAAGAGCGTCACCTCGAGCTGCCGCCTGAGGTGCTCGTGCAGGAGATGAAGAGCCACCAGCGCTACTTCTCGCTGCTCGACGGCGACGGGAAGATCATGCCGCGCTTCATCGCGGTCTCGAACACGCCGGTGAAAGACGTGGCGTTGTCGGTCATCGGGTACGAGCGCGTGTTGCGTGCGCGGCTCACCGACGGCCGCTTCTTCTTCGATGAAGATCGCCGCGCGCCGCTCGCCGATCGGCTCCCGAAGCTCGCGCGGAGGTCGTGGATCGACAAGCTCGGCTCGATGGCCGAGAAGACCGATCGCATTCGTGCGCAGGCGGTGTGGTTCGCCAACGCCGTCGGTCAGCAAGCGCAGCTCGGCACGGTCGAGCGCGCGGCCACGCTGTGCAAGGCCGACCTCAACACCGGCATGGTCGGTGAGTTCCCCGAACTGCAGGGCGTGATGGGCCGTGAGTACGCGCTGCACGACGGTGAACCGAAAGAAGTCGCGCTGGCGATCTTCGAGCATTACCTCCCGCGCGGCGCCGGTGACGGGCTGCCCACGCAGCACGCGGGCGCAATCATCGGCCTCGCGGATCGTCTCGACTCGCTGTGCGGCCTGTTCGGCATCGGCAAGAAGCCCACCGGCGCGAAGGACGACTTCGCGCTCCGCCGCGCGGCGATCACGTTCATCCGCATCGCCATCGCGAAGGGCTACCGCTTCTCACTGAGCGCGGCCATCGAGCACTCGCTGTCGCTGCTGACGACGAAGCTCGCCGACGTGAAGAAGAAGCAGGGCGAGCCGCCGGTGAACGACCAGTTGGTCGAGTTCTTCCGCGGTCGCCTCGAATCGACGTGGCGCGAAACGCACCGTGCCGACGTGGTGGAGGCGGTGCTGTCGGCCGGCTTCGACGATCTCGTCGCCGCGCAGCTGCGCTTGAACGCGATCTCGACGTACGTGAGCCGCCCCGACTTCGCGGCGCTGGCGGCCACGTTCAAGCGCGTGGCGAACATCGTCGAGAAGCAGGCGAAGGACGTCACGCGTGGCACCATCGACGCTTCGAAGCTCACCGACGACGCCGAGAAGACGTTGTTCGCCGAGGTCTCCAAGGTGAAAGACGCGGTCGTCGCCGCCGTGAAGACCGACGACTACGAAGGCGCGCTGGCGAAGGTGGTCCCGCTCAAGGGCTTCGTCGACGCGTTCTTCGACAAGGTGATGGTGATGGCCGAAGACAAGGCCGTGCGCGAGAACCGCGTGCGTCTGCTCATGGAGATCGGTGGCCTCTTCGGTGCCATCGCCGATTTCTCGAAGATCCAGGCTGATTCCTGATGCGAACGTCGCTCCACACGTCTCTGGTTCTGCTCGCGCTGTTCTCGGCGTGTGAAGACCCGTCCCTCGTCACCACGCCGCCGCTCGATCGTCTGTATTTCCCGAACGGGCTCTCGCACCTGAAGGTCGCGGGGAAGACCAACGGCGTGTTGCTGGTGGCGAACGCGAACTCCAACAAGCTGTACGGCACGGGGTCGGTGGTGGCGCTCGACCTCGATGCGATCACCGACCTGCCGCCGATGGGTGGAACCGGCAGCATCGTGAAGATCACCGAGCTCGGCTCGAGTGAGCGGCAGAGCGTCGCGATCGCCAGCTTCGCGTCGGGCGTGAACGTGGTGGAGCAGGAGCCGGGCGTGCGCTGGCGCATCTACGTACCCACGCGGTCCGAGCGCAATCGCCTCTATCAGGTCGATCTCACGTTCGACGGGGCTACGCCGGTGCTGTCGTGTGTGGGTGGAGGGACCGGGCAGAACTGTGTCGACACCGGCTTGAGCCTCACGCCGCGCGAGTTCGAGTTCTCGAGCACCGGCGTTCCGCGGGCGCCGCAGCCCTACGCGGTGGCGGCGCAGGTTCGCAGTTGCACGACCGTCGCCGAGTGCTGTCCCTCCAACGCGCCGGACTGTGGCCGCTCGTGCAGCGCCGGTGCGTGTGTGGGTCGTGACTCGGTTCCGCTGTCGGATCTCTGGGTCACGCACACGCAGCAGGCTGACTCGCCCAACGGCACCAACACCAACCTCCGCAGCTACGTGGTGCGCATTGAGTCTGACGACTTCAACGTGACCGCCGACAGCTTCGTGCCGATCGGTTTCGGGCCCAGCAACAGCGCAGTCGCCCTGGGGCCGTGGGTGTACCTGACCGGGCGCATCGCTGCGCCGTCGCCGAACCTGCTGCGCATGGTGAGCCGAGACGCCACCACCATCGTGTCCACCGGGCTCGAGAACTCGTTCCGCGTGTCTGACTCGCGCGCGTTGGTGCTCTCGAGCAACAAGAAGCGTTTCTACATGGTGGGTCGCGTACCCGACACGCTGCTGGTCACCAACCTCTACAACCCCGAGAGCGCGCTGCCGTCGGTGTCGTTCGCGCGTGCGGTGCCGATGATCGACGCGGCGAATGAAGCACAGGTGATTTCCCGCGCAGGGATGGGTGACCTCGTCGTGGTGTCGGGTTCATCGTTCGTCGGCTCACTGGCGATCTACGACGACGATCTCGGCGACGTGGCGACCATCATCAACGGCATTGGTTCGCAGCCTGCGTACATCGCGGTTGATCACCGCGGCACGTCGGCGCGTGTGTACGTGAGCAACTTCCTCGATGGTCGTATCGCCATCATCGACATTCCTGATCTCGCGCGGCCTCAGTCGGCGCGGTTGGTCGGTCACATGGGGCGTCAGCAGGGCTGTCTGGTCACCGGCCAGAATTCCCCGCAATGCGCCGCCAGCGGGGAGTTGCTGGAATGAAGCAGTCTTCTATTTTCCTCATGGCGGCCGTGGTGTTCGCGAGCTGCACGCAGCCCAACTCCACGAATCGCGCGTCGGTGCTGGGGCCGGTGGATCTGGTGATCGTCGACAAGCTCGACGGTGACTCGTTGGCCGTGTTGCCGGGCTACGCGGCCGACGGCACCGTCATCGAGCGTGTCGGCTACCACGGCGGCCGGGTCTTCGTGACGTCGACGGACAGCAACGAGCTGCGCGTGTTCGAGCCGTTCCGCGAAGGCACGGTCAACAACGCCGACTGGGCGCGCGCGCCGAACCCGCTCGAGACGTTGTCGATCCCCGTGCTCGACCAGCCGCAGATTCTGGTGGCCGATGAAGGCGTGACCGCCGACGGTCGTGTCACCGGCGCCTACGTGTACGCCGCGCGCCGCAGTAGCGCCGAGCTCAGCATCATCAGTGCGCGTTCGTTGAAGCAGGTCGGTGGTCACCCGGTTCCGCTCCCGGCGCCGTTGATGGCGGTGGGCGCGTGGATGAACGTCACCGGGCCTGCGCTGCCCGCGACGACTTCCGTCTACGTGGCGACGTGGGACGGAACCACCTCGCGCGTGGTCACCGCTTCGATTCCGACCGACGAGGAACAGCTCGCCGCGACGCTCGGGGCCGGCACGCTCGCCTTCACCGATGTCACGGTGGTTCCCAACGAGCCCATCAAGGCGCTCCAGGTGGTTCCTCCGCGTGTCGGGCGCACGCTCGACGGCGCGCCGTTCTGCGACACCGCCATCTGCCTCGCCATCGCGACCCGGAAGGTCGACGGCACGGGTCGTTCGGTACTCCTCGACCCTGCGACCGGCGTGTCTGCGACGCTTTCGTTCGGCGCGCAGATGCGTGATTTCGCGGTCTCGTTTCGGCCTGACGGCGACCTTCGCCTCTACGGCATCATCGACGAAGAGCCGTGCGGCGGTGCGTTCTGCGGTGGGGTCTTGAGCGTCGAGCTCTCGGCCGGCACCTCGGCGATGGGCTTCCCGCTCACCACCGACGTGACCGGGGCCCCCATGCAGCCCATGCGCGCTGGCGACGGGCTCGTGCTGGGCCTCACCATCGGCCCGGGCGCGCGGCTCAATGGCAGTGTCGAGACGATCACCGACGGAGGCTACGACGCCGCCCAGTCACAAATCGGCTATTCCGAGTTGGGCGCGTTCTCGACCTCGAACGGCGCCGTGACGTTCTTCAACGCACAGTACGGAATGATCATCGACTTCAACGCGCGCCGCGTGGCTGTCGACTACGCGCAGGTGCGTCGCCCGGAGATTCTCGAAGACGGTGGTGCGATCTTCGCGCGCCCTGACGGCGGCCCGACGGGCACGCTCGAAGCCCTGCCGGTCGACGTGAAGGACCCCGTCGTGGGCTCGATCACCACGCCGTGGCGTGAGGTGTCGGTGGGGGCCGCCGATGGCGGTGTCTGGAAGCTCACACTTGGCGACGGGTACCTGAGTTCACAGGTCCTCTACGCCATCTCGAACGGAAACCTGCCGGGTCTCACGAACCTCGCCGACACCGGTGGCACGCAGCTGCGTGTGCCGGCGGGCGCCGAGGCCGTCGCCGCGGTGGGTGACATCGTGCGCTTCTTCGATGGCGTCGACGATCAGACCCTCGCCGAGTGTGGGCGCGCCTCGGTCACCGCGATTCAGTCGGGCGCGATCACCTTCGACCCAGCGCCCACCGACTGCAAGCGGAACGAGGCTGCCCGCGTCACCATCAAGGCCGCAGGCACGAAGTTCATCGTGCTGCTGGCCGACACCGAGGGCTATCTCGGTCGTGTCGAGGCCGGCGAGACGTTCGTGTACCGGCGACGCTACGCGGCGCTGCCTCTCAACGTCGGGAGGAGCGCCGACCCTGAGAACGGCATCTACGCGCCGTCAGACGCGCTGCGCATCGAGGTGCCGGCGGAACCGCTGCGAGAGGAGGGCGCCTACATCGCGTTCGGCATCACCGGGTATCTGGCCCCGTTCCGTGCGCAGATCGACGCGGTGAATACGTTCTCGAACGCAGGTCAGAGCTCCTGCTACCTGTCGAATCAGACCGCAAGCCAGGTGGTGATTGGGAACATCGCCATGAGCATCGGCCCGAGGCCGGTGGGTACTTCGACGGCGCCCGAGTTCACGTGGTGGACGTATGGCGTGGTGCCTTCCGGCAACGCGCTTTCCGTCATGATCAACACGGCCCTCATCACCGGCGCCAACAACAGCCTCAGCGGCGCCGTTACCTGTCGCCAGTAGTTTGGCCCCTCTGCGTTTGACTGGTACGCTCCGCGAAAGTTTGCTCACCAAGGGTTACGAGTTCACTCAATGATGGATCCGAGCAGCCGTCCCGCGCGCAAAGTTCAGATCGCCGACCACATCTGGGGCGCCTTCGAAGAGATGGCGTCGCAAATGGGCAGCGATCGCGATGCGCTCATCAACCAGGCGATGTTCATGTTCGCCCGGCTCAATGGTTTCCTCGACTCGGCCGCGGCTGGTGCCAGCGCGCCTGGAGGAGCCGTGAAGCCGGCGCCCGCCGCCGCGCCGCGCCCCGCTCCGCAGGGCCGACCGGCCGGTGCGCCGCAGGGTGCACCTCCGATGCTCAAGCCGGTGCAGCAGCCGCCGTCTGGCAGCGGAATGGACGACGACCCCGTGCGCCGCGAGGTGCAGGAGCGCGTGCTCGAGACCGCCGCCGAGCTCGAGCGCCTCATCAAGTCGAAGAATCAGAACAACCAGCCCGCGCCCGATCAGTCGATGGACAGTGGCGCCGACGACAGCGCCGGTGGTGAAGGCGAAGTCGACGTCGACATGGGCGGCGAGGCCAGCGGCGCCCCGGCGCTCTACATGATGCTCGAAGGCGGCGAGCTCGACCGCATCGCCAAGGAGCGCTTCGTCATCGGCCGCGGCAAGCACTGCGACTTCGTCATCAACTCCGGCAAGGTCTCGCGTGAGCACGCGGTCATCGTTCGCGACGCAGGCGAGTTCTTCCTCGAAGATCTCGGCTCGTCGAACGGCACGTGGTTCAACAAGCAGCGCATCAAGCGCCGCAAGATCGAAGACGGCGACGAGTACTTCATCTGCAGCGAGAAGGTGAAGTTCGTCTACCGCTGACGACGGCGCTCGAACGTGCCGTCGTTGCTCCTGCTCGAATACGGTTTGCTGAGCGTGACGTTGCTCGTCGCGCTCGCCACCGACCTCAAGAGCCGCAGAATTCCCGACCTCCTCACGTACCCGGCGATGTTCGTCGCGCTGGGGCTTCGTGCGTTCATCGAAGGGCTGGGCGACGCAGACACCGGTCTCTTCTCGGGGCTCATCGGGCTCGGCATCGCGGGTGGCTGGTTCGCGTTGTTCGCGCTCTTCAACGGCGGCATGGGGTGGGGCGACGTGAAGCTCGCGGCCGTCGTGGGCGCCTGTCTCGGCCTGCCGAAGACGCCCGCAGCGCTCCTGTTCATCAGCCTCGTCGGCGCGGCGCAGGCCGTGCTGTCACTCGTCTTGTCCGGCTCGTTGGGCGCGACGTTGCGTCGCACGTTCTCGAAAGAGGAAGCGCGTAGCGACCGCAAGCAGATTCCCTACGCCGTCGCCATCGCACTCGGCGCTGCGTGGGCGATGTGGTGGCAGCCCTGACGTCTTTCAGCTTGCGCGTAGCGCGGGTCTGCTACGGTGCGCCGACGTTTTCTGCTGACGACGTCTTCTTTCTTCCTGGGGAGTACTGACGATGCGCGAAGTGCGTTCGATGCGCTCGGGTCTGGTTCGCAGTGTGGCGGTGTTCGCGACGTTGATGGCGACGGCTGTGTTCGCGCAGGAGGGCGGTCCGCTGCCCCTCGGCGTCGGTACGCAGAAGGTCATCACCGTTCCGGGCATTCAGCGCGTGGCCGTCGGCGATCCCAACATCGCCGACGTTCGCACCATCGGTAACAACCAGCTCCTGATCATCGGTTCGTCTGAAGGCAAGACGACGCTGCTGGTGTGGAAGACCTCGGGTCAGCGCATCAGCTATCTCATCAGCGTTCGCAAGCAGGACCCCAACGAGGTCATCTCCGAGATCAAGAAGCTGCTCGGTGAGATCGAAGGCGTGAACGTCCGCATGGTGGGCGATCGCATCTATCTCGACGGTCAGGCGTACACGCAGGCCGACGCCGATCGCATCGACCAGGTCGTCGGGCTCTACGGCAACGTGAAGAGCTTCGTGAAGATCGCGCCCAACGCGAAGAAGCTCGTCGCCCAGAACCTGAACGCCGCGTTCCAGAAGGCGGGCCTCAAGAACGTTCAGGCCAACGTGGTCGGTTCGACCATCTTCCTCGAGGGCTCCGTCGAGTCGCAGCAGGACCTCCAGAAGGCCGAGCTCATCACCAAGGCCATCGGCGAGAAGGTCGAGAACCTGCTGGTGGTCGGCATCAAGCGCATGATCCTCTCGGAGGTTCAGTTCGTCGAAATCCGCCGCCAGTCGACGGACCGCTACGGCATCAAGTACCCGACGGACATCGCCGGCACGGCGCAGGCCACGGTGAACATCAGCCGCGAGCTCTTCCCCGGGAACTTCGGTGAAGGTGGTCTCATCGCCAACAGCGTCGGCCGCTCGACCTTCAACATCGGCTTCCAGATGAACGACGGTTACGGCCGGCTGCTCGCGCAGCCCAAGCTGGTGTGCGCGTCGGGCGAGAAGGCCGAGTTCCTGGCCGGTGGTGAAATTCCGATTCCGCTCATCACGAACAACACCTTCGCGGTCGAGTTCAAGCCCTACGGCGTGATCCTCAAGCTCCGCCCGACGGCCGACCGCAACGGCAACATCCAGACCGAGATCGAAGCCGAAGTCTCGGAAGTCGACATCTCGGTGGGTGTCACCACGGGCGCCGGCATCACCATTCCCGGCTTCCGCAACCGCCGCGTGAAGACCAACGTCACCGTGCGCCACGGCGAGACCATCGTGCTGTCGGGCGTGTTCGCGCACGACGAGCAGAAGCAGGTCAGCAAGCTGCCCGGCCTCGGTCACATTCCGATCATCGGCGAGCTCTTCAAGAACCGCGCGTTCGACAGCAACAAGCGCGAGCTGGTGATCTTCGTCACGCCCCGCATCGTCAATCCTGACAGTGACAAGATTCGCACCATCATCGACGACGTGAAGAGCCGCTACAAGCAGGCGCGCGGCGAAGTGACCTTCGGCATCTTCGACTGAGGTCAAGCGCCGCCTTCGGGCGTCGAAACCCGCGGCTCGGTCAAGTGGACCGGCTGCGGGTTTTTTCGTTCTCAATCCGTTGGGTTGCGACGCCGTGGTACAGTCGCCGCCATGTTTCTCATCACCCTGGCCGAGAAGGGCGGAGACGCGCAGGAACTGGTCTTCGAGAAGGAAGAAGTCACCATCGGCCGACTCGCTGGCAACGACATCGTTCTCAACAAGGGGAACGTGTCGAAGTACCACACCAAGATCGTCCTCAAAGACGGCAAGTACATCGTGGTCGATCTCAAGTCGACCAACGGCACCTTCGTGAACGGCAAGAAGCTCGCCGGCCCGCTCGTGGTGCGCCCGTCAGACAAGATCTACGTCGGTGACTACATCATCAACGTCGACGCGCCTCCGGAAGACTACGAGGGCGGTGGCGACGCCGAGGGTGGCGAGTACGACGACGAGCAGCCCCAGGACGAGGGTGAATACGAAGAGGAGCAGCAGGAAGAGTACGAAGACGAGCAGCCTCAGGAGGAAGCGTACGAGGAAGAGGCGCCCGTCGAAGATCAGAAGAACATGCCGGCTTCCCTCGCCGCGGCCATTCGCCGCCGCGACAAGCACGTCGATCCCAAGATCGAGGCCTACGCCAACCTCCAGAAGGACATTCACGATCGCCTGATCGAGTACCTCGACCTGCGCCGCCTCGACATGGACCGGCTCGGCGACGAAGAGCTGTGGCGCCGCACCGAGAAGGCGATTCAAGACATCCTCGCGCAGATGGAGGGGGACAGTGAGATCCCCGAGCACATCGATCGCGACATGCTGCTCACCGACGTGCTCAACGAGGCGCTCGGTCTGGGCCCGCTGGAAGCGTTCCTCGCCGATGACGACATCAGCGAGATCATGGTGAACCACGCCAACCAGATCTACATCGAGAAGAAGGGCAAGATTCGGCTCTCCGAGAAGATCTTCTCGTCGAACCAGGCGGTGCTCGGTGTCATCGAGCGCATCGTGGCGCCCATCGGCCGCCGCATCGACGAATCGAGCCCGCTGGTCGACGCGCGCTTGAAAGACGGCTCTCGCGTCAACGCCATCATTCCGCCGCTCGCGCTCAAGGGCCCGTGCATCACCATTCGTAAGTTCAAGCGCGACAAGCTGCAGGTCAACGACCTCATCAAGTACAAGTCGATCACCCCGCAGATGGCCGAGTTCCTCGAGATGTGCGTGAAGGCGCACAAGAACCTCGTCATCTCGGGCGGAACCGGTTCGGGCAAGACGACGTTGCTCAACGTCATCAGCTCCTTCATTCAAGACGACGAGCGCATCGTCACGGTGGAAGACGCGGCCGAACTCAACCTCACCCAGGACCACTGGGTGCAGCTCGAGTCACGCCCGCCCAACCTCGAAGGCAAGGGCGCGATCACCATTCGCGACCTGGTGAAGAACTGCCTGCGCATGCGGCCCGACCGGATCATCGTCGGCGAGTGCCGGTCGGGTGAGGCGCTCGACATGTTGCAGGCCATGAACACCGGCCACGACGGCTCGCTCACCACGCTGCACGCCAACACGCCGCGTGACGCGCTGGCCCGCCTCGAGACCATGGTGTTGATGGCCGGCATGGAGCTGCCGGTGAAGGCCATTCGCGAACAGATCGCTTCGGCCGTTCACATGATCGTTCAGCAGACCCGCTTCTCGGACGGCAGCCGCCGCATCACCTACATCTCGGAAGTGTCGGGCATGGAAGTCGACATCGTGACCATGCAGGACATCTTCTATTTCAAGCAGGAGGGCTTCAGCGAAGAGGGGAAGGTGCGTGGGCGGTACGTGGCGACGGGCTTCGTGCCGCGTTTCTACGATGACCTGCAGCGTCGCGGCATTCCCGTGAACATGGGCATCTTCCGCGAGGAGTAAAAGCAAGTGCCGACCCTCGTCATCAAGAACCCCGACGGTTCTCAGCAGGAGCAGGACGTCGCCGAGCAGCTCACCATCGGCCGGTCCGAAGGAAACGATCTCATCCTCTCCGAGGGTGGTGTCAGCCGGAAGCACGCGCGCTTCTTCCTCGAAGGCGAAGCGCTGCTGGTCGAAGACATCGGCTCTGCCAACGGCACGTGGGTCGACGGTGAAAAGATCGCCGGGCCCACGAAGCTGTCGTCGAAGAGCCAGATCGTCATCGGTGACTACGAGATTCAGCTCAAGCTCGGCACCAAGTCGCTGCCCAGGGCCAAGAACGCCGGCGTGAAGCCCTCGAAGGAGCCGACCGCGGCGAATGGCAAGGCGGTCAGGGCGCAGCCGCCGCGCAGCACGCGCGTGGTGCAGGCCATCAAAGAGAAGCCGGCGGGCGGTGGCATCACCAAGCGCCCGGGGCCGCAGCGGGCCTCGGGGCCGCAGCTGCGCGGCCTGACCGGTGGAGTCACCGGCAAGACGTTCCCCCTCAAGGGCACGTTGACGGTGGGCCGCGTGGCGGGCGTCGACCTGCAGATCGACGACGACTCGGTCAGCCGCCGTCACGCCGAGCTGGTGGTGCAGGGCCGCGAGGTCACCGTGAAGGATCTCGGCAGCGCCAACGGCACCACCGTCAACGGCGCGCCGATCAGCGACGACACGATTCTCTCGGCCGGCGACATCATTCAGTTCGGCGTGGTCGAGATGATGTTCGAGACCGGCTCGGCCAGTGCGTCGGGGCCGCGCGCGCCGATCGCGCGTGCTGGCCGCGGTGCGCCCGAGCGGCCCGCCCGCGCGCCCATCGGCGGCCCGTCGGACAGCCTCGATGGCGCGTCGATGTCCCCGGAGCCTGCTCCGATGGACCCCGCGCTCAAGAAGAAGCTCATCTTCGGCGGCGTGGGCGTCACGGTGTTCCTCGTCATCTTGTGGGCGATCGCCTTCAACGCCGAGGGCGAGCGCGTCGACACCGGCGCGATTCCTCTGAGCACCGGCAAGAAGGTGCGGCCGGTGGCCGCCGAGCGCACCATCGAAGAGCAGATCGAAGACCTGCTCGCCGAGTGCCGCACGTATTCGAACAGCGAACACGGTTCACCCGACTGGGCGCGCGCCGAAGCGGCCTGCAACAAGGTCATCGAGCTCGAGCCCATTCATCAGGAGGCCAACGCGCTGGTGAAGCGCATCTCGGTGCTCAAGGTCTGCGAAGACAACATGAACCGCGGCAAGGAGCAGGTCGCCGGCGGTCAGCTCGAAGGCGCGCTCGATTCGTTCGCGAAGATCGGGAAGGACTGTGAGGGCTACCTCCTCAAGACGCTCGGCGCTTCGAAGGAGTCGGTGAAGGAAGTGATGAAGCGCGCGGCGGCGGACTGCAAGGCCTACGCGTCGAACGCGAAGTGGGACCTCGCGTACAAGCGCTGCGAGCTGTGGTCACGGCTGTGGTGTCAGAACGTCGACGCCAGCCAGCTCTACCCGCCCGCGCTCATGAAGATGAAGCTCGACGGCCCGCTGAACCCCAAGACCGACTGGCGCCCGGCAGAGCCGCTGTACATCAACTTCCTCAAGGCCCGCGAGAAGATGAAGCCCGGCGAGCCGATGTGGATGTGCCCGGAGATCATCGCCTTCCGCCCGCCGCCGCCTCCGCCAGACCCGGGCAAGGCCGCGAAGGAAGAGCTGGCCAAACGCTACCCGGAGCCGGAGATCGGTCGCGCGCTGGTCTTCTACTTCGAGGGCCGCTTCGCCGACGCGCCGGTGCCGCTCCAGAAGATCCGCGAGAACATCGGCAAGGCGCAGTACCACGAGACCGCGAACGGGCTGCTGCTGGACATCAACAACGCCATCAACCTCTACGAGAACGGCACGTCGGAGATCACCAACGATCGCCCTGAGCGCGCCGAGAGCGCGTTCCTCAAGGCGCTGGCGGTCGACGAACGACTGGTGCTGGGCGAGCGGGCCAAGACGCTCCCGCCTGAAGAGAAGAAGCGCGAGCTGGAGCGCCGCACGTCGTTCGTGCGCCGCAACATCGTCGAGACCATGAGCCGCACGGCCTACGAGAAGGGCAAGAACCTCGCCGACCGGAAGGACTTCCGCGCGGCGTGCCGCATCTGGAAGCTGGGCTCGAACTTCTCGCGCAGCAACATCGACCTCCTCAAGGCGCTCACCAACGTCTGCACCAAGAAGGCCGAAGAAGCGTGGCAGCGCGCCGAGACCTGCGAGCAGTTGAAGGCGACGCTCGACTTCGCGGTCGACGGTGACGGCATCAAGGAGAAGGTCGCCGAGAAGATGGCCGGCGACGGCTGCATCTGAGCGCGGGCGATGTGGTACCTCCTGCTGCATGGCTTCGCAGCAGGGTGACTTGTTTGGAAATCTGCCGTCGTCTCCTGAGCCGAAGTCGAAGGCGACGGCAGTCGTAGAAGCACCGAAGCCCGCCGGCCCGAAGACGCTGACGATGATCGACGCGTCAGGGTTGATCTTCCGCGCCTACCACGCGCTGCCGCCGCTCACGACGAGCAAGGGCCAGCCCACGAACGCGGTGCTGGGCTTCACGCGCATGGTGCTCAAGCTGATGCGGGAGCGCGCGCCGACGCACCTGGTGCTCTGCTTCGACCGCGACAGCCGCAAGGGCCGCCTGGCCATCGACCCCCAGTACAAGGCCAACCGCGAAGCGCCGCCCGATGATCTCGTCTCGCAGTTCGAGCTCATCCGGAAGATCACCGAGGTGCTGCAGGTGCCGATCGTCGAGGAGCCGGGCTGGGAAGCCGACGACGTGATCGCCACGCTCGTCGACCGCGCCACGGCGGCGGGCTTCGAGTCGGAGATCATCACCAGCGACAAGGACTTCCTCCAGCTGCTCAAGCCGGGCGTGCGCATCTACGACCCGATGAAGGACAAGCCGATCACCGAGGCCGACGCCCAGGAGCGCTACGGCATCAAGGCCTCGCAGATGCGCGACTACCAGGCGCTGGTGGGTGACGCGATCGACAACATTCCCAAGGTGCCCGGCATCGGCCCGAAGACCGCCGCCGACCTGCTCGCGCAGTTCGGCACCATCGACGCGCTGCTCTCGCGCATCGACGAAGTGCCCAAGCCGAAGATCCGTGAAGGCATTCGCGCCAACGTCGAACAGATCAAACGAGCGATGCAGCTGGTCAGCTTCCGGCACGATCTGCCGCTCGCAGGTCAGCCTGACGACTTCGCGGTGAAGGGCATTCGGCAGGCGGAAGCGCGCGCCATGTTCACCGAGCTGGAGTTCTTCCGGCTCAACCAGGAGATGCCTTCGGCCCCGGCCACCCCGCTGCGGCAGGAGGCCACCGTCATCACCGACGAAGCAGGTCTGAAGCGGCTGTGTGACGCGCTGGAGAAGGCCGAGCGGGTGTCGCTGGCCCCGGCCTACGAAGGTGAACCGCACTCCGCGGCGCTGGTGGGCCTCGGCTGCGTCATCGGCGAGACGACCTGCGCCTACGTCTCGGTGCGCGCCATCGGCCGTGAACCGGTGCAGCGATTGTTGGGCGCTGCGCTGCAGCGAACGGGCCTCGCCATCGAAGCGCATGACGGCAAGGCGCTGCTGCACCTGCTCGCGTCGGTGGGCATCGAGCGCGTCACGCTCCACACCGACATCGAGTTGCTCTCGTACCTGCTCAACCCCTCGCGCAAGGAGCACGCGCTGGCCGACCTCGCGCGTGAACGGCTCCGCGCCGAGCTCCCGACGCGCGCCGACGGGCTCGCCGGAAAGGGCAAGGCCACGCTCGCGGAGATGAGCGACGAGCGCACGGCGATCATCTACGCCGCCTCTGCCGATGCGGTGGATCGGCTCGTCGGCGACCTGTGGACCGAAGCGAACGGTCTGGGGCTGGCGGCCCTGGCCAACGAGCTGGAGTTGCCGCTCATACCGGTGCTCACGCGCATGGAGCGCGCTGGGGTGGTGATCGACAAGGCCGCGATCGCCGACGTTGCGGCGCAGGTCGACGGCATGATCGGTCAGATGCTCGCCGACGTGTACCGACACGCGGGCCGCGAGTTCAACGTGGGCTCGCCTCCGCAGCTGGCGCAGGTGCTGTACGACGAGCTCAAGCTGCCGGTGCTCAAGAAGAACAAGACCGCGCCCTCGACCGATCACGAAGTGCTCGAGAAGCTCGCTGAAGAGCACCCGCTGCCGCGCGCGATCATCGAGTACCGCAGCGTCGCGAAGTTGAAGAGCACCTACCTCGACACGTTGCCGACCCTCGTCGCGCCCGACGGCCGCATTCGCACCACGTTCCACCAGGCCGCGGCGGCGACGGGCCGCCTGTCGTCGACGAACCCCAACCTGCAGAACATTCCCATTCGCACCGACCTCGGCCGGCAGATTCGCCGCGCGTTCGTCGCCGAGCGGGGGTGGCGGCTGGTGTCTGCCGACTATTCGCAGGTCGAGCTTCGAATTCTCGCGCACATCTCGGGTGACGAGGGCCTGGTGCGCGCCTTCGCCGAAGACGCCGACGTGCACGCGCGCACCGCCGCGGAGGTCTTCGGAGTGGCCATCGACGCCGTCACCGACGAGCAGCGCCGCGCCGCGAAGATGGTGAACTACGGCATCGCCTACGGCCTCTCGCCGCACGGGCTGTCGACGCGCCTCAACATTCCCATCGAAGAGGCCAAGGGCATCATCGACCGCTACTTCGCGCGCTTTCCCGGCATCAACGGCTACGTCGACGGCACCATCGAGAAGGCGCGCAAGACCGGCTACGTGGAGTCGATCTTCGGTCGTCGCCGCTACATGCCGGACATCGTTTCGCGCAACCGTCAGGTCTCGATGGCGGCTGAACGCGCAGCGATCAACATGCCGATTCAGGGCAGCGCGGCCGACATCGTCAAGCGCGCGATGCTGGAACTCGACCGCCGCATTCCCGAGAGCAGACTCAACGGTCGCATGCTCCTGCAGGTTCACGACGAGTTGCTGTTCGAGTGCCCCGAAGGCGAGGTCGAAGCGATGGAGAAGCTCGCCGTGGAGGTGATGTCGTCGGTGGCCACGTTGCGCGTGCCGCTGGTCGTCGACGTGGGGCACGGCCGCTCGTGGTCGGAGGCGCACTGATGCCGCGCGACCCCATCAAGACCGACCCCGCAAGCCCCGCGGCGCGCCTGCTCGAGCTCGAAGCCACGGTGACCCGTCAGTCGGAGCGCTTTGCGGCGCTGCTCGAGGTGGGCGCACAGCTCTCGCAGGCCCGCGATCTCGACTCGATTCTGCAGGCGGTGATGGAGCGGCTGACCTCGCTGCTGCACGCCGAAGCGGCCACCATCTTCATGCACGACCCTGCGCGCCGCGAGCTGTGGAGCCGGGTGATGAAGGGCGGTTCACTCAAGGAGCTGCGCATCGCCGACACCACGGGCATCGCAGGCCACGTGTTCAGCACCGGCCTCACGTTGATCCTCGGCGACGCGTACAGCGACGTGCGTTTCAACCCGGTGGTCGACAAACAGTCGGGGTTCCGAACCAGCTCGGTCATCGCCACGCCGCTCAAGCACGCCAGCGGCCGAACGCTCGGGGTGTTGCAGGTGCTCGACGGCCACGTCGACGCGTTCAGCTCGGAAGATCGTGCGCTGGTCGAAGGCGTGGCCATGCAGGTGGCCGCGGTGCTCGACAACGTGCTGCTGATGGACGAACTCAAGCGCGGGCGTGACGAGCTGGCGATGCGCGTGAGCGATCTCGACGCGCTGTACGAGGTCGAGAAGGCGATTTCAGACGCCAACGCGCAGACCGACCTCGTGGAGCGCATTCTCGACATCGCCATGGAGCGCGTCGGGGCGCGGGCCGGCAGCGTGTTGCTCGCCGAAGACGAGCGCGACAGCCTGTATTTCCGCACCACGCGCGGTGAGAAGAGCGACGCGCTGCGCTCGATGCGGCTCAAGAGCGGGCAGGGCATCGCCGGTCATGTGGCCGAGACGAACGAGATCGTCCGCGTCGCCAACGCAGAAGACTCCGAGTTTCACGATCGCTCGGTCGCGCGGAAGCTGGGCGTGGTGACAGGCGCGGTGTTGTGCGTGCCGGTGCGCGCCGCGAGCAGGACGTTCGGCGCCCTCGAGCTGCTCAACAAGAAGAACGGCTTCGACGAGCAGGACGAGCGGCTCGCGGTGTTGCTCGCCGGTCAGGTGGGCCGCGCGTTGTTGCGGCGCCAGTCGCAGGAGGAGGTCGAGCGCAAGTCGCGCCTGGCCACCATCGGGCAGATGTTGTCGGGCGTGCTCCACGATCTTCGTACGCCGCTCACCGTCGTGGGTGGCTACGCCGAGATGCTGGCGTCGGAAGACGACACCGCGCTGCGCGCCGAAATGGCGTCGCAGATCCTCACCCAGCTCCAGCACATCTCCACGATGCAACAGGAGACGTTGGCCTTCGTGCGCGGCGAGAAGACCGTGTTCATGCGCCGCGTCTTCATGCACGTGTTCATGAGAGACCTGACCGAGCAGCTGCAGCAGGAGTTCGCCGGCACGCAGGTCGAGCTCAAGGTGCTCACCGCGTACACGGGCGCGGCCCGCTTCGACGAGACCAAGATGAAGCGCGCGATCTTCAACCTCGCGCGAAACGCCATCGACGCCATGCCCGACGGCGGCCGGTTCATGCTGTCGGTCGAGCGCGAAGGTGACGACATCGTGTTCCGCGTGAAGGACAACGGGCCCGGCATTCCGAAAGACATCGCCGACCGTCTGTTCGAGTCGTTCGTCACGTCTGGCAAGAAGCACGGCACCGGCCTCGGCCTGGCGATCGTGCGCAAGATCGTTCAGGAGCACGGCGGAACGGTCGACTGCAAGACGCAGATCGGCAAGGGCACGTCGTTCGAGGTGCGGTTCCCCGCGGGCGCGGCCAACGACTGACGACCGAAGCGCGCGCTCGACTTGACCGACGAGCACCGACGCGTCGTCGAGCACGGCGCGCTTCCACGATGGGTCGACGCCGTCGTCGCACTTCGAAGGGGCGGCCCCCTCGGGTTCGTCAGCCCGTGACTGAGCGTCACTTGCTCGACGGTTCCACGTGCACGAGCACTTCGTGCACTTCGGGGAGCGCGGCCTTCACCCTGGCCTCCACTTCGTCGGCGATGACGTGCGCGGCCTGAAGCTCGAGCGTGGGGTCGACGAAGATCACGAGATCGACGGCCACGTGACCTTCGAGCCCGCGGCTGCGAACGGCGCGTGACCCCTTCACGCCGGGAATGCCGTCGAGCACCTCTCGCACGCGGGCCGGGTCGACGCGAACCGAGTCGGCGAGAATGCCGACGGCCTGACGGATGATCTGCCAGCCCGTGTAGGCGACGACCACGAGCACGCCCAGCGCGACGAAGCCGTCCGCGCGGCCCCAGCCGAACTTCGCGAGCACCAGTGACACCAACACCGCCAGCGTCACCCAGACGTCGGACATGGTGTGTGACGCGTCTGCCGTGAGCAGCGCGCTCTTCAGCTTTCGACCCTGGGCCGATTCGTAGCGGGTCACGGCGACGTTCAAGACGAGCGTGCCCACCATCACCACGAAGCTCTCCACGCCGACGGCGGGGTGGTGATCGTGAAGCAGCGAGTCGAAGGCCATGCGGCCGAGCTCGAGCACGCCGACGCCGATCATCACGCCGATGGCGAGTGATGCGAGCGTCTCGAACTTCTGATGGCCGTACGGGTGCTCGTCGTCGGCGGGCTGCGCCGCGAACTTGAGCGCTACCAGCCCGATGATGTTGCTCGCGCCGTCGATGAAGGAATGCAGGCCGTCGGCGGTCATCGACGCGGAATCAGCCACGAGGCCGTACCCGAGCTTGAGACCCGCGACGAGCCAGTTGGCGCCGAGAATGAGCCAGAGCACGCGGCGCACGGCGCGCTGACGCTGGGCGAGCTCGGTCACTGGCCTGATCGGAACAGTCGCAGCCCCGGGCGCCCACCGAGCTCGAGCATGAAGCCGAACTGGAACTTCACGGTCGAGTCTTGCGCGAGCAGCCCGGGCGGCGGGTTGGGGAAGGGCTGCGCACGTTCGAAGGCCTTCACGGCCTCGAGATCGAGAAAGTCGAGGCCGGAGGACTTCTCGACGTACGCGTCTTTCAGGCGGCCGTTCTGATCGAGCGTGACGGCGAGGATCGTGTAGCGATCGCGGCCGCCGTAGATCTGCCCTGACGGGTCACGAAGGCGGAGTTGGTCACCCGGGTTCCAGTGCTGGTTGATGCTCTGCTTCACGCGGTTGAAGAAGCTCGCGTACTTCCATTGACGGGTATTGAGGTAGGTGCCGTCGCCTTCGTCGGTGTCCTTCAGGTAGTCGTTGGGCGCGGCGCCAGCGATCTTGTCGAGCACTGCTTGCGACGGCAGCAGGTTGGGCGCGCCGGGTTGGCCGACGTGGCCTGACGAGGCGTCGCTGTCGGCACCTGAGGCGCCGGGCGTGAGGCTCCACCTGTCGGAGTTGCCTTTGATGGCGTCGCGCTCTTCGCGGTTCGACACCTGAAGGCCCGGGCCCTCGGCGTCGGAGGTCTTGAGCTCGATCTCCTGCTGCTTCTTGATGTCTGGCACCTTCATCGTGAGCTTCGAGAGCTCGGCGACGTCTTTGAGCGGGCGATCGTCGGTACCCAGCCCGTTGTTGCCGGCGATCGACGGCTTGTCCGCCTGCGCGTCGCCGTTGGTGTCGATCTTCTGGTTCGACGTGCGCTGCGGCGCCGCGTTCCGGTAGGTCTGCGATTGATCCTTCGCCCTGGTTTCCTTCGCGACCTTGTTGTCGGTCTCAGAGACGAACTTCGCCTTCTCGTCGACCTGGTTGTTGCCCGGCGCGGTGTCGACCACCTGCCCGGGAGGAATCTTCTCGGGCTCCTTCTTCTTCTCTTCGAGCTTCGGCTTCTTGGCGATGACCTTGCGCTCGTCGCGAATGGTCTGAGCCGACGCGGGCCCGCGGTTCTGCTCGAACTGCTCCGCGGTGAGGCCGCGCAGCACGACCGGCTTGTTCGAGGCTTTGGGCTTGTGGGCGAGCGGGGGCAGGTCCCACTTCACCAACGACGAGAGCACCACGAGGCCCACGAGCGCCCCGTGCACCACGATCGCCAGACCGAACGAGAGCAGCACGGCCAGGGCTTTCCTGGTCGTTTCGCCCTTCTTTTGCGGTCTTGGAACGAGGATCACGACGCAGTCATCATAACGACCCGTCAGTAGATACGCGCCACCTGCGCGCCGTTGAAATAGTGCTCGAGAATCTGGCGGTAACTCTGGCCCGCCTCGGCCCGCCCGATCGCCCCGGTCTGACACATGCCGACGCCGTGCCCCCAGCCGCCGCCCGAGAAGATCCACGTGGTGGGCCGGCCCTTCGCGTCGCGCTCGGTCTTCAGCTCGAACATCGCGCTGTTGAGCATGCCGAAGGTGCGGCGAATGGTGAGCTCACCACGAATGGTGGTCGCGCCGTCTTCACCGCTGATCTGCAGCAGACGTGCACGACCTGAAACGCCGCGCTCGGTGACGTTCATGGCCATCACCTTGCCCACGCCGAGTGACTTCACCTTCTCGTCGACCTCTTTGGCGCTGAACTTCTTTTCCCAGCGGTACTTCGAGAGGTTCGCGAACGACGACACCTTGCACGCGTGCACCAGGTCGGTGCTCAGGAACTTCGACAAGCCAGCCGACGGAGAAGGTCCCTGCGGTTTCCCGGGCAGCACGTCGGGGCGGCCGCGCAGTGATTCGTTGGGAACGCCTCCCCACACGACGTCGTTGTTCTCGGAGTAGCCGCCGCACACCGCGCTGTAGACCGAGTCGACGAGGCGATCGTGTTTGTCGAACGAGGCTTCGCCGCGCGTCGCGTCGACCGCGGCGTTGGTGCTGGGCACCTCGCCGGAGACGCCCCGGTACACCGCGCAGTGCTGTTCGGTGCACAGCAGGTACGGGTCAGCGAGGTGCTTCAACCCGATCTTCGCGAGCACTTCTCCGCGCGCCGTCACGGCCTGCGCCTTCAACGCCTCGAGGTGGGCTTTGGCGAAGATCTCCGACGGCACGAGGCCCTTGAGCAGGTCTTCGAGATCGACCTGGTTGATGACCGCGATCTTCCCGGCGCGATCGGCAGTCAGCAGAATGCCGCCGCGGAACGCGCGGTCTTCGAAGTTGTGGAAGTCGTAGCCCACGCCGTACTCGACGCGCTTCACCTCGATGGGCGCGCCGTCGGGTGACTCGGCGACCACCTTCTCGTCGACGGTGGCGACGACGTTGCCGTTCCCGTCTTCGAGCTCGAGCGTGATGGTGCCGCGCGACTTCACGTCTTCGAGCAACGAGGTGCGCACCGAGAAGTCCTGGAGGATCTTCGCCTGCTGATCGGCGAGTGACTCCGGGGGCGCCGGTGGTTGGTCGACCACCAGCACGTAGCGGCGGTTGTCGATGACCTTGCCGGCGATGCCGTACACGCCGCCCAGCACCTGCGACTTCACCTTGAGGCCGCGCGCGATCCACTCGTCCTGCGCAGTGGCGAGGCCGGCCTTGTCGTTGAACGGCACTTCGGCGATCTGGATGCGCGCCACGATCTTCGCGGGCGTGCCTTTCACGCGGCGCACCTTCCACGCCATGCCCGCCGGGCCCTCGAGCTGCTTTTCAGGGCTGCCGGGGAGCCGGAAGCGCAGCCGCCCGCGCCCCACCAGCGTCACCTCCGCGCTGCCCTCCATGAGCCGAACCGGGATGAGCGGAGAGCCTTCCCTGAAGTCCACCCGCTTGGTCGTCAGCTCTCCGGGCGGCGGCGGCAGGTCGAGGTCGTCGGCCAACGCCAACGACGACCCGAGCACCGCGAAGAGAGCGAAGATGCGCATTGGATAGATCAAAGCCCGGAAGCTCCATCGCTGGAACTTCCGGGCTTCTTTGAGGCGTCACCCGGAATCGAACCGGGGAATGAGGGTTTTGCAGACCCTTGCCTTACCGCTTGGCTATGACGCCGGAATTCCTGCTGTATCTCTCAGCTCGATCGGCCGGTCAAGATGTCAGAACGTTCGCCGTATGACTTCCGGTTACGCGACGTTCACCGACGAACATGAAGCCTTTCGCCTGACGGTTCGGAAGTTCGTCGACCGTGAGCTGAAGCCCCACGCGGCGAAGTGGGAAGAGGCCGAAGAGTTCCCCCGCGAGCTGTTCACGAAGGCCGCAGAGCTGGGGCTGCTGGGCCTCAAGTACGAAGAAAAGTACGGCGGCACCAACGCCGGCTTCTTCTTCGAGGCCGTGGCGATCGAGGAGCTGGCCCGCTGTGGTTCTGGCGGCGTGGGTGCGGGCCTCGTGGGGCAGGCGACGATCGCCACCGGTCCCATTCACCTGTTCGGCACCGACGCCCAGAAGCAGGAGTTTCTGTCGAAGGCCATTCGCGGGGAGTGGATCGGTGCGTTCGCGGTGACCGAGCCCGATGCCGGGAGTGACGTCGCCGGACTCAAGACGGTGGCGAAGCGTGACGGCGATGGCTGGGTGCTCAACGGCTCGAAGACGTACATCACCAACGGCGTGCGCGCCGACTACGTGATCGTCGCGGCGAAGACCGACGTGACGAAGGGCCACAAGGGCCTGTCGATGTTCCTGGTGAAGAAGGGCACGCCGGGGTTCACCGTCAGCAAGAAGCTCAAGAAGCTCGGGTGGCGCGCTTCAGACACGGCCGAGTTGTCGTTCGAAGACGTGCGGTTGCCGGCCGACGCGTTGCTCGGCGTGGAAGGCGAGGGCTTCTCGCAGATCATGGGCAACTTTCAGTGGGAGCGGCTCTCACTGGCGCTGGCGTCGATCGGCGCGGCTGACGACATTCTTCAGAGCGTCATCGAATACACGAAGCAGCGCAGCGCCTTCGGCCAGAGCATCGCCAAGTTCCAGGTGACGAGGCACAAGCTCGCCGAGATGGCCACCGACCTCGAGTGCGCGCGTCAGCTCACGTACCACGCACTGCGGCTCCACGCGGCCGGCGAGTGGGCGCTCGCTCAGACGGCGATGGCCAAGAAGCTCGCCACCGAGATGTGCTGTCGCGTGGCCGATGCCTCGCTGCAGCTCCACGGTGGCGCGGGGTACATGATGGAGTTCGACATTCAGCGCCACTGGCGTGACGCGCGGCTCGGACCCATCGGCGGCGGCACCAGCGAGATCATGAACGAGATCATCGCCAGGCAGCTGGGGCTGTGACCGGCGCACAGCCGTCACAGCCCGGGCGTCGCGAGCCTCAGAAGCGCGCCTGAACGACGGCGTTGAAGCCCAGCTGGTTCGGCTGCTCGAACACCGGCTGCGCGATGTTCTGCGTCGAGTCGCGGAACGTCACGCGGTTGTCGTCGCGGTTGTAGAAGACCTCGCCGAGGATCGCGAAGTACTCGCTGATGTCGAGGCGGCCCGTACCCTTGATGCTGAAGATGGGGAGGATCGCCGTGTCGGCCGGCAGAATCGCGAACAGGTTCACGTCACGCACGACGACGGTGCGCGGGCCGGTGAGGCCGGGCGGCGGGTTGCTGCCACCGAAGTCGAAGCGCGGCGAACTCACCGACGCAGGGTTCTGCACACCGAGAATCAGACCGACCGTGAGGTGCTGATCGGGGAAGTGGCGGTCACCACCGATGGCGGCCCACAGCTCCGGGCGCACCGTCGAACCGGTGGCGAAGTCGACGTACGGCGGCAGACCCGGAACGTCGAACTGAATGAACGAGAGCGTGCGGTACAGACCGATGGCGTAGAAGCGCCAGAAGTCCAACTTGAAGCGCGCCTGCACGGCGATCGCGGCCGCCGGCTGCACGCGCGTGGCGGCGAAGCGGTCGGGGTTCACGAGGGTCTGCGCGAGCGCGCTGCCTTCGACCGTGAACTGGTAGCTGAAGCCGCCCGGGTAACGCTCCGGCGTGAAGAAGCGCTGCGTGACGTCGGGGTCGTTCTTGTACAGGCGCATGTCGAGCGACGGCAGAATCGTGTCGGAGAAGATCGACAGCTGCATTGAGCCGCCCAACGCGTTCACCGGCGCGCGCACACCCGACTGCGCCAGCGACGGCACGATGCCGCGGCTGAAGTAACCGCCGTTGGCCTCGAGGCGAACCCGGCCCGGAATGAGGTCGACGCCGCCGCCGAACAACACGCCGTACTGACGCTCCTGCACGTTGAGCAGGTTGTTCAGGATCAGGCCCGTCTTCATGCCGGCGAACGCGTACCAACGGTCGCGCGTGATCTGCAGCTTCATGCCCGGCACGGCGGCGGGGCGGCCCGTCGACGACACGCCCGAGCCCTGGTTGTACGTGAAGGCCGAGTCACCGCCCCACGACAGCTTCCACGCGTAGCCGAGACGGAAGCGGTCGGCTGAGACCGGGAAGCCGGTCAGCGCGATGTCTTCCTTCGCGCCCCAGCCTGCGGGCTTGTAGTTGAGCTTCACGAAGCTCGCGTTGTCGAAGAGCGTGATGGCGCCCGACGGGTTGTTGATGACCACCACGTTCAACGCCGCTTCGGCATCGAAGCCCTCGAAGAAGCTCGGGCTGCGCTTGTAGAGCGAGATGTTCGACAGCGTCTCGAAGCCCGTGAAGCGGGTGTTGAAGTTGTCGTAGAACTGCGTGTTGGCGCGGCTGGCGCCGAAGCCCGTACCCGGCTCGCTGGGCGTGGTCTCGCCGGGCTTCACGAACACGTTGGAGTTCGCCAGGGCGAACGTCACGCGCGTGTCGATGAAGTCACCTGCCCACGCGGCGCCCGAAACGAGAGTCGCGATCGCGACGGCTTTGCTGAACGGCTTCACAGTTGTTCTCCCGGCCCGTCGTGAGCGGGCCTCCTTCAAGGCTTGCTTCGTGAGGGTCAGTTACAGGCTTCGATGGGGCGCGGGCACTGCATGCCGGGGCCCGGGTAGCAGCACAGATCGTCAGGCGCGCGCGGAATGATGACCCAGCGTGGCCGCCCCGGCTGAATCTGGCGGAGGTGACCGGTGACGTCGAACTCCGCGCCGTGCAGGAAACGGCACTGCTCCGCCGCGTCGGCGTTGGCGTCGTTCTCGTCGCAGTCGGGGTTCAGCTCCGGCACCGCGTCTTTGGTGATGAGGTTGATGCGCGTCTTGCTGTTGAGGCCCACCATGCAGGTGCCGGCTTCGTCGATGGCCTGGAACGCCACGGCCGACTCCTGACCGGTGAACACGTGGCGCAGCGGCTGGTTGGGCTGCAACACCGCGTCTTGCTCGTTGGCGGTCACCGCGTTGTTGCCAATGCGGAAGTGCGTGGGCTTGTCGCAGCTGATGAGCACCGAAGCGTTCGCCGTCGACACGATTCGCACCGACGGGTTCGAAGGCGTGCCCGCGTCAGGCATGCCCGCGTCGGGCGCGCCACCGTCGACGCCACCATCGGGAACACCTGCGTCAGGCATCACCGGCGGCGTGTACAGACGCGTGGCGACGGTCGACCCGCGTGCCGTCAGCTGCGAGTCGTAGCCGAGCGCCGCAGGGCCGACGGGCGCCATCTCGACGATGTACTGACCGAAGCCGCGGAACGTCGCCTGCTCGCTGCAGACCACGTTGTTGTGCTCGTTCATGCCGATGACGCAGTCCTGGTTGCAGGTGCGCTCGATGCGGTCGGCTTCCGGCTCGACGGCGCCCGAGAAGTCGCAGTCGTCCCAGTGCTGACCACCGGTGCTGTCGTTGCAGAAGAAGGGCACCGCGCCGTTGCCGTTGAAGTCACAGTTCACGAAGCGGGTGGGGAAGCGCACGCGACGGGCGCGCACCAGCGCCGACTCGAGGCTCTCCATCTTCACGTTGCGCGTGTTGTGGCCGCACAGCGCGTCGGTGATGAACGGGGTGGCGATGTTGTCGGCCCCACAGGTGCGGCCGCCGAGATCGTAGGGGCGCGCGTACTGCAGCCACTTGTTCCACTGCTCGGGCGGCAACATGCGCACGCGCTCCGCCGTCAACCACGCAGGGAAGACCAGCTGCGAGGTCGACGTGAATTCCTGCACCGAGCCCGACAGCGTGAAGAGCAGGTCGCCTTCGTCCAGCCCGTCGGGGAAGTTGTAGTTGTAGACGAACATCGACCCGAAGGTGCCCGGCAGGAACGCCGGACAGTCGCTGCGGCGGCGGCAGGCCTTCTCGCTGATGTTGCAGACGCCCATGCCACCGTCGAGGTTCTCGGTGCGGCCGCCGTCTTCGCCCACCAGCCAGCAGGGCTCCGGCGGCTCCCAGTTGCCGGCGCGCACGGTGTTGCCCAGAGAATCGCTCGTGTACTCCCTGACGCGGCAGGCCGAGATGTCGGTGACGAAGAAGCCCGCGGGGTCGAGGCCGGTCACCACCATCAGCGCGTCGACGCCGTTGCGAGCCGGGTCGTCGGGGCAGCTCTGGCGCAGCGTCTCGCCGGTGTTGGGGCCCTTGCCCACGACCACGAATTCTCCGACGAACGGCGAGCTGCGATTGTCGAGCACGCCGGGGTTCTGCAGCGACTGCAGCGTCTGGTCGGCGAAGTAGAGAATCTGCGAAGCGCCGGCCGCGAAGGTGCGCGCCGACAAGCGCTCGGGCGTGAGCGGCTCTTCGGGCAGCAGCGACGGGTCGGGCTCCATGCCGCTGACGTTGATCTTCCGGGGCGGCGCGTCTTCCACCCACACGCGCACCGAGCCGTAGGGGTGAATGGCGAACACGGTGGCGGTGATCTCGCCGTTGACCATCGTGCCCCAGCGCGCGCGCTGGTCGTTCGAGAGGTCACCGGGGATGATGCGGAAGCTGACCGGACCGTTGAAGTCCGTCATGTGCTCGCCGGCGGCGTTGAGCGCCGTGGCCTTGAGGTCGATCTGCACTTCGCCGGTGGGAATGACGTAGCGGCAGGCCGGCGTGCCGCGTTCGGCGACCGGAACCTGGTCTTGCGAGCCGTGGCGGCGCTCGCACTCGTTGACCACCGGCAACGGCGTGCGCGGCGAGCCGACGTACACCCCCAGCGCTTCAACCTTGATGCTGTTGAGCTTGAACGGGGCCGGCGCTTCCGTGCCGGGGTCGAAGAACTGACAGGCGCTCAACACGAGCGCCGTCGAGACGACGAGGAGCCGACGCATCACTTGACCCTCCGACCGATGCGGCCGTCTTCCTGACCGACCGCCACCGGGACCACCGTGGGGTTCTCACAGAAGTTCCGCACCGCGCGGGTCACGTTTCCGCACAGCGGGTCTCCAGCGAGCGCCTGACGGCAGTTGCAACGCCCGAGATTCGGCCCCTCGGGGACTTTCTGAATGCAGGCCTCGAGCAGCGGCGCGAGATCAGCGCCACCGCACGCCACCGAGTCGCCGTTGAAGACGCTCTCACAGGTGCAGGGCTGCGCTTCGGCGCGCACCGCATCGCGGAAGTCTCGGGCCGACTGGCAGAACGCCACTTCCTGCGAATCGAGGACCCACCTGGTGGCGTCGACCGGGTCGCGGGAGCCGCAGGGCTGACCCTTGGCGCCGATCACCGTGCCCGAGCCGTCGACGTTGCCGGCCAGCACTTCCTCGCAGTTGCAGAAGTTCGTCATGTACCCGATGAGCGAGTCGCGCAGCGGAATGCCGGTCTCGACGCGGGTGGTGTTGCGCTTGAGCACCAGGAAGCCCGAGCCGCCGCGCGCGATGTAGTCGTTGACGGCCACGCGGTACGTCTCGTTCTCGCGCAGCGCGACGCCGTTGATGGTGATGTTGGTGCCCGAGTGCGCCCAGCAACGGCCGCCACCCTGAACCGTGCTGTCCGCCAGGCACTGCCACGGCGCGCGCCCGGTGCGGTCGTCGCTCAAGGCGTTGCATTCCGAGGCATCACCGTTGACGTCACATGGCGAGCGCAGCGCGTTGAGCTGCGCTTGCGCACAGTCCATCGTGAACCGGACACCCGAGGTCTGCGCCTGCGACGTGCAGCCACGCTCCGCAGAACGCTCGGCGATGAAGTCGAACATCTCCTGCATTTCGCCGCCGGAGAGGAACATGATGTTCACGGTGTTCTCGAAGGGGAACACGTTGAACATCGCCTCCTGCGTGAGCGGCCCCGCGTAGAGGTTGTCGCGAATGCCCAGCGAGTTGGTGACCGCGACTTCGGCTTCGACGCCCTGACGGCGGCGCATGGAGTCGGCGGTGATGTTGCCCAGCGGGCTGTCGCCACCGGTCGAGTTGTTGCGGCGGGCGATGTCGCGCGGCGCGTACGCGAAGAGCGAGGTGAGGTTCAGCTTCACGTCGAGGTCGGTGATGTACGGCATCAACAGCTGCGTGGTGTTGCGGTCCTCGAGCTCCTTGCAGTCGGCGACGCCCTTGACGACCGCCGGGTCCTGCATGAACTGGCCGGGGTTCCAGAACTGGGCCTTGTAGTAGTCGTGCAGCGGTTCGCTGCACCACAGCGAGTCGACGGGGAAGACCTTGAAGTCGAAGGAGCTGATCTCGGCGGCGTCGATGGTGCGGGCCTCCTTCGTAGGCACGCTGACCACCGCGTCGATGCGGTTGACGTACTTCGCGAACGCGCCGCCGTGGCTCAGGATCACCTGGCGGCCATCGGGGTCGGTGAGGAGCTGCGGCGGGTTGAGCACGATGTGCAGGTGCCCGCCGAGGATGGCGTCGACCCCGCGCACGCCGGGGATCTGCACGTGCACCACCGAGCTGTCAGCGTCTTCTTCACCGAAGCGCTCGAGCACCACCCACGGGTTGTCGGCGCGCTGCACGAAGCGCCTGGCGAGGCTCCACTCGTAGAACGCGTCGTAGCCCTGAATGAGGTCCTGGTCTTCGGTGAGGCCGGCGTGGCTGGTGATGAGCACCAGATCGACCGCCGGGCGCAGGAAGTCGACGTAGCTGCGGGTGATCTCGTTCTGCTCGAGCGGGATGACCTGCAGCGAGTTGCCCTGCTCGATGATGGAGTTGAGTGAACCGAAGTTGCCCAGGCCGATGATGGCCACGCGCAGGCCCTTCACGTTCTTGACGGTGTAGGGGAACGTGAAGAGCTGGGTGGTGTTGCTGCCCGACTGGTTCATGTCTTCCCATTGGTAGTTGGCGACCAGCACCGGGAACTTCGCGGCGTCTTTGGCCTGCTTGGTGAAATTGGCGGCGCCGGCGTCGAACTCGTGGTTGCCGACCACCGCCGCGTCGAGGCCCACGAGCGAGAGAAAGCGGTACTCCGCCTCACCGAGGTTCAGGTTGAAGATCGGCGCGCCCTGGAACGAGTCGCCGGAATCGAGGTGCAAGACGCGATCGGCTCGGAGCCGCTCACGCTGCAGCAGGCCGGCGATGCGCACCGCGCCACCGAAGGGGCCCGCTTCAGGAATGAGGCCCAGATCGGTGTCGGTCTTCAGCGGGTTGAAGTCGTACGGCAGCAGGCGGGAATGGAGGTCCGAGGTGTGGAGCAGCGTGAGCCGCACCTGCTGACCGGAGAGATCGATGTCGTACCCCTCGAGCGTCGGCAGACACGAGGTCTGCACCATGGACGCAGCGAGAAATGCCGACAACAGCACGGGTTTGAACACCCGGTGCGCCAGCGAGCGGAGCGTCGTGCGGCGGAGCGTCATGTGAGGGCTCGTGGTGCGTTTCGGCCGTGCGTGAGAGACGGCGGGGCACATACGCGGCCGGGGGCCTCTGGTAAAGCCTCGACTCGATGCGCCACGCACCTGTCACCCGCCTCGATGTGGTGGACGATTTCACGTCCACCGGACGCTGCGACGAGGGGTTCCTGCACGTTCGGCGGCTGCGCGTACGAAACGAGCGCGCCGATGGCTCGTATTCGCCGATCTATCGGGTCGACGTCATCGATCGCCCGCGGCTCGACGCGGTGGCGGTGCTGGTGTGGCGACGCGGCCCGGCCGGCTTCGAATTTCTCACCCGCCAGAACCTGCGACCGGCGGCGTTCTTCCGCCGAGACAAGGTGCCGACCGTACCCGACGGCCGTTCACACCTGTTCTGCGAGGAGATCGTGGCCGGCCTGCTCGAGAATGAAGACCGCGGAGAAGAAGGTGTTCGTCAGCGCGCCGCCGAGGAGGTCTTCGAAGAAGCGGGCTATCGCGTCGAGCCGTCGCGCGTGACGTCGCTGGGCCCGCCGTTCTTCGTGGCGCCGGGAATTCTGAGCGAGAAGATCTTCCTCACCGCGACGGAAGTCACCGGGCTCGAGGCGACGACGCCGGCCGGCGATGGAAGCCCTCTGGAAGAAGGCGGGGTGACGGCGTGGCGAACGCAGGCGTCGCTGCAGCTCGCGCTCGCGGACGGAACGATTCAAGACGCCAAGACCGAACTGGCGCTCGCGCGGTTTCTCGCGCGACCGTGATCAGTTGCCGAGCTCGACGCGCATCGAACGTTCGACACCGGAGATGAACGTGACGGTCTGATCGCTCGACTCACCAGAACTCAAGTCGACGAGACGAACGTCGTGCTGGCCCGAGGTCACGTCGATCTTCAACGGCGAGTTGCCCTTGCGCTTGCCGTCGACCCACACCTCGACCGTGCCGCCCGTGGCGACCACGTTCAGCACGGCGCTGGGAATCGTGGCGCGTCTGGCGACCGGCTTCTTTTCCTTCGGAGCGGCCGTCGTGCCCATCACCGCGTCGAGGGCGGGTTCCAGCTGAAGCGCGTCGACGTCGATCAACGACGGCTCCTCAACCGCTGGGACCATGGCAGGCGGCGTGACCGGCTCGGGACCAGACGGAGCCGGCGTGGGCGTCAGCGCCGCGACGGGCGCAGGCTCGTTGGTGTGCGCGTCGGAACGGGTGACGACCAGCGTGGTGATCAGCAGCGCCAGCGCTGCGGCACTGGCGACGGCCCACGCCACCGGGTGACGCTTGCGACGAACCGGGGCGGGCGTCGGGTCGCGTGCCGGCTCGGCGGGCCGCTCGTTGTGCGTCGACACCTGATCCTGAACGAGCGCGTTCGTCGAGACGTCGGAGATCTCGGAGATGCCCACGTCTGAAGGAGCGCTCGGGGCCCCGGCAGCCTGCGCGGGAGAGAGCACCTGCAGCCAGTCGCCGAGCTCTGCGGCTTCGACCATCGCCCGCCGGGCCAGCAGGAAGGCGCGGAGCGCGGCGCTCATGTCACGCGCGGTGCTGTAGCGGGCGTTGCGATCGGCGCTCAACGCGCGCCGAACAATGCTCTCCAGCTCGGGGTGCATCCACGGAGCGGTCTCGTTCAGGTCGGGCAGCTTGTGGTTGGTGATCGACGCCACGACCTCGGCCTGATCGGTCTGAGCGAAGGGGTGCTTCAACGTCACCGCTTCCCACAGGCAGACGCCCAGCGACCACACGTCGGTGCGCTTGTCGACGCCCCGACCCGAGAGCTGCTCGGGAGAGGCGTACTTGAGCTTGCCCTTCACCAGGCCCGACTCGGTCTGCTCGAGGCGCTCCTTGGCGTGGGCGATGCCGAAGTCGACCACCTTCACCGCGCCGCTGAAGGTCACCATGATGTTGTGCGGCGAGACGTCGCGATGAACGATCTCGAGCGGCTGACCGTCGGCGGAGCGCGCTTCGTGCGCGGCGTGAAGACCGTCGGCGGCATCGGCGATGATGCGCGCCACGTACTGCTGGTACGACTCGAAGAAGGCACCGCGCGCCTCCTCCGAGAGACCGAGCGCCTGCACCTCTTTGACGATCTGCCCAAGCGTCTTGCCGTTGAGGTACTCCATGACGATGAAGTGCGAGCCGTTGGCGACGCCGACCTCGATCACGTTGCAGACGTGCGGGTGCTCGATCTGAATCGCGACGCGCGCTTCGTCGAGGAACATGCGCACGAACGACGCTTCGCGCGCGAGATGGGGGTGCATCACCTTCAGGGCGACGGGCTTCGAAAAGTCGCGCGTCCAGCTCTCGCGTTGAGCCAGGTACACCGTACCCATGCCGCCGGAAGCGATACGACGCACGATGCGGTACGACCCCAGCCGCACCTCGCCGGCGCCGACCTCTGTGGCCACTCGTTCCTGCATTTGACTTCCCCCCAATCGGGAAAAATTACAGCGCCGAGATCTCTTAAGACGCAAGGTCCCGGCGTGCAGGGCGGAATGGACCCGCGCCTTTTCCCTCGGGGAAGTTGCTGATGCAGCGCTGACTCAGTGGGGTGCGTTTTTACTCTGCGGCCGCGCGTTCCAGACGCGCGTACACAGGAGCAGCCCGACCACGGCCACCGGCACCATCGCGGTGGGCCAGTTGATCCAGTTGGCAGGGATCTTCGCCGCGTCGCCTTCGGGCAACACGCGGCTGACGATGAGCGATTGCAGGCCGGTGCCCAGGTAGACGAAGCCGTCGATGATGCCGACCGCGACGCCGGCGTTCTTCTTGCCGCCGAAGTCGGCCGACGCGGTGCCCGACAGCATGCCGTGCACGCCAACGTAGTTGAGCGCCATGAAGATCAGCACCCAGCCCACCCAGTGGTACGTGAGCCCGAAGTACATGGCGATCGCGCCCGCCGTGATGCCGCCGTAGAGCACCGACGCCACGGGCCCGCGGCGGGAGTGGAAGACCTTGTCGGAGATGAGCCCGGCGAACATGCCGCCGATGATCCCGAACACGCACAGCAACAGGCCCCAGTTCTTGCTGACGAAGTCGCCCTGCCATTCGACGGCCTTGCTGAACTTCGGGTACCAGCTCATCACGCCGTTGCGCAGGAAGCCGGTGCAGAACTCGATGCCGACGATCACCAGGATCACCGGGTTGGTCAGCATCTTCACGAAGACCTGAACCACGTTGGCCTTCTCGTCGATGGCGCTGCTGTCGTCGCCCACCTCGAAGTCGGGGTGGCCGGTGTCGCTCGGGTTGTCGCGCACCAGCGCGAACGCAGCCGCGAAGGCAGCCAGCAGCACCACCGCGGGGATCAACGCAATCATCCACGGCTGGGTGGGCAGACCTTTGGCGATGGCCTCGCTCCAGTCGTACCCGAAGTACACGCCCAGCGAGATCAAGATGCCGAACACGCCGCCCTGCACGCCGCGCTCGCGCACGTGGAACCACGCCGCGTTGACCTTGACGATCGACACCGCGCCGAAGCTCTGGAAATACATGTCGAGCGCGTAGAGTACCGCGAGCCACGGCATCAGCCCGCCGGGCAGCGAGAGCCCCGCGCCGCGCTCTGCGTACACCACCGCGGCCATCGCGAGGTTCGACAGCGCCGCGCCCAGGGCCGAGATGAGAATGGTGGTGCGGCCGCCGAGCTTGTCGGTGAGCGGGCCGTTGATGAGGAACGAGACGCCGTAGATGATCGTGCCGACGGCGAAGATGATGCCGAACTCTTTGTTGTTGCTGCCCAGCGCGCTCGTCAGCGCGTTGACGTTGTAGCGACCGAAGTAGAGGAACGCGTACACCATGCCCAGCGGGAACCAGTTCCAGAACCGGCGGCGCTTGAACGCCTCGCTGTGACCCAGTTCGACGGAAGGAAGCCGCCACAGCACGAGCGCGATGGCTCCGAGCAGCAGGAGGATCGGCAGCAGATTCGACAGCCAGGCCGGCATGGGGTCGGGCAAGTCCCACACGGGAGAACCCCGATCAACACAAAGTCTCGTGGCGCTGCATCCCCCCGGAATCCGTGATGCCCATCATGGCGGGTCACATGGATGTCACATATAAGAAGCACGTGGCAGATCCGGGTTCGCCAGAACTCTTCGACACCAAGGTCGAAGTTCATGATCGCAAGCAATTCGAGCTGAAGCTCGAATATCAGCCGAGCGGCACCGATCCGGAGTCGGAATACCTGGTCGAGACGATGCTCTTCGTCCCGCGCAGTCTGAACATCGACGAGGGCACGTGGAGCCGTGAGCAGTTCTACCGGGACCTCCACAACTACGTCCGGCTGAAGACGCCGGTGTTGTCTTTCGACGAGATCCTCTCGGGCGCGCACTCGCCGCTCAAACAACTCGAAGAGCGGCTGCCGCTCGGGTTGCTCGGCCCGGTCAGTGAAGTCGTCTACGACGCGAAGATGCTGGCGTGCGTGATGCGCGGCGCGCTCCGCCGCTTCGCGCGCGGCATGAAGAAGGAATGTCAGCACCTGCTGCGCGGCGCCGAAGCCGAGAAGTGCGCGCCGCCTGCGTCGCCGGCGCATCTGCTGCAGCTGACGCGCGACTCGCTCAACGCCACGCAGGAGATTCTTCGCCGCTTCCGCAGCACGTCGGCGCAGCTCGCCGAGAAATACGAGCTGGGCGACAAGGCCAAAGCCGCGCTGCGCCTGGTCGACGAATACCTCTCGCTGTTGGTCGAGCAGTACTTCCGCCGCATCGTGGTGCAGATGGAGCAGATGCCGCGGTCGGGCGCGTACATCGAAGTGCGCCGCGAGCTGATGGACGTGGTGATCGCCGACGAGAGTTACCGTCGCGCGAATCGGCTCCCGTCGGTGATCGCGCCGCAGGGAGACAACGAGGAGTACACGCACCGCGTCGGCTTCCTGAAGAAGTTCTGCATGAACATCCTCTTCCTCAAGGTGCAGCGCTCGAGCCCGCGCAAGGCCTGGGAAGAGGTGCTGTTCGCGCTCGCCGCCGGTGGCTCGATGGCGTTCGCGCTGGGCGTCGGTCTCTTCGCGCAGTCGCGCTACCCGCAGGCGAGCTTCAACTTCTTCATGCTGGCGGTCGTCGGCTACATGTTCAAAGACCGCTTGAAGGAGCAGCTGCGCCGCGTGCTCGCGGGCTACGCCGGCAAGTTCCTCTACGAGCGCACCACGCGCATTCTCGACCCCGTCACGCAAGACGACGTGGGCGTGTGCCGCGAGAAGATCGACTACGGCTCGGCGGTGGTGGTGCCCGAAGACATCGCGAAGCTGCGCGCGAAGGACGACCTCGTCACCGTCGCGCAGGTCGAGCTCGCCGAGACGGTGATCCGCTACCGGAAGAAGATCATCCTCGACTCCGAGATGCTGCCGCGGATCGCCGATGGGCTGGTCACCGGCGTCACCGACATCATTCGTCTGAACATCGGCCGTCTGCTGCACGACATGGACGATCCCGAATACGCGCTCGACTACGTCGATCTCGACGACTTCTCGGTCGGCAAGCTGCAGATGTCCAAGAGCTACCGGGTCGACGTGGCGTTCCGCTTCGCCGTCGACGACGGCCGCCACAAGCGCACCACGGTGCGGCTCGTTCGCCTGGTGCTCGACCGCAACGGCATCAAGCGCATGAGTGAGCTGGCGCCCGAGACGGTCGTGACCGAATCGCAACCGTCGCGCTCGCGATTGCCGTCATCAGCGCCGATCTCCGTAACGCACTGAGTCGCTGGTTTTGCGGGGGCGCGAACGCCTCGGTCTTGATACAGGCGCACGCGCCTATGAGTGATTACCTGCACCGCGTCGCTGTCGATTGGCACAAGACGCTTGAACAGATCGTGAGCATCGCCACGAAGTCGGGCCCGCAGGGGCTGCTGGTGTTCGATCTCGACTCGACCGTCTTCGACAACCGGCCGCGCCAGGCCCGCATCGTTCGCGAGTTCGGCGCCGCGAAGAAGCTCGACAAGCTGCTCGGGTGTCAGCCGTGGCACTTCACCAGCGGCTGGGACCTGCGCGGTTCCGTCGTCGCATGCGGGTACACGCCGAAGGAAGCCGACGACATGTACGCCGAATTGAAGGCGTTCTGGCAGGCGCGCTTCTTCACCAGCGAGTACTGCGTCGACGACATCGAGATCGTGGGCGCGCCGCGCTTCCTGCACAAGCTCGACTACGTGAAGGCGCGCGTGATCTACGTGACCGGCCGTCACGAGGCGATGCGCGAAGGCACCGAGCGTTGCCTCGAGCGCACGCGCATGCCGATGCCCAGCAAGGGTGGCCACGTGCAGCTGCTCATGAAGCCGGAGTTGCCGGACAGCGACGACGAGTACAAGCGCACCACGCACGCGGAATTGCGCGGGCTGGGCACTGTTCTCGCAGCGTTCGACAACGAGCCCACGCACATCAACGACTACGCGATCAAGTTCGAGAATGCGGTGCCGGTGCACCTCGCGACCGATCACTCGGGCCGTGAGGTGACGCTGCACGAGCGCTGCGTCTCGATTCCACACTTCGCCTACTGATTCCGTTCCGCAACCAGGGAGACGTATCCGTGCCCAGCATTGAACAGCTGCTGACGATGTACCGGAAGATGCTGCTTGCCCGCCGCTTCGAGGAAAAAGCGGGTCAGGCCTACGGTCTGAAGAAGATTCAGGGCTTCTGCCACCTGTACATCGGGCAGGAAGCCGTGGTGGTCGGCATCAACGAAGCGATCAAGCCGACCGACTACGTGATGACCGGCTACCGCGATCACGTGCACCCGCTGGTGCGCGGCGCCGACGCGGGCATGTTGATGGCCGAGCTCTATGGCAAGGACACGGGCTACTCGAAGGGCAAGGGCGGCTCGATGCACTTCTTCGACGTCGAGCACCGCTTCTACGGTGGCTACGGCATCGTCGGCGGGCAGATTCCACTCGCGGCGGGCATGGCGTTCGCGAGCAAGTATCGCGGCGAGAGCCACATCGCGGTGTGCAGCTTCGGCGACGCGGCCGCCAACCAGGGCGCGATGCACGAGACGTTCAACATGGCGGTGAAGTGGAAGCTGCCGGTGCTCTACGTGGTCGAGCAGAACAAGTACGGCATGGGCACCGACATCGCTCGCGTGTCTTCCGTGCCCGACATTCACAAGCGCGCCCCCGGTTGGGACATGCGCGGCGAGTCGGTCAACGGTCAGGACGTGGTGGCCGTGTACGAGAAGGTCAAGGAGCTCACGGAGTGGATCCGCGCCGGCAACGGCCCGGTGCTGCTCGAGTGCTACACGTACCGGTTCCGCGGTCACTCGATGTCAGACGCAGCCACGTACCGCACCAAGGACGAAGTCGAGGACTACAAGGGCCGCGACCCCATCGTCACGCTGCGCAAGCTGCTGCTGACGAAGAAGGGCGTGACCGAAGAGCAGCTCGACGCCATCGAAGAAGAAGAAAAGGCCATCGTCGAGAAGGCCATGAAGTTCGCCGACGAATCGCCGCTGCCGCCCGACGAAGACCTCTGGCTGCACACCGAGGTCGCCGAAGGTGAGCCCGACGAGAAGCCGCGCGAGCGCGTGCTGGGTCTGAAGAACGTCGATTGGCCGAACCACCCCACCGACTTCAAGGTGACGTGGGATCTCGAGCCTCGTGAAACTGCGGCTGCTCCGGCGGCCCCCAAGAAGGGAGCGGCCTGAGGTCATGGCTGAACTTGCGTACCGTGATGCGTTGAACCAGGCGCTCGCCGAAGAGATGGCGCGCGATCCCCGCGTGTTCCTGATGGGTGAAGAAGTCGCCCGCTACGATGGCGCCTACAAGGTGTCGAAGGGCCTGCTCGAGAAGTTCGGCAGCGCGCGCGTGGTCGACGCCCCCATCTCGGAGCTCGGCTTCGGCGGTCTGGGTGTGGGCGCGGCGATGGCTGGCCTCCGCCCCGTGATCGAGATGATGACGTGGAACTTCGCGATTCTCGCGATGGACCAGATCGTCAACAGCGCGGCGAAGTTGCGCCACATGTCGGGCGGTCAGCTGCGATGCCCCATCGTCTTCCGCGGCCCGAACGGCGCCGGTGGCCGCCTGAGCTCGCAGCACAGCCAAGCGCTGGAGGCGAACTACGCGCACTTCCCGGGGCTGAAGGTGATCGCGCCGGGCACGCCGGCCGACGCCAAGGGCCTGCTCAAGAGCGCCATTCGCGACGAGAACCCGGTCATCTTCATGGAGGCCGAGCTGCTCTATGGAACGAAGGGCGAGGTTCCCGAAGGCGAGTACGTGATTCCGATCGGCAAGGCCGACGTGAAGCGCGAAGGCAGCGACGTCACCATCGTCACCTGGTCGCGCATGCTGACCGCGTGTGTGTTGCCCGCCGCCGAGCAGCTCGCCGAGGCCGGCATCAACGCCGAGGTGATCGACCTGCGCACCATCAAGCCCTTCGATGAAGAGGCCGTGGCTGCGTCGGTGAAGAAGACCAACCGCGTCGTCATCGTCGAAGAAGGCTGGGGCTACGCGGGCTTCGGCGCGCAGATCGCCGACTTCATTCAGCGCGAGTGCTTCGATGATCTCGATGCGCCCGTCGCGCGCGTGCACGGCCTCGACGTGAACATGTCGTACGCCGAAAACCACGAGCGTCTCATTCAGCCCTCCGCCGCGCGCATCGTCGAAGCGGTGAATCAGGTGCTGTACCGCTAACTCATTCCTACGAGCACTTAAGCCATGGCCATCGAGATTCTGCTCCCCGCGTTGTCGCCCACGATGTCTGAAGGGCGCATCACCAAGTGGCTCAAGAAGGAAGGCGACAAGGTCAGCTCCGGCGACGCGATCGCTGAAGTCGAGACCGACAAGTCGAACCTCGAGATCGAAGCGACCGACTCGGGCGTGCTGCTGAAGATCGTGGTGCCGGGTGGTTCATCGGCGCCCATCGGCGGCGTCATCGGGTACCTCGGCAAGGCAGGCGAAGCCGTGCCCGACGCGCCGGCGCCGAAGGCTGCCGAGCAGAAGGCCGAGGCTCCGAAGGACGAGCCGAAGCCCGCGCCGAAGGAAGACAAGGAACCGCCCACCGCGAGGATCAAGCTCGAGAAGGCGACGGTTCCCGCGAAGCCCAGGCCCGCGGCGAAGGTCGAAGCGCCGGCCTCGGGTGAGCGACTCCGGGCCTCACCGCTGGCGCGCAAGATGGCCGAGACGGAAGGCCTCGAACTCTCGGCCATTCACGGTTCAGGGCCCAACGGCCGCATCGTGAAGCGTGACGTCGACGAGGCGATGTCTGCGCCCCCGCCGGCTGCTTCGAAGAAGGGCGGAGCACCGATCATCCGCTCGACGCCGGGCCAGCGGCTGCCGCCTGAAAGTCTGCCGGTCTCGCAGATGCGCAAGGTGATCGCGCAGCGCCTCGGCGAGGTGAAGCCGGGCGTGCCGCACTTCTATCTGAACATCGACGTCGAGATGGACCAGGCGCTGAAGCTCCGTGAGGAAGCCAAGACGCTGGAGCTCAAGGTCTCGGTGAACGACATCGTAGTGAAGGCCACGGCGATGGCGGTGCGTCGGTTCCCGCGCATCAACCAGATCTTCGCGGGCGACTCGATTCAGCAGCTGCACACCGTCGACGTCGGTGTCGCGGTGGCGATCGAAGACGGACTCATCACGCCCATCGTGAAGGACGCAGATCAGAAGGGCGTCGCCGAGATCGGTCAGGAAGTCCGTGAGCTCGCCGAGCGTGCCAAGAAGAAGTCGCTCAAGCCCGACGAGTACACCGGCGGTTCGATCACCGTCTCGAACCTCGGCATGTTCGGCATCGACAGCTTCATCGCGGTGTTGAACCCGCCGCAGGCCGCAATTCTCGCCGTCGGCAAGGTCGAGCCGAAGGTCGTGGTGCGCGACGGTCAGATGGTCATCCGCCAGATGATGTCGATCACGCTGTCGGGTGATCACCGCGTCATCGATGGAGCGGTCGGCGCGCAGTACCTGCAGATCCTCCGCGACATGCTCGAGCACCCGCTGCGGCTGCTGTTCTGACCTTCTGCCTCTCCGCGCGAAGCGGGGAGAGGGTTGGAGAGAGGGGCCAACTTGAAGCACCTCGCGTTCTCATTGCTGTTGCTCTCGTGCGCGGGCACCACCGCCTCTCAAGGCGGTGCGCAATTCAAGAGCGCGTCGCCAGAAGCCGTCGCGCTGCCGCCTGAAGCGCTCTTCGCGGTCTGCTGGCCGCAAGACGCGCTCTCGACGTCGAGAATCGCGCTGACCTTTCAAGGCGACGACGCGATCTTCGAAGCGCGCGACGGCGCCTCGAATTCCACCGGTCGCTGCATTCGTGAGATCGCGACCTCGGTCACGTGGCCGAACAAGCCGTCGTCGCTCGAAGTCGCTCCGCCGTCACAGCCGATCGACGGTTGGGCCGCGCTGGCGTGGGTGAAGTTGTTGTCGTCGTCCCGCTTCGGACCTGAGCGTGGCCTCCTCGATCCCGCAGCCCGGGTCTCCGCGTGCATCACGAAGCTCGGAGCCCCCGCGCCGTCGACCGCGTTCATCGTCCGCCCGGGTGATTCCCTGCGCACGGTTCCTCCGGCGTTCAACGACGTCGATCGCTGCATCGAAGCGACGCTCGGTGCGACCGCGTGGCCCTCGTCGCGCGAGCTGTACTTCGCGTTCGCCAACAACCGCGGCGCGCCGGAGCCGCAGGGTGACGTGACGCCCTACGTCTCGCCGAACGAGACCAGCGGCATCGCCCTCGATCCCCAGAACGTTCACGACGCGCTTCAGCTCTCGAGCGCGAAAGTCGCAGCGTGTTGGGAAAGCGCGCTCGCACGTCGTGGCGAACTCAAGGGCGCGCGCACCATTCGCTTCACGGTCGACGACTCTGGCGCGGTGAAGCAGGCGTGGTTCACCAACACCACGGGGCAGGCCGCGAGCGCTTTGGACGCACTGCTCGACGCCTGTCTGCACGGCGTGGTGATGAACACGCACTTCGCGCCGCGCGCGGGTGACGGCTTCTATACGTGGGTGTTCGCCACGCGGTGACTTCGTGCTCTCTTCGCGCCATGCGAATGGGCGTGTTGGTGATGGTGATGCTGTCGGTTGGTTGTGCACAGTCGAAGTCGGCGCTGTTTCCGTCGCGCGCGCTGACGGTCAAGCCGCGAGCCGACGCCGCGTGTCTCGAGCACCTGCTGGTTCGCTCGCGTCACGCGGGGTACCTCGAGAAATCGGTCGATGCGAACCGAGGCTGGTTCCGCGTGGCGTCACACGTGCCTGATTCCTGGGCGGTGAAGAAGGGCGCGCTGGTGTCGGTGCATCGAGGTCACATGAGCAGGTCGACGGAGCTCATCGCCACGATGCCTGGAGACGTGCGGGGGCAGCTCGTCGTCGTCCGCTTCATCGACGTGCAGTGCACCGCGGAGGGCGCGACCATCACGCCGCTCGGCGAGCGCGGGGTCGCACTTCCGTCTGACGCGATTCTCGACGCGACGCAGGCGTGGGAACTCCAGCGCTTCGCGGCGCAGCTCGGCGCCATCACCAGCACGCTCGAGCCGTACGCGAATTGATCACTTCGTCGTGTATTTCTGCAGCGCCGCCACGTGCTGCGGCTCGAGACGCAGGAACTGAAAGCCCGTGCCTCGCGGCGTCAACGACACGCGTCGCACCTGCGCATGAAACGACAGGGCCCCGGTCGGGAACTCCACCGTCACCACCGCGGTCACTGATTCCTGACTGATCACCACGCCCTCGAGAAACAAGCCGCCGACGGAGATGTTGGTGCACGTGCCTCGAATCGGGCCGCGCGGGCCATAGGCTGATGCAGGGAAACGGCACTCGATGCGCGGGTGCTGACGGCGTTCTTCGCCCATGAGCAATTCTGTGACGACGATGAAATCGCGCCGCCACGACTTCGACCCGACTTTCGAGCGCGGGTCGCGATGGAGTCACCCCGGGTCGCAGCTGAACACGCCGCGCTCGGTGGCGATGCGGTGCATGCGGACATCGTGCGCTTCCACAGCGATGTCGTGGAGCACGCTCACTTCGAAGGCGACGCCGATCAACGTTGCGTCGGCACGGCGTCGCTCGAGCGTGGTGTCGTAGTACCCGCCCCCGCGGCCGAGCCGACGCCCGTCGCGCGTGAAGGCGACACCGGGAACGAGCCACACATCGATGTCCGTCGGCGCGACCTCCGGGGAATCAGGTGACGGCTCGCGCAGCGAGAGTGGCCCGGTCCGCCATGCGGAGGGCCGGTGAAACCGCAGCACCCGCGAGCCCCGCTCGAGCCGTGGGAAGACCACGTGGACACCACGCGCTTCGAGTGCAGCGACCAGCGCAGCCAGCGGCACTTCGAACTTCTGGGCGTCGTACGCGGCGACGGCGCGAGCGCCGGTGAAAAGAGGAAGGGCGGCGAGATGCCGTTGCACCTCGCCGCCCCACCGTTCAACCACTTCGGGACTCAGGCTGCGCCGCCGACCTTCCGCTTCCCTCCGTTGCGCCACCTTGTCCGAGAAAACGTTCCCCACCGTGTGCCGTGTGACCCGACTTACGCTGAACCGAATCGGTTCAGGTGGGAGCAATCTGCCTTTCCGTCGGCGTCCTTCTCTCTTGCGAGGAAGGCATGCACCAGGTCGGGACGAGACGACCCCCGTTTATTTTGTATCGGTTCGAGCATCAGTCGCGCATCACGAGCACTGCAGGGAACAACTTCGAAAGTCTCCTTTGGTGAAGGGATCATAAGCAGCGGCCTTCGCGTTTCAAGGTGCTAACTTGGTGTTCCGAAAATGAAGCTCCCGTTCGCGGCACTGGCGCTGCTTTCCACTCTGGCGTCGGCCGCTCCCACACCCGTTCTGACGGGTCTCTATTCGGTGGGCGAGCTGGGCCTCATCGAGTTCTCGACCGTCGACGGCAAGGTGTCCGGCAAGGTGCGCTCGGTGGCGCAGTGCCCCTTCGCTCCCGAAGCGGTCGTGATTCAAGGCACGCTGGAAGGCACCACCTTCACGGGCACCGTCGTGGTCTGCCAGGAAGACACGCCGAACTGCTCGGCCATGAAGACGTACCCGATGCTGGGTGTGTTTCACGACGAGTCTGTGGCCGGTTACGTGCGGCTGGAACCCGGCTGTTCGTCACCGGCGCTCGATCGCGGGCAGTTGCACTTCCGGCCCGCCTCGTTCGAAGAGAAGGAGCGGTTTCTGGGTGGCACGTCGTCAGCGGGCGCGCTCGCGCAGAAGCTGTCGAAGGCCGACATCGCGCAGCTCGCCGCTGAAGCTCTGAGCGAGGGGAACCGCTTCCTCCAGGACCAGAAGATCCCACCGGCGCGCGAGAAGTTCCGTCAGGCGATGGAGCTCGACGAGACGCGCTGGGAGGCGTTCATGGGCTACGGCGTGACCGAGGTGAAGTTGAAGCACGCGCAGCAGGCGTTGCCGTACCTCGACAAGGCGCTGAGCATCGCGCAGAACCGCCGCGCTTCACCGGGGCAGCTCGCGCAGATTCACTACAACCGCGCGTGCGCCTTCGTGGCGCTCGATCGTCAGGCGGAGGCCGTGGCTGCGCTGCGCACGACGGTGAAGCTCGGCGGCGCCGCGGCCTACGTCGACTCGTTGCAGGGCGATCTCGATCTCGAACCGCTCCGCGAGAACATCGAGTTCAAGCGGCTGACGGCAGAAGCGCTCGTGCAGGCGCGTCGCAAGAACAAGTGACGCGTGGCCACCGGCAACTACGAGATCCTCAGACTCCTGGGCAAAGGCGGCATGGCGGAGGTGTTCCGCGTTCGCGCCAACGGCGGCCGTTTCGACGGTCGCCAGCTCGCGCTCAAGCGCCTGCTGCCTTCGCTGCGCAAAGATGAAGAAGCGGTGCGGCTCTTCACCGCCGAAGCCGAACTTTCCCAGCACCTGCATCACCCCAACATCGTGCAGGTGCTCGACGTGGGGCGTGACGACGAGTCGATCTTCATCGTGATGGACTTCATCGACGGTCGCGACGTCGCGCAGATCATCAAGCGCTGCAAACAGAAGAAGGTGCCGTGGCCCATCGACTTCGCGCTCTATCTGGCGCGTGCGCTGCTCGAGGCGCTCGACTACGCCCATCACGCGAAGGGGCCCGATGGCCGGCCGCTGGGCATCATTCACTGTGACGTTTCACCGTCGAACTTTTTCGTCTCGCGCACCGGCGAGCTGGTGCTGGGTGACTTCGGCGTCGCGCGATCACTCATTGAAGTAGGTCCTGACCAGGTGATGGGCAAGCCGTACTACCTGTCGCCCGAAGCGGTCAGTGGCCACCTCGATCCGACCATCGATCTCTGGGCGGTCGGCGTGACCTTGTACGAGCTGCTGACGCTGCAGCGACCGTTCCTCGGCAAGACGTCGCAAGAGGTGTTCTCTGCGATCAAGCTCTCGCACTACACGCCGGTTCGCGAGCTGCGGCCCGACGTACCGGCGATCGTCGAGGGCCTCATCGCGCGCGCCTTCGACCCCGACCCGGCCATGCGGTTTCGCACGGCGCGCGAGTTCGCCGACGAGATCGCGCCGCTCTACGACGAGCGGGTCGGTACGCCGCTGGCGATCTCGGCCGTGGTGCGCGGGTTGTTCGGCACCAGCGACTGATTCAGAACGCGTACGTGCAGCGCGACGCGAACGCCCGGTCTTGCGCCGTTGCGTCGTCTTCGCAGAACGTTCCCCGATCGAAGTCGCGACCTTCGTCGTCGCCGCGGTGACAGGTGCACTTCGCACCGTCACATTCGATGCGGTATTCGGCGCCGTCGCTGCACTGGCTTCGCACGCGTCGGCAGCCACCGGAGGGGAAGGTGATTTCGGCGCTCTGACAGCGGACCTTGCGGTCGTCGACGCACACCACTGCGGCGCACGATTCAGGGCGTGTGTTCTGCTGCTCACAGGTCAGCTTCTCGAGGTCGTCCAGGCAGCGGCTGGTCAGACCCGGCTCGAGGTAACAGCTCTTCGCGCCCGCCTCGCGACAGCTCCCCGAGTTCGCCAGGTCGTCGACGCAGCCCTGAAGATCTTTCCAGCTGGTCTCGGCGCTCTCGCGGTCACACGTGAAGGCGGTGGTGCACGTCGCCTTTGCCTCTTCGTTGCAGAACTCCCGATACGTGGTGGGCCCGCACGCAGACAGTGACGCGAGCATCAGCAGCGCAGTGATTCTCATGTGCGGTTCGCAGGAACGAGGCGGGTGAGGGCGGCGACGACGTGATCGAGCTGCGCGGCGGTCGTCTCGGAGCCGAGCGAGAACCGGAGTGAGCTGTGGGCCTGCGTCGAGGTGCGCCCCATCGCCAGCAGTACGTGCGAGGGCGACAGGGAGCCCGACGCGCACGCCGCACCGGTCGAAACGCAGATGCCTTCGAGATCGAGCGCGATGAGCAGCGCTTCGCCGTCGACCCCGGGGAACCACAGGTTGCTGGTGTTCCCCACGCGAGCGGCCGTGCCGTTGACCTGCACGTCTGGCAGCGCCGCGCGCACCTTCGCCTCCAACTCGTCACGGACCGCGCCGACCTTCTCGTCGGGAATCGACAGCGACAACGAGAGCGCCATGGCTTCGGCGAAGGCCACCGACTGCGTGCCACCCCGACGGCCGTTTTCCTGATGACCGGGCGTCACACCGGCCACGTTGACCCCGCGACGGTTGTAGAGCACGCCGACGCCCGCCGGCCCGCCGAGCTTGTGCGCGGAGAGCGAGAGCAGATCGGCGGGGACCTCACGCAGCGAAGCGTCGAGCTTTCCGAACGCCTGCACCGCGTCGCAGTGGAAGACGATGCCTCGTTGCGCACACGCGCGCGCGAGCTCTGGAGCCGGCTGAATCACGCCCGTCTCGTTGTTCACCCACTGCACCGAGCACACGGCCGTCGTCGGCGTGAGCGCTTCGAGCAGCGCCTCGAGCGGCACGCGACCATCGGCGCCCGGCGCGACGCGAAGCACCTCCGCGCCTTCCTGCTCGAGTTGATCGACCGCGCCCAGGACGCACGGGTGTTCGATCGCCGTCGTCACCACGCGGTTCTTCGAGCGGTCCTTGCGCGCACGAAACGCGCCGAGCACGGCGATGGCGGCGCCTTCACTGCCGGAGCCGGTGAAGACGATCTCCCGCGGCGTGCAACCGAGGCGTCGCGCGACCGACTCCCGGGCGGCGTCGAGCCGGCGCCGCGCTGCGCGCCCGGCTTGATGAACGCTCGATGGGTTTCCACCGGCTTCGAAGGCGGTCGACAGCAGCTTGACGACCTCAGCCCGCAGCGGAGAGCCCGCGTTGTGATCGAGGTAGATCACGACTCGTCGGACAGCAGCGAGGTGCCGCGCTGCCCCTGCACGCCGAACGCATCTTTGAAGCGCCGGACGACGTCGCGCTTGAACGCGGCCCGCTGCGCGGTCTTGCCCGACAACGGCAGTCGCGCACCGGCCATGCTGCCGTGCCCGCCGGCCGAACCACCGAGCGGCGCGCACGTCTCACGGATCAGCCGACCCGCGTTCATACGGCGATCGCTCACGCGCAACGAAAGATAGAGCTGGCTGCGGTAGCTGCCGAACGCGAGCGACCAGCGCGGGCCTTCGATGAACGACAGCCGCTCGGCCACCTCCGCCACCATGTCGGGCGAGTACACGTCGCCGAGATCGGTGATCACCGCGTCGGAATACAGGCGCGCCTTTTCGATGGCGCCGTGGAGGAGCCGGAAATAGCGAACCGGCAGCTGCGGGTGCTCGATCTCCTTGAGCAGGTCGATGTCGATGCGCGGGAACAACCAGAGGTAGTTCTCGACGTCGGGGTCTTCGGTCTGCCGGCCGAGGTCGCGGGTGTCGGCCTTGATGCCGTAATACAGCGCGGTGGCCAGCTCCGGAGACGGCTCGATGGCCGCGGCGCGCAGGTACTCGGTGAGCAACGTCGAGGTCGCACCGTACGAACCGCCGAGGTCCGAAAACGGGTTGATGGCGTCGTCTTCACGCACCGGGTGGTGGTCGATGACGATGTCGGCGATGCGATCGTTGGGCAGCGCGTGGTTCCCCACGTTCTGTTGCGTGTCGAGCAGCGCGAACACGTCGTAGGCGCCGATCTCCACCTCGTCGATGGGCTTGATCGGCACCTTGAGGATCTTCACGAACGCCGCGTTCTCGGCGCGGCCGATGATGCCGCCATACGCGATGTCGCACGGCACACCGACGCGCAGCTCCAGCACGTGCTTGAGCGCCCACGCCGACGCCATGGAGTCGGGATCCGGGTTGTCGTGCGAGAGGATCAGCCCGCGACGACGACCACGGAACAGCTTGCGCAGCCGGGCGATCTTCTCTTTCGCCGGGAAGACGCGCACCACGTCACGTCACCGGTAGTACCGCTGAAGGTCCTTGAAGAACTTCAACGCGTAGTCGAGCGAGTTCTCCATCGAATCCATCATCAGGTTCGAGAAGCCCGTGAAGGTCGAGCGGAAGGTCTCGTAGTACTTCGCGCGATCGACCGAGACGATCACCACCGGCTGGTAGCCGTTCCGCAGCAGGATGAAGTTGGTCAGCATGCGGCCGACCTTTCCGCTCGTGTCCGTGAACGGGAAGATCTTGATGAACTCGTGCTGAACGCGCGCACCCTGAAGAATCGGGTGGAACTCGCGGAACTCCGACGAAGAAGTCCAGTCGAGGAGCTTCTCGAGCGCGGGCTGCACCTTCGCCGGCTGCGCGATCTCGTGCAGGTACGTCTTGTGGAGCGGGATGTCCTTGCGGAAGCCCGCCTTCTCACGCTCCTTGAGCAGCTCCTTTTCGGTGCGCTCCCGACGCTCGGCCATGGCGCGCGCCTGCTGCGCTTCGGGCGTGTTGCCCGAGAGCAGATCGTGCACGCGGCGCACGAACGTCATCGTCAGCGGAGCGTGCTTCTTCGAGCTCTTCGCCTCTTCGCGAATGAAGTCGACGGCCGCCTTGTGATTGCGGATCTCCCAGACGATCGGGAGCAGCGACGCTTCGGCCACTACAGCGCCGGGGTGCAGGGCCGCGGTCAGCTCAGTGGGTGAATAAATGGAGCCTTCCAGGGCGCAATCATGATGCACCCAGGCCATCTCCAGCTTGTCGAGGAAGTCCTGCACTTCGGGCCGCTTGATCGTCAGCTGCTCACGAAGCTTCTTCGTCTTCTCGTCGATCGAATGAAACCGCTCTTTCACGGCGGCGGAAGATAGTCGCTCCAGCGTAACTTGCCCACCGAAATGTATGTAAGTCGATGATCTGACAAGCGAATTTGGCACCGTTTTTCACGCGTGCCGCAGTCAGAAAACGCCACTTCGGCGGAGCATGGGAATCGAACCCACCAACCGACGCTCGCGCGCCAGCTCGACGATTTTGAAGACCGCGCCTGTCACCAGAGCAGGGCGCTCCGCCGCGAGCGCGTCTAGCACCGCTCAGTCCAGCCCGCGCTCTGCGAGTTCGTCTTCGTCGAGCCCGAGCAGGTGACCGACCTCGTGCAGCACCGTGATGCGAATCTCCTCGAGCAGCTCTTCACGATTGCGCGCGAAGCGCTCGAGGTTCTTCTGGAAGAGCACGATGCGCGCGGTCTGATGGTGCTCGGCGTGGAGCGAGAGCCGCTCGTCGACCGGCGTTCCCTGAAACACCCCGAGGATGGTGGGAGAGAGCCCTTCGTTCAGGTCGTCGTCGCTCGGCAAGGGCTCGACGTCGATGATCACGTTCTCGAGGTGCGGCTTCGCGTGCGCCGGCAGGGCATCGATCGCGGCGCGCGTGGCTGCGTCGAACTCCTCGTCGCTCAGGTGCTGCGTGTTCGGAAACTCCTCCGGCGCACGTTCCCGCGCTTTGGCGAACCACACCTCGGCGTCTTCCTTGCGGCGCTCCGCGATGAGGCCCAGGTAGTGGTAGCTCCAGGGCTCGTCGGGCCAGTCGCGCATCACGCGCTCGAAGGCCTTCTTCGCTTCCTGCAGCCGCGCGTGCTCGAACAACGAAATCGCGCGCTCGAGCTGCGCTTCTCCGTGCTCGGGTTCGAGCGAGACAGCCTTCTCGAAGCGCTTCAGGGCTTCGTCGAATTCACCAAGGTGGTTGAACGCCAGCCCCTGCAGAAACGCGATCTCGGCCTGCATCAGCTCGTCGTCTTTCGCCAGTGGCGCGGCGCGGTCGAGCAACGCCAACCCGGTCTCCACCAGCGACCCGTCGTCCCACGGCTCGCGAATCTTGACGTCTGCAGCGGCCACCAGAACCGACAGGTTGCGCGGCTCCCGGGCCAGCAGGCGCTCGAACACCGCGTCGGCCCGGGCGTACTCACCGAGTTCCGCGAGCACGTGGCCCTTCAGTTCCAGGGCGTGCAGATCGTCGCGTTTCGAAGCCAGCGCTTCGTCGACGGCCCGGAGCGCGAGGTCGAGGTCGCCTTCTTCCAGCGCCACTTCAGCTTCATCGAGGGCTTCGTCGAACGTGCGCGTCATGAACAGTGCTCATATATCCAGCGCGCATTCTTCGGTGTATTGGGGCGAGAACATGACGTTGACCGAAACGGGGCGACCGGTCATCAGCATCCTGGTCGTCGACGATGACGAGGCGACCGTGAATCTCCTCGGCACATTCCTGCGTCGCAACGGCTACCGCGTGCTCACCGCGAGCAACCCGGTGCGTGGCCTCGAGCTGCTCGCGCATGAAGAGGTGAAGCTGGTGATCACCGACCTCATGATGCCGCACGTCGATGGCATCGCTTTCACCGAGCAGATTCACGCGCTCCCCAGGCATCGCGACGTGCCGGTCATCATGATGACCGCGTTCGGCAACGACGCGGTGCACGACAAGAGCATGCGGCAGGGGGTGGCGATGACGCTCAGCAAGCCGCTCGAGCTCAGCAAGCTGCTCGATCTCGTCGGCTTTGCGACCGCGCCGGCCCCCGGTTCGGGCACGTTCTTCTGACGGCGGTTGACATTCGCGCGACGCCCCTTAGTTTGGCGCTCGCCATGCTCGAGTGCCAACACCCGGGCTGCGTCAAACGTTCGTCTTTTCAGGAGGTTACATAATGGCTGCCAAGGAAATCTTCTTTCACCAGGGCGCGCGCGAGGCGATCTTGCGCGGGGTTCGCATTCTCTCTGACGCGGTTGCGGTGACGCTGGGCCCGAAGGGTCGCAACGTGGTCATCGAGAAGTCCTTCGGCTCGCCGACGGTGACCAAGGACGGCGTGACGGTCGCCAAGGAAATCGAGCTCGAGAACAAGTTCGAGAACATGGGCGCGCAGATGGTGAAGGAGGTCGCGTCGAAGACCTCCGACATCGCGGGTGACGGCACGACGACGGCCACCGTGCTGGCGCGTGCCATCTACGAAGAAGGCCTCAAGCTGGTGGCCGCCGGCCACAACCCGATGGACCTGAAGCGCGGCATCGACAAGGCGGTCGAAGCGGTCGTCGCCGAAGTGAAGAAGCTCTCGGTGCCGGTCGACGGCAAGAAGGGCATCGCGCAGGTCGGCACCATCTCGGCCAACGGCGACGAGACCATCGGCAACATCATCGCCGAGGCCATGGACAAGGTCGGCAAGGAAGGCGTCATCACCGTCGAGGACAGCAAGGGCCTCGAGACCGAGCTCGACGTGGTCGAAGGCATGCAGTTCGACCGCGGCTACATCTCGCCGTACTTCGTGACCAACCGCGAGCGCATGCTCGTGGAGTTCGATGACCCCTTCATCCTCATCTCCGAGAAGAAGGTCAGCGCGATGAACGATCTCATCCCGCTCCTCGAGCAGGTCGCCCGCTCGGGCAAGCCGTTGCTGATCATCGCCGAAGAAGTCGAAGGCGAAGCGCTGGCGACGCTGGTGGTGAACAAGCTGCGTGGCGTGCTCAACATCGCCGCGGTGAAGGCGCCGGGCTTCGGCGATCGCCGCAAGGAAATGCTCAAGGACATCTCGGTGCTGACGGGCGGCACGGTGGTCAGCGAAGAGCTGGGCATCAAGTTCGAGACGCTGACGCTCAACGACCTCGGCCGCGCCAAGCGCGTCACCATCGACAAGGACAACACCACGCTCGTCGACGGCAACGGGAAGAAGGAAGAGATCGACGGCCGCATCAAGCAGATTCGCGCGCAGATCGGCGAGACCACGTCTGACTACGACCGCGAGAAGCTCCAGGAGCGTCTGGCGAAGCTGGTCGGCGGTGTCGCGGTCATTCACGTCGGCGCGGCCACCGAGACCGAGCTGAAGGAGAAGAAGGCGCGCGTGGAAGACGCGATGCACGCGACCCGCGCGGCCGTCGAAGAGGGCATCGTGCCCGGCGGCGGCGTGGCGCTCATTCGCGCGCTCAAGGCCCTCGAGTCGCTCAAGCTGGGCGGCGAGCAGGACTTCGGCGTCGAGATCATCAAGAAGGCCATCACCCAGCCGCTGTGGAAGATCGCCAGCAACGCGGGCCACGAAGGCGCGGTGGTGATCAACAAGGTCGCTGAAGGCAAGGGCGGCTTCGGCTTCAACGCGCGCAGCGAGAAGTACGAAGACCTGCTCGCGGCCGGTGTCATCGACCCGGCGAAGGTGACGCGCGCGGCCCTGCAGAACGCGGCCTCGGTGGCGTCGCTGCTGCTGACCACCGAAGCGATGGTGGCCGACAAGCCCGCCAAGAAGAAGGGCAAGGGCGGTACGCCGGACTACGGCGGCGGCGACGACATGGACATGTAAGTCCCGTCCATCAGTCCTGAAGTGAAAGCGCCTCGTTCCTTCACTGGAGCGGGGCGTTTTTCTTCGGCTAGGTTGCGCGACCCATGAAGAAGCTCATTTACGGCGTTGCGACGGCAGCACTTCTTTCGACCTCTGGCTGCGGCGAGATGATGCCGCCTGGTGACCCCGAGCTGACCTGCGCGACGGCACCGCAGTCGGCGACGCTCGCCAGCAACGTGCAGGCGGTGTTCGACGCCAAGTGCAAGGACTGCCACGAGGCGCAGTACGCGTATGGCGACTACACGACGGCCGAGAAGACGCTTGCCGCCACGACCGACAAGAAGTCGGTCTACGCCGGCCGCAACGCGACCCTGATGGTCGTCGACGGTGCCAACAAGTCGCTGGCGAACAGTGCGTTGTGGCTCAAGGTGCTCGGCGGCGCGGCGGCGGGCCGTACCGGACCGAAGGGCGAGAACGTTCAGGGCAAGATGCCGAACGACAATCGCGAGCTCACCGCGCAGGAGAAGCAGCTCATCAAGGACTGGATCTGCACCGGCGGGAAGTGACCCCGTTCCGTTCGCAGCTGTTGGCCGTACCGCCCATGGAGCGCGATGCGTGGCTCGACCGCGCTCTGGGCTTTCCCGAATTGCCAGATGACGGCGCGGCGCTCCCGAAGGACGGAGTGCCGTACCTCCCGGCGCCCGTCGCTTCGATTCTCGAGTTCGTCGACCGCGCTCAGATCGCTGCCAGTGACGTAGTGGTCGACGTGGGGGCAGGCGTGGGCCGCGCCGCCGCGCTGATTCGTCGACTCACCGGCGCGCGCGTGATGGCGGTCGAAATTCAGCCGCAGCTGGTGTCGCTCGGCCGTCGACACGTTCCCGACATCGAGTTCATCGAAGCCGACGCCGCGTCATGCCCGGTCGCCGACGCGTACTTTCTGTATTGCCCGTTCAGCGGCGCGCGGCTCGAACGTTGGCTTGATTCACATCGGGCTCGCGTCATCGGCTGCGTCGACCTGCCGTTGCTGGCCAGACCGTGGCTGCGCGCGGAGCCTGGCGTCGCCGTCGATCTCTACTGGGGCGCCAGAAACGACAAAACCCGGTGATTTCTCACCGGGTTTCGTCTGTGCGTCCTGGAGGTTTCGAACCTCCGACCCCCACCGTGTCAAGGTGATGCTCTACCACTGAGCTAAGGACGCGTTCTGCTGCGAAAGCGCGGCGGCTTGTACCGATCGCTCTCCCTCACGTCAACAAGACATGTACATGGATGTTCACGAACCATGAGTCTTCTCCCTGACAGCGCCAGCTTTCACGAACGCGTTCAGGACTGTTTCGTGACGTACCGCGGGCACGGCGTGAGCTTTTCGGCCGTCGATCTCGACCTCGTCGATCGCTGGGCCGACCTCCAGATTCCCTTCGAAGTCGTCGCTCGCGGCATTCGCAAAGCCGCCGAAGCCGCCCTGTGGGACGCGCCGGACGAAGAAGGGGTCGGCCTGCGATCGCTTCGTTCGGCCAAGCGCCACGTCGACGCCGAGATCTCGAAGTTCCAGCGCACCACGGCCGGTCGCACGGCTCCCGACGTCGCGCCAGAAGAGCCGTTTCACGTGCAGCGACACAAGAAGCTGGTGGCCGCGATCAAGAAGGTCACCAGGCCGAACACGCCAGCGTGGTTGTCGCGAATGCCGCAACCGCACGACTTCGAGGGCGCCGATCGCCAGGAGTCTCTCGCGCTGCTGTTGTTGCTGCGTGAACTGCCTTTTCAGCGACGACGGCAGCTCTTGCGTGAGGCCCGCGCGCTGGTGGAGAACGCGCCTTCTTTTTCAGCGGCGACGCGGCGTGCGTCTCTGCAATTTCATCGCGCCGCCGTGGCGCGACAGGCGTGGAACCTGCCTGGCCTGTGGTGAGGACTTCGTGAGCGCACTTTCGTTCGACCGGGCCGGTGATTTCGCGGTGGCGCGCCAGACCACGAAGCTCGAAGAGTGCCCCGATTGTGGCGGCACCGGCCTCCTCCGCACCATCAAGGAGCAGAACGGCCGGAAGTACGAAGTGGTCGCGCCGTGCGCGTGGCGTCGTACTGCCCAGCGCGTGCAACTCTTCAACGCGGCGCACCTGCCGGCAGTACAGGCCAACGCGTCGATCGCCTCGTATCAAGCGCCCACGCAGAGCCAGCACGCCGCCAAGAAACTCGTCGAAGACTTCTGCTTCCGCTGGCCGTCGCAGCGCGGCTTCATTCTTTCGGGGCCCGTGGGTACCGGCAAAACGCACCTGCTGTGCGCGGCGCTCAAACACCTGACGATCGAAGCGGGCGTCGAGGCGGCGTACGTCGAGATCTCGCTGCTCTATTCGCAGATTCGCCGCGGCTTTCAGGACGGCAAGTCGGGCGGCGAGATCATCGGCCCGCTCAGTCAGGTCGACGTGCTCGCGATCGATGAGCTGGGGAAAGGCCGCGGCAGCCAGTTCGAGCTCGAGACGCTCGATGAGCTGATCGCCCGCCGCTACAACGCCGGGAAGGTGACGTTGTTCGCCACCAACTACTCGCTCAAGGCGCCCGAAGAACGCAGCCAGCGCGGCTACTTCTCGACGGACTCGGTCCTCGAAGCCGCGAAAGACTCGAAGCTGTTGTGCGATCGCGTGGGCGACCGCATCTACAGCCGGCTCTGTGAGATGTCGGAGTTCGTCGAGTTCCCGCCCGTCACGCCCGACATGCGCCGCAACCCGAACGGTCCCGCGCGCAAGCGCACCGCTTGAAGTCAGGCCCGGTTCACCGTTACGTCCCGAACGTCATGCGTCCATCAGTTCGCACGCGCACGCGTCGGCCGGAGTGAGTCCCCCACGGGGATTCCTTCGGCCTTTCGCGTTTCTTTCCGCTCTCAACCGCCACTCACACGCACTAAAGGAGCGCCATCATGGCTCTCGTCACTGTCTCTTTGCCCGACGGCTCGAAGAAGGAAGCCGAGGCAGGCATTTCCATCGCTGATTTCGTGAAGAACAACATCGGCCCCGGCCTCGCGAAGGCCGCGGTGTTCGCGAAGTTGAACGGCCAGGAAGCCGACCTCGCGCGCTCCATCGACGCCGACGCGAGCCTGCAGATCTTCACCACCAAGAGCCCTGAAGCGCTCGAGGTCTCGCGTCACGACGCCGCGCACATCGTCGCCGACGCCGTGCAGCAGCTCTTCCCCGGCACTCAGGTCACCATCGGCCCGGTCATCGAAGAAGGTTTCTATTACGACTTCTTCCGCACCAAAGAGGGCAAGCCCGCCCCGTTCTCGTCTGAAGAACTCGAGCAGATCGAAAAGCGCGCCAACGAAATCATCGCCAAAGACGTGCCCTTCAAGCGCTCGGAGATCGACGCTGCCGAAGCGGTGAAGCTCTTCGAAGGGAAGGGCGAGTCGTTCAAGGTCGAGATCGTTCACGACATCGTGGCGCGCGGCGCGAAGACCCTGACCCTCTATTCGCACGGAGACTGGACCGACTTCTGCCTCGGGCCGCACGGTCCATCGACCGGCAAGGTCGGCATCATCAAGCTGCTCTCGTCATCGGGCGCGTACTGGCGCGGCGATCACAACAAGGCGCAGCTGCAGCGCATCTACGGCATCAGCTTCTTCGACAAGAAGGCGCTGGAGGCCTGGCAGAAGCAGCGTGAAGAAGCGGCCAAGCGTGACCACCGTCGTCTGGGTCGCGAGCTCGATCTCTTCCACTTCCACCCGGTCGCTCCGGGCGCCGCGTTCTGGACCCCGCGCGGCACCGTCATCTACCAGACCCTGAGCGACTGGATGCGTCGCCTGACCCGCGAAGACGGCTACGTCGAGATCAAGACTCCGCTCATCTTCAACAAGCAGCTGTGGATGAAGTCGGGTCACTGGGACAAGTACCAGGAGAACATGTTCCTGGTGAAAGACTCCGACTCGGGCGAGCTCGACTTCGGCGTCAAGCCCATGAACTGCCCGTCGCACCACATCTACTTCTCGTTCGGCAAGCACAGCTACCGCGACCTGCCGATGCGCCTGCACACCCAGGACGTGCTGCATCGCAACGAGGCGGCCGGTGCGCTCGGCGGCCTGACCCGCGTGCGTCAGTTCGCGCAGGACGACGCGCACATCTACTGCCGTGAAGATCAGATCGCCGAAGAGGTGTTCCGCTTCGTGCGCCTGCTCGACCGCGTCTACAACGCGGTGGGCCTCAAATACGAAGCGAAGCTCTCGACCCGCCCCGAAAAGCGCCTGGGTTCCGACGAGCTGTGGGACCGCGCGGAAGGTGCGCTCAAGGACACCCTCGAGAAGATGAAGGTCGCCTACGAATTGAAGGAAGGCGACGGCGCGTTCTACGGCCCGAAGATCGACTTCGTGGTCAGCGATTCGATCGGCCGCAAGTGGCAGCTGGGCACCATGCAGCTCGACTACATCGCCGCGCAGCGCTTCGAGCTCTCGTACGTGGGCGACGACAACAAGGAGCACCCGCCGGTCGTGCTGCACCGCGCGATCTTCGGCAGCTTCGAGCGCTTCATCGCCATTCTCATCGAGCACTTCGGCGGCGTGTTCCCGTCATGGCTGGCCCCGGTGCAGGCCACCATCGTCACCGTCGCCGACCGCCAGGCCGACTACGCGAAGAACCTCGCCGCCGACCTGAACCGCAAGGGCTTCCGCGTGGAGTTCGACGATCGCGGGCTGTCGATGCAGAAGAAGATCCGCGAAGCGGAGATCGCGAAGATTCCGTACATCCTCGTGATTGGTGATCGCGAAGTGGAAGGCAACGCGGTCGCGCCTCGCAAACACGGCGGCGAAGATCTCAAGTCGATGCCCGTCGCGCAGTTCGTCGAGCTGCTCGCGAAGGACACCGCCATTCCTTGATCTCGGGGGACCGCATCGTTACGGTCCCACGCGTTCTTGATTCTGAAGTCAACGCAGTACCCTCACTTGAAGAAAGAGGTTCGTCATGGCCGTTAAGGACATTCTGGAGACCGAGATTCCCAAGCGCCTCACCGCGAAGCCCGAGCTCGCGAAGGAGCTCAACGCCGTCATCCACTTCGACATCACCGGCGACGGTGGCGGCGCGTGGACGCTCGACGCGACGAAGAGCGAAGGCTGGGTCTCGGAAGGCAAGAACGGCGAGTCGAAGATGACGATCACGGCGACCGCCGCCGACTTCGAGAAGATCCTCAGCAAGCAGCTCTCGGCGCAGACCGCCGCGATGACGGGCAAGCTCAAGTTCAAGCCGATGGACATGGGCCTGGCGATGAAGCTCGCCAAGCTGATGGGCTGATTCGTTCCGCTGCAAAGAGAGGTCGAGATGTCTTTCCCGCTGCAAGGCCTGAAAGTTCTCGACCTCTCCCGGCTTCTCCCTGGCCCGTACGCCACGCTGGTCCTCGCGGATCTCGGCGCACAGGTCGACAAGGTCGAAGAACCGGGTACCGGTGACTACACGCGCCACGCGCCGCCGATGAAGGGCGACACGTCGGCCTTGTTCCTGGGCCTCAATCGCAACAAGCGGTCGATCGCGATCGATCTGAAATCGCCTCAAGGGCTGGCGACGCTCAAGTCACTCGTGCCGCACTACGACGTGCTCATCGAGAGCTTCCGGCCGGGCGTGATGAAGAAGCTCGGCTGCGACTACGAGTCGCTCGCGACGCTCAACCCGCGCCTCATCTACTGCTCGATCTCCGGCTACGGACAGACCGGGCCGCTGCGGCTGAAGGCCGGTCACGACATCAACTACCTCGCGCGCAACGGCTCGCTCGGGTACGGCCCGCTGCCCGGTTTTCAGGCCGCCGACATCGGCGGAGGAAGTCTCTTCGCGCTGGTTGGAATTCTGGCGGCGCTCCACGAACGTCACGCCAGCGGGAAGGGCCGATTCGTGGACGTGTCCATGACAGACGGGGCGACTGCGTTCCTTCACATGCACCTCGCAGCGCGCATGGTGATGGGGGCTGACGGGTCGCCCCTGCAGCGTGGCCGTGAAGCGTTGAACGGCGGCTATCCCTGCTACGGGCTCTACGAAACGAAAGACGCGAAGTGGCTCGCCGTCGGTTCGCTGGAGCCCAGGTTCTTCGCGGGTGTGTGTCAGGCCCTCGAGCGACCGGACCTGCTCGACGACGCGTACGACGTGGGCGAACCCGGTCAGCGTGTTCGTCGGCAACTCGAGGCCATCTTCAAGACGCGAACGCGCGACGAGTGGGTCGCGCTCTTTGCTCCGCTCGATCTCTGCGTGGAGCCCGTGCTCGAAGGCGACGAAGTGCTGAATGACCCGCAGCTCGTCGCGCGTGGGCTCTTCGCGAAAGAAGGCGACGTGACGTGGCTGCGAACCCCGGTGCGGTTCGGCGACGTCTCCATCACGCGGCCTCCGGAACTCGGCCAGCACACCGACGAGATTCTGCGGGAATGCGGCGTCGAAAAGTGACTCGCCGCGTCATGCCTGCGGGCTCGTGGCGCACGCGTCACACCGCTACATTCGCGCGCCGTGAATCACCTTCGTTTCGGCATCGCGTGCGCGATCGTCTTCTCCGTGATCGTCTTCGCCTCGTGCGGTGCCGACAACCTCGTCGCTCCGCCGGCCGAACAGAATCAGGACATTCAGCAATGTCAGAGCTTCGACGCGCTGATGCCGAACTTCGTGAAGGCGCTCGAAACGGGTCGCACCGAGAACCTCAAGACGCTGATCGAGACGCAGCTGACGACCTCCGATCGTGAAGGTGTTCCTCCGCCGATCAACGAAGTGCTGCGCGCCATCTTCCGCACGTTGTCTCGCTTCGCGATGAAGCCTCCAGAACCGGGCGCGCCCGCAGGGGAGCACTGCGCGCCCACGGCGTCACCACCGCCGCTGAGTCAAGCCAACGAGCTGTGCGAAATGCGCCGCTCGCTCGACACGCTGGTGCACCAGGGCAAAGGCCTTGACGCCATCGGTCTGCTCGAGCCGCGGCTTCAGGTCATTCTCAACTACATCACCGGCACCGGGACCGATTGCAAAGGCCGCCCGCGCACGTCGCACTACGAAGTCGCGAACGTGGTCTCGACGTTCTGTGCGCAGGACTTCAATTGTCAGCTGACGAGCGGTCTCGATTCCGTCATCGCGATCACCGATTACGTGAACACGCCGGAAGGGAAGCTGCTCGTTCAGCACCTGAACGTGTTGCTCGAGCGGCCATCACTCGCGGGCACGTTGAACACGTCGGCGCTTCGTGAAGACGACATGGTCACCATCGTGAAGTTGCTGATCCCTGCGATCTCCAACGCCGACGGTGCGCAGCTTCGCAACGCATTCGATCAACTTCCGCTGTCTGCCGAGCTCAAGAACGACCTGAAGCCCATCGTCGACGATCTCGTGGTGCTGGTCGGCCGCACCGAAATCACGACGCCGCTCCGGCAGGCCCTCAACTGCTACACGAACAAGGACCGCAACTACGACATGGTCCGAATGCTCTACCGGATCTCGCTCGACGAAGAGTGCGCGCCGTTCAGTCTCGTGGAGCTCACCGCGGCCGTGAAGCAGTTGCAGGAAGTCGACAAGCGCGGCTCGCTCATCTTCATCGCGGGAACTCTGGCGCGGGCAGTTCGCGAAGACGAATTGGCGATCGATTCAGCAGCGAACGTGTGCCGGACGATCATGACCACGCAGAAGTCGGCGGGTCAGACGCGCTCGAACGCCGAGCTCGCGTTGCCGGTGGCTGGTGAACTGGTCCAGAACGGCGTGGTCAACGAAGGCATCTGCGCCATCGACACGCTGTTGTTCGGCTGTGCAGGCGACTCGCAGCCCGCTTGCCGCTGAGGGAACTGGTCCGTACGGGCAGGGCGTTTCACCCGACCATGACCAACAAGTGCATCGCATTGGCCCTCGTCGTTTCGTCCGTCACCTTCGCTCAGACCGAGCCGCCCAGGCAGACACCCCGGCCGCAGACGGTGACCTTCGACACCGGGAGCGACATCGGCGGTCAAAGAACTTCGCCACTGACCTCCTGGACGGTGGTGAAGGACAAGGTCCGCTTCGATTCGCTCATCAAGATGCGCACCGACTTCAACGACAAGCTCGCAGCCAGCGTGTACGAGATGTGACACCCGCGACTACCTGCTCCGAAACCAGAGATTTGCGTTTGAAGTCAGAGTGGTAGTGTCCGCTCCTGTCAAAGGGCTCCGCCGGAGGAAGTCATGAAGAAGATTCTTGGGTTGATGATCGTTGCGCTGCTCGCTGCCCCTGCGTTCGCTCAGGACAAAGGCAACGTCTCGTACAAGAAGCAGACCGAGTACTCCTTCGAAGACGACACCATCGAGGGCGACTTGACGAAGCCCGACGGCGAATACGTCGAGGCGCGCAACAAGGTGAAGCACTCGAACCTCATCAAGATCCGCGAAGAGTTCAAAGACAAGGTGATGCAGTCCGTGGGCGAGCTCTGAAGCGGGAACCTGCCGAGGTTCCCGTTGTCTTGATGCCCGCCCCGTAAAGTTTTCCCTCTCCTGGAGGCCCACCGTGGCTGTCCCACTCACACTGAAAGTCTTCAAGGGCGACGAACTCGTCGTCTCGAAGGACTACGACCGCGACATCATCAAGATCGGTCGCCTCTCTTCGGCGCACCTGTGTCTCGATGACGAGAAGGTCTCGCGCATCCACTCGGTGATCGAAGTCGCGCCCGATGGGTCGCTGTCGATCATCGACATGGGCAGCGTCGAAGGCACCTTCGTCAATGGCAAGCGCGTCAACAAAGGCACGCTGCAGTTCGGCGATGAAGTGAAGGTCGGCAACACGACCATCAAGGTCGAAGCTGCCGGCGCTGCGCCCGCTGTCGCTGCCGTCGCTCCCGTGGTTGCCGCGGCTCCCGCAGTGGCTCCAGCCCCCGTCGTTGCCGCGCCGCCGCCGCCTCCGGCCGAAGCGATGACGCAGCCGGTGGTTCCCGTGCAGGCGCCGCCGGTCGCGTACCAGCCGGCGCCGGAACCCGCCGAGCTTCACGAAGAGCCGCTGTCTTCGTCGGCGCGCGCGCGGCCGCGTCGTCGCAAGGGCACCGGCCCGCTCGGTGTCGAACTGCGCTTCCTCTGGGGTGACCAGATGGTGGGCGAGTTCTTCCTCCAGCCCGGCGTGGAGCGCACCTTCAAGGTGGGCAGCGTCGCCGGTGTCGATTTCGAAATGGGCGAGTCGCGTTTCAGCGGTCCGTCATTCGACCTCGTGAAGTTCGGGAAGAACGGCGCCACGCTTCGCTTCACGTCGAAGATGAACGGTGAGCTGCAGCGCCGCTTCGGTGAAGAGAAGTTGACGCTCGATGAAGCGAAGAAGAAGGGCCTCGCGCAGAGCGAGGGTGACGCGCTGGCGCTCACGCTCGCCCCTGAAGATTTCGCGTGGGTCGACCTCGGCGGCATCGTGGTCGAGGTCTTCTTCCAGCCCCAGCCCAAGCCGGTCTTCGTGCCGTTCGCCGAGTCGGTCGACTTCACGGTCCTCAACATCTTCCTGTTGATGTTCTTCCTGGGCGCGATGTTCGTGATCAGCGCCGCGAACCTCACCGCTGAAGGTGAAGGCTTCGACGACGAGCTCAACTCGAACTCGGCGCGCATCGCCAAGCTGCTCATCAAGCCGCCCGAGAAGAACCCCATTCTCCAGAAGTTCGAGAAGAAGAAAGACTCGGGCGAGGCTGCTCAGAAGCACAAGGGCGACGAAGGCAAGATGGGCAAGAAGGACGCTCCGCAGCGCTCGGCGCACGCGGCGCCCAAGGGCGATCCCTCGAACAAGGACCAGGCTCGGCTGCTCGTGAACAAGGTCTTCGGTTCGTCGGGCGGCGGCATCTCGACGATCTTCGGTCACCAGGGGCTGGGCGGTGAGCTCAAGAGCGCCATGGGCAACATGTTCGGCGCGGCCGCGGGTGACTCGGGTGGCTTCGGCGGCCTCGGGCTGCGTGGCTCCGGTTCGGGCGGTGGCGGCGTGGGTGACACCGTCGGCATTGGCGGCATCGGGACGAAGGGTCGCGGCGGCGGCACCGGCGGCTACGGTTCTGGCGTCGGCGTGCTCGGCGGCAAGAAAGACGTCGACATCGGCATCACCTCGTCTGAACCGATGGTCATGGGTTCGCTCGACAAGGAGCTCATCCGCAAGGTGATTCACGCCAACCGCGGTCAGATTCGTTACTGCTACGAGAGCCAGCTGAACCGGTTCCCGAAGCTGGCCGGTAAGGTCGCCATCAAGTTCGTGATCTCGCCGTCGGGCACCGTCTCGACGTCGTCGGTCGCGCAGGCCACCACCAACAACCCCGAGCTCGAGGCCTGTGTCGCCGGCCGCGTTCGTACGTGGGTGTTCCCGAAGCCCAAGGGTGGCGGCGTCGTGATCGTCACGTACCCGTTCATCTTCGCGCAGTCGGGCGGTCAGTAACCTCGTTCACCGGTTCTGAAGTTTTCCTCGCGGCCTCGCTTCCATTCTTGGAGGCGGGGCCGCCGTTTGAGTAGGGTTCGCGCCTCATGAAGCGACTGTCTTGCGTGATCGGTCTGGTGGCTGCTTTCTCGTCGGCGTTCGCGTCCGCGCAGCCCGTCGCCAAGGAAGAAAAGAAGGCCGCGCCACTCAATGAGATCGAGCGCGGCTTCTTCTTCGAAGGGCGTGGTGGCGCGTTCTCGATCATCAACCCTCCCGCCGCAGCCGGGTCGCCTTCGTATTTCTCGTTCGGTCAGGCGCTTGGGGTCGACATCGGCGTCGACATCGGAGAGCGCCTCGCCATCAGCCTCTTCTTCATGGGCTCGGCGAACCGCATGGGCAGCGACTACACCGGCAAGTCGACCACGGGCCTCGTGTCAGGTGACTTCGGCGCGTTGACGCCCGGCGCCGCGGTGAAGGTTCGCGTGGTGGGCTTCGACGACTCGCAAGACGTGAAGCGCACCTGGCTCTACGTGCGCGCCGCTGGTGGCGTCTCGTTCTACACGCCGCCGGACCTCATTCAGATGTTCGACGTGTTCGTCAGCGCAGGCCCCGGCGTGGAGTACTACACGCACCTTCGCCACCTGGTCATCGGGCTGGAGGCGAACTTCAACTTCTTTGCGCTCACCCAGTCGTTCGGCTTCTCGATTCTGCCGACGGTGAAGTACGCGTTTTGAGCGCTTGACCCGCCCTACATCGGCCTGACATGGCCTCTCGTACACGCCGCTGGCAGTGGTTGCCGGCGGCGTTTCACTTTTCCAACGAGACGAGTCATGGACGACAACAAGGCGAAGGGCCCCGGGCAGAACGGCCGGGGAAATCGCAGTGGTAATGGTTTCTCTTTCGATGAACCCAAGCGCGGTGGCGATCGCGGCGGGCGTGGTGGCGACCGCGGAGGCCGTGGTGGAGATCGAGGTGGCGACCGTCGTGGTGGTCCCTCCGGTCGCTCCAGCGGCGTCTCGTATCGCATCGACAACGAGCTGACCGCGCTCGAGCGCGCGCTCACCAAGAAGGATCTGTCGGCGATGATCGATCCGCTCCAGTCGGTGCTCCGTGCGCTCAAGCCCATGCGGCTCTCGTCGCTCGAGCAGCTCGACTCGGGCGCGCGCGGGCGTCTGCTCACTACGCTGATGCGCGTGCAGCGCATGGACAAGCCGGCGGTCGAAGCGGCGCCTGAAGCCCCCGCGGCCGAAGCCCCTGCGGCCGAAGCGGCGCCTGCCGAAGCTCCGGCCGAAGGTGCAGCGCCTGTCGAAGCGGCTCCTGCGACCCCGGCGCCGGCGCCCGAAAAGAAGGCCAACCCGTATTCCGACGTGCAGTTCACGATCGGTCTCATCTGGTCGTCGATTCAAGAGAAGGACCGCGCAGACGTGGCGTTCGGCAAGGCCGAGCGTCAGCCCACCGAAGCCGAGCTCGCGGCGCCTCCCGTTCAGGAGCGCCCGGCGCAGTCGGACCGCCCGGAGCGTGGGCCTCGCAAGGACCGTGGCGAACGCGGCGAGCGTCGTGAACGCAGCGATCGGCCTGCGCGCGCGGCGCGCCCCGAGCGTCCGGAACGCCCGGCTCCCTTCGTGTCGTCGGGCGACTGGCAGGCCGACGTGAAGAAGCTCGAGGAGCTCGGTCGCACGCGTGATGCTGGCCGCATTCACGAGAAGAACCAGTCGTACGCCGACGCGGCGCGGCTCTACGAGACCGGCGGCGACACCAAGTCGGCGCTCCGCAACGCGGCGCTCGGCAAGCTCGACGACGTGTTCAAGCGGCTGTCCGAGAAGCTGAAGCCCGAAGAGATCTCCGAAGCCCTCGAGCGCGCCGGTGCGTTCGAGAAGCTGATGGAGTTCCACGTGGCCCGCGGTGACTTCGACTCGATCGCCAAGCTCTACGAGCGTGCGAACCAGTTCGACCAGGCCGGTCTCGCGTGGGAACGCGCCGGTAAGTTCTCGTTCGCGCGCAAGTCGTACGAGCGCGCGAAGGACTTCGCGGGCGCCAACCGTGTGCGCGACCTCGAGATCGCCAAGCTCATCGAGCGGGGTGATCGCCTCGGCGCGGCCACGCTGCTCGTGGCGGCGAACAAGAAGGCCGAAGCGCTCGAGACCATCAAGCCGTTGCCGGGCCCCAAGGCGTTCCACTTCATGCAGAAACTCAAGCTCAACGCCGAGGCCGACGCGTTCGCGAAGGAAGAACTCGCGAAGGCCGAAGCGGCGAACAACGCGCTGCAGAAGGCGCGCTGGCTCGAGCTGACCGGCAAGCACCAGGAAGCAGCCGACGTGTACCTGGCGGCGGATCGCAAGGACAAGGCGGCGTTCGTGTTCGAGGCCATGGGTCAGCTCGGCAAGGCTGCCGAACTGCTCGAGGCCGCGGGCCAGTTGGACAAGGCGCAGGCGCTCTTCACGAAGGCTGGCGATGCCGCCAACGCCGACCGTGTGAAGGCGCTGCCGCGCCCCGAGCCCAAGCCGAAGGCCGTCGAAGCGAAGAGCGAGGGAGAGGGGGAGCAGATCCCGCCTCCGTCACCGTCTGCGCCGACGCCCGGAAGCACTGCAAACGCCTGAAAAGAAATCAGTATTGATGGGAACGGGCGGTAGACTCCCGCCCGCTCCCACATGTCGAACACCCCCGAGAAGCCCTTTGGCGAGGTTGAAGCAAGCCTCGAAAAAAACGGTCGAGTCGACGAGCTGATCAAGCTGTACGAGTCGCGATCACGAGAGGTGCCAAAGGCTGATGAAGCCGCGCACCTTCTTTGTCGAGCCGCTGACCTCTGCCGCGAGAAGCTCAAGAACCCTGCGCGCGCTGAGGAGCTGTTCCGCCGTGCGCTGGTCTACCTGCCCAACGCCCGTGAAGCGCTCGAAGGTCTGCGCGGAATCTTCGAGAGCCGCAGCGACGCCGCCGCGCTGGCCGAGGTGTTGGAACGCCTCGCGCTCGTGCAGTCGGGCCCTGCCGCCGCGGCGATCTACCTGCGTGCAGGTGAGCTCTACGAGACGAAGCTCTCGCGGCGTGATCGCGCGGTGCTCTGCTACCAGCTCGCGTCACGCGCGGCTCCGCAGGAGCGTCAGGCGTACCAGCGCGCGCGCAAGCTGCTGCTCGCTGAAGGGCGGCACGCGTCGGGCTTCGATTCGCTCGAGCGTGAGCGCGCGGCGCTGGGCGATCGTGAGCTCGTCGAGGAGTACGTCAGCTTCGCCGAAGCGCTCGTGAACTACCCGCAGGAGCACGGGCTCGCCACCAGGGCGCTGGTGCGTGCACTGGCGGTCGACGGCAAGCACCCGCGCGCCACGCAGATTCAGAAGGACCTCGGGAAGCTCGAGTACGTCTGGCGCGACAAGGTCAAACAGCTCAAGACCCAGTCGCTCGAAGAACGTGACCGGCGAGTCGCGGCGCGCTTGTCGCTGCAGGTCGCGCGGCTGTTCGCGTTCTACGAGCCGGCCGCCGTCGACAAGGTGAAGGAGGCGATCGATCGCTGCTTCGCGCTGTGGCCGGCGATGCCGGACGCGCTCGATCTGCTCGAGCAGGTCGCTACCAAGGCCGGCGACGTTCGCGTCGCGCTCACGGTGTTCTCGAAGCTGGCCGGTGACACACGCGACAAGCAGGCGCGCGTCGATCTGCACCTGCGAATTGGTCAAGTGCTCTTGTCGAAGTTGAACGATCAGGCCGGCGCGGCCGATGCGTTCGAGCAGGCCGCGAAGGTCGACCCGTCTCGTCCTGACGCCGCGGAGCTGGCCAGTGAAGCCCTGATCTCCATCGGCAAGCCGGCGGAGGGTATGGCGGTGCTGGAGCGGAACCTCGCGACCTTGAAGGACAAGGCGTCGCAGGTGGCGTTGCGGCTCAACCTCGCCGACCTCACGCTCAAGCTGCTCAAGGACCCCACGGCCTCGCGACAGCACGTCGAAGCCGCGCACAAGACCGATCCCAACAACGCGCAGGTCGCGTTCCGTCTGGCGAATCTCCACGCCGAGGACGGGAATCTCGAAGCGCTGTGGCCGATGATCGAGCTCGCCGCTTCTGCACCGCGGCCGATCGCCGATCGCGTCGCGTTGTGCGAGCTCGTCGCGATGCTCTGCGAAGAGGGCGGCGACTCGAAGCGCGCGTTCCACGTGCTGTCGCTCGCGCTGCCGCTCGACCCCGCGAAGCCGACGTTGCTGTCGTCGCTGCAGGCGGAGGCCGAGAAGTCGGGCATGCAGTCGCAACTGGCGCTGGCGTTGCGTCGCGCGGCACAGGTGGCGCCGCCCGATGCGCAGCCCGCGTTGTGGCGCACCCTGGGCAAGCTGCTTCAGCAATTGCAGCGCCCGGCCGAAGCGCAGGAGGCGTGGCTCGAAGTTCAGAAACGTCATCCCGACGATGCCGAGGCAGCCGCTGCGCTCACCGCGATGCGCAAGGCGCTCGCCGAAGAGCCGCAGGACCCGCGTTCGAAGCTCGAGGCCGAAGCGCGCCGTCTCGAAGCGTCGGCCGCCGACCCCGCGTCGTCCGCGGCGGTGTACCGCAAGATCCTCGAACTCGACTCCGACAGCGTGGCGACGCTCAAGAAGCTCGGCGCTGCCGCCGCCAATCTCGGCCTCTGGGACGAAGTGGCGACGGTTGCCGAACGTCTTCTCGCCCTCGCTGACTCTCCAGCCGAGCGTCAGGAGTGGCGTTCTCGCCTCGCGCAGCTCTACGCCGAGCGGCTCAACCGTCGTGAAGACGCCGCGAAGCTGTACCTGAACCTGCTCGACGAAGGGAACCAGAGCGCCGCCGTCGTCGGTGGTCTCGAGCGCCTCGCGTCGCAGGGGGTGCGTCAGGGCGACATCTCGCGCGCGCTCGCTCCGGTGTATGCGAAGGCCGGCGACTACCAGCGGCAGGTCGCGTCGCTGCTCGTGCAGTTGTCGTCGGTGAACGAGAAGGACGAGCAGAAGAACCTGCTCACGCTGCTCGCCGAGACCACCGAGAAGCGGCTCATCGACGAGCGCGCGGCGTTCGATCTCCGGCTGCGGGGGCTCGCGCTCGACCCTTCCGATTCCACTTTCCGCGCGGAAGCGGTGCGCCTCGGCCGGGCGTTGAAGGCCGAGCAGGAGCTCGCGCGCACCTTCACCGAGCTGGCCAGCAAGACCGAAGATCAGACGTTGTCCGTCTCGCTGTTGATGGAAGCGTCTGAGCTCGCGGAAGACGTCGGCGCGATCGACGAAGCCGCGGCCGCGCTGAAGAAGGGGCTCGAGAAGAACGCCGAGCACCTCGAGCTGTTGCTGCGTCTGTCGGAGCTGTATCTCGTCGCGCGCCGCTGGGCGGAAGGCGAAGCGGTGCTGCGCAAGCGGCTCGCGCTCGCTCCGGCGGAAGAGAAGGTGGCGCTCGGGTTGCAGTTGACGACGGTGAACAGCGAACTGAACCGCCCCCGTGAAGCGGCCGGTGCGTTGGCCGAGGCGCTCAAGGCCGGTGCCCCCGAAGCGGAACACCTGCCGCGGTTGGCCGAGCTGTACGAGAAGGGCGGCCAGCTGCGTGAACTCGCCGACGTTCAGTCGCGAATGATCGCGCTCTTCGAAGCGAGCGGAGAGAAGGACAAAGCGTCCGCGCTGGCGGTTCAGCGTGCGCGCCTCCTCGAGACGGCGCTCGGTGACAAAGCCGAGGCCATCAGCCGGTACGCAGACATTCTCGCCGCGCGCCCCACCGACGCCGATGCGCTGTCGGCGCTCGAGAATCTGCTGACCGACGCCGACCATCGCGAAGCGGCGGCGCGGGCCTTGCTGCCCGCGTACGACGCGGTGAAGGACCAGCGTAAGCAGGTCGCCGCGCTCGCGGTCATCGCTGAATCAGCGCGTGACTCGCTCGATCGCATCACCGCGCTTCGGAAGGCAGCGGAGCTGCACTCAGGCCATCTGCGTCAGCCCGAGCAGGCGTTCGCTTCGCTCGCCACGGCCATGCGGCTGGCACCTGATGACGTCGACATTCGTGCGTCGGCGCGCGCCGCCGCCGACGAAGCCGACGCGCTCGATTCGTACGCGGAAGTCATCGAGGAGATCCTCGAAGGTGGCGCAGAGTCGGTGGCGATCGCGCTGCACCGTGAGCTCGCAGACGTCTACGAAAAGAAGCTCAACAAGCAGGACTCGGCGATCGATCACCTGCGCGCCGTGTTGCTCGTCGACGCCAAGCACCTCGAGGCGCTGCGCTCGCTACAGCGGCTCTACCGCAGCCGCGAGGAGTACAAGGAGCTCGTCCCGGTCACCGAGTGGCTCGCGCTGCTCGAAGCCGACCCGGCTGCGCGTTCTGCGCTCGATCGCGAAGCTGCCGTGCTGGCGGAACAGAAGCTCGACGATCTCGAGCGCGCTGCCGCCAACTGGCGACTCATCGCCGCGCGTGACGTGCTCGCGCGCGAGGCCGCGACCGCGCTCGATCGGCTCTACGCCGAGCTCGACAAGCCGCAAGAGCTCGCGTTCGCCCTCGAGCTGCGTCGCAATCAGGAAGGGCAGAGCCCGCAGGGCCGTGAGCTGGCATTCCGGCTTGCTGCGCTTCGACAGAACCGCCTGAAAGACCCGCGCGGTGCACTCGAGGTCTATCGCCAGATCTTGAGCGAAGACCCGTCGCACGAGGGTACGCGCGAAGCGCTCGATCAATGGGCCCGCAGCGCCGATGGTGATGCGCCGCTCGCCGCCGAGATTCTCGACGCCGTGCTCGCGCGCACCGGAGATCACCAGCGCCGCATCGCGATTCGCGAAGCGCTCTCCGTTCAGGCCTCGACTCCCACCGAGCGTGCGCGGCTGGCCAGCGAAGTGCGCGCGATTCTCGAGCGCGATCTCTCGCAGCCCGAGGCTGCCTTCATGAACGCGCTCAAGGCGTTCACCGATGGTCTCGACCGCGCGGGCATTCAGCCCGAGCTCGAACGCCTCGCGCGGCTCACCGGCTCCTTCGAGGAGCTCGCGGAGATCTACGAGTCGACCGTCGACGAGCTGCCCGCGGGTGACGAACTCCAGGTGCCGCTGCTCCGTCGCGCGGCCGAGCTCCGGGAGCAGCTCAACGAGCCGGAAGAGGCGACGCGCGTGTGGAAGGCGCTGCTCGAGGTCATGCCGCAGGACCGCCAGGCGCTCGACTCGCTCTCGCGGCTCTACGAAAAGGCCAACAACGCGAAGAGCCTGTCGGACGTGTACGCGAAGAAGGCCGCGCTCGCGTCAGACCCCAGGGAGAAGTTCGAGCTGCTCAATCGCGCGGCTGAAGCCTTCGAATCGGCCGGTGACGATGAGCAGGCCATCGAGTCGTACCGCACGGCCTTCGCCATCGGGCGCGGGCGCGAGACGCTGATTCACCTCGAGCGGTTGCTGGGCCGCAACAAGCGGCACCTCGAGCAGGCCGACGTGCTCGCGCAGCTCGCGGAGGGCGCGGCCGACAACAACGAGCGCCTGGGTCACCTCGTCAAGCGCGGCCTCATTCTCGAGAAGGAAGCTCAGAGCGCCGAGGCAGTTCGTGATTTCGCCCAGGCGTTGCAGCTCTCACGCACGGAACCGCAGGTCATCGCGGCGCTGGAGCGCTTGATGGCCGTCGACGGCGTGAAGCTCGACGCTGCGCGATTGCTCGAAGGTGCGTACCGCGAAGGCAACGATCTCAAGCGGCTCGTCGAGGTGCTCGAGGTTCGTCTTTCGACCGTCGACGCGTCTCGCCGCATTCCACTGCTGCTCGAGATCGCCAACCTCCGCGAAGCGGTCGGGCAGAAGAACCTCGCGCTCACGGCGCGGCTCAAGGCGTTCGGTGAACTGCCGGCTGACGCGGAGGTGCGCGAAGAACTCGAACGGCTCGCTGCCGATCTCGGCGCCTTCGAGGAACTCACCGCAGCCTACGAAGACGCGCTCGAGCGAGGCGTACAGGAGCCGCTCGCGGGCGACCTCTGGCGTCGCCTCGCGGTCATCTACGGCGATCGGCTGTCGCGCTTCGATCTCGCGGCGCGCGCGTGGAACGAAGTGCTCGTTCGCAACCCCAAGGACATGTTCGTCCTCGAGCAGCTGGGGCGCATCTTCCGTCGCACCTCGCAGTTCCGCGAACTGTCGATCGTGATGCGTCGGCAGTTGGGGCTCGAGACCAACGTCACCGTACAGGTCGGCCTGCTGTTCGAGCTGGCCAACCTCGCGGAGGAGACGCTGTCGGACAAGACGCTCGCCGCCCAGTGCTACACGGCGGTGCTCGAGCGCAAACCGGAAGATCCGAACGCGATGAAGTTCCTCGCGCGGATTTTCGCCGAGACCGAGCAGTGGCCGGAGCTCGCGGCGCTGCTCGCCAGGGAAATCGCGCTGGCCGAAGGCCGCTCGCAAGAAGAACAGGTGCTCGAGCTCAACGTGCGCCTCGGTCGATTGAAGCTCACCCGTCTGAGTGACCCGCGTGGGGCCCTCACGACGTTCCAGGAGGTTTTGCGTCGCAAGCCGGCTCACGCCGGCGCTGTGGGCGCACTCGAAGAAATGGCCCGTTCAGACAATCCATTGAAGGGTGAGGCCGCCAGTACGCTCGAGCCCGTGTTCGCCGGGGAAGGTGAGCACCTCAAGCTGGTGCAGATGCTCGAAGCCCGCGTCGCCGCGGAGCCGCAGGCGTCCGAGCGCGCGGCGCTGCTCCGCAAGATGTCCGACGTGTACGCCGCGCAGCTCGACAACGCCGAGATGGCGTTCGTGGCGTCCGCACGTGCGCTGAAGGAACTGCCGGACGACCCGGCGAACCTGTCGGCCACGCTCGTTCACTACAAGAAGGCCGACGCCGAAGACGAGATGGCAGCGTTGCTCGTCGAGGTCGCGCCACGGGCCTCGACCGACGCTGCGCGCGCCAACATCTTCCGAGAGCTCGCCAGGATTCAGGCGCAGGCCGACGAGGAAGAAGCGGCGATCGAGTCGTGGAAGCGGGTGATGGAGGTCGTGCCCACCGACGTCGAAGCGATGCAGCGGCTGGGGCAGTTGCTCTCGCGCCAGGGCCGCGTCAACGAGCTGCTCGAGGTGCTCAAGCGGCAGCTCAACATCGAAGAAGACACGCACAAGCGCGCCGCGTTCCTCTTCCAGATCGGCACGCTGCAGGAAGAGCAGCTGAAGGACCCCAACTCCGCCATCGCCAGCTTCCGCCGGCTGCTCGAGCTGACGCCCGATGACGTGAACGCGCTCGCGCGCATGGAGAAGTTGTGTGAGCAGCAGTCGCGCTGGCCCGAGCTCGCCGACGTGCTCTCTCGCCGCGTGAAGTTGTTGCCGCCTGAAGAGCAGGCGCCCGTGAACTTCAAGCTCGCCGTCGTGCGCGAGACGAAGCTCCTCGACAAGCAGGGCGCGTTCGATCTGTACCGCGAGCTGCTCACCCAGAACCCGCGTCACGAAGGTTCGCTCCAGCGCATGGAAGCGCTCGTGCAGCGCGAACCGCAGAACCAGCAGGCCTTCGAGATCCTGTCGAACGCGTACCGGCAGTCGTCCGACGCCAACGCCCTGGCGCGGTTGATCGAAGCGCGCGTCTCGGTCTCGCCCGATCAGATCGAGCGCAAGACGTTGCTCATGGAGCTCGCCGCGCTGCGCGAAGGGCAGGGCGAACCGGAGCTCGCGTACCTCGGCTATTACCGTGCGTTCAAAGACGACCCGAACGACGGCGCGCTCCGCAAGAAGCTGTACGCGTCGGCCACTGCCGCTGCGTCATTCGACGAGCTCGTCAGTGCGCTGCAGGCCGAGCTGCCACGTATCGCCGAACTGCAGGACGTCGCCGAGATCTGCACGGTGATCGCGCAGATCTCCGAGCAGCGACTCGACGAGAAGGAACAGGCGGTCGTCTTCTACGAGCGCGCGCGCTCGTCGCACCCGGAATCGACGCTCAAGGTGCTGCCGGCGCTCGATCGTCTGTACGGAGAGCTCGAGTTCCCCGACAAGCAGGCCGACGTGCTCGAACAGATGACCGGCATCGCGACCGAACCGCAAGAACAGGTGGCGTTGTCATTCCGCCTCGGTCAGCTCGCGATGGAGCACCTCGACAGCCCGGACCGTGCCGCCGCTGCCTTCGAGAAGGTGCTCGCGGTCGACGCGAAGCACCTCCCGTCGCTGCGGTCGCTCGAGGTGCTCTACGAGCAGGCCGGCGCGAGCGACAAGCTGTACCGGGTGCTCGAAGCGCAGCGCGAGCTGGTGCAGGGCGCCGAGAAGGAACGGCTGCTCGGCAAGATGGCCGTGACCTCCGCCGAAGGCCTCGACGACATCGATCACTCGGTGAAGCTGTACCGCGAGCTGCTCGAGAAGAACCCACGCAACGAGCAGGCCTTCGACGCGTTGTCGCGGCTGCTGGAGCGCGGAGGCAAGGCCGAAGAGCTCCGCGAGATGCTGCAGTGGAAGCTGCAGTTCACCGTCGATCCGCGCGAGCTGGTGAAGTTGAACGAGCGCCTCGGCCAGGTGCTCTCCTCGCAGCTCAACCGCCCTGAAGAAGCCGTGCCGTTCTTCAAGGCCGCGCTCGAGCGTGACGCGCGGCACCGTGGTGCGCTCGAAGCGCTGCGCGACATCTTCGATTCGCTCGGGAAAAAGGAAGATCTCGTCATCGTCCTTCGTCGCCTGATTCCGCTTCAGGAAGACGCGAGTGGTGTGAAGCAGATCCGCATTCGGCTCGCGGAGATCATCTCGGAGTCTGCGCGTCGCGAAGAGTCGCTCGATGCGGCGCGCCGTGCGCTCGAGGTCGAGCCGCACCAGGTGCCCGACCTCGATCGGCTCTATGCGGTGTTCAGCAAGTTGAAGGCGTGGCCCGACGCGGTGCGCACGCTCGAAGCCAAGTCGCAGGTGCTCTTGCAGATGGAAGAGCGCGAAGCCGCCGCGGCGACGATGTTCCAGGTCGTCGAGGTGTGGCGGGGCCCGGCCGCGAAGATGGATCTCGCCGGTGTCGCGCTCGAGAAGGTCCTCGAGATCGAGCCCGCGAACCGGCAGGCCTACGAGCAGGCGCTCGAGCTCTACAGCAAGGTGAACGACTGGCGCGGCTACGCGCAGGTCATGGACCGGTACCTCCCGAACCTCGTCACCGACGAGGAGAAGGTGGCGACGCTCAAGGAGCTCGCGCGCGTGCAGGAGCAGAAGCTCGGCGCGCGTCAGGTGGCGTTCCTCCAGTACTGCCGTGCGCTGCAGCTCTCGCCTTCGAACGACGAAGCGCGCGAGCAGGTCGAGCGGCTCGCCGAAGAGACCGGCAGCTACGACGAGCTGGCCGCCGTGTACGAGGAGATCGCCGAGACGGTGCCGCGTGGCCCGCTCGCCGAGCGCCTGTACCTGACGTTGTCGCGCGTGCAGGACACCAAGCTCGACGATGCCGTGGCGGCCGAAGCGTCGCTGCGAAAGATCCTCGAGTTCGATCCTACGAACGAGACCGCGCTCGAGCGCCTCGCGGGCATGTTCGCCCGGCGCGGTCAGAACAAGGAATACGTCGTCTCGCTCGAGCAGAAGCTCGAAGCCGCCGGTTCCATCGAGCGTCGCAAGGAGATCCTCCGCGAGATCGCGCGCGTCTACGACGAGCAGATGGGCAACCCGGAAGAGTCCGAGAACGCGCTCATTCGCGCGCTCGAGCTCGAGCCGGATCTCGACACCTTCGCGGTGCTCGTCGCGCTGCAGAAGCGACAGAACAATCACCCCGCCGTCGCCAGCACGTTGATGCGCATGCGCGACATCGCGCCCACGCCCGAAGATCGCGCGCGGTTGCAGGTGGAGGTCGCGCAGGTCTACGAGCGTGATCTCGGCGACGACGAAGCGGCCGTCGAAGGCTACCGGCAGGCCCTGGAGTTCGACCCCGCCAACGCGCAGGCGCTCGGTTCGCTCGAGCAGCTGTACTCGAAGCTCGATCGCCCGGCCGAGTTGCTCGCCGTGTACGAGCGGCAGATCGAGCTCTCGTCCGATTACCGCGAGCGCGTGAAGATCCTCTTCCGCTCGGCAACGATCTGGGAAGAGCGGTACCAGAACCTGCAACACGCCGATGCGTGCATCGAAGCCGCGCTCCAGGTCGACCCGCAGAACATTCAGGCCATCAAGACGCTCGAGCGGCTTCGCAAGTCGCAGGGCCGTTGGGACGAGCTCATCGGCGTGGTCGACCGCCACGTTCAGCTGCTCACCAACCCCGCGGAGAAGGCCGAGTTGTGCGTGGAGATGGGCGACATCTTCCACCAGCAGCTGAAGGCCGTGGACCGCGCCGCGACGGCGTACCACCAGGCGCTCGAGCTGGACCCTCGGTGCCGCCCCGCGATGCACGCGCTCGGCATGTTGTACGAGCGTTCAGGCAACTGGCCCGACGCGCTCGACATGCTGGAGCGTGAAGCGCAGGTGCTCGGTCAGACGCCTGAAGCCGTCGAGCTCTGGTACCGCATGGGCAAGATCAACGAAGACATGTTGATCGACGCGGGCTCGGCCAAGCGCTGCTTCCTCGAGGCGCTGCGCATCGACGCGGCGTACCTGCCGGCCATTCGCGCGCTCAAGGGCATCTACGAGCTCGAACGCGACTTCGAGAACTACGAGAAGGCGCTGCTCGAAGAAGCGCGGCAGACCGAAGACCCGCCGGCGCGTGCAGGCGCGTGGGTCAACGTCGGCAAGTACTACGAGAGCAAGGAAGACCGCGATCAGGCGACGGGCGCGTACGAAGAGGCGCTCAAGCTGCAGCCTGATCTTCTCGAAGCTGCGTTGCCGCTGTCCGACATCTACCTGTCGAACGAGAACTGGGAACGCTGCGAGAAGATGCTCGACATCGTGACTGCGCGGCTGTCGCAGCAGTACGCGATGAACCCCGACGACCCGGAGCTCGGCCGCGAGCTGTGCCGCCGTCAGTACCGCCTGGGCTACGTCAGCGAGAAGAACGCGCACCGCGAGAAGGCGCTCATCGCCTACGAGCGCGCGTACCAGCTCGACGCCACGTACCTGCCGGTGCTCGAGGGCTACGGCAATCTGCTCGTGCAGGCCCGCCGCTACGAAGAGGCGCAGCGCGTGTACCAGTCGATCCTCGTGCATCATCGAGGCGATCTCACCGACCTCGAGGTCGCGGAGATCTACTGGACGCTCGGCGATCTGCACCTGAACCTGCGTCAGTTCGACCGCGCGCAGAACCACTTCGAGAAGGCGCTCGCCATCGACCCGTCTCACGAGCCGTCGCTGCGCTCGATGGTGGGCATCGCAGAGCAGGGTGGTCACTTCGAGAAGGCCGTCGAGTTCCGTCAGAAGCTCGTCGAGGTGCTCGACGGTGAGGCGCGCTTCGAAGCGGGCGTCGCGCTCGGCGCCCTCGCGAAGGACAAGCTGTCCGACCCGTACATCGCCATCGACGGCTACATGGCGGCGCACCGCATCCGCCAGGACGCGCTCGAGGTGATGGACGCGCTCTACGTGCTGTACCGCGAGACGAAGCAGGGCGCGAAGGCCGCCGACATGCTCGAGAAGATGCTCGCGGTGCCTGCGCTGGTGCAGGACTCGCAGCGCGCCAAGCGGGTGTGGTTCGCGCTCGGTGAGATCAACCGTGATGAGCTGGGTGAGCTCGACAAGGCCGCCAGCTGCTTCAACCACGCGCTCGATGCCGACTGGCGTTTCGTCGAAGCGTTCTCGGCGCTCGAAGCGATGCTCGGCCGCGCCAAAAAGTGGCAACAGCTCGACGAGAACTACAAGCGCATGATCGCGCGCGTGCCGAAGACGCCCGAGACGCACGCGGTGCGCATGAACTTCTGGAAGGCGCTCGGCGATCTGTACCTCAACGCGCTCAAGGCACCCGACGCGGCCGTGCAGGTCTACAAGGTCGTCGCTTCTGGCCTGCCCGAGAACGTCGAGATTCAGGAACTCTACGCGGGGCTCGCACAGACGCAGGCCGGCTACGAGCAGGAAGCCGTCGATGCGTGGCGTCGCGCGCTGCCGTCGACCAGCAACCCCGGCCGCATCGCTGGTGCGCTCGCTGAGCTCGCCGCGAAACGGAAGGACTATGACGCTGCGTGGCTCGCGGCCCAGGTGTCGGCGGGGCTCATCGGTGAGCCGGGTACCGGTGAGAAGGAGATCCTCACCAAGCTCACGCCGTACGCGAAGAAGCGCGAAGTGCCGCAGCGGCAGATGACCGATCGTCTGTGGACCGAGCACCTCTTCCACCCGAAGGTGCGCGGACCCCTCGCAGACCTGTTCGCGATTCTCTTCGAGCAGGCCGGCACGCTCTACAAAGAGGACTTCACCCGCTACGGCATCGTTCCCAAGAAGCACTTCATCGACGTCGCCAGCGCGCAGGAGTACCAGATTCATCACTACCGCACGGTCTCGCGGCTGCTCGGCATGGAGCAGGTGACGGTGTTCTCACCGTTCCTGGTGACGACGCGCGAACGCATGGCCAAGCGCACCACCGAGCCCGCGCCTGACCCGATGATCGGCGTCGAGATCTGTCACACCGATCCCGTCGCGCTGCGCTTCGGCGGCAAGTTCTTCAGCGAGACCGGTCAGCGCGAGGTCTATTACCTGCTCGCGCGCACCATGACGTTGCTGCGGCCGGAGCTCGCGTTGACGCAGCGCCTGTCGGCGGAGCGTCTGGAGGCCGTCATGCAGGCGGCCATCAGCTTGTCGGTCGATCGCTTCCGCTTCACTGCCGACCTGCGCGCCATCGACAACGAGCGCAAGCTGCTCGAGAAGCACCTGACGCCGCAGGCGCGTGACGCCCTGGCCCGCGTGACGAAGGAGTACGTGAAGGTCGCGACGCCCAACGATCTGCGGAACTACCTCGAAGGCGCGGAGCTGACGGCCACGCGCGCCGGTGCGTTCGTCGCCGGCGACATCGAGCCCGTCAAGCGCATGGTGCTGGCCGAGACGGGCGCCAACTTCCGCGTGCAGCCGCGCTCGAAGATCCGTGATCTCATGGTGTTCGCCCTCGGTGACGACCTGCACGCCCTGCGCGTTGCGGTAGGCACCAACGTCGAAGTTCAGATCCGCAAGTAGTGGCGATCGCTCACGGTTTCGGCGACATGCGGTCCCCGGCGGAACCGCCGGGGCAGAACCGGCGTCCGTTGTCTTGACGCATCAGTGCGTCAAACCTAAACTTTTCAAAGAGTTACACGCTTTAACGACTGGGAAACCCATGCGCTTCGTCTGTGAGAGCTGCCGCGCGCAGTACATGATCAATGACGAGAAGGTCGGACCGAAGGGCGTCAAGGTCCGCTGCCGCAAGTGCGGCTACGTCATTCTCGTCAAGCGGCCCGACGCAGCGAAGGCTGGCGGTCCGGTCGCGATGTCGAACGACCCTGACGACGCGCTCGCCACACAGGTGATGCAGACGCCGCTCGCTGCGGCCGAAGCGACGCTGTCGAACGAAGACACCACCAATGCTGGCGACGCGCTCACCAACCCCGGAGTCGCCGCCGAGCCGAAGCCCGGTGACAGCTTCTTCGGCGCTGATGAAGACGAGATCGGCGCGGTGTTCGACCAGGTTCTGAAGACCGGCAGCAACCCGGCACACAAACCTGCCGACGGTGAGGTCGAAGATCGCCACAGCACCAAGGTGATCGACGCCGACACGGTGCGAAAGCTCGCGGAAGAATCGAGCGGCAGGGAAGCGGCCGGCGAAGAGAAGCCCGAGGACGTACCGCAGACCGATTGGTACGTCGCGATTCACGAGAAGCAGACCGGCCCGCTCACGCTCGACAAGATCAAGGAGCACTGGGACAACGGCGACATCACGCCCGATTCGTTGTGCTGGCGCGCCGGCTTTGACGACTGGGTTCCCGTCTCGACCGTGAAGTCACTGGCGTCGGTGTTGGCGCCCAAGCCGCCCAAGCCGATCGTCGTCGCGCCCGCTGCGACCATCACGCACAGCAACGCGCCCGCGGTGGTCAGCGTGCCCGTGCAGTCGGCGTTCAGCGCCGGCGGCGTGACGCACACCGTTCAGTCCGAAGTGCAGGTGCCGATGGCGGCGGCTGCGTCTTCGAACATCGCGGACCGCGAAGAGAGCGGTACGTGGAAGCCTTCGGCGGCTTCGGCGCTCGCCTCGCTCGTTCGCGACGAAATGGAGGCCCTCGCGAAGCCACCTGCGCCTTCCGCGCCGCCTCCGCCGGCCGCTGAGGAGTCGGGTGGTGGCCTGCTCGATCTGCCCGCGGAAGAGAAGCCAGCACCCGCGCCGGTTGCTGCGCGTCCGCCTCCGCCTGCCGCACCGCCGGTCAACCCGTACCTGCAGAACCCCGGTGCGACCTACAGCGCGCCAGCCGTCACGCAGTACCGCCCGCCCAGCAACCGCGGCCTGATGGTCGGCGTGGCGCTCGGCGGCGTGTTCGTGCTGCTGGTGCTCGTCGGCCTCGTGGTGTGGCTCGCTTCCCGCCCGCAGCAGGTCGTCGTCGCGCAGCCGACGCCGGTGCAGCAGCCGGTCGCGGTTGCACAGCCCCCGCCGACGCCTGCACCGACGCCGGTGCCCGTACCGACTCCGACTCCCGCGCCGGTGGCTGCGGCGCCGACGGCCACGGCTGATGCCGGCACTGCGCCCGTGGCGGCCGCGCCCGAAGCTGCACCGCAGCCGACCGCCGTTGCGACGGCTCCGTCACCTGCGCCGGCGCCTGCCGCTGCGGTCTCGCCGAAGACCACGCAGCCCAAGACCTCACGCTCAGCCATCGCGCGGAACGACCCCGAACCCGCGCCGGCGCCCGAGCCGAAGCGCGCGGCCTCGTCCGGTGGCGGTGATGATGACTTCGACAAGGCGTTTGGAGGTTCCTCCGCGCCGAAGAAAGAAGAGCCGGTCGCCGCGAAGAAGGGCAGCGGCTACATTCCGCCTCCGCCTGGTGCCTCGGCCGCCGACGTGAAGGAATCGCTCGCGCAGTCGGACATCATGGAGGTGGTGCTCTCCAACAAGAGCGCGCTGGCCAACTGTGTTTCCCAGCAGAAGGCCAAAGATCCGGGCACCTCGGGCAAATTGCTCATGCGCTGGACCATTCAGACCAGCGGCAAGACCTCGAACGTCGGCGTGGCCTCAGACGAGTTCAAGGGCACCTTCATCGCTACGTGCGTCGGTGGCCTCATCAAGGGCTGGACCTTCCCGAAGCACAAAAAGCAGGGCGAGCCGATCACGTTCCCGTTCAAGTTCTGAAGCGGTGACGTTCACGACATGCCGGTCACATCAGCGGTCGGACACGCGTGCTCCACTGACATAGGTCCTGAATATTTCTTGAGAAGAAGGGCCCGCTGCTTGCGTATAGGCAGCGGGCTCTTGTCTTTGACTTCAGAGCGCTGGTCACTACTCTCAGCCGGCCTGCTTCTCAGGTCCCGGGCTTGTTTGCAGAAAACTCGTAGAAAACAGAGGGTTACAGAATGAACCAGATGCACCGAGGAATGTTGGTCGCGGCGATGACCGCGGCGTTTGCGATGGGCTGTGGCGGCGGCGGTGAGACGCCCGACGGCGGCGGTACTGGCGGTTGCACGAGCGACAGCCAGTGCAGCACCGGTAAGGGCTGTCACCCCGTGCTCAAGGAATGTGTCGAGACGTGTACCGGTAACGAAGACTGTCCGGCGAGCGCCAAGACCTGTGCGGTGGTCGCATCGTCGTCGTCGCGCTTCTGCACCTGCGAGAGCGACCTCCTCTGCAATGGCGGTCTGACCGGCAACCTGGTCTGCAACGACGCCACCAAGCAGTGCACGGCCAAGTGCACCTCCACCAGCTGCCCGTCGGGCTTCAGCTGCAACGCCACCAGCGGCAACTGTGTCGCCAGCGCCTCCGATGCCGGCACCGACGCGGGCACCGACATCGTCTGCAACAGCACCAACACCCAGCCGGACGTCTGCGGCCACACCAACGCCTGCACGGCGGCCAACATCTGCGAGCCTGTCGTCGACGGCACCTGCAGCAACATCGCTTCGGCGACGCGCGCGCCGTTCACCTCGGCCTCCACGGGCCCGGTGATCTTCAACGTCATCGACGAAGCCACCAACGACGACGCGTTCTGCACCGCCCCGGCCGTGGCCTTCACCGCCACCATCTACGCGTACGCCGCGCAGGGCTCGATGTTCGGTGACACCGGCGCGGGCCTCCCCGCTGGCAAGTACTTCCGCGTGAACGGCACGTCGGAGTCGATCCAGGGCAAGTTCCGCCCGTCTGGCTACACGAAGCTCGACAACGGCGCGATGATGAGCCTGAAGGTCACGCTCTGCTCTGACCAGGCTGCCAGCACGCTGCAGGCCGGCTTCGGCTTCGACAACGGCAACGGCTACTGCATCACGATCAATCGGTGAACCCTTTGAAGAACCCGAACGCGTGGTCGTCGATTTCGACGATGCGCGCCGGGCGCTTCGCTCTTCCGAAAACAAGGAGACACACACATGATTCGCAAGCTGATGACGTTCTCGATGGTTGTTGCCGGTGTCGCGCTCGCGCAGGCGCCCGGTACGACGGTTCGCGCTCCTGAGTACAAGCAGGGCGCTCCGCTGGCCTGCCCGACGGGCACCCGCCAGATGAACGGCGCCGGTGGCACGCTGGCCGGTTGCGCCAAGCTGGTCGACGGCAAGCCGGTCTTCCACGGCCCGGTCGTTCGTCTGTACGACGACGGCAAGGTCGAAGCGGTTGGCCAGCTCCAGGACGGCCTCCGTTCCGGCAAGTGGCAGATGTTCACGAAGGACGGCGCGCTTGCGTCGGAGATCGAGTTCCTCGCGGACTCGTACAATGGTCACCGCATCGAGTACTCGAACGGCAAGGTGGTGCTCGACGAGCTCTACGTGGCCGGCAAGCGTGAAGGCGTGCAGAAGAAGTTCAACGCGCAGGGTGTGGCCACCGTCACCGAGTACCGCGGTGATCACCCCGTGAATCGCTGAACGAAGTTTCGAAGCACCGAAATCGGCCGGACGCCCAGGTGGTGTCCGGCCGTTTCATTTTCTTTTCGGGTGGCATGTCTCGAGGCTTGAGGCCAAAAGCGCACCTCGTCGTGACCGCCATCAAGAATCAGCCGCTGTTGCCCGATCTCCCCGTGCGCCGCGTGGAGGAGATGGGTCTCAAAGAGCTCGAGCGCATTCGTCTCATTCTCCGTGGCGGCTCCGTCATCGAGTGGCGGCGCATGCACTTCAACAACTGGGACGAGGTCGACCGTTTTCTGCGCCTGCAGCAGATCGACCCCACGCGGAAATACGACGAAGCCTGGGTGCGCGCGGTGCTGGCTGACGCGGTGGAGTACCTGCGCAAGACCTTCAACTACCGGGTCGCCGACGCCGTCGCCAACCCGAACATGATCCACGATCTCTTCCTCTACGCGTCGGGTCACATCGACAAGCGCATGCGGAAGATCGCCTGCATCGTGCTCAAGACGATGCACGTCATTCAGCACATCGAAGCGCGCGACGTGCTCTTCCACATCGCAGTGCCCGAGGCCGAGCTGGCGCGCATGGTCACCGCGCGCGTCAACGAGGTGATGGAGGAAGCGCGGCAGAAGGGGCTCCCGATCGTGGAGTTCTCCGATTCGATCAAGACGCGCGAGTCGACCATCACCAAGCTGATCGCCAAGAAGGACTCGACGGCCGCCGTCGTCTACGACCGCACGCGCTTCCGCATCATCGTCAAGGAGCGCGACGACGTGATTCCGACGCTCTACTTCCTCAATCAGCGCCTCCTTCCCTTCAACTTCATCGTGCCGTCTCAGACCGAGAACACGCTCATCAGGTTCAAGGACCTGGTGAAGCAGTACCCGAACTTCAAGAAGTACGCGCGGCAGCTCCACCTCGATCTCGACTTCGAAGAGCGTGAGCTGGCCGCGCGCGTGGGCAACACGTTCTCGGGCTCCACCTACAAGGCGCTCAATTTCGTAGCCGACGTGCCGCTGCGGCTCGACGCGTTCCTGCCGCCGCCCGAAGACGATCACCGCGAGCGCAAGTGCCGCATTGCGCTGGCCACCTGCGAGTTCCAGATCGCCGACGAGAAGACCGCGATCGAGAACGAGAAGGGCGAGAACTCACACGAGCGCTACAAACAGCGGCAGCGAGACGTGGTGCTCAAGCGCCTGAGCTCCGGCCTCGTCGTGCCGAAGAAGAAGCGCACTTCAGCTGGCAGCTGAGATTTCGGTCTTCGCCTGCCACGGGCACGTCAGGCCCAGCTCGCGCGCTACGCGCTCGGCCAGTTTGTCGATCGGGTCGAGCTTCGAGAACACCGCCGAGACCAGACTGGTGCTGCCGATTTCAGCCAGCTCTTCGCGGTTGGTGGCCGAGAACAGGAAGACGCGCATGGCCGCGTCGCCACCCAGACGACGCACGCGATCGAGCACCGTGCGACCGTCGAGCTCCGGCATGTGCAGGTCGAGGATCACCAGATCGAGATCGAAGTAGCCGTCGGTCAACTTCACGAGGCCTTCACGCCCGTCGCAGGCGAGCACCACGTCGCAGTCGAGCTCCTTGAGCATGCGCACCAGCGAAGAGCGCCAGATGGCCTCGTCGTCGACCACCAGCACCCGCGGCCGACGTTCCTGTTCGTGCGACAGCAGTCGGTCGATGGGCTCGAAGGTCTCGGCGGTCACGTCGAACAGCCACACCTTGACGGCGTCGGGCAGCACCTCGACCACTTCGGCGCCCACCGAAATGACCTCTTCGGTCGGCAGCGTCAGCCGCAGCTCGAGGCGGGTGTGCAGCGCGGGCTGCTCGCTGCAGGGCACCGTCAGCGAGCCGAGCCGCAGCTCGGTGGCGTAGCGCACGGCCAGATCGCGCACGCGCTCGAAGCGCATCTCGAGGTGGTTCGGCGTGGGCGCCGGGGTGCGCACGGCGGTGGGGCGGGGGCGCGTGTCGCGGCGCTCGTTGGCGACCCGGTGGAGCAGCTTGGTGAGCGCCACGCCCGCCGCGACCTCGATGCAGCCGTCTGACAACGCCACGGCCCGATTGCCGGCGTACTCACCCTGCGGCGTCGAGAACGTCACGCTCGGGCGGAATGGCTGGTCGACCGACATGCCGCCCTCGGCCACCTGCTGCGCCCAGGCGGAAAGAAACGCGTCTTGCGACGCGTAGGAGATGCGGATCGGCGACGGCAGCCGCGGCCGCATGGCATCGAAGGCCTGTGTCACCACACCACGCGCGCGCATCATGTGTTGTGCGCGCTGCGCGGGCAGCTCGAGCGCCTCGATCACCCGGCCGTCGATCAACGTACACAGCGCACGGAGGCGTGGCAGCTGCTCGTGGGCGTGCTCCTTGTTTCCGAAGTCGAGCAGCGCCACGAGGGAGTCCGTCGAGGGATCGGTGCACAACTCGACCCGCTCCAGTGGAGGCCACACCAGCTCCAGTGCACGCAGGCCTTCTTCCAATTCCGGAAGGGCTGCGGCGGTGCACTGGAGGCCAACTTGAAAGGCATCAACCTTCACGAAGAAATGCGTAATGGGTGCCTTTTCGCCGTGCACGCTCACGGAGGGGGCATTCCACCGTCGGCGTTCCAACCGGAGTTGAACGGGCCGATGGAGCCGATTTCCACACACCCACCGCCGGTCACCGGCCGATCGTTTTCGAGGTCCCACTGAACGAAACGCACGTTGGACGCGCTGCCGATGATCCGACCCAGCGACGCGCGATCGGCGCGCTCGACGGTGAGCGTGCCCTGCTGCGCGAGGTAGTCCTTCTGGCACTCGCCCTGGTCATTGCAGCCTTCGTGAAAGACCGCGCACAGACGGCAGGCCTGGTAGCCGCCACCGGTGAAGGTGCGGGTGATGGGCGGCACCACGGGCGCTTCGGCGTTGGGGTACACGACCTCGACCCGCACCGCGTCGATCGGAGGCTGGTTGCCGAAGCCCCAGAGCGCGAAATTGTAGAAGCCGGTGCCGCTGGCGAACGCGCGGTATTCGATGAGCAGCTCGTGCGTGGTGGGCGTGGGAATGGCGGCGATCTGCCGGCAACCACCACCGCCAGCGCCGCCACCGAGCCCGCCTGAACCGCCGCCCGTGGTCCCGCTGCCACCGCCCGTGGCCGTACCGCCACCGGTGTTGCCGCCGGCTTCGCAGGTGCCGCGCGCGCAGGTGGTGTTGGCGCCACAGCGACCACACGTCTCGCCGTTGATGCCGCACGCGTCGATCGACGCGCCCGACTGACACTTACCCGTCGCATCACAGCAGCCGCCACAGGTCGCCGCGGAGCACGTGGTGGTGGGACCACAGTTGGCGAGCAACGCGCCGCCGAGGAGACCCAACATCAGAGAAGACAGTCTGAGCAGTTTCATGAGGGGCTTTCGTTCCAGGTGATGCGCGAGAGGGGACTTGAACCCCTACGACCCATCGAAGGGCCCGCAGATTTTAAGTCTGCTGCGTATGCCGATTCCGCCACTCGCGCCTGCAAGACGATGGTGTGTAGCAGGCAACGAAGTGGTGTAGGAGCGCCGCCATGCTGGAGACCGTTTCCAAGGGTTTTCGGGCGGCCAAGAACCGCCTGCTGGGCAAGGCCGAGCTGACGCCGGAGCTCATCGACGAGTCGTTGCGCGACATTCGCGTCTCGCTGCTCGAGGCCGACGTGGCCTTCGACGTGGTGAAGAAGTTCGTCGCGCGCGTGCGTGAGCAGGCCACCGGCGCCGAGGTGAAGACCTCGATGACCGACAAGTCGGGCAAGAAGGTGAAGGTCTCGCCCGGCGATCACTTCGTGAAGATCTGCCACGACGAGCTCGAAGCCCTGATGGGGCCGGTCGACACGTCGCTCAACTTGAAGCCGCGTGGTCAGGTCACCGGCATCATGATGGTGGGTCTGCAGGGCTCCGGTAAGACGACCACCACCGGCAAGCTGGCCTTCAAGCTCAAGAAGGAAGGCCGCTCGCTGATGCTGGTGGCCGCCGACATCTACCGTCCCGCCGCCGTCGACCAGCTGAAGGTGCTGGGCCAGAAGCTCGACGTGCCGGTGTTCGCCGAGCCCGGGCTCCAGCCGCCGGAGCTGGCGAAGAAGGCGTACGAAAAGGCGCGCGCCGAGAAGATCGACACCGTGATCATCGACACCGCCGGTCGCCTCGCCATCGACGACGCGTTGATGACCGAGCTCGAGGCCATCAAGTCGAACGTTCGCCCCGAGAACATCATCTTCGTGACCGACTCGATGATCGGTCAGGACGCGGTGAAGACGGCCGCGGAGTTCAACCGCCGCCTGGAGATCGACGGCTTCATCCTCACCAAGCTCGACGGTGATGCCCGCGGTGGCGCGGCGCTGTCGATCAAGGAAGTCACCGGCAAGCCGATCAAGTTCCTCGGCATGGGTGAAGGCCTCGACAAGCTCGAGGAGTTCCGCCCGGCCGGCCTCGCGTCACGCATTCTCGGGTTCGGCGACGTCGTCGGCCTGATGAAGGACTTTGAAGGCGTCGTCGATCAGCAGAAGGCCGAAGAAGACGCCAAGAAGCTGCTCTCGGGCCGCTTCAACATGAAGGACTTCATCGAGCAGATCCGCACGGTCCGTAAAATGGGGCCGCTGAAGGACCTGATGGAGAAGATGCCCTTCCTCGGGGAGATGAGCGAGCAGCTCAACCCCAACGAGAAGGAGCTCGACAAGATCGACGCCATCTACAACTCGATGACTGAGCAGGAGCGCCTCGAGCCGCACCGCATCAACAAGGCGCGCGCAGAACGCATCGCGAAGGGCTCCGGCCGCAGCTCGCAGGAGGTCGGCGAGTTGATGCAGAAGTTCTCGGGCATGCAGCAGGTGATGGGCGCCATCGGCCAGGACCCAGGCATTCTCGGCCGCCTGCCGTTCTTCAAGCAGCTGGGCCAGATGAACGCGATGAAGAACATGGACCTGGGCGCGCTCTTCGGGAAGGACCCGATGATGGCGCAGGCGCTCCAGGGCGGCGGCGCGGGCATGCAGCAGATGATGCAGGCCATGGGTGGCGGCATGCAGATGCCGGGCTTGCCCAGGGGCTACACGCCGCCCATGAGCCAGGCGCAGTTGGCGCAGGCGCGCATGCAGGGCTACTCGATGGGCCCGGCCAAGAGCGGGCAGAGCGACGCCGAGCGCAAGGCGCTGAAGGAGAAGCGCAAGCGCGAGAAGGAGAACAAGAAGAAGAACCGCCGCCGTTAAGCGCGGCGCAGTGAGCCGAAGTCAGGTGCGAAGCTCACCAGCAACACCAGCGTCGACAGCGCGGTCAGGAGCGCCAGCAATGGCCCCTTGATCGCCAACGCCGCAACCATCGACCAGGCCGCGACACCGAACGCGTACCGTGCGAAGGGCGCGCGTCTTTCGACCGGTACTTCGACGAAGAACTTCCTCGCGATGACGAACACCGGCCGCAGAGCGCCGGCGACGAGCACCCATGGCGCGGAGGGCGCGAGCGTCATGCTCAGCAACGCCACGAAGAGCGCGTCGGTCTCCATGTCGAAGTGCGCACCGAACTCGGAGCTCTCTGCGAAGCGTCGCGCGAGGAAGCCATCGAGACCGTCGAGCGCGAGCACGAGCGCGAAGCCCCACGCGGTGCCGAAGAGCGTCGCCACGCCGAACAGGACGAACAGTCGAACCAGCGTGACGGCGTTCGCGTAACCGATGCCGCCAAGACGCTTCTGTCCAGTCCGTGCGGTGATGAAGAAGAACAGCAGCGACGATGTGCCGACGAGCGCCAGCGGCCAGCGGCTCTGCAGCACGTACGACACCGCGCCGGTCACGATGCAGAGAAGGGCGTGAACGAAGCTCCAGCGCACGGCGCGCTTTTGAAATCAAAACGTGGGCGGATACAACGCCGGCTCCGTGAATCGTGACCGCGTCGTGCAGATCGTTGCGCCGGGCCGCGTCGAGCTCGTCGACGTCGACGTTCCCGCGCTGAACGACGGCGAAGTGCTCGTTCGCACCGAGGTCTCGGCGTTGTCGGCAGGAACCGAACGGCTCGTCTCGAACGGTGCCGTCGACGCCTCGTTCGCAGCGCAGAACCGCCCGGGCTACTGCTCGGTGGGCGTCGTCGAAGCCGGTGAGCCCTCGTTGCTCGGCGCGCGGGTGTTCGCCTTTCACCCGCATCAGTCGCGGTTCGTGGCGCGCGCCGCCGACGTCATTCGTCTCCCCGAGGGCATGAGCGCAGAGGTCGCGACGCTGCTGGCCAACACCGAGACCGCCGTGTCGCTGGTGATGGACGCGGCTCCGGTGCTCGGAGAAGTAAGCGCCGTCGTCGGGCTCGGCATCGTCGGTCAATTGGTGCTGGCGATCGCGTCACGACTCCAATCGGGCCCCGTGCACGGCGTCGATCTCCGGGCCGATCGAATCGAAGTCGCGCGTCGGGTGAGCCCTTCAGCGCTGTTCACGACGGCGAGCGACGTCGATCTGCTCTACGAGGTGAGCGGCTCCACGAAGGCGCTCGAAGCCGCGTTCGGGCTCGTGAGGCGGGAAGGGCGAATCGTCGCCGGCTCCTGGTACGACGGCGCCGTCACGCTCGGTGCGCGCGCGCATCGCAACCGCAACACCGTGAAGTTCTCTCAGGTCAGCACCATCGACAGTTCGCTGAGCGGCCGCTTCGACAAGCGCCGTCGCATGAGCGTCGCGCTCGACTGGCTCTCGAAGATTCCCGCGAGCGAGCTCATCACCCATCGCATTCCATTTGCAGAGGCGCCGCGCGCGTGGGAACTCCTCGCCCGGCCGCCGCAGGGATGCCTGCAGATTCTCCTCACCCACGGGTACTGAGCGCATGTTCGAGGTCGCCGTTCGCAGAAGCTTCACGTCGTTCCACCATCTCTTCGGAGGTGATTGGGGCGCCGAAAATCAGCACCACTCGCACGACTACCTGCTGGAGGTCGTCTGTCAGGGCGCGCAGGTCGATCAGCATCAGTACCTCTTCGACATCTCGGTGCTCGAGAAGCACCTCGAAGCGTTCATCGACACCGTGCGCGGCAAGTCGCTCAACGAGCTGCCGGGGTTCGAAGGCAAGAACCCCAGCATCGAGCTCTTCGCGCGCGTCGCAGCGGAACGGCTCAAGCCCGCGCTCGCCACGCAGAAGTCGCTCAGCGGCTTCAAAGTCGTGATCTGGGAACACGCGCAGGCGTGGGCGTCGTTCCATCAGTCGCTGTGAAGTTCCTGCTCGTCACGCCGCGCAGCGACGTGCCGTCGGGCGGGCATCTCTACAATCAGCGCATCGCCCAGCTCACGGGTTGTGACGTCGCGCCGCTGGAGGCCGCGAAGTTCCAGCCGGTGAACGTGATCGACTCGCTGTATCTGGGCGCGCCGAACCTGCCCGACGACTTCGTGTGGCTGCTGCATTGGCTGCCTGACGGTCACGACCTGTCGAGAGCGCGCGGCATCATCGTGACCAGCGAGTTCATGGCGTCGCGCGTGCGTGCGCTGGGCTTCACGAACGTCGCGGTGTGCGAACCCGGGCTCGACGACCGCTACTTCGAAACGCCGCGCAGGAAACGAACCGGGCATCACGTGCTGACCGTCGCCAACTTCGTGGCGCACAAAGGCATCTTGCGCTCCTCGAGGCCATGAAGCGCGTCGAAGAACCGTGGACATGGGAGCTCATCGGTTCGTTCGAAGACCCTGCGCTGGTGCACGAATTCCGTCAGCGGCTCGGTGGGCTCGAAGCGCGCGTCACCTTGCGCGGCGCGTGTTCACCCGACGAAGTGTTCGACGCCTACGAGCGCGCCGACGTGTTCGCGTTGTTTCCTGAATACGAGTCCTACGGAATGGTGTTCGCCGAAGCCGTCGCGCGCGGCCTCTCGATCGTCGCGCCAGCCATCGGCGAAGTTCCTCGCATCGTCGGTTCGGCGGGCAGCGCTGACATTTCGAGCGCATTCCGTGACCGGCCGACGCGAGCGCCTGACTTTCCGCGCTGGTCTCAGACCGCCGCGAGGTTCGTCGAGGCGGTGGCGCGCTTCGAGAACACCCATGCGGTCATCACCCACAACAATGGTTCGACCATGAGACGGTAGCGGGCGCACTCACCCCACGTGAAGAGACAACCTGCGGCGCTCAACACGACGATGTGCAGCAGGCAGAAAACGCCCAGCGCGGCGAGAGGTTGAGCTCCACGGCGATATGCGCGCCATGTCTTCCTCGCAGCGAGCACCATGATGAGCGGAAAGAGCAGGTACACGCCGAAGGGCGAGAACGGGTGCATGAAGCGCTCGTAGCTGCGCTCCCACCAGCCCAGCAGCGCGCGGTGCTTCTCGTGCGGCGCTCCGGGCTTTCCGTCGCGAGGGTGCCAACGGGTGATGGCGCCGAAGTATTGCGGAACGCTCTTGGTCGCGACCGTCGCCAGATAGTCGACGGGTCGCGCCTCGATGTACGTCATCGAGTCGAGACCACGTGCTGCGTTCACTTCGAGAAACAACCAGTGGTTGTAGTTGCCCGAGCCGGACGATGGCTTGGTCAGTGACGTCAGCTGCGGCGGCAACGCGCCGGGAATCGCAAAGCCCTCGCCGTATGCAGCAGGTCCCTCGAAGACGCTCATGCCGGCAAAACGTGAGAGCCGGCCTTCGCGAATCCACGCGTCGCGTTCTTCGACGTTCATCTGTCGTGTGGTGACGGCGACGAGGTTGGCGGGCGCCCACGACGTCATTCCGAAGATCCCGAAGAGGGCCGCGTTCTTGGTGAGCCAACCGACGAGCAATGTCGCCGGAACGAGCGCCAACAGACGTTGCGTCTTCTGCGTACGCCCGAGAAGAACGGAGATGATCAACAACACGAACAGCCACGCCGGGTGGAACGCGCTTCGTAGAAAGCCGAGCGCCGTGAGCACCATTCCAAACGAGAGCCACCCCAGCCGAGTGGATTGCTCGGTGGCTCGAACGAAGAGCAGGGCCGCGACGCACAGCAGCGCTGCGGCCGGGTAGTCGTAGAGGAACACGTTCTCGAGGAAGAGCACCGGTGGGGTGAGCGCGAAGCCGAAGGCGATGGCCCATGCTGTCGCGTCGGCGTGAACGACGCGGCGAAGCAGCCAGTACATCGACATCGTCAACACGAGCCCGACGCCGACGAAGCACCATTTGGCCAGCGTCGCGCCGGAGCCGGTCTTCAGCAGTATCCCCGCGAAGAGCGCCATTCCCGGCGGGAAGGCATGAAACCAGACGAGTGATTCCCACAGCCGATCCTTCAGGTCAGCGGGATCGGGGAGAAACATCCAGTCGAGCTCGAACTCGAACGGCAGGCCAAGAAGGTCGAGCAACACTCGCGACAGCACAAAGGCCAGCGCGAGTGCGGCGCTTCTCCTGCGCGGCTTCACAGCCCGCCGGTCTCGTAGCTGTTCGGCACGTCGACGCGGAACGCGAGGTTCACCGTCTTCTTCTCACCGGCCTTGAGCGGCAGCGCCCACTTCGCGATGCCGTCCTGCTTGTCGAGCGCGTAGCCGGCGGTCGTCGTCTCACCGACCGTCACCACCACGTCCGACAGCTCCGAGACCGGCAGTTGCTCGGCGAGCGTGACCGTCAACGCCTGCTTGCCGTAGTTCGCGACCTCGAACGAGTACGCGTAGGTGAACCGCTTGTTGCCGTTGAACAACCCGGTATCGCGCTTCACCTCGTCGATGATCGTCCGCTTCACGCGCACGGAATCTTCGACGCCGAAGGTGAGGGTGAACGCGCCACCCTGAGGGACGCGATCAAGGAAATAGCGACCGACCAGCCCTGTCGCGCGGAACGCGTCGACGCGCCCCGGCAACAGCGGCCAGCTGCCCTGGTTGTTCAAGCGCGCGACCCTGAAGGCCACCGGCACCGCCCGCGGCGCCGCGCTCAACTCGAAGCTCGCCTTGAACTTCGACTTGCCGACGAACAACCGCATCGGAGCCCCATCACCTGTGACCTTCGATTTCTCGGGCACCGCGAGCTGCACCGACAGGCCCTGTTCACGGACGACGGCCTGACCTTCACCGCCGGTGGGCGTCGACGTGCTCGTCTGCGCGCGCTCGACGTATTCGTCACGGCGCACCAGCACCTTCTTCTCGGGCCCCTTGTCGTACGCGTTCAAGCGCAACACCTTGAGCTCCGGCGGCGTGGCGTTCTGCGAAGGCACGGCGGTCGACAGAATCAACTCGACCTGGCTCCAGTCTTCGCCGGTCGACTGCTGCACGGTGGCCCACGTCGAGAACTCGACCTCCTTGTCGAGCGCGCGCGCTTCGTATTCCGGTGTCCACGACGTGCCGCCCACGAGGTAGGTCAACGCGAGCTCGGCGGTCTTGCCGGTGGGGCATGACGCGAGCACGTCCACCGTCCACGACTTCCTGGTCGTCGCCACGCGTACTTCGTCGAGCTGACGGCGCAGTTCTTCCTGCTTCACCTGCTGCGCCCTCAGCTTCGACGCGAGCTCTGCCTGCTGCTTCGCCGCCGACATCGACGACGCCAGCGCGCTGTCGAAGGCCTGTGACCACGCTCTGGGGTCGGGCTTGTCGGCGAGCTCCTTCGAGACCAGCTGCACCGCGACCTCGGTGTACTTCTGACCGGTGCGCTGCTGCGTCTGCGCGCGGGCCATGGCGTCGTTGGTGGCTTCGATCTCCAGCTCCAGCGCTTCCAGCTGCGAAGTCAGCGCCGCGGCCTTCGCGCCGAACTCCTTCTCACGCGACACCAGCTCGGCGCGCATGCCGTCGATGCTGCCGCCGGTCACGCGCGCCCTGAACGAGTCCTGCGCGGCCGCGGGAGGAATGTTCTCGAAGGTCACCGGCACCCGCGCCCCACAGTCGACCCGCGTGCTGCGCGTGACCTGCGCGCGATCGGGGAACACGACGACCTGGTCCGGCGCCGACGTCGAGGCGAGCACCACCAACACGAGCGCGTTCATCGCACCACCTCCTGCTGCTGCAGCTTCCAGTTCTTCGGGCGTTTGACGGAATAGCTGAAGGTGAACACCTGCTTCTGTTGCGCGGGGATCGTCACCCGCCACTCGAGCGAGCCCTTCTTGTCGTCCTTCGTGGCCTGCGGAGAAGACGAGAGGAACTTCGTCTCGACCTCCTTCTGTGTGCTCACGGGGAATTGATCGAACACACGAACTGCCACCGGCGCGCGGTAGGGGTTCGCCAGCTCGATGCTCACCGTGTACGTGCCTACTTCGTCTTTGTTGATGAGGCCCTGCGTGGTCTCTACCAGCTGCACGTTGCGCACGGGCTTGAGCGCGCGGTCGATGCCGAGCGGCAGCGTGAACGGCTCACCCGGCGAGACGAGCTCCAGCTGCGCGGTGCCTGCGGGGTCGGCGCCGACGAAGAGCTGCGCAGGGCCGCCGGGCAGCACCTGCTGTGACGGGTTCTTCAGCTCCGCGACGAGGTATGCGTCGGTGGTGAGCGCGGGGAACAGCTTGCGTTCGACCGTCACCGGCCACTGCGCCGACCACAGCGCGACGCGACGGGCGCCACGCGCAGAAGGAATCGTCTCTTTCTGCAGTGAAGTGAACGCCAGGTCGTAGCCACCCGCGAGCGTCACCGGGCTGTCGGGCCCGAAGTACGGCGCCTGCCACGCGGGGGGCGGCGAGAGCGAATAGCTGGTGGTCGGCACGTACGCTTCTTCACGCCGGCTCGAGACGCTGCCGGTGGTCACGACGCTCTCGACGGCGGGGGCTCTGGCCAGTACCGGCTCCATCGGTGCGGGCGGAGGCGGCGCGGGTTGATTGGCGCGGCCACGTGGAGGCGCCAGCTTCTTCGTCGCAGCTCCTGAACGATCGAACGCGTCGGCGGTCACGAGATCGCCGTCGATGCTCTCGTCTTCGAAGTCGACGGTGCTGCGCTCGTCACGAGGGACCTGATTCATGGCGAAGCCCAGCCGCTGCAGGCGTGCACGCACGAGGTCGTCTTCTGTCCGCGCTCGGGCGAGCGGCTGAACCGGCGGCGGCGGCGCGATGGGTGAGGCGCTCGGCGTGGGCGTGGGAATGAAGCGGTCGCTCACGCCGATCTTCCACGTGGCCAGCTTCGGAGCCGTCACCGCTTTCGACGGAATCGCCGTCGACAACGCGAGCGAGGCCTGCAGCCAGTCTTCGCCGGTGTTCTGCGCCACGAGCCCCGCGAGCGAGAGGCTCACGGTGTTGCTGTCGGGCTGCAGTTGAAGGTCCCACGTGGGCGTCCACTGCGCGTTCATCACCAGGTACGTGAGCGTCACCGTGGCCGCGCCATTGCCTGCGAGCTGCGCGGTGATCTTCCAGCCTGAAGTCGTCTCGGGGTTGCCGAGCTGGCGCAGCTTGTTGGTCAGCTCGGAGCGCTTCTCGTTGGCCTTCTTGAGCGCGCGCTCGCCTTCTCGCAGCCTGCCCTGCACGCGGCCCAGCGCTTCACCGGTGAACTGCGCGCCCTGGGTCCACCCGGTGGCGTTCAACTTCGTGGGCGGCTTGAGCGGGTCGTTGGCAGGCGCGGTGGGCGCGAGACGGTTGAGCGCGTCACGCTGCGTGCTCAACACCTGGCGTTCACGGTTGAGCCGATCGAGCTCGGCTTCGACGGCTTCGTATTCTTCGAGGAGCTTCTTCGCTTCGTCGGTGCGCAGCGCTTCGGGTTGCACCCGCTCGATGTCGACGCGCTTCACTTCGGCGCCGGTAGCCTCGACCTTCACGCTGGTCAGATCGATGGAGTCACGAAGAATCGGAAACTCGAGCTTCGAATTTCCATTCACGGGAACGCGCGCTTCACGGACCACGCGCGCTTGATTGGTGAAGACGGTGACCTGCGTGACCGGCGCATCGACGGCGGCGAGAACAGAAAGAAAGAGGAGTGTGGTCATGGGCAGTGGCCTTGAGTGAACCGCGAGAAATCGAACCGCTGGACGCTCGTTGGGAGACGCATGTTCCGCACATTGTGTGTCGTCTTGTTAGCGGCTTGTGCGCCAGTCGTTCCCAAACCGACCGTGTTGCATGTGTCCGAAGATCGTCGCGAGGCATTCGAGACGCTGACTGCGACCATGGAAAAAGCTGCGCGCGAGCGCGGTGTTCCCGGCGGAGCGATCGCGATCGTCGAGAACGGTGAACTTGCGCACGCCGCGGGCTTCGGGCTGCGGCACATCGATCGCCCCGAAGGCGTGACTCCTCGCACCGTGTTTCGAAGTGCGTCAAGCGGGAAGACGTTGATCGCTGCGACTGCGCTCTCACTCGTCGACGCTGGCCAATTGTCTCTCGACGCGCCGATTCACTCGCTGCGGGTGACGTTGCGTCAGGCGCTCAACCACACCAGTGGGCTCGCCGATCGTGGTGAACTCGTCTGCAGCGGCACCGTCGAGCAGTGGCTGACGGACTATCTGCCAGGCTCGCAGCGAACGTCTCCGGGCGCCGTGTGGAACTACGCCAACCCCAACTACCTGCTGGTCGCTGCAGAGATTGAGAAGGTCACCGGGCGGCGCTTCGAAGACGTGGTGAAAGAACGGCTCTTCGCGGGCCTCGAGAGCGCCACGTTCGAGCCGGCCGAAGCAGTGCAGCGCGAGCATTGGTTCATGCACACCAGCACCGGTCCGAAGGACCTCGATGCCGTCGACTGTGTGCTGCTGCGAGCCGGCGGCGGCGTGATGATCGACGTCATCGACTTCGCCAGGGTGCTCACGCGCATCGACGGTCAGCGCATGTTGGAAGGCGCGGTCGACATTCGGCGTGGGCCGGGCACGAAGTACGGGCTCGGTGTGTATTCAGCGCGCGCACGCGATGGCTCCGAGGGCTTCATGCATCCCGGTGGCATGGACGGCGTGCAGAGCTTCTACGCGGCGTTCCCCGGCTTCATGGTGGTGGCGTTCTTCAATGGCAACGCGCCGCTCACGAAGGAATTGAGTGACGCGGTCGCGGTGTATCGCGGCATGACCGGCGCGCCGGCGACGCAGGAACCGCCGCCCTTCGAACCATTCGTGGGCACCTTTCGAGATGAAGAGCACGCGCTCGACGTGGAGATCTCGTTGCTCGACGGAACGCTGTGGGCCGATTTCGGAAACGGGCGCCAGGCGCTGCGCTGGTTGGGCGGCGACACCTTCCTCGTGAAGTGGCCCGGCACCGGCGACATCGAGGCCACCTTTTTTCCCAACGGCTACCTGGTGACGCGTGTCGGCGTGGCGAAGAGAACGTGATCTCAAGGCGTTGACGAGGGTCTTGCTGAACGCGTGTTCAGTGTGAAAGATGAGGGTCCGATGTCGACCCTTCTCTCGTCTCTTCGAACGAAAATCCGCGCTCCGGGCGAGCCGTTCTCGATGCAGTCATTGAGCGGCACGTTGAGTGAGCTCTCGGGGCCGGCGGTGCTGACGGCGGCGATGCTCAAGGTGCGTGAAGCGCAGCGCGCGGCGGAGCCGGTGGCGTGGGTCTCGCACCCCGATTCGATCTTCTATGCGCCTGACGTCGAAGAGAGCGGCATCGATCTCGAAGCGCTGGCGGTGATTCGGGTGCCCGGTGCCGAGGCGGCGCGCGCTGGAGAAATGCTGGTTCGCAACGGTGGTTTTGGCCTGGTGGTGATCGACCTGCAGGCCAGGGCCAGCATTCAGACCCCGCTGCTCTCGCGCATGTTGGGGCTCGCGCAGAAACATGAAGTGGCGGTGCTGTTTCTGACGCAGCGGGGGGAACACGACGGCTCGTTGGACTCGTTGATTGCGATGCGGGCGTGGGCGACGGCACCGAGAACGGCGCCGGGTGAGTTCACGCTGTCGGTGAAGGCGTTGAAGGACAAGCGCCACGCTCCCAACTGGACGGCCAACGAGGTGTGTCGTGGACCGACTGGCCTGCGTTGAGGTGCCGGTGCTGCCGCTGCAGTTGCTGCTGCGCGCGAAGCCCGAGTGGCGTGAAGGGCCGGTGGCCGTCGTCGCTGAAGACGCTCCGCTGGGCATCATCACCCATGTGAACGAAGCGGCCCGGAAGCGCGGTGTGCTACCGGGGCTCAAGTACGGCGAGGCGTTGTCGCTGTGTTCGACGCTACACGCGGCCGTCGTCGATGCAGACGAAGTGAAGAAGAGCGTCGACTCGTTGCTGACGATTCTTCGCGACTGGAGTCCTTCGATCGAAGTGTCGGCCGAGCAACCCGGCGTGTTCTGGGTCGACGCCAGGGGGCTCTCTCTCATCTTTCCGTCACTCGAGACGTGGGGCGTCCAGGTGATGGCGTCGATTCGACAAGCAGGGTGGCGCGCGTCGATGTGCGTGGGCTTTTCGCGGTTCGGGAGCTTTGCGATCGCGAAGTCACTGCGCCTCGACATGGTGAAGTTCCTGGCGACGCCCGAAGAAGAAAAGCGGCTGATTTCGAAGGTGCCGTTGCGACGGGTGGGGCTTTCTCCGGAGTCGCTCGCGGCGTTGAAGAAGCTGGGCGTGACGTTGCTGGGCGAATTTCTCGCGTTGCCGGTGGGCGGGTTGCGCAAGCGCTATGGCGAATCGGCCGAGCGGTTGGCGTTGGCCGCCGCGGGCAAGCGGCTCGAGCCGTTTCAACCGACGGCGGCCGTGGTGCCGGTGCAGACGCGGGTCGACTTCGACGAGCCGGTGGTCGACTCGAACCAGCTGGTGTTCGCGAGCCTCGCGGCGCTGCGGCAGTTGATGCAGACGTTGGAGGAGCGCCAGTTGGCGTTGCGGTCGCTGACCATCACGATGGAGATCGATCGGCCGAAGGGCGCGGTGAACGTGCCCATCGTGTTGAACGTGGCGTTGGCGGACGCGACCACCGACGGCGCGCGAGTCATCGATCAGGTGCGGCTGACGTTGTCGTCGGAGCTCGCGAAATTCGAAGTCACGAAATCTCCGCTCCCCACCGGGGAGCGGGTCGGGGCCAGGCGCCAGACACGGATCCTCTCGGTGATCGAAGGTGATGGTCAGCTCGCTGGAACGCCGAAACCCATCCTCTCCATCGTGCCGCCGTCGACGGCAGATCCTGCTCCAACCCCCGAAGCCCCTTCGGCGCCCACCTTTCTCGGGGTCCGCTCGCTCTTCTTCAATGCCGGCGGAGCCCCGGCTCCCACTTCCCAACTTGCGCTGGTCGACCGCCCGCGCCGCGACCCCTTCGACACGCGCCGCACGCTCGAACGCCTCCGCGCGACCTTCGGGCCGCTCGCCCTTCAACAACTCACCCACGGCGCAGGACACCTCCCCGAATCCCGGCTCCGCTTCGAACTGCTCAAAGATCTTCCCCCGCTCCCCACGGCCACCACGCCCGCGCTGCTGCGCATTCGCCGCATGAACTTCAAAGCCGAGCTGCTGCCTTCACGACCGAACCACGAGCCTGACGGCTGGCTGGTGCTCGGCGAACGAGGAGGGCCGGTGGCGCGACATCACGGTCCGTTCTTCGTCAACGGTGGTTGGTGGCGTGGCGCCGTGAACCGGCACTACTACTTCCTCGAGCTCGAACGCGGCGGGCAGATTCTCTGGTGCTACTTCGACGCGCTCCGCCGGAGGTGGATGCGCCAGGGCGACGTCGAATGAGCGGCGCGTTGTTGTGGTGCAAGAGCAACTTCTCGTTTCTCGAGGGTGCAAGTCACCCCGAAGAGCTCGTGGAGATGGCGCATCAGCTCGGGTACCCGGCGATCGCGGTGACGGATCGTGACGGAGTTCACGGCGTGGTGCGCGCGCACGAGAAGGCCAGAGAGCTCGGCATCAAGTTGATCATCGGGTCAGAGGTGACGCTCGATGACGGCGCGACCATCGTGCTGCTCGCGATGACGCGGCGGGGGTACGCGAACCTGTGCCGGCTGCTGACGGTCGGGCGCATGCGCTGCGGGAAGGGTCGCTCCGAAGTGACGCGCCTCGAGGTCGCGCAGCACGCGGAAGACGTCATCGCCTTGTGGAAGCTCGACGGGCCCCACGAGGCCCTGCTGGCGGCGTTTGGAGACCGTCTCTACGGGCTCATCGCGCGGCACCACCGGCCCGAAGACATCGACCTCGAAGCGACCCAGCGTGCGCGCGCTCAAGCGCTCGGCGTTCCGCTCGTGGCCGCACCTGAAATTCTCTACCACCACGTCGAGCGGCGGCCGTTGCAGGACGTGCTGACGTGCATTCGGCACCAGCTCTCGCTGCCGGAAGCGGGGCGGTTGCTGAAACCGAACGACTCGTACGCGGTGATGACGAAGCTGCAGCTCGAGCGTCGCTATGGAGATCAGCTCCAGTGGGTTCGCCGAAGTGGGTCCATCGCCGAGCGCTGCACGTTCTCGATGTCGGAGCTGCGGTATCGCTACCCGACCGAGAAACTTCCCGGTGGGAAGACCACGACGCAGCACCTGGAAGAGCTCGTGTTCGCCGGTGCCGTCAGGCGCAATGGTCTTGTCAGTGACAAGATGCGCGCCCAGCTGCGCAAGGAGCTCGAGCTCATCGAGCAGCTCGATTACGGCGGCTACTTCCTGACGATGTGGGAGCTGGTCGAGTTTTGTAAGGCCAACGACATCATCTGTCAGGGCCGAGGCAGCGCCGCGAGCTCGGCGGTCTGTTACTGCCTCGGCATCACCGCCGTCGATCCCGTGAAGATGGACCTGCTGTTCGAGCGCTTTCTTTCTCTCGAGCGCGCGGAGCCTCCGGACATCGATCTCGACATCGAGCACGAGCGCCGTGAGGAGGTGATTCAACACCTCTACGAGAAGCACGGGCGCACCCACGCGGCGATGGTGGCCAACGTGATCAGCTACCGCGCGAGATCGGCGGTTCGTGAGGTGGGCAAGGCGCTCGGCGTCGCGCAGACCGAGCTCGATCGCTACGCGAAGCTGCTGCACTTCTACGACGCTCCTGACGGCCGGTACGCCAACGACGTCGGGCTCGATGCGTCGTCGAAGGTGTTCGAGCAGTTGATGACCCTGTGCCGTGAGCTCGAAGGGTTTCCGCGGCACCTCTCGATTCACCCCGGTGGGTTCATTCTGGGTCACGACCCCATCGACACGCTGGTGCCCGTCGAGAACGCGACGATGCCGAACCGCACCGTCATTCAGTGGAGCAAGGACGATGTCGAAGCGCTCGGGCTCTTCAAGGTCGACCTGCTGGCGCTGGGGTCACTCACGCACCTGCACAAGTCGTTCAGGCTGATCGAGAAGCACCGGGGGCGAAAGCTCACGCTCGCGACGATCCCCAGCGACGACAAGAAGACCTACGAAGAATTCATTCAGAAGGCCGACACCATCGGCGTGTTCCAGATCGAGAGCCGCGCGCAGATGTCGATGCTCCCGAGGCTCAAGCCGAAGCACTATTACGACATCGTGGTGCAGGTGAGCATCGTGCGGCCGGGGCCCATCACCGGCGGCATGGTGCACCCGTACCTGCGGCGACGAGAGAATCCGGAAGAGATCTCGTATCCACACGAGTGTTTGAAGCCGGTGCTCGAACGCACGCTCGGGGTTCCTCTCTTCCAGGAACAGGTGATGCGTATCGCCATCGTCGGCGCCGGGTACAAACCGGGCGAAGCCGATCAACTCAGGCGAGACATGGCGCCGTGGCGTCGCAACGGTCGGCTCGAGCGGCATCACGACAAGTTCGTGAAGGGCATGATCGACCGCGGCATCGCCCCCGATTTCGCCGAGCGCGTGTTCCAGCAGATCCGCGGCTTCGGCGAATACGGCTTCCCCGAGAGCCACGCCGCGTCGTTCGCGCTCATCAGCTACGCCGGCAGCTACTTGAAGGCCCACTATCCGGTGGAGTTCACCGCCGGCCTCCTGAACTCGCTGCCGATGGGGTTCTATTCTCCGTCGACGATCATCGAAGACGCGAAGCGCCACCGCGTCGAGGTCAGGCCCATCGATCTCCGTCACAGCGCGTGGGACTGCACGCTCGAGCCCGTGAAGTCGGAATACGAATACGCGCTGCGCATGGGCCTGAAGTTCGTGAAGGGCCTCAACCAGGAGGACGCGACGAAGCTGATCGCCGCGCGTGATGCCCAATCGATCACCGAGCTCGCGCGACGAAGTGGGGTGCAGGCGCGGCCGCTCACCCTGCTGGCCGAAGCGGGTGCACTGCAGAGCATCGAGCCCTCACGCCGCGTCGCGCTCTGGCAGGCACAGGGGCTCCACGGAGGTCCGACTCCGCTCGCGGTCGACACCGAGCCGCAGATGTCCTTCGCCGGGCTCACGGTGCCGCAGTCGATCTCGTGGGACTACTCGCGCAGCTCGCACAGCACCCTGGGGCACCCGGTGGGGCCGCTGCGTCAGCAGCTCAAGGCGCAGGGCCTCAAGAGCGCCGTCGAGATCAAAGAAGTGCCGCACGGCCACCCCATTCGCGCCGCGGGCGTCGTCATCTGCAGGCAACGCCCGGGCACCGCGAGCGGCGTGACCTTCATGACGCTGGAAGACGAGACCGGCCTCGTGAACCTCGTGGTCTGGCGCGACGTCTTCGAGGCCTATTCGGTGCTCGCCCGCACGCGCACGTTCCTCGGCGTGGAAGGCACGATTCAGAAGCAGGGCGAGGTGGTGCACGTGATGGCCGCGCACTTCTTCGAACCGGGTGAAGTGTCAGCGTCACTCCCGCCCATCGAGAGCCGCGACTTTCATTGAGCCTCTTGTGTCATTTGCGCCTCGTTTAATGCGTGTCTCGACATCGACATTGAGCGCGGTTATCAGGGGCAGGCGGCGATTTGGGGCCGCTTGGAACAAAAAAGGAGAGTAGAGAATGATGAATCGTATGTTGGTAGGTGTTGTGTTGGCGGCGTTGTCGTGGAGCCGGTCAAGTGCTGCCGCTGACGAGTACGAGCCGCTCCGGTAGAGCTGGTTTATGACTCGGAGTTCGGGGGCGTCGTGTTCGACGCGACCGGAACAAAAAAACCTGTTCCCCTCGCTGTCATCGCCACGAGAGTTTTCAGATTGGCCAGCGTTCTTCGAATTCATGGTCGGCAATCTTCATGCAAAGTTAATTGTCGAAGATGGTGTTATCGCTGGAGTGCGTGCCAATGTCTCGATGGTTGGCGACGCGTTCAGGGTCAACACTATTGGTGAAATCGAGCGGATTGGATGTGATCCTGCTGGAGAATGGCTGACCGGTGGTTTTGGCTATTTCTATCTGGCTGGAGAGAAAATCTTCGTTCCCCATCAGCCGTGCTGGGAGTTGGCCTCCGAATATCTGGCCACCGCACTGAAGCCCGGGTACCGACTCGCTGGCGCCGGGGGAGGCTCGTCGCCCAACGGCTATCGCGTTGCGAATGCCACTTGGTCTGGCGGCATACCGTTGATTCATCAGGTCTGGGGCGGGTCCGCTTTCCAGTCGAGTTCAGAGTTGCGGTGCCGTGTTTCGCACGTTTCTCCGCTGGTCGTGAGTTGCACCCGGATCGGCATCGCCAATAATTCACTCCTTTCTTCCACGAGGTTGACCAACAGCGTCGGTAACTTCGTCGTTGATGCAAAGACGAAGAGCGGGTCGAACACTCAGCGTGTGGATGTTGAGATGATTGAGTGGAAATGGCCTTGGTCCCGCGGCGGGCTCGTGTGGAACTCCGCTGGCGTTTGCGGCCTGACTGTAGGATCCGTTGTCTCCTCTGGTATGACTGAACAGGCCGCTGCAAATTCTGTGGAAGCGCTGACCAACTTCGCTTCGGCTGTTCGTTCTACCTGCAAGTAAAGCCGCATGAAGACGATCGCTATATTGCTTGTTGCTTTGGTGTGTAGCGGTTGCTCATCGCCTGATTGCGCGACGGACCCGTGGGCTGGCCAGGATCTCGGAGCAGCATACATCTATTCACCGACCCCTCCTGAGCCAGTTGCACAGGGATTTGGAATCAAGTCTTGGCTGTCGCATGAGCAAGTCTCGCTAGGCTCGCAGACAATCCCTGGCGTGGTGATGTCCCGAGTGCAGAAGCTTTATGGTGCAGTCGAGTCAGTCATTCCGGGGGGTGGCGTCGCCCCTTTTGCTGTCGTCGTCATGGTCGATGGCCTCACTCGACCGACATTCATGACAAGTGTAGCGCAGGCGCCCGATGGCATTACGACGTTTGAACTCGAGGTCGACGGTTCTGGGCTTGAGCCGGGTGCGCACGAGTTGTTGATTCTGGCGACGCGAGAGCAATTCGTCGGGACCGTCGGCATCAGGCTTTCGTGGCTCATCGACACCGCGGCATATCCGACCCCTTCAACGACACCGTCGAGCGAGATCGAATGGGACCGCGGCAGTCGGCTTCAGTTGTCTGACGGAACGCTGCTCTTTGAGGAGGTCTCAGTCCCTCGCCCACTTGACGGAGTGTTCAGCCTGGTTGCGCACGTGCAGAGTCGCAACGCTGGTTGCCCGGGCTTCAAGCAGACCAACCGCATCTTCGCGTTGGCAGACGGACGCCACGTGCTTCCTATAGGGGACCGTCAGAGTCTCGAAGTGTCCTCGTTGGTTGAGCGAGCTGCGCGTGTCGAGTTCGAGCTGGCGACTCCGGCCGACGCGGGTCGCGTCGACCTTATCCAAGTCGACGCCATTGACCGTCCACAGTTCGCGCCAGATGGTCGGCAGCTGCCCTGGTTCAGTCCCATCGTCACCAGTTTCGGCACGCTGCGATGGTGAGTCGCGAAGAGAGAGCGCCTTCGCCGGTGATGCGTGGATGAACTCCAGAGGCGTACGCTGTAACTCCCCGGAAACCGGCCAGTCACCGAACCGCCGGGCCGCCTTGCATCGCTCCGCGGGTTCAGCTAACCGCCCCGAACGATTCCCCTCACTTCGAGCGGACTTCCGACCTGCGCGACCAGCCCCGCTCGCAGGCGGTACCAACTTCGGGCCGCAGCACCTTTTGTAGTTTCCAGGACAACCCATCACATGCAGCAGAACGTCAATCAGTCGACCGCTTTCGAGGGCGAAGAAGATTTCGCCGCGATGTTTGAGGCTTCCATCAAGGAGGGCGGTCGCACCGGCCTCGTGAAGGAAGGCGAAGTGATCCGTGGCACGGTGGTTCGTGTCACCGGCGAGTTCGCCATCGTCGACATCGGTTACAAGTCCGAAGGCCAGGTCGCGATCTCCGAGTTCACGAGCCCCAAGGGCGAAGTGACCGTGAAGCCCGGCGATACCGTCGACGTCTACCTCGAGTCCCGTGAGAACGACACGGGCATGGTCGTCCTCTCCAAGGAGAAGGCCGACAAGATGCGGATCTGGGACGAGATCTCGGCCGCCGTGAAGGACGACCAGATCATCAAGGGCACCATCACGGGCCGCGTGAAGGGCGGCCTGCAGGTCGACATCGGCGTCAAGGCGTTCCTGCCCGGCAGCCAGGTCGACATCCGCCCGGTTCGCAACCTCGACCAGTACCTGGCCAAGGAATTCGAGTTCAAGGTCATCAAGTTCAACCAGAAGCGCGGCAACATCGTCCTCTCGCGCCGCGTGCTGCTCGAGAAGCAGCGCGAAGAGCAGAAGAAGGAAACGCTCAAGAACCTGAAGGAAGGCGCGATCATGAAGGGTCAGGTCAAGAACCTGACCGACTACGGCGCCTTCATCGACCTCGGCGGCATCGACGGTCTGTTGCACATCACCGACATGTCGTGGGGCCGCGTCGGCCACCCGTCGGAGATGTTCAACGTTGGTGACGAGGTCAAGGTCGTCGTTCTCAAGTTCGACCCCGCGCAGGAGCGCGTCAGCCTGGGTCTCAAGCAGATCCAGGAAGACCCGTGGCACCGCGCCGACGAGAAGTACCCGGTCGGCACGCGCGTCAAGGGCAAGGTCGTTTCGCTCACCGACTACGGCGCGTTCATCGAGCTGGAGCAGGGTGTCGAAGGCCTCGTGCACGTCAGCGAGATGACGTGGAACAAGCGCGTCAAGCACCCCAGCAAGCTGCTTGAAGTCGGCCAGGAAGTCGAAGCGGTCGTCCTCGACATCGACCCCAAGGCCAAGCGCATCGCGCTCGGCATGAAGCAGATCGAGCAGAACCCCTGGACTGTCCTCGAGGACAAGTACCCGATCGGCTCGGTCATCAAGGGCATCGTGCGCAACGTCACCGACTTCGGCGTGTTCGTCGGTGTCGAAGACGGTGTCGACGGCCTCGTGCACGTGTCCGACATCTCGTGGACCCAGCGCGTCAAGCACCCGGGCGAGCTCTACAAGAAGGGCGACGTGGTCGAAGCCTGCGTGCTCAACATCGACGTCGAGAACGAGCGCTTCAGCCTCGGCATCAAGCAGCTCCAGCAGGACCCGTGGGACACGCTGTCTGAGCGTCACCCGGTCTCGAGCCGCGTGAAGGGCAAGGTCACCAAGGTCACCGACTTCGGTGGCTTCGTCGAGATCGAGCCGGGCATCGAAGGCCTGGTGCACGTGTCCGAACTGCGCGACGAGCGCGTCGAGAACCCGCGCGACGTTCTGGCGGAAGGCCAGGAGGTCGAGGTCAAGATCATCGACATCAACACCAGCGACCGCAAGATCGCGCTGTCGATCAAGGCGCTCCTCAACGACGGTGGCGACGACTACCGCGAGTACTTGAAGAAGCAGGCCGAGCAGTCGAAGGCCCGCCTCGGCGACGTCATGGGCAAGTTCAAGAAGTAAGAACTTCCTGACGTAGGTCGTGAAGGGGAGTGCCAGCGATGGCGCTCCCCTTTTTCTTTGCGGGCCCTAAGTTCCGTCGCCTGAAACTCCGGGGCGGGGCGGGGTGTCACACATCACTTCATGAGGGAAACCATGCTCACGCGACTCGCGGTGTTGCTCACCGTCGTGCCTGTGGCGGCTCACGCGTTCTGCGGCTTCTACGTCGCCGGCGGCGGTGCGCAGCTCTTCAACGACGCCACGCAGGTGGTGTTGATGCGCGAAGGCACGCGCACGGTGCTGTCGATGCAGAACAACTACCGGGGCCCGCCCGAGAACTTCGCGATGGTGGTGCCGGTGCCGGTGATCCTCGCCGAGGCCAACGTGAAGACCCTGACGAAGAACATCTTCGACAAGGTCGACCAGCTCGCCGCGCCGCGCCTCGTCGAATACTGGGAGCAGGACCCCTGCTACCAACCACGCGACTTCTACGTCGAGGCGAGATCCAGGCGGGAGATGCCGACGAAGTCAGCGCCGATGGCCGACGCTGCCGCCCCGCGTGACTACGGCGTCACCATCGAGGCGAAGTTCACCGTCGGCGAATACGAGATCGTGATCCTCGGCGCGAAAGACGCGCTCGGCCTCGAGGCCTGGCTCACCGACAACAAGTACAAGATTCCGTCTGGCGCGGCGCAGCTGTTCCGCCCGTACATTCAGCAGGGCATGAAGTTCTTCGTGGCCAGGGTGAACGTCGAGAAGGTGGCGTTCAAAGACGGCGTCGCGTCGCTCTCGCCGCTGCGCTTCCACTACGACTCCGAGAAGTTCGAGCTGCCGATTCGCCTCGGCCTCATCAACGCTGCCGGCCCGCAGGACCTCATCATTCACGTGCTCGCGCGCAACCAGCGCTACGAGGTCGCGAATTATCCGAACGTCACCATTCCCACGAACATCGACCTCGTGCCGTCGGCGAAGAGTGAGTTCGGGCCGTTCTACGCCAGCCTCTTCGACAAGACGCTCAAGAAGCACCCGAAGGCCGTGGTCACTGAATACGCGTGGGATTCCGCGACGTGCGATCCGTGCCCGACGCCTCCGCTGACGCCGACCGACTTGATGGTGCTGGGGCTCGACGTCATCGACAACGCGGGCCCGCTGCCGGAGATCGAGTTCAAGAACCGCGACAAGGTCACGCCGCAGGAAGCGGCGCTCGTCGACCGCATGCTGTCGAGCCTCGATCAGCAGATCGCGTACCAGCGCTCCGCCGGCAAAGGCGCGCGCTTCGTCATCACGCGGCTGCACGCGCGCTACGACAAGACCTCGCTCGGTGAAGACCTCGTCTTCAAAGCCGCGACGCCCATCGCCGGCGGGCGTGAGTTTCTCAGAGACGGCAAGGAACTCGAGCAAGGCTCGGTGTCGTACGGCGTGAACAACTTCCAGGCGCGCTACGCCATCCGCTACCCGTGGGGTGGAGAAGTGAAGTGCAGCAACCCCGTGTACGGCCGCTGGGGCGGGCCGCCGAACGGTGGGCAGCACAAGCCGCTCGCCGCCGAAGACCTCGGTCTCGTGAAGCGTGACGACGCGCTCACCGCGAAGCTCGCCGAGAGCCCGATTTCAGAGCTCGACATCAAGGGCCGCAAGGCGCGCGCCGGAATCGCGGTGAAGAAATGAAGATCGCTGCTCTCGCCACGCTGCTCTCCACGTCGGCCTCGGCGTTCTGCGGTTTCTACGTCGCTGGCGGTGGTGCCGAGCTCTTCAACAACGCCACGCAGGTGGTGCTGATGCGCGACGGCACGCGCACCGTGTTGTCGATGCAGAACAACTACCAGGGCCCGCCGGAAGACTTCGCGATGGTCATTCCGGTGCCGGTCATTCTGCAGAAGGAAAATGTGAAGACGTTGCCTCGGGAGGTCTTCACCCGCATCGACACGCTCGATGCGCCGCGGCTCGTCGAATACTGGGAGCAGGACCCGTGCGCCGCCCGCGAACGCGAAGAAGACGAGCGCAAGTACAGACGCAAGGGCAGCGTGGTGTTCGAGAGCGCCGCCGCTCCGGTCGAAGAGAAGGTGAAGGTCGAAGCCCGGTTCGAAGTGGGCGAATACGAAGTCGTCATTCTCTCGGCGAAAGACGCGCTCGCGCTCGAGCAGTGGCTCGCGGAGTACAAATACAGGATTCCGACCGGCGCCGAGCCGCTGTTCAGGCCCTACGTGCAGCAGGGCATGAAGTTCTTCGTCGCGCGGGTGAACGCGAAGAAGGTCGCTTTCAAAGACGGCATGGCGCAGTTGTCACCGCTGCGCTTCCACTACGACTCCGAGAAGTTCGAGCTGCCGGTGCGGCTGGGGCTGATCAACGCGAAGGACAAGCAGGACCTCATCGTTCACATCCTCGCGAAGAACCAACGCTACGAAGTGGCGAACTACCCGAACGCCACCGTGCCCACCAACATCGACCTCGTGCCGTCGGCCAAGAGCGAGTTCGGCCCGTTCTACGTGAGCCTCTTCGACCGCGCCTTGAAGGCGAACCCCAACGCCGTCATCACCGAGTACGCGTGGCAGGCGACCAGCTGCGACCCGTGCCCGACGGCTCCGCTCACTGAAGAAGACATGCTCACGCTCGGCGCCGACGTGTTGCCCAGGTCGAACGTGAAGGAAGGCTTCGACCCATCGCAGAACATGGTGCTCACGCGCCTGCACGCCCGCTACGACAAGACTTCCCTCGGCGAAGATCTCGTCTTCAAGGTTGCGCCACCCATCGAAGGTGGCCGCGAGCACGATCGCGAAGGTGAAGGTCTTCGTCAGACGGCGCAGCCCGCGAGCTTCAACAACTTCCAGGGCCGCTACGCCATTCGCTACCCGTGGAGGGGCCCGGTGAAGTGCGAACGGCCGCTGTGGGGGCGATGGGGCGCGAACCCTGAAGGAGCCGGAGCTGGAACGACGGCCGTGCGCGACGCAGCGTTTCAGAAGCGCGACCCGGCACTCCTCGCGGCGCTCGCCGAGGCGGACGTGCCGGCGTTCGCGGTGAAGGGCCGCAAGCGCCTCTCTGGTGTCGCGCTCCGCACCGACGAGACGTCAAAGCCTGAAGCGCCGAAGCAACAAGAACCGGAAGCACAACCCCGACGCTGGTGGGAGTTCTGGAAATGAAGATCGCCGCGCTTGCCGCAATCGTCTCGACCTCGGCGTACGCGTTCTGCGGCTTCTACGTCGCAGGCGGCGGTGCCGAACTGTTCAACAACGCCACGCAGGTGGTGCTGATGCGCGAAGGCACGCGCACGGTGCTGTCGATGCAGAACAACTACCAGGGCCCGCCGGAAGACTTCGCGATGGTGATCCCCGTGCCCGTCGTTCTCAAGAAGGAGAACGTGAAGACGCTCAGCAAGAGCATCTTCGGGCGCGTCGACACGCTCGCGGCTCCGCGCCTGGTCGAATACTGGGAGATGGACCCCTGCTTCGTCGAGCCGCCGATGATGTCGCTGGGCACGCTCGGAGGCATGGGCACCGGCGGCGGGCGCATGCTCAGCAAGGGCGGCGGCGGCGCGATGGTGGTCGTCGAGGCCCAGTTCGAGGTCGGCGAGTACGAGATCGTGGTGCTGTCGGCCAAAGACGCGCTCGCGCTCGAGAAGTGGCTCAAGGACAACAAGTACAAGCTCCCCGGGGGCGCCGAGCCGTTGTTCCGTCCGTACATTCAACAGGGCATGAAGTTCTTCGTCGCGCGCGTGAACGCGAAGAAGGTCACCTTCGAGAAGGGCATGGCGCAGCTGTCGCCGCTGCGCTTCTTCTACGACTCCGAGAAGTTCGAGCTGCCGATTCGCCTCGGGCTCATCAACGCGAAGGACAAGCAGGATCTCATCGTTCACATCCTCGCCAGAGGTCAGCGCTACGAGGTCGCGAACTACCCGAACGTCACCATTCCCACGAACATCGACCTCGTTCCCAGCGCCAGGAGCGAGTTCCCGTACTTCTACGTGAGCCTCTTCGACCGCACCTTGAAGTCGAAGCCCAACGCGGTCGTCACCGAGTACGCGTGGCAGGCGAGCAGCTGTGACCCGTGCCCGACGTCACCGCTGAGCCCGGAAGATTTTCAGACGCTCGGCGCCGACGTGGTGCCTTCGAAGGGGCAGGTGAAGGACCCGTGGGACCCGCGGCAGGGCTGGACCCTCACGCGTCTGCACGCGCGCTACGACAAGAGCTCGCTGGGTGAAGACCTGGTCTTCAAGGCCGCGAAGGCGATCGTCGGTGGCCGCGAATTTCTCACCGACGGCAAGCAGCTCGAGCAGGGCTTCCGCAACGACGAGATCAACAACTTCCAGGCGCGCTACGCCATTCGCTACCCATGGACCGGCGAAGTGAAATGTTCGAACCCGGTGTGGGGTCGCTGGGGCGGGCCTCCGGCGGGCGTGGGTAAAGACACGAAGGCTGCCACCAACACCGCCTTCACGCCGCGCGACGCCTCGAAGGTCGACACGCTCGCCGAGAGCCCGATCGCCGAGCTGCAGGTGAAGGGCGCCAAGCGCTTCGCCGGTGAGGTGCTGCGCAAGGAGAAGAAGTGATCTCCGCGCTGCTGATGATCCTCAGCGCGGCTCCGGTGAAGGCCGTGCTGCCGGACGAATCGGCGCCGCGAAACCCCGGGCAGGTGAGGGTGCAGTCGAACGACGCGGTGATCCCGTCCGCCAACTTCACCGACGGGAAGAACTGCGGCTCGTGTCACGCCGACATCGCCGCGCAGTGGAAGACGAGCACCCACGCGCTCGCGTCTTTCACCAACCCCATCTACCGCGTGGCGATCGACACCCTGCGCGTCGACCGCGGCACCGCGCCCAGCCGCATGTGTGCCGGCTGCCACGACCTCGCCCTGCTCACCACCGGAGCCATGGACCAGGCGGAGATCGCCGCTGACGACGCGCGTTCACACGCCGGCGTCTCGTGCACCACCTGCCACAGCACCGTGCACGCGACGCTCGATGGCAACGGTTCGATCACGCTGCGCGCCGACGAAGTGTTCCCGACCACCGGTCAAGACGCGACGCTCGAGAAGCACCGGCAGCGCGTGGCGTCACCGACGCTGCGGACCGCTGAGCTCTGCGCCGGCTGTCATCGCTCCTTTCTCACCGATGAGACCGGCAACGCCTCTGCGTTCTTCGGCATGGACGATTACGGCGGCTGGCACCGGTCGGCGTTCTCGGGGAACACCGCCGAGCGTCCCGACTCGGTCGCGGTGCAGCAGTGCCGCGATTGCCACATGCCGCGGGAAGCCGCGGTGCTGGGCGACGTCGCTGCGAAGTCCGGCACGGTCCCCTCGCATCGGTTCCTGGGGGCGCACACCACGCTGGCTGCCATGCGCGGAGATCAGGCACAGCTCGCGCGGCTGCAGGCCTTTCTCGCGAAGGCGGCCGTCGTCGACGTCGCCGCGGCGCGCGTGAATGACGGCGCGTGGTCGATGCCGGCTGAAGCGGCCAGGCCCAACGCCGGTGACACGCTCGAGCTCGACGTCGTGCTGTTCAACGAGCGCACCGGGCATCGGTTCCCCGGTGGCGTTCTCGATAATCAGGGCACCACGCTCGAGGTCGTCGTGCGCGACGTGCGCGGCAACGTGGTGGCGATCAGCGACGACCATCAACTGCGTTCCCTGGTCGTCGACAAGAAGGGCCAGCCCATCCAGCGCCGCGAGACGCACGAGTTCGTCACCGCGGTGTGGAACCACACCGTTCCGGCGCGCGATGCCCGCGTGACGCGCATTCGCATGAAGGTGCCGGAGTCGCTCGCGGCGACCGCCTTTCCACTCAAGGTCGAAGCGCGAATTCTCCACCGCGCTCGCTCTGCCGAGATGATGCGGGCGGCCTGCGACGATCTGCAGACCCCGCGCGGGCGAGCCTTTTCGGAAGCGGCGGTGAAGCACACCGGCATCAAGCTGAACCCGTGTGCCGAACAACCCGTCACCGAGATCGACAAGGCCACCGTCGCGCTCATCGGCATCGCGCACGACGACACGTGGAGCCGCAGCTACCGGCGCGGCCTCGGTCTCTCGGTCGGGCTGCAGGAGTACCTCGACGAAGCACAAGCCGCGTTCACGCACGCGCGGGCGCTCGCGCGTGGGCCGCAGGAACTCGGAGCGACCGAGTGGGCCCTCGGTCAACTCGCGGGCAGGAGAGGCCAGCTGGTGAAGGCGCTCGCGCACCTCGACGAAGCGCAGAAGCAGCTCGGTAAGACGGCGGCGATCATCAAGTCGCGTGGTGACGCCTACGGCCAGGTGTGGCGCTGGAAGGAAGCGGCCGCCGCGTGGCGCGAAGCGTCGAAGCTGGCGCCCACCGACCTCGGGCTCTGGCAGTCATTGGCCATGGCCGAAGCCAGCGTGGGGCAGTACCGCGCCGCGCTGGAGGCCGCGCAGAAGGGGCTCGCGTTGCACCCGCGTGACGCAGACTGTCTGCGCGTGCAGGCGCTCGCGCTTCAGGAGCTTGGCGCGAACGCCGATCAGGCGCTCGAGGCGGCGCTCAAGTGGCGCGCTCCTGACGATGGCCCGCGGTCGAAGGCGCTGTGCAGCGCCAACGTTCCCGGCTGTGCTGGCCGCCGCAACCCGGTGCCTGTGTACGACGCGAAGCCCCCCGCTTCACAGACCGCCGAGCGCTGAGCATTCGACCGGCCTCTCGCCTTGAAATGGGCGAGACGCGCCGTCATAAGGCTCACGTCAGACCCTCACTCTTTCGCGGAGAAAATCATGGCTCGTGAAGTCGTCATCGTCGGTGCTGCGCGGACCCCCATTGGTGCGTTTCAGGGCGCGCTGTCTTCGCTGACTGCTCCGCAGCTCGGCTCGATCGTCATCAAGGCTGCGCTCGAGCGTGCGGGCCTCAAGCCGGAGCACGTCGAGCAGGTGATCATGGGCAACGTGCTGACCGCGGGTGTCGGCCAGGCGCCGGCGCGTCAGGCGGCGCGTGGTGCAGGGCTCCCCGACGACGTTCCGTGCGTGACCGTGAACAAGGTCTGCGGCTCGGGCCTGCAGTCCGTGGTTCAGGCGTACCAGGCGATCGTCGCCGGCGACGCCGACGTGGTCGTCGCCGGTGGCCAGGAGTCGATGTCGAACGCGCCGTACATCTCGATGCAGCTCCGCAACGGCGCGCGCATGGGCAACGTCGAGTTCAAGGACTCGATGATGAGCGACGGCCTCACCGACGCGTACGACAACGTGGCCATGGGCGTGTGCGCCGAGCAGTGCGCCGACACCATGAAGATCAGCCGCGCCGCGCAAGACGAGTTCGCGCTGGAGTCGACCAACCGCGCCATCCGCTCGCAGAAGGAAGGCCTCTTCAAGAACGAGATCGTCCCCGTGTCGGTGCCGCAGAAGAAGGGCGACGCGCTCGTGGTGAGCGAAGACGAAGGCCCGAAGAACGCGAAGCCCGACAAGATCCCCACGCTCAAGCCGGTCTTCAAGAAGGACGGCACCATCACCGCCGCCAACGCCTCGTCGATCAACGACGGCGCCGCCGCGGTCGTTCTGATGAGCGCCGACAAGGCGAAGGCGCTCAACATTCCCGTGCTCGCGAAGGTCGTCGGTCACGCCGCCGCGGCGCGCAAGCCGGTCGAGTTCACGATCGCCCCCGCGGACGCCATCAACAAGCTGCTGCAGAAGACGGGCAAGACCACCGCCGACGTGAACACCTGGGAGATCAACGAGGCCTTCGCGGTCGTCAGCCTGGCCAACAACCAGCTGCTCAAGCTGGACCCCAGGAACGTCAACGTTCGCGGCGGCGCGGTGACGCTGGGTCACCCCATCGGCGCGTCGGGCACGCGCGTGCTCGTCACCTTGCTCCACACCATGAAGGACCACGATCTCAAGCGCGGCGTGGCGTCGCTGTGCATCGGCGGCGGTGAAGGCATCGCGCTGATGGTCGAGCGCGTCTAAGTCGCGGTTCGCAGCGCCTGCGAGACGGCGGCCAGGAGCTGATCGGTCGAGAAGGGCTTTCCAAGCACCAACTCGTCGGTCAGCTCCGACTGCCGCTCGTGAAACCCCGACATGAAGATCACCGGCTTCTGCCAGCGTGCACGAACCTCGCGCGCCAGCTCGACGCCACCTCGTCGCGGCATCACCACGTCGGTCAGCACCAGGTGCACCTGCGCGGCGCCGATCTCCAGCACCGCCAGCGCCTCGTCACCGTCGGCTGCGGTGAGCACCTGATGCCCCGCGCGCTCCAGCGTCAGCACCACGGTACGGCGCACGAGCGGCTCGTCTTCCACCACCAGAATCACTGAAGGCCGGCCGTCGATGAAGGCGGGGGCCGCGCTGGCCTTGATGGGCGTCGAAGGCCGTTCGGCCGCCGGGAGCCACGCCGTGAAGCGCGTGCCCGTCGACGAGCTGTCGACCGTGACCTTGCCGCGCGCCTGACTGGCGATGCCCCACACCGTCGACAGGCCGAGCCCCGTACCGCGACCATCGCCCTTGGTGGTGAAGAACGGCTCGAAGATGCGATCGAGGATCTCGGGTGGAATGCCGTCACCGTCGTCTTCGACTTCCAGCGTCACCCAGCGGCCGGGCGGCAGACCGACGGACGCCGCCGCCTGCTCGCCGAGCGTACGCTTGCTGCCGATGATGTTCACCTTGCCGGGGCGCTGTTGAATCGCGTCGCGCGCGTTGAGCGCGAGGTTGAGCACGATCTGATCGAGCATCGTGGGATCGATCGACACGCCACAGTCGTCGTCACACTGCACCTCGAGCGTGATGTTCGCGGGCAGCAACGGGCGCAGCAGCCGGCGATTCGCGGCCAGGGTGTCGGCGAGCTCCACGTAGCGCGGGGTGGTGGGCTGCCGCCGCGCGACCGCGAGAAGCTGCCGGGTCAATTCAGCGGCGCGATGGGAGGCGGCGAGGATCGCCCCGGCCGCGTCGTGCACGTCGTGGTTGTGCTCTTTGTCGCGACGCAACAGCTCGGCTTCGGCGCTGATCACCGTGAGCAGGTTGTTGAAGTCGTGCGCCACGCCGCCCGCCAGCCGTCCCAACGCCTCCTGCTTCTGTGCTTCGATCAGGTGCGACGCCAGCCGGCCGCGCTCTTCGGCTTCGCTCAGCAGCGCGTCCGACGAGAGCTCGAGCTGCGCGGTGCGCTCCTGCACCTTCTCTTCGAGGTGTCTGCGCTCGAGCTCCAGGGCTTCCTGATTGCGGCGGCTGCGCGCCTCTGATGACACGAGCAAGAGCCCGACGGTCGTCCCCAGCACGGCCACGCAGTCGGTCAGCAGCAACGCCGTGTGCCGCTCGAAGTGCCCGAAGGGGCCGATGCGCGAGAGCGTCGCCCAGCTCATCAAGAAGAAGTTCATGAGCGACATCACGCCCACCGCGCGGCCGCCGAGGCGTGCGCCGGCCCACACCGCGCCGATCATCACCGTCCACGACACCGGCAGCGACGTGCCGCCGACACCGGGGATCGGCCGACCGAACACCAGCTGCATCAGCACCAGCGAGAGCGCGAAGACGAACAGCGACTCGACCACGCGCCTCGGACGCGCCGACCCTTCACCCAACACCAGCGAGGTCACCACCACCACTCCCGCGAAATCGCCCAACACCCAGGTCGCCCAGAAGTTCAGCCAATTGCCCGGCGGCGTTTGACTGAAGATCGCCGTCGCCAGCAGCCCACCGCAGGCGTTGACGACGCAGCCGACCAGCGACAGCCCCATGAAGCGCAGCAGGTCCGACGGGCTGGCGAGCGCGTCACGAGAGCCGCGACGCTCGACCAGCCAGGCGATCAACGTGAGGCCCGTGGTCGACGAGAGGGCGATCGCCAACGAACCGAGCGCGCGCTCCAGGGTGCCATCGGGCGCCGGAAAGACCAGCACGTTGCACGCGAAGGAGCCCAGAGTGATGCCCGGCCACAGCGTGCGGCCGAACTTGAGCAGCGCCGCCAGCGCCAGCCCCGCGGGCAGCCACACCGCCGTCACGTTGCCGGGCTGTGACGCGAGCTCGAGCCCCGACGCACCGGTGACCGCGTACGCCACGGCGAGACCGAGCGTGAGCGCCGCGGTCACCCACCACGCACGTGGTTGTTCGGTCTGCGTCATGCCGGGCCCCGAGAGCGGCTAACCACATTAGCGATTGAAAGCGAACGACTGCTGCGAAATGAAGCCCGCCACCACGGAGGTAACGAGATGAACAAGGTCGTCGCGTCGGCTGCGGAAGCCGTCAAAGACATTCCAGACAACATCACGCTGATGTCGGGCGGTTTCGGGCTGTGCGGAAACCCCGAGAACCTGATCACGGCCATTCACGCGAAGAACGTGAAGGGGCTCACGATCATCTCGAACAACTGCGGCACCACCGACCTCGGCCTGGGCGTTCTGCTCAAGAACAAGCAGGTCAAGAAGATGGTGAGCAGCTACGTCGGCGAGAACAAGGAGTTCGAGCGCCAGTTCCTCTCGGGTGAACTCGAAGTCGAGCTCAACCCGCAGGGCACGCTGGCCGAGCGCATTCGTGCCGGCGGCGCGGGCATCGGCGGCTTCTACGTGCGCACCGGTGTGGGCACCGAAGTGGCGAAGGGCAAAGAGACGCGGGTCATCGACGGGCACGAATACGTGCTCGAGTCGCCGCTCAAGGCCGACTTCGCCATCGTGCGGGCGTGGAAGGCCGACACGTGGGGCAACCTCATCTTCCGCAAGACGGCGCGGAACTTCTCGCCGCTGATCTGCATGGCGGCGAAGGTCACCATCGTCGAAGCCGAACACATCGTTCCCGTCGGCGAGCTCGACCCCGATCAGATTCACGTGCCGTCGATCTACGTGAAGCGAGTCGTGCAGTCGGTTGGTCTCAACAAGTGGATTGAACGGCGCACCGTTCGGAAGCAGGCCTGATCATGCCTTTGACCCGTGAACAGATCGCTCAGCGCGTGGCGAAGGAACTTCGCGACGGCTTCTACGTGAACCTCGGCATCGGTCTGCCGACGCTCATTCCCAACTACATTCCCGCAGGCGTCGAGGTCGTGCTCCAGAGCGAGAACGGCATGCTCGGCACCGGCCCGTACCCGTTCGAGGGCGAAGAAGATCCCGACCTCATCAACGCCGGTAAGGAAACGGTCACCGCGTTGCCGGGCGCCGCGTACTTCGACTCGGCGGCGTCGTTCGGCATGATCCGCGGCGGTCACATCGACCTCGCAGTGCTCGGCGCGATGGAAGTCAGCGAGCACGGTGACCTCGCGAACTGGATGATTCCCGGCAAGATGGTCAAAGGCATGGGCGGCGCGATGGACCTCGCCGTCGGTGCCAAGCGCGTCATCGTCGCCATGGAGCACGCGACGAAAGACGGCGGTCACAAGATCCTCAAGGCCTGCACGTTGCCGCTCACCAGCAAGAAGTGCGTGCACGCGCTCTGCACCGACCTCGCGTGGATCGACGTCACGCCGGACGGACTGCTGCTGCGCGAGCTCGCGCCCGGCGAGACCATCGAATCGGTTCAGAAGTTGACGGGTGCTCCGCTCAAGGCGGCGTCAGATCTGAAGACGATGTCGATCTGATGTGAGTAGGCTCCCCGACCCATGAGCGACGACAAGGGCTCCCAGCCGGTTCGCAAGGCGGAACGTCTCCAGCACGAGTTGCTGGTGGCGTACCGCACGGTCGATGGCTTCATCACCGACTGGGCCGTCAACATCAGCCGCGGCGGCATGTTCATCAACACGCGCAACCCGCTCGCGGTCGGCAGCATCGTGCGGTTGATCGTCTCGCTCCCCGACGCCGCGTTCCCCTTCGACCTCACCGGCCGCGTGATTCGCGTGCACGCGCCCGACCCCGATTCGGACCTGATTCCCGGCATGGGCATCGAGTTCGTCGACGTCGACGAAGACAAGAAGGGCCGCATCGCGCAATTCGTTCAGCGTCTCCGCGCCGAGCTGCCTGACGCAGAAGTGCCTCAGAAGAAGTGAAGCTGGAGCTGCGAGTCGAGCGGTTGTCGAAGTCAGGTGACGGCGTGGCCCCTCACGAAGGCCGCGCCGTTTTCGTTTCTGGTGCGCTGCCAGGTGAGCGCGTGCTCGCCGAGGTCGAAGAGCAGGGCAAGGCGCTGCGCGGTGAAGTGCTGCAGGTGCTCGAGCCCAGCCCTTCGCGCCGGGCGCCGGTGTGCCCCGTGGCGTCGACCTGCGGCGGCTGCGATTGGATGCACGTTCAGGAAGACGAACAGCTCCGGCAGAAGCAGGAGATCGTCGTCTCTGCGCTGGAGCACGTGGGCGGCATCACGCGCGACGCGTACGAATTGCTGCCGACGGTCTGGTCTCCGAACACGGTCGGGTATCGCCGGCGCGCGGTGCTGCACCCCGTGGGGGCGGCGCTCGGCTTTTACGGTCGTCGTTCACACGAGCGCGTGGCGGTCGCGAAGTGTCCGGCGCTGACGCCCACGTTGGCCGATTTTCCTGGACGGCTCGCGACAGCGTTGGGCGCTTCGACCTTGAAGGAACTCGAGGAAGTCCGACTGCTCGAGTGTGAAGGGCGCGTGGCCATCAGTCTTCACGGCAAGGCGCAGGTTCGGCCCCGTCATCGTGACGCCTTGAACGCCGCGATTCGTGACGGGCTCATCGACGGCGCGATCTTTCACCCTGCCGAGGGCAAGGGCGCGGTGGAGATGTTCGGCAGGCCGGTGCTCGACGAAGAAGGCGTGCTCCACCGGCCCGACGGCTTCGCGCAGGCCAACGCCGAGGTGAATCGGCGCCTGGTGTCGCAGAGCATCGAGCTGCTCGACGTTCACGGTGGTGAGCGCGTGCTCGAGCTGTACTCGGGCAACGGCAACTTCACGTTCCGGTTGGCGTCGCATGCGGAGCAGGTGGTGGCGGTCGAGTCGTTCCCGCTGTCGGTCGCGCTCGCGCAGAAGGCAGCGTTGAAGCACGGGGTTGCCAACGTGCGTTTCGTGCAGGGCGATTCAGAGAAGATCGCGAAGGGCTTCGTGAACGAGCGCGAGCGGTTCGATCGATTGTTGGTCGACCCTCCGCGGTCGGGTGCGCCGGGCATCGGTTCGTGGGCGAACGGGTTATTGGCGTCGCGAGTGGTGTACGTGGCGTGTGACCCGACGAGCCTGGCGCGCGACGCGAAGGATCTCGGCGAGCACGGCTTTCGCCCCATCGCGCTGCAATTGTTCGATCTGTTTCCGCAGTCGCATCACATCGAAGCCGTCATGGCGTTCACGCGGTGATTCGTGCGCTTCGTGTTCCCTCGCGATCTGCTTGAGCCCCGTCGCGTCGACGAAGTGGCCTACGGCGCGTCGGAATCGCCCGCGTGGGTGCAGGAAGTCGCGGCGCGCGTGAAGAGCCGCTGCTTCACGGTGGACCTCGCGCGAACCAGGTCGGGCGAGTGGTTGATCGTCGAGCTCGGCGGCGGGCAGGTCTCTGGCTTGCCTGAGTCGGTGAATCCGTCAGACCTGTTTCGACGACTCGCGGAGGTGCCTGCATGAGCAACGTCTTCGAGCTCTTGAACGCTGGTGGACAGTTCACGGGCATGACTTTCCAGCCCGGAACGCCGCCGCTGCGTGACCCGCTCCGGTTCATCGGCTGGAGGCGCGTGAAGAAACACTGGGAAATCGTCACCACCGGTCTGTCGGAGTTCGCTGGCAAAGAGACCCGCGATCCGAAACGCAGCGGCTTCGGTGTCGAGTTCGTGCTGCGCATTGGCGTCGAAGACGGTGAGGAAGATCCGCCCGAAGCGTGGACGTTCGATCTGCTGATGCCGCTGGCGCGGATGATCTTCTGGTCGTCGCAGATTCCGAGGAGCGGCTCGGTGCTGTCGTTCGACGACATCGAAGAGTTCGAAGGCGCCAGATACCGCGTGTACGACGAGGCCAAGCCGTTCGGCACGAAGGCACGACCGCTCGAGTTCGTGAAACGCGATGGGTTCCTCGCGAAGGTCCATCGCGCGATGCGCGTCGACTCGAAGGCCGGTTTCGGCGTGTGGAACACACCGGTGGCTTCCGAGTTCGCCGGCCTCGGCTTCGTCAATGACCAGACCTTCGGCGTGATGAAGACCGACACCGGTCCAGTGCGGTGGCTGCGTTGTCTTCCGCTGAAGCGAGGTGAGAGCCTCAAGTCGTTTCCGGCGAACGGAATTTTGAAGCGAGGCTGAGCCGTGGAAGCGCGCGTCGTCGAGTTCGTCGAAGTGCTCCGCCAGAACGGGCTCAAGGTCGCCCTGAGCGAAGCCAAAGATGCGGTGCGCGCGCTCGCCGAGATCGGTGTCGACGAACGCGAGGTCACGCGCGCCACCTTGAAGGCGACGCTGTGCAAGCGGTCGCGTGACGCCGCCACCTTCGACAAGGCGTTCGACTTCTATTTCTCAGCGGCGGCGAAGACGTTGGGCGGGCTCGAAGGCCCTCTTTCCGAGCTGGTGTTGTCTGCGGAAGACCGTCGCGTGCTCGAGAAGTCGCTTCAGGAACGCGAGCTTCACGACCTCACGAGGGCAGCGCTCGACGCCGACCGCGCGCGACTTGCGCAGATCTTCCGCGAGGCCGCACGACAGCTCGACTACGCCCGAATTCAGAACGCGTTGCAGACCGGGTTCTTCGGTCGACGGTTGGTCGTCGCCGCCGGGGCCGAGTCGATGCGCTCTGACATCGAAGGGCTGGCGCGGTCGATGTCGGGTGGCGGCATGTCGGCGCGTGCCCAGGAACTCGTCAATGAGCACCTCGCGCAGTCACTGCGTCGCATCGAAGACGCGGCGCGTGTCGAAGTTCGTCGTCAGTCCGATGCGCGCCTCAAGAAGCCCAGCATCGGCGTCGAAGACAAGGCGTTGCACACGCTCACGAAGCAGGAGGTCGACGTCGCCCAACGTGCTGTTCGCGCGCTCGCAGAGAAGTTGAAGGCGCGCATGCTCCGACGTCAGCGCAGCAAACGAAGAGGCCAGCTCAACCCGCGAAAGACGCTGCGCGCGAACCTCACCTCGGGCGGCGTGCCCATGGTGCCGTACTTCAAGACGCGACGACCGAAGCGGCCCGACGTCGTCGTGCTCTGTGACGTGAGTGACTCGGTTCGGAATGCGTCACGACTGATGCTGCTGTTCACGTGGAGTCTGCAGTCGCTCTTCACGCGCGTGCGCAGCTTCATCTTCGTGGCCGATACCGGCGAAGTGACCTCGCACTTCAAGGGCGTCAAGCCGGAGGTGGCGATCGACGCCGCGTTGCAGAGCGGCGTGATCTCGATCAACACCAATTCCAACTATGGCCAGTCGTTGGTGACCTTCGTGCGCGGCCAGCTGGGCTCCATCACGCGGCGCACCACGGTCTTCATCATTGGAGACGGTCGCAACAACAGGAACGATCCACAGGTCTGGGCGCTCGAGGACCTGAAACGGAAGGCGAAGCGCGTGATCTGGATCTGCAACGAGCCGAAGCCGAACTGGAACTTCGGAGACAGCGAGATGAACGCCTACTCACGCGCGGTGAGTCAGGTGGTGACGGTGACCAGCCTCGCCGAGCTCGAGAAGATCGCCCCGAAGCTGGTGCCGTTGTGAGGTCCTCCCAGGAGGTTTGAGCGCGTGGTCAGCGGCCCGCCAGAAATGGCCCCGCAACCGACGCACGTGTGCCGGGTTCAACCCGGGTATGCGCTCCCTTCTCGTCGCAGCTGCCGTGTTTCTCGTGGGCTGTACGACGCCAGCTGCGAAGCCCGAGACGTCCTACGTGCGTGACGTGCAGCCGCTCATCGAGCGGTCCTGCCAGGGGTGTCACACGTCAGGTGGTGTCGCACCGATGGCCTTCGAGACCCCCGAACAGGTCATCGCCGCGGCGCCGCTGATCGAAGCGGCAGTGAAGGGTGGTCGCATGCCGCCGTTCTTCGCCGCGAAGAGTTGTAACCAGTACCAGAACGATCTCCGGCTCTCCGACGACGAGAAGGCGTTGTTGTCGAAATGGGTGAGTGAAGGTGCTCCGCGCGGTGACGACGCTGACGCCCAGCACGCAGAACCGGTGGCGCTCCCTTCGGTTCGAGCGGCCGTCTCGATGAGCATCGGTGGCGCGTTCGACGTGCGGAAGATGAACGCCATCGACAACTACCAATGCTTCGTCATGGACCCCGGCAACGTGAATGATCTGCAGGTCGTCGGCTACGAGATCACACCGGGCAATGCCACCGTGCTGCACCATCTGCTCGCGTACGTCGTTCCGCCGGAACAGGTCGCGCAGTTGCAGGCGCTCGACGATGCAGCGCCGGGCCTGGGCTACCCGTGTCAGTCAGGAGGTGTGGGCATCGAAGGCGCGGTACGAAACCAGATCGCCGGTTGGGTCCCCGGCCAGTACCCGAATCGACTTCCCGCCGGCACCGCGCTCACGCTCGTCGGCGGCAGCAAGCTGGTGGTGCAGGTTCACTACAACCTGAACGCGCTCTACGACGCGTCGGTCTCTCCGTTCGACGAGACGAAGTTGTCGCTCGAGTTCGCCCCTGCGGGCTCGTTCACGCCCGCGAAGATCCTCCCGATGCTGAAGCCGAACCTCGCGATTCCCGCCGGGGTGAAGAACTCGGTGCAGACGCTCGAAGTCGCCGTGCCGCAGCCGTTCCGAGAGGCGACCGTGTACCGCGCGATGGGGCACGCGCATCAACTCGCCACGCAGGTGAAGTTGGAAGTGATTCGCCAGGGCGGCAGCGCGGAGTGCGTGCTGGACAACCCCAACTGGGACTTCAACTGGCAGCGTGACTACACGCTCACGAGGCCCATCACGCTCAAGCAGGGCGACAAGCTGCGCATCACCTGCACGTACGACAACTCGCCCGAGAATCAGGCTGTCGAGAACGGGCAGCAGCGTCAGCCCGTCGACGTGTCATGGGGCGAGAGCAGCTACGACGAGATGTGCATGACCTATTTGACGTTCACGTCACCGAAGTGACGGCGACCGACGCGAGGCCGACCATCGAGTCGCGTTTCACGCCGGCCCTCAGAAAGTCCTGAACGGTGCGCGCGATGGCCGCGCCGAGCAGGCCGATGAGTGGAAGGTGCTCGCCGCCTTCACACGTGGCCTGGCCGGCGACGTCTTCCTGGTCTGGCGTGAAACGTTCGTCCCAGCGAACGAGACCGAACGTCCCGTCGCCGCTGACCGCCGCGTGCAGCAACGGAATTCCGGCGGCGCGTGCGTGGTCCGAGAGCAGCCGTCGCGACGCCGCGTTGTCGAAGCAGTCGACGAGCAGCGCCGCGTCTTTCGTGAGCTGCGCGACGTTCCCGGTCGTCAAACGCACGCCGAACGACTCGGCCTTCACGCCGTGGAAGTTGAGGAACTGCAACTTGAGCGCCTCGGCCTTGTTCTTCCCGACGGACTGCTTCACGTAGGCCTGCGCGAGCAGGTTCTTCGACTCGACGCGGTCGAAGTCGACGAACACGAGCGATGCGTCGAGGTTGCGGCAGAGAACTGCGGCGGTGGAGCCCAGCGCCCCAACGCCGCAGAACACGATCTTCCTCTCACGCACCGAACGGCACCTTCGGGCGGAGGTAGATGCGCTGACCGTTCTGCATGCGGTCGACCACGAAGCCGGCGAACGCGTCGTCGGCCAGGTGCGGCAGGTTCAAGCCGGGCACGTTGCCAGCGCGCACGACCTCGACCGCGACGCGACGCACGTCGGCGTCAGTCAGCTGCGTGTCGAGCTCGACGCCGTAGTCAGCCGACAAGCCCTGGTAGGTGATGTTCAAGATCGCCATGTGCGTTCCTCCCGTGGCTGCTGACGGACACGTCCGGCTGAGCTGACCTCAGCCCAGGCCATCGGCGTTCTTGAGGTCCTTCAGGCGCAGGCCGCTCTTCTTGAGCAGGCGATACAGCGACTGCATCGACAACCCCGTGCGCTCTTCCGCGAGCTTGATGTCGTAGCCGCACTGCTTCATCACCTCCGCGAAGTAGTGCCGCTCGAAGTCGTTCTGAACGCGGTCTTTGGCCTCGTGGTACGGCAACTTGCTCACCACCTCGAGCATCGTGCTGCGGTCGGGCCGGCGGTCGCTCGGCACCAGCAGCTCGAGCCACGAAGAGTTGCCGGTGGCCTGCATCAACGCCCCGCGCTCGAGCACGTTGCGCAGCTCACGCACGTTGCCGGGCCAGTCGTAACCCTCGAGCAGTGAGAGCATCTGCGGCGACAACTCCATCGGCGTCGACAGGCCCTTCACCAGGTGCTTCGCCAGCAGGGGAATGTCGATCTTCCGCGTGCGCAGCGGCGGCAGGCGAACGCGCGCGATGGCGATGCGGAAGAAGAGCTCCTGACGGAAGCGGCGCTGCTGAACCTCTTCGGCGAGGTTGCGCGAGGTCGACGCGATGATGCGCGCGTCGAGCTTCTTGCCGTTGCCGAGGTCCTTCGTTTCGAGAATGCGCAGCAGCTTGGGCTGCACTGCTGGAGGCAGCTCACCGATCTCGTCGAAGAAGATGATGCCGCCCTGCGCGGTGGTGAACGCACCGTCGGGCCCGAAGAGCTCTCGCTCGGCGGTCTGCTCCGACAACATCGCGCAGTCGACCACGCGAAACGGGCCGAAGCGCCGCACCGAGTAGGCGTGCACCGCGCGCGCCGCGAGCTCCTTGCCGGTGCCGGTTTCTCCTTCGATGAGCAGCGTGACGTCTTCGCGGGTCACGCGGCGGAGCTCGGCGAAGATGATGCGCATCGCCTCGGACATGCCGACGAGGTCGCCGAACTGTTCGCCACCGTCGAGCTCTACTTCGGTCTCGCGCGTCTTCTGCTTCACCGTCAGCCGCGTCTTGCCGAGATCGATCTTGTCGCCGGGTTCGACGAAGGCCTGCAGCGTGAGCCTGCCCGCGAGGAAGGTGCCGTTGCGCGAGCTCAGATCACGCAGCAGCAGGCCGCGCGAGGTGCGTTCGATCTCGAGGTGCTTTCGACTGACGGTGTTGTCGGTGAGCACGAGGTCGTTGCCCTCGTCACTGCCCACGCGAATCAGCCCCTGCAGCGCGGAGATCGTCTTGCCCTTGTCGGGACCGCCGATGACCTCCACCGTCCACTCACGAATGGGAACGCGCGTGATGCTGTCCCCGGGAATCGTCACTGACTCGGTGGTCTCAACCATCAGGGTGCAACCTTACTTTCATGGAATGACCTCGTCCCGCTCGTTCCCATCGCGGCCTACACGGACCTCCACCGGTACGCCGTTGAGGCGCTTCCGTGCGAGGACCTCTGGAAGCGGCGGTTGTCCGTCGATGGAAAGAATCATGTCGCCCGGCTGCAGCGAGGCGTTGCCCGGCGCCGCGTACACGAAGAGCACCGGCGGCATGCGCGCCAGCTTGGCGGCCGTGTTCTCGTCGAGCCATGGCGACAGAAAGCGCGCGCGCGCCTGCATCCACACCTCGGCTTGCAGCGCGTCGGTCTGCGCGGCCGACGCGTCAGGGTGCGCGGCGGTGAAGGCCGGAGAGAGCGCCAGCGTGAGGCCGGTGTCATTCACCGCGCTGCGATCGACGAGGTACTTCTTCGTCAACAGCAACGCTTCGCGCGTGAGCTTCTCGAGCATGCGCGTCATCGGCCAGTCGGGGTCGAACTCTTCTTCGCCGGTCGGTGGAGCGAAGGGGTCGACGGTCACCTGGCCCGAGAACTCGGCGAGCGCTTCACGGCTGCCGGGATGAATGAGCTCTACGGTGACGAGCCACCGCTTCTCGTGCGTCGCGCGGCCACCTTTGGCGAGGCCCTTCGAGTCTTCGCGCTCCATGGTGCCCGAGGTGATTCGTTGCTCGGCGGTGGCGCGCAGCACGAGCGCCTCTGCCGGCGGCAGCCCGGCGCGCGTCAACACGGGCAGGGCGTTGGTGCCGAGCCAACCCGGTTCATCCCAGCGAGCAACCTGCACCTGTGCGGGCCCGACGACTGCGAGTCGATCGCCCATCATGCGCAGCGCCACGTCGACCTGCCGTTGCGCCAATTCGTAGCGATGCCACGACGCTTCACTCACTCCCAGCACACGCACCGGCGGAATGACGACGGCAGAAACGCTCAGCGGCGCCGACGGCTCGTGAATGGTGGACGTGAAGCCCGACGCACAGCCGGTGAAGAACAGGAGCAGGGCCCAACGACGCATCGGCCGCGAACCTTAGGAAAAACGAGTGCCGGCCTGTTCTGCTTTCCTCTCACGAAGCACGTCCCCGGGAAGCTTTCGCTGCCTCGGATCTTGTGTCGGGAGGACGGCGAACGGGCCGGCACTCGCCTCGATGAGTACCACGCAGATCGAGGCTTCGGCACCCTCTGAAAAGTGACATTTCGTTGGTGGTGCAAGTTGTTGAAAACAGGTGCGCCACAGGCGATAGGTGCGGCGTGCGTGAGTTGCTGACCCCGGCGCTGGCCGCCGTGAATCCGAAGGCTTACATCGCGCATTTCCGTCGACTCGATGTTGACGCACAGCGGCATTATTTGACCACGCTGTTGCCGAACGAGCTGAAGGTTCATTTCAAGACCATTGGTGAGGTGCCGACGGTCGGGCTGTTTCTGACGATGCCGGACGCGCGGCTCGAGGCCACGGTGGGTGGCGCATCGCTCGGCGAAACCACCTCGGAGTTGATGGCGTTGCAGGCGAAGGCGGTCGAGCTCGGTGCGGCGATCGACGCGAAGACGGTCAGCGGCATGCTGGTGACGTCGCTCGAACACGCGGAGCGGATGACGCCGGTGCTGCAGACCCTGTGGTGGCAGCCGAAGACGTTGATGCTCGCGGGCGATGCGGGTGACGAACACACGGCGCCATCGCTCGGTTGGTCGATGCGCGGGGTGATCGCCGACGTAGGCACGTTCTACATGCCGAACGAAGCGCTGCCGTGGGAAGCGCGCTCGGCGGTCGAAGCACGGTTGCGAGCGCTCGCCGAAAAGTGGGGCGCAGTGCTCGACGTGCGCCTGTAATCAGTCCGGGTCGGAGTGGCTGGGCCCGTCGTGCTCCGGCACGTCGATGTCTTCCATGCTGCCCTCGTGCCTGGCTTCACGATTCGCGCGGGGTGGGCCGACGAGCTTCTGTAGCAGCCAACGCAGCGCGAGCACGATGGTCGTCGCGCCCGCCATGATCACCGTGAGCTTCGCGCCCGGGCTCATGCCGGCAGCATAAGTCAGCGGCCGAGCTTGGGTTCGAACTCGCCCTTCTGGTGCAGCTTCATCATGTCGGAGTAGCCGCCGATGGACTCACCACCCACGAAGATCTGCGGGACCGTGCGCTGCCCACTGAGTGCTTCGATCTGATCGCGCATGGCCTGGTCGTCGGTGACGTCGATGTTCTTGAAGGGGATCTGTTTCTCTTCGAGAAACCGCTCGGCCATGCGGCAGTAGGGGCACGCATCCTTCGTGTAGACGATGACTTCTTTCATGGCGGTCTCCTAACCACGCAATGAGGTGATCACCCGGCGTGTTTCCTGCCAATTCGGGTCATTCGTCACCTCGAGGTTTCCCGCGCTGGCGCCGGGCAGGGCGGCGACCACGGCCTCCGTCTTGTCTCCGTCGCGGGCGTAGCTCAGGTACTCGGCGCGGCCCCGGCCGATGGCCGCGAGCACGAAGATCGCTTCTGCGTCCTTCTCGACCGCAGCCTTCAACGCGAGTTCGAAGGCCTGCAGCTCCTGCATCTCTTCGGCACCGGGTAGCCGCGGCTCTTCGTAGAACTTCGAGAGCCGCACCAACGCGCCGTAGCCCGTCTTGGCGACCTTCTCGACCGTGTACGTGCGCGCGCGCGCGATGCCCTTGCGGCCCTGCTCGGTGCGCGACGTGATGCAGGCCCAGTCGCGATCCACGCGGACAGACGCCTCGATGCTCTCCACGGCCTTCGTCGCTTCGGGGATCTTCAACATCGCCTCGAGGCGCGCGCGTGAACGCGTTCCCGGCCCTGGTTCTTCGAGCATCCATTCGTTGCCGTCGGCCACCAGCGCTTCGAAGTCGAACAACTGCTCGTGGTACGCCTCGGCGATCGCCCACTGATGCGTTGCGTTGGCGCGGAACGCGGGCCCTGTGGAACCGGGCGAGCCCTGCAGCTCCCAACACGCGTGATGAAACGCGAGCCCGTCGTCGCCACCTTCGAAGACCAGCACGTCTTCCATCGCGCCGTCTTCGATGGTGCCGCGCAGCACGCGCTCTTCTTCCCAGGGCAACACCACCGCGTCTTTGAGCCAGTCGTGCTGCGGCTTGAATTGAAACGGCGTCTCGCCCGCTTCCCATTCGTGGCCGCCACCGGGCCCCGCGGACCCCCGGTAGATCTTCAACATTCCACTCGCGGTCGGCACGTGGTGATCGTGCTGCGTCGGCATGCCGCACAACTGACAGAAGGTTCCGTGAACGCCCATGAGGCGGCGAAGCATGGCTCGAAAACACGACGGCCCCCGATCCCTTTTGGAGACCGGAGGCCGCTGTGAAGTTCAGTCGTCAGACCGAACTTACATGCCCATACCGCCCATGCCGCCCATGCCGCCGGGGGGCATCGCAGGCGCCGACTCTTCACGCGGCTTCTCGGCGATCATCGCTTCGGTGGTCAGCATCAGCGAGCTGACCGAGGCCGCGTTCTGCAGGGCGCAGCGCGAGACCTTGGCCGGGTCGATGACGCCAGCCGCGAGCAGGTCTTCGAAAGCGCCGGTGCCGGCGTTGAAGCCGAACGCGCCCGTGCCGTCCTTGACCTTGTTCACGATGACCGAACCCTCGAGGCCACCGTTCGCCGAGATCTGGCGGAGCGGCTCTTCCACCGAGCGGCGGATGATGTCGACACCGAACTTCTCGGTGGCCGACACTTCGATGCCGTCGAGCGCCTTGAGCGAGCGGATGTACGCCACGCCGCCGCCAGGGACGATGCCCTCTTCCACGGCCGCGCGCGTCGCGTTGAGCGCGTCTTCCACGCGAGCCTTCTTCTCCTTCATCTCGGTCTCGGTCGCCGCGCCGACGTTGATCACGGCAACGCCGCCGACCAGCTTCGCCAGACGCTCCTGGAGCTTCTCCTTGTCGTAGTCCGACGAGGTGTCGTCGATCTGCGCACGGATCTGCTTCACGCGAGCCTGGATGTCCTTCTCCACGCCAGCGCCGTCGATGATGGTGGTGTTGTCCTTGTCGACCTTGATGCGCTTGGCGCGGCCGAGGTCGGCGAGGGTGATGTTCTCGAGCTTGAGGCCGAGGTCTTCGGCGATCAGCTTGCCGCCGGTGAGGATCGCGATGTCTTCCAGCATCGCCTTGCGACGATCACCGAAGCCCGGGGCCTTGACCGCGCACACGTTGAGCACGCCGCGGATCTTGTTCACGACCAGCGTCGCGAGCGCTTCGCCTTCGACTTCTTCGGCGACGATCAGCAACGGCTTGCCAGCGCGGGCAACCTGCTCCAGCACCGGGAGCAGATCCTTCATCGACGAGACCTTCTTCTCGTAGATGAGGATGAAGGGGTCGGCGAGCTCGACCTCCATGCGGTCCGGGTTGGTCACGAAGTACGGCGAGAGGTAGCCGCGGTCGAACTGCATGCCTTCGACCACGTCGAGCGTCGTCTCGAGGCCCTTCGCCTCTTCGACGGTGATCACGCCTTCCTTGCCGACCTTGTCCATCGCCTCGGCGATGATGTTGCCGATGGTGGTGTCGCCGTTGGCCGAAATGGTGCCGACCTGGGCGATGTCCTTCTTGCCGTTGGTGGGCTTGGCGAGCTTCTTGAGCTCACCGACGATGACAGCGACGGCCTTGTCGATGCCGCGCTTGATCTCCATCGGGTTGTGACCGGCGGCGACCAGCTTCGCGCCTTCGCGGAAGATGGCCTGCGCGAGCACGGTCGCGGTGGTGGTGCCGTCACCGGCGACGTCGGAGGTCTTGGACGCGACCTCCTTCACCATCTGCGCGCCCATGTTCTCGAACTTGTTCTCGAGCTCGATCTCCTTGGCGACGGTCACGCCGTCCTTGGTGATCGTCGGCGAGCCGAAGCTCTTCTCGATGACGACGTTGCGGCCCTTGGGCCCGAGGGTCACCTTCACCGCGTCGGCGAGGGTGTTGACGCCGCGCAAAATCGCATCGCGGGCCTTGGTGTCGAAAATGATGTCTTTGGCTGACATGGAGTGTTCCTTGGAAAGAGGTGGAATTACTTCTCGATGACGCCGAGCACGTCCTCTTCACGGAGGATCAGGTGCTCATCGCCCTCGATCTTGATTTCCGTGCCCGAGTACTTGCTGAAGAGAATGGTGTCGCCAGCCTTGATGTCCATCGGGCGGACCTTGCCGTCCTCGAGGATCTTGCCGTTGCCGACCGCGACAACCTTCGCCTCGAGCGGCTTTTCCTTGGCCGAGTCGGGGATGATGATGCCGCCCTTGGTCTTCGTGTCCTCGGCGATGCGCTTGACGATCAGCCGGTCGTGCAGGGGACGAATCTTCATGGTCTTTCTCCAGTCGTTGAGGGAACTGCGGGGTTGGGGTTGGCACTCCAGGAAGACGAGTGCCAGTGCCTGAGGCGGGCTCGATATAACCGTGGTTCCGAGAGCGTCAAGGCACGTCTTGGCACTTTGCCGTGCCGAGTGCCAATTTGATGTCAAACGTCAGTTGGCAGTCTTCGGCCCCGAGTGCTGACGTAACCGACCGTAATTGCAGGCCGAAATTTCAGGTTTGGGCGGCGACCTCGATACCATCAGGTCATGAGCCAGCTCGTCTTGAGTGGATCCCTGAAGGAGTTCTTCCGGTTGATGGTGGGTGAGGTCGTCAAACGCCAGGGCGTGTCGATCGAGGAGGTCACCGAGTTCTACGTGGTGAACCTGCTGTCGGACTACGCGAAGGCGGAGCGCTTGTTCGATCAAGAGGTCAACGGCCATCGCGATCACGAGCCGTTGGCGATGCTGTACCACCGCGCGCTGCAGCAGGACCGTGAGGAGAAGATCCGCACGCTGCGGCGTCTGGGAGACGTGTCGCTCTACACCGCCGGGTACTTCAACGCGTCGCTCAAGGACCGCGCGGTGGGCGCCGACTACTACATGCAGATGGGGCGCAACGCGTACGCCGCGCTGGCCGACCTCTCGGCCAACAGCTTCGCGGGCGTGTACCAGGAGCTGTGCCTCAAGTTCTCGACGTTGGTCGAGGTGCTCGAGGAGATCGCGGCGCGCGGCCTCGCGGCGACCGGACCTGAAGGTCAGTTGCGCGTGTTCCAGAGTTGGCAGCGCTCCGGGAACGGGCGGCTCGAAGCGGTGCTGATCGATTCGGGCCTGTTGCCGTCGACCAAGCTCATCAACTGAATGCTCGACGCGATTCAAGAGCAGCTCGAGCACGTGTACGGCCTGCGTTGCGAGTACCGCGCGAAGGACTTTCTGGTCGACGCGGAGTCGGCTCGACAGCTCGGTGGTTCAGCGCGCGCACGTGAAGAGCTGTTGGTGAGCGAAGGCGCCGAGGGCCTGGAACTCGCGTTGTATCTGCACCCGTCGTTGTCTTCCCCGAAGTCGCTGAGCGAATTCTGCGAAGTGATCGAAGGCGTCTCGCACTTTCTCTACGTGGCGCACACCGCGCGGCAGGAGCGCACGGTGTCGTTGCTCGAGCTGGAAGCGCAGGCCGAGGTCGACAAGTTCGTGATCTGCACCTTGCGACGGTGGGGAAACGGCGTGGGCTCGCTGCTGCGCACGTTGTTCGACCGCGTGGGTCTGCACGCCCATCTCTCGGAAGCGGAGCGCTGGCGGTACACGGAGGCCAATCGACTCGCGAAGATGTACTGCGAGCGGCTGATGCCGATCGTTCGCGCGTCGCGGATGGATCGCTTGCTGTCGGAGCTGCGGCACATGTACCGGCTCGGCGCCGACGCGAAGTTGGCCTACTTCGCGCGGTGACGCGGGCGCGCGTGTCGAAGAGCGCCACCTGACTTCTCGGGCCGGGCCACCTGACGTGTTTCTCTGGATCTCGCCGGGCAGACTTGGCTGCTAGATAGATCCCGTGGTCGCGACGCGGGAGTACTCAGCCGGAGGAGTCGTGCTCCGGCGTACCGAGAGCGGACCGGAAGTGGCTGTCATCAAGCCCGCGGGCCGCAACGTGCTCGCGCTCCCCAAGGGCCACATCGAACGCGGCGAGACCAGCCAGCAGACCGCCGAACGCGAGATCTTCGAAGAGACCGGGCTCACCGTGGCCTGCATCAAGAAGCTCGGTGACGTGAAGTACGTGTACCGCTTCAAGGGCAAGACGATCTTCAAGTGCGTCAGCTTCTACGTGTTCCGCTACGAGAGCGGCGAGATCGACACCGTCTCCGAAGCGATGCGCAAAGAAGTCGACGTCGCCAGGTGGATTCCGCTCGATGAAGCGGTCGCGAAGTTGAGCTACCCGGGCGAGCGCGAGATGGCCGGCCGGGTGCTCGACGAGTTGATCGAAGAGCAGATCGCTCCCAGCTGAAATCAGCCGAGCGCCGGGCCCTGATACAGAAAGGGCAACGCCGAGCGTCGCGCGGCCGTGGTCTTCGAGCTTTCAGCCAGCGCGGTGCCGAGCGCTCCGTCGTACGCGCCCATGCCCTGACCCGAGGTGACCTCGTAGTCGGTGCTGCTGAGGCCGTAGCAATTCATCATCGTCACCAGCAGGTTGTTCAACGGCACACCACGCGGTCGGTAGCTCGAGGCCGTGGGGCCTTCGCTGGTGCGGAAGTCCATGAACTGGCCCATGCGCAGCTTGCCCTGCGCGCCGCCGCCGATGACCACCGGCATGTTGTGAGAGCTGTGCGCGCCTCCGCTCGTGTACAGCGTCGCGTACTGCTGCGCCCAGTAGACGATCGAGTTGTCGAGCAGCGTGCCGTGGCTCTCCTGGAATGAATTCATGGTCGTCATCAACGACGCGACCATCTTCGCGATGCGCAGGTGCTTGCCCCAGAACTTCGCCGCGTCGGCGTTGGTGGTGGGCGTATGCGTGAACATGTTCGAAGTGTGGTGGTACGTGTGCGAGCCCGCGTAGACGCTGATCGCCGCGACGCGCGTGAGGTCGCACAACATCGCCGCCGCCACGATGCGGATGTGATTGCGAATGCGGAGGTCTTCGATGGCCTCGCGTTCCGCGGCCGTACCCTCGTTCGGGATGTAGACAGGCTCGTTTTCGAGTTGCGGTGACTCGCAGTGGCTCGAAGGGGGCGCGCTGTCGTTCTGGAGCTCACCGACGAGCGAGAGGTACGCCTCGAGTTTGCGGCGATCCTCGGCGCTCAGTCGTGAATCGGTGCTCACGCGCCGATAGTTCTCGTAGACGCGGTCGAGGATCTTTCGGCGATCGAAGCCCTGCGTAGCGCCGCCTTGTCCGCCGTCGAAGACGAACTTCGACATCAACGTCTGCGTGTTGGCGACGGCGGCGATGCGCGTGGCTCGCTTGTAGGGCGTCGTGCCGTCCCAGTTCGAATTGAGGCCGAAGGTCGCCGAGCTGTAGCCGCGCTCGACCCACTGGCCCCGCTTGAACTCGAGGTTGTATTCGGGCGACAGCACCAGCTGCCGCCGCGTCGAGGGCACGTTCGCGGCACCGTAGATCTTCCTGGCGATCAACGAGTCGACCGACAGCGTGCCGGCGTTGTTGAACCAGCCGCCGCCTGACGGCCCCATGCCGGAGCCGCACGACGGGAAGCTCATGGGGTGCGCGCCTCCTTCGGCGCCGGCGATGTCGAGGCTCCGCAGCACCGAGATCTTGTTCTTCAGCGGCGTGAACGGCGCGAGCAGGTACGAGACGTCGCCGGGAAGGTCAGCGAGCGCGCGGTGGCCGACGGAGGGGACGAGCGCGTTGCCGTTGGCGTTCTCGAGGTTGAGGTTGGCGCGTCTGCCCTTCATCGCGCCGAAGAAGACACCTTCGTTCGAGCCGTGTTCGTTGGTGAACATCACGAAGCGCAGGGGCGGTGCACCGCTCACCTGCGCGGCAGCGCTGCGCGGGAGCAGCGAGGCGAGGGTGGGAATGGTGAGCAGTCCTCCGCCAGCGGCGCGGAGGAACATTCGGCGGGAGAGTGGGTCGAATTTCATCGCGGCTCGGGGGTCAGGGCGCGGCGCGCCAGAAGATGTCGTCGTTCGAAATCAGCGCCATGACTGCGTCGCGCATCGAACCGGAGTGAAGCGCGGCCTCGGCTTCGCTCAGGGCGCACTGGTCGGCGTCGGTGATGGCGCGTGCGTGCGTGAACTCGAAGGCCCGACGCACGAAGCACGCAGGGCCCGAAACGCTGTCGGCGATCGCGTTCGCGAGCTCCGCCGAATCGGCGACGGAGAAATCGTCTGCGTCATCGACGTCGATGCGCGGTTGCCGAACGCGGGTGTCGAGGGCGAACGTCTTTCCGTTCACGTGCTCTTCCGTGCGCGCGCGACCGAGTTGGTCGAAGCCTTCGAACGTGTAGCCGAGCGGGTTGATGAGTTGATGACAGCCGCTGCACGCCGCCGAGCTGGTGAGCTGTTCGGTCTTCGCGCGGTTCGACTGATCCTCGATGTCGCCGAGGCTCTCGAGCACTGAATCGACGAGCGCGTTCGGCGGAGGCGGCATGTCGACGCACAGGTACTTCACGCGCACGTGCGCCCCGCGGAGAATCGGTGAGGTGCGTGCGCCCATCGCGGTGAGAATCGCAGGCCGGTGCAGAAACCCGAGCCGCGGCGCGTCGCCCGAGAGGATGGTTCGCAGGCGCTCCGTCGACGGGAAGCTCTGCGTGGAACGCATCAACTCGCGGTAGCCCGCGCCTTCGTCCCAGAAGAGTGTCTCGAAATAGTCGAATGCCTCCTGCGCGAGTTCCTGGCCGAGCGCGTCGGTGGTGATGCCCGCCGCCTCGCCGACCGAAGGGTCTGCGTCGACCACGTTGTTGAGGTCCGCGTAGGAGTTGAAGAACGCGTGCATGCGTCCACGCGCGGAGGCCGACTGACCATCGAGCAGACGCGCGGCGTGCTGCTTCACTTCCCCGAGCGACTGCAGCGCTCCTGCATTCGCCGCGGCGAGGAGCTCGCTTCGGGCGGCATGGCGACCGTGCATCTCGGCCGGCTTCAGGGCGACGCGGGCTTTCAACGTGAAGTCGCCATCAAGCGTCTGCAGCCTCGTTACGCGGCTGATCCCGACTTCACCGCGATGCTCCTCGACGAAGCGCGCCTCGTGGAGCGCATTCGTCACCCGCACGTCGTTCAAGTGCTCGACGTGGTGGCCGACGCGAGCGGCCTCTACGTGGTGATGGAGTTGGTGCGCGGCGAGAGCCTGTCGGGGCTGATTCGACTTGCGCACCAGCGGCAGACGAGCGTTCCGCAACGCGTGGCGATCGCGATGGTGATCGACGCGCTGCATGGCCTGCACGCCGCGCAGGTCGCCCAGACCGAGCATGGCGTGCCGCTCGGCATCGTTCATCGCGACGTGTCGCCGCATAACTTGATGGTCGGCGCTGACGGCATCACACGCGTGCTCGACTTCGGCGTGGCGAAGGCGCTCGGCAGATCGTCGGCGACGGAAGAAGGGCAAATCAAAGGCAAGCTCGCGTACATGCCGCCGGAGCAGGTGCTCGCGCGCCCGGTCGATGCCCGCACCGACGTCTACGCAGCGACGATCGTGTTGTGGGAGTTGCTGGCTGGCCGTCGGCTGTTCCGCGCTGATTCGCAGATCGAATTGTTGCGGCTCGCAGCGAAGGGGGTCGCGCCGGAGTCGCTGGAACTCGAAGGGCTCGATGTGCGGCTGATGGCGGTGTTGCGGCGCGGGCTCGAGCCGAATCCGGAGCGGCGTTTTCAATCGGCGCAGGAGATGGCGTCGGAGCTCGAGTCGTTGGGGCTCGAAGGTACGCGCGATGAGGTCGGTGCGTTCGTCCGGGCGCTCGCGGGTGAACGCCTGGCGGCGATTCGCAAATCGTGAACGTCGAGCCTTTGCCGCAGGTGAATGCGACCGCACGGGGCCGGCGATCAACATTGATGTCGCGACGACCGCGCCGCGGAGGCGCTCACGCGTGCCAATGATCGTTGCCGGGCTCGCCGGCCTGCTGGTGAGCGTTGCGTTCGCGCTTCGTGAACCGCCGACGCCGCCTCCTCCTGTGCTTCAGGCCGAACCATCGTTGCCGCCACCTCCGCCGGTGTTGGTCGAAGAGAAGCGCCCCGAGGCGATCGTCGAGACGCCAAAGCCTGTCGGGAATCCCGCGCGAAAGAAGGCGCCCGTCAAGAAGGCCGACTGTTCTCAGCCGTATGAACTCGACGCGAAGGGCAACCCGCGCTTCACGCGGGAGTGTCTGCAATGAGCGAAGAGATCACCGAGACACTTTCGCCTGAGGGAGCGCCGAAGCGCGCCAACGGCTCACCTGGCCTCGTTCCGGTGTGGACCGAAGGACTCCCGTTGCCTCCCGTGTATCTGCTCACCGCGCAGACCACGTTCCTCGGTCGACAGGCGCCGCAGGGAAACATCACCGTTCCCCAGACCACCATCTCGCGTGTGCACGTGTCGTTCACGCGCAGCGGCGACGACGTGAAGCTCACCGACCTCAAGAGCCACAACGGCACCTTCGTGAATGGTGTTCGCGTCACCGAGCAGGTGCTGGCTGACGGCGATCTCATTCGCATGGGCGACGCGGTCTTCAAGTTCATCGAAGACGGCGCGGAGGCCTGGGCGACGATTCGTCCGGGCGTTCGTTTCGTCGATCAGATCGGCGGCGTCGCGCTGCAATCGATTCAGGAAGAGATCGAAGCGATCGGTCCCCCGCGGTTCCCGGTGCTGATTCAGGGTGAGACGGGCTCAGGAAAAGAAGGCGTCGCCCCGCGCGCTGCACGAGGCCAGTCGACGCACCGGTCCATTCCGCGCGATCAACTGCGCCGCGATCCCCGCGCCGCTCGTCGAGAGCGAGTTGTTCGGACATCGCAAAGGCGCGTTCACCGGAGCCAATCGCGAAAACCCCGGGCTCTTCCTCGCCACCAACCACGGCACGTTGTTGCTCGATGAGGTCGGTGACATGCCGCTCGAGGCGCAGGCCAAGTTGTTGCGCGTTCTGGAGACCCGCGAGGTGGTGGCCATCGGTGCGCACCAGGCCGAAGCGATCGACGTGCGCATCATCGGCGCCACGCACCACGAACTTCGCGCGTTGGTCGAAGCGGGCCGCTTCCGCGCAGACCTCTATGCACGTCTCAACGGCTTCCGCATCGACGTGCCGCCGCTGCGCGATCGCATTGAAGATCTTCCGACGCTGGTGACGCATCTCCTCGCGCGAGAGGGCGTGAAGAACGTGCTCACGTTCGGCTTCGTGTACGCGCTCTTGTTGCATCACTGGCCTTTCAACGTGCGTGAGCTGGTCAGCGTGCTCAATCGCGCGGTACCCGTTGCGAAGGGCAAGCCGCTCGATGTGCAGCATCTGCCCGAGGAATTGCAGCAACGCGCCGCGGGAAAATTGCAGACGGCTCGGCCGACGCAGGCCGCGGGTCGTCAGAAGCGGCCTGATGCGGCAGCGCTCGAGCGCTTGATTCGCGAAGAGAAGGGCAACGTGGCTGGCGTCGCGCGCGTGCTGAAGCGCGATCGCGCTGGTGCATCGCTGGTTGAAAGACGCGGGCCTCGAGCCAGAGCAGTTCCGCAGCTGAGCGGAACGCGGTACAAGCGCCGTCATGAAGCGCCTCACCTGGCTCGCCGTTCTGACCTTCGTTGCGTGCGCGGCGCCGATGCCGATGCCCACGCCGGTCGAGCCGGGGATGACGGTGCCTGACTTCCAGCTCACCGACGTGAACCTCGCGTCGAGCACTGCGCGTCAGCAGGTCGGCCCGAAGACGTACGAGGGCAAGATCACCGGCTGGTACTTCGGCCATAGCAGTTGAGGCTATTGCCGAAGCCAGTTTGGCTTCCTCGATTCGATGCAGACCGAACTCGAAGCCGAGTTCCCCGGTGAATTTCAGCTCATCGGCGTCAATGGCATCGGCTTCGAGAGCTCGAACTCACTCGCCACCGACGGCCGGACCATTCCGTGGCTGCAAGACGTCGCCTCGCAAGACGTGTGGACGAAGTGGGCCGTCGAGTACCGCGACGTGATCATCGTGGGCGCCGATCTCACGAAGCGCGACGTCTACAACCTGACGACGCACGACCTCGGAAACGCCGAATACCGCGCGGTGCTGAAGAAGAAGCTGCTCGATGCTCGGTAGCGTGTCGGTACGAAAAAGCCCTGCTCGCTGAAGTGCGAACAGGGCCGATTCACCGACGCGAATTGAAGATCAGCTCTGCGCGGACGGGGGCGCGAACTTGCCCATGAGCGCTTCACGAACGTCACGGTCGAACTTCACGTGGCCAGTCGCGATCTCGCGAATTGCGAGCACGCAGGGTTTGTTCTTGGAGTGATCGACCAGCGGGCGGGCGCCGGCCATGAGCTGACGGGCGCGCTTGCTCGCGAGCAGCACGAGCGCGAAGCGGTTGTCGACGTGGGGGAGGGCGTCTTCGACGGTTACGCGGGCCATGGAGAACTCCTTGAATGCAAAGGGTACGAAAGACGCCGATTCGTAGGCGCTGGGGCGCGTTGCGTCAAGTGTTGCCGGCTGATCCACCGGTGAGCCAGGCGATCGCCAGACCGAGCTGGTTCGAGAGCGCGTCGAGCCGGCCGCTCGCCAAATGGTCAGCGTTTTCGACCACGTACAGCTGGGTCTGGGCCTTCACCGTCGAGCGGACGGCTTCGAGCTCCGCCAGCGAGGCGTACGCATCGTGATCCGCGTGCACGAACGCCGTCTTGGTCTCGAGCGCGCTCAGAAAGCGGTTGTCGAACAGACCCGCCGCGTAGCCGACCGCCACCACGCCGGGGAATCCCGGCTCCGCGATCGCCAGTTGCAGCGCGGTACGTGAACCGAAGCTGAAGCCCGACAGCCAGATGGTCGAGCCGTGGGTTCGCAGCCAGGTCACCGCGGCCATGGCGTCTTCGAGCTCTGCTTCACCGTCGCCTCCGACGAGGTGACCGGTCGAGCGGCCGACGCCACGGAAGTTGAAGCGCAGCGCCGAGTAGCCCGCGTCATTCCACGCCCGCGCCAGCCGATGGGTCGCGGTGTTCTGCATGTTCCCGCCGAGCTTCGGGTGTGGATGACACACGAGCGCGAGGCCCTTCGCGTTTTCGACCGGCTGCCACGACGCTTCGAGAAAGCCGTGGGGCGCAGGGACTTCCAGCTTCGAGGTCATGGCCGGGTGCCGCAGGTGAGCAGCGCCGGCATTTCGACGCGAAGTGGGCCCGCGCCGAGCTGCGACTTGATGCGCTTCTTCAACTCGTCGAGCACTGCCGGGTACTTGTCGCCGAGGTTCTTTCCCATCGCCGACAATGGCGCGCAGGCGGCGGGGAACCAGCTCCAGTACGCATCGAAGGACACCGCTTCGAAGGCGTGCGCGCGCTCGTGCACCTGCACGTCGATGAAGCCCGCTTCTCTGAATTCACGCAGACAGTCTTCGGGTGTCGACAGCACCGGCTTCGGAGCGCCGCCCGGCATCGGGAACATGTTCATCAACGCTTCGTAGAAGGCCGCGAAGAAGGGAATGCGCTCGAACGGAGCCCAGCTCGAGATGAGGACCTGACCGCCGGGGCGCACGACGCGTTTGAGCTCAGAAAAGCCCTTCACGCGATCGGGAAAGAAGATGAGGCCGAACATCGAGAAGGCGTCGTCGAAGGCCGCGTCGGGCAGTGGCAACGCGGTGCCGTCGCCGACGCTCACCTTCAACGCGCAGTGACGCCTTCGGGCTTCGGCTTCCAGTCGCTCCAGCATCGACGGCGCGAAGTCGATGGCGGTGACTTCATGGCCTCTCGCTGCGGCGATCAGCGCCAGCGTTCCCGGCCCGGTGGCGACGTCGAGCACGCGCTTGTCGGGGCTGACGATCTTCAGCGCGTCGTCGGCGTAGCGCTCGAACACCGGCGCGATGTTCGCGGTGTACGACTCGGCGACGGAGTCCCACGTCGAGGGCAGCTGCTGCGGCGAGAGGTTGCTCATGCGGGGACCGTAGCGCGCGAACGCCAGCTGCTCTTTCCGTTTTCCGGCGCCGTGGTGTCCAGCGTCTCATGAGGTGCTCCGCGCTGCTCCTGACGCTGTTGATGGCCTGTGCGCCCCGACCCGCAGGGCCTCGCGCATGCCCCGACGCCGAGGGCCCGCACTGTTTCCTTTTCTCGCCCGCAGACACCGGCAAGCAAGGTCAGGGCGCAGACGTCGATCACCTCGCCGTGCGTGGCTCGAAGCCGCAGCTGGTCGTCTTTCTCAACGGGAGCGGCGCAGCCCCTGGCAATGGCGCCGCACTGCTCAAGGCAGCGCGGGACCTCGGCCTCTACGCCATCGCCCTGAGCTACCGGAGCGGCGAGTCGGTCGGGGCGTTGTGTCGCGGGGTCGACGCCTGCTTCGAGCCGACGAGGGCCTCGCTGATCACCGGCGCTCTCGAGGTGGGCGCGGCCACCGGGTTGCGCGATCTGGAGTCAGACGAAGGCATCGAGCCGCGCCTGTTGGCGGCGTTGCAGTTCGTCGCGACGCTCGACGCCGACGGAGACTGGCTGCAGTTCGTCGGCGCTGACGGCGCGGTGGGTTGGGCGTCGGTGATCGTCTCCGGCCATTCCCAGGGCGGTGGCCACGCAGCGCTGCTGGCGAAGCGGCACCCGGTGGCGCGGGTGTTGATGCTGGCGTCACCGTGCGACGCGCGCGCCGATGGCACTCCGGCGAGCTGGTTGTCAGACGCGTCAGGGTGGGCGACGCCGCCGTCGCGCATGTTCGGGTTGTGGGCAGCTGGAGACACCGTGTGCCCCTCGGCGCCCGCGAGCTGGGCGGCCCTGGGAATCGCAGGCCAGGACACCAGCGGCGCCTGTGCCGACAGCACGCCCCACGGCGCGCCGCTCACGTGCCCCAGCACGTCGCGAAATGGAAGGCGGTCCTGGCGCCCTGAAGGCGCAGCTCAGGCCAGCAGACGTTCCAGCGCCAACCGCGTTTCCGGAGGCAGCGCAGGGGTCAGCCTCAACGAGCGACGCGAGAGCAGGCGGTAGAGACTTCCCAGCTCGGGCGGCAGCGATTCGAGGTGTGCCTGCACCACCGACACGTCTCCGCGCACCACCGGACCGGTGAGGCCCCGCTCGAGGCCACGCGCTTCGACGCCACGCAGCGCCGACTTCGAGAGCGGCAACAACGCCTTCAATGCGTCGTCGCGATTCAAACCTGCCTCCTGCAGCGCAGACACGGCCGCGTCGAGCAGCGACACCATCAGGCCCGCCGAGAGCACGGCACCCGCGTGGTACGCGGCCCGACCCGTCTCGGGAACCTCGAGCGGCGTCATGCCGAGCGCCTCGGCCATCTTCTCCAGCAGCGCGTGCAGCTCTTTCGTCGTCGAGGCGATCGCCACGGTGTGGCCCGCCAGCGAATCTCTGGCGTCGGACACCGCGGCCAGCGGGTGAAACGAGCCATACGCGTGCTTCGTCTTGCCGCCGGCCAGCACCGACAACGACAACGCGCCGCTGCAGTGAATCAACGCCGCGCTCGGGTTGACATCTTCCTCCACCAGCTCCATGGCGAGGTGAACGGCGGCGTCAGGCACGGCGAGCACGCAGATCTTCGCCGCGCGGAGGTCTTCGTGATCCGCCAGCGTGATGCGTGCCGCCGCCGCGCGACGAACCGAATCGGCCGAGCGGGGCAGCGTGGCGACGTTCCAGCCAGCGGCCTTGAGTCCGAGGCACAGGGCTCCGCCGACACGGCCAAAGCCGACGACGACCACCGGCGCTCCCGGCGCCCGAGCTGCACGTTTCCGCGCAGGAGCCTTCTTCGTCTTCTTCAATTCATTCCCTCGAACCGCAGCTCGCCCATCGCCATTTCCACGCGCACGCGATCACCTTCCGCGAAGTCGCCAGCGAGAATGCGTTCTGCCAGCGGGCCTTCGACCAGGCGCTGCACGGTCTGACGCATGGGCCGCGCGCCGAGCAAGGGGTCGAAGCCGCCGCTCTTGAGCAGGTGCGCGACGACGTCGTTCCCGGCTTCGTAGGCGATGCCCTTCTCGGTCTGCAGCCGCTTGCTCGACTCGGCGAGCAGCAGCTCGGCGATCTTCGCCACTTCGATCTCACGCAGCGGCTTGAACGTGCAGCGCTCGTCGATGCGGTTCCACAGCTCGGGCGGCAGCGACTTGCGCGCCGAATCAGCGGCGGTCTTGTCCGCGGCGACTTCGCTGCTCGACGAGCCGAAGCCCATCGAACGCGTCTTCTGCGAGAACGCCTCGGCGCCGAGGTTGGTGGTGAGAATGACGATGGTGTTCGAGAAGTCGATGTGGCGGCCCTTGCCGTCGGTCAGGCGGCCTTCTTCCAGCACCTGGAGCAGCAGCATCAGCACTTCGCGATTGGCCTTGTCGATCTCGTCGAGCACCACCACCGACGACGGCTTGCGGCGCACGGGCTCGGTGAGCTGACCGCCTTCGCCGAAGCCCACGTAGCCCGCCGGCGAGCCGATGAGCCGCGAGACGCCATGGCCTTCCGACATCTCGGACATGTCGATGCGGATCATCGCGTCGCGGGAACCGAAGACGACTTCAGCCAGCCCGCGCGCCATCTCGGTCTTGCCCACGCCCGTGGGGCCGAGGAACAGGAACGAGCCCATGGGCCGGCGCGACGAGAAGCCCGCGTAGTTGCGGCGAATGACCTTCGCGACGCGATCGATGACGTCTTCGTGGCCGATGACCTTCTTGGCGAGATCCTTCTCCATCGACAGCAACCGCGCCGAGTCGTTCATCAGCAGGCGCTCTTCGGGCAGCTGGGCGATCTTGGCGATGACGCGCGCGACGTCAGCCGGCTCGACGACCGTGCGACCTTCCCGGTGGCAACGCGAACCTGCGAGATCGAGCACCGAGATCGCCTTGTCCGGCAGGAAGCGGTCGGTGATGTACTTGGCCGACATCGACGCCGCGGCCTGCAGCGATTCGGGCGAGTACTTGAGCCGGTGGTGCTGCTCGTAGCGGCTCATCACGCCGCTCAAGATGTAGACGGTGTCGGGCACCGACGGCTCGTTGACGAACACCGGCGTGAAGCGGCGCTCCATCGCGGGGTCGTTCGAGAGGTGCTTGCGGTACTCGTCGTGCGTGGTGGCGCCGATGCATGGGAACTCGCCGCGAGACATCGCCGCCTTCAACTCATTGGCCGCGTCCTGCGGGCCGTCGCCGGTCGAGCCGGCGCCCATCAGGGTGTGAATCTCGTCGATGAACACCACGACCTTCTGCGCGGCCTTCACTTCGTCCTTCAGCGCGTTGAGCCGCTCGCTGAACGAACCCCGCAGCTGCGTACCCGCGACCAGCGTGCCCATGTCGAGCTCGATGATCAACCGCTCGCCGAGTGGGCCCTTGAGCATCGCCATCTGCTGCGCGACGCCTTCGACGACCGCGGTCTTGCCGACGCCCGGTTCACCGAGCAGCACGGGGTTGTTCGTGCGGCGCTTGCCGAGAATGTCGATGACCTCGTCGATCTCGCGCGCGCGGCCGACGACGGGGTCCAACTTGCCTTCACGCGCGAGCGCCGTGAGGTTCTTGCCCAGCTGCGCGAGCAACGGGAACGAGCGCGGGTCGAGCTGCCACTTGCCCGACACGACGGAAGGCTGAACGGGGACCGCAACGGGAATCGACGCCGGCGCGGCCGCGAGCTGCGCGACTTCCTGGTCGCTCACGTCGTCGACCAGATCACGCACCGAGAGCGGCGGCTTGAGCGTCGCAGGCTTCGGCGGCGGAGGCGGCGGCAGCACCGCAGCGGTCGCCGATCGCGGCGCGAAGGGCAGGGGCGGCGCACCGACCGGGCGGCCCGACGACGCGCGCGGCACGTTGGGCGGCAGCTCGCGCTGCAGCATCAGCCGGCGCGGCATGCGGCCCGAGGTGAAGTACGACAGCGCCTTGTTGCGCAGCGCCGTCAGGTCCATGCCGGTCTTGAAGAGCAGGTCTTGTGCAGAGCAGCGCACGCGCGTCATCGCGATGAGCGCGTGGAGACAGTCGGCCTCGGGCGAACCACAATTCGCCGCGATCTCCTTGCCCTTCTCGCGCAGCTCCTTGACGAGGCCATCGGGCTCGGAAGGCGCGCGCGTGAGCAGCTCGAGCAGCGTGTCTTCGTTCACGCCTTTCTCGCTCAAGAGCATCGCGGCCCGGTTCTCGACCGTGAACATCGCGAGCAGCACGTGCGCCGTAGTGAGTCGCTGACTGACGCTGCCAGCGATGTCTTCGGCTTCCCTCATGACCTGCGCGAAGTCCGTGCTTTCGACCATGGCCGGGTTTGTAGTGCCGCGAGATCCTTGGCTCAAATTTCTTGCTACAGGTCGCCACAGACTCATACGGCCCAGCAAAATCGAGGGTTTATGAAGAAGTGTCGCGAAATACGATTTCCGTAGCGATTTCGAAGTCTTGTTGAAATCACCCGGCTTGGCGTGCGTTGTGGGCCCGCTGCCTCGAGACGCCATGGAAGCCATCACTCTGCCGCTGCGTGCGTTGATTGATCCCGTCGGTGCGATCCCGAAGGCGGTGTCACAGCGACGCTGGTTCATTCCGTTGTTGCTGCTCGCCCTGCTGACTGCGCTCGCGGGCGGGGTCGTCGCCTCACGAATCGACGCCTCGCGTGTCGTTCTCCCGAAGATGCAGATGACGGGCGAGTTGATGAAGGCCAGCGAGCGGGAAGTCTCGGAGGCCATTCAACAGGCGGAGCGGGTGGCGCTGGTGGCAGGCATCGCGAAGGGCCTGCTGTTGATGCCACTCCTCGTGTTGGTGCTCGCGGTGGTGCTGAAGATCGCCGCGTGGCTGACCGGCCGGAAGGCGTTGTTTCCCGACCTCTTCACCGTCGCTGCTTTGACCATGTTGCCGGTCACGGTGTTTCACGCCATCGAAGTGCTGTCGGCGCTGAGACTCGAACTCATCACGCCAGCGGCCGCAGCGTCACTGGTGCCGACGTCGCTCTCGGCGCTCGTCACCGATGCCGGGCCAAAGCTGTCCCGCGTGTTCACGGCGATCGACGTCGTGAACATCTGGGCGGCGCTGATGATGGGCGTGGGCTTCGCGGCGGCGTCGAAGTGGAGCGCCTGGAAGGGCGCGCTCTTCGGCTTGTTCCTGTACGTGTTGTTCGCGTCGGCGTTCATGGTGGGCCTGCCAGGGCTCATGCCTGCGCCGGGCGCGGGAGGTCCGTGATGATTTCCGTTCTCGTTGCCATTCAACTCGCCGCCACGCCGCTGACCCTCGAAGAGGTGCGGGAGCAGTCGCGCCAGCAGCTCGACGCGGTGCGCGCGCAGATCGCGCTGGAGCGTGCCGGCGCCAACGAGAAGACCGCGCTGGCGGCGATTCTTCCGCAGGTGAACCTCAACTTCGGCGTGGGCGCCGCCTTCGCAGGTCCGCAGCGGCAGCTGATCTCGTTCCCCGACTCCACGGGCGCGTTCGTTCAGCAGTTCCGCGACATCGACAACTCGATCGTGCGCGGCAACTTCAACCTGAGCCTGCAGGTGCAGCAGCTGCTCTACGACGGCGGCCGCTGGTGGAATCAGATCGCCAGGGCCGGCGCTGACAGCGAAGCGGCGAAGGGCCAGCTCCAGGAGCAGCAGCTCTCGAGCGAGCTGGAGGCGACGCGGCGGTTCTACACGGTGGTCAAGGCGCAGCTGGCGCTCAAGGTGCTCAACGAGACGGTGGCGCGCAGCAAGGAGCAGCACGAGCGCGCGAAGGCCTTGTACGAGGCAGGCCGCGGCACGCGCGGCGCCGTGTACGACGCGGCCACCAACGTCGGGAACGACGAGATCAACGTGGTTCGTCAGAAGCAGTCGATCGTCGCGGCGCGCCTGGCGTTGTTGCAGTGGCTGGGCCGGCCCGACGCAGACATCGAAGCGGTGCCGCCGGCCGACATGACGCAGCCGCCCGAAGCGGTGAGCGCCGACGAGTCGGTCGAGAAGGCCAGGAGCTCGCGGCCGCTGTTCAAGGCGCTCGAGGCCCAGGTTCGTTCGGCGGAGTACGCCATCACCTCGGCGCGCGCCGATTACTTCCCCGCGTTGTCGGTGAGCGCCGGGTACACGCGCAACTCGCCGTCGGCCGACCCGTTCTTCACCGATTTCTCGCGCCAGCATCAGCTCTCGGCGGGCGTGAACCTGACGTGGAACCTGTTCAACGGCTTCGGTCACGTCGCCAACGAAGACCGCGCGAAGCTGGACTTGCGCACGGCGCAGGCGCAGCAGAAGCAGCAGCTCGTCGATCTCGAGACCGAAATCCGCACCGCGGTGCAATCGGTGTCGACCGAGAGCGAAGTACTGGGCATCGCCGAGCGGAACCTGTCGGCGGCGCAGGAACAGGCGAAGCTGGAAGAAGAGCGCTTCGCAGCCGGAGCGGGCAGCTCGCTCGAAGTGCGCAACGCGCAGATCAAGTACACGCAATCTCAGCTCTCGGTGCTGCAGGGCCGCGCTGACGTCGCCACCGCACGGGCAGCGCTCGCGCGGTCGGTGGGAGGAACGCAATGACCTGGTGGAAGGGTGTGATCGCGGCGCTGATCGTCGCCGCCGTGGGAGCGATGACCTACGCGGGGCTGCGCGAGAAGCCGCCGCCGGCCACGGAGGTGCAGATCGGCAAGGTGAAGAAGGGCGCGATCGTGCGCACCGTCACCGGCGCCGGCAAGGTCGAAGCGGCGACGACCGTGAAGATCAGCTCCAACCTGTCGGGCGATCTGCTCGAGCTGCCGGTGAAGGTCGGCGACGAGGTGCGGAAGGGCCAGGTGCTGGCCAAGCTCGATCGCCGCCGCTTCGAAGCCGCGGTGAAGCAGTCGGCCGCTGCCTACTCGGCGGCGAAGGCCGAGATGACCACCATTCAGGTCGACATCGATCGCCTGCAACGTGAGCTGGGTCGCGTGAAGGGCCTCGTGGAAAAGGGCCTCGCGTCGATGGCCGAGCAGGAGAAGGCCGAGTCGGAGCTGGCGTCGGCCAGGGCGCGCCAGGCCGCGCAGGGTGACCGTGCCGCGCAGGCCGCGGCCGCGCTGGACGAGGCGCAGAACAACCTCGGCAAGACCACGCTGTTCTCACCCATCGACGGCAACGTGATCGAAGTGACGCGCGAGGTCGGTGAGCGCGTGCGCGGGTCTGACTTCAACGAAGACATCGTGATGACGCTGGCCGCGTTGCACGCGATGGAGGTGAAGATCGAAGTAGGCGAGCACGAAGTGGTGCCGCTGAAGATCGGTCAGAAGTCCGACATCAAGCTCGACGCCTTCGACAGCCAGACGTTCGACGGCACCGTGGTGGAGATCGCGCAGAAGGCGCTCATCAAGAACCCCGGCACCGAGCAGGAGACGACTTCGTTCCCGGTGACGGTGGCGTTGATCGCCAAGCCCGACGGCGTGTTGCCGGGCATGAGCGCCGAAGTTCGCGTGACCGCCGATCAGCGTGAGTCGACCCTCATCGTTCCCGTGCAGGCCGTCACCGTTCGTCCCGATCGTTCGCTGCCGGACTCGTCGGCCGGCATCGAAGGGCAGAAGCTCGCGGCTCCCAGGAAGGGTGAGCAGTTCACCAAGGTCGTCTTCGTGGTCGACGCCGAGAAGCGCGTTCACCCGCGCCGCGTGAAGACCGGCATCTCGTCGGACACCGACATCGAGATCGTCGAGGGCCTGCAGGAAGGCGACGAGATCATCGAGGGGCCGTACCGCACGCTCGCGAAGGATCTGAAGGACGGAGATCTGGTCGAAGAGCAGAAGTCCGGTGGCGGCCGTGGCCCCGGCAAGAAGCGCGGCTGATGCCATGCTGATCGAGCTCGAGAACATCCGGCGCGAATACAACGTGGGCGGCGAGCTGGTTCGCGCGCTCGACGGTGTCAGCATCGGCATCGAGAAGGGCGAGTGGGTGGCGATCATCGGCCAGTCGGGCTCGGGCAAGTCGACGTTGATGAACGTGATCGGCTGCCTCGACACGCCGACCGCGGGTTCGTACCGGTTGAATGGCAAAGACGTCGCGCGCATGGACGACGATGAGCTCGCCGGCATCCGCAATCAGGAGATCGGGTTCATCTTCCAGAACTTCCAGCTGCTGCCGCGCGAGACGTCGCTCGCGAACGTCGAGCTGCCGCTGGTGTACCGCGGCGTACCGGCCAGGGAGCGTCACCAGAAGGCCGTCGATGCGCTCAAGAAGGTCAAGCTCGACCACCGCATGTCTCACAAGCCGACGGAGCTCTCGGGTGGGCAGCGGCAACGCGTGGCCATCGCGCGCGCGCTCGCCGGTGAGCCGTCGTTGCTGCTCGCAGACGAGCCCACCGGCAATCTCGACTCGGCGACGGGCGAGGAGATCGTCAAGCTGTTCGAAGAGCTTCACCACGCCGGTCACACCATCGTGCTGGTGACGCACGAGCCGAAGCTGGCGGCGCGTTGCCCTCGCGCCATTCGACTGTCGGACGGCAAAGTGATCGGCGACGGTGTCGGTTCAGAGATCGCCTACCTGGGGCACACCGCATGACCTTCCGCGTCGATCTCCTCGAAGGCTCGCGCATCGCCATCAAGTCGCTCGCGGCGCACCGCCTGCGCACGCTGTTGACGACGGTGGGCGTGGGCATCGGCGTGGCGACGCTGCTGGCGATTCTCGGCATCACCCAGGGCATGGACACCAGCTTCCAGGCGCAGCTGGCGAGCCTCGGCAGCAACTCGCTGTACGTCGGTAAGTACCCCTGGGTACAGATGGGGAACTGGTGGGAGTTCCGCGGCCGCAAGAACCTCACCGTCGAGCACTACGAAGCGGTGAAGAGCCAGTGCACGTTGTGCAGCGCGGTCGTGCCGATCCTCGACGACGCCGACGACGTGGAGTTCCTCGATCGCGCGCTCAACTTCGTGAACGTGACCGGGTCGACGGCGGACTACCTGACGGTGAGCGGCTTCGAGGTGACGCGCGGCCGCTTCGTTTCGGAAGCCGACGACGAATCGCGCCGCAAGGTCGCGGTGATCGGCGCCGACATCGCCGACAACTTCTTTCCTGACGGCGCAGATCCCATCAATTCGACCATTCGCATCGCCGGCAAGCCGTTCACGGTGATCGGCGTGCTCTCGCGCAAGGGCAAGCTGCTCGATCAGAGCCAGGACCTGGTGGTGTTGATGCCGTTCAACACCTTCAAGTCGTTCTTCCGTGGCCGCCGCTCCATCGAGATCGGCGTGCAGGTCGCCAACGCCGACGACATGGAGAAGGCCGAAGACCAACTCGTCGGCATTCTCCGCCGCGCGCGTCAGACCCCGCCCGAGAAGCCCGACGACTTCGTGATCAACAAGCCGGACCAGCTGGCGTCGACCTACGAGCAGCTCACCGGCGCGCTCTACGCCGTGGCGCTCGGCATCGGCTTCATCACGCTGCTGGTGGGCGGCATCGGCATCATGAACATCATGCTGGTGTCGGTGCGCGAGCGGACGCGGGAGATCGGCATTCGCCGCGCGCTTGGCGCCAGGAAGCGCACCATCATCACCCAGTTCGTGCTCGAGGCCACGCTCGTGTCGGCCGTCGGCGGTGCGCTGGGAACGCTGGTCGGTCTTGGCGGTGCCAAGATCGTGAGCCTCGTCACCCCGCTGGCGGCGACCGTGAAGATCGGCACCGTGTTCTTCGGCATCGGCTTCGCGGCGCTCGTCGGGCTGGTGTTCGGCATCTGGCCGGCCGCACGGGCCGCGAACCTGGACCCCGTCGAAGCGCTGAGAGACGAATGATCCGCGCGCTCCTCGACAACCTGAAGCTGGCGTTTGGCACGTTCGGCGCGCACCCGCTGCGCACCATGCTCACGTTGCTCGGCATCGTCATCGGCGTGTCGACGGTGATGACCATGATGGCGCTGCTCGAAGGCCTGCGCGTCAAGGTGAACAAGGACTTCAGTCAGCTCGGCGCCAACGTCTTTCGCGTCGACAAGTGGCCGCAGGGCTTCCGCTTCGGAGGCGGCGGCGTGGACTGGAACAAGATCGCCCGTCGCAAGTCGCTCACCGTGGCCGACAAGCGCGCCATCGCCGAGCAGTGCCCGTCGGTGCTGCGGACCGCCGCGTCGTCGTGGCAGCCGGGGCAGAAGGTGCGCACCGCGAACGCCGAAACGCAGTCGTCGGTGTTCATCATCGGCGCCACCGTCGAGTACCCCGAGACCTCGGGCATCACCATCGCCAACGGGCGCATGTACAACGACACCGAAGAGCTCGACGGCCGGCGCGTCGCGGTGCTCGGGCCCGATGTCGCCGACAAGTTGTTCCCCTCGCTCGACCCCATCGGTCAGGAGATCAGGCTCCGCAATCGGCCCTTCACCGTCGTCGGCGTGATGGAGCGCCGCGGCAAGTTGATGGGCATGTTCAACCTCGACAACCAGGTGCTGGTGCCGATGTCGACGTTCCTTTCTCAGTACGGAAAACGTCGCGGCGTGTCGGTCAGCATCGAGGCCATCGACCGCGAACACCTCGACAAGGCGATGGAGGAAGCGACGCGCGTGATGCGTCAGCGCCGCGAGGTGGGCCCGATGGACGAGAACGACTTCGAGACGTCGACCAACGAGTCGATGGCCAAGTCGCTCAACGATCTCTCGAGCGTGGTGACGGCCGCCACCTTCGGCGTGTGCATTCTGTCGCTCATCGTCGGCGGCATCGGCATCTTGAACATCATGCTGGTGTCGGTGACCGAGCGGACGCGCGAGATCGGCATTCGCAAAGCGCTCGGCGCACGCAAGAACCGCATTCTCATGCAGTTCGCGACCGAGGCCATCGTGCTCTCGCTGGTCGGCGGCGTCATCGGCATCGCCATCGGCTTCGGCCTCGCGTTCCTCGGCCGGTGGACCTTCGGGCTCTACACCGTCGTGCCCGTCTGGGCGGTGTTGATGTCGCTGGGCATGTCGAGCGGTGTGGGCCTCGTCTTCGGCATCTACCCGGCCGCCCGGGCAGCCAAGCTCGACCCCATCGAGGCCATGCGCGCCGAATAAGCAGGAAGACATGCAGTTCAAAACGGCTTGAACTATATGAACGGCATGGACCAGTTCGCCGCGTTCAAGCCGTTCCTGGGTGTGATCGAAGGGCAGATCGTCGAGCTGCTCGGCGGAGAAAAGCCGAAGCCGGAAGACTCGCTGGTCACCGCGGCCCGCCACCTGTGCCTGCAATCGGGCAAGCGCGCGCGGCCGATGCTGGTGAAGATCTTCGGCGACACGCTCGGCGTGCCCGAGTCGAAGCTGGTCGACCCCGCGGTGTCGGCGGAGCTGATTCACGCCGCGTCGCTCCTGCACGACGACGTCATCGACAACGGCATGTACCGCCGCAACAAGCCGACGGTGAACGCGCGCTGGGGCAACATCGTGGCGGTGATGGGCGGCGACCTGCTGCTCTCGAACGCGCTGCTGCGGCTGGCGAAGTTCGACGCGCGTGTGGCGCAGCACGGCCTGGCCGTCGTCGCCGAGATGACACGCGCGGCGATCGACGAAGTGCAGGCGCGCGGGAATCTCGACCTGCCGCTCGAGGGGCTCAAGGCCATCGGCGCCGGCAAGACCGGTTCGCTCTTCGGGTTCTGCGGAGTGGCCGCCGCCATCGTCGCCGGGAACGAAGACGCCATTCGCCGCTTCGACGCGTTCGGTCGCCGCATCGGCATCGCCTTCCAGATGGCCGACGACATTCGCGACATCTCGGGCACCGACGAAGGCAAGCCGCAGTACGCCGACCTGCAGTCGCGCACCATGAACCTGCCGACGCTGATCGCCGTGAAGCGCGACCCGCTGCTCAAGAAGCGCATCGCCGAGGCGTGGAGCTGGAGCGCGCTCACCGCCGACAAGGCGAAGGAGCTCGGCACCGCCGTGCTGGTGACCGGGGCGCTCGACGAGGCCGCGGCGATGATGAACCAGGAGCTCGATCTCGCGGTGGAGGCGTTGGGTCAGTACGCGAACACCGAGTCGGGCGCGAACCTCATCATGTGGGCGCGCGCGCTGGCGCAGGGCATGGCGCTCAAGGGAGCCGCATGAAGGGTTACCTCTGGCAATCCGAAGCGGGGAGCGCGGCGGAGCAGGGGTCACTCGTGCCGTGGGAGTCGGTCGCCATCGACGCCGTCGGCAACGTCATCGAGTTCTGGGGTTTCAAACGCAATCAGGGCCGCGTGTGGGCGCTCCTGTACCTGCGCGACGTGGCGCTCACCGCCGCGGAGGTCGAGAAGGAGCTCGCGCTCAGCAAGGGCGGGGTGTCGATGCTCATCCGCGACCTCGAGCGTTGGGGCGTGGTGTTGCGCGTGCGTCAGCCGGGCGATTCGTCGTGGCGCTACAAGGCCGAGACCGATCTGTTGCGTATGGCGCGCCGGGTGATCGAAGAGCGCGAGTTCTCGTTCATCGCGCGCATCCGCGCCGATCTCGAAGAAGCACGCAAGCTCGCGCAGAACGACCCCAACGCGACCAAAGCGCAGGTGCAGCGGCTCGAGCGCATGGAGCGCCTCGCCGATTCCACCGAGAAGACGCTCAAGCTCTTCCTCAAGACCTCCAAGCTCGACGTGGGCAGCATGTTCGGAGCGTTTCTCCCTTGAGCGGTCGCTGGTAGGAGCGCCCGCATGGACGCCCACTACGACCAGGTGATGAACGCGCGCGCGAAGGCCGGTGACGGCACGCGTTGGTACTTCGGCTACTCGACCATTCTCGACCGCGCGGCCTTCGAGGAATGGCGCGGCCAGCACAGCTACGACTTCTTCGAGCTGCCAGAAGGGAAGCTGGGCGAAGCCGAAGATCTCGAGCTCACGTACGACTTTCTGTCGCGCTGGTGGGGAGGTCGCGTCGCGGGGCTGAAAGACGCACCGGGCAAGAAGGTCTACGGCCTGGTGTTCGCGATCCCCGAGAAGGACTGGGCGATCATTCAGCACAAGGAGGGCGTCGTGACCGGCATGTGCGTGGAGCGCGCCGTCAAGGTGAAGGTCGGTGACGACGTCATCGAAGCGACGGCGTTCACCACCAACCCGGTCCGCGCGACCGACGAGGGCCCGGTGAGCGATCGGTTCAAAGACGCGCTGGTGCGTGGCGCGACGGCCGCGAAGCTGCCCGCGGAGTGGATCGCGTCACTGCGCTGACTGCAGCGCCTGTCGTCGACGCCCGTGGCTCAGCGCTCAGTGGTAGCCGCAGAGCCGTGGCGGCACCCCGAGTTCGGCGCAGACCTCGGCGATGAGCTCGGGGGTGTGCAGGTACACGCGAAGTGAGCGGATGCTTTCGCCCTCGACGTCGAAGCGCAGCACCTCGTGAACGAGGTCGTTTCTCCAGCAGATGACGATCGCTTCACCCCTCCACTGGCGGACTTCCGCGCGCAGCGGCGTCATTCCGGTCACGGAGTCTTCGCAGCCCAGCACGAGCCCGGTGAGCGTTCCGCGGCGCGCGGTCTCGGCACCGATTTCGAAGGCGACTCCGGGTGATTCGACGACCGCGTCCTCGAGCAGCAACGCGGTGAGCGCGTCGATGTCGCGGGCGTTCATCGCGCGGCAGAACCGCTCGATCACAGAAGATGTGGGGAGCTCGTCGCGGCCTTCGTCCGGCTCGGTGAGTCTCTCGCGGCCTCGATGCAGCGCGGCCTTCACGGCGCCCACCGAGGTCGAGAGCGCGTGCGCGGTCTCTTCGAGCGTGAAGCCGAACATGTCCTTGAGGGCGACGGCGGCGCGCTCCTGCGGGGACAGTTGAGAGAGCAGCGTTCCGACCGCTTCTCTCGTGGCCTGCGGTTCTTCGGCGGCGGCAGCGACGCCCGCAGGCGGGCTTCGTCGACGGTGCGCGACTTCGTTCAGCCACCGATTGGTCGCGACACGGAACATCCACGCGCGCGGGTTGGGGAGCTCGTGCGTGAGCTTCGCGGTGGTGGCGAAGGTGATCGCGAGCACGTCTTGAACCAGGTCTTCCGCGTCCCACGGGTTGCGGGTGAGCGCTCTGCAGTAGCGAAACAGCTCAGGTCGCAGTGCGGCGCAGGTGTCGATGAACGTGAACCAGTTCGTTCGAACGTCACTCATAGAAAGGCTCGCAGCTCGTTCACCAGTTCGACGGCTGGAACGTCGTGCGTCGCGCCATGAATGAAGCGGCTCGTGCTGCGGGGAAGGGCGGTCGCCACGCGTTGGACCGCCTCATGGAGTCGCTGCGGACTCTTCGAGCCGCCCAGCACGAGCGCCGGAGTTTCGATGTTCGTCGGAATCGGCTTCATGCTCAGCGCGAGGTCGCGGGGCAGCGTGTGCGCGACGGCTTCGTTCGTCTTCCACCCCGCCGTCCATGGCAGCAGCGCGACCACCAGGCTCGGTACGCCGGTGACGTCGCGAAGGAAGAACTTCGCCGCATCCCGCCGACGATTCTGCGCGACGAGCTCTTCGAGTTTCCGAAGCAGGTCAGGCGTTTCGTGCGCCACGTAGGGCGGCTCGTAGAGGCACAGCGCTCGCGCGTCGAGCCCTCGCGAGACCGCTTCGAGAATCAGCGCGGCGCCAGACGAAACGCCGACCAGCACCGCGCCACTCGGCGCGACTGCCTTCAGGTCGTCGACTTCGTCTGCGAACGACGCCGCAGCCGGGTCGTCACTCGCGCCGCGCCCGCGACGATCGTACGTGGTGACGGAGAAGTGTGGAGCGAGCGCGGCGGCCAGCTTCTTCGACGGGCCGAAGTCGCGAGAGCAGAAGGCTCCGTCGACGATGACGAGCGGCTGGCCGGTGTCGACGCGAGTGACGGCGATGCGCGTGCCGTCTCTGGAAATGACGTGGTTCATGCCGCACAGACAGTCGAGGCGCGCAGAAAGATACGGGCCCTGACCCTTTCCCCTCTTCGCGGGAGAGGGACGTTCGTCACTTCCCGGGTTCGTCGATCGGCGCCCACCACGCCACGCCCAGTGGAGGCAACCGGACCACGATGCTCCCGGGCTGGCCGTCGTGCGCGTGCGCGGTCGCCTTCACCGGGCCGTTCGTCACGCCGGACCCGCCGAACGCACCTGCGTCGGTGTTGAGAATTTCTCCCCACCAACCGCCCGACGGCACGCCGACGCGCCATTCACGCACCACCGGCGACAGATTCGCGACGCACACGAGCTCCCGCCACGCGTTGTGACCGCGGCGAATGAACACGTACACGTTCTCGCTGGCTGCGTTCGCCTGCACCCACTGAAAACCCTGTGGCCAGAAGTCACCTTCGTGCAGCGCGCCTTCGGCCCGGTACAGCGCGTTCAACTTCGAGACGAGGCGCGAGAGCCCCGCGTGCCGATCGAACCCGGCCACGTCCCACGGGAGCGAGGCGTCGTGATTCCACTCGGTGGCCTGGCCAAACTCCTGCCCCATGAAGAGCAGCTTCTTGCCGGGGTGTGCCCACATCCACCCGTAGAGCGCGCGGAGGTTGGCGAACTTCTGCCACTCGTCTCCGGGCATCTTTCCGAGCAGCGACTTCTTGCCGTGCACCACTTCGTCGTGGCTCAGCGGCAACACGAAGTCTTCGGTGTACTGGTACATCAACCCGAACGTCAGCTGGTGGTGGTGGTGCTGGCGGTAGAGCGGGTCTTTCTCGAAGTACGACAAGGTGTCGTGCATCCACCCCATGTTCCACTTGTGGGTGAAGCCGAGGCCGCCGTCGCGCGTGGGGCGCGACACCCTGGGCCACGACGTCGACTCTTCGGCCATCACGAACGTGTCGGGGAAGAGCGCTTTGACGGTGTCGTTGAGCTCCTGGAGGAAGTGAATGGCCTCCAGGTTCTCGCGCCCGCCGTGCTGGTTGGGCAGCCACTCGCCCTCTTTGCGCGAGTAGTCGAGGTAGAGCATCGAGGCCACCGCGTCTACCCGCAGCCCATCGACGTGGTACTGCTCGAGCCAGAACAGCGCGTTGGCCACGAGGAAATTGCGAACCTCGTTGCGGCCGAAGTTGAAGATCAGCGTGCCCCAATCAGGGTGCGCGCCGCGGCGCGGGTCGGCGTGCTCGTACAACGCGGTGCCGTCGAACTGCGCCAACGCGAACGCGTCGCGCGGAAAGTGGCCGGGCACCCAGTCGACGATCACGCCAATGCCGCGCTGATGGAGCGTGTCGACCAGAAAGCGGAAGTCGTCGGGCGTCCCGAAGCGGGCTGACGGCGCGTAATAGCCCGACACCTGGTAGCCCCAGCTGCCGCCGAACGGGTGCTCCGACACGGGGAGAAATTCCACGTGCGTGAAGCCCAGGTTCGCCACGTAGTCGGCCAGCTTCGGCGCGAGCTCGCGGTAGGTGAGGCTGCGGTTGTTGTCTTCCGGCACGCGCGCCCACGAGCCCAGGTGCACTTCGTAGATGCTCACCGGCGAGCGCTTGCCGTCGCGGTTCGCGCGCGCGGTGAGCCAGCCGCCATCGTTCCACTCGTAATCGGCCAGGCCGTGCACCACCGAGGCCGACAGCGGCGGTACTTCGGTGCGGAACGCGACGGGGTCTGACTTCAGCTGCGTACCGCCGCCGCGCGTGTGCACCTGAAACTTGTAGCGCGCGCCATTGGTCGCGCCGGGAACGAACAACTCCCACAGGCCCGAGAGCCCCAGCGAACGCATCGGGTGGCGGCGGTCGTCCCAGAGGTTGAAGTCGCCGACCAGGGTGACGCCTTCGGCATTGGGCGCCCACACCACGAAGGCCACGCCGTCGACGCCCTGATGCTTCATGGGGTGCGCGCCCAGGCGGTCCCACAGCCGGCGATGCCGGCCTTCGCCTACGAAGTGCAGATCGGCAGGCCCCAGCGTCGGCAGGAACGCGTAGGGGTCTTTCTCGCGACCGGTGCCGTTCTCGAACTCCAGCAGCAGCTCGTAGGGCGCTGGCTTCGTGTCTTCGAGGGTACCTTCGAAGATGCCTTCGAACCCGTCGCGAGCCGCAAGCTCGAGCGACTTGCCGGCCACCGAGACCCTCACCTTGCGCGCGCCGGGCCGCAGCACGCGGAACGTGAGGTCTTTGCCGGCCGGGTGCGAACCGAGAATGGAGTGGGGGGCGTTGAACCGTCGGGCCAGCAACTGTCTCAGTGCATCTTCGAACATGAAAAAATCATCGCGGCCGCGCCCGACAACTCAGGCACGGCCGACGAGAGATGCTCCTGGAGGCTGGGTGGGCGTTACGCGCCGCGCTGCTTGTAGAAAAGCAGCAGCGAGTAGCAGTGGAACTCGTTGTCGCTCGACTGGCGAACCACGCGATCGACGATCTCGAGGTCCGTGTTCGCTTTGATCCAGCGATTGACGTTCTCGCTGAGTTCTTCGCGTTCCTTCGCTTTCGTCGCCGAAAAGACCTTGACGCCAGTGAACATGCGATGGCTTATCCCACGCGCTTGTCGCTCCCCACAAGTCCCATGCTGATTGATCTCCACGTTCACTCGTATCTCTCGCGCGACTGCCAACTCGACCCGCGAGCGGTGCTGCAGCGCGCGGAGTCTTTCGGCCTCGATGGCGTCGCCTTCACCGAAACCAACACCCAGGACGGCTGTGACGAGCTGTTCGACCTCCAGCGCACCACGAAGCTGAAGATCTTCGTGGGCCTCGAGCTGGCCACAGACAAGGGTCAGTACCTCTGCTTCTTCGAGAAGCCGGAGCGCGCACCCGAGCCGGTGCAGATGTGGGGCAGCAACCGAGAGACCCCATGGAAGGCCGACGAGGCGCTGCCGAAGTTGAAGGCGCTGGGCGCGGTGATCGTCGCCGCGCGGCCCTACGACAAGGACTACCCGACGCCTGCGCTCGACGCGGTGAAGTCGCTCAAGCTCCTGTCGGCGGTCGAGGTCTACAACCCCAAGGTGCGGGCCGGCGCCAACGAGCTGGCCATCGAAGCCGCGGAGGCGCTCAAGGTGCCTGGCATTTCGGGCTCCGACGCGCGCGGCTCGCTCGACGAGTTGGGCTACGGCGCCACGCTGTTCATGAAGCCGGTGAACACCCAGGCCGAGCTGGTGAAGGCGCTGGCCGGGCGCGACTACTACCCCGTGCAGATGGGCGAGTTGCCGCACCTGCAGCGCCCGGGTGACGCGCGGACCGCCGAGCTCAAGGCGAAGAAGAAGAAGAAGCGGCGTTGGCCCCGCTGAAGCTGACCAGCCGGCCGTCGACCAGCTTCGCTTCGCGCGCCTTGTCGCCCCAGTACCAGGTCTCGTGCCGCTGGCTGTCGATCATCTCGATGCGCTTGTTCTCGGGGTAGCCCCAGGCCATCTCGAGCGCCTCCGAAGGCATGTCCTTGACGGCTTTCTTGGCTTTCACCGCGGTGCGCACCGCGTCGCTGAACCCTTCGAGGCGCAGCGCGGGATCCTGCCGGGTGAGCAGCCGCTCGAGCTCGGTGTTGAACTCGTCGGCCGTCTTGATGCCGGGGCGCATCACCAGCACCGCAGGCGGCGCGTTCGTGGGGCGACCGGCGACGTCGACGTACACCCATACCAGCGACCGGGGTGTGTAGAGCACGCGCTCGGCCATCGTCCACCCGGAGGGGAACTCGGCCTTCATGATGCGCACCGGAGTGCCGGCGGGGAAGGTGGCTTCCACCGGCCCCGGGTTCAGCGGCTTGCCCGACGCGTCGTTGAGGTAGCGAACGAGCTCGGGATCGACGGGCGTGAGCAGCTTGCGCGTCTGATCTCCGTAGAACGGCGTCACGTGCATCGACACGCGCAGGAAGCGCGAATCGCCCCGCAGGTTGCGCTCGAGATCGGCGACGTCGGTGGGCGGCACGGTGATCTGCGCCGTCGCACAGCCGGTCAGCACCAGAGCCGTCACCGCCGCCAGCGCGACGCGCGTCACGTGCTCGAGTTCCCCGACGACGACGAGCCGGTGGAGCCCGTGCTGCTGCTCGTGGAAGGCGCCGACGAAGCGCTCGACGAGGACGAAGATGACGACGAAGACGAGCCCGAGCTGGACTCAGACTTCTTCGAGCTCGAGTACAGGTCGCTGTACCAACCGCCACCCTTCAACTGGAACGAGGTGCGCGAGACCAGGCGCTCGAGCGACCCTTCGGCCTTGCACTCGGGGCACATGGCAGGAGCGGGGTCGCTCACCTTGTGCATCACCTCGAGCTCCTTGCCGCACTTCTGACACCGATATTCGTAGATGGGCATGACTTCACCTCACGTCTTTGAGCCAGGGCTCGAGGAGCCCGAGTTTTTCGAGCGCGCGACGCAGGCTCTCGGCGTGCAGCGCGTGTTGCCGGGACAACATGTCGACGAGCGTCGGCACGCTGGTGGCTGCTTCTTTCACTTCTTCGATGAGGCGGCTCAGCTCGTTGGTCAGTGACGTCGCGAAACGTCGCTCGATGCCGAGGTCCTCGATGTACTTGCTGCGGAAGAGCAACTCGAGGCGCAGCGACAGGTTCTGCGGAGCCAGCGCCTCCTTGATGAAGCGCTCCCGAATCTCCTCGATCTCGCGGTCCAGCCCGAGCGCCCCGGCGAGCTTCTCCATTTCGTCGGGCTTGAGACCGAAGCCGTGCGCCGCGCGGCCCAGCGCTCCTTTGCTCTCGATGACCGCGGCCAGCACCCCGTCGCGCTCCTTCTGTTCGATGGTCTCGAACAGCTCGTGCGCCTCGAGCAGATCTTCCACGTCGCCGACCGACAGCGCCGAGCCCCGGCGACCGACGTAGCCCTGCTCGAGCGTACGCAGCAGCGCCACGCGGTGGGGGACCTGGGCGATCAACGCCTCGAGGGTCTCCTTGCCGTCGCTGCGGAAGAGCGACTCGAAGCTGGCGCGGGTGGGGTCGACGGTCGTGAAGCGGCCCCGCGGCGCCGGCAGGTTGCGCTTGGGCAGAAACGCCGTGCCCGGCAGCGGCTGCTGCGCGACCGTGCGCTCCATCTTCTCGCCGGCCTTGCGCTTGAGCGGCGCGATCTTCTCTTTCATCGACTGCTTGAGCGCCTTGCGCGGCTTCTCTTCTTTCGGCTTGAACAGCGGCGCGGTCGGCACCGGCGCCGCGACGGCCTCTTCGCTGGCCTCGAGCAGCTCGGGTACGGCGCTCTCTTCGGCCTTTCGACGAATCTCTTCGTAGTAGCCCGAGGCCTGACGCTCGGCGGCGACGCTGGCCGTGGTGCCCTGAAGCACGTCCACTACGCCGAACGGCCCGAGCTTTTCAGTGGGTTCGGAATCGGCGAACGCGCGCACGCGCGCGTCGTCGCTATCAGAGAGCAATGCGAGCGCATCTCGAACGAGGCCGGGTGAAGCTGGTGACTTCGCACGACGACAGAAGTCGGACAGGGCCACGGCGACCGGGGTGGGAACATCTTCGGGGTGTCGCTTTCGTTGCCAGTCCATCATTGGGTGTCCAAGAAGTTGCGCGGTGCGTATAAGCAGTCTTCGGAACGTGTCAATGAACGCCAAGCCGGTGTCTGACCAGTCTCCAGATGAACCCAGCGTCGTGGGAGTGCGCGTTCGACCTTTCTGGTCGCTCGTCCTCTACGCGTTGCTCGTCATTTCAGCGGGCGTGGCGCTCTTCGCGCAGCGCGCGCCCAACGTCTCGCCGCGGCTCGTGCAGTTGTCGCCGTGGCTGTTCCTCACCTTCGCGCTCGGCTTCACGGTGTACCGCCTGGCGCTGGTGCTGGCGCGCCGGTACTCGCCGTTCAAGGCGTTCATTCAGATCTTCCTCGCGGCGCTGTTCTTCATGCTGCTGTTGTTCCCGCGTGCTGCGGGCCAGTCGACGGTCGCGTCGTCGCTGCTGCTCAATGCCGACTCACGGGTGCGGGCCATGGCCGCCGAGAACGCCGGCTTCCGGGGCGACGTGACGCAGGCCCGCGCGCTGGTGCCCCTGCTGGGCGACCCTGAAGAAACGGTGCGTTCCGCTGCGCACGAGGCTCTGGTGAAATTGAACGGAGGGAGCGATCTCGGTAGTGAGCGCTCCGCATGGGAGGCCCGATTTCCGTGAGCATGACGCAAGAACAGCGCGACGAAATTGAGAAGACGCTCGACAGGTACATGGGTGAGCACGGGCTGAAGTCGACCCGCCAGCGCAGCCTGATCGTCGACGTGTTCTTCGACATGCATGGGCACTTCTCGGTCGAAGAGGTGTGGGGCCGTGTTCGTCAAGATGACCCGCGCGTCTCGGTGGCGACGGTGTACCGCACCATGAAGCTGCTCTCGGAGAGCGGCCTCGCGCACGCGCGGAACTTCGGTGACGGCCAGACCCGCTATGAGGCGGCGGTGGGTCGTGAGCACCACGATCACCTGATCTGCACCAGCTGTCAGACGATCATCGAGTTCGAGAACGATCAGATCGAGCGGCTGCAGGAAGCTGTCGCGCGGCGTCACGGGTTCAAGGTCATCTCGCACAAGATGGAGCTCTACGGGCTCTGCAAGAACTGCCAGAAAGCCCTCGAGAACAAGGCGTGATTTCCCGGCGCGGCGTTCTGCTTGGAGCGCTCGCGAGTGGCTGCGCGAAGCGGGTGGCGCCGGCCGAGCAGTTCCACACGTTCCTCAACGATCTCCCTCACGAGACCGCAGGCTCGATTCCCTACGAGCCGTGGACGCTCGAGGGCAAGGTCGTGCTGGTCACCTTCGTGGCCACGTGGTGTTTCCCGTGTCTGACCGATCTCGTGGTGTTGCAGCGGCTGCAGCGCGACTACGGCGAGCGGGGCTTTGCCAACGTGATCGTCGGCATGGACCTCGAGGGGCGCGCGGTGCTGGACCCGTTCGCAGCTGGCTACAAGCTCGAGTGCCCGCTCATCGTCGCCGACGATCGCCTGCGTAACGGAGAGACGTCGTTTGGACGCATTCGTGAATTGCCGTCACGAGTTCTGTTCGCGCGCTCAGGCGAAATTGCGGCGGCGTATGCCGGTGTCACCACGTGGGACGCGCTCAACGCGGTCGTGAAGCAGTTGCTGTGATCCGCGCGAAGATGGTGTCGAGGTCGTCTTGATCGTCGCGTCGGTCCGTTCGCGAGAGGAGGTCAGCGGCGCAGAACAACGCGTGCTGCAGCGGATCGTCCGAGTCTTCGGCATCGAAAGGCAGCTGCGGCGTGCTGAGCAGGTGACGCGCCAGCGGTGAGTCGACGTTCAACGCTCGGACCTTCGCCTGAATGCTGCGCTCCAGTGCGACCCACTCCGGGAAGTGCGCCGCGTCGCGCGGGTACACCAACAACGCCGGCACCGGCTCGTCGGCCACCTGGGCGAGCGCAGCTTCGTCACCCGAGATGATCATCTGCGGGGCCTTCAATTCGGTCAGTCGTGCGATGCGCCGGCGAAGCGCATCACGCTGCAACACCGGGTGCGGAAAGGCGTCGGAGATGCACACGCGCTCGGTCACGGCGTGAATCGGAATTGCATCGAGCAAGGTGAGGTCGTGCTTCGAAAGAAACACAGGAAACGACGGTGCTTCGCCCTCTCCGTTTCCGCTCATGTCGAGCGCCTCTTTCGCAGGCTTCGCTCGGATTCCGAAAGGGCATCAGCCGGCACGTGCTCGTACGACGCGCCCGTTGCTCACGCCGTGAAACACGAAGGCCCTCAGTTCCGAAGGGGAAGCGAGGGCCTCGGTCACTTCACGAGCTGAGGTTCGTTCAGGCCTGCGCGGGCGGCGTGCTCGCAGGAGCAGCCTCGGGCGCAGACGGAGCCGGAGCGGGCGTCTCTTCGGCGTGCGTGGCCGGCGCGGCTTCCAGCTTCGCGCGGGCTTCGGCCTCGGCCGCGTCTTCAGCGGCGTGCTTGGTCTTGATGGCCGAGTCGCTCTGCGCGAGCTCTTCGGCGGTCAGCTCGAGCCGGCCGGCGTCGACGCCCGACTTCTTCTCGAGGTCCTTGATCGCGCGCTTGAGGAGATCGTTCTCGAGGATCGTGCGGTTGAGCCGCGTCTCGATGGCGCGGAACTTGTCACGGGCCAGCTCCGCGTCCTGGTACACGCGCTTGCTGTCGCGCTGGTGACGGTCGAGCTTGGCCTTCACCGACTTCAGCTCGCGATCGAGCTCGTTGGCCTTCTTGCGATCGTTGGCCGACTGGGTCTCGAGCTTGGCGATGCGCTCCTTCTCGACGTCGGAGAGCTCACGAATGACGCGGGTGATGACCTCCTGCGGCTTCGGGGCCTCTTCCTTCTTTTCGACCGGGGCCGCAGCGACGGCCTCGACCGGGCGCTTCTTGCCCTTGTTGTCGGCGTCGGACTTCAGCCGCTGAATGTCTGCGAGCGCGGCCGCCAGCTCGGCGCGCGTGGCATCGAGCTGAATCGAGGCGGCACGCTCGACTTCGGCGCGCGCCTTCGCGAGGTCATCGCCTTCCTTGCCGGCTTCCTTGTGCTCGAACAGCTTCTTCTTGGCGGCCTTGAGTTCTTCCTTCAGCTCGGCCTGGGCCTTCTTGACCTCTTCGAGTTCCTTCTTCTTCTTGTCCAACTCGCCTTCGAGCTTGCGGGCTTCGTCACCGCTCGAGCGGGACTCCCGGGCCGCGGGCGCGTTGCTGTTCGAAGAAGCCTGCTGAGCGGTCTTCTGACCGCCGATGAGGCCGAGGTTGAAAGCGAGGCTGATGGCGAGAGCGACGCCGATCAGAACGAGTGCAATGATCACGAGGTTTTTCTCCGTCGAGGGTTCAACTACCGCGGCGCCCTATACAGGGTGGCCGCGCCCCGGGGAAGCAGACCCCGCCTCGAGGGTCAGGGGTACGGCGTCAGCGTGAAGATGCCGATCTCCGGGACCTGGAGTGGGTCAACGGGGTCGCGCTCGCGGTAACGGACCGCGCCGCTGCTGCCGCAGGTGTCGAACACACGCCCGGACGCCGGCAGCTCGATGTGGGTCTGGCTGACCACCATGGGGTCCGTCGTCTGCTGGGTGACGGAGCGAGACAGGTTGCACGTGCACTGCGCGCCGTTGCTGTTGCACGAGCCGGTGAAGCCGAAGTTCTGCGTCACGGACTGCTCGACGGCGGCGCAACCGGTCACCGAGCCGCAATTGGGGCCGTTGATGAACGCCGCGAAGCCGAGGGTCATCGACACGTTGCGACGCACGGTGTTGGCGGCGAAGTCGGCCGTGCCCTGCATCGAGCCGGTCCAGTTGCCCAGGAAGGTGCTGCCCGGGCCGCAGTTGCGATCGAAGAACGCGGTGTAGCGGGCCTGTTCGGTCGAATCGATGCACCCGCCGACGTAGGTGATGGGGCCGTTCATCGGCAGCACGGTGAGGCAGGCCGAGAAGTTCGAGCAACTGCCGAAGCTGAGCGGAACCACGGGTGCCGTGCCTCCGTCGAAGGTCACCCCTGAGCCGCCGCCCGTCACGGCTGAACCACCGCCAGTGGCGCTTCCACCGCCGCTCGCAGAGCCGCCACCCGCCGCCGCGCGGCCGCCGGTCGCGGCTGAACCACCGCCCGTCGCGCTTCCACCACCGGTCGCCGCGCCACCTCCGGTTCCGCTGCCGCCGCCCGTCGCGCCCGCGCCGCCGCCGCTGGCTCCGCTGCACACGCCAAGCACACAGCTCGAACCGGCCTGACACTGCGCGCACGTCGCACCGTTGACGCCACAGGCGAGGTTGGTCGGCGCCTGACACGTGCCGCCGGGGTCACAGCAGCCGGTGGCGCAGGTCTTCGCATCACACGTGGGGCGCGTGCCGCACGCGGCGGCGAAGACCACGGCAGACACTGCGACGACGGCTCGAAGGTTCATCGGCGGGCTTTCAGTTGCGTGGAACCGAAGGCCCGATCATTCGCTCAAGTTGGAGCTCAACGCATCAAGCGAAGCCGCTCGATTCGCTGTGCCACGGGCGGGTGCGTGGCGAAGAGGTTCATGACGCCGCGCCCCGAGAGCGGGTTCACGATGAAGAGGTGCGCCGTCGCCGGGCTGTGCTCGAGCGGCAGCATGCGGTTGCCCTGTTCGAGGCGGGCCAGCGCAGACGCGAGGCCCTCGGGGTCGCCGGTGAGCTCGGCTGCCGCCGCGTCGGCGTCGAACTCTCGTGACCGACTGATGGCGAGCTGAATCAACGTGGCGGTGATGGGCGCGACGATCAGCAACCCCAGCGCGACCAGCGGGTTCGAACCCTCGTCGTCATCGTCGTGCCGCAGGAACGAACCGCCGAACCAGAAGGCCATCTGTGCCACGTGCGAGATCACTCCAGCCAGGGTCGCGGCGACGGTCATGATCAACGTGTCGCGATGCTTCACGTGAGACAGCTCGTGGGCCAGCACGCCAGCCAGCTCGCGTCGATTCATCAGCTGCAGGAGCCCCGTGGTGACCGCGACGGCAGCCTTGTCGGGGCTTCGCCCGGTGGCGAACGCGTTGGGGGTGGGCGTGTCGATCACGTAGAGCCGCGGCGCCTTCGGCAGCCTTGCTGCGCGCGCGAGGTCGTCGGCCATCGCGTCGAGCCACGGCAGTTCACCGCGAGGCAGCGGGCGTGCCCTGTTCATCATCAGCGCCAGGGAGTCACTGAACCAGAACGAGCCGAAGTTCATCACCGCCACTGCGACCCCGGCCCACAACAGACCGCTCGTGCCGCCGATCGTCTGGCCGACGAAGAGCACCAAAGCGCTCATGGCGGCCAGGAGCGCGGCGGTTTTCACGAAATTGGCCATTCGGTGTGTCGAGACGGCCGTGGAGGAGAGCGCGGTATTCATGCCCCCATGCGTAAAGCGGCTCGAGGGGCTCGCAAGCGACACCCGGCAAACCGGCGGAGGCGGGCGCGAATGAAGTCCAGGTGGATCCCGCGAATCGCGGTCATTACTGCTCGGCTGAATTTGAGATTCGCGACGAGGGGGCGTTGAACTAGGAGCACGCGGAAGCGATGGCTGCACGCACGGTCGAAGAACACGTACGAGCGTTGGGGTGGCGGCACGGCGCCGTCAAACCGTCGATCGAAGAAAAGGGCGCTGCGGTCCGCTGGGCGACTGCGGTCACCATCGGCTTCGCCACGCTGCTCTGTGCACCCGCCATGCTCGCCGGCACCTTCGCCGACGACATTCTTCACGAGCTGATCTTTCGCGAGTTCCCCGAAGCGTTCGCGCGCACGCTGAACATCTTCAGCTTCATGAAGTCACCGGCCGAGGTGGCGCTGTTTCGCAACTGGGGCGTGTTGCCGTGGTGGGCCAGCAACGACGTTCGCATCGACTTCTTCCGGCCGATTCCGTCGCTGATTCACGCCGTCGACTTCGCGCTGTTCTCGTACGCGCCGGTCGCGGTGCACGTGATGAGCATCGCCTGGTACGTGGCGTCGACGTGGCTGGTCTCCCGTGTGCTCGCGCGGTTCTTCCCCGAGAACTCGCGGCTCATTCTCGTGGCGGTGGCGATCTTCGCGCTCAACGGCTCGCACGCGGTGAACGTGCAGTGGGCCGCCAATCGCAACGATCTGATCGCCTCGGTGTTCATGCTCGGCGCGTTCCTGGGGTGGTTGCGGTGGCGCGAAACGCGACGCGCGCGTGAGCTCGTCCTGCTGTTCGGCGCCTACCTCGCGGCGCTGCTGTCGAAGGAGTCTGGCGTGCTCCTGCCGGTGATGATCGCCACGCACGCCCTGGTGTTCCCCTCGCCGGGCACCAAGAGCGGGCCGCTGTGGCGTCGCCTGAGGCCGTGGCGACGCGAGCTGCTCGCGCTCGGGCTCATCACCGCGGGCTATCTGGCCGCGTACTTCCTGTCGGGTCACGGCGCCGACTCGATGGTCTACATCAACCCCGCGCATCACCCGGTGCGTTGGCTGGAGGCGGCGCCGCGCGCGTTCACCTTCCACCTCGCCACCCTGGCGACCGGCGTGCACATGCTGATGCTCGGTCAGGCGCCGCTGACCGACGCTCCGATTCCGTCGCTGGTCGCGATCGGCGCGACGTTCGGCTTCGTGGTGCTCGCGTTCGTGCTGTTGCGTCGTGAGCGCGCGGTGCAGTTCTTCGCGGTGTGGGTCGGGTTGTTCCTGCTGCAGCTGACGACGACCTTCCCCGACGCGCGCCTCGTCTACATGGCGTCGGTGGGGTTCGCGTTCATCGTCACCCGCGTGCTGGCGGTGCTGTGGGAAAGGCGGGCCGCGCTCGCGCCGCGGCTCGCGTTCGCCGTCCTGGTGCTCCTGCACTTCATCGTGGCGCCGATCGTGATGCAGGTGACCTTCCACATCATGCGCGGCTTCGACACGAGCTACGAGGCGCTGCGCAGCGACCTGCGCGCGTCGATCGACTACGACCGCTTGCCCGACAGCGGCACCGAAGTGTTCTTCCTGAACTGGAATCAACGTGAGACCTCGGCGCTGGCGGGGCTGTGGCTCTCGCAGGTCGAACCCACGGGCATCGACGTACACGCGCAGCTCTCGAGCGATCGCGGCGAGTACGTGGCGAAGATCGACCGCGCCTTCTCGAAGATGAAGATCCACTACACGCCGCTGTCGTTCCTGCTCGGCGAGGTGGACCTGCGCGTGGTCGACGACCGCACCATCACCCTGTCACCTGCGGGGTCGACGTTCTTCCCGACGATCTTCGAGCAGCTCTACATGACCGACAACGAGTTCACCGTGGGTCAGAGCGTCGAGCTCCCGAACTTCACCGCGACCATCGAAGAGCTGTCGCGGGACCCGTCGGTTCGCCGCGGCACCGACGTCACGCGCGTTCGCTTCGTCTTCAAGGAGCCCATCGACTCGGCGCGCTACCGCTTCATGGCGTGGGAAGCGGGGCACCTGCGTCCGGTGCGGCTGCAGCCGGGCTCTTCGATGCGCCTCGCTCAGCGCTGAGCGCCGCGCGGCGATTGGCTTCCTTCTGTACCGCGGCGTAGGTGTCGGCGACGCCCTTCTGATTTCCGATGTTGGCGATGAACGCGGGAATCACGCCGCCGGGGTCGACGGTGAACTGGTACTCGACGCGGCAGCGCTTGCCTTCATCGAGCGGCGTCACCAGCCAATGGCCGGCGTTGTTGGTGATGCGAATGACCCCTTCCACTTTCGGCGCGAACTCCGGCTGCGGCAGCCACTCGGCGCGGAAGTGACCGTCGCGCTCGAGGCGCGAGGGAAACGAGAGCTTCTGGAGATAGTCGCGCTTCCCGACGAGCGGCAGGTCGATGAGCGTGTAGACGTTGAGACTTCCGTCGTCGTTGGGCTCGCCGATCACGTGCGCGTCCTTCATGAACGGCATGAACGACGTGAGGCTGGCGATGTCGGTGAGCACGTCCTCCACCTGCCGCGCGGGCGCGTTCATTTCGCCTTCGGCCCAGACCTCCTTCACCGACGTTCCTGCGATCGCGCGGTTCTTCACCACGATGGGGCCTTTGACGACGGTCTCCCAGTCGTCGGCGCCGAGAACGAGTGACGTGACCAGCGCTGCGACGAGCATTCGACCTGCTTAGCGGGGTGGCGGGTACTTCTGCAGCTTGCGCTGGAGCGATCGCCGGTGAATCCCCAACCTTCGGGCAGCCTCCGAGACGTTGTCGCCGCAGTCGTGGAGCACGCGGTTGATGTACTCCCACTCGGCGCGCGCGAGCGTCGGCGTTTCGGCATCAGCCTCGACCGGCTTGGTTTCACCCGTGAGCGCGCCGAGCACCTCGTCGGCGTCGACCGGCTTGGTCAGATACACGGCCGCACCGCGCTTCGTGGCTTCGACCGCGGTGGTGATGCTGCCGTAGCCGGTGAGCATCACCACGCGGGTGTTCGGGTCCTGCGTCTTCAAGGCGGCGAGCAGCTCGAGGCCCGATTTGCCGGGCATGCGCAGATCGACGACCGCGAACTCCGGGGCTTCCTGCGCGAGCGTGAGCGCTTCTTCGGTCGACGCCGCCAGGGTGACCACGAAGCCGCGTTGAGACATCGCGCGACCCAGGCGCGACCGGAAGGCCTCGTCGTCGTCGACGATCAGCAGGGTGGGCGCGGTGCTCATGCGAGCGGCAGCTCCAACCGCGCGACGGTGCCGCGAACCTCACCCCGCGCGTAGCTGAGTGAACCGCCGAGTTGATCTGCGAGCGTGCGCGCGAGGAAGACGCCGAGGCCCAGGCCCTGGCCGACGGGGCGCGTGGTGAAGAACGGCTCGCCCAGCCGCGCGAGCACTTCGGGCGACAGCGCGGGGCCCTCGTCGGGCACTTCGACGATGAGCCGCGACTGGTGTGCGCGCGCCTCGAGGCCCACCGTTTCCGACGCGTGGAGCGCGTTGCGCAACAGGTTCGCCAACGCCTGCGTCATCGCCACCCGCGGCCCGACGATCGCCAGGCCGCTCAGCGACGGCACCGCGACCTTCGCACCCGCCGGCAGCTCGGCGATCGCCGCCTGCATCCATTCGTCGACGGGAACGCGCGTGAAGCCTTCGCCGGCCACTTCGCCGCTGCGTGACGACATGCGCGAGAGAATCTCGCGACACCGCACCACCTGGGCGCGCACCAGCCTGGCGTCGTCACGAACGTCCTCGGGCACCTCGAGGGCGTTGAGCGCGCGCAGCAGCTCCGTCGACGCCACGGCGATGGTCCCCAGGGGCGTGCCGAGCTCGTGCGCGGCTCCTGCGGTCAAGGTGGTGAGCGCCGCAAGCTTCTCGTTTCGCGCCGCCGACTGGCGCGCCGTCTCCAGCTCGGCGTCACGACGACGAATCGCCGAGAGCAGGCGTTCCATGAACGCCACGATGAACGCTGCCGCCACGATGAACGCGATCAACATGCCCGCCAGATGCAGCCGCATCAGCTGCGCGTGGTTGGGAAGGCCGAGACCTTCTGGCGCCAGCTTCTCGAGCACGAAGAGCGACGAAAACCCGACCAGACACGCGACGAGCTGCACCCACTGCCGGCGCCGCGACAACATCAACGTGCCCAGCGCGATGTTCACCAGGAACAACGTGGTGAACGGGTTGAACGGACCGCCGGAAAAGAAGAACACGCCGGTCTGCAACACCACGTCGAGCAGCATCACCGACAGCAGCGTGCCTTCGGTCGGCGCTTTGACGGCGAAGAGCGCGGCGTTGCTTCCAAACCCGAACGCCAGCAGCGCGCCGAGCCAGGTCGTTTCCAGAGAAATGCCGAGGCCCAGCGAGATCCACGACAGCAGCAGCGTCAACGCGCCCCACGTGAGCCACCGCACGCGGCGAATCCACACCAGGTTCTGCGTAGCGAGCGTCACGGCGCCCACGACTTTACGACGAACCACTCGTCATCGAGGGAATGGAGGAACGCGAGCAGCTGCCGGCGCTCGTCGGCCGTCAGCTCGAAGCCGCGCACGAGATCGCTCTGCAGCGGGCTGGCGTGACCGCTGACCGCTTTCGCGGAGCCACCCGCCGCGTACGCGTCGATCACGTCTTCGAGCGTCGCGATGCTGCCGTCGTGCATGTAGGGCGCGGTGTAGGCGAGGTTGCGCAGCGTCGGCGCACGGAAGCGGCCCATGTCGCCAGCGCGGCCGCTCTCTTCGAAGAGGCCCGTGTCGGTCGCCGGGTAGCTGCCCTGGCCGTCGACGTCATAGAGGCCAGTGTTGTGAAACGGGCGCTGCGGTGGGCCCGACTGTGCGTGCGACACCGAGTCGGAGAACGTGAAGCCGGTGTGGCAGTGGTAGCACTCGAGGCGTTCGCTGTTGAAGAGCTCGAGGCCGGCCTTCGCGTCGTCGCCCAGCTCGCCGCGGTCGTATGGCGCGTTGCCGCTGATGAGCGTGCGCTCGAAACACGACAGCGCGCGGGTCAAAGCGAAGAGCGAGACGCCGTGCGCCGGGTACGTCTTCTCGAAGGCCTCGCGGTGTGCCTCGAGCCTCGAGAGCAGTTCGTCTTCACGGCCGGCCCACCCGAGCTCGACGGGCGTCTCACCGAACAGCGGCACCAGGGCCTGCGCTTCGAGCGTCCCCAGGAGCGGATTGGCCCAGGTCAGGCTCGACGCCCAGGCCACGTTGGCGAGGCCCTGCGAATTGCGGCGATGCGACACGCCCGTGCTCCCTACCGCGTGCACGCGCGCGTCGGTGAACGCGCGCGCCGGTTCGTGGCAGCTCGCGCACGACTGCGTCTCGTTCTGCGAGAGCCTGGTGTCGAAGAACAACGCGCGGCCCAGCTCCACGCACTCGACGGTCATGGGGTTGTCGGCGGGCACCGCGGGCTCGGGGAAGCCCTTCGGCAACGACCACTCCCATTTCGTCGTGGTCGGCGCCGGCGCACACGCGACGAGCCCGAGGCAGAGCAGGGCAGCGCGCATGATCAGTTGGTGATCGAGAAGGTCGTCTGTGTGGTCGCCGCCGCGCTCCCGAAGGGCAGCCCGATGCGCTCGAAGATCGGCGGGCAGTCGGTGTCGGTCGCGCCCGACATGCAGCCCGGCGCTCCCGCCTGATTCACGTCGAGGTCGCTGCCCGCGAGGAGCTTTTCGACGTCGAACACGATGGTGCTCGTCGTCGGTGCGTAGTCACTCAACGTGATGCGCGCGCGATTCTCGGCGGAGCAGCCGGTGATCGAGTTGGGGTCGCTGCCGGCCATGCAGCCCGTGCTGCCGATGTGAACGTTGTGGCCGCTGGGGAGCCCGGTGGTCACGCCTTCGAGCTTGAGAAATTTGTAGCCCATGGCCCAGCTCCAGAACATCGCGCTGGAGTCGAGCGGCTTCGCGGCGGCCGTCGCGTCTTTGTGGTTCAGCGCGAAGGGCAGCCCGAGCGTGAACACCACCGACTTGTAGTGGCCGCCGGGCGCGCTGCCGACGAGCTTCGTATTGAGCGCCGCGGTCCCGTTGGCGCACTCGCCGCTCGCGTCTTCGAAGTCGAGCAGGCCCACGTCTTCGCCCTGGAAGTCGTTCGCGGTGAGCTTGAACGGCACCTCGGCGCCGTCTTCGTCGATCAACGCCACGTTCGAGACGTAGAAGCGCAGGTCGCGCGGCTTGTACTGCGTGGCAGTGGTGCCGAGCGTGTACGTGCTTCCACACGCGAAGTTCTGCGCGCCCACCTTCGCGGCGAAGCGCAGCTCGGTGACGGCGTCGTGCGTGTGTTCCGGCGGCGGCATCTCGGTGCCGCCACCACACGCAGCGAGGAACAACGCAGACGACAAGGCGACTCGTTTCATCGGACGACCTTCACGGTGAGGGTTGAGACGAACTGCTCGAAGGTGCTCGCGGCGTCGGTGCCCGCGGGCGGTGGAGTGGCTTCGAGTTCCAGCGAGAAGTTCGGGAACGACGGTTCGATCTCCAGCGTCACGTCGCGCGCTTCGGTGGCGAGCTGGCGGAAGCCGGTGCCCTCGAGAAACACGGTGGTGCCGAACCACTTCGCGTCCGCGGTGCTCGGCCGGAAGCCGATGCGCACGCCGCAGATCTCGCCCGGAGACGGCGTGAACTTCGCCAGCGGCTGTGAATCGGCCCTCGTGAGATCCACCGTCATCGGTGCATGCGCGAGTCGGGGATCGTCGTGAACTTCAACACCGTGTGCGTACGCGGTGGAAATCGGCGACCACCACGCCTGTTGCACACACGGGTTGAGCTGTACCTCTTCTATTGCGACGGTGGCCACGTCGAGCAGAACCGGCTGCGTGGCGCGAAGCGACGCGTGCACCTCGAGGCCGGGAATGCGCTCGGCGCACGACGCCAGAAGAAGCAGCAGCGCGAGCTTCTTCATACGTCGACCACCACGGAGAGCAGAACGGTGGGCGAGTTCGTCACCGGCCCGGGCCTGGTGCTGAGCACGGGAACGCGCACGCCACCGACGATGAGCACGCGGTTGTGTGGCGAGACGATCACGTCGACCAGCGGTTGCAGCAGCAGGCCCGACAGGTGCGTCTGTTCGACGCCCCGCAGGTACGAGGGGAACTCGTAGCGGGCGTCGACCCCCGCGCGGAAGCCGAGCCACTTCCACGGCTGAAATTGACCGGCGCCCAGCGCCTGCAGGCCCGGGCCGATGCGCAGGCCGTAGCGCCCTTCGATGGGCACGTCGCCGAGCAGTGAAACGAACGTCGACCACTGATCGCCGATGAACGCGCTCCAGAACATGCCCACCGACGGCACGAACGAACCGGGCCCCAGCTGCGCGTCGACGTTGAGCACCGCTCCACTCGCGTCGTGAAGCGTCGGCGCCGTCGGCAGGCGAACACCGGCGACGGCGCTGATCAGGTGCCGCGGTCGAAACCCCTCGACACCGACCAGCAGCACGCGCGTCGAGAGGTCGATCTCTCCGGTGCCGAAGCCACGCTCCCGCGCCAGCGACACGTCGGTGCGCTCCCGAAGCTGCAGCGGCAGATTGACGAGGAAGGTCCACCGCGCGGTCGGGCTCCAGGTGCCGGTCAGATCCATGCGCAGCTCGCGCAGCACCGAGGCGTCGTACTGCTGCGTACCTTCACGCTGTTCCCACGCGCGGAACGTCGACGAGAGGCGAATGCGGTTGTCGAACGGGCGGTCGGCGCCGATGGTGGTCAACGCCGGGTTCGCGCAGGTGCACGTGGGGCACGCGAGCGCGACCGACGCGAACAACATCGAAGTGACGACGGCGACGCGAACCACGACGGAAGGTGTACCTCGACGCTCCGGCGGGACCCCTGCGACACGATGCCGCACGCGGCGGCTGGAGGCGGTATACCCACATCATGATCGCGCTCACGCTGGCTCTGTCGCTCTCGCTCGGAGGCGTCGATTCACTCGCCTCGTTCTCGATCAACAAGCTGAACTTCAAGGGTCCGGCCGGCTGGCAGCGCGCGCAGCCCGACATCAATTCACTCGAGTGGCTGGAGCCCGAATCTGGCGCGTCGATGGCGATCTCGGTGTTCCCCGTCGACCCGATTCGCCCCGCCCAGGCCTGCGTGAAGCAGCTCGTCGAAGCACTCGGCACGGAGGGCTTTCAGGCCATCAACGTCGCCGCCCAACCCGCGTCGCGGAAGATCACCAACGACTTCGTGGGCGATCAGAAAGCCGACGCCAACAAGGTGACCACCACCACGGTCGTGGGCTGCAACGGCAAGACGAAGTGGGTGCTGACGTGGACCGCGAAGACCTCGGCCGGTGGCCGCTTCGGGCCCATGCTCAAGCGAGTGCTGGACTCATTGAGCTACGTGAAGTGAAGACGCGGCCATGATCGATCACGTCAGCACCTACACGACGAAGTTCGAGGCCGCGCAGAAGTTCTACGATCAGTCGCTCGCGCCGCTCGGCTACGGCCGCGCGATGGAGATGGTCGCCACGTGGGACGGTGAGTTTCCCAACCGCCGCATGTGCGCGTACGGCCCGCCGAAGAGGCCCACGCTCTGGCTCATCGAAGTGAAGGAAGCCGCGTCGCCGCGCCACATCGCGTTCCAGGCTCCGTCGCGTGAGTCGGTGAAGAAGTTCTTCGACGCCGCGCTCGCCGCCGGTGGCCGCGACAACGGTGAACCGGGCCCGCGCGAGCAGTACCACCCGACGTACTTCGGCGCCTTCGTGCTCGACCCCGACGACAACAACGTCGAAGCCGTCACTCACGACGCGTGAAGAAGTTCGTCGCCATCGCGCTGCTCTTCGTCGCGTGCACCGAGCCGTCGGAAAGCCCGGCGCTCGAGCGCACGGGGCCGGTCACGGGCCACGTCGAGAGCACGGCCGGTGGTGATGCCTGGTTGTTCTTGTATCGGCCCGGTGAAGGGCCTCCGGGAATTCCGGCCGAACCCGTCGCGGTGACTTCGGTGAGCGCGTCGCGGCTCGCGAACGATCCGCGCTTCGTGTTCGCGAACGTGAAGCCCAATGCGTATCGGCTCTACGGCGTTCTCGACGTCGACGCGAACTTCGACGCCACGGCCGACGTGCTCGCGCAGCCGACGTCTGGTGACCGCGTCTCGCCTGGCGTGGCAGTGCAAGCACAACCGGGTCGCGGCGCCGTAGTCGAGGTCGCTTTTTCGCAGGTCGTTCACGTCGATCCCCCGGCGTTCTCCTTCGAGGGTGAAAGCGATCTCGACGTGGTGCTCGACCCCGCGCTCGACGCCATCACGCCGCTGACGTTGCTCGCCGACGACGTCGGTGTGTTCGACGCGCAGCGCGTCGGGTTCACGTTCGGGCTCGTCGACGAAGACGGTGACGGCCGGCCCGACGATCGCGACGGCGATGGAACGATCGACCTGTCGCTGCAGCTGTTCCTGCGCTGGCTCCCGCGGCCCGGTCAGGTGGAGCGGGGCACCACGGTGATCGTCCCGCTCGTGTTCGACCCCTCGCCGTTTCTGCGCACGTTGGAGGGGCGGCTCGGCACCACCGTCACCACCAGGCGACTGCAGGTGGTCATGGTTCCGCAGGCCATCGCGCAGGGCGTCTCAGCCGACGGGGGCACCGCGACCTCGCCGTTCGGCGCGCCTCCCGCGGGCGATTACGAGCTCATCGCGCTGCAGAGCGGTGGCCAGTTCTGGCGGGTTCCAAACCAGCTGAGCACTCGGGTTTCATCGCAGTCGGTCAGATTGCACATCGATCGAGTCTCTCGCTGACCTTTGAAGGGAGCCGTGGCTAGACTCCGCGCGCTCATGACGGTCTCCCCGGAACCTGAATCCGTCATCGTCAACCCGCTCCGGGCGAGCGGCGTCATTGACACCGCGGGCCTCGAAAAGGCTCGCGCCTACGTTCGTGAACGCGGCGGCACCCTGTCTGACGCGTTGTTGCGGCTGAACCTGCTGAAGGAAGGTGACTTTCTCCGAATCTTCGCCGAGCTCTATTCGACGCGCTTCGTGAAGGCCGAGAAGCTGCGCACGATTCGCCTCGACGAAGATCTGCTCGAACGCGTGGGGGTTCGCAGCGCGGAGCGGCTTCGCATGTGTCCCGTGCATTGGGACGCGCAGAAGCAGGAGGTCAGCGTCGTCGCGTCGGTTCCGCTGTCGTCGACGCTCGAACCCGAGCTGCGACAGATCGTCGGTGCGCGAACCGTTGCCGTGTACGTCGCGACCAACGGTGCGGTGGCGGCGTTGATTCGTCGCGCGTTCTACCGGCGTGACGACGCGTTCGCCGACGTCACTGCGAATGGTGCCGGCCCCGGGTTCACGTCGTCGACCACGCAGCCGGGGCTCAACGACCCCGAAGACGACGAGCCCGTCGAGCGCACCAGCATTCGCGTCGCGCCCGAGATCACCGGCGTGACCGAAGAGCCGCCGCCGGAAGAGCAGCGCACCGAAGGCAAGACGGTGATGGTGAACCTCGAGGCGCTCACCATCGCCACGTTGCGCCGAGAGAACGCGCGCTACCGCATCGCGCAGGAGTTCCACCGTCGCGTGTCGCTCGAACGAAGCGTCGAGGCGATGGTCGACAGAATCCTCTCGGTCGTCTTCGAGCTGCTCAACGCCGACGGCGCCGCGGTGTGGTTGACCAGCGGCCGCTACGCGTCGAAGTCGAAGCACGGCGATCACGTCGTCGAAGTGCCGCGCACGATCATCGATCAGGCGCTCATCTCGAGCGGCGGCCTCATCACCCACAACGCGCTGATGGACGAGCGCTTCGACCGCAGCAAGTCGGTGATGATCCGCGGCATCAAGAGCGTGATGGCGGTGCCGCTCCGCACGCGCACGGGGACCATCGGGATTCTCTACGTCGAGTCGGTGTCGATGAGCGCGGCCTTCACCGACGACGACCTGCCGTTGCTCGACGCCATCGCTGCGCAAGCCTCGATCCTCCTCGACAACGCGGCGCTCGTCGCGCAGGTGCAGAAGGAAGTCGAAACCCGCGCGGCCCTCTCACGCTTCCTCTCGCAGGCGGCGGTCGAAGAAGTGCTCTCGGGCCGCATGAAGCTGAACATGGCCGGTCAGAACGCCGAGGTGACGGTGCTGTTCGCCGACATTCGCGGCTTCACCACCATGAGCTCGCACATGCCGCCTGAGGAGGTCGTGCGGTTCCTGAACGCGTTCTTCGGCGAGGCCGTCGACGCGGTCGAGAAGAACGGCGGCGTGGTCGACAAGTTCATCGGCGACTGCGTGATGGCCGTGTGGGGCGCCGTGCAGGTTCGTGAAGATGACGCGCGAAAGGCGATCACCGCGGCGCTCGAGATGGTGGAGCGCGCCCAGAAGATCCGCGTCAACGGCGTGCCGCTCGAAATGGGCGTCGGCATCAACACCGGGCCCGCGGTGGTCGGCGCCATCGGTGCGGCGCGACGCCTCGATTACACGGCCATCGGCTCGACCGTGAATCTCGCCGCGCGATTGTGCGGCATCGCGCAGACCGGGCAGGTGCTCGTCACCAGCGACACGCTCATGCGCGCGGGCCCGGGTGTAGTGCAGGAAACGAGCGAGGCCGTGCTGCTCAAGGGCATCGACGTGCCGATCGTTCCGTACAACGTCAAGGCGATCGCGCAACCGTTGCTGCTGAGCAAAGTCCCCACCATTCCGGGTATGCCGTCACCGCTCAAGAATCGGTGAATTGACGCACTGCCTCACCGTACATACCTCTGCCTCCGCACCTCATTTCGAAAGGGAGTACTTCCATGCTGACCGCTGCCGTCGCTGCCCTCGCGCTCGCCGCTTCACCCGGCCCCAAGGAGCTCGTGCAGAAGCTCGACACCGAGGTTCAGACGATTCTGAAGTCGTCTGACGCGTCGACCGAGAAGCTCTCGGCGCGGGCCGACGAGTTCATCGACTTCGTGGAACTCTCGAAGCGCGCCATGGGCGCCGAGTGGTCGAAGCTGTCGCGCCAGCAACAGGACCAACTGGGGGCGACGATGAAGGGCCTGCTCCGTGCGAGCTACGCGCAGAAGGCGATCAAGGACGATCGCGGCGGCGCGGCCAACGTCACCTACGGCGAAGAGAAGATCGAAGGCAACGACGCCGAGGTGAAGACCACGCTGGCGGTAAAGAGCGACAAGTTCTCGGTGAACTACAAGCTGTACCGCCGCGACGCGAAGGCCGACTGGCGCATCTTCGACGTGGTGACCGACGAGGTGTCGCTCGTCGAGACCTACAAGGACCAGTTCAAGAAGCAGATGGCGAAGAACGGCTTCGACGGCCTCATCAGCGCGCTCAAGAAGAAGCAGGAATCGCTCGAGAAGCAGAACGCCGAGACGTCGGCCAAGAAGAACTAACGACGGCGTTTGTCGAGCAGGGCGCGCAGCGCGTCGGCACTTCGCCGCAGCTGCGCGCCGTAGACGCTGGTGGCTCTCCAGGTCACGGTTTCCACGGCGTCGTACACCCGGTCAGCGAGCGACAGGTTCTCCGCTTCGGGGCTCTGCACGGGCTCCGCCGGCGTCGAGACTTCGAGCGGCCGGCGCTCTCGCGGCTCAACGGTCGTCCAATGCAGCGCGGCCGTGCTGCCCATGGCGTAGCTGCCGGGGCGCGCTAGCGTGGGCACCTCGCGCACCGTCGAGGCGGCGACCGGCAGGGTGAGTTTTCTCGACAGTCGGTCGAACACGTCGAGCAGCTGGTTGAGCTGGCTGTCGGTGAGCGTCGCGGTGGGCGTCAGCAGCAGCCGCGAGCGCGGGCCGGCGAGCCACCCGCGACAGGCCACCCCGAGCTCGGCGAGCGACGACATCCACTTCAGACAGAGCGCTTCGTCACCGATCCACGCGGGGACCCACGGCGTGACGCAGGGCCCGGTATCGAACCCGCGCGCACGGAGCCCGGCCAGCAGCTTCTGGGTCACGTCGAACAGCCGCGCACGACGCGCCGGTTCGGCGACCGAGATGTCGAGCGCCTTCGCCGTCGCCGCGAGCGAGGCGGTGGGAGGAGCGGGGCGCACGCCTCGAAACGTCTCCACGAGCTGTTCGCTCCCGAGAACCAACGCTCCGGCGCCGGGAATCGCGCCGCCCAGCGGAACCAGGCGCAGCGTCGTCTGCTCTTGAAGCGACAGGTGTTCGGCCGCGCCGCCGCCGTTGGGGCCCAGCACGCCAAGCGCATCGTCGATGAGAATGAGGTGCGCGTGATGCCGCTGGCAGACCTCGGCGTAGCGGGGCACCACGGTGAGATCACCTTCGAGCGGGTGCAGCGCTTCGAGCACCATTCCGAGCACGCCGGGCGTCGCGAGCGCCTGGTCTGCTTCTTCGGGTGAGGCGACCTGCGGCGCGTCAGCGAGCGTTCGCCGGCTGCGCGCGCAGGTCAGCAGCCGCCACGTGGGGAGCAGGTCGAGCAGGGCCGATTCGTGATCGATCACGAGGGCCGCCTCGGCGCCCAGGAGGTTGGCCGCACGCGCCTCGAGCGCTGCCTGCACCTTCCCGCCACCGAGCTGACTGAGGCCGTGCTCCTTGATGGCGGTGACCGCCGCGGTGCGAACGCGCGTGTCGCTCCCCAGCCCCAGCAGATCGTCACCGGCGACGTTGAGCAGCCGCGCGCCGCCGCTTTCGACCTCCGCTGCGGTAGGAACCGCTTCGACGCGACAGTTGACGAGAAGGCGTCCCTGCAGGTTTCTGGTGAGCTCCGCCGGCACGCGCGTCTTGTACCGTGCCAGCCGCCTTGCGTGCAGGTGGGTGTGCTGCTAGGTGCGCGCCTCCCTTTCGCTCTTGAAAGGTTCAACCGCGGCGGCGGTACCGCCCCGGACCAATGGCCACCGTGCCACGTCCGAGAGAAGGAGAAGCACCATGAAGGGCATCATCGGCAAGAAGGTCGGAATGACGCAGATCTTCAACGAGGACGGCAACGTCGTTCCCGTGACGGTCATCGACTACTCGTCGCTCGAAGTCGTCGGCAAGCGCACGCAGGACAAGGACCAGTACACGGCGGTCGTCCTCGGCCTCGTCGACGCGAAGGAAAAGCACCTCACCAAGGCGCAGGCGGGCTCGTTCAAGAAGGCCGGCGCGAAGGCCAAGCGCATCGTTCGCGAGTTCCGCGTCGAGGCCTCGGAGCTCGAGACGTACACGGTCGGCGAAGCCGTCAAGATCGACACGCTCTTCAAGAAGGGCGAGCTCGTCGACGTCACCGGCATCACGAAGGGCCGTGGCTACCAGGGCGTCGTCAAGCGCTGGAACTTCCGCGGCTTCGGTCAGACGCACGGTACGCACGAATACCGCAAGCACCCCGGCGCCATCGGTCAGCGCAAGACGCCCGGCCGCGTGTACCCGAACAAGAAGCTCCCGGGTCACTACGGCGTGGAGCAGGTCACCACGCAGAACCTCGAAGTCGTCGCGCTCTACCCCGAGAAGAACCTGATCCTCGTGAAGGGCGGCGTGGCCGGCTCGAACGACGGTCTGGTCACGGTGAAGCCGTCGATCAAGGTCGCGCAGCGCGCGGCGCACAAGGCGGCCAAGTCCGGCGGCAAGAAGTAAGTCGCTTTGCGAACGCGGGGAGCGTCCATCGTGATGCGTGTGCGAACGTTGTGGGTTCTCAGCACGCTGCTCGTGGCTTGCGGTCCTTCGGGGCCGCGGCCGCTCGCGTTGGGCGTTGCTTGCACTCCGGGCGAGTCGACGTGCGCGTCCGGTCTCTGCGTGGCGTTGGACGATCAGACGGGCTTCTGCACCGACGTGTGCACGTCTGACGATCAATGCCCCGAGCGTTTTCTGTGTCAGGCGGCAGGTCGCTACGGGCGCATCTGCCGGCCGTTGACCGGTTGCAAGGAAGAGGTCGACTGTCCGTCGGGCCACACCTGCAACGCGGAAACGGGCAATTGCTATATCGCCGTGAGCCGTCAGCTCTGCAGCCCCTGCCAGGACAGCAAGCAGTGCCCGGCGGGTGGGGCGTGCTTCTCGGCCATCGGCTCTGGCGAGCAGTTCTGTACTTCTCCGTGCGGCGCGAACGACGCGTGCCCCACGGGGTACTCGTGCCGTGAGTTGCCGGTCGGTGCGGAAGGTGCGCTCGTCAAGCAGTGCGCGCCGGTCACCGAGTCGTGCAACAACGGCAAGGGCATCTGCGGTTCGTGCCAGGGCGACGCCGAGTGCGGCGGTCCGTTCGACCTCTGCGTTCGCAACGTGGTGTCGGGCGAGACGTTCTGTGCGCGCGACTGCAACCCGGCCAAGAACGTGTGCGCTACGCCGGGCTGCGACCCGACGAAGCTCGACTCGGCCGAGAACCCCGACTGCCCGACCAGCTTCTCGTGCACGAACATCGGCAAGAGCGACGACCCGAACGTGGTCGGCCCCTACCAGTGCGTGCCCAACAGCAACTCATGCGTCGGCTACTGCGACACGACCGACGGCCTCGGGCAGGTGAGCCAGTGCGGCCTGGGTAAGGTCTGCACCGACAACACGTGCACTGCGGCTGGTGACGGCCGCATGTGCTCGCCGTGCTCCGACAACGATGACTGCCGGCGCGGCGGCTTCACCGAGAACCGCTGCATCGTGAACAACTGCCCCGACTGCCCCTTCGCGGGTGAGTCGTTCTGCTCGACGCCCTGCGCTGACGACGACGCGTGCGTGGCGAGCTTCGGCGTGGGCTTCGTATGCAAGCCGGTCGACGACCCCACGGGCCCGGCGCGCAGCTACTGCATGCCGCAGCGTGGAACGTGCAAGTCGGGTCTGGGTCGCCTCGGTGATGACTGCTCGGCGTCGGGCGCGCAGGACTGCGTGACTGGCGTGTGCCTCGAGGCCGGTCTGCGCGACTTCTGCTCGTCGCCGTGCACGGACGACTCGCACTGCGCCGACACGCGCTTGCGTTGCTGTGAGACCTCGAGCGTCACCGGCGGCTACGACTGCAGCCCCGAGCGTCGCTCCGCCAGCGGGCCGTTGAACGGCATGGGCGTCTGCGCGCCGATCGGCGGTCTCTTCGGCGACGACTGCTCACCCGGCCGCGCGCCGTGCCAGAGCGGCACCTGCCTCGACCTGGGCACCGCGCGGGTGTGCAGCATCACGTGCCCGAGCGGTTCGTGCCCCGACGGGTTCGCGTGCCGCAACGCCTTCAGCTCCGACGGCGTCACCGAGGTGTCGGTCTGCTTCCCCAATGGCGGCGGCAAGGCGGGCTCTGATTGCTCCTTCGGCCCGGCGGCGTGTGAGACCGGTCTGTGCATTCGCAAGGACAGCGGCCCCATCTGCACCCAGACATGCACGACCGCCGCCGATTGCCCCGCGGAGTGGCTCTGCGAGGTCCGCAACACGGTCACCGAGACCTCGGTGCAGGCCTGCATTCCTCCCGCGCTCCAGGAAGGCTGAGGCTCGAAAGAATTGGAAAAAGCCCTGTACGTGCCGGTAGTTCACCGTGCTAAGCCGCCGGGCCTTTAAGAGACAACATGCCGGCCCTTCGTGTGTTCATCGTGCTGACGTTCGCCCTGGCTGTGACCGGGTGTGAAGATCGCACGCGCGCACGTCGCATCGTCGAGCCGTTTTCTCTCGTTCCCGGTACACCCAGCGTCGATCCCGCGACGCCTGAAGTCCTGAACGATCCCACGCGCGCCACCGATGATTTCAGCGTGAACGTGCCTCGCCAATGCGACGCGTATCAGCAGGTGTCGGTGCGCAAGGTCGACATTCTGTGGGTGGTCGACTCCTCCGGCTCGATGGCGCCCAAGCAGGCGCGCCTCGCCGCGAACTTCGAGGGCTTCATCAATCAGCTGGCGATGGCCAACCCGCCCATCGACTTCCACATCGGCGTCATCTCGACCGACACCGACGACGCCAACACGCGCGGCAAGCTCCGCCCGTGGTCCATCGGGTCGGCGGGTGAAGACTACATCTCGTGCTCGCCGGCCGGCGGCGGTGGCCTCACGTGCAACACCGGCCCTGACTCGGCGTCGGTGGTCAATGCCTTCGGTCAGATGTCGGCGGTCGGCATCAACGGGTCGGCTTCGGAGCGCGGGCTCTACGCGGCGTACCTCGCGCTGACCAACCCGCTCAACAACACCACGCAGGCCTTCGATCGGTTCGTTCGCCCGGACGCGGCGCTCTACGTGGTCGCCGTGTCGGACGAAGACGACGCCTCGTGCTCGCCGATGACGCGGCAGACGACGTGCACGGCTGACCCGGGGTGCCGCTGCGCCCCCGACAACGCGCTCAGCGGGGCGGGCAACTGGGGCAGCACCGATTACTTCGTGCGCTTCTTCGAGACCTTCAAGGGCTACGGCAATGCCGACTCGGTGGCCTTCGCGGCCATCGTCGCGACCGACGCTGACCCGGTGCCCTCGCAGTTCGGCGACCCGACGCCGCACGTCGGCTGTTGCCGGGCCCTCAACGGCGGTGTGTGCCCCACCGAAGGCACCAACGATGGTGGTCTCGAGATCTCGTACACCGGGAGCCGCTACGCGCAGGTCGCCGCAGAGACGGGCGGGGTGACGGTGTCGATCTGCCAGCAGGACTTCTCGGGCGCTCTCGCGTCGCTCGGCTACGCGGCTTCCGGTCTGCGTCGTGATTTCCGCCTCTCGCGTGGTCCAGACGTTCGCGCCGACGGCGGCATCGCGGCTGGCTTGACGGCCTACGTGAGCCCCGCCGACGCAGCCAACTGCACGGTCGACGGCAACTGCCCGGCGACCACGCCCATCTGCCGCGGCGGTCGTTGCGCTCGCCAGCTCAGTGTTGCGACCGGCTCGGTCGGCAACGGCGCGACGTACTTCAAGTGCGACGGCCAGAATCTCCGAAACACGGTCCGTTTCGAGGGCACTTCGGTGCCCGAACCGCTCAGCACCGTCGAGGTCTGCTACGCGGTGTTGCCCACGTTCCAGAACAGCTGTCCGTAGACGAGGTGAATGAGGTTTATGACGCGCAAAACACTCACGCTGTTGGGCTGCCTGGTGGTGCTGAGCTCCGGGTCGGCGTTTGCTGAAGATGAACAGGAAGGCGAAGAGCTGGTCGAGAAGGTCGCGGTGCGAAACCGCCTCTTCACGGTCGCCAACAAGTTCGAGCTTGGTGGCAACTTCGGCTTGACGCTCCTGCCGAAGCTGACCGAGCACTACAACCTGAACTTGTCGGTGGCGTACAACTTCACCGACTGGCTTGGTCTCGAGGCGCGTGGTGGCTACGCGTTCGCTCGACTCACGTCGCTTGCCGAGCAGATTCAGGAGGATCCGGCAGCGTCGATGTCGCGTCTCGCGGACGCAGCTGACCTTTGGCAGATGACGGGCCACGGGGTGCTCGGTCTGCGCTTCCAGCCCATCTACGGCAAACTCAGTCTGCTCGCCGAACTGCCCGTGCACTTTCAGCTCTACGTCTGGGCCGGCGGTGGCGTGGTGGCGCTCAGGAAGGAGTCGGTGGTTCTGTGCCCCGACAAGCCGGCCTGCGACGCCTACCTTCAGGACCGCGTTGGCCCGTCGCCGTTCACGACCAGCGATCCCAACGACGCGCGCTTCGAGCACATGAACAAGATCAGCCCACTCGTGTCGCTGGCGCTCGGCTTCCGCTTCTTCATTGGCAACGAGGCCAACCACAGCATCAAGATCGAGGCGCGCAGCTGGCACTTCCTTGATTCGTACTTGGTCGACATCACGCGTGCGAACGTGAGCGTGGCCAACCCTACGGGTGGCGGATCGCTTTCGCCCAACGCTGGCATCACCAACCTCGTTCAGCTCGACCTGGGCTACGCGTTCATCTTCTAAGAGGCGACGACTTCCATGCGTTCCTTCCGTGATTCATTGCTTCTCGCGGCGCTGATGGGCGCCATCTCGGCCCCGGCTTTCGCGGCGCCGCAGCACACTGACGCGCCCGTGTTGGTCGCGCAGGCCTCGCCGTCCGATGACGACGAAGACGACCCGGCGCCGGCGGCCGCCACGCCGGCACCGACCAGCACCACGCCCGCGGCGACCACCGCGCCGGCCAGGACCGACGCGCCCACGGCTGCCAACACCGGCAGCACGCAGGCGCCGAACGCCGACACGCAGAAGCTCGTGTCCGGTGCGCCGCTGTTCAACCCGAACGTCGCCGTTCACATCATCGAAGAGAAGAAGCACTCCGATGCCGGCAAGTTCGAGATCGTGCTCTACCCGGCGACGATTCAGGTGAACGGCAAGTTCACCCAGCACTTCGGCACCATGGGCAGCCTCGTGTACCACCTGCAGGAGAACTTCGCCCTCCAGGTCACCGGCGGCTACAACTGGTACAACGTCGAGTCGTCGTTCAACGGCGAGCTCGTCGAGAAGTTCCGCGTCGAAGCCCAGGCCGCGACCTCGCTGTTGTGGACGTGGGGCGCGCTCGGTGGCGTCGAAGTCACGCCGCTCAGCGGCAAGTTCGCGCTCTTCGAGGGCACGCTGGCCCACTTCAGCTTCGTCATCAACGGCGGCATCGGCGCCGGTGGCACGCGTCACCAGCTCAAGCCTGAGTCGGTGCGCACCGACGGCAGCATCTCTCCGGCCACCTACGGCGACACGGGCGTGAAGTTCATGGGCTCGGTCGGCGCCGGTTTCCGCCTGCAGCTCGGTGAGCGCTTCGCGTTCCGTCTCGAGGTGCGCGACGTCGTCTACACGGCGCGCATGGAGCAGGTGAACGGCTGCAACATCGACGACCTCCTCGCGATGGACGCCAAGATCCGTATGAACCAGCCGGTCGAGACCGCGACGGTCGGTGGCGCCTGCCGCATTGAAGAGTTCAGCGGCGTCTACCCCGACACGGGCGTCAGCAAGGCCATCGACGCCACCCTGGCCAAGAACCTCGTGCAGAGCCCCAGCTCCGACGTGCTCAACAACGTCGGCCTGTACCTGGGCGTCTCGTTCCTCTTCTGAAGGCAGATACGAACATGAAGCGCACGCTCATTCTCGCAGTCACGTTGCTCGCGGCCGTCGCCAGCGCTCAAGATCTGGCCAGCTACAACCGCGCGTTGTCCGCCTACAACGGCGGCGACTTCGACACCTCGGCGAAGCTGTTCTTCGACGTGTCGAACACCACCACCGACCCGGAGCTGAAGAACAAGGCCGACTACTACATGGCCTCCAGCTTCCAGCGCCTGAACCTGCCGTTCACGGCGTTCATCTACTTCAACCCGATCGTGCAGGCGGGGCCGCAGCACCCGTTCCACCTCAAGGCGGTAGAGGCGGTCATCGGCCTGCAGGAAGTCCTGCACGACGACTACTTGATCCCTTCGACGATGAACAAGTTGTACGACCGCTACTCGGACGCGTGGGCCACGCTCCCGCTCGAGGTGCTGGCGCGCATCAACTACCTCATCGGTCGCATCTCGCACCGGCAGGGCAAGCTCGAAGAGGCCAAGCAGTTCCTCGAGGCCGTTCCCGACACGAGTGCGGTGTACGCCAAGTCGCAGTACCTCATCGGCATCACGCTCGCCGACCCGCGCTTCCCCGCGGCTGACGAGAACGCGCGCGCCAAGAACGTGGAAGCAGCCATCTCGGTGTTCGAGGCGCTGCTGACGGTGAAGTCCCGCCAGATGGACTTCACCGACACCACGCACCTCTCGTACCTCGCGCTCGGCCGCGCCAACTACAACATCGGCCAGTACCAGAAGGCGACCGAGTGGTACGGCAAGGTGCCTCGCTTCTCGAAGTACTGGGACCAGTCGTTGTTCGAGAACGGCTTCGCGCGTTTCCAGAACGACGACCTCGGCGGTGCGCTGGGCTCGCTGCAGGGCCTGTACGCGCCGCAGTTCGCCGGTGCGTTCCAGCCCGAGTCGTGGATCCTCACCGCCACCACCTATTACTTCTCGTGCCTGTACGAAGAGTCGAAGTCGTCGCTGCTCGAGTACGAGCGCATCTACCTGCCGATGGCCGAGAAGCTGAAGCCGTTGGTCGACGGTTCCGACCAGCGTGACCAGGCCGGCTACTTCAAGCTGGTCAACGTCACCGACAGCCCCGAAGTGCCGAAGGCTGTTCTCAACTGGGTCCGCACCAACGAGCGCATGCTCGGCGTGTTCGGCATGCTCAAGCAGATCGAGACCGAGAAGGCGATCATCGACGCCAACCAGGGTTGGAAGGCTGCGCGCATGTCGGGCGAGCTCATCACCTACCTCGATACCAACCGCGGCCTGCTCGAGCAGATCGCCGGTTCGACGGCGAAGGCCCGTCTCACCGAGGCGTACCGCACGGTGAAGGGCTTCGGCGATCAGGTCGAGATCATCCGCTTCGAGGTCGCCAAGGCAGAGAAGGAGTTCGCGGAAATGGGCATCGACTCGCAGAAGATGCTCGACTCGCAGGTTCTCTACCGCCCGAAGATGCCCGCCGAGAACTGGAACTACTGGAAGTTCGAGGGGGAGTTCTGGCGTGACGAGATTGGCTACTACCAGTACACCCTGAAGCGCGGCTGCCCGGCGACGACCAACTAGTCGTCCGTCGGAACACCGCGAAGTTCTCATCAGTTGAGAAGGGCACCCTGTGCTGTTGGGTGCCCTTTTTTCAATCGGGACCGTGTTGTAGGGTCCGCGCGTTTTTTGCCCCACAGGAGCGCAGATGAAGCCCGTTGTTCGAATGATCAGCCTCGCCGCCGTTGGCCTGGGTCTCGTGTCGAGCCCTGCTGCCGCGCAGGCCAAGAAGAAGGCGCCCGCCGCCGCTCCCGCGAAGGCCGCTGACAAGGCCGCCGCCAAACCTGCCGAAGCGCCGAAGCCGGAAGAGCGCAAGGGCCCCGCGAAGTTGGACGCGCCGGGTGCGCCGCAGGGCGCCGTCGATGCCGCCGCGGTCGAGAAGGACGCGATCGCCGACAAGAAGCGCGACGAGCAGATCGAAGCGGCCAAGAAGATCATTCCGAAGATCGAAGACGGCAACCCGCAGAAGGCCGATCTTCTCTTCCAGCTCTCGGAGCTCTACTGGGAGAAGTCGCGCTTCCTCTACCGCAAGGAGATGCTCGCGTACTTCAACACCCAGAAGGAGAACGACGAGAAGAAGAACCGCGGCGAGAAGGTGACCGACGCGAAGGAAGATCACCGTGAGTCCGAGCTGTACCGCTCGGAGACCATGCGTCTGTACGAGACGATTCTCCGCGAGTACCCGACCTACGAGCGCAAGGACGAGGTGCTCTTCAACCTCGCGTACAACCAGTACGACATCGGCAAGAAGGACCTCGCGGTCAAGCGCTACGAGGAACTGCTCAAGAGCTACCCGGGCAGCAAGTTCGTCGCCGACACCTACGTGCAGTTGGGCAACCACTACTTCGAAGTCGCCAACAACCTCGACAAGGCGCGCACCTACTACGAGAAGGCGTTCGCTTCGACGAACCCCCGAATCAAGAGCTACGCGCTCTACAAACTCGCGTGGTGTGACTTCAACGCCGGCGAGCACGAGAAGGCGCTCAAGAAGCTGCAGGACACGGTCGAGTTCGCCGAGAAGCAGGGCAAGGAGAAGTCGTTCACCGACCTGAAGAACGAAGCGCTTCAGGACTCGATCCGCATGTTCGTGCAGCTCAACCGGGCTGACGACGCCATCGCCTATTACAAGGCGCACGCGGGCAAGAAGAAGCAGCTCTCGCTCATCGGCAAGCTCGCTGACGCGCTCCAGAGCGCCGGTCACCACGAGAACGCCATCAAGTCGTACCGTTACCTGCTCAACGACAACGCGGTCGCCGAGAGCGCGCCCGACTGGCAGCAGTCGATCATCAAGTCGTACGAAGGTCTGCGTCAGCGCGAAAACGTGAAGGCGGAAGTGAAGAAGCTCGCCGAGCTCTATCGCCCGGGTTCGACGTGGTGGAAGGCCAACGAGTCGAAGAAGGAAGTGCTCCGCAACGGCTTCAGCGTCGCCGAAGAGGCGATGCGCACCACCGTCACCGAGTACCACCAGGAAGCGCAGAAGACGAAGCAGGTCGAGACGTACCGCCTGGCCCGCGACATCTACAAGCAGTACGTCGACGCGTTCGCCTCAGCGGAAGACGAGAACTTCGTCGCCGACCAGGCCTTCAACCTCAAGTTCTACTACGCGGAAATTCTCTGGGCCCTCGAGGAGTGGGAGCCCGCGGCCAAGCAGTACGACGGCGTCGTGGCCTTCAAGGTGCCCAGCCGTGCGGAGGCCAGGGAGTCGGCGAACGAGAAGTACCGTCAGTCGTCCGCGTACAACGCGATTCTCGCCTACGACAAGCTCGTGAAGATCGAGCGCGGTCAGCTCCAGAAGAGCGACCTCAAGGAAGGCGAGAAGATCGAAGAGAACAAGAAGAAGGGCAACGTCGAGAAGCAGGCCAAGCTCCAGAAGCGCTCGGCCAAGGAGCTCGAAGAGAAGCCCCTGACCGACTTCGAGAAGCGCCTCGTCGCAGCGTGTGACAGCTACAACAAGCTCTTCCCCAAGAACCCGGACGAGGTCGACATCTCGTACCAGGCCGCTGTCGTCTTCTACGACAAGAACCACTTCGTCGAAGCCGCTCGCCGCTTCGGTGACGTCATCAACAAGTACCCGGAAGAGAAGCGTTCACAGGAAGCGGCCGACCTCACCATGGCCGTGCTCGAAGAGCGTGAAGAGTGGTTCGAGCTCAACAAGCTGGCCCGCGTGTTCAAGGGCAACGCGAAGCTGGCCAAGCCGGGCACCGAGTTCACCAAGCGCGTCGGCACCATCGTCGAGGGCTCGCAGTACAAGTACATCGACGAGGTCGTGTACAAGAAGGAGAAGAACCCGGCGAAGGCGTCCGAGCTCTTCCTCGCGTTTGTCGAGGAGTTCCCGAAGTCGGAGAACGCCGACCGCGCCCTCACGTACTCGATGCTGATCGCGCGTGAGGCCAACCAGCTCGACAAGGCGATCGTGATCGGTGAGCGCGTGCTCAAGGAGTACCCGACCACCTCGTTCGACCTGAAGGTCAAGAACGCGCTCGCGTACTTCTACGAGAAGATGGCCAACTTCCAGAAGTCGGCCGAGATGTACGAGAACTTCGTCGCCACCTACGACCTGGCCGCCGGCGACAAGGCCATCGGCTACGACAAGATCAAGGACCTCGTGAAGAAGGAGCGCGAGGCCCGTGAGAAGGCGCTCAAGGCCAACAAGGGCAAGCCGCCTGCTGGCGAGGTGGTCATCACCACCGTCGACCTCAAGACCATCAAGGACGAGGCGAAGAAGAAGGAGCGCGAGGCGCTGGTGAAGGAGGCCGAAGCTTCGGTCGCCGACGCTCAGTACAACGCGGGCTTCTGGTACGAGGGTGTCGGCCAGTTCGACAAGGCGATGGCGGCGTACAACCGCTACATCGTGCGCTTCGCCGACAAGAAGGACGCGCCGGACATCGCGTACAACATCGGCCTCGTTCTCGAGAAACAGAACAAGTCGCAGGAGGCGATCGCTCAGTACACGACCTTCCTCACCAGCTACGCCAAGGACACGCGCGTCACCGACGCCCGCCGCCTCGACGTCAAGTACCGCCAGTACCTGCTGAACGGGAAGCTGAAGAACGCGGCTGAGCAGGAGCGTCTGTCGAAGGACATCATCGCGTCGTACCCGAAGCTCAAGGAAGACGAGAAGAAGAACGACCGCGCGATGCTCGCGTACGCCCACACCCGCTTCGCGGCGCTCGAGCCGAGCTGGAAGGCGTACACCGACATGAAGTTCAAGAAGATCGCTTCGTTCAAGACCGATCTCGCGGCCAAGCAGAAGAAGCTCACCGAGCTCGAGAACGCGTACACCGAAGTGCTGAAGGTCGGTAACCCGGAGTACGGCATCGCCGCGCTGACCCGCGTCGGCCTGCTGTATTCGGACTTCGCGACCAACATCAACGACATGCCGGATCCCCCGGGGCTCGATGATGACCAGCTCGCGCTCTTCCGTGGCGAACTCGAGAACCGCTACATCTTCCCGGTCGAAGAGAAGGCCGTCGAAGCGCTCGAGAAGGCCCTCGACAAGTCGTACCAGCTCGCGATGTACGGAGAGTGGACGCTGCTCGCCCAGGACAAGCTCAACAAGTACAAGCCCGGCTTCTACGGCAAGCCGCGTGACATCTCGTACCGGGGCAGCGAGTTCTTCGCGACCGGCGGCTTCGAGAAGACGGCCGACCTGCCCGCCGACCCCGTGGTGGAGACGCCGGCTCCGGCGCCTGCGCCGGCTCCCAACTCCGCGGCTGCGCCGACCCCCGGCGCGGGCGTTCGCTAATTCAGGAACAAGGACGACAACATGAAGTCGATTCGCATCGCAGCAATGGTCGTCGCGGGCAGCACCGTCGTCGGGTGCACCACCGTGAAAGAAGAAGTGAAGCCTGACGTGGTCGTGGCTCCGCCCAAGCCGGTCGAGAAGTCGAGCAAGGAGCTCTTCGCCGATTCCGTGAAGGCCTTCGATGCCGGCAAGCTCGATGAGGCGAAGGAGGGCTTCAGCAAGGTCGCTGCGCGCGCGCCGAACAACGCCGTCGTTCAGTACAACCTCGGCGTCATCGCCGAGCGTCAGGGCAAGCTGACGGAGGCTGCTGGCTTCTACGAAACGGCGCACAAGCTCGACCCCAAGCACAAGGGCACGCTGCTCAACCTCGGTCGCGTGTACCGCCTTCAGGACAAGTTCGACGCCGCCATTGCCTTGTACGAAGGCGCGCTGAAGGACCCGGCCAACGAGTTCGATGTCGAGCTCAACAACAACCTCACCGTCGCCTACCGCCTGGCCAAGAAGTACGCGCAGGCGGAAGCCACGGCTCGCAAGGTTCTCGCGCGCACCAAGGACAACCCGGACGCGTACAAGAACCTGTCGTTGATCTACTTCGACCAGGGCAACTACCGCCTGGCGGAGTTCATCTCGGCGAACGCCAAGAAGCTCGATGACAAGGACCCGGGCGTCTACAACAACCTCGGGCTCATCTACCTCAAGCTCGACGAGCGTCGCGCCGCGCTGGGCCAGTTCCAGAAGGCCGTCTCGCTGAACAAGGACTTTGCGCCCAGTCTCTTCAACATCGGCGCGATGTCGCTCGCGTACCGCGACTACGAAGGCGCCGAGAAGGTGCTCTCGCGCGCGACCGAGCTCGACCCCACGTCCTACGAGGGCTTCCTCGCGTATGCGTGGGCGCTCGACGGTCAGAAGGGCCGCGATGCGAAGAAGGGCCTCAAGGCGGGCGAGAACTTCGAGCGCGTGCTGGCGATCAAGAACGATCAGTCCGACGCGGTGTGTGGCGCGGGCTGGGCGTACTCGGCTGACAAGGCTGGTTGGGACAAGGCCATCGCGTACCTCGAGAAGTGCAAGACGCTCTCGACCACCTCGGCGACCGATCAGCAGCTGATCGACTCGAAGGTGAAGGGCATCGTTGCCATGCAGAAGGCTGGCGCCGCCGCGGCACAGCCCAAGCCCGAAGAGAAGGAGAAGCCGAAGGCGGCTCCGACCAACGGCCCGTCGCTGCTCGACAAGGTGTCCGACGACGCCGCCAAGGCTGACCCTGGCGCTGCCACTGAGCAGCCCGCGACGGGCGGCACGCCTCCCGCGGAAGGTGCGGCCCCTGCGCCCGCTCCGGCCCCCGCGCCCGAGAAGCCCAAGTCCTGAGTTCGATTCCTTCGCGGGTGGGCTTTACAACCACCCGCGAAGGTCCCTAGTTTCCGCCGACTTTTTTGAGGAACCCACCTGTGGTTGACGGTGTCAGCACAGGTGTTCGGAGGTAGCGCCCATGAAGCAGCTGTTCTCGATTCTCGCTGTCGTCTCACTCGTTTCCACTGCGGCTTTCGCTGAAGACAAAGTGATCCGCGAGTCTGACAAGACGGTCTTCCGCAAGAAGACCACCATCGACTTCACCGACGTCGCCATCGACGGCGAATTGACCAAGCCTGAAGGCAGCTACTCGGTGTCGAAGAAGAAGACGACGTTCAAGACCCTCATCAAGGTCCGCGACAACTTCAACCCTGAACTCCAGAAGTCCGTCGAGAACCTCTGAGCCTTTCGCTCTTTCGCAGAACGCTTTCACGCTTCAAGGACATCACCATGGCGAAGAAGACGATCACCCTGCAGGTCACCAACCCCGATGGCTCGACGACGGAGTCGACCAGCGAACTCGAGAGCATCATCGTGGGCTCGGGTTCCGGTGCGGCGGTGAAGGTCACGGACCCCAAGGTCTCGAACCTCCACTTCATGCTCAAGGTCGAGAAGGACGGGGCGGTGACGGTGATCGATCTCGGCTCCGAGAGCGGCACGCGGCTCAAGGACCAGGCCGTGACCAAGGACCCGTCGAAGGTTGCGTCGGGTGACGTCATCGCTGCCGGCGAGTCGAAGGTGAAGATCGTCTTCGGCGACGAGAAGCCCGTCGCGGTCGAGGCGAAGGAAGACAAGAAGGACAAGAAGAAGAAGGGCGACAAGCACGCGCCCGCGGCCCGGGGCCTGGCTGGCACCGGCAAGAACGCGGCAGCCCTCTTCAACGAGCCGCTGCCTGCGGAAGCCGTTCCCACCGAACAGGAGAAGGTGCTTCAGGTCGCGCTGCTCTGGGGCGACAGCCTCATCAACGTGCAGCACTTCGGCGATGGCGTGCCGGTGACGGTCGGCGAGGGTGCCGGTAACCGCTTCACCGTGTTCAACGCCGGTGAGACCTTCAACCTCGCGCAGGGCAAGGGCGCGACGGCGGTGGTGAACGTGCCGGCCGACGCCGGGTTGGTGGTCACCACCAAGAGCGACAGCCACAAGTCGAAGGAGCAGCTCAAGAGCGAGGGCAAGCTGAAGGCGGCCGAGGGCGGTGTTCGCGCCGACGCGGTCGAACTCGGGCTGCATGACCGCGCGCAGGTCTCGTTCGACAACGTCGCATTCATCGTCCGCTACGTGCGTCCGACGGCGGCGGTGACGGTCAATACGCTCGAAGAGCACGACTTCACGTTCTTCAAGATCGTCTCGATCTGTCTGATGGCGTTCTTCGCGCTCGTCGCGGCCATGGTGTTGACGCCCATGGGCTACGGCGGCGAAGGCGACGACATCTTCGCCAACCCGTCGAAGTACGTGAAGATGGTGGTGAAGCCCGAGAAGAAGCAGGAGATCAAGAAGTTCAAGGATCTCTCGGGCGTGGCCGAAGGCGCGAAGGCCAAGGAAAAAGAAGGCAAGTTCGGCAAGCAGGAAGCCAAGAAGGCCGACGCCGACCCCTCGAAGAAGGGCGCGCCGACGGTCGACGCGAACAAGCGTGAAGAAGACCGCAAGAAGGTCTCGAGCCTGATGGCCGGCATGTTCGGTGGTGGCGCTTCGTCGAACGTCTTCGGGCCCGGCGGTCTCGGCACCGGCATCAACAACGCGCTCGGCGGTCTCCAGGGTGGCGCCGGGGTGGGCGACGCGCAGGGTGTTGGTGGTCTCGGTTCGCGTGGCTCGGGTGCCGGCGGTGGCGGCACGGGTCTCGGCCTCGGCGGTCTCGGCACCAAGGGCGGCGGTCGCGGTCGCGGCGGCTATGGCGCGATCGATCTCGGTGGCAAGGGCAAAGACTCGACCCGCGTGATCCCCGGCAAGACCACCGTCGTCGGTGGTCTCGACAAGGACGTGATCATGAAGGTGATCAAGCGTCACCAGAACGAGATCAAGTTCTGCTACGAGCAGGAACTCCAGAAGAACCCGGCGCTCGCCGGCAAGGTCGCCGTGGCGTGGACGATTGATCCCGCCGGTGGTGTGTCGGAAGCGAACGTGAGCGAGTCGTCGGTTGGCAATGCCAATGTCGAGAGCTGCATCGTTCAGCGCATCCGCCGCTGGAAGTTCCCGGAGCCGCAGGGCGGTGGCGTCGTGAACGTCACCTTCCCGTGGATCTTCAAGGCCGCTGGCGACGAGGGTGAGGAGTAATCACCTGACGTAAAGCGGCGTCGAATTCGCGGCGCGGTGCTCTTGAGTCATGAGAGCCCGCGCCGCAGTGTTTTTGTTCGTCTTTCACGATTGCGTTTGGGCGCTTGGCGGGTATGGTGCCGCGCCTTTTGAAGGTTCTCGGAGGAACATCGGTGCGGAAGCTCGCGTTGCTCGTCGGTTTCGTCGTCTCGTCTGCTGCGTTTGCAGCCACGCCTCCCGCTGGTGTGCCGCTCGAAGTGCGCCGCGGCTTCTTCACTGAGACGGGCCTCGGCGGTGCGTTCACCGTCGGCGGCGCCAACGGCTACTCGAACTTCCAGCTCTATCTGCAGCTCGGTGCCGGCTATCAGCTGACGATCAACGACAACAAAGGCCTGATTCCGATTGGTCTGCACGTCGGCTTCGGCTCGAACGCGCAGAATTGCTGGGGCGACGTCAACACCAGCGACGCCTGCGTTCAGGCGGACAACTTCACGATGACCTTCATCAACGCCACGGCGGGCTACCTTCACCGCTTCGGCGACGGCTACATCACCAGCCGTCTCTACGGTGGCGGCAAGATCGTGGGCGGCGTCTCGCTGCTCGATCCCGCGCCCATCGCCAATGGCGGTCTGGTGTACCCGAACGCCGGCATCGTCGGCGCGCTCGAGTTCGCGTCGATGGTCGACCACTTCTCTGCAGGCCTCGACATCGGCTACCGCCTCATCATCGGTCCGAACATCAACGCGCTGAGCTTTGCCGTTCGCGTGCAGTACACGTTCTGATCACCGCTCCGACGCGCGTGACACCGACGGCTCCGGGGAAACCCGGGGCCGTGTTCGTTTGAGCGCAGACTCACAGCGTGAAGCGATCGGTCACGCCGGCGGTGCGTTGAAGAATCGCGGTCCAGCCGATCAGCGCGTCGACCTTCGGCTCCACGTCAGGCGGCAGCAGGCCGATCGACGCCATCGACCCCGAGCACGCGAACACCTTCGCCAGCCCCGAGTCGCGCACCACGTCGAGCAGTTGCCGCAGCGTCGGCACGCCGCGCAGCTCCATGGTGGCGTTCACGTCGTCGCGCTCGAGATCGGGCTCGTCGAGGTTGCCGCGCACCAGGCGCTCGAGCGCCCACCAGAAGAAGAACAGCTCGACGGGGCGGCCCGAAGAAACCGCCGACGCTGCGATCGACAAGCCCTGATGAACCGCGTCGTACTCGCCGCGGTGAAGAAAAATGATGACCGGCGCTGCCATGGGGCGACCTTCTACGTTCATCAGCGACGCCTCGCGCAGCTCATTCGACCAGACAGGCTCGCTGGCATTTGAAGGCCGTGCAGACGAGGTGTGATGGCTGTTAGGAGCCGCACGCCCCGATGCACGACGAAACGACAGCACGCCGGAAAGACGCGCACCTCGACCTCTGTGCGAGTGAGGAAGTGGCGCCGCGCGAGAACTCCACGCTCTTCAACGACGTGCGACTCGTGCACTGCTCGCTGCCAGAGCTCTCGGTCGATCAGATCGACCTCTCGACCGAGTGGTTCGGCAAGAAGCTCAAGGCGCCGCTGCTCATCACCGGCATGACTGGCGGCACCGAGCGCGCGATGCAGGTCAACCGCGACATCGCGCGTGTGGCCGAAGAGTTCGGTGTGGCCTTCGGCGTCGGCTCGCAGCGCGCCATGGCCGAGCGCCCGGAGCTCGTGCCGTCCTTTTCGGTGCGCGACGTGGCGCCCAACACGGTGGTCCTCGGCAACCTCGGCGTGGTGCAGGCGTCGAACATGACCATCGACCAGATTCGCCGGCTCACCGACGCCATCGGCGCCGATGGTCTCGCCATTCACCTCAACCCGGGCCAGGAGCTGAACCAGCCCGAGGGCGACCGCGATTTCCAGCGCGGTTATCTGACGATCGCTGCGGTCGCGAAGGCCTACGGCGACAAGCTCATCGTGAAGGAAACGGGCTGCGGCATCTCGCCCGACGTGGCGCGGCGACTCACCGAGTGTGGGGTGAAGAACATCGACGTCTCGGGCCTCGGTGGCACGTCGTGGGTGCGCGTGGAAGAGCTCCGGTCGTCGGGCGTGGCGCGTGAGGTCGGCGCCCTCTTTTCGGGCTGGGGCATTCCCACGGCCGCGGCGGTGGTTGGCGCGCGGCGGGCGGTGCCTTCGCACGTGAAGCTCGTGGCCTCGGGTGGCATGCGCAACGGGCTCGAGGTGGCGAAGGCGCTGGCGCTGGGCGCGGACCTCGGCGGCATGGCGTTGCCGTTCTTCCGCGCACAACAGGTCGGCGGCGTGGAAGCGGTTCGCCGGGCCGTGACCGCGGTGCTTCAGGCGCTGACGCAGACGCTCGCGCTCACGGGCAGCAAAGACGTCGGCGCGCTTCGTCAGAAGCCCCGCATCGTCACGGGCGAACTCAAAGACTGGCTGGCTGGACTGGGGGCCATGTGAAGACAGTGGAGAACAGCATGTCGGAGACCATCACCTCGAGGTTGTCGGGCTTTCACAAACTGCCGGTGGCGGACCGCCTCGGCACCGTGTCGCGAATGATGCGGTTGTCGAACGACGAAGTGCTGGCGCTGGGGTCGGGCCTCAGCACCGAAATGGCGAACCAGATGATCGAAAACGCCATCGGCACCTTCAGCCTGCCGCTGGGTCTCGGGCTCAACCTGCAGGTCAACGGCCGCGACTACATCGTGCCCATGGCCGTCGAAGAGCCGTCGGTGATCGCGGCCGTGAGCTTCGCCGCGAAGATCGTTCGTGAAGGTGGCGGTTTCCAGGCCGAAGCCGACGACCCGATCATGATCGGCCAGGTGCAGATCACCAGCTACGGCGACCCCACCGAGGCGTCGCGCAAGCTGGTGGCGCACAAGGAGCAACTGCTCGCGCTGGCCAACAGCTTCCACCCGGCGATGCTGGCGCGCGGCGGCGGTGCGCGTGACCTCGAGGTTCGGCTGTTGCCCGCGCCGGAAGGCGTGCGCGGCGAGCCGATTCTGGTGCTGCACCTCTACATCGACACCCAGGAGGCGATGGGCGCCAACCTCATCAACACCATGTGCGAAGGCATCGCGCCGCTCGTCGAGCAGATCACCGGCGGCCGCGTGTTCCTGCGCATCCTCTCGAACCTCGCCGACCGTCGGCTGGCGCGCGCGTCGTGCCGCATTCCCGTCGGTCAGCTGGCCGACTTCGACATGCCCGGTGAGTCGATCGCCGAAGGCATCGTGCAGGCCAGCCGGTTCGCGCAGGCCGACCCGTACCGCGCGGCCACGCACAACAAGGGCGTGATGAACGGCATCGACGCGGTGGCCATCGCCACCGGTCAGGACTGGCGTTCGATCGAAGCGGGCGCGCATGCCTTCGCGTGCCGTGACGGCCAGTACCGTCCGCTGTCGACGTGGAGCCTCGAAGAAGGCCACCTCGTGGGTCGCATCGAACTGCCGCTGGCGCTGGGCACGGTGGGCGGCCCCATCAAGGTGCACCCGCAGGTGCAGACCGCGCTCAAGGTGCTGCGCGTGTCGTCGGCGCGCGAGCTGTCGATGGTGATGGCCGCGGTGGGCCTGTCGCAGAACTTCGCGGCGGTGCGCGCGTTGGGCTCCATCGGTATTCAGCGTGGCCACATGGCGTTGCACGCGCGTTCGGTCGCGGTGACCGCAGGTGCGCGCGGCCACATGGTCGAGAAGGTCGCCAACGCGCTGGTGTCTGCGAATCAGGTGAAGGTCGAGAAGGCGAAAGAGCTTCTCGCGTCCTTCATGAGCGAGCTGCCGGCGGGGACGTGAGTCGCGTCATCTCTGCCTTCGGGCCCGGGAAGATCATTCTGCTGGGTGAGCACGGCGTCGTGTACGGGCACGCGGCGCTCGCGGGCGCCATCTCGCGTGGAGTTCGCGCGTCGGCTGAGCCATCGACGCAGCCCGGGCTCGAGCTCCCCGATGATCTCAGTGAAGGTCAGCAGGACGCGCTGGAGCGTGCCTTCGCCGTCGCTGCGAAGAAATCGAAACACCCGAAGGTCTCGGTGCACGTGTCGTCTGATCTCCCGCTGTCGATGGGCCTCGGCTCGTCGGGGGCGCTGTCAGTGGCGATCGCGCGGGTGATGCTCGAGGCGAAGGCCGGCAAGGCGCCCACGCCGAAAGACGTCGAGGCGCTGGCGTTCGCGATGGAGAAGGAATTTCACGGCACGCCCAGCGGCTGCGATCACACCACGAGCGCGCGTGGCACTCTGGTGCTGTTCCAGAAGGGCAAGGCGATCGAAGTGAAGTCGCCCAGGCCGCTCAAGGTGCTGGTGGCGCTCGTGGGCCCGCGTTCGTCGACGAAGACGACGGTCGGTGCGCTGCGTGAGCGCCAGAAGCGGTGGCCGAAGCGGTACCGCCGCGTGTTCGAGCACATCAACGCGCTGGTGGGCGAGGGTGTGCAGGCGGTGAAGAAGGGCGACCTGGAATCGCTCGGCGACGTGATGAACATGAACCAGGGCCTGCTGTCGGCGCTCGGTCTCACCAGCACGCCGATCGACGAGATGGTCTACACGCTGCGCGCGCACGGAGCGCTCGGCGCGAAGCTCACGGGCGCAGGCGGCGACGGCGGCGCAGTGATCGGCCTCTTCGCTGAACCAGAGCCCGCGGTGGTGAAGCTCCGCGCGCAGGGCATCGAATGCTTCGCAAGTCAGCTGGCGGGGCCGCGCGCGCTCTGACGAAGGCCAGCGACCTCGCGCAGCCGACCGCGAAGTGAAGTTCATCGTTTCGCGACGTGCGCTCGCTGTCCCTCGCGACGCGGCTTCGTGGTGCTGGTGCGTTCGCTTCGCTCTGACTTCGCGTGAAGCACGCCAGCCGTAAGCTCGACTTCGTCTTCCGACATCATCGTCTTGTTCCTCGCCAGGAACCGCACCGCCTTCGTCGCGATCACCTGCGCTTCGACGCGCGGGTTGATCGCATCGAGGGCCTCCGAGAGTTCAGCGAAGGCGAGGGCGATGAACTCGCTTTCGCCGCCACTTCCGCTGCGAGGGGCGCATCAACCGGGTCGCCTCCGCTGGCGCGCACCGCCCCAGGCGGAACGTCGGGCCGCCGTGCCAGCGAAAGGCGACCACGTCATCGCTGGTCTTCCACCGCCTTGCGCGCCTTCTCGAACGCTCCGCTCGCGCAAGACGCGCGACTCTTCGGCGGCGCGGCGAACTCTCCTGGCCGTCCAACGAACGAACGATCGTCCCGCTCTTCACGGCCGCCGACACGCCGCGAAGCACGGCGAGGCGCCTTCATTGATCGCTCCATGCGGCTGAACGAACGAGACGATCGCGAAATGGGAGACGCGCCGCCGAACGCGAATCGTCTCGAGGACCACCCTCGGCCACCGTCACGTGCTCCTTCATGGCGCGAGAGACCCGCGACGCGCGCGGGCTGCGCAATCTGCCGCTTGCCCTGCGTGCGCTCTCGTGGAATTCGCCACGCCCATGAAAGCGACCGCCAAGGCGCACCCCAACATCGCGCTCGTGAAGTACTGGGGAAAGCGCGACGAGAAACTGATCCTCCCGCACCAGTCGAGCCTGTCGGTCACGCTGGGCCCGCTGTCGGTCACCACCACGGTCGAGTTCACCGGCGAGAAGGGTGACGACGTCATCGAGATCAACGGGAAGATCGCCGAGGGCACCGAGCGCAAGCGGGTGGTCGAAGCGCTCAAGCTGGTTCGCCTCGAGTCGGGCAAGAAGAAGCTCGGCGCCGCGCGCATGACCTCCGCCGGAGATTTCCCCGCTGCCGCCGGGCTCGCCTCGAGCGCTGCAGCGTTCGCCGCGCTCGCCGTCGCCGCCCGCGCCGCCGCCGGGTTGAAGCGCGACACGAAGGCCGAATCGATCCTCGCGCGTCGTGGCAGTGGCTCGGCCGCGCGCAGCATCGAAGGTGGTTTCGTGCGCTGGAACCGCGGCAAGCGCGGCGACGGTCGCGACTCGTTCGGCGAGCAGCTCTTCGGGCAGTCGCACTGGCCCGAGCTCCGCCTGCTGGTGGGCATGGTGAGCCGCGAAGAGAAGGAAGTGAAGTCGCGCGACGGCATGCGCAGCACCGTCGAGACCTCGCCCTATTACCCGGCGTGGGTGAAGGACACCGAGGCCGAGGTGAAGAACATCGTGCCGTACATCCGCCGGCGCGATCTCGAAGCGGTCGGTGAGATCGCCGAGCGCAACGCCTGGCGCATGCACGCCTCGGCGATGGCGGCGAACCCGCCGCTCAACTACCTCAAGCCGGCGACCATCGCGGTGATCGAGGCGTGCCGCACGTTGCGCAAAGACGGCATCGGTATCTGGTTCACGCTCGACGCGGGGCCCAACCCGGTGCTGCTCACCTCGAAGAAGGACGAAGCGCGCGCGGCGCAGCTGGTGAAGGAGCTGGGCGCGAAGGAAGTCGTGCACTGCGTGCCGGGTGGCGACGCCGTCGTGATTTCGTCCGGGCCATGACCGCGCTCGTCCTCCTGCTGCTCGCCGCCGACTTCACGCACGCCGAACTCAAGGTCGACATCACCTTGCCCGACGGGTGGACCTACGACGCGGGCTGTGGGCCGTTCGTCTCGCCCGACGCGCGCTGCCGCATCGACGGCAAGGTCGCCACCTGCGCGGCCACCATCTGCCCGGAGCGCGTGGGCGTGCTGTGGCTGTCGGCGCCGGTCATTCTCCCCAACGTCGACGAAGAGAAGGCCGAGCTGCTCGGAGACGAGAAGAACATCTCGTTCGTCACCACCACGTCGTTGCTCGACGGCTGGGTGATGACGTGGGCAGGCCCTTCGTGGACCGACACCTTGCCGTTTCGCGTGGTGCGGCGCATCGGCCCCAGGGTCATCGAGTGCCGCGGCGAAGCGACGACCATCGCCGGTCAGCTGGCGATGATCGACGCCTGCAAGTCGATCAGAAGTCCACGCCTTGACCCGGCGTCGGCACCACCAGCGAAAGACGCTTCGGCTCCGCGCCGTACAGCTGACGGTAGATGAACAGGTCCGCGGTCACCTGCTTCACGTAGCCGCGCGTCTCCTTGAACGGAATCTGTTCGACCCACAGATCCAGTGGCTCGTCACCGCGCTCCCTGGCCCAGCGAGCGACGGCGTTCGGCCCACCGTTGTACGCGCCGGCCACCAGCGTCGGGTGTTTCAGGCGGTCCTGCAGCGCGCGCAGGTACCAGGTGCCGAGCCGAATGTTCCACTCGGGCGAATAGAGCTCGGCGTCATCAGCGGCGGGAATGTTGAGTGTCCTGGTGATGCTCTTCGCGGTGGGCGGAATGATCTGCATGAGCCCGCGCGCGTCGGCGAGCGACGTCACCTCGGGCGCGAAGGCGCTCTCGCGGCGCATGATCGCCCATGCCAGAGAAGGCTCGATGCCGTGCTGTTCAGCCCAGGTCTCGACGCTCGGGCGGAACGCTCGTGGGTACATGAGCGCCAGGGCCTCGGGCGCGCGCTGCACGTAACAGGCGCCCCACAGGTTGCGAGCCGCGATGATGTGCGCCGCGTTGTAGTCACCCAGCGCCTGCAGCGCGTGACCCCACGTGAGCGCTTCACCCGACGGCATCGACGACAGCGCGCGCATCACTTCGGCCGCCGCGTCGCGGAACAGGCCCGTCTCGGCCAGCGCCGCCGCGAGGTCGAGCGCCGGAGGCCGCTTGACGATCAACGACTTCGGCTCGGCGCCAAAGGGCAGGGCGGTCAACACCCCGCCTTCCGACAACCGCTCTGACGACAGCAGGCCGTAGAAGGTGCCGGGGAACGACGACACCAGCGCGCGGTATTCCGCGTTGAAGTCGACCTTCGTCTTCGGCGTCAGCTGCGCGGCGCGCGCCGACCAGTAGAGCGCCTGCGGCACCAGCGACGACTTCGGAAAATCGACCGGCAGGGTCAGCAGCACCTCGCGCGCCTTCTCGTACTGCTTCGCGCGGAAGTGAGAGAACCCGCGGAACCACCGCGCCTCGTCTTTCTTCTTCGAGCCCGGGTGCTTCGCCTCGAACGCTTCGAACTCGGAGATCGCCGCGGGGAAATCGGCGGCGTTCATCGCCAGCCACGCCGCGAGGTACGCCGCTTCGTCGGCCGCACCGTCGTCGGGGTACGTCTCGTCGACCTTGTGGAAGGCGGTGCGCGCCGCGAGGTTGTCGTTGAGCCGCATGAAGCGCCGCGCCGACACCATCAACGCCGGCGCCGCGATGCCCGGAGGACCATCAGCCGCGATCGCCAGCTGCGCCTGCGCCTCGGCGTCTCGTTCCTTCCCGCGCGCCAACAGCGCCTGCCCCCGCAGCAACGCGAGCTTCGCCTTCTTCGCGGGCACCTTCGCCTTCGACTTCTCGTTGGGCGGCTCGATGGTCTCGAGGGCCGCGAGGCAGCCCTTCGCATCACCGGCGCCGAGCAGATATTCGGCGCGCATCACCGCTTCTTCGAAGCTCAACCTCCACGCCCCCGTGGCCTCGAGCTTCTGCTGCGCTGCGATGCCGTGGGGGTGCGTGGGGAAGCGAATCGCCAGGGCCTTCCAGTCTTCGCGCGCCTTCGCGGTCTGCTTGAGCGCGTCGCGGGTCAGCGCGCGGGTGTAGAGCAGCTCCGGCAGCTTCGTGACCTCGGGGTCCGCGTCGAGCAGCGTCTTCGCGCGGGCGTACTGGCCGAGCTCCAATGCCAGCTCGGCGATGCGGCGGTCGATGCGGGTGATGAGCCACTTCGGAGCGGTCTTCCTCGCCAGGGTGATCGACTGGAGCGCCTCGGCGCGGCGGCCCGACCACGACTGCGCCTCACCGAGATACCAGGCATGAAACGCCTCGAGGCCCTTCGGCGGCTTCGACTTCGACAGCCGTTCAGCGGCCGCTTTCGCGTCGCCGGAAGACAGCTCGAGGAAGCCGGTGAGCAGGGCCAGCCGATCAGCCGTGGCGCATTTCGCAGCCACGCACGCCTCGAGCTCGGCCTGGGCATCAGCCACCAGATTGGGCCGGTGCACCCTCACATGTTCGAGCAGCGCCGCAGATTGTGCGTGGGCGAAACCCGAGAGTGACAACGTGAGCAACACGCAGCGCAACAGGCCTGTCTGGATCATCGGACCCCGGTTTGACATTGGTTCGGCGACTGCCGTACATCGCGCTCGCTCGCGCCGAATGATTCCGGTTCGAGCGAATTCAGAAAACTGAGTGAGTCCCATAAGGATTCCGGGGCCGGTCGGAGGGAACCCCCTTTGAATCACCGGCGCAGGTGCAGGTAGGCCCCGCAACGTAATCGCAGCACGCAGTCGTATGGCCGTCCTCGTGAGTTGTCCGGGGCCGGATCTCGCAGCAGCCGGGAGGCCGAAACCGCACATGAAGCCGTGTCCGACCGAACTTCCTCAGAGCATCAATCCTGAAGCTGGCCCCAAGCGTCTCGGGGTCGAACACCACCGGAACCTCGATTGCGCTCACTACGACAACTGCCTCGATGAGGCCGTTCGCCGTGGTTGGCAGTCGTTTACCTGCATCAAGTGCCCGCTCTACGCGCTGCCGTCGGCGCAGCAGGCAGGCATCGAATCGTTCGCGACCCAGCGTCGCGTCGTCTGAAGCAGCCGCAGATCGTTGAATAGGAAACGCCTCTCGATTCGGGTCGAGGGGCGTTTTGTTTTGCGGGTTCAACTCACGCCTTCTTCAGCGTCACCACGCCGCGGCGAATGAGGTCCTTCATGCACTCTTCGATCTCGACCGGCGAGAGATCGAGGCGCGAGATGACGTCGCGCGGCGTGGCCTTCTCTTCACAGATGAGCCGCGCCGCTTCGAGCCAGTTCTTGGGGCCCACCGCGCGGTACACCTTGTAGAGCTCTTCGTTCACGGTGATCTCGGTGGCGCTCACCATGAGTGACTCGCGCATGCGGCGCTCGTTGTCGTTGAGCGTGGTGCACGCGCGTTCGACGGACACCTCGGTGGCGAGGAAGAGGTTCTGCGCGAGGGCCGGAGGAGGGCCGTCGGTGAAGCCACCTTCACCGGCGCGGCTGGCGATGAAGGCGTTGAACGCGCGTTCACCTTCAGCGGTGTACTTGCCGGCCAGCGCCGAGGCGTGGGTGCACACGCCGTTGTTGAACGCGAGCGTGTAGTTCGCCCAGCCGTCCCGGCACTGCAGCACGCCGGTCTTCTGCCGCGCGGCGAGTTGACCCAGCAGCCACTGGGGCCCGACGGCGTGAATGGAGATCTGCGTGGCGTTGCCCAGCTCGAGCATCGCCATCACCACGCGGCGCGGCTCGAGCAGCTTCACGACCTGGCCGACGATCACGTCGAGCTTGGTGCCCTTCGACAGGTACGCCTGGGCGCCGGCATCGAGCGCGCGGAGCGACTCGCGGTAATCGTCGTGGGCCGAGAGGAACGACACCGGCAGCTCGCGTGATCGGAAGTCTTCACGCAGCGCGCGCAGCATTCCCCAGCCATCGAGGTGCGGCATGTTGAGGTCTGCGAGCACCGCGTCGAAGTTGCGCTGCAACGCCATCTCGACGCCCTGATTGCCATCGGTGGCGGTGGTCACCTGAAAGCCGTGCTTGGTGAAGAGCCGGCTGAACATGGTGAGGATCGCCGGGTCGTCGTCGACGAGCAGCAGCTGCGCGACTCCGGGCGCGGGCGGAGGCAGCACGGGCGCCGCGGGCGCGGGTGGCGCTGCCGGCATTTCGAAGGCCAGCGGCTCGTCGGCACCGACGTCGATGACCTGACCCACGGGCGTCTCACCGGTGATGACTTCGCCGACTTCGATCACCACACCCGCGCCTTCGCTGTTCGCGCCGGCGACCTCGGTGAAGCTCCAGCGCGCCTGCGGCTGACGCAGCATCGCGTTGAGCGCGTCCTGGCCCTGAGCGCCGAGGAAGTTGCCCTTGTCGATGCGGCCGTAGATGAAGTTCGCGCGGCCTTCGTTCGAGGTGCGCGGGTTGGTGAGCAGCACACCGCTGCGACGGGTGCGGCGAATGTGCTCGACGAGCCGCACCAGCGCCGCCGAGTTGCCGTTGCCTGCGCTGGTGCCGTTGCGCGCCGTCAGGTCGCTCCACAACGCGCGAACCACGCCGGGGTGCGCGGCGCCGAACGGAGCCTGAAGCATCGACACCACGCCGGTGCGGAGCCCCTGCACGTAGGGCGCGTCGCCCACGTCTTTGGCCACCACCACCACGGGAATGCGCGCGCTGGCGACGTCGGACGAGAGCGCGTCGAGCACCTGAATGACGAAGTCGGAGTCGAGCTCGCCGAACACCACGAGCATGTCGGGGTTGAGCTGCTTGACGCCGCCGCTCACCTTCCGCCGGTCGGAGACGAAGCGGTAGAAGAGACCCTGAGCATTGAACAGCTGTGCGATCGCAGTCTGCGCGTCGCGGTTTTCATCGATGCCCAGAATCACCGGCGCGTTCGGCTGCGTCATGCCGCGCAGGAAACCAAAACATCGGGGACGCGCAAATCTCTATTCCCCCGGCACGCCGTAGAGCACGACGATCCAGTAACGACCGTCACCGTAGCGTTCGGAGTCACCCCTCGCGATGCCCACGCCGACCACGCGATTGGCCGCGTTCACCAGGTTCTTCGAGTCGCTCCCGACCCGGGCACTGTCAGCCACGAAGATGTCCACCGAGACGGACGCGAGCTCTTCCATCGCCTCGAAGGCGCGATCGTGCAGCGGCCGCACGCCGGGAATCTGCGCCTTCGGGGTGTCCTTCTTCAACGCGGTGCGCGCGTGCTCCTGCGCGAGTGCCTCGAGCACGGGGCTGACTTTCAGGGGCGCGAGTTTGCGGCGCTTCCGCGCATCGGCGATCGACGCGTAGAGCGAGCCCAGCGGGTCTTTCTCTTCTTCGAGGGGGTTGGCGAAGAGCTCCACGAGCACGCGCAGCCCGTCGGGCCGGGTGGAGAGCCCGAAGCCCACGCGGCGGTGTTTCGGCTCGAGCAGGTTGTTGCGGTGCCCGGGGCTGTGCTCGATGCCGAAGTGCGCCGCGAGCGCCCCCGTCGACAGGCCGAGGTTTTCGCCGGCGGTCGCGAAGCGGTAGCCCGACTCGGTGAGCCGTTCACGCAGCGTGCTGCCGTCGGGAGCGACGTGGCTGAAGAAGCCCTCGCGCGCCAGCCGATCGGCCCACAGCTGCGCGACCGATTGCAGCGACGTGTCCATCTGCAGGGCCTGCGAGCCGTGCTGCAGGCGGAGCGCGTTGGTGCGCACGAGCAGCGCAGCGCGCGCAGCGTCATCGGTGCCGGGCTCGGGTAACGCTTCGTCAGCGCTGGCATTCACGCTGCCGACGTCGACGAAGAACAGCGCCACGACCTCGGGGCCACGCGGGCCTGTCGCGAGCGCCTCGACCACGTGCCGGCCTTGCTGTTCAAAGTCGGGTGACGCGCACGAGAGCCCTCCAGCGCGTTGGGTCGGCAGACGATCGACCGCGCCCTGGGGTCGGGTGACGAAGAGCTCGACCGAAGAAATGCCAGCGCCGGGCTTCATGCACAGCTGCTGTGGCCCCACCGGCCTGGCGTGCGCGCGCGGGAAGGGCGAGAGCTCCACGTGCCGTCGCGCGAGCAGAATGATGACGGTGCTTCGTTCGGTGCCGCTCGCGAAGCCCACGCCCACGTGCGTCGACGGCTCGGTCCCGAGGTCCTGCTTCGCGAGCTCGCCAAGCAGTTGCTCACCACCCGCGCGAATCGCGATCACCACGGGGTTGGGGTCCCACGCGCCTTGCCGCGAGAGCGCGGCGGTCACGCGCAACAGCCCCGCAGCATCGGCGACGCCGTGCTTCAGCGCGTGCTGGGCCAGCTCATCGGCGGCCCGAGACAGCGCGGCGTCCTGCTCGGGAGCCGTGCGCCCGACCGCCTCGAAGCGATCGCGCACGGTGCGCTCCACGGCGGGCTTCGTGGGCGCGGCGGCGAGCAGCACAGCGACGAGAAAGGACGTCATCCGACCTCGAGGACGATCGCCAACGCCTTCGATTCGCCGAGCGCCGTCGCGAGCTTCCGTGTCACCTGCGGGAGCTCCGGCTTCAACGCGTCGCTCCATGCCTGCGCGTCACAGCGAACGACAAGTGTCGAACCTTCCCAGCGGATCGGTCGGGTGTGACGACCCACGAGGTCTCCCACGATTCGGTCCCATATCGGCTTCAACGCACCTGCGGAGCCGGTCTGCTTCAACGTCGCACCCAACATGTCGGCCAAGGACTTCATGCTTCGACGACCCCATTTTTCGCGACACCTGTGTCGCGGTTGACGCAGTGCAACATAGCGAAACCCTTCAAGAAAGAATGTGGCATTGCCTTCGCTAACGGTTGACCCAACACCCTTGCGAAAGCGAGAGTGCGCCGCTTTTTCGCAGTCGGCCAATTCCCAACAAGGAGCATCGAATGAATGCAGTAACTCGCAAGACGCTGTTTGCGCACATGGTCGCGCTTTCAGCGCTGGGCCTGATGGCGTGCCCGCCGGTTTCAATGACGCCGGACACGGGGACGGGTGGCGGCAGCCAGGAAGGCTGCATTGACGACAGTGACTGTGGTGACCCCACCTATTTCTTCTGCAACACGGTGACGGCGGAATGTGAGGCCTCGTGCCGCACGAACGCGCACTGTAACCAGCGCCCCGCGGGCGCCGAGCTCGCGCAGTGTGCCGGTGCGCTGGGCTGCCAGTGCGACGACGCGAAGTGCGTCGGCTCGCTGTGCTCGAGCGATTCCGAGTGTGGCAATACGCAGGTTTGCCGCAGCGGCGCGTGTGTGACGCCTCCGACGGCGGCGGCGGTCTCGAAGTGCCAGATCACGCCGGATCTCCTCGTGATGCGCACCGGCAGCACCGCGAAGTTCTACGTCTCGGCGTGGGACGCCTCGAACAACCCGGTCGTCGTCAAAGACGGCGCCACGTGGACGGCGGTCGGCACCGCGGTCACCGGCAGCGGCACGGGTCACTCCGCCAGCTACACGGCGGGCACCGCTGAAGTCGCGGCGGCCACCGACGCGGTTCAGGCGGCGTTCGGCACCACCAACTGCACCGCCAAGGTGATCGTGCTCGGCACGCCCACCGTCGGCACGGAACTCGCGGTGTCGGTCGTCGACGAACTCTCGGGTCGTCCGGTCTCGGGCGCGAAGGTCGTTCTCTCCGACGCGACGGGCGCGGTCATCGCGCAGGGTGGCCTGGGCCAGTTCGGCACCACCAACGCCAACGGCTACGCGCTGCTGACCGGCTTCGCCGCGGGCTCCAGCGTGTCTGTGTTCCACGACGACTTCTCGTACGTCACGGTCGCCAACTACTCGGGCACCACGCGCTTCCTCTCGTTCGCGCTGCGCCGCAACCCGCTCGACAAGCACGGCGGCTTCAAGGGCACGTTCACCAACGTTCCTGCGAGCTCGAACGTGCACGCGGCCATCGGCGGCATGTCGCTCGCCGGCAGCATCACCAACCTGAACATCACGCAGATCCTCGGCCCCTCGGTCGAGACCGACATCGTGATCGGCTCGAGCATCAACCAGATGGACGTCCCGATTCCTGCGGGCGTGTTCCTCGGCTTCGGCGCGCAGTCGATCAAGTCGAAGGTCGCGGGTCTGGGCCTCAACGGCGTCTGTGCCGACGAGACCAAGGTGCTCGCCGGCACGTGCGGTACGCGCGCAGCGTGGGCGCTGGCTGGCGACGTTCCGCTGAGCGATCTGCCGATCAGCCAGGTGGCAGGCGGCCTGGACAAAATCGACATTGGCGAATTGCTCGGCGCAGTTCTGCCGATCTTCAAGAAGTTCAACTCGTCGGTGCAGCGTGACGTGCAGTTCTCGCTCAAGCCGTTTGCCGCCGCCGGCGACTTCGGCGACATCCTCAACGACGCCACCTATACGGACCAGAACCTCGACTTCGCTCAGGTTCCGCTCGCGTTCAGCTTCGTCACCAAGATGCCGGCGCTGCCCCGTTACAAGGGTGCGTACACGGACGGTGTGGCCATCATCGGTGGCGCCAACGTCATCGGCCGCGGCGTCGTTCCGCTCGGCATCGGCGTCGGCGTGAATACCGGCACGGTCGACGATCAGGTCGACGCGGTCGACCCGCTCGCGGCTGGCCAGATCGGCGTCCGCATGGCGCCCACGCACCACGGTCTCGAGGGTTCGCAGTACGGCCTCCTCGCGGCGGCGATCTCGGCGAAGGCGCTCAACGATGCCTCGGCCGGTATCGGTGCTTCGGCGCTCTTCACGCGTCTGCCCGACAATAAGCTGAAGTTCGACCCCGCGGGCGCGTCGCCCATCGACCTCTCGGCGCAGGCGTTCCCTGCGTTCCCCGAGAAGGCGAAGTTCAACTTCGGCAACGCCGCCGACGGTGCGCTGCTCTCGCGCAGCTTCGCGATGCCGACGCTCGCCGGTGTCGACGTGGTTCGCGTCTCGTTCTCGGACGACCTCTCGACGCGTTGGGACGTGCTCGTCGCTCCGGCGGCGGCTGGTCAGTCGGTGCGCTTCACGTTGCCGGCCGCTCCGGTCGGCTCGCGTGACCGCATCTTTGCCGGCGCCAACGTGCGCGCCGAGTACGTGGTGCAGGCCTTCCGCATGGCGAAGGACGCCAGCGCGGCGACCCCGGCCTCGGTCACCTTCAACGACTACGTGGAGCTCGGCGAGTTCAGCTCGATCAACACCACGCACCACCTGACCGCGTTCTCGTTCCTCACCTACGCGCCGCCTGAGGTGACGTTCACCTCGCCTGCGGCGTCGGGCACGGCGGCCAAGGGCAGCAAGATCTCGCTCGAGGTCTCGGGCTTCAGCATCGGCACCGGCGCCGAGAATGATGGCGTCGTTCGCCTCACGTTCGGCGGCACGCCGGGCTGCGACGATCAGACGCTCAGCACGGAGCTCGAGATGGCCGGCAGCGGCAAGCTCGAATACACGCTGCCGATGACGTGCTCGAGCCTGCTGCCGATCCCCGTGAAGGCGGAGCTGGTGAAGACGGACGGCACCACGTTCACGCCGTTGAACCCGGCCGTGTCGCGCACCATCACGCTGACCATCGCGCCGTAATTCAGGCCTGACGGTTCGAACTCGACGCGGGGCTCTTCCTTCGGGACGAGCCCCGTTTCTTTTGGTTTTGCTAGCGTCTGGGCCGCTCGATGCCGCGCAAGCACACCACGGCCATCACGGTCATCTCGAAGATCTCCGAGCGTCAGGTCACGCGGGCCGCGGCGCTCGTCGTCATTCACGGTGAAGATCTCGGCCGCAAGTTCGACCTCACCAGCGAAGCGATCAGCATCGGTCGCTCGAGCCGTTGCGACATTCAGGTCGATCAAGACGCCGTCAGCCGCAAGCACGCCACGCTGACCAATGAATCAGGCCGGCTGATCGTCGAAGACCTCGGCTCGACCAACGGCACCATCGTCAACGACGAGCACATCGACGGGCCGCTGCGCCTGCGCAACGGCGACTTCATCAAGATCGGTCGCACGATCTTCAAGTTCATCGCCGGCAACAACATCGAGGCCGCGTACCACGACGAGATCTACCGGCTCACCACCGTCGACGGCCTCACGCAGGTCTTCAACCGCCGGTACTTCGAAGACGCCATCGAGCGCGAGTTCTCACGTTCACGTCGCTATCAACGGCCGCTGTCGCTGGTGCTGCTCGACATCGATCACTTCAAGAAGATCAACGACAGCTTCGGCCACCTCGCCGGCGACGCGGTCTTGAAAGAGGTCGCGCGCACCATTCGCACCCGCACGCGCCGGGAAGACGTGCTCGCGCGCTACGGCGGTGAAGAGTTCGCGCTGTTGCTCCCCGAGATCGAGACGAAGGGCGCGCAGCAGCTCGCCGAGAAGGTGCGCAAGCTCGTCGAGAAGCACGACTTCGTGTTCGACGGCGAACGCATTCCGGTGACGATTTCGGCGGGCGTGGCGACGGTGCAGAAGAAGGGCGAGGAGCCCACCGAGCTCATTCGCCGCGCCGACGAGAAGCTGTACGAGGCCAAGACCGCCGGCCGCAACCGCGTGGCCTGAAGTTCAGAACACGCGATCGCGGTGCTGCAGCAGGTTGGTGAGCATGCCTTCGATCTGATCTCTCACCGCGAGGTTGGTGCGCTCGACCCACGCGAGATCCGCTTCAGGCTGCGACGGCGCGCCTTCCAGCGACACCGGCGGCGCGAAGCGAATGTGCCAACGCGCAGGCAGCGGCGGCACGGTGAGCGGCAGGTACTCGACGCCCAGGAACCCGCCGGGCAACTTGCCGAGCAGCGGCATCGACTCTTCGCCGCCGACGATCGCCGCGGGGACGATCGGCACCTTCTGCCGCAGCGCGATCTTCACGTAGCCACCGCGGCCGAAGCGGCGCAGCTGGTAGCGCTCCGAGAACGGCTTCGACAGACCGTGGAAGCCCTCGGGGAACACGATGAGCGGCCGGCCCTCCTCGAGCAGCCGCACCGCGTTCTCGGGATTGGCGCGAACGGCCCCCAGCCGGTTGGCCAGCACGCCCACGAACGGCGCGTGGAAGATCTGGTCTTCGAGCAGCCAGCGCGAATCAGGCAGCTCGGGGCGGTGCCGACGCAACGCGAGGTGCAGCACCGGCCCATCGAGCGGCAGCGCACCCGCGTGGTTCGCCACGATGATGAACGGACCGTTGGGCAGGTGTTCGGCGCCTTCGACCTGCACGCGCCAGTACTTCTCGTAGAGCAGCTCGCCAAGCGGCCGCAGCGACGACGAGAGCGCAGCGTCTTTGCCGTAGCGATCGACCTCCGAGGCGCGGCTCGACAGACCACTCGCGCTGCGAACCGCGCTGGCCAGGCCACGAAGCGCGTCGACCACCGACACCGTGTGCTGCGTGGGCAACGCGCTCCCGCCGTCGGCGGTGGTGATTTCGGCAGGCGGCAACGGCTGGGCGGTCGGTGAGTGCTCGTGCGGTTGGGGGTCGACCGGCAAGGTCGGCGACGAGGCGTGAACCTGCGGCTCGGTCAGGCGCAGCGGCTCGGCCGTCGGCGAGCCCTCGTGGCGCGTGGGGTCGACAGGAAGAACCGGCGACGCGGCGTGCGAGAGCGGCTCGGCGACGGGCGACGACCCGGCGACGGGTGAGTCGGCGTGCGCCTGCGGGTCGACGGCCCACTGCGGCTTCGGCAGCCCGGTGAGGCTCCCGGTGCGCGCACGGAACTTCGTCTGCAGCTCCGGCGTGTTGGCGACCGCGCGCGGGGCTTCAGGTGCAGGCACGTTCTTGCCCTCGCGCACGGCAGCGCCACGCGCGAACGGGTCGTTGCCCAGCACCGAGGGCTTCTTCGGCCTGGTGGACTTCGGCTTCGAGGGCTTGCGAGCAGCCATTTGCTAGCTCCTCCTCTCGCGCATCGAGGCCATGGCCTCGTGGAAAGGAATGCGGGGCACGAAGCCCAGGTGAATGCGGGCGCGCGAACCGTCGGCGACCCAGCTGTAGCGGAGGAAATCGAGCAGGGCGATCGGCGTCGACGAGACGCCCGCGGTCTCGAGCACACGAATGGTCGCCCGCGACACCGGCCCCGGCAGCGGCACCGACTGCGCGCCCGACAACCGGACGATGGTCGAGAACGGCGCGGTGGCGTCACCCACCACGTTGAACGTGCCCCGCGCTTTCGTGGTCAACGCGAGGTGGAGCGCGGTGGCCGCGTCTTCTTCGTGCAGCACCTGCCACACGGGGTCGAAGCCGAGCAGGGTGGGCACGAACCCGGTGCGCAGCAGGCGGGTGAACGGGTTGTTCGCCGTCGCACCGACGATGGGTGCAAACCGCAGCACCAGCACCTGAATGTCGGGGTTCCTCTGCGCGAACTGGTCGATGTGCTGCTCGACATCCACGCGATCGGTGATGAAGCGCACGCCGGTGCCGAGCAGCGCGTGGCTCTCGGTCGCGAGCGCCGGCCCATTGGCCCGGGCGCCGTACAACGCCGTGAGCGACGGAATCACCAGCCGGCGCAGCCCCGTGGCCTGCGCGGCCGCGAGCACGTGCATCGAGCCGATGACCTCGAGCTCGTGCGCGAAGGCCGCGCCGTGCACGCGCGAGTTCACGAACGCGAGGTGAAACAGGGTGTCGAGCTGCTGCTCACGGAACGCGCGGGTCAGCTCTTCTTCGCTGCCGGGCCTCGTCAAGTCGACGCGAACGAACACGCACTTGCGCGTGAGCTCCCTCGGCCGGGCGACGTCGAACACCACGATCGCATCGACGAGTGGATCTGCTTCGAGACGCGGGAGCAGCCCCCGGCCGAGATCCGACGAAACGCCTGTGACCCCCACGCGCATGGCCGGTGGCGATTAGCCCAATCACACCGCGCTTGAAAGGAACGCCCGCGCGGGACACGTTGGGTTCGTGCGGTGGCTGCTTCTGGCGTGCATCTGCGTGGCTTCGGAGGCGTTGGCCCACGACGCCGACGTCATCTACGCCTTCGTCGTTCAGGAAGACGGCCACCCGGAGCTCCTCACCGAACACCTCACCATGACCGACGCCACGTTGCGGCTGCTGGCGCCCGTCGATGTCGACGGTGACGGCGCCGTCTCGCAGGCGGAGCTCGACGCCAAAGCCGCCGCCATTCGCGCGGGCGTGTGGGACGACGCGCCGCTCACCGGGAATGACAAGCCGTGCAGCACGAGCTGGACCACGGCCGATCTGCGGTCGGGCTTCGTCGAACTCCGCGCGCATTTTCTGTGTAGCGGTGGCGAGCTGCGGCAGGACTTCCGCTTCTTGCGCGTGCTGCCCGCGAACTACCGCGTGGTGCTGGGCAGCCAGTCGGAAGGCGAACGTGCGGCGCGTGGCGTGGCCCAGGGCAGCTTGAGTGCCATTCGAATTCCCCCACCGCCCTCGAAGCTCGACTGGCGGCCCGACGCCTTCCTGCGTGGTCTCGACGGTGGTCTGTCGCGTGGCTTCGCCCTCGAAGCGCTGGCGCTCGTCGCGTGTCTGATGTTCTCGCTGGGCAGCTGGCGTCGAGGCCTCCAGGGCGCGGGCCTCGTGCTGCTCGGGCTGTTCGTGGCGGCGTGGGTCGAGCTCTTTCCGTCCGCGGCCGTGGTGCTTGCGCTCGCTGGCGCGTTCATCGCGGCGCTGCGCCCGTCGCCCGCGCTCGGGCTGCTGGTGGGCTGCGGCATCGGGGCACAGGGCGGTGGCGAAGGCTGGGCGAAATCGCTCGGCGTGTTCTCGGGTTCTGCGCTGGTGCTGGTGCCGGCGGCGCTCGCGCTCCTCGCGGTGGGCGTCATCGTGGCTCGGCGCCCGGGGCTCGAGCCGGCGAGGTGGGTGCTGTTCGGCGTTGCCCTCGTCGCGGCGGCGCTCGTTCGGCTTTCGTGATCGCACCCGGGCCTGCTCGGGTACATTCCCCGCGCATGCCCAAGGAGTCGTACGACGAGTTGATCTTCGCCCTCGGTGATCTCGCTCGCGAGCACCTGGCCGAAGCCAAGAATCCCCTCCGCGCGATGGAGCACGTCTTCAACGCCGAAGACGCCGTGCTGGCCGTTCGCGGCGAGATCGAGACCCTCGAAGCCGAGCTCAACGAAGAAGACGGCAAGTGGAACGACTTCCTCGCCGCTCAGGAGGACGAGAAGCTCAAGCAGAAGGCGATCATCGCCAAGTGGCGCAGCGCGGTGCTCGGCGTCGAAGGCCGCTCGCGCGACATGAAGAAGAAGCTGTCGTCGATGAAGGCGGCCTTCCGCTACCAGAAAGACTCGCTGCGCCGCGCCGAGGCTTCGCACAAGGAGATGGAGCTCCGCGAAGGCCACGACGTGAAGAAGATCAACCTCTCACGCGAGAACCTGAAGAAGACGCGGCTCCACATCATGCGTGAGCAGCGCAACCTCGAAGAGCTCGAGTGGGACCTGAACCAGGTGCTCACGCCGCGCCCGGGCCAGCAGGGCGCCGCCGGCATTCTCGCGCACAAGCGCATCCTCGAAATGGAGGACGAGTTCGAGGAGCACGAGCACGACTACAAGACGAAGATGAAGGAGATCGACGCAGCCATCGCCGCCAAAGAAGAAGAGCTGAAGGCGGCGGAGGAAGAGCTCGACGGCTGCATCTTCGATCTCGGTGAAGAGGCATACGCCGAGCGGGTGCCGCACCCTCAGCTCAACCCGCTCTATCCGCGCCTCGACAAGGCGAAGTGATCAGAAGCTCTGGTTACCGAAGCGGAACAACAACCACTTCGGGTTCGGGCCGGTGGGGTCGATCACGATCGCCCCGTCTTTCCTGCCGCTGTTCCGGTGGACCTTGTGGGCGCTCATGGCGAACGAGCCGCCGCTGCTCTGCGCGTACACCGACAGTGGCGCGCCGATGGTGATCGCGTCGTAGAGGCGCGCCGACGCCTGCTCGAGATTCACTTCGTCCCAGCCGCCGTCGGTGTGCACGTCGAAGTCGGTCGGGTAATCGAGCTGCAGCCCCGTGTGCCAGCCTTCACCGTACGCGGGCGCCGGCAGCGGCGCGTTGAGCTCGCGCATGAACACGTTGGGGTTCCCGAAATCAGACTTCACGTTCACCACGAGGCGTTGAACGCCGCCGTCGATGCTCACCTGAATGACCACGTGATCTGAGTTCGGGAACGCGCAGGGCCACGCGGGAGGCACCACTGCGACCACCGTTCCATCGGCGCGGCCGAAGGCGTTGGTGAAGGCCGAACCGAACTCGTTCTCGAGCGCGCAGTTGTCGGCCTTGGTGCCGGCGTCCAACACGCCCGCGTCCGGTTCTCCCGCGTCGCTCACTTCTCCTGCGTCAGGAAGTTCGAGCCCCGCGTCGAGCGGCTCCATCGGTGCACTGCACGCCGCGAACGCCATGAACACGCTGAGCCAACGCTTCATGCGCGCGCGCTGTAGCACGTAAGGTGCGCGCGTGACGTTGACCGACGAGGAAGTTGCACGGCTGGGGCGCGAGGGCTGGTTCACCCGTGACCGGTTCCTCGAAGACGGTCTCGCGAAGCGGCTTCGGGACGAAGCGCCCCACATCGCGCTCCGCCGTGCGGGCGTTCGCAGAGACGCGCAGCTCGATGCCTCGATTCGCACTGACGAATTGGCGTGGATCACACCTGCCGAAGCGGTCGGGGCGTTTCGCGAAGCGTGCGCGCAATTCGCCTCGTTGATGAACGCGCTCAACGAAGCCGCATGGCTCGGGCTGCGGGACTTCGATCTGCAGCTCGCGCGTTATCAACCTGGCGCGAAGTACGTGCGCCATCGCGACGCGTTCCCGGGTGACGACAACCGCCGGGTCACCGCGATCGTGTACCTCAACCCGTTCTGGGAGCCGGCCCACGGAGGTCAGTTACGAATGCACCTCGATCCTCCCGTCGATCTCGAGCCGCGGCTCGATCGACTCGTCGTGTTCCGGAGTGAGCTCGTCGAACACGAGGTGCTTCCTGCTCACGCAGAACGCTGGGCGCTCACCGCCTGGTATTCATCACGCGTTCATGAGTCGAGGCGGTCATGACCAGCGTTCATCGAAGTCTCGTGTTGGCGCTCGGTGACGAGCAATGCACGCGCGAGCTCGGTGACGCCGAGACGATGCCGCCCGCTGCATGGGCCGCAGGTGTCGAGCGGGTTCGAGCAGCCCGTTACGGAATGCTCCCTCGCTGGGAGGCGTGGCGCCGACTCGGCCACGACATGGCGCAGCGCTTGATTCACGCAGACGAGAGCAGGCTGTTGCTGGAATCGATGCGGCTGCTTCCCCTGCAGCGCGCCTTCGCGTCGGTGGTGGTGCCGATCGCCGAGCGCTTGCGCAGGCCGCTGGAGCTCGACTTCCTGCCCACTCCCGATGGCGGGGTGGTGGTGGTGCGCGGTTCGATCGTCCTTCATCCCGCGGTGTGGCAGGGCTCCTTCGAGGGGTTGATCGCCGAGATCCGGGGGCGTTGGTCGGTGGCTCTTCTTCAGCTGGGTCCGCAGCGAATCGCGATGTTGATCACGCGGTACTGAGGCAGCGGCACTGGCTGGAAGTCGAAGCCACCCGCGTTGCTTCAATCTTTGAAGCGCAGCAGCCGCCACGGCGGTGCACCGCAGTCGGTGTCCTTGAGCCGCTGCACCGTCGGCGGCGCCCAACAGGTGTGAAGGATCAGGTCTTCATCGTTGAGCTCGCCGACCGGCGGCCGGTCTTCGAAGAAAATCGCCACGTGCCGCACTGACGGAAAGTGAATGAGGTCTCCGGGCCTGGGCGTGCCCGACTTCACGAGCGGCGCCTGCTTGTCGATCTCGTACGACGACGTGTACTGCGCGCGGTGGCCCTGCCGGCGGCGGGCATAGATCACGAGGTCCGCGCAGTCGGAGCCGATCAGCAGATCGCTCTGGTTGCGGCCATCGGGCCCCGCGCTGCCGAAGATGTACGGCGTATTGATGAGCTCCGTGGCGAAGCCGATGAGTGAATCGTCGCGGCGCAACGTGACCCGGAACACGTCCTTCGTCAGCCCGCCGTACTTCGTCGACTCGAGCCCCGGCGTGCTCGTCGTCTTCCCGCCGACCGTCGCTTCGACCCGAAACGCCATGGTGCCGACGCCGGGCAGGGCGCTCACCGGCTCCAACTTCGTGGGCTTCACGTCGACCGCGCACTGTGGCTCGCCGCGACACGAGGTCAGTTCGCTCTCGGCGTAGGTGACGTTCTCGAAATGAAACGACGGCGTGGTGTTGTCGATCGCGCCCACCGTGGGCTCGATGCGGAACCAGCGAAAGTCGGAGGCACCTTTCCCGACCGCGTGCAGCGTCACCGACTGGCCGGCCTTCGCGTAGACCCAGCCGGGCCTGGGCTTCGCACCGTCGACCGACGCGTGAATCTCGACAGACGCGAGCAGCAGACTCAACACGACCGACATGCGAGGTACGACATTGCCGCAGCGCGCACGGTTCCGATACAGGGCGCCTCAACCATGGCTCCGTACAAGCTGCTGCTCGCCGACCCCAGAGGTCGCGTCGTCGAACACCCGTGGTTGCTGGCGAGCCTGCGCAGCGACGAATCGATCCTCCCGCCCGTCGGCCGTCCCATTCCGCTGCCCGTCAACGCGAAGCTGGCGCATCTGCCGGGGCGCCTTCCGGTCGGCATCGATCCCAACTCGGGCGAGCCGGTGCTGGTGAAGGAGTTCGAGCTCGACGGCAAACGCTTCACGCCGCACGCCGTCGGAGCGGTGCTGCCTCCGGGGTTCACGCGCACGTACCTGCCCGGCGAGGTGAAGGCCGATGGGCCCGTGCTGCCGCAGTGGGCGTACACCGCCGCCGCGTGGGGCAAGTCGGGGCCGGTCGTCTGGGCCGTGCACACCGATCGCCGCAAACACTGGACGCCCGATCGCTTCTCGACGCCCGAAGTGAAGGCGCTGGTGAAGGCGCACATGGCGCGCTTCCCCGACAACCAGGTCTTGAAGCAGCTGAAGACCTGCGCGCTCGTCTACCGCTGCTTCACCAGCCAGAACGTCTTCTACGCGCGTGACGAAGCGGCGATCCCCGCGTCGATCATGTGCAACGCGAAGTGCGTGGGCTGCATCAGCGAGCAGCCGGAAGACGGGCCTCCGGCGTCGCACGAGCGCATGGACCACGGCCCCACGCCGCAGGAGATGGCGGACATCGCCGTCTTTCATCTCGAGCATGCGCCGGGCCGCACCATGGTCAGCTACGGCCAGGGCTGCGAAGGCGAGCCGCTCACGCGGTGGAAGGCGATCGCCGATTCGATTCGCATCATTCGCAGCAAGACGCAGCGCGGTTCGATCAACATCAACACCAACGGCTCCCTGACCAGGGGCCTCTCGGCGCTCTACGACGCGGGGCTCGATTCCGTGCGCGTGTCGCTCAACTCGGCCGTGAAGGACCTCTACGAGGCCTACTACCAGCCGCACAAATACGGCTGGGAAGACGTGGAAGCGTCCATCGCGCTGTCACGCGATCGCGGCGCGTACATCGCGCTCAACCTGTTGCTGTTCCCCGGTGTCACCGACCGTCAGGGCGAAGCCGAAGCGCTGCTCAAGCTCGTGAAGAAGTACCGTGTCGATCAGATTCAGACGCGACCGCTGGCCATCGACCCTGTGCAGTACATCGACGTGGCGCGCGGGAAGGGGGCCGGCGGCGAGCCCATGGGCGTCGCGCCCATGCTCGCCTGGTTCAAGAAGCACGCGCCGTGGCTGGTGATCGGCAACTTCGCTCGCGGGCTCGGGGAGCGCCGCCAGCAGCCCGCGTAGAAAAAAAGCGGGTCCGTGGCCAAAGGGGGAAAGCCACGGACCCGTGCGAGGACGACCCAATGTCGGCCTCTCAAATTGTGTGCGTCACGCGCCCAGTGGCACCGCGATGGGCTGGGTGACGTCGTCTGCAAAAGCGTGAGACAGCCGGTTCCGCACGGCCGTGAGATGGAGGGGCATGGTCATCGTCAGCGCTTCCGGCTGCCCACGTGCACCACCGGCAAGCGCGGCCTGCGTCTTCGCGTTGGCGATGCCCGTCACCGGAAGCCCGGCCTGCTCCTGCAGCCGCGCTACCGCCGCTTCGGTACGCGGGCCATACACCCCGGGCCCCGACCGGAAATCAGCCAGCGACATGAACTTCGCGGCCACCAGCTTCTGCTGTAGCGCCGAGACCGCCGCGCCCGTCGTGCCACGCCGCAGGGTCGGCACCACCGGCTTGCGTGCGACCGGCTTCCCGACCGCCTTGAGCACCGGCGAACCAGGCTGCGACCGAACCGCCGAAGCGGGAACCAGGCGAACCTGAGAGGGACGGACTGAGGTCACGACGCCACACTGTTCACGATGCGCGCCAACGCCCGTCAGCGGCAATAGCGTAATTTTTCCGCAGTTTTGGAAGTCAACGCCGCTCACAATCGGCACTTCCATGCTCCAGTCGTGGAGCACGTGAAATGTCCGATTTTCGGACAGCTCAGGTCAACAGGTCGAGGATCTCGCGGGCGATGAGCGAGTCTTTGCGGACGTAGCCGTCAGCGCCGGCCGAGGCGACGATGCGCTGCAGCTCCGACTCTTCTTCCGCCGAGCAGAGCACCACCTGAATGCCGGCGAACAACGAGTTGCCCTTGATGAAGCGGCAGAACTCTTCGCCATTCACGCCCGGCATGTGCACGTCGAGGAGCACGAGGTCGGGCCGCGTCTTCTTCTTCAAGATGATCTTGGTCGCGGCGTCGGCGGAGTTGGCGGTCATCACCTCGTGACCCTGACCCGTGAGCTCGACCTCGAGGAGCCGCGCGGTGGCTTCGCTGTCGTCGACCACCAGCACGCGCTTCTTCGGCGCACCGCTGACGGCTTTCTGGATGATCTCGACGGCGGCCTCGAGCCCGCTGGCCTTGGTGATGTAGCCCTCGGCGCCCACGTTCTTCGCCTTGGCCGCCAGCTCGTCTTCCGGAATGTCAGAGTAGAGGTACAGCCGGGCCTTCAACTGCCGCTGCACCTTCAGGAACTCGACGACGTCATCGCCGTACATCTCCGGCATGTTCACGTCGACCAGCACGAGATCGTAGGTGTGCGCTGCCAGGCGCTGATCGAGTTCACCCAGGTTGGTCGCCGCATCGGCTGCCAGACCCACACCGGCGAGCGCCTGAGTGATGAGCTGCACCATCATGAGGCTGTCGTCGATGACGAGCACACGCGCAGACATGGCGCGCGCTTGTATCAGACTTTTCCCAACGGTCTCGCATTCGCTTTGGGTACGCTCCGCAACCCACGTGGAACCGTCACTGCTTCAACGCGCGCTCGCCAATGCCCCGGAGCGCTCCACTGCTCAGGTCGCCCGACCCGACGAGGAGTTCTTCGTCTTTCGCGTCGGTGATCTCACGCTCGGTGTCCGCTCGGAACACGTGCGTGAAGTCACGCGCATGGGGCCGCTGACGCCGCTGCCGCGCTCTCCGTCGTTCCTGCTCGGGGTCGTCGGTCACCGCGGCGAGGTCGTGCCGCTGGTCGATCTGCTGCGCTTCCTCTCGCAGGGTGAGTCCAAGCCCAGCAACCGCTCGCGCCTCTTCATCAGCGAGTCGGGCGGGCAGGTGGTGGGCTTCCTCGCCGATCACGTCATCGGGCTGCGGCGCATCTTCGTGGCCGACAAGATGCCGGCGCCCGCCGGTGGCGGTTCGACCCAGGAGTTCCTCGACGGCGTGGTGCAGTCGCGTGAACTGGGCGCGCTCAATCTCCTCCACCTCCCGCGCATCGTGCAGTCGGCGCGGCAGAAATCGGTGGCCCGCTGATGGACACCGTGGCGTACGTCGACCTGGTGCTCTTCGAGGTGGCGGGCATCCGCTACGCGGCGGATCTCGGTCAAGTACGACGCATCGACATCGACGAGCCCACTGAGAGCATCGGGCATCCGCTGGGGCCGCCGGCGCGCGGCAATCGTGCGCTGGTCTTCAGCGTCGCCGATCACGCCGAGCGGCGCCTGGCCATCGATCAGGTGCTGGGCGTTTCGCGCGTGCCGTTGACGGACCTGCGGCGCATGCCGGTGGCCGTTCACGCCGCCCCCTTCAACATCGGCGCCTGGCTCGACGGCGAACAGACCGTGCTCCTCGTCGACCTTCCTTCCATGCTTCCCAACTCTGCCGCGCAGGCAGCCGTTTAAGAGGACCTCCCAATGGCCACCGAATCGAACGAGCCCACCACCAAGAAGAAGAAGCCCGCAGCCGCGCCCTCCGCGAACGGTTCTCAGTCATTGTTGCTGGTGCTGAAGGCAGCCGCCGACGGTGACTACGCGACCCGCGTCGATCTCAAGGGGCTGTCGGGCGAAGCCAGGGAAATGGGCTCTATCGTCAATCAGCTGCTCTCGCGCGTCGGCACCGAGCAGAAGTCCTTCGCGGCCCGCGGCGAAGAGATGCAGCACCTGCTCGAGTCGGCGCAGGCTGCGCTGTCGGCGCTGGTGAGCCACGGCGACCTGACCAACTTCCAGTGGCAGCCCATCAACGACCCGGTCATCGACCCGCTGCTCGATGGCTTCTCGAAGGTGATCGACACGCTGCGCACCTTCGTGCGTGAGATCAACGAAGCGGCGCTGCGACTCTCGTCGTCGGCCAACGAGGTGCTCGCCGCGTCGACGCAGCACGAATCGTCTTCGACCGAGCAGGCCGCCGCGATTCACGAGACCACGGCGACGATGGAGGAGCTCAAGCACGCCTCCGCGCAGATCGCCGAGAACGCGGGCGCCGTGGCTCGCGTCGCCGAAGAGACGCTCAACTCCGCGCGGTCGGGGCGTGGCGCCATCGGCGAGTTCATCGAAGCGATGCAGCAGATTCGCGCCGACGGCATCGCGGTGTCGGAGTCGATCACCAAGCTGCTGCGCCGCGTGGAGCGCATCGGCACGGTCGTCGAGGTGATCGACGAAATCGCCGACCGCTCCGACCTCCTGGCGCTCAACGCCGCGCTCGAAGGTTCGCGTGCCGGTGAAGCGGGCAAGGGCTTCTCGATCGTCGCCGCGGAAATGCGCCGGCTCGCAGAGAACGTTCTCGACTCGACCAAGGAGATCAAGAACCTCATCACCGAGATTCGTGAAGCGACCGCCGCCGCCGCGAGCGCCGCCGACGCCTCGCGCACCGCGACGGAGCAGGGTGAGCGGCTCGGCTCGGTGGCTGCGAGCGCGGTCGAAGGAATTCTGGCTGGCGTGCAGGAGACCAGCGACGCCGCGCGCGTCATCAACCTCGCCACGCAGCAGCAGCGTACGGCGACCGAGCAGGTCGTGGCCTCGATGGCGGAGATCGAAGACGTCACCCGCCAGACCACGCAGGCCAGCAAGCAGGCCACGTCGGCCGCTGCAGAGCTCACGCAGCTCGCCAGCCGCCTGTCGGACCTCATCAAGCGCTTCAAGGCTGACTGACCCCATCGAGTGGATACCGAAGCCCTCAAGAAGTCGCTGCTCACCAAGTTCGTCGAGGTGACGCAGGACCGGCTCCAGGCGATTCAGCTCGGCGTGCTCGACCTCGAGAAGGCCGAGGCCGAGCGCGGCGCTGAAGCGGTCGCGCGTGAGCTGCACACCATGAAGGGCGAAGCCCGCATGCTGGGCCTCGCCGCGATAGGTCAGCTCGCGCACTGCTGCGAAGACGTGCTGCGCGCCGAGCGCGAAAAGAAGATCGGTACGCGTGGCGCGACCGATCTCCTGCTCCACGCCTGCGACGCGATCAGCGATCTGCTCGACGATCTCGAGGCGGCCAAGGAAGGCTCCGACGAGTCGAACGAGATGGCGGCCAGGATGTCGCAGCTGGCCGGCACGCCGCTGCCGCCGCTGAAACCACAGCGCTCGGGCAGCGGTGGTGGCGCGGTGAAGGCCCGGCCGGCGCCGGCTCCGCCGAGGCCCGTCGAAGTGCCGGCGCCGAGCGCGCCGGTGCCTCCCACTGCCAGCGCCCCCACGCCCGCGCCCCGTCCGACGACGCCCGGCGCTCCGGCAGAACGTGCCGGCCCGGCAGACCGCAGCATTCGCGTCAACGTCGAGATCCTCGATGCGTTGGGGCTGCTGGCGGGCGACCTGCTGGTCGAGAGCGCGCGCGCCGGGCTCCGCGGTGACGAGCTGCAGGGGCTCTTCGAGCGCTTCTCCCGGCTCGGCGACAGCCTGCTGCGCCTGTCGGAGAGTCAGGAGCTCGACCCGAAGTCACGCGAGCAGGCCACCCGGCTCGAGAACGACCTGCATCTGCTGCGCGACGACTCGTTCCGCTTCGTGCGCGGCCACGCCGACGGTCTCAACACGTTGCACGGCAACCTCACGCAGTTGGCCGATCACGTGGCCGAAGCGCGCCTGGTGCCGCTGGCCAGCGTGTTCGAAGCCTTCCCGCGCGCGGCCCGTGAGCTGGCGCACGCGCAGAACAAGCACATCGAGATGGTGGTCGAGAACACCAACGCCGGCGTCGACCGCTCGCTGGTGGCCGACCTCCGCGACGCGCTCGTTCACATGATGCGCAACGCCGTCGACCACGGCATCGAGTCGCCGGATCTCCGCAGCACGCTCGGTAAATCAGAGACCGGTCGCGTGACGCTCCGCGCGCGCGCCGACGGCGACATGCTCCACGTGGAGGTCGAAGACGATGGCCGGGGCATCGACCCCGAGCGCCTCAAGGCCGTCGCCATTCAGCGCCGGCTGCTGACCGAGAGCCAGGCCGCCGCCCTGTCGGAGCGTGAGGCGATGGACCTCATCTTCCGCGCTGGCTTCTCGACGCGCGACGAGATCAGCGAGACGTCTGGTCGTGGCGTCGGCATGGACGTGGTGAAGAAGAAGGTCGAAGCGCTGGGCGGCTCGGTCGCCGTTTCCAGCCGCATCGGCCGCAGCACGTCGGTCGCGTTGCGCCTGCCGCAGTCGCTCGCGTTGATGCGCGTGCTGCTCATTCGCATGGGCGACGACGTGTACGGCATGCCCGCCGCCGACGTCGAAGCCGTCGCCCGGTTCCGCCCGGAAGATCGGCTCGAGATCATGGGCACGCTCGCGGTGATGCATCGCAATCGTCCGGTGACCATGGTGGCGCTCGGGCCCTTGCTCGGGCTCAACGGTGGGCCGCGCTTCGATCGGCCTCCGTGCGTCGTCGTTCGTCACGGTGAAGATCGCGCCGCGCTGGTGGTCGACGGCTTCGTCGACGAGCGCGAAGTGGCCGTGAAGCCCGTTGGCGGCGACTTCATGAAGGGCGCGCCCTTCGTCGCCGGTTCAGCGGCGCTCGAAGACGGCCGCATCGCCGTGCTGCTGCACGTGCCCGACATCATGACCGAGGTGCGCAAGATGGCGCGGCCGGTCACCGAGGCCTCGCAGACGCGCCGCTTGAAGGTGCTGCTGGTCGACGACTCGCCCATCGCCCGCGCCACGGAATCTGCGCTGGTGCGTGCGCTCGGCCACACCGTCGAAGAAGCGCAGGACGGCGAAGACGGTTGGAGCCGTCTCCAGAGCAATCAGTACGACCTGATTCTCACCGACGTGCAGATGCCGCGACTCGACGGCTTCAGCCTCACGCGCCGCATCAAGCAGCACCCGGAGCTCTCGAAGGTGCCGGTGGTGATCCTCTCGTCGCTCGCGTCTCCCGAAGACACGCGCCGCGGTCTCGATGCGGGCGCCGACGCGTACCTCATCAAGGGCGAGCTCGGCGTCGAGAGCCTCGCGCTCACCATCGACCGGCTCACGTGAGCAAGACGGTCCTTCTCGTCGACAGCCTCGGCGCGACGGCGAGAAGGCTCGAGCCGCTCTTTCGCAGGGAGCTCACGCTCGTCGCCGAGCCCGCTCCCGCCGCGCTGGCGCTCGAGCTGGTCAAGAAGCACAACCCCGCGCTGGTGGTGATCGACCTCGCCGGGCCCGCCGCCGAGCTGCTCAAGCTCGTCGAGCGCATCATGGCCGACAAGCCGCGCCCGATTGCGTTGATCGTCGAGTCTCCCACCGAGCGGAAGGTGGCCTTCGGGCTGCTCGATGCGGGCGCGCTGGAGATCATTCAACTCCCGGCGACGCTCGATGCGCCGACGACGGCCACCTTGCGAAAGCAGCTGTTGTTGCTCGCCTCGGTGGCGGTCGTTCGTCACCCGCGCGGTCGGAAGCGTCGCACCAGCGCCAGCATTCCTGCGGTGAAGCCCGACTTCACGGTCGTCGCCGTCGCCGCGTCGCTCGGTGGGCCGCGGGCCCTGGCGACCCTGTTGGCCGATCTCCCCCGCGGGCTGCGCGCCCCCTTCGTGATCTGTCAGCACATCACGCCCGGCTTCTCCGACGATCTCGCACATTGGCTCCACGCCGAGACCGGGCACCGCGTTCATGAAGCGACCGACGGCCAGCGTCTGGTGAAGGGAGAATTTTTCATCGCGCCTGCAGGGCTTCACATGCTGGTGCAGCCCAGCGGCGTGCTGCGGCTCGACGACGGCGCCGCGGTGGGTGGTTTCAAGCCATCGTGCGACCTGTTGCTGCGAAGCGTCGCTCAAAACTTCGGCGCGCGGGCCATCGGCGTCGTACTGACAGGTATGGGCCGTGACGGCGCCAGAGGTCTCAAAGAAATTCGTGCAGCCGGGGGGCACACCATCGCGCAAGACGAAGCCAGCAGCGTGGTGTTCGGCATGCCCGGCGAAGCGGTCGCCATCGGCGCCGCCGAGAGGGTGTTGCCGCTCGACGACGTGGGCGATCAGCTGGTGAGGTGGCTCCAATGAGTGAGGTGCTCAGCATCGAGCGCAACTCGTTGGAGCAGCTGGCCTCGCTGTTGCTCGAACGTGTCGGCCTGAAGATCACGCCTGACGGCTATTACGGCCTTCGTCTGGCCTTGCAGGCCCGCATGCCCGTGCTGGGCCTCACCGATGCAGCCGAATACGTCGGCAACCTCCGCCAGCGCGCGGGCGAGCAGGAGCTGCGTTCGCTCATTCCGCTCGTCACCGTCGGCAAGACCGAGTTCTTCCGCGACACGCGCCAGTTCCACGCCTTCGAGCGCTCCGTGTTTCCTCAGGTGATGGACCAGGGCCGCGCCGAAGGCCGTCAGGTCAAGCTGTGGTCGGCGGGCTGCGCGACGGGCGAAGAGCCGTACTCGTTGTCGATGGTGGCGCTCGAGCGCAACGGCACGCCAGAGACGGTCGACGTGCTGGCGACCGATCTCAACCCCGTCGCCACCGAGTCTGCCGGCAACGGCTTTTTCCCCGCGCGTCGCCTGGTCGGCGTGAGTGAGGAGCGCATCAGCCGCTTCTTTCAGCCGGTCGACGGCGGCTACCGCGTCGCGCCGGCGGTTCGAAATCTCATTCGCTTCGAAGGCCACAACCTCGCCTCGCCTGTCTGGCCGCAGGTGCTGGCGCGCTCGCTCGACGTCATCTTCTGCCGCAACGTCATCATCTACTTCGATCAACCCACCATCGTCGGCGTGATGGAGCGCTTCTACGAATCGCTTCGCCCCGGCGGGTGGATGTTCCTCGGCTACTCCGAGAGTCTCTTCAAGATCAGCACGCGCTTCGAGATGGTCGAGGTCGGCGGCACGTTCGCGTACCAGCGCCCGATGTCCGCGGCGCGCAAGCCGGCTCCGGTCACCACCGTTCGTCGCCCGTCGCAGCCCTTCGTGCCGCCGGTGCCGAGGTCGGCGACCGACGTCGAGTCGGTGTTGCGCGATCTCAAGCGCAAGGCGCGCGAGCGAGAAGAGGCGCAGGCGAAGAAGGAGGTCGCGCAGCCGAAGAGCGAGCCCGCGCCAGCCGCGCCGCCGTCGATTCAGCTGCCCCTGCGTACGCCGGTCGAGCGGCTGGCCGAGGTGATCGACTCCATCGAGCGCGGCGACTTCCCCAAAGCCCTGCGCACCGCGCACAGCCTCGCCGACGACGAGCCGGAAGATCTGGCGGCCCGGCTCACGCTGGGCAACGTGCATGCGCTCATGGGCAACCTCGACGAAGCGCGTGACGCGTATCAACTCGCGCTCTCGCGCGAACCGTTGTGCGTCGAAGCGCGGCTCTATCTGGCGCTCGCGGCGATGCAGGTCGGTCAGCTCGACGAGGCCAGGCAGGAGCTCACCCGCGCGCTCTTCCTCGAGCCTACGTTGGCCGTCGGCCACTACTTGCTGGGGCAGGTGAACGAGCGTCGCCGCGATCTCGACGGCTCGTTGCGTGCGTACCGGAACGCCATCGCGCAACGGAAGCAGCCGAAGCACGATCTCATCGGCCACTTTCCTGATCTGCCTCGCAGCAACGAAGCGATCGCGCAGGCCGCGCAGTACCGCCTCGCTGCACTCTCGGAGCGGTGACGCGCGGGCGACCAGCGCGGTCCCGATGCTCGATCAAACGGCGGCGTGACCGAGCCGCGGGCGCTTCAGATCGGCATGAACACCTTGAAGCCCGAGCGGCCACTGTTGGTGGTGTTGCGCTCGATGAAGTCCGACGCGGAAGAGTGACCGTCGCCCAGCGTGATCGCCGTGTGGCCGTAGATCGACCCCAGGCGCGACGACGTCTTTTCCCAGGTCAGCACGAGGCCGGGGATCTTCAGCGCCTCTTCCAACGAGATGTTGATCTGCTTGAACTTGTTGCGGGGCAGGTTGTTGTCGATCTGGTTGCCGTTGCCCCAGACCTTCACGCCGTAGCGCGCCAGAATCGCGCGGCTCACGCCCGTGGCGCAGAGGCCCTGCGAGTTGTAGCCGCCCATGCCCATCGCCGCGTTGCGGGCCGCGTTGGCCAGACCCGTGTCTCCACGCGCGCCACCCGAGCCCGTCACGCCGCCGCCGCCGTTGACGGGCGGGGTGTACGAGCTGCCGCCGCTGTCGCGACCGGGAATGCGGAGGTTCTGGCCCGGGTAGATGAGGTTCACGTTGCGGATGTTGTTGAGCCGCGCGATGGCCGAGACCGACGTGCCGTGGCGGCCCGCGATGCTCGACAACGTGTCGCCGCGCTTCACCGTGTACGAGCCGCCGCCGCCACCGCCCGACGAGCCGCCCGACTTCCCGGGGATCTGGAGCGTCTTGCCCGCGACGATCAGGTTCGGGTTGCGGATGCCGTTCGCCGAAGCGAGCGCCGAAACCGTGGTGCCGTACCGAGCCGCAATGCCAGACAGAGTGTCGCCGCGCTTGATCGTGTAGCTCATGCTTCGTTGTCGGACGGCCGCGACGGTCCGGGTTACGCGGCTTCTGTAAACGCGATTGTCGTTCGCGCCCGAATTTCTGCCGGTATTTCCGGGCGGTTGGAGACTCGGCCTTGCGAGAACACGTTCCGCGTGGTTAAGGAACGCGCCCCGCCAGTCCACCGGGAATCGGTCCCGATGCAAGGCGGCTTGAAAAGGAAGTCACCATGAAGGCCGACGCTCACCCGATCTATCCCGCCGCTCGCATCACCTGCGCTTGCGGCAACATCATCGAGACCCGCTCCACGCGCGGCTCGTTCTCCGTTGAAGTCTGCTCGAACTGCCACCCGTTCTTCACCGGCAAGTACAAGCTGGTCGACACGCAGGGCCGCATCGATCGCTTCAAGAAGAAGTACGCGGGCAAGGCTGCGGCGCCGGCCGTCGCGGGCATCAAGGAATAATTTTATTCCCCGCAGTACCTCACCGGCCGATGGAGCCCCGTGCTCCGTCGGCCGTTTTGTTTTCCGCATCTGACGGTTAGGAGTGACTGGTGAGCAACTCTGGAGCGGGTCCGCGGCAGCCGTACATCGGTGGGCAGGCCGTCATCGAAGGGGTGATGATGCGCAGCCCCAAGTCCTTCGTGGTCGCCGTGCGGCGTCACGTGGGCGGCATCGCGATTCGTGAACAGAAATGGGAGCAGCTCGCGCCCGGCCTCAAGTTCCTCCGCTGGCCGATCTTCCGCGGCGCGCTGGTGCTCGCCGAGTCGCTCCACAACGGCTTCTCCGCGCTCAAGTTCTCCAGCGAGCACGGCCTGCCGCCCGAAGAAGGCAGCAAGAAGTCGTCGATCTCCGCGTCGACCCTGCTGGCCTTCATGATGGGGTCGGTGATCGCCGCCGCTGACTCCGAGCCCGCGCCGCCGAGCGCTCCATCGCCCGAGCCCAGGAAGGGTGGCTCGGACTTCATGTTGGCGCTCTCGACCGTGGTGATGATGGTGTTCTTCATCGGTCTGCCGCACGCGCTCACGTGGTTGGTCGGCAAGGCGATCGGTCCGTCGTTCGACACCACGAGCTTCGCGTTCCACCTGGTCGACGGCGTGTTCCGCGTGGCGATTCTCGTCGGCTACATGTTCGTGCTCTCGAAGACCGAAGACGCGAAGACCCTGTTCCGGTACCACGGTGCCGAACACAAGGCGATTTGGACCTACGAGTCGTACAAACCGCTCACCGTCGACAACGCGAAGCCCTTCACCACGCAGCACCCCCGGTGTGGCACGTCGTTCCTGTTCATCGTGGTTGGTGTCGCAGTGCTGATGCACGTGATCCTCCTGCCGTTCGTGCCGCGGCTGCACCCCAACGACCTGGTGAATCAGCTGCTGATGATTCTCATCAAGGTGCCGATGGCGTTCCCCATCGCCGGCATCGCGTACGAGCTCCAGCGCTGGAGCGCGATGGACTCGTGCCCGCGCTTCATCAAGAGCCTCACCAGGCCGGGTGTCTGGCTGCAGGGCATCACCACCCAGCCGCCGACCGACTCGCAGCAGGAAGTTGCGCTGCTGTCGCTCGACCGCGCGCTGGCGCGTGAAGAGGGCAAGCCGAAGTCGGCAGACGGGGTGACGCTCTATGGAACGTTCGCCGAGGCCGCCGCCTGAAAGAGCTCCACGGGCCCGTGCGTGACGCAACGTCGCGTGTTGCCAGAGCGCTACCCGGTGAGGCCGTTCTCGTTCGTAATTGGTGACGCCACGGTACAAATTGAGGCCGTGAGTGACGCGTTCTCCGACATCGAAGTCTTCACCCGGGTGGTCGAGCTCGGCGGCTTTTCCCGCGCGGCCGCGAACCTGCGCCTGACGCCGTCTGGCGTGAGCCGAATCGTCACGCGCCTCGAAGAGCGCCTCGGCGTTCGGCTCCTCAATCGAACGACGCGCAGCATCAGCCTCACGCAGGAGGGCGCCGACTACTTCGAGCGCTGCACCCGCATTCTCGCCGACCTGAACGAAGCCAACGCGATGGCCGCGAAGTCGAGCGCGGCGCCGAGGGGCCGCTTGCGCGTCGACGTGCCCATCATCTTCGCCGACTTCATCGTGGGGCCCGCGTTGCCGAGGTTCCTCGGCCGCTTTCCCGAGCTCGAAGTCGATCTCACCGTTCGTGATCGACTCATCGACCCGACGGCCGAAGGTGTCGACGTGGTGCTGCGCCTCGCGCCGCCGCGCGATTCAGAGCTGCTGGCGCGTAAGCTCGGCACGGTCCGTTCGGTGCTCGTCGCGTCGCCGAGGTACCTGTCGAAGCACGGCCGGCCGAAGACCATCGACGACCTCCGTACGCATGCGCAGGTTCCGTATCTCTCTGAAAACGGCCCACTCGCGTGGCGTCTGAAGGGGCCCGAAGGCGACGTGACGTTGCCGGTCCGAGGGCGGGTTCAAGCCGCGTCGGGCAACGTGCTCACGCACATGGTCGTCGGTGGCATGGGCATCGCGCAGACGTACGAGCCGCACATCAAAGACGCGATTCAACGGGGCGACGTCGAGGTGCTGATGCCCAGCACCGAGCCGGAACCGCGCCCCGTTCACGCGCTCTTCGCCCGGCAGAGGGCCGAGTTGCCGAAGGTCCGCGTGTTCCTCGACTTCTTCGCGGAGCTCTTCGGCAAGCGGTGATTCAGCGCGCGATGCGCACGCCGATGTCTGCACCGAGCTTCTGCACGTACCCGAGGCGGATGTTCAGGTAGCCGAGCGGCTCGAGTTCACGCGAAGCCGCTAGCGGGCCCGCGTCGATGGTGTCGAAGCCGATGCCGTCGCCGAGCTTCTTCACGACGGCCTTTGCTTCGGCGTCATCACCGGCGATCAGCAGGCTCAGCTGCTGACCCTTCACCTGGCCGCTGTCCATGTGCTGCGCGAAGACGGTGTTGAAGGCCTTCACCACGCGCGCCTTTGGAGCCTTCTTCTGCAGCTCCTCCGCGCCGCTGGTGGTGAAGCCGATCGCCAGCTTCATGTCGGCCGTGAGCGCGTTGGTGGGGTCGATGACGATCTTCCCGTCGAGGTTCGTCTTCTTCAGGACGTCGTCGATGGCCGAGAAGGGGACAGCGAGTACGACGAGCTGCGCGTGTGCCACGTCGACGAGTTCGTGACCCGTCTGCATGAGCCCGCGGCTGAGTGCGCTGCCGACGTTGCCCTTGCCGATGATTGCGATCTTCATGGTGTCTCTCCGGTGGTTGGCCAGCGCGACGTGCGCCGGAACGAGAAGAAGGTGCGCTCGAGACGGGTCCGAAAAAATGGGCCGCGACTCACAGTATTGGTGACTGTGCGTCATGAATTGCGCGGTCCGCATTGTTGCTGCGGAGTCATCAGTGCGCTGACGCGCGGCCCGTTTTTCGGTCGCTCGAGACGGCGCATATCCACCGAGCGCTTCGGCACTCAGGCCGGCCCGCTCACAAGGAAACCCATGAACACGCTGCTCGTCGCACTTCTCGCCGCCGCTCCGCTTCAGGTCGAAGCCATCAACGCCGGTCCCAACGGCTTTCTCGTCACCTCGACGCTCATCACTGGCGAGAAGGAAGCCGTGCTGGTCGATGCGCAGATGACGTTGTCCGACGCCCACCGCCTCGCTGCGAAGGTGCTCGAGTCTGGGAAGGCGCTGACCACCATCTTCGTCAGCCACGCCCACCCCGACCACTACTTCGGTCTCGAGGTGCTCAAGACCGCGTTCCCCGGCGCGAAGATCGTCGCGGCGCCGAAGGTGGTGGAAGAGGCGAAGGCCACCGGTGCCGCCAAGCTGGCCTATTGGAAGCCGATGATCGGAGCGAACCTCGCTTCGGCCGTCGTGATTCCGACGGTGTTCGCGGAGAAGTCCTTCGAACTCGAAGGCCAGAAGATCGAACTCATCACCATCGACAACGGCGAGAGTGACGCTGCGACTGCGTTCTGGATTCCCTCGACGCAGACGTTGATCGCCGGTGACGCGGTGTATGACGGCGTGCACGCGTGGCTCGCTGATGCAGCGACGCAGGCCCGCCGTGACACGTGGCTCAAGAACCTCGCGACGTTGAAGGCGCTCAAGCCGAAGACCGTCGTCGGTGGCCATCGTTCACCTGATGCGAAGAGCACGGTCGAAGCCATCGACGCCGAAGTCACCTACGTGAAGGACTTCAGCGCCGCGGTGGCGAAGTCGAAGACGCCAGAAGAACTCACGGTGGCCGTCACTGCGAAGCACGGAGCGCTCGCGCTGCCTGTCATCCTCGACATCGCGGCGAAGGCCTCCGTGCCCGCGAAGAAGTGAATTTCGATCCGAAAATTAGACAGCGATCTGCCCTCACGTACCGTGTCGATCAGACCTGTAGCAGCGGTCATCAATCGACCAACCGGAGGATGGATGTCGTCTTCGATCTCGCTCGCGCAACCGCGCGGGAAATCTGAACTGTCGGATCACGTCTACGCGCGCAGCAAAGAGTACGTGCTGTACCGCGGTGACTCGCTGGAGCTGATGGATCAGTTCGAAGACCAGACCTTCGATCTCATCTTCGCCGACCCGCCGTACTTCCTTTCGAACGGCGGCTTCACCTGCGCGGGCGGCAAGCGCGCGCCGGTGAAGAAGGGCGGTTGGGACAAGAGCAACGGCATCGAGAACGATCACGCGTTCACCACCGCGTGGCTGCAGAAGTGTCAGCGGTTGCTCAAGCCGTCGGGCACCATCTGGGTGTCGGGCACGCAGCACGTGATCTTCTCGGTCGGCTTCGCCATGCAGCAGCTCGGGTACAAGCTCCTCAACACGGTCACCTGGTACAAGCCGAATGCCAGCCCGAACCTCGCGTGCCGTTACTTCACGCACTCCACCGAGATCCTGATCTGGGCCTCGCCGGGAGCGAAGGGGAAGCTGCAGCACAAGTTCAACTACAAGGACATGAAGGCCGTCACCGGCAAGCAGATGCGCGACGTGTGGGCGCTGCCGAAGACCGGTGAAGAAGAGCTCGGTGACGAAGGTGGCGGTCACATCTGGAACATGACCACCGCCAAGCCGAGCGAGAAGACGCACGGCAAGCACCCGACGCAGAAGCCGATCGCGCTGCTCGAGCGCATCGTCGACGCGTGCACCGAAGATGACTCGCTGGTGCTCGACCCGTTCTGCGGCAGCGGCACCACCGGCGTCGCTGCCGTGTCGAAGGGCCGTCGCTTCGTCGGCCTCGACATGGACACCAACTATCTGGACCTCACGAAGAAGCGTCTCGACGCGCTTCGCTGAAGTTCACGGCGTGATCGCAGGCACGCGGCAGCAGGTGCGGCTCGACCGCAAGGTCTCCGCAGCCTGGCTGTTGTTCTGCGCCGAGCAGACACCGTTGCTCAAGAAGACGAACGGCATCTGCCAGGTGCTCGACTTGCAGTTCGTGCCCGTGACCGTGTAGCCAGTCGGGCACGCCGGCGCGACGGAGTTGGCGGTTGCGCCGGCCGACACGTTCGTCACCGTGTCGGCCGTGTCGACGCACTGGAGCGCAGTGGCCGGTACGGTCGAGATTCCTGAAGGCCCCTGGGGACCAGCCGCCCCGACCGGTCCCTGAGGTCCCGCTGCTCCAGTCGGCCCCGCGGGGCCGACCTCTCCCTGGGGTCCCGTGGCGCCCGTTGGTCCGGCGGGCCCCGTCGCGCCGGTCATTCCCTGCACCCCCGGCGGCCCCATGAGCCCCATCGGCCCGATCTCGCCTTGTGGCCCCTGCACGCCAGCGTCACCCTGCGGGCCCACGTCGCCAGGCGGGCCTGCGACGCCCGGCGCACCAGCCGGCCCCTGTGGCCCGACTTCGCCCTGCGCGCCGGTGTCGCCCTTCGGGCCGGGTACGCCCATCGTTCCCACGGTGCCCATCGCCCCGCCGCAGATCACGCGCGTCATCGTGGCGTTGACCTCGTCGTCGCCGAGCTCGCCGTCGTCGTTCGAATCGAGCCCCACTTCGAACTTCACGCCGCCAACCGCGCAGTTCGCGCTCGCCGGTTCAGCCGCAGTTCGAATCAGAGAGCTGTGAGCGCTCGGCGCGGCCTGCTGACAGGCCGACGCGAACAGCATCACGATTGGGAGGCCTCGAAGTGGGGAGTGCATCTCGGCCGACTTGCACGAGATGCACGCCGGGGCAACCGATGAACCTCAGGCCGCTTCGGTGAGCTGCGCCGTACGACGCGCGATGAACTCGACCAGGGTGCGCACGCCCACGCCGGTGGCGCCCTTGTTGAAGTAGCCGCGCTCCTTGGGCGACTGCGACGGTCCCGCGATGTCGAGGTGGAGCCACGGCGTCTCGCCGACGAACTCCTTCAAGAACAACGCCGCCGAGCTGGCACCGCCCATGCGATCGCCGGCGTTCTTCAGGTCGGCGATCTCACTCTTGATGACGTCGCGCATGTACTCGCTGACCGGCAGGCGCCAGATCTCTTCACCGGCCGAACGCGCCGACTCGCTGACGTCGTAGAAGAGCTGATCGTCGACACCGAACGCGCCGGCGATGTAGTGGCCGAGCGCGATCATGCAGGCGCCGGTGAGCGTCGCGAGATCGATGATCACCGCGGGCTTGAGCTCGTTCGCGTACGCGAGAATGTCGCCCAGCACGAGGCGGCCTTCCGCGTCGGTGTTGGTGATCTCGACCGTCTTGCCGAGCTTCGAGATCAGCACGTCGCCCAGCCGGTACGCGTTGCCGTCGGGCATGTTCTCGCAGGCGCCAAAGAACGCGTGCACGGGGAAGGGCGGGGCCATGCGGGCGATCACCTTCATCGCGCCGAGCACTGCGGCCGAACCGGCCATGTCGGTCTTCATGTCGATCATCGCGTCCGACGGCTTGAGTGACAGACCGCCCGAGTCGAAGGTGATGGCCTTGCCGACCAGGCACACCGGCGCGCGCTTCGCGGCCTCCAGGTCGCGCGGGATGTACGAGAGCTGCACCAGCTTCGGCTCTTCGATGCTGCCGCGCGCCACGCCGAGGAACATGCCCATCTTCAGCTCGGTGATCTTCTTGCGGTCGCCGATGGCGATGTTGAGGCCCGCTTCCTTGGCCATGATCTTCGCCTGCTCGGCGAGGATCGTGGGCGTCATGGTCGCCGGCGGCTCGTTCACGAGGTCGCGCGCCCAGTTGGTGGCCTGCCCGACGAGCTTCGCGTGCGCGACCACCGCGTCGTGCGACTTCTCCTTCTTCACGCCGTCGGGGAGGAAGAGCTGCACCTTCTCGACCTTCGCGGCCTTGTCATCTTTGCCCTGCGTCTTCCACCGGTCGTACTTGTACGCGCCCAGCTCGAAGCCCTCGACGACGGCCTTGATGGCCTGGTCGAGCTCACGAACCACCGGCAGCTGCACCACGACCTGCTTCGCCTTGAGGCGCGTGGCCGTCTTCACCGCGCGGCCGGCCGCCAGCCGCAACGTCTCGGCGGTGAACTTCGCGCGCGCGCCGAGGCCCAGCAGAATCACACGCTGAGCGCCGACCTTGCCGTGCGTCTGAAACACGAAGGTCTGTTCGTTCTTGCCCTTGAAGCCTTCGGACGCGGCCGTCTTCAGCAGAAGGCCTTTGGTCTTCTTGTCGGCGTTGAGCAGCGCCTTGAGCGGCTGCTTCTTGTCGGTGAGGTCGGTGTCGAAGACGGCGAACACGAGCACGTCTGCTTTGGCCTTCGAGGCGTCGGCAGCGGCGAAAACGAAATTCATGGGGGTTGGACTCCTTGGGGGAAAAACGCGCGGGACTGTAGGCCAGGCGAGCGCACATCACCCACAGGAAAGACCGCGGCGTAGCGCGTCATGCGGGCTATGGTCCCGCGCGCCGTATGTCTGCACTCCTCACGCATCTGACCGCCGTCGAGCGCCTCGCAGCGCACGTCAATGCACTCCCTCCGGAGTTCGCCCGCGCCCTCGGTGAAGACCTCGAGTACGCGCGCTTCGGAGCGGCGCTGCCCGATCTTCCCCGCTTCGGGACGTGGATCCGTGGCGCCGAAGCCTGGTTCTCGCGCGGCGGCCTGCCGCACTACACGCGCTTGATGACCGAGCAGGCGCCCGTGCACTTCGGGCTCAAGGCCGCCGAGCTGGTCACCAATGGTGCGCTCATCGGGGTCGACGCCGGCCTCGCCTACCTCGCGGGCTATTTCACGCAGCTGTGCGTCACGCGCGCGTTGGAGCCGCTGCTCGAGCAGCTCGTCAACCAGCACCGCCACCAGGGAGAGCTGTTGCCGGTGGCGCGCGCGCGCATTCAGTGGACGCAGTCGTTGCTGTTCATGCAGGACCTCCACGGTACGCCGCTGGTGGGGACTCCCGCGGTTCGCTCGAAGCTCCAGATTCGCAAGGCGAGCAGCGCCAAGGGCGTGGGTCGCGGCTTCTATGAGCTCATCCGCGTGTCGGCGCTCGACGCCTTCGGCCAGGCGCCGTCGAAGCTCGAGGTCGACGGGTGGATGCGCGGGCTCTACGTGTTCTCGCTCGCGCTGGGGTCTCCGCTGGGCCGGTTGAAGATCATGTCGGGCACGCCGCTCGCGTCGCGGGAGCTGTACCGCAGCGAAGGTGTCGACGTGTTCGCGCGCGTCGACGAAGGGCTGCAGCGCACGCGTGAGCTGCTCGTGGTGTTGGCGGGAATGATCCGCCGCAACTCCTGGTCGCCGCGCTCGAAGGCGAAGTTCCTCGAGCTGTGCCCCGAAGGAAGTCCCTCTCGGCTTACGGCAGCGTGATGTCCTTCACCACGTCGGTGGTCCCCGTCTGCACGGTGGTGTGCGCGGGCGTGCCGCCGAGCGGGTTGATGACCCACGTGAACGCCTCGGTGATCGCGCTGGCGCCGGTGAACACGCGCAGCGACACGGTGGTGTTCGAGCGGAACGCCGCGCCCGAGAACGTCGCGCGCGAGGTCTGCGTCATCTGATCTTGCGTGAAGAGCACCGGCATCAGCACCGCCTGCACACCTTCACTCAAGGAGATCGCCCGCGCGGCGACGATGCCGAAGCCCAGACCACCCTGCGGAGCCGACATGCTGCCCAACGCGAGATCGCCAGAGATGGTGACCGGACCGAACGCGTAGTTGGCGATGGTCTCCCGGTCAGCCTCGATGGTGACCGGCTGCAACGGGTTGGCGATGAGGTTGATGGCGATGCCACCGTTGTTGAAGCCCAGCAGCGACGGCACCGGCGTCACGCGGCCCGGCATCAGGTCGGTGATCACGTACGGGTACTCGGTTTGATCGGGCGTGGTGAAGATGCGGTAGCCGTTCTGCAACTGCTGGAGCAGCGTCGCCGGGTCGAGCCCGCCGGTGAGCGCCCCGGGATCGAGCAGCGACATCTGCAGGTTCTGGAGCGCAGGCGGTTTGGGCAGCGTGATGGTGCCTCGCAACGTGCCCAGGCCCGAACCCGACGCGGCGAGGTAGATGCGCACGTTCTCCGGCCCGGCCTTGTAGGGGTCTTCGAGGTCCAGCTCGATGGTGGTGGTGTCCGACTGGAAGTCGAGGAACGGAATCAGCTGACCGTCTTCGTTGCGATCGGAGATCGCCGTGAGGCGGTGATTGCCGCTCTGCAGGCCGGTGAACGAGAACGGAATTTCGGTCGGCATGGTGGGCGTGCCGAGGCGCTCGAGCGTCGTGTTTCGGAACAGACCGACCTCCTTGTCGACGGCGAAGCCACCGACGACCACCACGCCAGAAATGGTGCCCTTCGGACCACCGGCGCGCGTCCACGTACCTTCCTGCAGCTCGCTGTCTTTGCCGCCCACCGACGAGAAGTACTTCACCGTGGTGTCGGCCTTCATCGTCACCGTGAGCGGAGATTCACCCGACTGGCGGCCGATGGACGAGGTGCGCGGATCTTCACCGTTGGTCGACAGGTAGATCGTCGCGGGGCGGTCGGCGGTGAAGGTGACCGTGATCTCGCCATTGAACGGGCCCGCGGGTGGATCTGCCTGGATGCTGGGCGGCCCCAGCTCGGCGTTGGGTTCCAACTCGAGAGGCCCTGGCTTCTGACCGCAGGCGAGAGCGAGAACAGCGACGCAGAGCAGGGCATGAAGGCGCATGTGCGACGCGCATCACGCGCACGGCGACGACGAAAGTCAACGACGCGAGACGTCGGCTTCGATGCGCTCGCCGACCAGCACCAGCTCTTTGTAGAGCGCTTCAGGAACCGTGTTCTCGCGCGCGCAGGTCTTGGCGAAGTCGTCGAGCACACCTGACGGCCCGGCGTCGCAGTGACGAACGCTGAAGGTCACGCGCACGTCGCGCACCTGTTCGTCGCCGTTGAGCACCGTGACGATGCACTGCGTGAGCACGGTGCTCTTCTCGAGCTTCGTGACCGCCCAATTGCCGACCACCACGTTCGACTCGTCGTTCACCAGCTGCACACCACCGCAGTGCTGCTGAACTGCCTGGGCGATTCGTACCAGCGCATCGCCGGGGTCTTTCGTGGTGAACGTCGGCTGCGGCGCGACCCACGACGGCGTGGCGCACCCCGCGAGCAGGAACAGAACGGCGTACTTCTTCATTTGCGCTGTTTCTCCGTGAGATCGCTCTGCACGAGGGGTGAGAAGAAGCAGTCCTTCTTCGTGTACTCGTCGAACGAGAACGCGAAGCGGTAGCTGGCGGCGCTGCGCTGATTGCAGTCGGTGCGCTCGCAGAATCGGCACGACACCCCGATGGGCACCGCGTCGTGTTTCACGTCGGTCGTCGGCAGCCCATACGCGAGGTAGCGCGCGTTCTCGGCGTGCGTGCCCAGGCCGATCGAATACGCCGTGCCGCGAACGATCTGACCTTCGACGGGTTGCAACTGCACCTTGGCGAACTCGAAGTACGTCGTGCCGTCGGGCATGACCGAGTACTGCCGCGTGAGCTGCGAGGGGTTCAAGAACGCGAGGTGCACCGCCCACTTCCCGCAGTTGCCGGTCGAGGTGAACTTGAAGCCGGTGCCCGAGTACTTCTTGCTGATGTTCCCGGCGATGTCGGTGCGAATGAAGTGAAACGGAAGACCTTTCCGTTTCGGGTCGGCGAGGTTGCAGACGCGGTGCGCGACGGTTTCGTAGGTGGTGCCGAAGATCGACGACAGCAGCTCGATGTCGTAGCGCGTGCGCTGCACTTCCTTGAAGAAGTCGCCGTACGGCAGCATCACCGCGCCTGCGAAGTAGTTCGCGAGGTTCACCTTGATGAGCCGCGGCGTCTCGGCGTGCTTGGTGCGCGCGCCGACGATGCGCTCCACCAGGCGCGTCTTGTCGAGCACCAGCAGGCCCAGCGTGGCGGCGATCTGGAACTTGAGCGGCTGCTCGGTGAGCGTGGGCGACAGCTCGAGCAGCTTTTCTTCGAGTGAAAGCCGGCGCACCACCGAGCTGCCTTCCGGCGCGTTGGTGATGCGCGTGGTGATGCCGAAGTGCGACTGCAGCATCTTCATCAGCGCGCCAGAGCCCACGATGCGCTCATTGGCGAACTCGCGGCGCATCGCCTCGGCCTCTTCTTCCAGCTCGGGGAAGTAGTTCTGGTGCGCCTGGAGGAAGTCGGACACCTCGTCGTACGGCGAATAGTCGAGCCGCGGTTCCGTGGGGCTCGACGGCGCACGGCCGCTCTCGGCGCTCGACAGCTGCGCCATCACGTTCTCGAGCTGCGAGCGCGTGTTCTTGTAGAGGTTGAAGAGCGCGGCGACCGTACCCGCGAGCTTCGGCTCGGCAGACAGTGACTGCAGCGAGTCCTGATCGAGGTTGAGCGTCTTGAGCAGCGGCTCGTCGAGGAGCTTGGCCAGCGCTTCGTCGACGCGGCCTTCACCGAGCTGACCCATGAACTCTTCAGGGTCGACCTGGAAGAAGCGCAGCGCCTTCCACAACAACGGGAAGGGCGTGACGCGTTTGCCCTTCTCGATGAGGTTCAAATACGCAGGGCTGACACCGAGCTCGCGCGCGGCGTCAGACTGCTTCACGTTCTTCGACAACCGGAGCGCTCGCAGCCGGTGGCCGACGTTGGCGTTGAGCGCGTTCTCGTTCATCAGCCGACTTCGAGCAGCTCGACGTCGAAGATCAGCGTGGAGTTCGGGGGAATGACTGGCGGGTACCCCATCGGGCCGTAGCCGAGCTCAGGTGGGATCGTCAGCTTGCGACGGCCGCCGACCTTCATGCCGGCGATGCCCTGGTCCCAACCCTTGATGACCATGCCCGCGCCGAGCGCGAATTCGAACGACTCGTTGCGATCACGGCTCGAGTCGAACTTGGAGCCATTGGTGAGCGTGCCCGTGTAGTGCACGGAAACGGACTGGCCCGGCTTCGCTTCTTTGCCGGTGCCGACCTGGAGGTCTTCGATCTGAAGGGGCATGACGCAGTTGTAGTGCGGTCACGGCGACGTCGGAAGTTCGGTGATGCCCTGCGCGAGGGTGGCGAGCCCGCGGAGATCCTCGATGGCCTCACCGAGATACGGGGCTGCGATCGCGAACGCCGTCGGCGGTACTTCGTTCTCGAGTTGCGCGAGCAACGCACGATCTCGTGTCACGCGCGCGTGTTCGACCTGCGCGAGCACCTCGAGCTTCTGCAGCAGCGTGGGCGAGAGCTTCAGGGCATCGGGTTCTACGAAGCCGTCGGTGCGCGCCCAGCTGCGGTTGAGCACGAAGCCCGCAAACGGCAGGCCCATGCCGGCGATGCGATCGCGGAAGTAGCGCGCGTCGGCGAGGGCGGCCTGATCGGGGCTGGTGACGAGAATGAAAGACGACTCGGGGCCGGTGAGGAGTTTGCGAACGCCTTCTGCGTGCGCGCGCATCGGGCCGAACATGCCGGTCATCGCGCCCAGGAATTCCTGAATCTCGGCGAAGAACTCCGCGCCGAAGACCTTCGTGAACACCGTGCCGATGAGCTCGGTGGCTTTCTTGAAGAGGCCGCGCGATTTCGATGGGAGGAACAGCGAGAGGATCCGCTCGTCGAGGAAGCGCGCGAGTTTTCCCGGCGCCTCGAGGAAGTCGAGGGCGTTGCGAGCGGGCGGGGTGTCGAGCACCACGAGGTCGTAGCGACCACTCGACGAGAGTTCGTAGAGCGCTTCGGCCGCCGTGTATTCCTGCATGCCGGCCACCAGCTCGCTCAAGTGCCGGAACAGGCGGCTGTCGAGAATGCGCTGCGCCTGCGCCGGGTCGGGCGCCATGCGTCGCACGAGGCTCTCGAAGACCACGTCGGGGTTCAGCATCCACGCGTCGAGTGAGCCCGTGGTGACGCCTGCCGTCGCGAGACGCTCTTTCGAGACCGACGCGGGTTCGCGCATCTGCTCCGACAGCCCCATCGCCTGCGCGAGGCGCCGCGCGGGATCGATGGTGAGCACCAGCACCCGGCGACCTTTGCGTGCCGCGGCAAGGCCGATGGCCGCGGCCGTCGTGGTCTTGCCCACGCCACCGGCGCCGCAGCACACGATCACCTTCTTCTCGGACACGAGTTTGCCGAGGCTCACGCGCCCACCAGGTTCGCGAGGTTGTCGATGAGGGCAGCTCCGGTGCCTTCGACTTCCTGGAGGACGACCGAGCGCTGCGGGTGAAGTTGCTTCAACAGCTCGAGCGCCGTGTTGGAGCGTTCGATGCGCTGCACTTCACGAGCGCCGAAGACGGTGCGGGGCACGCCGGCGAGCACCGTGCGCTCTTCGGCCGTGAAGGGGTCGTGCGGCACGCGATTGACCGCGATGCACGAAACGCGGAGCCCATGCCTGCCGAGCCCCTTCTCGAGCTCGATGGCCTCGGTGATGGGCAGCGTCTCAGGCAGCGTGACGATGACGCAGCCGGTGATCTTCTCGTTGGTGAGCGTGGCGACGCCTTCTTCGGCAGCACGGCGAATGGGACCACCGGCGATCACGCGCGTGAGAAATTCGGGAATCTGCGCGAGCGCGAGTGCGTGACCCGTGGCCGGTGAGTCGATGACGCAGATGTCGAACTGGTCTCCACCGCTCGGGTGCCGGCGCTTCATGAGATCGAGCATCCGGTACATCACGCCCATGTCCGAGAAGCCGGGCGCGGCCGAGAGAAAGCGGCGCAGCCCCTGGCTCTTCATCGCCGCGTCGGCGAGCAGCTTGATGGGCAGAGCGTCCCGCAGAAATCGCAGGTGACCGATGGTCGGGGTGACGAGCGTGAGCCACAGGTTCTCGCCGATGCGCTGCGGTTCTTCGGTGGGCGCAGGGCAGGCGAGGGCTTCTTTCAACTGCGAAGGCGTGTCGGGGTGGGGAACGATCTCGGCGACGAGCACCCGCTTTCCCTGCTTCGCCCAGGCGCGGCCGAGGGCAGCCGCGACGCTCGTTTTTCCGACGCCGCCCTTGCCAGTGACGATGACGCAGCGGCGTTCGGCGAGTTCGAGGAGCGACATCGGGGCCGTCGGGAAGCTACCTGATGCGCAGCGTCACTTCGTCGGCAATCAGCGAGGTGGGCAACACAACACGAAGGCCGAGTCGATCATCGCTCCCGGGGTGACTCGGCAGTGCCACTGGTCGATCACGGGATTGACTGGATCTGTCGGGTCCACGCCGATTGGCCAGGGGCTGATGTTGGCCTTGTAGTTGCCATCTGAAGGCGCGGGATTGCTCTCGATGATCGAGCCGCCGCCCGCGTTGACGTCGCAACCACCCGCCATCGCCCAGTCTCCAGCTTCGCAGGCTGCGTCGAGAATGGTCCCCGCGTCCGCGCCGCCGCTTCGCCACTTCCAGTAGCAGGCCGTCGAGCGTGAGTACCGATTGTCAGCCTCGGCCTTCGTGTACGCGTCAGGCATCGGGCTGCACGACCAACCGCCGTCAGCACCGACGATCGCCTGGCCAACCGCGCACGACAGCGCGGCACCGCCATGCTTCACGAGCGTCGTCGCCATATCGCTCGAAGCCGCGCGCATCGCGTAAGGCGCAGTCGCCAGCCTGAACAACGGTCGTAGTTCCTGCGGGTCGCCGCCGACGTGCACGCCCAGATAGAGCTCGCTGTGCGTCTTGAACAGCGACGTCATGAGGGGCGACGTCGCGCCGACCGCCACTGAGAACGCTCCCATGTCGAAGGTGACCGTCTGCGTCTCCGTGTAGACGATGTCGGCGGGAGTTCCCGTCTCCGTCGTGTACAGCGTGAAGATGACCATCACCGGCCCATTGAGCGGCGTTCCGTCAACGCTCGTGATGCGCCCCTGAAACGGAATCACTGGCGGCACCGCAAACGCGACGCTCGCCGCCAACGACACACCCACCATCCACAGCCGTTTCATCGTGCGTTCTCCTCGGTCGTCAGTTGGTATTTGTTGCTCGAAGCGGTGCCGACGGGCGCTGTCGGACCGACGATGCCTTCAAGGCGATACAGATTGGAGCTCGCAGTGCCTCCGCTGCCGATGCGTGCCGAGGCGCGAGCTACGCCAGCGTCATTCACCATTCCCGCGTCGGGCATGCCCGCGTCTTCACCGACGACCGAGCCCGCGTCTCTGGGCGAAGCACGCACGCACAGCTGCGTCGGCTCGTCGCAGTAGGTCCCCTCGAGGCATCCGTCGCTGCACTTCCGAACCGGCGTGCACGCGAACATCGACAACGCCACCACCCCCAGCAGCACTCGCATGCGCGGCTTCATCATTCACGCGCGCGTTGATGTCCATCACTGACACGCCCTGCGCGTTCTTCATCTGTGCTGGCGCGCCCAGGGTCGGCCAGTACAGTCTGCGCCTCCATGCGAGCCATCAACTTCAGTGCAGGTCCCGCTGGTCTCCCGCTCCCCGCACTCGAAAAAGCGCGTGACGAGCTGCTCGATTTCGCCGGTACCGGCATGTCGATCATGGAGCAGTCGCACCGCGACAAGCCCTACGAGGCCGTCCACCGCGACGCGACCGAGCGCCTCATCAAACTCCTCGGCGTGCCCGATTCGCACACGGTCATCTGGCTCACCGGGGGCGCGTCGACACAGTTCGCGCTCATTCCCATGAACTTCCTGCCCGCCGGCAAGAGCGCCGACTACGTGATGACCGGCGTGTGGAGCGAGAAGGCCTTCGAAGAAGCGAAGCTCGTCGGCGCGCCGCGCATCGCCGGCACCACGCGAAACGCCGACGGCAAGTACACGCGCGTGCCCAGGCAGAACGAGCTCGAATTCGACGCCAACGCCGCCTACGCGCACACCACGTCGAACAACACCATCTACGGCACGCAGTTCCACGCGCTGCCCGACACCGGCTCGGTGCCGCACGTCTGCGACATGAGCTCCGACTTCCTGTGGCGTCCGCTCGACGTCTCGAAGTTCGACTTCATCTACGCGGGTGCGCAGAAGAACCTGGGGCCCTCCGGCGTCACCGTCGCCATCGCGCGCAAGTCGTTCATCGCCAACGGCCGCAAGGACATTCCCAAGATCCTCCGCTACCAGACGCACGCCGAGAACGACTCGCTCTACAACACGCCCCCCACGCTCGCGATCTACCTGGTGCGCAACGTGCTCGAGTGGATCGATGGGCAGGGCGGCCTCACCGGCATGGAGAAGCGGAATACGACCAAGGCGCAGTTGCTCTACGGGGCCCTCGATCGCATGAGTGGCTTCTATGCAGCCCCGGTCGAAAAGGCGTCTCGGTCGGTGATGAACATCGTCTTCCGCACCCCGTCGGAAGCGCTCGACGCGGCCTTCGTGGCCGAAGCGAAGAAGGCGAACATGATCGGCCTCAAGGGTCACCGCACGGCAGGTGGAATTCGCGTGTCGGCCTACAACGCAGTCTCAGTGCAGGACGTCCAGACGCTGGTCTCCTTCATGGAACAGTTCGCAAAGTCCCACGGCTGAAACCCTCACGGAGTCTTCACACATGAAGCGTTTGATTCTCACCGCCGCCCTCGTCGCGTTGCCTGCCTTCGCTGGTGAATTGAAGGGCGTGAAGGTGCCCGACTCCATCACCGTCGAGGGCAAGCCCGTCACGCTCAACGGCATGGGCGTTCGCACCAAGTTCATCGTCGATGTCTACGTGGGCTCGCTGTACCTCGAGCAGACCTCGAAGGTTCCGGCCGACATTCTCAAGACCGATCAGATTCGCCGCGTCGAAATGAACATGCTGCGCGACCTGTCGAAGTCGCAGCTCGACGAGGCCATCAAGTCGGGCTTCGAGAAGAACGCGGGCGCGAACCTGCCGAAGCTGCAGGAGCGCCTCGACAAGCTGATGACGAAGCTGGCCGACGTGAAGAAGGGTCAGACCATCGTGATCCAGTACGTGCCGGGCACGGGCACCACCATCGAGCTCAAGGGCGAGCGCTACACCGCCGAAGGCAAGGACTTCGCTGACGCGTTGTTCGCCGTGTGGCTCGGGCAATACCCCGCCGACGAAGGCCTGAAGAAGGGGATGCTCGGCAAGAAGTAGTTGTTAGGAAGTCCTCCCGTTTTCACACCCTCACCGGGAGGACTCCCTTGATGAAGAAGCAATTGCTGGGCGCGCTGCTGTTCGCGTCGTGCGCGACGCAGGACGCAGCGACCCGACCCGTCGAAGCGAAGCCCGCCGAGACCGCCGCTCAAGTCGCGCCGGCCGTGAAGAAGTGGGTCGCCGACATGACGAAGCCCATGCCCGCCGGGCTCGACGAGACGGCGATGGACTTCACCGCCGACCCCTGCACCGATTTCTACCAGTACGCCTGCGGCGGCTGGATGGCGAAGGTCGAGATCCCCTCGGACCGCGCGCTGTACTCGCGCGGCTTCGTCTCGATCGCCGAGCGCAATGAGGCGGCGCTCAAGGAGATCGTCGAGCAGGCCGCCGCCGGCACGCTGCCGAAGGACACGCCGTTCGCCAAGCAGATGGGTGACGCCTACGCGAGCTGCATGGACGAGCCCGCCCTCGAGAAGTCGCTGCCGGTGATCCAGAAGTTCATCGCGGCCAACAGCAACACGAAGACGCCGAACGACCTCGCGAAGTCGGTGGGCGCGCTCCACGCGGCCGGCTACCGGCCCTTCTTCCGCATCGGCGCGCAGCAGGACCTCAAGAACTCGAGCGAGGTGATCGCCGGGTTCGACCAGGGCGGCCTCGGCTTGCCCGACCGCGACTACTACACGGAAGACAACTCGCGCATGAAGGGCGTGCGCGAGGCGTACGTCGCGTACATCGAGAAGCTCTTTACGCTGGCCGGCGAGGCGCCCGAGGTCGCGAAGAAGAGGGCCGCCGACGTCATGGCGCTTGAGACGCGGCTCGCGAAGGCGTCGCTCACCATGGTCGAGCGCCGCGACCCGCAGAAGCTCTACAACCGCGTCGACCGCAAGGGCCTCGAGTCGCAGGCCGGCAACTTCCCGTGGGGCACGTACCTGAGCGCGCTCGGCGCGAAGAACCTCACGGCCATCAACGTGAGCTCCGTGGCGTTCTTCGTGGAGCTCTCGAGCATCGCCAGGGACACCTCGCCGGAGGTGCTCAAGACGTACCTGTCGTGGGTCGTCTTGCGCGGCTCGGTGCCCGCGATGCCCAAGGCGTTCCAGGACGAGGCCTTCGCGTTCGCGTCGAAGAACTTCACCGGCGCCAAGCAGGACCGGCCGCGCTGGAAGAAGTGCGTCGGCTTCGTTGACGGCGATCTCGGTGAGGCGCTGGGCCGCGAGTTCGCGCGTCGCCTGTTCCCTGAGGAGTCGAAGGCGCGCACCAACGCCATGGTGGCGGCGCTCCAGGGCAGCTTCGAGAAGAACCTCGGCGCGCTGGTGTGGATGGACGAGGCCACGCGCGCGGCCGCGTTGACCAAGGTCCGCGCGATGGTCGGCAACAACAAGATCGGCTACCCCAACCAGTGGCGCGACTACGGCGCGGTGAAGACCGACCGCGCGTCGTTCTTCAACACGTCGCTCGCGACGAGCCGCTTCGAGACCGCGCGTCAGCTGGCGAAGATCGGCAAGCCCGTCGACCGCGGCGAGTGGCTCATGTCGGCGCCCACCGTCAACGCGTACTTCGAGCCGCAGAAGAACGAGATCGTGTTCCCCGCCGGCATCTTGCAGCCGCCGTTCTTCAACAAGGACGCCGCCGACGCGGTGAACTTCGGCTCGATGGGCATGGTCGTCGGCCACGAGATCACCCACGGCTTCGACGACGAAGGCCGTCAGTTCGACGCCGAGGGCAACCTGAAGGACTGGTGGTCTGAGAGCAGCGGGAAGGAATTCGTGCAGCGCGCGTCGTGCGTGAAGCGGCAGTTCGACGACTACGTCGCCGTCGACGATCTCCACGTGAAGGGCGATCTCACGCTGGGCGAGAACGTCGCCGATCTCGGCGGCCTCAAGCTGGCGCACGCCGCGATGGTGGAATGGCAGGGCAAGAAGGCACCGACCGACGCCGCCAGCCGCTTCAGCGACTCGCAGCAGTTCTTCCTCGGCTTCGCGCAGTCGTGGTGCACCAAGGTGCGCAAGGAACAGGCGATTCAGCGCGTCACCACCGATCCGCATGCGCCGCCGTACTGGCGCGTCAACGGGCCGCTCGGCAACCTCGACGCGTTCAACGCCGCGTTCGAGTGCAGCGCCGACGCCAAGATGGTGCGCGCAGGCGCGCAGCGCTGCACCGTGTGGTGAGGCAAAGAACCCCAGACGCAGCGCCATGGTCCGCGCGATGATCGCGGTCCATGCGCGCCACCGCGGTGTTGGTGTTGCTGTCGCTGTCTGCAGTCTCGAGAGCCGACTGCCCGCGCCCCGAAGGCGTGAAAGCCGGCTCCGTCGCGACCCGCGGTGACGCCGAGCGGCTCAAGTTCCTCTCGGCGCGTGTCACCGACGAGTCCGCCGCGGCGACCCGGTGGACGGGCGGTTGGGGTGGGGCGTACGGCCTCTTCACGATCGTGCAGTTGGCCGTCGCGCCGCTGTTTCCCGAAGAAGAGCGCCCCGACTGGTACTGGGGCGCCTTCTCGACGGCGGTCGGCGTAGCGTTCTCGATCCTCGACCCGCTCGAGGTTCTCTCCGGCGGGCCCGGGTTTGCGCGGCGCGCCGCCAGCGCGACCCCGGACAGCACCTGCGCGTTGCTCGCCGACGGTGAGCGCATGTTGCGCGAGGGCGCCGCGCACGAAGCGACGGGGCGGAAATGGTACGTGCACCTCGCCAACGTGCTCTTCAACGCGGGCATCGGCGTGGTGCTGGGCCTCGCGCACAACCGCTGGGTGTCGGGCGCCATCAACGCGGCGGTCGGGCTCGCCATCGGTGAAGCCACCATCTTCACATCACCGAACGGGCTCGGCGATGCGCTGGTCGCCTACGAGTCGGGGGCGCCCGTCGTCACGTTTCGTGTGGTGCCGGCCGCAGGGCCGGGCGTGGGCGTGCTGCTGACGTTCTGAGCTGTTTCAATCTGGAACAACGCCGCACCCGCGCGCGCGGAATCCGCTGGCACGACGCGTGAAATGCGGGCGCTGGTGCACGCAAAAGCATCGACGTGGTCCTGGCGCGGTCACCCGCTGTGGTTGGTGGGCTTTCGCCCGTTCTTTCTGCTCGCCTGCGTCGCCGGCGCCACGCTGCCGTTGCTGTGGGTGGCGATCTACGCGGGCGTCCTGCCCCCGCCGCCCGGGTTGTCAGCGCTGCAGTGGCACGCGCACGAGATGTTCTACGGCTTCGGCTTCGCGGTGCTCGGCGGCTTTCTCCTCACCGCGTCGAAGAACTGGGTGAAAGCGCGCGGTCACTTCGGTCGGACGCTGCAGGTTCTGGTCGCGTTGTGGCTGCTGGAGCGGGTGTCGGTGTGGTGGCTCGGTGCGGGGCCGCACGCGTTCGTGTTTCCCGTGGCGTTGGCGGTGGCCGTCACGTGGACGTTGGTGCGCGGGCGCGCGCAGGACAGCTATCGCGACAACGGACTCTTCATCCTCGCGCTGTCTGCTTTCGTCGTGGCGCGGGGCCTCTTGTTGAGCCGCGAGCACTTCGAGGCGGGGCGCGAACTGTCGCTCGCGCTGTTCCGGCTGGCCTTCGTGGTGATGCTCGAGCGCACCATCCCGCCGTTCATGCGCGGGGCGTTTCAGATCGACGTGCGCCGCGTGTTCGCCCTCGACACGGCGGTGAAGGTGCTGGCGGTGGCGCTTGTTCCCGCCGTGTGGCTCCCGTCGCCGCTGCGGGTCGCCATTGAGGTGGCCTTCGTCGCCGTGTTCGCGGCGCGAATGCTGCTGTGGCGCCCGCTGCGCGCGTTGACTCGCGTGGAGGTCGGCGTGATGTACGGCGGAGCGCTGTGCCTCGCGCTTCAGGTGGCGTTGCGTGCGCTGGGCGGTGCGTGGGTGGGCAGCGCGCCGCTCCACATCTTCAGCTTCGGCACCATGGGGCTCATCATCCCCGCGATGCTGACGCGCATTGCGCAGGGCCACACCGGGCGCCCGATTCAGTTCGGCGTCGGGGAGCACGTCGCGTTGGGGCTGATGGCCCTCGCTGGTTTGGCGCGGGTGGTGGGGCCGCAGGTGGCGCCGTCGCAGTACCAGGCGTGGCTCGTCGTCGCGGCGCTGGGGTGGGCCGCGTGTCTCGGCATCACGTTGGTGCGCATCGCACCGATGCTGTGGTCGGCGCGGGTTGACGGCCGGGAACACTGACGCCGGGGCTCAGGCGATCAGATCCATGGTGCGGGTGCGCCGGAGCGCGAGCCAGGCCGTGATCGAGCCGAGCAGCAGCGGCCACCCGATGGCGACGGTCAACGCGATGGCAGGCCCCAGGGCGTTGGCGAGCCAGAACCCCACGGGTCCCAACACCGAGAGCTCCGGGTCGACGCTGGCCAGCAGCCCGATGCGCGCCGCCTCGCTGGGGTTCATGGCCGACAGCGCGAAGACGAGTTGTGGCGGTAGCGGCGTGCGCAGCAGCACCGAGATCAGCAGGACGTCGTGCAGCGCCGAGGTCACGACGAAGATCACCATCGCCCACACCAGCGCGCGCTCAGCGTTTCTCGCCATCGTCGAAATCAGCAGCCCCACGCCGACGAAGGCGAACACGAGGGCCGCGCAGATCGCGAGGCTCTTGAAGGCCGTGAACGCGAGGCCGGGCTCTGGCTCCACGAAGGCAGCGAGTGCGAGCGTGACGAGCAACAGCACCAGCAAAGGCCCGAGCAGGATGACGAGGCGCGAGATCAACACCGCGTGGAACCACGACGAGCGCTTCACGGGTTGGGTGAGCAGCAGCTCGCAGAAGCCGCTCGAGCGGGCGCGCACGATCGCCGCGTGCGTGGCGATCAAGACGAGCAACGGGAAGATGAGCAGCACCGCGTTGGCGAGGTTGAGCAGCACACGCGAGAGCCCCGTGAAGCCCAGCACCGTCGACTCGCGGAGCCCCAGCCAGACGAAGGCCAGCGCGAGGCCGCCGTACACGAGCGACGTGAAGAAGACCCAGCGCGAGCGGAGCGCTTCAGCCAGCTCGAGCCGCAAGAAGGCCACTGTCGGGCTCATGGGTGACCGCCACCGCGCGCAGTGATGGCCTCGCGCAGCTCCGACCACGAGAGCCCGGCGGTGTCAGGCAGGAACCCGTAGCCCATCGGCGTGCGGTGTCCTGATGAGTACAGCGCTGTCTCTGCGTCGACCCAGCCGTCGTCGGCGGGTGTTCGAACCCAGCGTGCGCGTACAGCGCGTGCCTCCCTCGCTTCCCACCCGACGAGGCACCCGACGTCGTCGAAGTAGCGGCGCGCGCCGTCCGTCAGCACGACCTGCGCGGCGGGCGCGGTCTCGCTCACCAACATCGCGCAGTGGCCGCACGGCTGCTTTCCCCAGTACGGGTCCTCGGCGCGCGGCGGGCCCTGGGTGCAGCCGAGCGCCAGCACGGTGATCAACATCGACGCACGCAGAGTCATGGCTTCACGCTCCTCAAGGGGACGACCTTTCCTTCTTCGACCTGCCAGCGCGCAGCGGCGAGCGGCGCGTCTTGCACCACGCGGCCCTCGTCCAGCTGCACGACCCGCGTGACGAGGTGCTGCACTTCGTCGACGCGGTGGCTGCACAGCACGAGGATCGAGTTCGCGGGCCGCGTCAGCACCTCTTCGAAGAACACCGCGCGGGCGGCGGCGTCGAGGTTGGCCGTCGGCTCGTCGCACACCAGCACCGGCGCTTCGCCCACGAGCGCGAGCGTCGCGAGCAGCTTCTGCTTCATGCCGCCCGAGAGGTCGCGCACCCGCACCTTGCCGACCGCTTCGAGGTCGAGCCCCAGACGCCGCGCGAGCTCGACGCAGCGACTCGGCTGTCGGCTCCGGAGCGCGCAGACAGCGGTGACCAGCTCGCGCACCGGCGCGTCGAGCGGCGGCGCGACCTGCGGCATGCAAGTGAGGCTGCGCAGCGCGACCTCCGGCTCACGCGCCACGTCGCTGCCGAAGATCGTCACCCGGCCATCGACGCGCAGCAGTCCGCACAGCGCGCGCAACAGCGTGGTCTTGCCCGAGCCGTTGGTGCCCACCAGCGCGACGCGCTCGCCGGGCTTGATGTCGAGCGAGATCGCGTCGAGGGCCTGCACGGCACCGAAGCGTTTGCTGACGTTTTGGAAGGAGATCATCTCGGCACCTCCCGGTGCGGTCGCATGACGGGGCGCGGGTCCTGGAAGAGCAGGGTGCTGGTGAAGTACGGCAGCGCGCGCGCCACCGCGTCGTACAGGCCGAACGCCGCCGTGCCGTGGAACCAGCGCAGCTCCGGGTGCGCGTCGGTCAGCGATGACGACAGCCGCTTGCCCTGGAACGCGACGTCGCCTTCACCGTCGCCGTCCAGGTCGTAGCCCGCGTAGCCGGCCCAGTGGTTCTGGTCGAACGCGATGCCCATCGCGTCGCCGTTGCCGTCGACCTCCACGAGGGCGTCGTTGTCGAGGAAGTCGTTGGTGACGAAGCGCGCTCCGCGCTCGCTGGAGTGCGTGCGCAGCGCCACCGCGTTGAGCGCGATGAGGTTGTCTTCGAACAAGACGGGTTGCGCGGGATCGCGCGGCGTGTAGTCGAGGTACACGCCGGTGGTGTTGGCGACGAGCTGGTTGCGCCGCAGCGTCACCGCGTCGCTCTCCTTGAACCCGATGCCCATGCCGGCCGGGCCGCGCGCGCCAGACAGCTCGTTGTCTTCGGCCAGGACCCGCGCCGAGTACATGACGAAGATGCCGACGGTGTTGCCGCGCAAGACGCTGCGTCGCACCGTCGAGTCGTGTGCGTACATGAAGTGCGTACCGTAGCGGCCACCGGTGATGCGGTTGTCTTCCAGCGTGACGTGGCGCGAGTACCAGACCACCACGTCGCGCACGCCGCGCACCTCGGCGCGGCGCACCGTTGAGCCGTGCGCTTCCCACAGCTTGATGCCGTCGCCGCGCTGGTTCTCTTCGACGTCGGTGCGCCCGGCGATGGTGACGTCTTCCAGCACACAGCCGTGACAGGCCTCGAAGGCGATGCCGTAGAGGGTGTCGTTGACGGTGATGCGCCGCACGACCGCGCGTTCGCCGGTCACCTTGAGCGCCCCGTCTTCGGCCGACACCCGATGGCCGGAGCGCTCGAGCGCGAGGTCTTCGATCAACACGTCGTCGCCCTTCACGGTCAGCACCGTGCCGCGACCCGTGCCCCTCAGCCGCGCGCCGTCACAGCCGTGAACGGCGACGCTCCGGTTCGCCACGAAGTCGCCGTCGATCGTGCCCGCGACCCACACGTCACGGGCTGGCCCGGCGAGCGCGGTCGTCAGTGCGGCTGCGTCGCGCACCACGCCCTCGGTGGGGCAGGTGGCCGCGAGCACCGCGGTGAAGACCAGCGCGCCCACGTCACTGCTCCACGCTCTTGAGGTACGCCATGATGAACGGCAGCTCGCTCTTCGGGTCGACGCCCTGGTTCGGCATGGGGGTCAGGTGCTCGACGAACAGCTTCTTGGCCGCCTCGTCTTCTTTGATCATCACGTCGGGCCGGAGGATCATCTTCTTGAGCCAGCCCTCGTCGCGGCGCGCGGTGACGCCCTTGAGGTCGGGCCCCACCAGCTTGCCGCCGCCGATCTTGTGACACGCGGTGCAGCCCTTCGCGGCGAAGACCTCCTGGCCTTTGGCGATGTCAGCCGCCGCGGTGCTGATGACGAACTCGGGCACCTCGATGGCGGTCTTCGCGGGCGGCGCCTCGACGGGTGGGGCGACCTGCACGGGCTGTACGGTGGTGGCCTCGGGCTTCTTTTCGTCACACGCGGCCAGGGCCAGCACCGCCAGCAGAACACTTCGTTTCATTGTGGAACTCCGGTGAGGGGGAAGACCGCGGCTCACTTCGCCTTCGGCTTGACCATGAAGTAGCCCATCATCTCGAGGTGCAGCGCCGAGCAGAACTCGGTGCAGTACATCGGGAACGCGCCTGCCTTGTCGGCGACGAAGGTGACGTTCTCGTGCTTGCCGGGCTCGAGCGAGAGGTTCACGTTGTACATGTCGATCGTGAACCCGTGGACCTGGTCCTCGGCCTGCTCGACCGACGTCAGGTGCAGGTGCACGGTGTCACCTTCCTCGACCTCCACGCGGTCAGGCGTGAAGTGGCTGCGAATGGCCGTCATGTAGACGTGCACGTTCTTGCCGTCGCGCTCGATGCGCTCCTTGCCCGGCGTCACGGCGAACTCGTCCTTCTCGTCCGTGTAGGGGTTGGTGCCCATCGGGTACACCTTCATGGGCTTCAACTTGTCGGCCTTGATCATCTGGGCGTAGTGCGGCTCGCCGAGGCCGATGGGCATGTCGGCCAGCAGCTTCATCTTCGGGCTGTCGATGCCGATGAGCTGGAAGTTCTGCGGGTACAGCGGGCCGATGTTCGCGAAGCGATCGATCGACATCTTGTTCATCGCCACGACGTAGTTGCCGTCGGGTGAGACCGTGTCGCCTTCCGCCGAGAGGATGTGCCCGATGTTGTAGTGAACGGGCAGCTTCTCGACGACCTTGAGCTGCGCGACGTCCCACTTGGCGACGGTGCTCTCGATGAACACCGACGTGTAGGCGAAGCCCTTGCCGTCGTAGACGGTGTGCAGCGGGCCGAGGCCGATCTCCACCTGGCCACGAATGGCGTCCTTCAGCGGGAAGATCGGCAGGCCGTAGTCGTCGGTGCGCTCGGGAGTGCCAGTGTCCATCAGCGCCTTGATCTTCTCGAAGCGGTAGACGGTCGCGTGGGTGTCGAGCTTGCCGCCCACCACGATGTCCTGGCCGTCGGGCGTGACGTCGACGCCGTGCGGCGACTTCGGCTCGGGAATCAGCGCCATCACCTTCTCGCTCGCCGACACGTCGAGCGGCAGCACCTTGACGCCCTTGATGTCCTTGGCGCGGCCGGCCTTCACCAGCGCCTCGGCCTTCTTCCAGTTGATGACGTGCAGCAGGTCGGTGTCGTTCTGCGACGCGCCCGACTCGACCGGCGGGTTGCCTTCGAGGATGCCGCCGGTGGCCATCTCGGTGTTGAAGCTGTTGATGAAGATGTAGCCGTCGGACACCAGCTTCCCGGAGTCAGCGAGGTCCTGCGTGTACGGCGGCAGCTCGATGCCGAAGGACTCGCTCTCGATGATGCGGCCCTTCGACTTGTCGAACTTCCAGAACATCGCGAGCCCGCGGTACTTCGTCTTGTACTCGCTCAGCGGCGCGTACTCGCGGCCGAGCGGCGCCGGGTACTGACTGGTCTCGATGACGTACTCGGTGTCGGGGGTGACGAAGGCGCCGCCGTGATCTGAGGCCACCAGCTTGTTGGCGACGATCTGCTTGGTCTGGAAGTCGGCGAGGTCCACCACGGCCACGCGCGCGTTGGCCTTGTCGTTCACGAACAGAAAGCGCCCGTCGTAGTCGCCCTTGCTCTCAGACAGGTTGGGGTGGTGCACGTCGGCCCAGCTCAGCGTGGTGCCGGGGTATTGCTGGCCGCCCTTCAGCACCGCGTCGGACAGGCCGCCGTACCCGTAGCCTTGCCACGGCTCGGGCGTGAAGACGGCGACGACCTTGAGCAGCCGCATCGAAGGCACGCCGATCACCAGCACCTGCCCCGACTGGCCGCCCGACGCAAAGATGACGTAGTCGTCCTTCTTGCCCGTCGGCTTGTACGTGAGCAGCGCGGCCTCGACGTCGGCCTCCGAGAGCTGCCGGTCTTGCATGATCTGCTTGAGCCCTCCGCTCGCCTGCGCGGCCGGGGTCGCGCTGCCGCCGCTGCCCTTCGAGCAGCCGTACGCGCCGAGCCCCAGTGCACCTGCCGCCAGAAGTCCTGCCATCCACTTCGTCTTCATTGCCGTGTCTCCCGGTGAACCTGCAGCCGGTACGACAGCAACGACCGTGCCGCGGTCTCTCCCGAGCGAGAGGGACCGCCGTATGTTTCACGTGTTTCAGAGTGAAACGAGCCCCGTTTCACGGCGCAGCTGCCCGAGGCGTGGGGCGACCTCGTGGCGCTCGCGCGCGAGCGGCGGCAGCTTCAGCGAAGGCAGCGAGCGGCCTCGCTCCAGCGTGGCGGTGGACAGGTGGAGATCGAGCGCGGCGTAGTAGCCGACGTCGGTCTTGAGCCTCGCGAGCCACGAGAGGCGTCGGGGGAGCTCTTCCAGCCATTCGGCGTGCGGCGCCGGTACGCAGACGGTCACCAGCTCGAGGTGCGCCTGGTGGATCAGTCGTCGCGCGGGCACGTGTGGGATCGCCGCGGCCAGCTCGGGGATCAGCACCCGTTCTTCGATGGCTACGCGCTGCAGCGCCCGGCGCCGGAACCGGTCGAACTGTGCACCGTCGTCGTCACGCGGGATGCGCTCGAGCAGCGCCTGAAGCGCTGTCTCTTCGTCGGCGAGGAACTCGCTGATGCGGGAGCCGGACATGATCGACGCGGCTGTTGCAGCCGGCGTACCGATCAGCCGTCGAGGCCCCACCCACGCAATTTGCGCCACAGCGTGGTGCGGCCGATGCCCAGCACGCGCGCCGCGTCGGCCTGTTGGCCGTGACACGCGGCCACGACGCGCAGCACGTGCTGGCGTTCGGCCTCTTCGAGCGTCATCAGCCCGCCGGAGCTCTCCGCGTGCAGCGGCACCGAGGGCTGGCTCAGCTCTTCAGGAAGGTGCGCGAGGCCGATGGGCTCCTCTCGCGCGAGCACCGCGCCGTGTTTCATCGCGTTCTGCAGCTCGCGCACGTTGCCGGGCCACGCGTACTTCTTGATCGCCGCCATGACGCCCGGCGCGAAGCCCGCGGTGTGGCCTTCCTGCGCGAGGAACATGCGCGCCAGCAGGGGGATGTCTTCTTGCCGATCGCGCAGCGCCGGCACCGCCAGCGTGAAGACCTTCAGGCGAAAATAGAGGTCTTCGCGGAACCGCTTCTCGCGCACGCACTCGAGGAGGTGCTGGTGCGTGGCGCAGATGATGCGCACGTCGACGTGCACCGGCTGGGACTCACCGACCCGGCGGATCTCCCCGTCCTGCAACGCGCGCAAGAGCTTGGCCTGCAGCGGCAGCGGCATCTCGGCGACCTCGTCGAGAAACAAGGTGCCGGTGTCGGCCGTCTCGAAGAGCCCTTTGCGGGCGACCTGCGCGCCGGTGAACGCGCCGCGCGCGTGGCCGAACAGCTCAGACTCCAGCAGCTCCCCCGGCAGGGCGGCGCAGTTGACCGCGACGAAGGGGCGCGCGCGGCGTGGGCTGTTGGCGTGCAAGGCGCGCGCGACGACCTCCTTGCCGGAGCCGCTCTCCCCGCGCATCACCACCGACGCGTCGGTGTCGGCCACCATCGCCGCGCGCTGCAGCAGCGACTTCATGGCGTCGCTCTGCGCCACCATGCGGCTGCACTTGCGGCCTTGCGGTGTCTCGGTGAGCAGCCGGCAGGTCTTGCACAGACTCCCGCCGCTCTCGAACGGCGTGTCGCAGGTGTACGAGGGCAGGGGCGCTGGTTTCTCCATGTTTCGAGATGAAACATGGCCACGTCGCGGGCCAACGGCAAGCGTCTGGCGCGCGCGATGCAGTAGCGCAGCGCATGCGACTGTACGTGAATCGGTTCTACGCGTTCCTGCAGCAGCCGCTGCGACCCTGGTCTCGCGTGGTGTTGGCGCTGCTGGTGGTGCCGCTGGTGTTGTCCTTCACGCGGCCGCTATGGCGCATCTCGATGGAAGCGCCGCAGTACCCGGCCGGCCTCTACATGGACATCTACGCGTACACCGTCGAAGGCGGGAACGACGGCCAGCACCTGCAGGAGATCAACACCCTCAACCACTACATCGGCATGCGCACGCTCGATCGTGAAGCGATGAGCGACCTCGACTGGCTGCCGTTCGCGCTCGGGGCGTTGATGGTCTTCGCGTTGCGGGTGGCGGCCATCGGCAACGTCAGCGCGCTGGTCGACCTCGTGGTGATGACGACCTACGTGAGCGTCTTCGCGTTCGGGCGCTTCGTGTACACGCTCTACATCTTCGGCCATCACCTGAAGCCCGACGCGCCGGTCAAGGTGCCCGGCTTCATGCCGGCGGTGCTCGGCAGCAAGCAGATCGCCAACTTCACCACGCACAGCTTCCCGTCGGCGGGCTCGTACCTGCTGGGCGTGTTCGCCATCGGCACGGTGGTGGTGTTGCTCGTGCATCTGGTCGCGGGGCGGCGCGCGGCGGTGGCGATGGGAGACGTGCGGTGACGCCGACGCCGCTGGCCCACGGCGTGTTCGTCCGCCGCGTGGCGACGCCTGCGGTGGGCTCGGCGCCGTGGCCACCTTTCGTCGTCTTTGCGCTGGGCTGCGCGCTCTCGGTGGGCAGCGTCGTCGGCGCCATCGATCTCTGGCACCTGCGCGCCGCGATGGAAGCCGTGCCGACGGCCCACCATCGCGCGCACGCGGTGGCGCAGGTGTTCGGCTTCGTGGGCCTCTTCATCGTCGGCATCTCGCTGCACCTGGCGCCGCGCTTCTTCGGCGGGCCGCTGCCGCGACCGGCCTTCACCCGCGGGCTGGCGATCGCGTCGATGGTGGGCGTGATCACCACCGTGGCGGGCCAGCTCGGCGCGCTGCTGCCATGGAGCGACGCGTTGGCAGCCGGTGGCGCTGCAGTGTTGGCGGGTGCGCTCGCGGCGTGGGCGCTCTGGCTGGGCCAGCTGTGGGTGCTCGGCGCGACCGAGAAGCAGTCGCTGCACCGGTTCCTCGTGGTGGGCGCCGCGTGGTGGGCCGTCGCGGCGGCGTGCTGGCTGGCGTCCCAGCTCCGGTCGGGGCAGGTGCCGCTGGACGCGGTGTGGGCTGCGGCGCTGTTCGGTGGCGCGGGCTCGTGGCTGATCGGCGTCTTCCTGCGCGCCGGGCTGTGCACACTGCAGCTGCCGCACCCGAAAGAGCGCGCCCTGCGTCGCCTCTTCATCGCCTGGCAGGTGGCGGCGTTGGTGGGTGTGGTGGCGCCGTGGGTCGCGTCGCGCTGGTTCGTCGCGTTGGGCTGCTTTGCGCAGGCGGTGGCGTGCGCGCTGGTGCTGTTGACGCTGCGGCCGTGGCTGTCGTGGCGCGTGAGCGACGGCACGCTGCGTCCCCGCGCGATTCAGGCGAGCTTCATCTTCATGGCCGTGTTCGCCGGCCTCGAGAGCTGGGCGGCGGCGGGTGCGCTGGGCGTCTGGGCGCCGGCGTTGTTGCGCGACGCGGCTCGCCATGTGTGGACGCTGGGCGTGGTGACGTTGATGTTGTTCGGCTTCGCGGGCCGCATGGTGCCCGGCTTCCGCGGGCGACCGCTGCGCTGGCCTCGTATCTACGACGTGGGCGTGCTGGGCCTCATCGTCGCGGTCGCGCTTCGCCTGGTCGAGCTGCTGCCGACGCGCGCCGGGCTCTCGGTGGCCGCGTCGTCAGGCGGCGTCGCGTTGCTGGCCATCGCAGCGCTCTCGACGGCGTTGCTGGGCTCGCTCCGGCCGCTGTCAGCGCGCGCGTAGGAATTTCTCGGCGCCCTTCGCCTGGGCCACCATGTTCGGCTTGATCGACCCGACGAGGAACGACTCGACGGCCGGGCCGATGGTGCCCGCGAGCAGCCGCGGCACGCCTTTGACCTTCGCGGCGTCGACCTTCAGCTCGCCCTGAATCGTGACCAGCGTGCCGCTGGCGGTCTCGGTGAACGTCGTCGTGCCACGCGCGTCGACCGCTTCCTTGAAGGCCGGCACGATCGTCTGCCACGCACAGGTGAACGTGCGCGCGTCCCACGTCGCGAGATCGTCCCATTCCATGAGGTCCGCCGAGAGGAACTTGCGCACCACCGCGGGGATCTCGCCGCCGCCTTTCCATCGGTTCACCAGCTTCGTCACGTCGCCGTCGTCGGTGCGTGAGGTGACGGTGATGGCGCGTACGTTCTGCAGGTACGGCACCATGTCGCTCATGTGATCGCGGTACGCCGCGAAGACCTGTTCGCGCCGAAAGGGCAGGGTCGCAGTCACGTCGAGGCGCATGTCAGTCCTCCCACTCCACTTCCTTGCGTGAGTTCTTCTTCGGCGCGTCTTCGTCGTCGTCCGACGACCGGCGCTTCTTCTTGGGCGCCGGCTTCTCGTCATCATCGTCGTCGTCGTCTTCCTCGACCTCTTCGTCGACCTGACCACGGCGCTTCTTGCGCTTGCGCTCTTCGTTGGCCTTCGCCGCTTCTTCCTCTTCTTCTGCTTCGGTCAGCTCGCGCCGAGGCGTCTGCGCGCCGATGGAAAAGCCAGGGAAGATCGCCCAGCCAAAGCCGCCCGTCGCGCCCTGGTTGAAGGGCTCGGAGCCGGCGGTGTTGACGGTGCGCGTCTGGCCGATGCCCGGGTACAGCGCGACGGCGATCTCCGGGCGAATGTGGATGAAGCCCAGCGCGATGTCGAAGCCGAGGTTGATGCTGATCTGGTGGCCCGTCGTCTGGTGAATCGTGGCCTGCTCGATGCTGGCGTTGCCGGTGCCGACGCGCGTCTTGTTGAAGTTGCGGTTGAACAAGAAGTCGTAGCCGACGCCGCCGTAGATGCCGCTCTTGTGTGACGCGAACGCGCGCAGGCCGCCGAGGAACGTGAAGCTGGTGCCGGTGCTGCACGCGCCGGGTTGCTGCACGCCGTCGTTGCCGTACACATTGGTGGCGATCCGTTCGACGCGTAGCCGAAGGCCACCTGCGGCATCAGCGCGAAGTGCGCCGTCTTGCTGCGGTTCACCGTCCACTTGAGGCCGGGCTGAATGCCGGCCGACGAGCCGTGCACGTTGAGCGCGACGTTCTCATCGAAGCCGTACTGCAGGTTCGCTTCGAACGACGGCAGCACGAAGCCCGTCGATTTCTGCTCGGTCGAGATGGGGTCGCCGATGTCGTTGACGCCTTCGAAGCGCGGGTTGGTCTGCTCGGCGTACTGGATGCCGGTGTGCACCGTGACGTCAGCGGCGCCGCGGCCCACGGGCGCTGCCATCTGACCCAGCACCATCGATCGAGGAACGATGCAGCCGCTGGTCAGCAGCACCACACAGCACAGCCAGGTTCGCATGCGCGGCATGGTACAAGCTCGCGCCCAATGACACGGAGAACCGAAGACAGTCCGCTGGATCCCTCCGTGGCCACCGACGAGCAGCGCCTCGAAGCGAGCCTCCGGCCGCAGCGCTTCGATGAGTACGTGGGGCAGGGCCGCGTCGTCGAGAAGCTGAAGGTCTACGTGACGGCTGCGCAGGCGCGTGGCGAGGCGCTCGACCACTGTCTGTTCAGCGGCCCACCGGGCCTCGGCAAGACCTCGCTCGCGCACATCATCGCCACCGAGCTCGGCGCGAACCTGCACGTGACGTCGGGCCCGGCCCTCGAAAAGAAGGGCGACCTCGCGGGCTTCCTCACCAACCTCTCGCCGCGCGACGTGCTCTTCATCGACGAGATCCACCGGCTGTCGGCCGCCGTCGAGGAGTACCTCTACCCGGCGATGGAAGACTTCCGGTTGGACGTCACCATTGACTCCGGCCCCGCGGCGCGCGCGATGAAGATCGAGCCACCGCGATCGGCGAAGCGACGCTCTTCACGTCACCGACGGGCCTCATCAGCGCGCTCGACGAGTACCGCGCCAATCGCAGCAAGCCGCTGGTGACGTTCAATCTCGTGCCGACCGCGGGCCCCGGCCTTGGAGTTCTCGTTGGCTTCTGAAGTCGTTTGGAATTCCGAGGGCACGTCATCAGTGTGGCGCTCATGCGAGTTCTCGGCGTGGCAGCGCTTCTCTTTTCGTTCATCGCTGCAGCGGAGTGCCCGCGGCCCGAAGGCGTGAAGTCGGGCTCGGTCGGCGGTCAAGACGACGCGGCCCGCCTGGCGTTCCTGGTGAAGAAGCTGCAGCACGATGGGCACTGGGCGCGTACTCGCATCGGGCTCTTCGGCGGTGGCTTGTCGGCCGCGGTTATCGGTCAGCTCGCGCTCGCTGCCACGTTGCCCGAATCAGATCGCCCCGCGATGTACTGGGGGGCCGGAGCGTCGGCGGTCGGCGTGGCGTCGGTGCTCTTCAACCCACTCGACGTGGTCTACGGCGGCGACGAGTTCGCTCGCAAAGCAGCGAACGCCAACCCCGAGAACACCTGCGAGCTCATCGCCGAAGGCGAACGCATGCTCTTCAAGGGGGCCGATCAGGAGCTCGCCGGGCGCGCCTGGTACATGCACGTGCTCAACGTGGCCTTCAACGTGGGCGTCGGCATGGCCATCGGCTTCATCCACAAGCTGTGGACCAACGCGGTGGTGAACGGCCTGGTCGGCATCGCCATCGGTGAAGCGATGCTGTTCACGATTCCGCTCGGGCTCGTTCACGGCCGCGACGCTTACCGCGGCAAAGAGAGCCCCGTGAGCTTCATGCTCTCACCGGCCGCAGGCGGCCCGGGGCTGGGGCTCACGATGTCGTTCTGATCAGCGCTGCGAGAGGAACTTCTCCACGCCTTTCGCCTGCGCGGTCATGTTCGGTTTGATCGAGCCGACGAGGAACGCCTCGATCGCCGGGCTGACGGTTCCCGAAAGCAACCGCGGCACGCCTTTCACCTTGCCGGCGTCGATCTTCAATTCACCTGAGATGGTGACGACGCACGAATTGCCCTGCGCCACGAAGGTCGTCACGCCGCGCGCGTCGACGGCTTCCTTGAACGCGGGCACCACGGTCTGCCACTCGCAGGTGAACTTCGACGAATTCCACGTGGCAATGTCGTCCCACTCGAGCAGCTCGGCCGAGAGGAACTTGCGAACCACCGCCGGAATCTCGCCGCCGCCTTTCCAGTGATTCACCAGCTTGACAACCTCGCCTTCGTCGATTCGCGACTTCACGGTGATCGCGCGCACGTTCTGAAGGTAGGGAACCATGTCGGCCATGTGATCGCGGTACGCCGCGAAGACCTGGTCACGTGAGAAGGGCAGGGTGGTGCTGACGTCGAGTTTCATGGTGCCTCAGTCGTCCCACTCGACCTGCTTGCGGGAGTTCTTCTTCGGAGCGTCTTCGTCGTCGTCCGACGATCGGCTCTTCGTCTTCTTGGGGGCGGGGCGATCGTCTTCGTCGTCATCCTCGTCGTCCTTCTCTTCGTCGACGACGCCGCGGCGCTTCTTCTTCTTGCGCTCTTCGTTGGCGCGCTCCTTCTCTTCGTCTTCTTCGGCCTCCGTCAGCTCACGCCGTGGCGACTGCACGCCGATCGAGAAGCCGGGGAAGATCGCCCACCCGAAACCACCGGTCGACGACGCCGACACCGGCTCGGAGCCCGCGGTGTTGATGGTCCGGTTCTGGGCGATGCCCGGGTAGAAGGCGACGGCGATCTCGGGGCGAATGTGAATGAAGCCGATCGCCACGTCGAAGCCGATGTTGACGCTGATCTGGTGGCCGGTGGTCGAGAAGATCGTGTCCTGCTCGTTGCTGGCGTTGCCCGTGCCCAGTCGGGTCTTGCTGAAGTTGCGGTTGAAGATGAAGTCGTAGCCGACGCCTCCGTAGAAGCCGCTGTTGTGCGACGCGAACGCGCGCAGACCGCCGAGGAAGGTGAAGCTGGTGCGCGTGGTGGGCTGGCCGGCCATCTGCACGCCGTCGTTGCCATAGACGTTGGTGCCGGTGCCGGTCGACGCGTAGCCGAAGGCCACCTGCGGCATGAGCGCGAAGTGGGCGACCTTCGAGCGGTTCACCGTCCACTTCACGCCGGGCTGCACGCCGGCCGAAGAGCCGTGCACGTTGAGCGCGACGTTCTCGTTGAAGCCGTACTGAATGTTGGCCTCGAAGTTCGGCGCGCTGAACGCCGTCGACTTCTCTTCAGTGGTGATGGGGTCGCCGATGTCGTTGCGCGCTTCGTAGCGGGGGTTGGTCTGCTCCGCGTACTGCACGCCGGCGAAGACCGTCGCGTCGGCTGCGCCACGACCGACCGGCGCCGCCATCTGTCCGAGGATCATCGAGCGCGGAACGATGCAGCCGCTCGTGAGCAACGCCACACAGCACAACCAGGTTCGCATGCGCGGCATGGTACAAGCTCGCGCGCCAATGACACGGAGAACCGAAGACAGTCCGCTGGATCCCTCCGTGGCCACCGACGAGCAGCGACTCGAAGCGAGTCTGCGGCCGCAACGCTTCGACGAGTACGTGGGCCAGGGCCGCGTCGTCGAGAAGCTCAAGGTGTACGTGAAGGCCGCGCAGGCGCGTGGTGAAGCGCTCGATCACTGCTTGTTCAGTGGCCCTCCGGGCCTCGGCAAGACCTCGCTGGCGCACATCATCGCCACCGAGCTCGGCGCGAACCTGCATGTGACGAGTGGCCCCGCGCTCGAGAAGAAGGGCGACCTCGCCGGCTTCCTCACCAATCTGTCGCCGCGTGACGTCCTGTTCATCGACGAGATCCACCGGCTCTCGGCCGCGGTGGAGGAATATCTCTACCCCGCCATGGAGGACTTCCGGCTCGACGTGACCATCGACTCGGGCCCGGCGGCGCGCGCCATGAAGATCGACCTGCCGCCGTTCACGCTCATCGGCGCCACGACGCGAACCGGCCTGCTCACGTCACCGCTGCGCGACCGTTTTCAGATTCAGGAGCGCCTCGAGTTCTACACGCCGATGGACCTGCAGAAGATCGTCACGCGCTCTGCGCGGATTCTCGGCGTGCAACTGCAGAAGGAAGGCGCCGAGGAGATCTCGTCACGCGCCCGCGGCACGCCGCGCATCGCCAATCGACTGTTGCGGCGTCTGCGCGACTTCGCCGAAGTCGAAGGGCAGGGCGTGGTGACGCGCGGGCTGGCCGACAGCGCCCTCAAGCGGCTCGACATTGACGCCAGCGGGCTCGATCACATGGACCGCAGAATTCTGCTGACCATCATCGAGAAGTTCGGCGGCGGCCCGGTGGGCGTCGAGACCATCGCCGCGGCCGTCGGCGAAGAACGCGACACCATCGAAGACGTGTACGAACCGTATCTCCTCCAGGAGGGCTTTCTTCACCGGACGCCGCGTGGACGAATGGCAACGCTCCACGCCTACGAGTACTTCGGCAAAGTGGCGCCTCGGCGCGACCCGCAAGGCGACCTTTTCTGAAAATCGCGACGCGCGTGTCAGACCTTCTAAACCGTTAGAAACGCGTCAGATTTGTCACGTCGACGAAATCCTGAAGTGGAGCATTGATGCTCCACTCAATGATTCCGCGTGGTTTTTACTTGGGACCGGTCATTTTCGTGGCATATGCGTTGCTCAACTGCGCCGCATCGCGTCGGACTTTTCCGACAACTGGAGCGCGAACACGTCATGGCCGGTGACTTCGAACAACGCACGCTGCAACGGACGGTGGTGGTCGAAGGCGTGGGGCTGCACAGCGGTACGAAGGTGACCCTCCGACTGGTTCCCGCGCCCGCCAATTCAGGTCTGGTCTTCGTTCGTACCGATCTGACCGACAAGCCGGTGATTCCCGTTCGCTGGGACCTGGTGACCGACACGGTGCTGGCGACCACGCTGGCGCACAACGGCGCGAAAGTCGCGACGGTCGAGCACCTGCTGGCCGCGGTGTCCGGCCTGGGCGTCGACAACCTCCGCATGGAAGTCGACGGCCCCGAACTCCCCATCATGGACGGCAGCGCGTACCCGTTTGCGCAGCGCATGATCGACGCGGGCTTCCGCGCGCAGGGTGAGCCCCGCAAGTTCCTCGTCATCAAGAAGACGGTGTCGGTCACCGACGGCGACAAGGTGGCGACGTTCTCGCCCTCGCGCCGCTTCCGCATCGACTGCACCATCGACTTCAAGCACCCGCTCATCAGCGATCAGCAGTTCACGCTGGAGCTCAACGATCAGACCCAGTTCCTCCGCGAAGTCGCGCGTGCGCGCACGTTCGGTTTCCTGCGCGACGTCGACAAGATGCGCTCCATGGGGCTGGCGCGTGGCGGTTCGCTCGAGAACGCGGTGGTGGTCGACGACTTCTCGATCCTCAACCCCGAAGGCCTGCGCTACCCGGACGAGTTCGTGCGCCACAAGCTGCTCGACGCGCTCGGTGACATCGCGCTGCTCGGCCGGCCGGTGCTCGGCGCGTTGACTGCCTACAAGACGGGGCACGCGCTCAACCAGAAGCTGGTCGCGAAGGTCCTGTCAGACCCGGCGAACTACGAGGTGGTGCCTGCGCGCGTGCGCGACGTCGTCTCGGGCGAGTTGGAGCTCGACGAAGTCGCCAAGGTGCTCGCACCGTCGGCTGCGTGAAGCGTCTCGCGGGCCTCGTGCTCGCGCTGTCGGTGGCTTCGTGCCGATGCACGAACCCCGAAGTTCAACCGATCCCCGAGTTCGTGCAGGTGCTCCCGGCGCAGATCGACTTCGGTCGGGTCTTCGTCGGCAGCGCTTCGTCTTCGGGAGTCGAGGTCGTCAACGCCGGCAAGGGAGTGCTCGAAGGCACCTGGTCGCTGACCGGCGAAGGCTTTTCGGCGGACGACTCGATCCCCACGCGCGCAGTGGTCGGCTCCACGTTCATGCCCCTTCGCTGCGCCCCGACGACGACGGGCGTCTTCGACGGGGTGTTGACCATCACGTTGACTGGCTTCGACCCGGTGCGTGTGCCGCTCTCGTGTGAAGGCGTCGCTCCGCTCGAATGTCCATCGCCCGGCGCGTGCAAGACGGCCACGTGGAACGCCGTGTCGTCCCGCTGCGTCGCGACGGACGTCGAAGATGGCACCGCCTGCGCGGAGGGTGATCTGTGCCTCGTGTCGGCGACGTGTCACGCCGGCCGCTGCGAGGGGCAGCTGCGCGCGTGCGCCGACGCCGACCCGTGCACCACCGACACCTGCAATCCGCTCCGCGGTTGTGAGCACGCCACCACGGTTCAGTGCGCCGACGAGAGCCCGTGTCGTGTGGGCCGCTGCGTCTCGGGCGTCGGGTGCGAGCTCACCGACGCGGTCGACGGAACGCCGTGTGGTCCGAGTCGCTCGTGCACGCTCGCCGACGTTTGCATCGCGGGGCGCTGTGAGCAGCGTGACCCTCCCGACGGTTTCCAGTGCGCGGCGGGTGGGCCGTGTGGAGGCGACGGTCGTTGTCAGAATGACGTGTGCGTGCAGGCCAGCGCGGCGACGATCACGCCCACGTGGACAGGTGGGTCGAAGTACTGGGACGGCGGCGCCGACGAGCTGTGGAGCGACGTCTACGCGCACCGTGACGGCGGTCTCTCGCTGAGCAGCTACTTCATGTCAGCCACGAAGCTGGGCGCTGACGGACCGGCGCCGGTTCAGCTCACGCAGACCTCACGACGGTGCATCGCGTGGCAGGGCTGGGACGTGTGCGGTGATCTGCCCGCCATCGGCAGCTCACCGATTACGGCGCTCGACTCGGTCACCGGCCTCCAGCAGTGGAGCTACAGCAACGGCCGCGCAGACGTCGCGGAGTTCGCGCTGCCACGCACCAAGTTCTTCACCGGGCGGCTGGCGGTGATGAACGAGAACGAGCTCCTGGTGCTCTACGAGTCGCGCACCTTCGACGAAGCAGGTGTCGACCCGCGCTGCCGCACGTACGCCATGGTGGTGCTCGATCGCCGCGGCCAGCACCTGCGCAGCCGCTTCCTCGACGACCCCATCTTCACCACGTGCAATCACCCGCACAGCTACGGCGTCGCGGTCGACGCGCAGTCGAACGTCTACCTCGCGTTCTCACCGAGCAACGCCGACAACCCGGCCATCAGCGTTCCGGGCACCACGATCTTCTCGTTCAGCCCCTCGCTGCAGCCGCGCTGGCGGCGTCATTTCCCCGATCTCGTGGGCGGTGAGCTGTCGGTGGGAACGGGGCTGTTGTTCCACGAGCACAGCGACGAGGTGTTGTCGACGGCGAACGGCGTCACGCAGACCACCTTGCCGGTTCCATTCGGGCTCGGCGTGGTGGGCACCGGGCTCGCCGCGCTCGCGAGCCCCGGCTCCGCGACGCTCAGAACGCTCGCCACCTCGTCACTTACGCCTGGTTGGACACGCACGTTGACTGGCGCCCAGTCGCGCGCGCCGCTGGCCATCGCCTCCTGGGCCTCGCCGTGGGGCCCGCGTGACGTCGCGCTCGCCTTCACGCAGCAGGGCAACAGCCACCGGCTCGAAGCCACGGAGCTGGCCACGGGCGCGCTCGCCTTCGAGTGCCCGGTGGCGATCGACGAGGCCCCATTGATGGCCACGCTCGTTCCCGGTGGCATCGCGGTGATGACGGGCGGCCACGCGCCGTACATGGGCAACACGCGCTGCGACGACTGCGACCCGAGGTACGCGCGCACGCGGAACTTCTTCGCGTTGCTGCCGCTGCCGGGGCTGACGCCGTCGTCGTCGCCGTGGAGTGGCGGCTGGGGCAACGAAGGTCACACCCATCACGAAGGCCGCTAGAGTCCGCGCCCGATGGCGGAGCTCGAGTTCATCATGGAGGCCCCGGAGCACGGCCGCGTGGTCGCGTTCCCATCGAAGTCCTTCGTCATCGGCTCCGCGGAGTCGTGCCAGTTGCGGTTTCAGACCCAGCTGATTGGCGCCGAACACGCGGAGATCGTCAAAGACATGCGCGGCCAGTGGTGGGTCCGCGATCTGCTCGGCACCGGAGCCGTCGCGGTCAACGACGCGCCGGTGCTCGACGAGCGGCTGTCGCCCGGCGACAGGCTCCGCGTCGCCGACATCGTGTTGCGCGTGCAGGACAGCGGCGTGAACCAGCACGCGCGAACGCGCTCCGGTGACTCGGTGCCCGTCGCGCCGCCACCGTCGAAGGAGCTGGCGATCGAGACGGTGATCGACTCCCGCTACAAGATCGTCAAGCGCATCGCGACGGGCGGAATGGGGCAGGTGTACCAGGCCGTGCACGTCGAGCTCGGAAAGCCGCTGGCGCTCAAGGTGATGTTGCCGGAGCTCTCGCAAGACCAGGAGTTCGTCGCGCGTTTCAAGCGCGAGGCGATCGCCAGCTCCCGCATCGGCCAGCAGAACATCATCGACATCTCCGACTTCGGGCGCACGCCCGACGGCCGCTTCTATTTCGTCATGGAGTTCGTCGACGGGAAGACGCTCGTGCGCTACCGCCGCGAAGGCCCCTTTCAGTTCGCGCGCGTGGTGCACGTGGGCCTGCAGATCGCCCGCGCGCTCGCCGCGGCGCACTCGGTGAACATCGTGCATCGCGATCTCAAGCCCGAGAACGTGATGCTGCTCCAGCGGCCCGGTCAGCCCGACTTCGTCAAGGTGCTCGACTTCGGCATCGCCAAGGTCGTCAACGGCGCGCAGACCGCGGCGTACACCGCCATCGGCACGGTCGTGGGCACGCCGCAGTACATGGCGCCCGAGCAGGCGCGGGGCCTGCCCGTCGACGTTCGCTCCGACGTCTATTCGCTGGGCCTGATTCTTCACGAGCTCATTCGCGGCAAGCCGACGTTCGACGGTGACTCGCAGGTCGAGTTGATGGGGAAGCAGGTGCACGAACCGGCGCCGCCGCTCGTCTCGCCGTTCGGCATCGTGCCGCGCGCGCTCGAGCAGATCGTCATGCAGATGCTGGCCAAGGAGCCCTCGCAGCGGCCGGCGTCGATGGAAGCGGTCGTCAACGCGCTCGAGGCCGTCGCATCGACACCTACGCCGACGGCGCGCACCGAGCCGTTGTCGCCCGTCGTCGCGAAGTCGAAGGCGAAGACCGAGCTCCTCACCAACGTCGCGCCGCTGACGCCAGTGCCGACGCGAGTTCAGCCCGCCACCGCGGTGGGCCAGAGCGCGGTGGACCTCGCGGCGATCAGACCGAGTCGCACGCCGTTGATCATCGCCGGCCTCGTGCTCGTGGTCGGCGCGCTCGGCGTTGCGCTGTGGGCCACGCGCGAACTTCAGGCCGCGCCCAAGCCGGTGGTCACCGCCCCTCCAGCTCCGGTGCCGGTCGTCGAGCCAGCGCCGCCGCCGGCCAGCGTGGTGAAGATCGCCCTCGAGACCGACCCCGAGCGCGCAGAGGTCTACGAAGACGACGTGCTGCTCGGTTCGACGCCGCTGACCCTTTCCAGGCCGCTGGGCACGCTCGCGTCGTTGCGCTTCGAGCAGCGCGACTACACGCCCGTCAGTCGCAAGGTGCGCTTCGAGTCGGACACCACGGTCTCCATCGTGCTCGAGAAGGCGAAGCCCGCGATGAAGAAGCCGCCGCCGCGACCCGAGCGCACCGCTGACGATTCGGAACTCAAAGACTCGCCTTTCTAGGAGCCGCCATGCGCAAGCGAAGGAGCGCTGTGGTCGTCGTGATCGCAGTGGTTCTCGCACTCGCGTGGTGGCGCAGCGCCGAGCCTGAAGCCGCCGAGCCGACAGCGCCGGCTCCCATGGTGATGCTCGAAGCACCGGTCGACGCCGCGGTGGTGCCAGCGGTCAGCGCCGACGCGCCTGCCGACGCGGGGGCGCTCACAGCCAGAAAAGAAGACGCGCGACGCCCGTTGGTCTCGACCTGGCACCTCGGCGAAGGCAACACGATCGCGGATCTGTCCGGCTCGAAGAACGAGTTCCAGCGCGCCTGCCAGAAGGAAGCGGAAGTCTGCGCGCGACGGCTGGGGCTCGACGGGCTCGCGGAGAACCCGGTGCTCGTCGCCATCGGCGGTGAAGCCGGGAGCCGCCGCGTCACCGGGTATTCGTCGTTCATGGAAGTCGTGGGCGCGCCGACGCCTTTCACGGACTGTGTGCTGGCCGGGCTCTCGACGCACACCTTCATCGACCCCCAGATCGAGGCCGATCAGTACTCGTGCTCCAGCGATGGCGAACCGCCCGAACGCGAGCTGGTGCGGGCGGCGGCGAAGTGCGTGGGCCCCGGATCGAAGGCCGAGGTCGTCACCATCACCCCAGACGCGGACGGCACGCCGCGGGTCAGCGCGCTCGGCCGCCTCGATCTTTCTGCCGAGGCCTGCATTCGCCAGGCGGCGCTCACCGCGGGGGCTCCGCAGGAACGCGTGCTCCAGCTGGTGCTCGCCGGTGACATCGGCGGCCCCATTCCCGACGAAGACGCGCGTCGCCTCGAACAGACCACGCAGCGCACCACCCCACGCGTGCCGCCGACCCCCGAGGCGCTCGCCCAGGCCGACGAACACCGGCGGCTCGCGGAGGTGGCCCTGGCGTCGGGCAACGCGAAGGAGGCGGTGCGGCAGCCGCGCGAATGTCTGTCCGTCGACACCGACAACGTCGACTGCCTCCGCGGCAGCGCGCTGGCGTGGCTGGAGTACCTCCGGGACAACCCGGGGAAGACGTCGGTGACGGCGGCGACGATCTGGGTGCGCTTCGCGACCGAGATGCCGCCCGACGACCCCGACATGGCGAAGGTGGAAGCGGCCCTTGCCCGTATGGGCGTGCACCTGCGCTGAGTGTTGCGTGACCCTCGGTGCTGGCCTAAGCGGGCCGCCATGCTCAAGACCTTGAAGACGTCTCTCGTCGTCCTCGCCGGAGCCGCGATGCTCCTCTCCGCCTGCAAGAAAGACGGCGAAGGCGCGAACGCTGGTACCACTCCGAACGCCGGCGCCGCCGCCGCGAGCGAGAACCCGAACCAGCCGGTCGCGAAGTACAACGACACGACCATCACGCTGAAGGACGTCGACGCGAAGATCGCCGCGCAGCTCCGCCAGCTCGACAAGCAGAAGTTCGAGCTCCGCTCGCAGACCGCCGAGCAGATGGTGCTCGAGGCGCTCGTGAAGGCCGAAGCCGCCAAGGCCGGCAAGACCGACGAAGAGTGGGTCAAGGCGCAGCTCGACGACAAGCTCCCCAAGCCGACTGACGAAGAGATCAACAAGGTCTTCGAAGAGAACAAGGCGCGCATGCCTCCGGGCGCGACCGTCGAGTCGATGCGTGAGCAGATCATCGGCTTCCTCCAGAAGGACAAGGGCCGCGAAGTGGCGATGGCGCTCTTCAACGACCTGAAGACCAAGGCCAACTACAAGATGCTGTACGAGGCCCCCGAAGAGCCGCGCGTGCAGGTCGCGGCCATCGGCCCGTCGCGCGGCCCGGCCGACGCCAAGGTCACCATCGTCGAGTTCTCCGACTTCGAGTGCCCGTTCTGCGGCCGCGGCGAAGAGGCCGTGACCCAGGTGATGGAGAAGTACGCCGGCAAGGTGCGCGTGGTGTTCCGCCACTTCCCGCTGTCGTTCCACGCCAACGCGCCCAAGGCCGCCGAGGCGTCGATGTGCGCCGACGAGCAGGGCAAGTTCTGGGAGATGCACAAGGTGCTCTTCGCGAACCGCACCGCGCTCACGGTGGAAGATCTCAAGAAGCACGCCGGTTCGATCGGCCTCGATCAGGCCAAGTTCGATTCGTGCCTCGACACGGGCGCCAAGAAGTCGCTCGTCGACGCCGACACCAAGGCCGGCGGCGAAGTGGGCGTGACCGGCACGCCTGCGTTCTTCATCAACGGCAAGCTCCTGTCGGGCGCGCAGCCCTTCAGCGAGTTCGAGAAGATCATCGACGCCGAGCTGAAGAAGGGCGGCTGATGGCCGCGCGCGACGCCATCGCGCTCGCGGTCGACCTCCCGCTCCCTGAAGGCCTCGCGGCCTGGGAGCAGGTGGCACCGCACGTCGGCGTCGCGAAGGTCGGGCTGTCGCTGTTCGTAGAACATGGGCCTCGCGCGGTGGACGAGTTCCTCCGGCGCGGGGCCCGCGTATTTCTGGACCTGAAGCTCCACGACATTCCCAACACGGTCGAGCTGGCCGCAGCGCGCGCTGGTTCCCTCGGGGTGTCGTACCTCACGATTCACGCTTCGGGCGGTGCGGACATGGTGAAGGCCGCGGTCGCTGGTGCCACGAATGGCGCTGCGAAAAACGGTCACCAGCCGCCGATCATTCTTGCGGTGACCGTTCTGACTTCGATGAACGAGCTCGCGCTTCGTGAGACGGGCGTACCCGCGGTGCCCGACGCGCAGGCCGCGTTGCTGGCCGAACTTGCCGTGAAGAACGGCGCGCCGGGGTTGGTGTGCAGCGCACGCGAGGTCGCTTCGGTGCGTGCGCGCGTCGGCGCCGGCATCGTGTTGTGCACGCCGGGTATTCGGCCCGTCGGTGCTGCGGCCAATGATCAGTCGCGCACTGAAACGCCGGCGTCGGCGATTCGCGCGGGTGCTGATCTGCTGGTCGTTGGCCGGCCGATCACCTCGGCGAGCAACATGACGGCGGCGGCGAAGGCCATCGAGGCCGAAATTCGCGGCGAAGCGCAAACCCGCTGAACACTCTCTGGTGAAGACTGGAGCCGGTGTGCGCAGACAACCTCGTATGCGCACCATCGCTCCGGCCATTCCCCGTTGTCCTCCGCAGCTCCACACGCTCCCGGGCAAGGGCAAGAAGCACCCGATTCCGCGCTGCCCGCCGGTGCTCATCGGGATCAACCTCGCACCCGGCAAGGCCGGCAAGACGGTCGGCGAAAACGTGCGCGACCTCTTCGAGTCGATCACCAGGACGAAGGCGAAGATCTGATCAACCGCCGCGGGTGTGCATCTCGAGGTGCGGCTCCTGTTCAAGCCGCGCCTTCGACGCCAACGGTCCGCGGGCACCGCGAAGTCGGAGCCGCTCTTCGGCGCCACGATCACGCCGCCCGCTCCACGTCGAAGCGATCAACGCTTCGAGCTGCTCCGTCGAAGCACCGCTCCGGAGCTCCTTCTTCAAGTCGATTCCGTTCGTCGCGTAGAGGCACGTGAACCACCGGCCATCGGCCGTGAGCCGTGCTCGATCGCAGCTCCCACAGAACGGCTGCGTGGTCGAAGCGATGACGCCGAAGATCTGACCGTCTTCGCGCATGAAGCGTTCGGCCGGCGCGCTGCCGCGTTCACCAACGACGGTCGCGGGGCCCAATCGCGAGAGCACTTCGCGCGCGGGAACGACGGTGTCCTTGTTCCACTTCGTGGCGCCGCCGACGTCCATGTACTCGATGAAGCGAACCTCGGCGTTCACCGCGCGGCCGAAGTTCAGCAGGTCGATGAGCTCGTCATCGTTCACGCCGCGCATCACGACCGTGTCGATCTTGGTGCCGGTGAAGCCGGCGCGGGTCGCCGCTTCGATGCCCGCGAGCACCTTCGACAACTGATCGCGGCGTGTCAGCTTCGTGAAGCGGTCCGCACGCAAGGTGTCGAGCGACACGGTCAACCGCTTGAGCCCTGCTTCACGAAGCGCGGTCGCGTGATCGGCCAGCAGCACGCCGTTGGTGGTGAGCGCGAGATCTTCGAGCGGCTTGCGCGCGAGTTGCCGCACCAGCGACGGCAGCTCACGACGCATCAACGGCTCGCCACCGGTCAGTCGAACGCGACGAACACCGAGCGCCATGAAGCGGTCGACCAGCGACGACAGCTCCTCGAACGACAGAATCTCGGGGTTGGGGAGCCACCGATACTGCTCCTCCGGCATGCAGTACGCGCAGCGGAGGTTGCAGCGGTCGGTCACGGACAGCCGCAGGTTGCCCAGCGGCCGACCGAGTACGTCAGTTGGCACCTTCGAGCGCCTTTTTCGCAGCCTCGGCTTCGGCCGCTGCCGCGAGCGCCTTCTGCGTGGCTTCTGCCAGGCGCTGCTTCTTCCGCGCCACCATGTCTTCCTTGATCTTGATCAGCTGGGCTTCGCCGATGTCGAGGAACGCGCTCACCACTTCGGGATCGAACTGCGTGCCGCTGCAGCGTTTGATCTCCTCGATCGCGTTCGCGAACGTGGTGCCCTTGCGGTACGGGCGGTCGCTGGTCATCGCGTCGAGCGTGTCGGCCACCGCGAAGATGCGCGCGCCGATGTGCACCTCGTTGCCCTTCAACCCGCGCGGGTAGCCGCGGCCGTCCCAGCGCTCCTGGTGCGAGAGCACGATCTGCGAGGGGATCGCGAGGAAGGGAATGGGCGCGATCATCGAGAAGCCGATGTCGGGGTGCTTGCGCATCTCGACCCATTCTTCAGGCGTCAGCTTGCCGGGCTTGAGCAGCACGGCGTCAGGCACGCCGATCTTGCCGATGTCGTGGAGCAGGGCGCCGCGGCCGATTTCGTCGAGCTCCGGACCCTTGATGCCCATGCGCTGCGCGATGGCCACGGTGTATTCGACGACGCGTTGGCTGTGATCGCTGGTCTCGTGCTCACGCGCGTCGAGCGCGGTGACGAGGGCGAGCAGCGTGTTCTGGTACGTGGTCGAGACGTCCTTGAGCGCGCTGCGCAGCTCGGTGGTGCGGTCACGCACCTTGCGCTCCAGCTTCTTCTGGTAGCGCTTGCGCGCCATCTCGAGCCGGCGCTTGGCGAGCGCCCGTTCGATGGAGCGGATGAGGTCCGTCAGCTTCGGCGGCTTGAGCAGGTAGTCGACGGCGCCACGGCGCAGACAGTCGACGGCCTGCTCGGTGTCGCCGTAGCCGGTGAGCATGATCACCGACGTGTCGGGGTGCTTGTCGCGGAAGGCTTCGAGCAACCAGAGCCCGTCTTTGCCGGGCATCTTCATGTCGGAGATCACCAGCGGCGTGTCTTCGGCCTCGGCGAGCTCGAGCGCCATGTCGGCATCGGAGGCGACGGCGCAGTGGTAGCCCTCTTCGCGGAGCAAAACGCTGATCACGTCGCGGACGGACTCGTCGTCGTCGACAATCAGAACTCTAGGGGGCGGGGGAGGAATCGCTTCCACAGTGGGTGCCTATGTGGGGCTTAACGGCCGGGCGACTCTAAGGCGAGTTCCGTGCGTACCGAAAGGCCCGCAAGTCGAGCGTCGGCTTCTCCCGACGAACCAATTGACCGATCAGCCGCGCCGTGATGGGCGCGAGGAGAATTCCATTTCTGAAATGACCGGTGGCCAGGAGCAGCCCCGGCTTCGGACCCTCTCCCAGAAAGGGCAGCTGGTCGTCGGTCCACGGGCGAAGGCCGGCCCACGTCTGGGTGATGGGCGCACTTGCAAGTGACGGCACCAGCTCCTGCGTCGCCCGAAGAAGCTTCGCGAGGCCCTCGACGGTGACGTTCTTTTCGTAGCCGGCCATTTCCATGGTGCTGCCCGCGATGATCGCCCCGTCGCTGCGAGGCACGAGGTAGCCGCTCGCGCCCTTGAGCAGCCGCGAGAACGTCGGCGCGCGCACCTGCAGCTCCAGCATCTGCCCGCGCACCGGTTTCACGCGTGACGGGTCGACCTGCGCGCCGCTGACCAGGCCCGACCACGCACCAGCCGCGAGCACCACGACGTCGGAATGCAGCTGCTCGCCGTCGACGTCGACGCCGATGATCTTCCCGTCCTTCTCGACGAGGCCACGAACGGTGCCCGTGCGGAACGCGACGCCGCTGCGGCTCGCCGCCACTTGGAGCGCGCGCATCAACCGGCGCGGGTCGACCTGGTGATCGTCGGGGAAATCGGCGGCGGCGAGCGCTTCGTGGTTGATCGCCGGCTCCAGACTTCGGAGCTCCTGCGCGCTCAGCAGCGTCGCCCGCAGCCCCAGGGCCGATTGCCAGTCGATCTTCGCCTGCAGCGCGTGCACTTCGTCGTCGGTGAACGCCACCTGCAGCCCGCCCGAGGGCAGGTAGTGCACCGGAACGTTCGACTGCTCTTCCAGCATGCGCGCGAACTTCGGCCACGCGGCGCGGCTCAGCAGGCACAGGTCGAGCATCGGGCCCGGCTTTTCGCTCTCGAACTGCGGCGCCAGCATGCCAGCGGCGGCGCTCGAAGCCTCCGCTCCGGGGATCGACTTCTCGAGCACCACGACCTCGACCGACGGGTCGCGTCGGAGCTCGACGCCGATCGACAGGCCCATGATTCCGCCACCCACGATGATGACCTTCACTTCGCGCCTCCGTCGACGAGGTGGAGCTCGACGGCTGGAGCGACGGCGGGCACGCGATGCGTCTGCCACCAGAACCAGGCGAAGGCGAAGAGCGCAGCCGTCATCAGGACGAGCGTTCGGGTGGGAAAGCGCGGCACGTGGCTCGCTCTATCAGGTTGATTTGGGAGCGCGGCGGCGTAAGAGACCCGCGCAAAGCAGTTCAACTCATCTCTGGAGACAGTCGTGGCAGACACGTTCGACGTGGTGATCATCGGTTCCGGTCCTGGCGGTTATGTGGCGGCGATTCGCGCGGGCCAGCTGGGCCTCAAGACGGCCATCATCGAGAAGGACAAGAAGCTCGGCGGCACGTGTCTGCACCGCGGCTGCATTCCCACCAAGTCGCTCCTGTACTCGGCGCAGATCTACAGCCACGTGCTCCACGCGGCCGAGTTCGGCGTGAACGTCAGCAACCCCTCGCTCGACTGGGCGCAGGCGCAGAAGCACAAGACCAAGGTCGTCGACAAAGGCGCCGCCGGCATCGACTACCTGATGAAGAAGAACAAGGTCACGGTGCTCAAGGGCACCGGCAAGATCCTCGGCAAGGGCAAGGTCGAGGTGGTGCTGACCGAAGGCGGCAAGAAAGAGACCCTCGACACGAAGAACATCATCGTGGCGACCGGCTCCGTGGTGACGACGCTGCCGAGCATCACGCTCGATCACAAGCGCATCCTGTCGTCCGACTCGATCCTCACGCTCGACGTGGTGCCCAAGAGCCTCATCGTGCTGGGCGCTGGCGCGGTCGGCACCGAGTTCGCGTCGATCTTCAATCAGGTCGGCAGCGACGTGACGCTCATCGAGTACATGCCGAACGTTCTTCCCATCGAAGACGTCGACGTGTCGAAGGAGCTCGAGAAGCAGCTCAAGCGCCGCAAGATGACCGTCATGGTCGGCACCAGGTTCGAGAAGGTCGAGACCACCGACAAGGGCGTGAAGGTCACCGCCACGGGCGCCGACGGCAAGCAGGTCGTGCTCGAGGCCGAGTACTTCCTCTCGGCGGTCGGCCGCGCGCCGGTCACCAAAGACATCGGCCTCGAAGCGGTCGGCGTGCCGGTGGGCCCGAAGGGTCACATCACCGTCGACGGCATGATGCGCACCAGCGTGCCCGGTGTGTTCGCCATCGGCGACGTGACGCCGCACCCCGCGCTCGCGCACTGCGCCTCGGCGCAGGGCATCGTGGCCACCGAGTTCATCGCCGGAAAGAACCCGCGCCCGGTGAACTACGACCGCGTTCCCAACGCGACGTACTGCTACCCGGAGGTCGCCAGCGTCGGCCTCACCGAGAAGAAGGCGAAGGAGAAGGGCTACGACGTCAAGACGGGCATCTTCCCGTTCTCGGCGATCACCAAGGCGCAGATCTCCGACGAGGGCATCGGCTTCGTGAAGATCGTCAGCGACAAGAAGTACGACGAGGTGCTGGGTGTGCACCTCATCGGCCCGCACGCCACCGAGCTGCTCGCCGAGGCCTGCGTCGCGCTGGCGCTGGAGATCACCACCGAAGAGCTCGGCCGCACGGTGCACGCGCACCCCACGCTGTCGGAGATCGTGCACGAGGCCGCGAAAGTCACGCTCGGCCACCCGATTCACATCTGACGTCCCGTCGAAATCCGGCGACGTGACGAAGGCCGTCCGGGCAACCGGGCGGCTTTCGTACCTTCAGTCCCAGGTGAGGCGATTGCGGCCCGCGTTCTTCGCGTCGTACAGCGCCTTGTCGGCGCGCTGCATGAACTCGTCGGCGGTCTCGCCCGGGCGGTACATGGTGCCTCCGATGGTGGCCGTGACCTGCATGGGGTGCTGCTTCATCGAGCCCAGCGCGCTGAGCAGACTCTCGGCGCGGGCCTTCGCGGCGTTGACGTCGAGCTCGCCGAGCAACACGAAGAACTCGTCGCCTCCGAAACGGCAGGGCAGATCGCTGCGGCGAACGCCGGCTTCCAGCACCGCCGCCACGCGTCGCAACACCTCGTCACCGGCTGCGTGACCGAATTGATCGTTCACCTGCTTGAACTGATCGAGGTCGATGGCCAGCAGCGCGAGCCCCGATTTCAGCGCCGTGGCGCGACCGAGGAACAGCGGGAAGGCTTCGTCGAAGCCGCGCCGGTTCGACAACCCGGTCATGAAATCGGTGCGGGCGATCGCCTCTTCTTCCGACAGCTGCTGCTTCGTCAGATCGAGCTTCCGCAGCGTCTCGCGCAGCTCACCGTTGGCCCGGCGCATGTCGGAGATGAGGTTTCGCTCGGCGTCGATCAGGAACGAGCACGCGCGACGCATCAACGTGAAGACCACGCGCGGGTGCGTCGACAGCAGGCGTTCGATGCTGGCCTGGTCGAGCACCTGCAAGCGCACGCGCGTGGTGGCGACGATGGTCGCGCTGCGGCGATGCCCGGGGGTGATGAACGAGAGCTCGCCGAAATAGCTGCCCGGGCTGTAGGTGCGCGCCATGGCTCCGGTCTCGAGGCGCGCCCCGGCGAAGCCGTCGAGCAGGAAGAACATCGAATCGCCCGGGTCGCCTTCGGTGACGATGACCTCGTCGACCTCGTAGGTGCGCTCGGTGCCAGCCGCGAACGTGGCGTTCACCTCATCTTCGGTGAACAGGTGAAGCGGACTGTCGGCTGGGAAACGCGGAGGCACCGGGGCGCGATTCAACACGAAGGTCGGCGTGCTGCGGTCATGAAATCGAAGCGCTTGGTCGTTCACCCCGAAGCGAACGGTCTGCTCGAGCTGATCACTTCAGGGCGTGTACCAACGTCCTGAAGTGGGTCGTGCCGAGGCCTTCGCGCGCCTCGTGGCGGCGCTCACTTCTTCGTCACGTTCGCCAGCACGTAGCTGAAGCTGCTCTGCGTGCCGAGCGCGCGCCAGAAGGCGTTGAACTTCGACTGCTCGAGCGTCTGGCAGCCGGCCGAGTACGTGTTCCCGCCGACGCCGCGGTGGAAGTAGTAGCCCTGACCGCCCCAATCGCCGCTGTAGACCTTGTCCTTGCCGTCGATCTTGTAGTCGCGGTTCGTGTCGCGGCGGACGGTCGGGTTTCCGTACGCGAGGTCGGGCTGGAGGATGTTGCCACCGAAGCCCGACTTGAAGCCGCGCTTGTAGTGGTAGGTCTTTCCATCGACGAGGCGGCCGACCGGCTTCTCGCGCTGCGACGGATCATCGGCCCAGCGCTTGTTCGGCTCGGTGTTTCCGTCGAACTCCTGCACGCGCACCTGACCCTTCTCCTTCCACATCACCACGATGCGGTCGTCGAACTTGCCGTCGTAGTCGCTGCCGGCGCCGAAGGGCGTGTCGCGGCGCAGCCCGACGATTACGCGCTTGCCGGCGGCCAGATCCTTCTTCGCCTGCGCGTCGCCGAAGGTGTTCACGTACTTCGAGTACAGCTCGTACTTCTTGGCGGTCGACAGGCCGGCGGTGCTGGGCATGCCGTTGAGCGGAGGCCTGGTGCTCGACGTGGTCGGCGGCTTCGTCGTGGCGGGCGGCTTGCTGGTCGTCGGCGGCTTCGGGGGCGCAGACGGCGCCGCAGGTGCCGCGGGCTTCGCCGCCGAGAGCTTCAACTTCTGACCGGGGAAGATGCGGTTGATGTCGCGCACCTGCGGGTTCAACTTCTTGAGCGCCGCGGTGCTCAGGTCGTTCTTCGCCGCGATGCCGCTGAAGGTGTCACCCGAACGCACCGTGTACTCGCGCGTCTTCGGGGCGGGCGCCGGAGTCGACGCTTTCTTCGCCGCCGCGACGTGAATCAGCTGACCCACGCTGATCTTGTTGAGGTTCGTGATCTGCGGGTTGAGCTTCGCGAGCGCAGCCAGCGTCATTTTGTGCTTCGCCGCGATGCCGCTCATCGTGTCACCCGCGCGCACGCGGTAGTCCTTCTTGCCGGTGCCAGGCGTGGTCGGCTGCGTGGGCTGCGTCGGCGTCGACGTGGACGTGCCGCTCGGCGCCTTGCTGCCGAACATCCTGGCTTCGGCCGCGCGACGGCGAACGAGGCCCGCGAGCACCTGGCCACCGGCGTGCACCCAGCGACCAAATTCCTTCTGGGCGCCCGCGTAGTCACCCGCGTTGAGCTTCTTGACCAGCGTCGAGCTGCGCAGCGCACCCGCGCCGAGGTTGAACGTGAAGCTGGTGAGCGCGTCGAACTGACCCTGCGTGAGCGGCACCTTCACGGTGTCGCGCACCGCCTTTTGCGCCCAGCCGGTGTCGTTCTTGAGCAGCTGCTCGGCGCGCTGCTGCGTGATCACCATGCCCGGCTTCACGTCGCTGCCGGTGTGGCCGTAGCCGATGGTCAACACGCCGACGGGGTCGCGGTAGGCCTTGAGGCGGAGCCCTTCGAACTCCTTGATGAGGTTGAGGCCGGCCTGGCCCAGCTTGTCGGCGCCCTTGAAGCTCGAGGTGGCGCGCGCAGCCTTGGCCTTTTCAGCGGTCGCCTTCGCAGACCTCTCGGCGGCGGCCTTCGCGGCCTTTTCAGCAGCGAGCTTCGCGGCACGTTCTGCAGCCGCAGCGGCGGCGGCTTCAGCCGCGGCTGCCGACGAACCAGTGGACGAAGAAGTCGAAGACGAAGTGCTTGAGGGAGGGGACAGAGCCATGCCCCATTCTCGTTCGAAGGTTCTTGTCGACTGAGGGTCTGATTGTCACCGCGCTGAACAAACCGGCGGGAATTTCAGGCGGTATCGGTTGATGTGCGCACGACGTCTACCTCACGCGGCGGCGCGGTTCTGCTCGTCGCGGCGAACGAGACGGAGCAGCGAGGGCGCGTTGTGCACGACGCTGGTGATGCGATCTTCCACGACCAGCTCGGGGCAGGTGTCCGAGAGGTGCACGTAGATCGCGTAGATGAGGTTCAGCGTGGTCTCGCCTTCGATGTAGAGGCTGCCGTCGCTCGTCACCCACGCCACCACGTCACCGCTGCCCGGCGAGTTGATGCGCCACGCCTTGCGGCCATCGCCGGTGCGGCGCGCAAAAGGGAAGCAGCCGATCGCCGTGTCGAGGCGGCGCTGTTCGAGCGCAGAGAAAGGGCCGGCGAGCGGCGACTCGTCCACCTCGTCCCAGGCGAGCGGGAATTCCCAGCTCGTCGTCACCGCCTGCCGCACCCTCGAGATCGTGAATTGGCGTCGCATACGACGTGAGTGACCGCAGCGCGTCACTCCGAGTGCAAACCATTGATCGCCGTTCGTTCTCGGCTTTGTAAGTTCTCTGAAATTCCGGGCAGTTGACGCGTTGGGACCTCCCCAATACATGACGCGTCACCATGGCGACTCCCAACCGCTTGCCGCTGCCTGTCGCGACCTCCTCGGGCAAACCCGACTGGCTCAAGGTTCGACTGCCGAAGGGCGAAGGGTTCGAACGCGTCAAAGGGCTCGTGAAGTCGCTGAAGCTGGCGACGGTGTGTGAAGAGGCGCGCTGCCCGAACATCGCCGAGTGCTGGGGCGGCGGCACCGCCACGGTGATGTTGATGGGCGAGGTGTGCACCCGCGCGTGCCGCTTCTGCCACGTGAAGGTCGGTGCGCCGCCTCCGCTCGATCCGCAGGAGCCCGAGAACCTCGCCGCGGCCGTTCGGGAGATGGGCCTCGAGTACATCGTGGTCACGTCGGTGAACCGTGACGATCGACCCGACGGCGGGGCCTCTCACTTCGCGGCGGCGATCACGGCGCTCAAGCGTGAATCGCCGAAGACCACCGTCGAGGTGCTGATCCCCGACTTCCAGGGCGTCGAGACCTCGTTGCAGATCGTCGCCGAAGCGCGGCCGCACGTGGTGGCGCACAACGTCGAGACGGTCGAGCGGTTGACGCCCACGGTGCGCGATCGCCGCGCGAAGTACGCCCAGTCGCTGCGGGTGCTCGAGTACCTCAAGCAGCGCCCCGAAAAGATCTACACGAAGACGTCGATCATGATCGGCCTGGGCGAGACCGATGAAGAGCTCGAGCAGTGCTTCAAAGATCTGCGCAACGTGGGCGTCGACGTGTTGACCCTCGGTCAGTACCTGCAGCCTTCGCAGTACCACCTGCGCGTGCAGCGCTTCGCGTCGCCGGAAAAGTTCGCTGAGTACCAGAAGATCGCCGAGAGCTACGGCTTCCTCTACGTCGCGTCGGGCCCGCTGGTGCGCTCCAGTTACCGAGCGGCGGAGTTCTTCATGAAGGGCCTCATGGAGCGCGAACGAACCGCTATCGCTGGCTCGTGACCTGAGTTACGAGCGCGCGCATGGCGCTCTTCGAATTCAAGCTCCCGGACCTCGGCGAAGGTGTTGTCGAGGGCGAGATCGTCAAGTGGCACGTGAAGCCCGGCGATGTCGTGAAAGAAGACGACGTCTTCGTGGAAGTGATGACCGACAAGGCCACCGTCACGGTGCCGTCGCCCGTCGCTGGCAAGATCGTCAAGACCTACGGCAACGAAGGCGACATCGCGAAGGTGCATCACCGGCTGGTGGACCTCGAGATCTCCGGCGCGGCACCCGCGGCGGCGCCTTCGCACGGTGCGCCCGCTGCCGAAGCCGCCAGGCCCGCCGCGGCGGCCGAAAAGAAGACCGCGCCCGAAGCGAACCAGAAGGTGCTGGCCACGCCGGTCACCCGCCGCATGGCCAGCGAGCACGGCCTCGATCTGTCGACCATCGCCGGCTCGGGCCCGCAGGGCCGCGTGCTCAAGACCGACGTCGAAGCAGTGCTGGCCGGCGGTTCGCAGCCGGCCGCGGCGTCGTCTGCCCCCGCGCAGAAGTTCACCTTCGCGCCGGTGCCGGTGAACGCGAGCGACGAGCGCATTCCGCTCAAGGGGCTGCGCAAGCGCATCGCCGAGAAGATGGTGAAGTCGAAGTTCACCGCGCCGCACTACGCGTTCGTGGAAGAAGTCGACGCCAGCGCGCTGGTGGCGATGCGTGACCGGCTCAACTCCACGCTCGCGAAGGACAACGTGAAGTTGTCGTTCCTGCCGTTCTTCGTGAAGGCCGTCATTCGCGCCTTCCAGAAGTTCCCGCAGGTCAACGCCAACATGGACGAGACGAAGCAGGAGCTCGTGGTTCGCGGTGAGCGCAACATCGGCATCGCGGCGATGACCGAGCAGGGCCTCACCGTTCCCGTCGTTCGCAACGCCGATCGCCACAGCATCCGCTCGCTGGGCCTCGAGATCGGCCGGCTCGGCGCGGCGGCGCGCGATCAGAAGCTGAAGATGGAAGAGCTGTCGGGCGGCACGTTCACCATCACCTCGCTCGGCCAGACCGGCGGCCTGTTCGCCACGCCCATCATCAACCACCCCGAAGTGGCGATCATGGGCATTCACCGCATGCGCAAGCGCCCGGTGGTCGACGAGAACGATCAGATCGTCATCAAGCCCATCATGCTCTTCAGCTTCTGCTTCGATCACCGCGTCATCGACGGCGCGACGGGCGCGGAGTTCGCCTACGAGGTCATCAAGTACGTCGAGCAGCCCGACCTGCTGCTCGTCGACATGATCTGACGCGGTTCAGACGCCGAAGCCGCGCGACTTGCTCGTGAGCTTCTCGTAGAGCATCGGCGTCACCAGGAACCAGTACTGCACTTCGCCGAACGAGAGGATGTCGCCGCTCTTGAGCGTCGTTTCACGGCGCAGGCGCATCGAGGCGTTCAGGAACGTGCCGTTGGTGCTGCCGAGGTCCTGAATGGTGCAGCGGTCGTGTTCCGCGTCCCACCGGAGCAGGGCGTGCTTCTTCGAGACGGAGGAGTCGTCGAGCACCAGATCGTTGTCGGGTTGACGGCCCACGCTGAGCTCGTCGACGCCCTGCAGCGGCGGCACCGAGGCCACCACGAGGTCGTCGAACTGGAAGAGCAGGGCGAGCGCGCCGGCAGAGACCTTCTCGGGCCGGGCGACGGTGGTGCGCTGCACGTTGACGGGGAGCGCGCCCATCATCTGCGTCGAGGGCGTGCCGACTTCCAGCTGCGGTGGTTGCTGAATGAGAACGAAAGGCCCCAGCTGCTCGCGAAATTGAGCGGCGGTGAAGCGAGTCGCGAGCGTTCTGAGTTCCTTGACGGACAACACGACTCGAAGGGTAGACCCGACAGACGCGGCTCGCTAGGTTGCGCCGCTTTCGCGAAAGGAAGTTTGCGATGAGTGACGAACGATTTCCAACGACGGCCGCGGGCCTCAAGAAGATGCAGGACGAGCTCAAGCAGCTCCAGTCCGTGGAGCGGCCGAAGATCTCTGCCGAGATCGAAGTGGCGCGCGCCCACGGCGACCTGCGTGAGAACGCCGAGTACCACGCGGCCAAAGAGAAGCAGGGCCACATCGAAGGCCGCATCGGCAACCTCAACGCGTGGATCAACCGCGCCGAGGTGATCGACGTCGCCGCCTTCAAGGGCCAGAAGAAGGTGCTCTTCGGGGCGTCCGTCGAGCTGCTCGATCTCGAGACCGACAAGAAGGTCGGGTACCGCATCGTCGGCGAGTTCGAAGCCGACCTGAAGAAGCGGTGGATCTCGGTGAATTCGCCGGTGGCGCGCGGGCTCATCGGCAAGTCCGTCGGCGACGTGGCGACGGTGGTCAGCCCCGGTGGCAATCGTGAGTACGAAGTGCTCTCCGTGAAGTTCGAGGATGTCGCCTAAGCCGAACCCGCTGGAGGTCCTGCTGCGCCCGCTCCAGTTCGCGAGCGCGCGGGACTTCGCGAATCTCAACTCCGTGAAGGGGCTGCGCGTGACGTTGAGCGCAGCCATCGAGCGCGCGCGGGGCGAGGTGTCGCCCGGCGTCGTCGCGGCGTTGAGCGCAGAGCTCGAGAAGATCGATTCGCTCGACGTCGCGCTTCGCCGCGAGTCGGTCACACGGGTGCTGAAGATCGTTCAAGGTGACCCGGTGCTCCCCGCTGCTCCCCGGGGCGACGTTCAGGGCGAGGTGCCGACACCGCCACCCGGGCCCGCGGTGCCGAAGAAACCCGCCAAACCCCTCGCCCCCGGTGCGGAGCGGGCGCCAAAGAAGAAGCCGAAGAAGAAGGACCCCGACGAGTCCCCCGCGAAGATCCTCTCGATCGCCCCCGCCGCCGGGCCGCTGGCCACGCTGCTCAAGAACGTCGGCTTCCGGCTCAACCCGCGCCTGGTCGGCATGCTCAACAAGAAGGGCATGCTGCGCACCGGCGACGTGCTCTTTCTCCTCCCGCGCATCTACGAAGATCGCCGCACGTTGAAGAAGATCGCCCAGCTCCAGTCGGGCGAGCGGGCCACCTTCATCGCCACCGTGCGCCGCGCCGAAGAAACGTGGGGGCGCCGTCGCCAGTTCCGCGCGGTGCTGGCCGACGATACCGGCTCCATCGCCGCGGTCTTCTTTCAGACCGGCCCGTGGATGAAGGCCCGCTTTCCAGAAGGCAAACGGCTCGTGGCGTCCGGAGAAGTGCGCGCCACCAACTTTGGCTGGGAGATCCCACACCCCGAAATCGAGCCCGCGGAAGACGTCGACACCTCGCCGATTCACTTCAACCGCATCGTCCCCGTGTACCCGGGCTTCGAGCGCCACGAACAACGCCAGGTGCGCGAGCTCGCGTACAAGATCGCCGACAAGTACGCCGAGTCGATCGACGAGCCGCTGCCCGATGCGCTGCGGTCGAAGCTCAAGCTCATGGGGCTCGGCGAGGCGCTCAAGTTCCTCCACTTCCCACCGCCGACCGCGCCCATCGACGCGCTCGATGCGCACACCTCCCTCGCGCACCAGCGGCTCGCGTTCGACGAGCTCTTCTTCCTGCAGCTGGGCATGGCGCTGCGACGGCAGGGCGTGAAGGTGCAGCCGGGCATCGCCTTCGACGTGCGTGACGAGTACCTGGAAAAAGCGAAGTCACTGCTCCCGTTCACGCTGACCGGCGCGCAGTCGCGGGTCGTCGCGCAGATCCTCCGCGACATGGCGCGCGCCGAGCCGATGAACCGCCTCGTTCAGGGTGACGTGGGCTCGGGCAAGACGGCGGTCGCGATGATCGCCGCGGCCATCGCCGTGCAGAACGGGTTCCAGGTCGCCGTCATGGCGCCCACGGAGATTCTCGCTGAACAGCACCACCGGTCGTTCTCGAGGTGGTTCGCGCCGCTGGGCGTCGAGGTCTCGCTCATCACCGGCGGGGGCGCGGCCCGCGAAAAAGCCCGCCAACGCGAAGCGGTCGCCAGCGGCCGCACGCAGATCGCCGTCGGCACGCACGCGCTCATTCAAGACTCGGTCGCCTTCTCGAAGCTCGGCCTGGTGGTCATCGACGAACAGCACCGCTTCGGTGTCATTCAACGGCACTCGCTGATGGACAAGGGCGTTCGCCCCGACGTGGTGGTGATGACCGCCACTCCGATTCCGCGAACGCTGGCGATGACCATGTACGGCGATCTCGACGTGTCGGTGATCGACGAACTGCCGCCCGGGCGTACGCCGATCGAGACGCGGGTCTTCACCGAGAAGGCCCGCAACCGCGCGCACGAACTCGTTCGCGCCGAGCTCAAGAAGGGCCATCAGGCCTACGTCATCTACCCGCTCGTGGAAGAGAGCGAGAAGCTCGACCTCTCCGATGCCACGCAGGGCGCCGCGCAGCTGGCGACGATCTTCCCGGAGGCGCGCGTCGGCCTGCTCCACGGCCGCATGAAGCAGGAAGAGAAGGACGCGGTGATGGCGGCGTTCCGCGCGCACGAGCTCGACCTCCTCGTCTCGACCACCGTCATCGAAGTCGGTGTCGACGTACCCAACGCCTCGGTGATGGTCATGGAACACGCGGAGCGCTTCGGGCTCTCACAGCTGCATCAGCTCCGGGGCCGCGTCGGCCGCGGCGCCGCGAAGTCGTACTGCGTGCTGCTCACCGGCTACGCGCTCAGTGAAGAGGCGCACGAACGGCTCGCGGTGATGGAACAGAGTACCGACGGCTTCGTCATCGCCGAGCGCGACCTCGAGATCCGCGGGCCCGGTGAATTCCTCGGCACGCGTCAGAGCGGCCTGCCCGAGCTCGCCGTCGCCAACCTCGCGCGCGATCAGGTGCTGCTCTCGCAGGCGCAGGAAGAAGCGCGCGCCATCGTCGCGAAGGACCCCCGACTCGAAGCGCCGGAACACGCGCGCCTGGTGAAGGCCCTCGAAGAACGGTGGGAAGGTCGTCTCAAGCTCGCGCGCGTCGGCTGATACAGTCGTCGTCTCATGATCTGCCCGGTTTGCGAGCATCAGCAGGACTTTGGCCTCGAGTGCGACGTGTGCGGCAAGGTGCTCGGAGGCCTCGACGGGCTCGGCCCGCCGCCGGTGCGGGAAGAGCGCGTCGAAGGGCTCGAAGCCACGCTGTCTGCCGAGGTCGGAGACATCGCCGTCGAACGCATGGGCGATCTCGAGCTCAGCCGCTTCGCCAACGTCGACGTCGCGGTTCAGGCGATTCCCGATGTCGAACAGAACCGCGCGGCACCGGTCGGCAACGTCGCCGTCGAACGCGTCGCCGATCTCACCGTCGATCGCGTTCCCGATGACGGCTTGCGAACCGCGTTACCCGAAGGGCCGCTCACCTGCCGCTACTGCCGGCATCAACAGGCCGCGGGCACGCTGTGCGATCGCTGCGGCATGAAGTTGCCGACGGTGATCATCGTTCCGCAGGTCGTGGGCGGAAAGCTGCTCGACGCCGAAGACGTGAAGGTGCGGTGCCGTGCCTGCGGCGCACCCGCGACTGCAGGGAAGAAGTGCACCGACTGCGGTCACGACGTTCCGTACCCCGACGCTTGATGAGAACCGCTGCCCTCGCTAATGGCTCTCGCGCCATGGCGAACGAAGTCCTCCGAGCGGAACACGACGCAGTGCTGAGCAGCCTCTCGACGCGCGACAGCACCCGCCAGTTCGCGCACGCCGCGGTGAGCTTCTTCGGGTCGGTGGTGCTGCTGGGTACCGCCGCCAAGCTCTGGTGGGACTTTGCCAACGAAAACCCCGAGTGGTGGATGACGGCCGCCGGCCTCGGCTCGGTGGTGCTCACGTACTCGCTGGTGCGCGCGGCCATGGGCTTCCGGCTGCACACCCGAGAGCGCACGCAGCTGGGTCGGCTGCTCGAGCTGCGCCGCTCGCTGGGTCTCGACCCGGCATGAGCAACGCGGTCTCCGCGGTCATCATCGGGAACGAGGTCCTCACCGCGAAGGTGACGGAGGCGAATGCTGCGCTGCTCATTCGCCGCTTCCGTGAACGCGGGGTCGAGCTCGCGTCGGTGCATTTCATTCGCGACGAGGTCGACGAGATCGTCGAGCAGCTCACCGCGTGTCGCCGCCGCACGAAGTTCATCATCACCAGCGGTGGTGTCGGCCCGACGCACGACGACGTGACGGTGCGCGCGGTGTCGCTGGCGTTGAAGCGCGACGTGGTGCGCCTGCCCGAGATGGAGGCGCGCATTCGCTCGTTCTTCGAGACGCGTGGTGCCGTGCCGCCGGAGGCCTTGCGCATGGCCGAAGCACCGTCGGGCAGCCGGTTGCTGCCGAGTGAAGACATCCGCTTTCCGGTGCTGGCGTGTGACGGCATCTACATGCTGCCGGGCGTGCCGCAGCTGTTCCGCGTGCACCTCGAGACGGTGCTCAAGGAGCTGCCGGGCAAGCCGGTGGTGCTGCGGCAACTGTTCCTCGACGCGAGTGAGAGTGAAATTGCGGCGACGCTCGATGCCGTCGCGATGTCGAAGCCGCACGTGGCGATCGGCTCGTACCCCACGTGGGACAACGCCGATTACCGCGTGAAGTTGACCGTCGAGCACGTCGACGCCGCTGAAGTCGACGCCGTGACGGACGCGCTCAAGTCGTCACTCGCGAAGTTCATCGTGCGCGAAGGTTGAGCGCTCACGTCGTGTAACCTCCAGCCTGCACGGGAGGGGCGAATGGCGACTGTGAAGGCTTTCAACTCGGTGGTGGCCGCGAGGACTCGAACGGCGAAGTACATCGCCGGAAATCCGCAGGTGCTCGAGAAGTGGAAGGCGCTTGGCGGGCTGCTCTCGGACATCGAGAGCCTCATCGAGCACGGCACCAGAGCGGAGGCTTTCGACTTCGAGCAGCTGCAGGCGAAGCGCGAAGCCGAGTTGTCGACCTCGCGCGTTCAAGACGCCTTCGACGCGCTGCAGAAGGAGCACGCTGCGATTGTCCGCGCGGTCTCTGCGATGCGACCTGACTTCGCGGGGCAGCCGGTCGACCGCCACCTCGAGAGCATCGTGCGCAACGAGGCCGCGTTACGGCAGGTGAAGGACGGCACGAAGCGGCGTCGCCGCTCGTCTTCGTACGAAGCCGTGCGCGCGGAGATCGCCAGTGACGCGGTGGCCTTGCTGAATCTCAGCGTCGTCGCCGCTGCGCTTGCTCAACGCCGGGTCTCGCGCGAACGCCTCGAACAGTTGAAGCGCGACGCGGAGGCGCTGAGCGGCAAGGTCGGCGATCAGGGCTTCGCGAAGGGCACGCGCCGCGCCGCGACGAAGAAGGAGCACGAGGCCGTGGCCGCCCAGCGCGCGCGATGGGGCAGTCTGTACGGGTTGCTCCGCAGGCTCGCGGCGGAAGACGCGGGCGTCGCCGAGATGCTCCGGCTCGCGAAGCGCTGAGGGGTGGGCCGTTCCCAGATGGTGGCCTCCCGCTTCGGTGTTTCAGCCGGCCACTGCGTCGCCGCCCCGGCTCGCGACCGCGAGGCCCTGGTCTTCTGTGGCGCACGCAGGTGCCCGCGACGCTGGAACACCCGCCCGGTGCCGCGGTGCCCGGTGCCGCCGCCTCAAGGCACGGGTTCGCCGCGACGATGATGGGTCGATTTGTCGTGATTCTAACGGCTTAGGGGGGCGGTCACATGACCAGCACGTCTGAGCCCGCGACCCGTTTCTTCGCGCGCGTCGAGAAGCCCGCCCAGAAGAAGACGATGTTGTCGTGCTCGTCGCCCAGCAGTCGCGCGCGCACCTTCTCCCAGGTGATCACGGCGATGCGGCAGTCGGGCTCTCCGACCACCAGCACCGGCACCTGACGTTCAGGCTCGAACTGAATCTGCCCCTTGAACGCCTTGCGACCGACTTCCAGCAGGTAGCAGCCGAAGCGCTCGACGGTGAGGTCCTGGGCGGCTTCCGAGAGGTGGGGGAACTCCGGCGCGATCTGCGCGAGCAGTTGCTCGACGACCTCGACGCTCGCTTCGCTGAAGTCGAGCTTCTTGCCCAGCGCTGACGCCAGCTGCACGGCCTCGGCGGCGAGGCGCTTCGTCTCTTCGAACACTTCCATGACTCAGCCCAGCGCCACGCCGACGCGCTGACGCAGGCGGAAGAAGTCGTCGGTCACCGCGAAGCTCATCAGCTCTCGGAGATCGGTGCGCTGCTGAACCGACTGCGCGATGGCCTCGGGCGTCTCGGGGCGCGGCGCGCTCGCGGGGAGCTCTTCCTTCAACATCAGGTTGAGCCCCGCACTCGGATCGGCGCTGACCACGAGGCCCGCGCGATCGGCGGCGAACATCAACGCCTGCACGATGGGATCGAGCTGAACCTTCGGCATCGCCGCCACCGCGTTGGCCGGGTCTTCGAGCAGCTTGATCGCCTTGCGCGAGTACGCGCGGCGCAGCTGCTTGGACTGGTCTTCGTTCTTGCGGCCGAGCCCGTCCCACTGCGGTTGGTGAATGCGCACCGAGTTGCCGATGGTGTCGCCCAGCTCGCCGGGCGACAGCTTGCGGAGGATCGCCGACTTGTCGAACAGCCCCATCGCCGCGCGGCCGTAGAGGAAGCGCTGCTCGCGGATGTTGAAGCGGCGCACCACGTCGGGCCCGAGGCACACGCCCAGCGGCTCGGTGGTCTCGAGGAAGATGAGCCCGCGCCGCGCCTGGTACACCTCGAACTCGCTCACGCCGAACAACTGGGTGACGGTCTGCAGCGCCTTGTACGCCGCGTGATCGCTCTTGAGCCGATCGGCCTTGCGGTCGATGCCCAACAGCTCGAACTGCGGCGGGTTCAATTTCACGAACTGATCACCGATGGCGCGCAGCACGTCGACCACCGGCGTGCGGGCCTGCGGCGGGTGCAGCGTCGAGATGTCGGAGGCCTGCAGCGAGCCCTTGAGCTCGTTGCTCAGCCGGTTGCGGCCTTCGGCGAAGTACGCGTTCTCGGTCTCGTTGGCCTGCTTCAGGAAGACGAGCAGGGCGGCCGCGCAGAAGGCCTTGTCGGTCTGCCGCAGCGACTCCCACAAGCGGAACAGCGCATGGAGGCTGTCGGCGCGCGTGGGGTCGATGCGGATGATGTTGCGGTGCGCGTCGATGGCGAGCGCCGTCGACGCGGTGTCGCGGCTGTAGAGATCGGCGAGCGCGACCCACGCGGGGATCTGTGACGAGTCGAGCTCCAGCACCTGCCGCAAGGTGGCGATGCCGCGCGGCGGATCGTTCAACGAGCGCGCGTAGATCGACGCGATGCGGAGCTTGAGCGCCACCACCTTCTTCACGTCGGGCGCCTGTTGCGCCTGCTGCTCGAGCATCACCGCGAGCTCGGGCAGCGAGCCGGTTCGCTCGTACAGCGTCGCCAGGCGATCGAGCGTGGCCGCGTCACCGGGCATCAGATCGAGCGCCTTGCGGTAGTTCGAGCGCCTTGCGGTAGTGCACGATGGCCTGCGCGATGTCGCCGAAGCCCTCGTCGGTGATGCGCGCCAGCGTCAGCGTGTGACGCGCGCGCTCCTGCGGTCCCTGATCGAGCTCCAGCAGGCGACGCATGCAGTCGGCGGCGCCGGTCCAGTTGCGGCTGTGAATGTGGATGTTGGCCAGGCGCTCCAGCGCTTCGATTGACGTGGGGTCGGCCGACAACGCGGTCTGCAGGTGCGCCGCGGCGCGCGTCATGTCGCTGAGGTGGTCGTGGTACAGCCCGCCGAGCTTCAGGTTGAGGCGCGCCAGCTGCTTCGGGTCGCCACCCTGTTGCACGCGCACCGCGAAGGCCGCGGCCGCGTCGGCGTAGTTCTGATCTTCCAGCGCCAGCTGGCCGCGCAGCTCGAGCGCCTCGGCGTGATTGGGCACCGCCATCAGCGCGCGGTCGATGAGCGCCACCGCGTCTTCGCGGTTCTTGACGCCTTCGAGCTGAATCTTCGCAGCGTCGAAGAACTCGGCGGCCGCCGCCGGCAGGTCACGCTGCGCCAGCTTCACGTCGCCGCGCTTCTCGTGGAGCTGCGCCAGATCGGCCGCGCCACCACGGGTGGCGAGCATGTCTTCGAGCGCCGCGCCGGCCTCGGCGTGGAGCGCGTCACGGTCGATGACCTGCTGGTAGAGCTGCTGCGCGATCTCGTCGTTGCGCTCCTGTTCGCGCGCCAGCTTTCCGCCTTCGAGCAGCGCCGCAACGGCAGTGGCCGGTTCGCGAGCCGTCTGCGCGATGGTCTGCGCCGTCTTGCGCGCGTTGGTCCAGTCGCCGAGCTTCCGGTAGCAGCGCAGCTGGCCCTGAAGGGCGGGGTAGAGCTCCGGCGCCGACTGCAGCGCGAGCTCGTAGGCCTGCAGCGCCGCCGAGTAGTTCGCCAGCCGCGACTCCTGGAGATCCGCGATGCGCAGCAGCAACTGCAGCATGTCGGCCGCGTCGGTCGCGTTGGCGCGGCGCTTCTCGTACAGCTCGACCAGGCCGCGCGCGTCACCGCTG
>QFQP01000076.1 GCA_003243425.1 Archangium gephyra | reverse complement strand
GCAGCCGCCCCTTCGCGTCGTAGGTGAAGGACGTCGTCGCGGTCTCCGCCGGGGCGTCGAGTTGAGTCACCTCTTCGGTCGCCGAAATGAGGAGCCCGCGCACGCTGAAGACCTGCGTCGAGGTCTCGATTCTGGGCGTCGGGCTCAGCGGTGTCGAAATGGTGCGCGTGGTGGTGACGGTGGTGGTGCGCCGGGTGGGGTCGTCGACGTACGCGCGCTGCTCCGTGAGGCTCTGGAGTCCTGCGGGTGTCGGGAATGAGCGCGTGTAGGTCGTCAGCCGGCCACGAAGGTCGGCGTACACGAAGGTTTCCTGCACGCCAGAGACGCGGTCGATGCGCGACGCGACGCGACCTGCAGCGTCGAACGTCTCCTCGGTGTCCAGTGTCTGCCCAGCATCGACGTCGGAGGCGAAGCTTACGCGCGAGCTGAATGGACTCGAGACGACGCTGTACTCGCGAGAGCCCGAGAGGGTGCCGGTGACAGAGCCGGAGAGGTCAGTCTTTGTCTTGACGGCTTCGCCACCGGGTGTGCCGTCTTGCGAGCCTGCCGCCTGACCCTTGCTGTCGCGGATGACAGCAGTGGTGATGCGCGCACTGTCGGTGACGGCGAGCGGCCTTCCATCGTTGTCGCGCTCGATGGACTGCACGGTGATGCCGCCCGCTGTCTCCAGGCGGAGGAGGCCTGCAGAGTCGTAGACGTACTCGTGCGTGACGCCGCGCGCGTCGCGCCGCGACGCGAGGAGGCCGCCGTCGTAGGTGAACGTCTCGCCAACCAGCGTCGCATTTGCACCGAAGCGCCACTGCTTCTCGGTGAGCAGCCCGTCTTCGACGACGGTGCGGACTTCAGCGCCGACGGCTGCGCAGCGCTCGACGACGGTGAGCTTCTTGTCTTCGAGCATGTAGTCCCACGTCGTCACTTCATCGGGCACGGCGGGCGCGCTGCCGAGGACGCGTCGGTAGGTCGGCCGGCCCAGGGCGTCGAAGGTCGTCTCGACGTCACTGCCGTCGCCGTCGTCGGTGGTGCGGGTGAGGCGACCCAGCGCGTCCCACGTCATCGACCGCGTGACGACCGTCGCACCTGCGGTGATGGTCATCACTTCCGGGAGGCCGAAGAATGGGTGCGTCTGCGTCACGGTGACCGTGCGGCCTTGTGCATCGACCCACGACGTGAGGCGATGCTGTGCGTCGTAAGCGGGCGCTGTGAAGATCTCGAAGATGTCGTTGAGACGTTGCACCGTCTGAGAGGTGACATCGCCGCTCGTGTTGATGGTCGTGATGGCCTTGGTGCCATTGGCCAGGGTGACGGTGGCGGCGTGCGCGAAGCGCGCGTCACGCTCGGTGACGGTGTACGTGTTGCCCGGAGCGAGGTCGTCGAGCGCCTCATCGGCACGCGCGTAGCTCGGCGTGAGGAACGTGCCGTTGGAGCGGAGCCGGCTGTCGAGGTCGGGCTTCTGCTGCACGCCTTCCGCATCTCTGAACGGCGTCAGCGGGATGACCGTCGGCGCGCTCTGCTGGCTGGCCCACGTGCTCTCGCTGCGGTGCGTGCCGGTCTGGGTCACGTCGGCGGCGCCGTAGGCCGACAGCGTGAAGTTGGTGACGACACCCTCAGGCGACGTCACCTGGCGCGCTTCGGCCGACGGGAAACTGACGGTGGTGGGGACGCCACTCTGGCCGGGGAGCGTGAAGCCGGTCACCACTTCACCTCTGGCGACCTGTTGCATGCCGGGCACCAGCGCGTTCGCGCGCGAATACGCCTGGTGCTGTTGCACCTGAAGCGCGCCGCCGTCTGGCGGTGCGAGCGCGAGGTCGACCGTGTCGATTTCGTTCGACGTGTCGACGTCGGTGAGCCCCGCGCCGTCAGGGGGCGCGTAGCCGTAGCGCCACTCCTGGAACGGGCTGCTGGAGGACAGGACCTCGAGCGTGGCGCTGCGCAGTTGATGTCGAGCGTCGTTGTAGCCGTAGGACACCGCGGCATAGACCTCGTCGGCCGAGTTGATGGCGCGAACCGCTCTCAACCGGCGCATGCCCCACTGGCGCGCAGCGGTGCGAACCTGGGCGATGTCACCGGCTGGAAGGTCTTCGTACTCGAAGGTGAGCCCGATGCCGGCGCCGTTGCGACGCACCGCTGCCACGTTCGTGGTGGGGCCGTCGTATGAAATGGCCCACCAGTTCTCCGGGAGCGTGGCGGCGAACCAGTCGCCGGGGGTGGCCGCGGGACCTTCGTCGACCGCGCTCAAGAACCAGCGCAGTTGCAGCTGACCGACCCCGCCGTCGACGAGCAGGTAATGACCGTCGCCTCTGGGCCCGTCGGGCTGCGCCACGTCGCCCACCGTGTGACGGAAGAGGAAGCGCTGACCGGAGACGTCGGTGAGCACGAACGCGAGGTTGCCGTTCGCGTCTTTGAAGCGCTGGAGGGTGGACCCGTGCGTGCCGTCGTTGGTGCACGACGAGGTGCTCGCCTCGAAGTTGCAGTTCGTGAACTGCCACGCCTGCAGGCCGATCACCGCCACGAAGCGCCTGGCGCTCTCCATGACGATGACGCCTTCATAGGCGTGCCGCCACCCGATGCCGAGGCTGCCCACGAGGTTGTTCTGATTGTTGTAGTGGCGAGTGAAGGTGAGCGAGGAGGGGGCCAGCGGCAGCGAGAGGTCGGTGTGGCTGAAGGCGAGGCGGCCGGTCACCACGCTCACCGGGCCGGCTTCCGGTTGCGCCCACACGTAGGAATCGTGGGCTTCGGCGCGCGCGCGCGGGGTGCCCAGCGTCACCCAGCTGGGCGGGGTCGCGATGATCTCGACGAGCCCTCGATGCACCTGTTTGGTCGACGTGGCGCCGAGGTTCGACTCCATGTCGGCGTAGTACGAGGGGAGATTCGCGTAGAAGCTGAACGACCCGTCGGCAGACTGACGTCGGCTTCGACCAATCTCACCCTTGAGCTGTGACACCACGCGAATGACGCCGCCCACGTTCTCGAAGGTGCCCTTGGCGAGTTGATCATCTTCGGGGCAGATGTCGTTCTTGCGCTTGCACAGAACGACCGTGCCGAGCTTGCCGGGCGGCAGCTCGCGCTGCGACACGCTGAACATCGCGCACGGAGGAAGGTTCGCCTGACGGCTGATGGCATTCTCTGCCGTCGGCCTCGTCGCGTCTTCGTACGTGTACCGGCTCTGGCTCGACAGAATGTCGGTGCGGCGCGTGAGGCCCCAGAAATTGGTGCGCCACAGCACGTTCTCCGCGTTTCCAGAGAGGTAGAGGCTCAGGTAGACGATGTCGTTGGCTGACAACACGTCTTCCAGCGCGTCGGCATCGCACTGACCGATGATGGAGTTGGTCGCCGCGTCGTAGGTGACGGTGCATTCCTGGCCCACCGCATCGCTGCCGACCCGCAGCCGGAATTGGGAAGGCGCGCCCGGCGCGGTGGGCGCGGGCACTCCCGACTCGAGCGCGGTGAAGAAGCGGTACTCGTTGTCACTGACCTCGGCGTCGGCGTCGGCGACGGTGACGTCTCGAGGTGCGCCGGAACCATGAGCGGTCGCGCTGGTCTGGGTGAGGCCCAGCACGCGGAACTGGTGGCCGCGCGAAGAGTCGTACCGGAGCACCGGCACCGAACCTTCGTCGAAGCTCGAATACACCGCCTTCAACGCGACGGCGCGCAGCGGCGTGTCAGCGCGCGGACCGGGCTCGTTCTCGAGGTTGGCGAAGGGCGGCGGCGGTTCGTTCTCGCCGGTGGAGCGCGCCGGCGAGTCGTACTGAGACTGACCAACGATGTGAATGAAGTGGAGGGCCTGGTTCAGGTTGGGAGTGAGCTCGACCCCGTTTTGCGTGCGCGTGCGCGTCGCGGTGTCGACGAGCAGCGTGTTCGCTCCCGGCGGCACGCGGAACGTCGAGATGGGCGAGTCGCTCAGCGCGAGCGCCGTGTCGTTCCAGGTGATGAACTGGCCGTAGAGCGGCGCCACACCGCCGGGAATGTCGTCGAGCCTGTTCGCGGCCGCGGCGCAGACGTCGGTCACCTTCTGCGGCGCTCGCGGGTCCAAGTCTGTGCACGGCACCTCGAGAACCCGGCCCTGCTGGCCGACGTCGACCAGCGCATAGGTGCCGTCGTGCTGGCTCGAAACGCCGCCATCGACGATGAACCCGCCTGCATTCAACGAGTCGTCTTCTTCCAACTCGACGTCGCAGTTGGTGCCCTGGTTCTCGACGCAGCTGAGCCAGTCGGCGGGCGGCAGCTTCACGCGCCACCGGGTCGAGATGGCGAGCTTCTTGTCGGCGGTGGTCGCCGCTCCACCGTTGCGAACGAGCGACGTCACGTCGCGCTGCGGCACGCCCACCGGCGTGTACGTGCGGCTGATGCGCGTCTCGATCTGCGGCGGGTAGAGAACGATGTCGGCCTTGATGCCGAGCGACTGACGCAGGCACCGTGAATAGGCGATGGGGCCGTTGGGGCCATCGACCTGCGGCAATTCACCGTTCGCGGCGATGTCGGCGGCGCACTGATCGTTGGCGTCGAGCTGCAGCGCGCTGATGGGCGGCACGCGAACGCGGCGCATGCCGGCGTAACCCGTGCGGTAGTTGACGGCGACGACCACCAGCGTTTCTCCGGGAGAGAGCGAGGTGGCGACCGCGGGCGTGCAGAAGCTCGCGTAGAAGGCCGCGTCGGCCGTCGAGCGTGACGCAGCGAGGATGGCGTTGATGCGCGCGCATTCCACGCGCTGCGGCACCTTGTTGAAGGCCGTGGGGCCGACGCGGAGTCGCGCGTAGCTCGCCGAGGCTGCTCCCGTCCGCGCCGACGCGTCGAGAATGCGCGCGGGCGCCAGGGTGGCGATCGGGGTGTTGAGATCGCTGGCGCGGAAGAAGCTGACCTCCGTGGTGTCGATGTCTTTCGCCGAGATGGACGTCAGACGCGCGTCGCTGTTGCCGCCGTCGCCTTCGCTCCAATTGAGCGAATCGTCGTAGCGAACGGGCAGTGGAACGCCGTCGTTACCCACGAACGAGAGATCTCCGTACAGCATGCGCGCGTCGACCAGCACGTCGGCCACCGCGACGGAGCCGAACGCGAGATCGAACGGCTGACTGCAGGCGGAGTACTTGTTCTCGACGCGACGGTAGGTGGTCACGCCGTTGTTGCTCGGGAGCGCCTGGTTCGTCTCGCCCGCGGCGATGTCGGCGCAGACCAGACCCTTGTCACCGCCCGAGACGAGCGTGGGAATGCCGAACCCACCGGTCGCGCCCGTGGTGCCGCCCTTGTCGGTACCCGGCCCCGTGAGCGTGACGCGAACCCCCGAGTAGTAGACGGCGTGGTCGAGCGGCACGGGCAGGGTGTTCTCGGCCTCGCGCACCTGCAGCAGGAGCGGTTGGCCCTGCGCATCGGTGTACAGGTGAATGCGGTGCGAAACGCGCCACCGGCGCCCGAAATCGCCGACGACTTCCAGCGTCAGCGTGGTCACGCCGGCACGCACGTCGACTGTCGACGCGGCGTCGATGCGCTCGCTGTTCCAGTGCCAGGAGCCACCGCTGGGAGCCGTCGCCGCCGTGTTGTCATCGCGCAGCGCTGTGATGCGCGCGTCGACCAGCTCGCCGGGGGCCGGCGGCGAACGGTAGGCGCGCACGTGGAACGGCAACTGCCAGGTACCCGGTGTGCTCGTTTCAACCAGCGTGTCGACGGGCACCGAGACGATGCCGCCATCGAGCGTTCCCGCGCGAGGCACCGTGAACCCGGTCGGTGTTTCGAGCGTGACCTCGAGCAGCGTGCCGCGCGGGCCGCGCACTTTGCCGGTCACGTAGGACGGCTGTGCAGCCAGCATCACGGTGTCACCCGCGGTGAGCGCGCCAGCGAAGAACGCGGCGAGCCCCTGCGCCCACGCCGTGCTCGGCAACAACAACTGACGGAACCAGTCGACGGGCCCCCTCTCGGGCATGCGCAGCTGTGCGCCGCCACCGTCGGGGATCGACGCCAGCGCCGCCGAGACCGCGTTCGATGCTTCTTCCGAGAGAATCTTGTAGCCGAGCCACTCGATGCTCTCGGGGTGGAAGGGCGCCAGCGAATCGAGGTGCTGACCGTCGGTGCTCACGCGCGCCAGCCCGGTGCGGGCGATGGTCATGGTCGTCGTCGAGTACCCGAAGAGCAGCGCGAACCGCCCCGGTACCTGGTTGGTCACCGCGAACGACACGTCGATGGGCGCCGTGAGACTCGTGCCCGCGGGCTGCAGCTGCCACAGCTTCTCGGGGCCGAAGATGTCGGCGACCGGCGGCCCCTTGAGCGGCGGCGGCACCGCGGTGAGCGTCACCGCTCCGGTGAGCCCGTTCTCGAAGTGGAAGCTGCCCGGCGGCAAGGTCAACGTCACTTCACCGCTCTGCACAGGCTGCCCGTCGTTGTTGAGCGACACACGCGAACTGCCGTCGGTCGGCACCAGGAACAGCGTGGTGTCGTCGGTGCGCTTGCCGTCGACCGCCGCGATGCGCCGGCTGATGGTCGGCAACGCGCGGCCCTCAGCCGAGAGGCCCTGACTGACGGTGACTTTCCAGCTCCCGGCTCCGGGGACGAAGAAGTGGTAGTTGCCGTCGTTGTCGGTGCGGGTCGTCAGGCCGAGGTCTCTGATGTCGACGCGCGCGTCTTTGACCGGGATCGCCGCGTCGTCGAGCACCACGCCGTGCACCTGCGTGAGCGCGCGACGCGTTGAGAACGTCGAACGGAACGGTGCCGACAACCCGGGGCCCGCTTGAGGGCTGATGTTCTCGACTTCGACGGAGAGCGCCGCGTTTTCAGGCAGCGCTTTCTCAGCCGAAAACGAGAGCGCCTGTTGACCGGGCGCCAGGTAGTAGCTTCCGGGCAGCGAGATGCCCGCCGCACGCACTACGAACTGAGTGCTGAAGTTCGCCGGCTGAATCGGCTTGTTGAACGAAATGGTCACGCGCGAATCGGTCTCGACGTCGGTGGCCTGATTCGCCGGGGAAACCGAGGTTACTTCGAGCGGCTCGGTCGAAGCGTCGCGGTAGCGCACACGAACCTGCGCGGCGCCCTGTGCACCGGAGGCGTCAGTGGCGACGACGGGGATGACGTTTTCCCCGAGTGCGAGCGCAATGTCGGCTTCGTAGTCGCCAGTTGCGTTGATGGTCACGGGTGAGGCGCCGATGCGAACTTCACTGACGGCGGCGGTGGCATTGACGCGCGCCCGGACGTGCACCCAGGCGACGTCGGAGGTCGCGAAGTCACGCGGCTCGAGGATGACGACCGCGGGCGCCAGCATCGGCGCGTCGAAGCGCTGTACGTACTGCGAGCGGTTGCCGAGCGTGTCGAGGGCTTCGATGACGAGGTCGGTGCGGCCGCGGGTGAGCGTGATGTCGGTGATGAAGTGACCGGCGACGGTGTTCACCAGCGCGCCAGCGACGCGCACCTCAGCGAGGTTCGAGTCGTAGACGTTGCCTTCGATCGTCACCACTGCCTGTGAAGTGGTGTGCGGGTTGTCGAGCGGCTGCGTCACGGTGATGAGCGGAGCGGTGCCGTCGCGCTGAACCGTGATGGACGCGTTCGCGGTCGCGCTGACGGCGTCGGTCGCCTGTGCCGTGAGCTCGTTGGTGCCTTCGGTGAGCGGAACGGTTGCGGTGAAGGTGGCGCCGCTGAGCGACGCAGACACGCCGCTGACGGTGACCGAGTAGGGGGCCACGCCGCCAGAGACCGCTCCGCTGACGGTGATGGTCGAGGTGCCGGTGAGCGTTCCATTCGTGGGTGAAGTGATGGTGATCGCGAGCGGCTGCTGTGTGCCGCTGCCGCCGCCGTTCGCAGAACCGCCGCCGTTCGCAGAACCGCCGCCGGTCGCAGAACCGCCGCCGGTCGCAGAACCGCCGCCGTTCGCAGAGCCGCCGCCGTTCGCAGAGCCGCCGCCGTTCGCAGAGCCGCCGCCGGTCGCAGAGCCGCCGCCGGTCGCAGAGCCGCCTCCAGTCGCAGAGCCGCCGCCGGTCGCAGAGCCGCCGCCGGTCGCAGAGCCGCCTCCAGTCGCAGCGCCACCGCCGGTCGCAGAGCCGCCGCCGG
>QFQP01000253.1 GCA_003243425.1 Archangium gephyra | reverse complement strand
GATGCGGGCGTCGATCCGCTCGATGGGTTTGGAAGCGCGATGAAGAACAGGCATGGAACAGGGTGTGGTTGCCGAGTTCATGGCCGTTGCGCGCCGCCGCCGCCCATTCCCGTTGGCGCGTGCGCAGGGTGTCCGAGGCCAGCGTCAGGTAGAAGCTGCCCTTCAGGCCGTGGCGGTCGAGCGCGGGAATCGCGTTGTCGAGTTGCGACGGCGCCGCATCGTCGTAGGCGAGGCTGACGGCGGCCTTCCTGCCACCGGGCCATGGAAACGGCTCGGCGGCCTGCGTCGTCCCGGCGACGGTCGCCAGGACCAGCAGCGCGAACCGCCGTGCGCCGCGCATGCCTACTGCACCAGCGTCTGGATGGCGCGTGCCGGGATCGTCACCACCGCCGAGGCCTGGCCGACATAGAAGTTGTAGGCGATCTCCTTGTCGGTGGGATTCATCACCACGGTCGCCAGGCGACCGTCGGGGTTGACGAAGGACGTGGCCAACAACGTGCTGCGGCTGGTGGCGGTGCTGACGCGACGCGCTTCCGGACGGATGAACTTCGAGAAGTGCCCGATGTAGTAGTAGCTCGGCGTGTAGATCAGCTCGCCCGTGCGCGTATCGGCGTGCAGCGGTGCGAAGCAGAAGTTGCCGACGTGGTTGGGGCCCCCCGTCTGGTCGAGCAGCATGTTCCAGTCGGTCCAGCCCACGGCACCGTTGTTGAAGTCGTTGATCATCGAGGTGCCGTAGCGCTCGGCATTCGGCCAGTGCTGGTAGCGCGTCGGGTCGAACTTCTCCACCGCCGCTTCGGTCAGCAGCACCGGCTTGTCGGGGAACGCTTCGGTCACCGCCGCCACGTTGCGGAACATGGGGTCGAAGCCGGCCCACGTCTCGTACCAGTGGAAGCCCAGGCCCCACGCGTATTTCGCCGCTTCCGGATCGCCCAGGATCACCTGCGCGCGGTACAGCATCATGTCGCGGTTGTGGTCCCACACGATGATCTTCTTGTCGGCATAGCCGGCCGCGTGCATGGTCGGGCCGAGGTGCAGCTT
>QFQP01000252.1 GCA_003243425.1 Archangium gephyra | reverse complement strand
CCGTGCTACGCCTGCGGTCGTCAAGGCGCTGGTGCTGAAGGCTTACGAGACCCGTGTGCACAAGGATGCGGGCCCTCCGCGTAGGCGCACGACGCGCTGACACCGAGGGCCTGTACGATCGTGCCATGGAGACGCTCATCCTCATCGGCGCGCTGGTCGCCCTCGCCACCCTCGGACGGCAGGTGCATCAGCAGTACCTGCGCCGGCATCGCATCTGGACCGTGGGCCACCGCTTTGCGTTGCCGGCCGCGGAAGTGCACACCTTCAGCTTCTCCGCCCGGTTCCTAGAGCACTCGATGGCCATCGACTGCCGCGCACGCGTGAACTACCCGGAGCTGGCCGGCAAGATCGAGGGCAGCAAGAACAACGAATTCTGGGTGGTCACGTGGGAGATCTCGATGCCGGCGAAGAGAAAGGCCTTCGACGACATCCTGCGCCAGTTGCACGAGGCGATCGACGCGGTCGGCTCGAGTACGACGACGATCATCTGCACGTCCAGCCTGCCGGGCAGTGGCACCGGTTTCGTCCTGCACGCGACGTGACCTCGTTGCTGATGCACGCTCACGAAGCGCAGGTACTGTCCTATTTCTCCAGGCCCACGGATCTGGCTGGCCACTTGCGTGGGTGGCCAGCGTTTCGTGGAGGTGCCGGCTACGCAGTGGACTTGCGAGAGGGAGCGGACTGGGTGCGCATGCGCAAGCTGTCCGATGAGGATGAGGGAGCCACTTATCTGGTGCTCATCGGCGGCGGAGATCCCGAGTTCTTCGCTCGCGTGCTGCAGGCGGTGGTCAACGCGCTTTCGCATGGCAGCGACCATGTCGGCGTCGAACATGCCCTGTCCCCACACGTCAGGACGCACTGGCTGGCGTATCTGCTCACCGACGACATCCCCGCGCCCTGACAGGATCGTGGGCCCGAAAGGGGCGTCGCACGCACCGTCATCCCACGGTCACCGAACCGCAACACCCGCGACACCTGCCGGCCCCAGCATGCGCAAAACGTGGAGCTGCGCATGCGCTTTGCCATCGTCACCGAGACGT
>QFQP01000251.1 GCA_003243425.1 Archangium gephyra | reverse complement strand
CAAGCGCATCGATTTCGCCTCCTATGGCGATTTCCCTGCGATCATCGCGGTCGCGGGCGGCGTGCCGCTGAAGCTGGTCGTGCCGGTCGGGCGCGGGCAGAACGCCTATCTGGTCGTCCGCAAGGGGCTGGCCGCGACCAGCATCAAGGATCTGGTCGGCAAGCGCATCGCGCTCCACCGCGGCCGCCCCTGGGAACTGCCCTTCACCAAGCTGCTCGATGCCAACGGGCTGAAGCTCAGCGACTTCAAGATCCTCAACATCAACCCGCCCGCCAGCCATGCCGCGCTCGCCTCGGGCGATGTCGATGCCGTGTTCCTGCTGTCGGACGCGATCCTGCTCGAACAGAAGGGCGCGGGGCGCATCGTCTGGTCGACCAAGCTTGCGCCCGAGGACTGGAAGATGCGCGCCGAGCTGTTTGGCCGCGCCGATTTCGTCGAGCGCTATCCCGAACTCACCCAGATCATCGCCGAAGCCTATGTCCGCGCCGCGCACTGGTCGTCGCTGCCCGAGAACCGCAGCGCGGTGGTCGATCAGGCAGCGCGCGGCGACACGCCGGTCAGCGTGATCGAGAGCGACTATGCCGAACAGCGCGTGCGCTGGCAGGATCGCTTCTCGCCGCTGTTCGACGGGCAGGTAAGGCAGCATTACCGCTCGGTCACCGACTATACCTACGGCACTGGCCTCGTTCGCCAGAAGGTGAATGTCGACGACCTGCTCGAGCCGCGCTTCGCGACCGAGGCGGTGCGCAAGCTGGGGCTCGAGGGCTATTGGCACGCGTCGGATGCGAAGTCCGCCACCGTCGCCCCGGCGAAAGCGGAGAAGGCGCCGCTGTGAGCGACACGCGCTTCCTCGCCAATTTCATTGCGCTATCGCTCGTCAGCGGGCTGACGATCGGCCTCGGCAAGATCGTCACCACGCTCTACGCGCTGCAACTCGGCGCCAGCTCGTTCCAGGTCGGCATCATCTCCGCGATGGAATCCGTGGGGATGATGCTGGTGACGGTGCCGGCGGGGTTCATCATCGCGCGCTATGGCATGCGC
>QFQP01000250.1 GCA_003243425.1 Archangium gephyra | reverse complement strand
CTCCTGAATGTCGATGCTTTCGGCCGTCCCGTTCCCTCGTCCCGCTTCATGGGCGGCAGGGAATATGAAATGCTGACGCGGCAATTCGGGCATGCCCCGGAGGAGGCAATCGAGGCCTCGCTCAAAAGCGTGATTGCCAAAGGCATGATGCTGTTGCCCAGCATTGTCAGCGGCTCCGGCCCCTTCCCCGATAAAACAGCGTGCTGGATAGGCGACGACAATGCCACTGTCGCGGAGCGGCACGCGGCGGCGGCGCTTTATCTTGCCCTGATGACGGAGTTCAGTCTTTCGCTTATCGGGCGGAAAGGCCCAGTGCTCGTTGAAGGCCCCTTCGCCAGCAACGCCCTTTATCTCAAAGCGTTAGCGGGTTTTGCCGATACGGAAGTGATCGCAGTCAGCGGTTCCACCGGCACCAGCGCCGGTGCCGCGCTCCTTACCGGCACCAGGCCGCCAGGAGGCCGCGAGCGTCATTTTGCCCCGGGCGTCATTGAAGGACTTGGTTCTTATCGCAAGGCTTGGAAGGCAAAACTCGTCTGATGACATGATGCGGGAAGTACCTCCGTCCGTCTCCCCACACGCAACGTCATCCTCGGGCTTGGCCCGAGCATCCATTCTTCGTGCGGCTGTGGATCCTCGGGTCAAGCCCGAGGATGACGTTGCGTATGCGGGACAGGTTGTGGACCAATCCCGAAATACGGCCTAACATTAGGCCGTATTTCTTTTCGCCCAGAGATCAAGCCTTGATAAAGGCCAGAAGATCGGCGTTCAGCACATCGGCATTCACCGTCAACATACCGTGCGAGAAGCCGGGATAGGTCTTCAACGTGCCGTTTTTCAACAGCTTCACCGATTTCAGCGCGGAGTCGGCAATTGGCACGATCTGGTCGTCTTCGCCATGCAGCACCAGTGTCGGAACACTGATATTCTTCAGGTCTTCGGTCTGGTCGGTTTCCGAAAAAGCCTTGATGCCGTCATAATGGGCCTTTGCGCCGCCCATCATGCCCTGACGCCACCAGTTCTGGATAACGCCTTCATGAACGG
>QFQP01000249.1 GCA_003243425.1 Archangium gephyra | reverse complement strand
CGGCGATCGGGAGCATGCGCACGACGCACTTGACCTCCTCGACCTCCGTCACCGTCACCAGCCACCTGTCCTTCTTCGCCGACGTGACCCCGCCGCTCTTGGGTGCCCCGCCATCGGCGGCGACGTCCTCGGGCTGCCTGACGGCGGCCTTGTTCAGGCCGCTCAGGACTTCGGTGAGCTCCAGCTTCTGCTGGCCCCGCACGATCGACCAGAAGCCCTCGACCTCGTGGAGCTCCGAAGGATCCTCGGGCATCGGCCGCCGGGCGTGCGCGATGGCGCCCACCGTGGTGCGGAACCACCGCACGAGGGGCGAGCCGCCAGGCGGCTTGTGGCGGTACACGGGTGTGAAGCTGATGAAGATCGTGATGGCGAAGAAGAAGGAGACCGCGGGGATCAGGAAGCCGGCCATCCACGACACGTCCGTCTGCAGGATGACGAGTCCCGTGCTTGCGACCAGCGCGCCGATGTTCACGAAGAAGTAGAAGTAGTTGTAGAACCTTGGGATCAGCTTCCGCTCCTCTGGGTCGTTCTCATTGAACTGGTCCGCACCGAACGTGCTCACGTTCGGCTTGATGCCGCCCGTGCCCACCGCGACGAGGTACATGAACCCCCAGAAAAACGCCTTCTGGTGGCTCGTGGGCGGGTCGCTGCCGTGGGGGTGCAGCGAGCTCACTCCGGCGCTCAGCGCCAACCCGATCATCCCAATCATGTACACGATGGAGAACGAGAAGATTGTCCAATACCGGCCCGCGAACGAGTCGGCTACCATCGCGCCGAGCACGGGCGTTGCGTAGCAGGTCCCCGACCAGGCGCTGACCTGCAGGGAGGGGGTCGGGGTTGGGTGCGATGGCCGGTTGCGAGGGGCTGCCGGTCGATCTTCTCCTTCTCCCGGTGAATACCAGGAAGGCGGAAACCTCTGCTCGCCCAAGCGATTCTGAAACGGTCTTGCAACGGTCACTCTCACGCGTCTCCCTCAAGGGCAACGACAACAGCCAGTGCGATTGACAGTTCGCTGGCATTTCGCTGCCGGAAAACCCCACCGC
>QFQP01000248.1 GCA_003243425.1 Archangium gephyra | reverse complement strand
GGGGAGTCGCCGATACAGCCAGTCGACCGCAACTGCTCGATCGCTGATTGGATCACACCGTGAGCCACGACGTCAGCAAAATCGACTTGCTCATGCGTCACTCGGTCGACAGCGCCCGTGAGCACATCGGACAAAGAATTGCACGGCATGACCACACGAACCGTGCCGTAACCGCGGCGTTTGGCAGACGCTACGCCATCCTGAATCACCGCCGCGAGTTCGCGCCTGAGATCCTCGGGAACCTCGTGAGCCTTGACTGCGACGAGGACGTCATCGGTCAACCGGCCATGCTCCGACCAGGTTCGATGAATCATGCCGTGCTTGAGGAATGCGATGTCCGCTACCAGAGTGAACATGATCCGCCGGTACTCGTCGAAGAAGGGAGTGCCCGTCTTCGCGAGGAACCGTTCAAGGAATCGTCGTTCCTCCTGAGCAAGGATGTTCACATAGCGTGTCGCCGCTTCGCGACCAAAGTCTCCGATCACCAGGTCGTAGGTGATCGGTAGATCCCGGAGTTGCTCCAGTTGTCGGTGTGCGGAGCTGGCGCTCATCCTGCCTTCAGCGCGAGAACGAGCTCAACCTCCACGGCCCAGTCGCCGGGCAGAACCATTCCGACCGCTGAGCGAGCGTGGGAGGGCTGGCCGGGGAAGGCTGAGTTCAGGAAACTCGATGCTCCGTTGATCACGCTCGAGGTGTCGTTGAATCCATCCGCAACATTCACCATTCCAACGAGCTTCACAACGCGCTCGATCTCCGCCGCGTCGGCCACGGCCAGTGCTGCGCGCAGGCAGTTCACCGCACAAATCTCAGCCGCCTTCTGAGCAGTCGGGAGATCCACATCGGCGCCGACCTTGCCCTTGACCGCCACGTCGCCGAAGACGGGGATCTGCCCTGATGTGAACACGAGATCGCCGACGCGCGTTGCCGCGTGGAAGGTCAAGACCTCCAGCGGGCTAGGGGTCAGCTCATAACCGAGCGCGGCGATGGTTTCAAGGTTCATTGATGTGCTCCTTCTGTGGTGTTGTGGTGTACAAGCGTTTCAGGTT
>QFQP01000247.1 GCA_003243425.1 Archangium gephyra | reverse complement strand
GGTGCACCGGGTTCGGCAACCCCGAGAGCCGCGTTCGGAACGCGACGTGTCGCGTATCGAGCGCGGTACGTCGAGTCCAGAGCGCGGAACATCGCGTTCGGAGCCCGGAACGCCGCCCCGTGAACCCGTCACACCGAGTGACGGACGCGGAATCTCGCATTCCGAACCTGACACGTCGGGTCCACAACGCGGAGGCCTGCGCGCCGTCCTCGGCGCGAGGCGCGCTCGATGCCGGCATGGCGGGTCCGTCGTCGTAGGGTGGGCCTCGGCCCACCATCGCCATGCCTCACGACCGCGATGCGTCGCGGAGTCGATCCCTTTCGATGCGATCCGATACCCCGCCACGGCGGGCCAGGGCCCGCCCTACATCGCGCAAAAAGAAAGCGGGCCGAAGCCCGCTTTCTGGTGAAACGCTGGTGACGCTGCCGATCAGTACTTGCTGATCGTGCCGTCCACATCGTCGGCCCAGGCGTCGATGCCGCCGGTGATGTTGTGCACGTTGGAGAAGCCGAGCGCGCGGAACTCTTCCGCGGCCTGCTGGCTGCGGCCGCCGCGGTGGCACAGGAACGCGAGCGCGGTGTCCTTCGGCAGCGCTTCCAGTTCGGCACGGCCGTTGCCGTCGAAGGTCTTGAAGGACAGCTTCACCGAGGCGATGGCGCGCTCGTCGGCCGGGCGCACGTCGATGATCAGCATCTCGCCGGCGCGCGCCTTCGCGTCCGCGTCGATCGGCGACAGCGCCTGCACCGTCTTCGGCGCGTTGGGATTGTCGATGGCCAGGCCCTTGCCGCGGATATCGTCCACCCAGTCGATGGTGATGCCGTCCGCGCGGCGCGCGCTGGCCAGGTCGAACTGCACGCGCACGCCGCTGGATTCGGCGGCAATCGCGTTGGCGTCGAACTGCGCCAGCTGGAAGTTGGGCTGGAACTGCGCGTTGATCGACAGCGCCAGCGACGCGCCCGGGCCGGCGTCGGCCACGGCGTTCTGCAGCATCTCGGCCGCGGCCGCGGTGATGGTGATCGCCGGCGGCGAGCGGTCGGGGGCCTGCAGG
>QFQP01000246.1 GCA_003243425.1 Archangium gephyra | reverse complement strand
AAGAGTCAGCGCAGCTGACTCGCGGCAGCCTGTGAGCCGGCCGGGAGCGGTTGTTTGCCGTGATCGCCACCACTAAGAATGAGGTGGTCAGCGTTCTGATGCACTTCCGCAAGGGAGTTCCGGGACGTCGTCGGGAGCGCCACACGTGGCGTGCGACCCGATCCCTCCTTGTATGAACGAGGCATCCAGCTTCGTCTGGATCTCCTACTCTCGCCGTCCCCGTGCGCATTCGCGGAGGGCATGCTGCTGGCATTTCACTGATCGGTGCAGGTGATGGGGAACGTGCTGTTTGCTGGCTCCGCTGTTGGGCGCGCAGGCTGGCAGTTCTCCCTGTTCCCTGAAGCTGGCGAGGGCGGTGGCTCCTATCGGCGCTTCGTGACGAAGCACTCCGCGTACGTGGCGCGCGGGAAGGCTGCCGATCCGGAGCGGGCTGCGATTGAGGCGGGCAAGCGTGCTCGGCGCACGTTCCGACGGTATTGCGCGGCGAACAGACTCAACTGGCTCGGGACTTTGACCTACCGTGGCGAAGGTTGCCATGATCCCGTGGCCGCTCGCGCGCATCTGGGCGAGTTCTTCCGGGAGCTTCGCGACCTGCTGGGCGGGGAGCCGTTCGCGTGCGCGTGGGTGCCTGAGTGGCACAAGTCCGATCATGGTCTGCATGCTCACATCGCGGTGGGTCGCCAAATGAAGCGTTCACTGATCGAGCGTGCGTGGGGACGTGGGTTCGTGCACATCAAGCTGCTCGGCAATCTGCCGACCGGGACCACGTCACTCGGGGAGGCTCGACGCGTGGCGGGCTACTTGTCGAAGTATGTCGCGAAGTGATTACAGCACCGCGATCGCAGTCGCCCGCCAGCGGCGGTCGAGGCCTTCGAGCCGAATCGCGACGGCGCCCGAGCGGCCCCGGCCGTGCACGATCGTGACGGCCTCGACGATACCGTCGGCGGGTTCGGTGACGCAGGTGGTGCCGAGGGTGATGGCCGGGCGCGAGACGCGTTCACCGCGGGCCTGACGCGCTCGGGCGTTGAGCGCCGAGCGCTTGAGGAGCGCG
>QFQP01000245.1 GCA_003243425.1 Archangium gephyra | reverse complement strand
CACCGCGCATAAGCACGTGAAGCGTTGCCTGGGCGAACAAAGCGCGTGGCATTTCGATCATGCCACCATCTGCGACTATGACTCAGCCTACGAGGACTGCGCGACCCTGCCGCCGCTGACGCTCGTGCCGTTCGAGCATTTCGCGCGCGAACTCGACGATGTGGCCCGCCCCGGGATGGAACTCGGCTTCCTCGATATGGCGGGCATCTGCCCACTCACCGATCCCGACAGCATCGATCGCTGGTTCGCCTCGCTGCGCTTCGGCGTCGACCTTCTGCTGGCAGCGCAGGCGCTGATCCAGCTCTATCCCACCAAACCGGGAGGTTCCGATGACTGACCATCCGACCCATTTCGAACCCACTGCCGGCGGGCTCGCGCTGACCAAGGCGATCCTGCTCTACAGCGGCGACAGTCGCGACATCACCAATGCCGCCGGCACCACACGCAAGGTGGCGCCGGCCTTCGCCAGCATCCATCCTGTCACGCTCGACGATGACGGCTCGCCCGTCATCGAGGCCGGAGCGCCGCTGTCGCGCGCGCACCTTCGCGAGTGGATCACGGCGCTGGGGCGCAATGCGGCGCCCGAGATCCTGCCGGCCAACGTCCTCATAGCCCACCCCGACATGCTCGCATGGTGGACGCCGGCGCAGGTGCGCACCGCCTGGTTCGCACTTTCGACGCCGCCCGAGGGGCTGCGCGTGCTGCACGAACGCGCGACCGTCAAGATACCCTATCCGGCGCAGCTCCTGATCGCGACCCACGGCGGCCTCGACATCTTCACGCTCCCCACCAGCGAGCGGCCGACCGCCGAGACGCGGGTGCTGCACTCGCCGATCCTCAACGTCTATGTGAACGGCTCGCTGTGTTGGGGCAATATCCCGAGGCCCCGGACACTCGGTGTCGCATCGATCCCGGACTTCGAACGCGCGCTGTTCGAATCCTGGTCGACGCACCCCAATATCGGGCAGGAACTCACCGTCACCGGCAAGGGCGGCCTGGTACAACTCTGGGACGATCTCGCCACGCGCGGCGCGACGCGCTTTCCGGTACATCGGCTG
>QFQP01000244.1 GCA_003243425.1 Archangium gephyra | reverse complement strand
GGCGAAGCCGGCCTCGATCAGGTCGAGATTGCTGGGCTTGAGATCCAGACCCAGCGCGCGACCGCCAGCGCTCATGAGCGTACTGAAGACGAAGGTCGCCAATCCCGCTGCCAACGCCCACCACCAGGTGCGAGCATGGCGAAGGCGGGACAAGGATTCCTGTCGCTCGACCAGGCTTGCACGTCGGCGCCACGCGTAGAGCAAGACGGCGGTTCCGCCCGTGCTGACCAACGTCGCCACGATGAGGAACAGGACGGGAGGTGTTCCCAGGTTGGCCTGTATTGCCTGCGCGTCCAGCGTGCCGCTTCGCGCCAGCTGTACGCCACGCCACGCCGCCCAACCGAACACCCCCGCCATCAGCATCGAGAACGACAGCGTGATGGCGAGCGCCACATCGACGGCGAACGCCGTCAGCACGCTGCGCAACGGCAGCGCGATCGGGGATGCGTCGGGCGATGCGCTCGGCGGCGTCATCCTCGAAACATCAGACGTCGAGGTTCGACACCTTCAGCGCGTTGTCTTCGATGAACTCGCGGCGCGGCTCGACGACATCACCCATCAGTGTGCTGAAAATCTGGTCTGCCGCGACCGCATCCTCAATGCGGACCTGCAGCAGGCGACGCGTCTCGGGATTGACCGTGGTATCCCACAGCTGCTCCGGATTCATTTCGCCCAGGCCCTTGAAGCGCTGGATGCTGCGGCCCTTCTTGGCCTCTTCCAGAAGCCACGCCTGCGCGTCGGCGAATGTGGCAACCGACTGCGCCTTGTTGCCACGGACGACCTGCGCACCATCGCGCACCAGGCCATGCAGTAGCGCAGCGGCTTCGCGCAACGGACGCAGTTCGCCGCTCTCGAAAGCAGACAGCGACAACACCTGCACCAGCTCCTCGCCCATGTGCCGGCGCGTGGACAGCAGGGCGGCAGGACGCTGGTCCGTGGCAGGCTGCAGGGTCAGTGCATAACGCGCACTGCCGATGCTGCCACGGTTGAGTTTGGCTTCCAGTGCGGCGAGCTCATGACGCTCGTCGATGTTCTGCTGCAGGTGTTCCGCGTCCAGCGGC
>QFQP01000042.1 GCA_003243425.1 Archangium gephyra | reverse complement strand
GTTCCGATGCAGGACTTAGAATTGACTGCGAGACTCGCAGTACTTCTTGGGCTTGCTATCCAGTTTTCAGAGAACGAACTGCTTACAGCGTCTTCTTCACCGCCGCGCCGTTTGCGCGCCGCGGTGGGAGGGCATGTACATGATTCTTCCTCAGCTCGGCAACATCTTTTTTCAGGCCCGATCACTTTTTTCTGATCCACCCCCGGGCCAGGCGCTTCGCCCCGATCAGTTCACGCGGTCGATGGTGGCAGCTGACGAGGCGTCGACAGCGAGCTCGGCTGGGTCTCCGAAGACGGCCACCGACACACCGCCACTTGCCTTTCCTTTCAATGACTTGGAGGCGCGCACCTTGAGGTCGCACCCACCCGACGCATCGATCGTCGCGGAGACCGTCTGGAGGCCCTGCATATGGAGGTTCACCCCTCCACTGGCCTCGATGGCCGCTGATCGGGCCGAACCTTCGAGCACCGCCTCGACACCGCCGCTCGCGGCGATCGACATGGTCTCGACCCGAACGCCGTGCATCTGCAGCTTCGCGCCGCCAGAGAGGCTCAAGGTGAAGGCGGTCGACGTCGCCACGTCGCTCACGGTCGCATCGACGCCGCCACCAGCGCTGAGCCGTTCGAGCACCGGCGTCGTCACGCGCACGGTCACCTTCTCGGGGCGCCACGTCGACTTCCCACTCTTCCGTCGAACCGTGAGCTGTCCGTCGCGAACCTCGGTTTCCCAGTTGGCGATCACCTCGGGCTCGCCTTCGACGGTGAGCGCCGTGGGGCCCCGCTTCACATAGAGCGTGACGCCTCCCGAGGCCTCGAGCGCAGTGAAGTCCTTGATCTTCCTGGACTCAGTACGGGGGGCGGCGAAAGCGAAGAACGGCGCCAACAGGGCAACAAGCAGGAGCGTGCGCATGGTGCGCGACTTACGGCCCCGCGTCGGCCTCATTGCTGAGGGACTTCTGAAGCTCCAGCGCGGTGACGTTCTTCGGGTCGACCATCAGCACATGCTCGACGATGGAAAGAGCACCCTTCCTGTCCCCCGTTGCACGTGAACGCGCGCGCTCGAGGGGAACCGTGACGTACCGCTCGATCACCTTCTCGGTGAGCTTCCCGCGCTTGTCGGGAGCGATCTTCAGGTCGAGCGCGAGCAGCTCGCGCGCCTGCTCGGGCGTCAGCCTGTCCGAGTCTCGAACCAGAAACGCGTACTCGGCGATCCACTTGTTGAGCGGACCGCACTTCTTCGGCTCGCGGCGCGCACATGCCAGGGCGAACTCCTGAGCCTTGGCGATGTCGCCGGTAAGAAAGAAGAGCTTCGCGGTCTCCGACGGGTGCGGCGCTGCAGGCGGCTTCTTGCCCGCGGGCGGAGCTGCAGAGACAAGCGCAACCAGGCAGAGCGTCAGCATCGTCAGTACGCGTTCTTCGAGAGGAAACCGCCAAACGCCGTGCGCACGAGAATCTTGAGGTCGAACAGCAGCGACCAGTTCTCGATGTAATAGAGGTCGTAGTCGATGCGGTCCTTGATGCTCGTGTTGCCACGCAGACCGTTGACCTGAGCCCAGCCGGTGATGCCCGACTTCACCATGTGCCGCAGGTGGTACCGGGGAATCTGCTTCTTGAACTCGTCGATGAAGACGGGGCGCTCGGGGCGCGGTCCGACCAGGCTCATGTCTCCGACCAACACGTTCCAGAACTGAGGCAATTCATCGAGCGACGACTTGCGGAGGAAGGTGCCGATCGACGTGCGCCGCGGATCGTCAGCGGTGGCGAACTTCGCGCCGGCCGACTCGGCATCGACCTTCATCGTGCGGAACTTGAACATGTGGAACAGGTGCCCATCCATGCCCATGCGCTCCTGCGCGTAGAAGATCGGGCCCCGGCTCGAGAGCTTCACTGCGATCGCCAACAGCGCCATCACCGGCGAGAGCACCAGCAGCGCGAGGAACGACAACGCCATGTCGAAAATGCGCTTGGCGATGCGGTTCCACCCTTCGAGCGGTGCGCCCTGAAGGCTGATGATGGGCAGACCACCGAACTCCTCGAGGCCGCCGCGCAGGGTGATGTAGTTGAAGAGGTCCGGCACGACCTTGACGTCGACGGTGTGAAGGGCCAGCACTTCCATCAACTCGCGCAGCTGCGGCTGTTCTTCGAGCGGGAGCGCCAGGATCACCTGGTCGACGGGCGTCTTTTCGAGCTGCGCCGCGAGGTCGTTGAAGTGCCCCACCACGGGGACCCCCAGAACGCTGCTTCCCACCTTCTCGCTCTTGCGCGTCAGCATGCCGGTCACCTTGAAGCCGAGCTCACGGTGCTGCTCGATGGTCTCGACGACGCGCTGCCCGAGCTGACCTGCGCCGACCACGAGAATCGTCTTCAGGTTGACGCCTCGCCGGCGCAGCACGTTGAAGACCGCACGGAACGAGAGCCGGACGATGCTCAGGACGACGAACGCGTAGGTCGCGAAGAGCCCCACCGTCAGGCGGCTGTACCGCTCGCGCACGAAGTACGTGATGCCGACCAGAATCAGCGTCGAGACCACCGTCGCCTTGAAGATCTCGAAGACCTCCTCGATGTGCGTGCGGCTCCGGTTCGTCGTGTAGAGATTCGAGCCCCGGAAGACGACGGGGAAGATCACGAGAATCAGGCCCAGCGTGGCGACCGTTTCTTCCGGCGGCGGCGTGACCACCCACGGGAAGAAGGTGAAGCGCGAGTACCAGGCCAGCCCGAAGGCGATCGCCAGAGACACGACGTCGGCGACGAGCTTGATCGAGTTGTAGAAGCGCTGAAACCGGGTGAACACGCTGCGCTGGCTCTAGCACGGCGCTGCGGAGCCCGCGCCAGTCCGGCAGATCACCTGCTCGTTCTTCCCGACGATTTGGCAACAGGCGCCACGCGCCATTTCGGGATTTCAGCCTCTTGTGCCCGGAACACACCTTGCTCAGCGGGCTTCCATGCGCCTCCACGCTCTGCTCGTTTCGCTCGTTGCTCTGCCGTGTCTCGCAGCGTCGGTCGATGAAGCCAGGCTCGCCCGCCTCTTCGGCTTTTCCGGGAACCGGGAACCCGCACCGCCGATCCGGGCGCCGAGCGCGCCGATTCCGTTCCGGTTGCTGGGTACGCTGTGCGGTGAACGGCCACTGGCCGCGGTGGCGACGGACACGCGGACCTACACGGTCGGCATCGGCGACTTCGTGCTCGGCGTGGAGATCGTGTCAATCGGACAGCGGCAACTCGGCGTTCGCCGGAGCGCCAGCATCGAGTTTCTGGGGTTCTCGGTGGTGGGTCCGCAGCGAAGCGACACCGCCAGCCCGGGAAGGCTCGCGCGCAGTGTGCTGATGCAGCAGCTCTCGAACCCGGCGCAGATCATCGCCTCGGTGCGGCTCGTACCGGCGCTGGAGGGAGGGAAGATCGCGGGCTTCAAAGCCCTGTCGGTGGCCGCGGGCTCACTCGTCGAGACGCTCGGGCTCCGGCGAGGCGACACGTTGCGAGCCGTGAACGGCGTGCGCCTCGACAATCCGTCACAGCTGATGACGCTCTACGCGCAGCTCGGCTCGACGCGCCGTTTCGACGTGGAGCTGGAACGCGACGGGAAGATCACGACACAGACGCTGGCTATCGACGACTGACGGCGGCCAGCTCTTCGAGCAATTGTCGTTGAAACGAAGCACGCGAGAACCGCATCGCGTGCGCGCGAGCGTCGAGGGGCACGAACGAGCGCTCGAACGCGTCAAACGACTGCAGCGCCGACACCAGGTGCTCGACCGTCTGCGCTTCGAAGAACACGCCGGTGCGAGGGGTGACGGTCTCGAGCGCGCCGCCTTCAGCGAACGCGATCACCGGCCGGCCGGCCGCCTGCGACTCCAGCGGCGTGATGCCGAAGTCTTCGACGCCTGGAAAGATCAACGCGCGTGCATTGCCGTACAGGGCCGGGAGCTCCGCGTCGCTCACCTGGCCCAGGGCCTTCACGTTGGGAGGCAGATCGCGCAGCCACTGAGAAGACTGCCCGCTGCCGCCGATCCACAGCTGCTGGCCGGTTCGCCGAAACGCTTCGATCGCCAGATCAACCCGTTTGTACGGAGCAAGCGCGCCGAGGCACAAAAAGTAACCGCCCTGCCCCGTGCCCTCGAGGGGCTGCGCGGTGAAGCGCTCCAGTTCAACGGGCGGATGAATGACGCGCGCGTGGCGGTGGTAGCGCTGCGAAATCTGCCGGGCCACGTGCGACGAGTTGGCGACGAAGCGGTCTACGCGCGACGAGGTCAGCACGTCCCATGCGCGCAGCGCCGGCCGCAACGTGCGAGCAGCGGCGCGCACCGGCAACGACGCCTTGCCCGGGCCGAAGTAGTCGTCGTAGCGGTCCCACATGTAGCGGAGCGGCGCGTGCACGTACGCCACGTGCTTCGCGTCACGAGGCACGGGAATGCCCTTTGCGACGCAGTGACTCGAGGAGATGACGAGATCGACGTCGCCGACATCGAGGCTCCGAATTGCTGCAGGCATCAGCGGGAGGAAGTGACGGTGCCGCGTCTTCGCGCCAGGAACGCGGTCGAGAAACGACGCCGTGATGCGGTGTGCCTCGATCGACGCCGGCATGTCCTTCGCATCGTGAAACAGCGTGAAGATCGGGGCGGCAGGAAACAGCTCAGCGATGGCCTCGAGCACCTTTTCGCCGCCGCGCCAGGTCAACAACCAGTCATGCACGAGGGCGACGCGGGCGCGCTGAAGCGACGGGGGCAACACGGTTACGCGCTCGCTAGCACAGGACGTGGCGACTACATTGCGCCGCCGTGGTGAAGGTACTCATCGACCTGCGGATGGTTCGCGGTCATCTGCATGGAATCGCGCGCTACGCCCTCGAGCTGGCCCGTCGTCTGCCGGCGCTCGAGCCGGGCTGGCAGTTCATCGGGCTCATCGCACCGGCCGGGCTCCCTGACGACCTGGGGCCGCTGGCGCCGCGCATTCCGCTGGTGAAGGCGACTTCTGAATTTCTGTCACCGTTCGAACAGGTGACGTTCGCGACGGACCTGCTGCGGCAGCGACCTGACCTATTTCACGCGACGTCGTTCTCGGTGCCTTCGCTGTGGCCGGGAAAACTGGTGGCCACGCTTCACGACGCCACGCACCTGGCGCTGCCGGAAAACGCGTCGCTCAGTCGCACCACGTACTACCGCCTGGTGGTCACGCCCCGCTGCCGCCGCGCCGAGGCGTTGATCACCGTCTCGGAGTTCTCGCGGCGGGAGATCTCGACGCACCTCGGACTTCCCGAAGAGCGCCTGCAGGTGATCGGCAACGGCGTCGACCCTTCGTTTCACACCCCGACGCAGGCCGACGTCGACGACTTCCGGTCGCGACGTGGGTTGCCTCCGAAGTACTTCGCGGCGATCGGCAACACGAAGGCGTTCAAGAACCTCGGCGTGCTGGTGCCGATTGCCGACGGGCTTCCGGCACCGATCGCCCTGCTCGCCGGTCGTGGAGCGCGCCGGGCGTTGGGGTTCAGCGAGAAGGTCTACGAGCTGTCGCCGCTCTCTGATGACGAGCTCGTCCGCTTCTATGCGGGCGCGACGGCGGTGCTGGCGCCCTCTCGCTACGAGGGCTTCGGACTTCCGGTGTTGGAGGCGATGGCGTGCGGCGCTCCGGTGATCGCCTCGTCAGCGGGGGCGCATGTCGAGCTCGTCGGTGGCGCCGGAATGCTGGTGGCACCCGACAACCCGCTCGCGTGGCGCGAAGCGTGTCTGCAGCTGTACCGCGACGAAGCGCTGCGACAGAGACTGGCGGAAGCCGGTCGTGAACGAGCGGCGCGCGCCTCGTGGGACGACTGCGCGAAGCAGACCCTGCAGGTGTATCGCCGCGCGCTCGGGCTCTGAGCTCAGCGCTGCGTGGCTTCGGTGCGGCGGAACATCACGGCGGCGACGACGAACAGCACCAGGGGCACCAACCACGCGGCCGCGAACGGAGGCAGCCGCGCGTTGATCGCCAGGCTGCGCGACATCATTCCCGTCACGAAGAGACCGCCGCACAGCCCGGCCCCTTCGAGCAACGCCCGCGGCACCGACGGCTTGAGCCGGGCACGCAGGCCCAGGAGCGACGCCATGAGCGCCGCCACCACCGTGGCCACCAGATCGGCGCAGCGACGGTGAATCGCGAAGCGCGTGGCCTCGGTCGGCAGCTCCAACGCGCGCATCAATTCGACCTGACGAAGGAGCACCGACAGCGGCATCCACTCCGGACGGCCGACGGCCAGCTGCGTGACCTCCGAGGCGAGCGCGAGGGGAATTTCGAGCGAGCCGGTCACCGCGTCTTTCACGATGGCACCGTCGAAGCGCATCACGCGTGCGTTGTCGGCGCGCCAGACCCCCTTCGAGACCCAGGTGAGCGACTCGGCTTCGGTCCACGCGACGAGCTCGTGCTTCGCGCCGAGCTGAAACACGCGAACGTCCTGCAACCGCGACGCGTCGAAATCACCCCGCACGTTCACCAGTGCGTCACCCGCCTTGAACCAGCGGCGCGGGGAATACACGACCATGAAGTCGCCCCAGCGATCGAAGCGCTCCACCATGATGCGATCGGCGCGTTCACCCGACTTTCCGACCACGAATTCTTCGAACGCCAACATCGCCACCGCCGCCGTCACGGCGACGATCAACACCGGCCGGAGCAGCGCGACCGGCGAAGCGCCGAGCGCACGCAACGCGGTCCACTCTCCGCGCCGGCGAATCACGGTGATGGTCAGGCCACACGCGAGCACCAACGCCGCCGGCCCCAGCTGAACGAAGACCAGGTGTGATCGGTACCAGTACAGCGCGATGACGTCGGTCACCGGTTTGCCGATGTACAGGCGAACCCAGTCGCCGAAGTCGATGATGACGAAGAGCGCCACCATGCCGAGAGCGACGGCTCCGAAGATCCCCAGTGCGAGCTGGGCGACGTAGCGCTCGAAGATCTTCATCGATGCCCTCGACGCTCGACGCGCACGAGCAACACGATCGCGACCACCAACGTCAGCGCGGTGGGCAGATGGCCGGCGACCCACGGCGCGAACACGCCACGCTCGCCGAGCTGAACCCCGATGCGGGCCGTCACGAAAAAAGCGACATACGTGCCGAAGGCCATCAAAGCCGCGGTTCGCGCGGCACGCCGACGGCCGCCCACCGCGATCGCCGTCGCGAGCACGCCCAGGGCCAGCGGCGCGAGGAGTTGAGAGAAGCGGAAGTGCAACGCAGACCAGTACAGCGCGGTCGATTCACCAGCCGCCTCCGCCTGGGAAATGCGGTCCATCAGCTCGGTCGGACCGAGCTCGTCGGGCCCGAAGCGGAAGGTGTCGCGGCGATCGATCGCCTCGCCGACGTTGAGCAGCAACGTGCCCTTGTCGAACGAGGTCGTCGTCGTCGAATTCGCGCCGTCTTTCTGCACGAGCACGCCCTGGGTGAACGCGATGCCGACGCCCTTGTCGAACGTCGCCTTCGCCAGCGGGGCAGAGAGAACAGCCACGCGATCGGCTTCGCGCTCGTCGATGAGCAGCGCCTCTTTCCACGTCGGTCCGGCGCTCACGCCAGCGGCGTGAAACACGATGCCGGGCAGATCCGAGCGAACGGTGCCGGGCTTCAGATCTCCCAGCACGTTCCGCTCGATGACCGCGCGCGCGGTGCTCCGCATCTGCGCCACGCCCCACGGCTTCCAGAAGAACAAAGTCACCGCGAGCAACGCCGACACGCACATCGCCAGCAGCAAGGCGGGCCGAACCAGCGCGGTGGGCGAGACACCGAGCGCCGACATCGCGGTGAGTTCACCGTCTTCGCCAAGCCGCGCGAAGCCGATCATCACCCCCAGCAGCATCGCGATCGGGAGCACCTGCGGAAGCAGCAACGGCAACATCGCGCCGCCGAGCATCAACCAGTCGCTCACGCCCGCCGCGCTCCCGAGCAGGAAGTCGACGCCGCGCACCAACATCATCGCGTAGAAGAGCGACAGCAACATGGCCGTCGCCGCCAGGAAAGGCGCCGTGAGTTCCCGCAGCACGTAGCGCTGCAAGACGCTCAAGGCGCGTTGGCTCCGATGTCCTTGCGGTAGTGGCGACCCGGCCAGGCGATCGACTCCGCGAGGGCGTTGGCCGCTCTGCGCGCTTCGACGAGTGACGCCGCGTGCGCGCAGACCGTCAGCACGCGACCGCCGGACGTCACGAGGGCGTCGCCCTGCATCTTCGTGCCTGCGTGAAACACGTTGTCTCGCGGCAACGCGGGCAGCGCATCTCCCGTGCGCGGAGCTTCGGGGTAGCCGTGTGCTGCGAGCACCACGCCGACCGAGAAGCCGTCGCGCTGCGCGAGCGTGGTGTTGGTCAGCGCTCCGCGCGCGCACGCCCGAAGCACCGGCACGAGGTCGTCGGCCAGTTGCATCATCAACACCTGCGTCTCGGGGTCGCCGAGGCGCGCGTTGAACTCGAGAACGCGCGGGCCGTCGGGCGTGAGCATCAACCCTGCGTAGAGCGCGCCACGAAAATCGATCGCCCGCTTTCGCAATTCGCGAAGCGTGGGGGCGATGACGTCGACGCCGACCTGCTCGAGCTGCGTCGCGGTGAGGAAGTTCGCCGGCGCATACGCGCCCATGCCGCCGGTGTTCGGGCCCTGATCACCGTCGAACACACGCTTGTGATCCTGCGACGGTGCCAGGAGCGCGAAGCGCTGGCCGTCGCACAGCGCCATCACCGACAGCTCGGGGCCCGTGAGCACCTCTTCGAGCAGAATCGTCTTGCCCGCCGGCAACGAGCCCAACGCGCGACATGCTTCGGCCGCTTCTTCGCCGCTGCGCGCGACGACCACACCCTTGCCCGCCGCGAGCCCGTCGGCCTTCACCACGACCGGGCCCCACGCGAGCGCACGACGGGCCGCCGCTTCGACGTCGTCGAACACTTCGAAGCGCGCCGTCGGCACGCCGGCCGACTGCATGACTTCCTTCGCGAACGCCTTGCTGCCTTCGATGCGGGCACCGGTCGCGCCAGGGCCGAACACGTCGATGCCAGCTTGGCGGAGCGCGTCGGCCACGCCCGCGACCAACGGCGCCTCGGGGCCCACGACGACCAGCTCGATCGCCCGCGACCTGGCGAGCGCCAACACGGCGGGAGGGTTCACGATGTCGACGGGCACACATTCGGCGATCGCCGCGATGCCCGGGTTTCCCGGCGCGACGACGAGCGAAGTCACCAGCGGACTCTGGGCGATCTTCCACGCGAGCGCGTGTTCACGACCGCCACCTCCGAGGAGCAGGACCTTCACAACTGATGCTCGAACAACACGCGCTTGGCGTCGCGGTAGTAGCTGTCGCTCAGCAACACGGAGGTGAGCGTGCGGCGGGCCTCGTCGTCGTTCTTTCGCGACGCTTCCACCGAGCCGAGGATCACCTTCGCTGCCAGGGACTGCGGGTTGAACTTGAGGGCCGCCTGCGCCGACACCTTGGCCTGATCGGGCTTCTTCGACGCCATCAACGCCAGGGCCTGCGCGAGGTGCGCGTTGCTGTCGGTGCGGAGCGACTCGACGGCGCGAGCGGCGTAGCGCGTGGCCGAGGCCACGTCTTTCTTCCGCAGCGAATAGAAGCTCCGGTACGCGTAGGCCGTGGCGTTCTTGGGGTCGATGGAGGTCACCTTCGCGAAGAGACGATCGGCGCCTGCATGGTCTTCCGAGAACCACGCGATGAGGCCTTCGCAGAGCGACGGGCTGGGGTCTTCGTCGAGCTGCTTGACCAGCGAGTTGTACGCCCCCACCGCAGGCTTGAGCAGATCAGCCGGGCGAACGTAGAGCTGCGTCATCGAGCCGACGGGGCGCGACGCGTAATCGAGCCGCGTGCCGCGACGCAGACACAGCTCCCACGCCTTGCCATCTTTGCGGGCACGCGCAGCAGCCGCGCCGGAAAGAAGCAGCGCATCGACGCGACGCGGATCTGACTCGACGGTCGACGAGAGGGTCTGCATCGCTTCGTCGAGGCGGTTCTCCCCGATCAGCAACCGGCCTTCGAGCGTCGCCTCCAGGTACTTGTCGCCGAGCTTGCCCTTGAGCCCGTCGAGTTCGAGGCGCGCCGACGAGGTGACGCCTTTGTCGAGGAGCACGAGGAACTTCTGCAGCCGCACCGGCACCGAGTCAGGTGACAACTCGAGCGCGCGTTCGAGGGTCTCGGCGGAGCGATCGGTCTCTCCCTGCACGCGCTGCAGCGTGCCGAGGTGCAACAGCGCGTCGACCCGAATCGGCTTCGACAGCTCGGGGTCTTCGATGAGCGAGTTCAGCTCAGTGGTGGCGCCGGCGAGATCGCCCAGGTGCTGATAGCCGAGCACCGCCAACCCCAACCGGGGGCGCGCCGACTTCGGAGCGGCAGCCCGGGCCGCCTCGAGCACCTTCTTCGCGCGCGCAGGTTCGCCGACGTCGACCAGCAGGCGCGCGAGTTCCTCGGCGGCTTCCCACTGATCGGCATCGAGCTCGAGGCGCTTCTCGAGGGAACGCGTGGCTTCCTTGTACTTGCCCTGAATCGCCGCGAGCTGCGCCTGGAAGAAATAGGCGCGCTTCAACTTCGGGTCGGTGGTGAGCGCGGTCTGGAAGTTCTCGGCCGCGAGCTGCGGGTTCTTGCTGAGGAACGTCTGACCGATGGCCAGCGCGGCGAGCGCCTTGATGTGCGGGTCTTTGCTGCTCAGGCCGCGCTCCGCGAGCACCTTGATGTCGTTGGGGTTACCGCCACGCGCGATGAGCAGGTGCGCGTGCGCGACGAACACGCGGAGGTCTCCGCTGCGCTGCTCGTTCGCCATCAACATCGACTCGGCAGCCGCAGCCGTCGGGTCGTCGATGCGACCCGGGCGACCGAAGGCCACCGACAGCACCCAGCCCGCCAGCGCACGGTCGTCACCGGGCGACAGCACCAGCGCCTGTTCGAATGCCTCTTCAGCGTCGCGGTAGCTCTGCGTGGTGTCCTTCGCGAGCAGCTCCTCACCCTCGTCGGAAAGCTGCGACGCCGAACGGCCGTCGAGGTCGGGGTACTTGAGCCGCCACTGCTGCACGAGCGCATCAGGTGTGCGGGCCGTGGGCGTGCCGGCCTTGACCACCAGCGGCGGCGGCCTGGTCTGCCATGGCCGCTTCCAGAACAGCAGCCCGACGACGAGCACCAGCGCGACCCCGCCCAGCACCATGCCGATCATGCGACCGCGGCTCGGGCCGTCGCTGCCACCTCCGCGTGCGGCGGTGCGAACGGTGTTCGGTTCAGGCGGGCTCGCGGGCGTACCGACGGGCGGGAACACGGGCTTGCTCGTCGAGCGAGGAGGCACCGAGGTGGTGAGCGCCGGCTGCAACGAGCCGGTCTCGGGATCCGCCGCGCGATTGCGGCAGTCGTCACAGACGCCGAGCGCCTGATCGAACGCGTCAGACAACTCCTTGCCGCACGAACGGCACTTCACCCCGGCGGCGCCCGCGTCGGCGCTCGGCGCGGGCGGAGGTGGCGCGGCGGCGGGCTTCGCCCTCGGAGCTGACGCCCGCGCAGGAGGGGGCGGCGGTGCGGCGTCAGCCAGCGGCAGGCCGCCACCGACCCCCGAAAAGTCGAACGGCGAGTCCGCATCGGACGAAGGCGGCGCGGGAGGCGGCGGCGCGCCGAAATCGAACGGCGACGGCTGCGCGGGGGCCGGCCCTGCAGGAGGCGAGAAATCGAAGGGCGACGGAGCCGCCGGAGCGCCGGGGGGCGGCGCACCGAAGTCGAACGGGTTGGCGTCACCACCGCCGGGCGCAGGCGCCGAAAAGTCGAAGGGGCTCGCCTGCGCGGGCGGTTGCGGTGCGGCGGGCGGCTTGCTCTTCGCGGGGAACGGAGGCGCAGGCGGCGGAGGCGCCGAGAAGTCGAACGGGCTGCCGACCGGGTTGGTGGGCGCCGCAAAGTCGAAGGGGTTCGCCGCGGGCGGCGCTCCGGGGGCAGGCGCCGTGGTGCCGAAGTGCACGCCCGACCCGCTCGACGTCGGGGGCTGCGACGCTGACGGGCCGGCCATGTCGAACAGAAACGGCGAAGGACCGGATGCAGGCCCGGCGGCCGGCGCGGGCGCAGCGGCCGCTGGTGCGTCGTCTTTCTTCACCAGCTGCAGGTGACGGCAGCGCGGACACTGTGCGCGCACGCCCTTGGGAGTGACGAACTTGTCGTCGATGGCGTACGCGGCGGAGCACTTCTGACAGACGATGCGCATGAGAAATCTTCAGTGACGGAAGTGTCGCGTACCGGTGAACACCATGGCGATGCCGTGTTCATCAGCGGCGGCGATGACTTCAGCGTCACGCACTGAGCCACCGGGTTGAACCACGCAGCCCGCGCCCGCAGCAGCCAGGGCGTCGAGACCGTCACGGAAAGGGAAGAAGGCGTCAGAGGCCACGGCGCTGCCTTTCAGGCGCTCACCTCCACGCATCGCGGCAATCTTCACCGAATCGACGCGGCTTGTCTGCCCTCCCGCCTGCGCGAGCAGCTCGGTCGGCGCAGCGAAGACGATGGCGTTGGACTTCACGTGCTTGCAGACCTTCCACGCGAAGCGCAGCGCTTCGAGCTGTTCGGCGGTGGGCTGCTTCCTGGTGACGACCTTCCATTCGGTCTGGGGCTCGACAGCGTCGCGGTCCATCACCAGCAGACCGCCAGAGACGCTGCGGGCATCGAGCTGCGCGCGCGGCTTCGCGTCGACCGCAGCCAGTGTGTCGCCGGCAGACAACAGCCGCAGGTTCTTCTTGGCGCCGAGAATCTCGCGGGCCGCCGGGGAATACGAAGGCGCGATCACCGCCTCGAGGAACGTCTCGGCGAGGGCCTTGGCCGTGGCTTCGTCGACCTCACGGTTCAGCGCGATGATGCCACCGAAGGCCGAGGTCTCATCGACGGCGCGCGCGCGGCGGTACGCCTTCTCGAGCACCGCGTCGGTGGCCACACCGCACGGCGTGTTGTGCTTGATGACGACCGCGGCGGGCGTTGCCGAGAACTCCAGCACCAGCCCGAGCGCAGCGTCGAGATCGAGAATGTTGTTGTACGAGAGCTCCTTGCCCTGAAGCACCTCGGCGAAAGACACCGTCGCTTCCTGCGGAGCACGGTGCTCCTTGTAGAAGGCGGCGCGCTGATGCGGGTTCTCGCCGTAGCGGAGGTCCTGCGACTTCACGAAGGCCATCGACAGTTCGTCGGCGAACACCTCGCCCTCCTGCTGCGAGAGCCACGAGGCGATCGCCGAGTCGTACGCCGCGGTGTGCGCGAACGCCTTGCGCTGCAACGTGCGCCGCGTCTTGTCACTGACGGCCTTGGTGCCTTCGAGCTCGGCGAGCACCGCTTCGTAGTCGCCGGGGTCGACCACGACGGTGACGTGCGCGGCGTTCTTGGCCGAGGCGCGCACCATGGCCGGGCCGCCGATGTCGATCTGCTCGATGGTCTCGTCGCGGCTGGCGCCCTTCGCGACGGTCTCGCGGAACGGGTACAGATTCACGGCGACGAGTGAGATCGCTTCGATGCCGTGCTCGGCCATCTCGCGCGCGTCAGACTCGAGCGAAGGCCGACCGAGAATGCCGCCGTGAATCCTGGGGTGCAGCGTCTTCACGCGCCCGCCGAGAATTTCGGGGCTGCCGGTGTGCGCAGACACCTTGCGAGCAGGAACTCCGGCGGTCTTCAGCGCCTCGAGCGTCCCGCCGGTGGAGAGAATCGTGAAACCACAGCGAACCAGTCCCTGAGCGAAAGGAACCAGCCCGCGCTTGTCAGACACCGAGAGCAGGGCGAGCACGGGCAAGTCGAGTAGCAATCGCGTCCGGAGGGGTCAACGAAACGCTCGCGCTGCTTGACCTGTGCGTGCAGGTACGCTGCGACGGAACTATTTCAGCGGCACACGACGGGGCTCGGCGTCGGTCGCGGTGCGAACCTTCTCGAGGCCGCGGGTCTCGACCTGGCGAATGCGCTCGCGGGTGAGGTTCATGATCTCGCCGACCTCTTCGAGCGTGATGCCGCCCTTTTCGGTGACGTCGAGCGCGCAGGTGTACTCGAGCTCCCAGATTTCCTTGTCGGGGAAGTTGAGCTTGATGCTGCCGGTCTCGGGGTTCACGTCGAGGTACAGGTTGTACTTGCACGACACGAACACGCACGGGCGCGCGCTCGCCACACAATCGGCACGCGTGCGCGGGCGGTTGCCGGCGATCTCGGTGAGCAGCGCCGCCTCTTCGGGATCGATGTCGCCAGTCAGGCGGCGGCGGCGCAGATCACGCGCCATCTCCTTGCGCGACATGGTCTTCGAGCGCTTGCGGTCGTCGGCTTCATCCGACTTGAGCAGGTCGACATCGTCGTTCTTCTCTTCAGCGGTCATCATCTTTCCCCTCCTGGAAAAATTTACGGCTCTGTCACTGCAAGTCTGACGGCGACGTCTCGACACCCGGGCGCGCGGTGAGCCCGCTTCCGAAGCGCGCGATCTCCTGCAACAGCTCTCGCGACTGCACGCGCAACGCGCGCAGCTGGCTGGTCATCTCTTTCCGGTTCCGGTCGCCGAGAGACTTGCCGTCGAGGCGGCGCTCGTAGCCGTCGAACACCTGACCGAGTTCGTGGCTCGCCAGCTCGATGTGGTTCTTGAACACCACGAAGCTGGCCTTGATGTCTTCGAGCGTCATGCCCTGCGCCATCATCTGCTTGATGGCGTTCATGCGGCGCACCGCTGACACCGGGTAGAGCCCCTGACTGCCCTGGTGCTTGCCCTTGCGGCCCACGCGCTTGCTGCGCGGCAACAGCCCCGCCTGCACGTACTTGCGGAACGTCGCTTCGGTGAGCGCGATGCCCTTCTCAACGAAGAGCCCGACGATCACGCGCGCGGGCAGGCCCTGCGCGTACTCGCGCTCGATTCGCTCGATCTCTTCCGGCCGAAGGAGCTCCACGGGACCTTGTTCCTGCAAAACCGATTGGGGTGACACCATTGACAACGCGACACTCAATGGCGGCGCATGAATAGCAACCACTCAAAAGAAGTGTCAACGGCCGATCGTGACATTTCGATCGCGATCGCGTCCTGCTTCCGAGCGCACACCTGCGGTCCGTCTCGAAATCGGTCAGGCAGATCGATCAGCCGACCGAAACGCGGACACACGTCGGCAGCACGCCGATCAGCGCGCGCGGACAAGTGATCGATTTCGTTCAGGAAACGGTGGCGCGCGTGATCGCAGCGCCAGGCGGGCTCAGCCGATCAGTGCCGCGACATGGCAGGCAGGCGTGCGCCGTTACGGAGTGAACTCAGGCTGATTTCGGGCGCTGGAGCCAGGTGATGGCCGACGGCGGAGGCGTGTGCGTCAAGAGTGCGTCGACCAGTTGCTGCGGTTCTTCACGCACCAGCAACGCGGTCTCGAGCACCTTCGGAATGAAGCCGCGCGCGAGGCCGAGCTTCACCCACTCGACGATGGGCGTGTAGTAGCCGTCGAGGTTCAACAGACCGATGGGCTTCTGGTGCAGCCCGACCTGCGTCTGCGTCAGCACGTCGAACAACTCGTCCATCGTGCCGAAGCCGCCGGGCAATGCGATGAACGCATCGGCCTTCTCGATCATCATCTGTTTGCGCTCGTGCATGGTGTCGACACGAATCGCCTCCGACAGCTGCGGGTGCGCCCATTCCTGACGCTCGAGACCCGAAGGGATCACGCCGATGACGTGCCGCCCGCCGAGCAGTACGGCGCTCGCCACGGCGCCCATCAACCCATTCGCGGCGCCGCCGTACACGAGATCCAACTGGCGCTTCGCCATCGCTGCGCCGAACTGCGCGGCGGCCTCCATGAAGCGCGGAGAATCTCCTTCTTTCGAGCCACAGTAGACGGCGACGCGACGAATCACGGGTCGCGCTGTACCACGGTGTCGACGAGCCAGTTGTGATCGTCAGCGGTCGGGTAATCGAGCGTGTAGTGCAGCCCGCGGCTCTCTTTCCGCCGCGACGCGCACTCGACGATCAGGTGCGCGACGTCGGCGATGTTGCGCAGCTCGATGACGTCGCGCGTGACCGAGTAGTCCCAGTAGTACTCGCGGATTTCTTCTCGAAGAATGTCGAGACGGCGGCGCGCACGCGCGAGGCGTTTTTTGGTGCGCACGATGCCCACGAAGCTCCACATGAGCCGGCGGATCTCGTCCCAGTTCTGGCTCACCATGCCCGCTTCGTCTGACGCGACGGCGTGGCCCGGGTCCCACTCGGGCGCGCTGACGTTCTTGATGTTGGTCTTCGACACGTCTTCGGCGCAGTGGCGCACCGCGCGGTGACCGAACACCAGCCCCTCGAGGAGAGAATTTGACGCCAGACGATTGGCGCCGTGGAGCCCGGTGCAGCTGACTTCACCGATGGCGTAGAGCCCCGGCACCGACGTGCGGCCGAACTCGTCGCACATCACACCGCCGCACATGAAGTGCGCCGCCGGCACCACGGGAATCGGCTGCACGGCCATGTCGGTGCCGAACTCGCGGCACGTGGCGTAGATGTTGGGGAAGCGCTCCATGAGGTACGACTTCGGCAGGTGCGTCATGTCGAGATGAACGCAGTCGTCTCCGGTGCGTTTGATCTCGGCGTCGATGGCGCGGGCCACGATGTCGCGGGGCGCGAGCTCGCCGCGCTCGTCGTAGCGCTTCATGAACCGCTCACCCGTCTTCGCCAGCCGGAGCCGGCCGCCCTCGCCTCGCAGCGCCTCCGAGATGAGGAAGTTCTTCGCGTGCGGGTGGAACAGCGAGGTCGGATGGAACTGGTAGAACTCCATGTTCGCGACCTTCGCGCCGGCGCGGTAGGCCATGGCCACACCGTCACCGGTCGCGACGTCGGGGTTCGACGTATAGAGGTAGACCTTCCCCGCGCCGCCCGTCGCCAGCACCGTGGCCTTGGCAAGGAACGTGTCGATGGTGCCGTCGTCGCGCAGCACGTAGCAGCCCAGACAGCGGCCCTGCCCTCGCGGCGCGTTGCGATCGACGATGAGATCGATGGCGGTGCTGTCTTCGAAGAACTGGATCTTCCCCGTCTCGTCGCAGGCGGCGAGCAACGCGCGTTCGACTTCACGGCCGGTGATGTCGCCCGAATGAACGATGCGGCGCTTGCTGTGACCGCCTTCCTTCGTGAGATCGAACTCGCCGTTCTCGCGGCGATTGAAGTCGGCCCCGAGCGCCACCAGCGCGCGCAGCCGTTCCGGCGCTTCACGCACGCAGATCTCGACGATCTCCCGCTTGTTGAGGCGCGCCCCGGCGACGATGGTGTCTTCGACGTGCCGATCGAAGCTGTCTTCGGGCGACAACACCGCCGCGATGCCGCCCTGGGCGTAGAGCGTGTTGCCCTCGGAGCGGCTGCGCTTGGTGAGCACGCCCACCCGCCCGTTCTTCGAGGCCTCGAGCGCGAAGCTGAGGCCGGCGACGCCGCCACCGAGCACGAGGAAGTCGAAATCTCGAACCATGGCCGCCTGTTTAACCACGGGAGACTTCTTTGCGGGGTCACTTGGATCAGCGGTAGGTTCCGGCGCGAACGATGCGTTTCAACCCCTTCATTTCTCTCGCGCTGTTGATGTCGTCGGCGGCGTTGGCCGATGGCATCTACAAGTACGTCGAGAAGGACGGCACGATCGTCTACACGAACGTTCCTCCGAAGGGCGGCAGGGCGCGCACGGCGCGGAAGGTCGAAGGTGAGTTCCGCCCGGCTCCGTCTCCCGTCGCGCCCGCTCGCATCACCGCGCGCACCGCGATGACCGCCGCGGAGTTCGACGAGCACATCGAAGAAGCCGCCATTCGCTACAAGATGCCCGTCGCGCTGGTGAAGGCGGTGATGCACACCGAGTCGGCCTTCGACCCCAATGCGCTCAGCCATGTCGGCGCTTCAGGCCTGATGCAGCTGATGCCTGGCACGGCGCGCGAGATGTACGTGAAGGACATCTTCGACCCGAAAGAGAACATCGAAGGTGGCGTGCGCTACCTGCGCGTGCTGGCCAACGAGTTCGACGGCGACATGGTGAAGATGGTGGCCGCGTACAACGCTGGTCCTGAGGCAGTGAAGAAGTACGGCGGCCAGGTGCCGCCCTACCCCGAGACACAGGCGTACGTGCGCAAGGTGATTGCGCTGTACTTCCAATACAAAGCGCGCGGCGAAACGCGCTGATTCGACAGAGAAAAGATGCCCACCAGCACGAGGGGACGAGATCCGGCGCGGGAAGAGGAGTTTCTGGGCGCGCTCTACAAAGGCGGCGAACTCCTCGCGTCTGGGAACGTGATCGAGGCGCGCGAGCACCTCGAGAAGGCGCACGGCCTCGAACCGAAGAACGAGAAGGCGCAGAACCTGCTCGGGCTCACGTATTTCAAGCTGGGGCTCTACGACCAGGCCAGCGAGGTCTACGAGAAGCTCGTCAACGAGAACCCGACCGACGCCACGCTGCGCGTGAACCTGGGGCTCGTGTACCTGAAGACCAACGCGCTCGAGCGCTGCATTCACGAGTTCGAGACCGCGACCGATCTCGAGCCGACGCACAAGAAGGCGCACAACTACCTCGGGCTCGCGCTGGCGCAGCAGGGCTCGTACGTGAAGGCGCGTGATCACTTCGAGCTCGCCGGCTCGGACCAGATGGCCGAGAAGATGGCGCGGGCGATCGCCGCCCAGTCGACGCCGTCGGGGCAGCACGGCGCGGTGGCCAAGCAGGCGCCCAAGACGGTGGTGCTGGGCGCGGAAGAAGAACGCCCCGCTCCGCCGGTCGCCGCGGTGCCCGAACCGCACGACGACACCATCGAGGTGATGAGCGACGAAGAGCTCCCCTCCGACGTGTACGTGGTGCCGGAAGACGTGGCGGCCGCGGCGCCTCCGCCCGAAGCGGCGAACCTCAACGGTGACTGGGGCGCGCAGTTCGACGGAGGCGAAGGCGCTTCGCCGGTCGAAGAGATGCGTTTCGCTGAAGACGAGGGCCCGTCGTCGAGCGAAGAGCTGCCGGTGCTGGAGGCGGAGGTGGAAGTGGTCGACACGGCCGCCGCTGAGCTTCCTGCGCCCATGCCGTCGACGCCCACGCCAGCGTGGCTGACGATGGAAGCCGCCGAGGCGTCGCGCGTCGATTCACAGACGGAATGGGTGACCGAGTCGGTCGCCGATGTGCCGCCGCCTGGCACGGAATCTGTTCCCGCCGAGGTGGTCGAAGGCATCGCCGCCGGCGTCTCGAGCGAAGAAGTGCCGGTGTCGCAGGGCTGGGAGCAGAGCTACGCCGACGCTTCGGGAGAACACGAGCCGGCGGCGATGGTCGAACCGCTGCCGTCGACGCCTGACGATTGGGCTTCCGCCCATGTCCCCGTCGAACCCATCGCGCAGACCGTCGAGCCCTTGCCGACCGAGCCGGACGATTCGTCGTGGGCCACGGCCCAGGCGGTCGCCGCACCGCTGCCGGAAGTGCAGTCTGGAGTGCAAGCAGCGGCCGATGATTCCTGGGCGAGCGCCCCCGTCGAGGTGGTCGAAACGCCGGCGGTCGCGGCTTCTGATTCCTCGTGGGGGACGACGCCGGCAGACGTGGTCGAGCCGGCGGCGAGCACGCCCGACGAGTCCTCGTGGGCGACGGCACCGGTTGACGTCGTCGAGCCCGCTGCGAATACGCCGGACGATTCCTCGTGGGCGACGGCACCGGTTGACGTCGTCGAGCCCGCCGCGAATGCGCCCGACGAGTCGTCGTGGGCCAGCGATGCGGAAAGCGCCCCTGTCGGCGAGCCGCTTGCCACCACGCCTGACGACGCCTCGTGGGCCACCGCGCCCGTTGCGGAGCCGCTGGCGACAACGCCTGACGACGCCTCGTGGGCAACCAGCCCGGCCGCGCAGCAAGAAACGCCCATCACCGACGACGCGCTCCTGGGAAATCAGAGCGCCGACGCGGCGTGGGGCGCGCCGAGCGACACGCAGTGGGCCACTGAGCAGATTCAGGGGGTGCCGACGCCGCTTCCGCAGCCCGACCCCACGATGGAAGCCGCGCCGCCCATCGAATCGATGCCCGAACCTTCGGCGCCGCTGCCGATCACGGTCGAGGAGCCAGCGGCCGCTCCCGAATACGTCGCCGCGCCGGCTGGCTACACGCCGATGGCACCGCAGCGGCTCGTCGATCTCGGCGCGGCGGGAGCGTGGGTGCACGACGCTTCGTCTGGCCCCTTCCATCTCAGCTCCGACGGTCTGGCCGTCACGATCTCAGGCGAAATGCTGCTGCGTACGCACGGTCTGGTCGCCGTGGTTGGCAGCGTGCAGGTCGCGCCGGAGCAGCGCCGTCGTCGCGGTCGCTCGACGCAAGAACCCTTCGGCTCCGGCAACGAGCAACTCCAGCGCGTGACGGGCCACGGAATCATCTACCTCGAGCCGGGGCGTGCGAAGTTCCACGCGGTCGATCTCACGGACCACAACGGCGTGAAGGTCGACGACGACGGCGCCTACATTCGTGAGGAATACGTGTTCGCCTTCGAAGAGCCGATCAGCTTCGAGAATGGGCGCCTGACGTCCGACGCGCAGATCATCGAGCTGGTGCATCTCAAAGGCACCGGGCGGGTACTGCTGCAGTTGGACGGCAGCCTGCGGGCGATGCCGATACCCGTGGCGGCGCCGTTGGTGGTTCCGCTGCACCGGGTGGTTGGCTGGTTCGGGCGCGTCACGCCGCGCATCACCGGGTTCGGTGGTCGCAGCGCTCTCGAGCTGACGGGCGAAGGCTATGCGCTCCTGGGCGCGCCTCCTGAGAGGTCGTGATGGCAGTCGATCGCGAGAGCAAACGCAGGCTGCGGCAGGAAGCGCGTCAGAAGAAGCGTGACGAGCGGGCCCGGCGCAAGGAAGAGAAGGCCGCGCGCCGCGCTGCCAGGCGCGCCAACCGCAAGCCGTCGGTGCTGCTCCAGGAGTTCTGGAACCTGCCCAACATGCTCACGTTGGGCCGCATCTTCATCATTCCGATCTTCGTGTGGCTGCTCTACGACGGGGACCCCTGGTTCTCGGTGCTGGCGGCCTGTGTCTTCACGCTGGCGGCGGTGACCGACGTGGTCGACGGCTTCCTCGCCCGGCGCTGGAACATGATCACCGTGACCGGGAAGCTGCTCGACCCATTGGCCGACAAGCTGATCGTGGCCGCGGCACTGGTGATGATGGTTCGCCTTGGGCGCATTCACGCGTCGATCGTCATCGTGCTCATGTCACGCGAGTTCATCGTCACGGGCCTTCGGCAGGTCGCCGCCAGCGAAGGGCTGGTCATCGCCGCGGGTCAAGAAGGCAAGTGGAAGACCGCGATGCAGCTCTCAGGCATCGTGGCGCTCTGCATTCACTACACGCACCCGGTGTTCCTGCTGGCCGGCTGGTACGACGTGAACTTCAACCTCGTCGGCAAGGTGCTGGTCTACGCGTCGACGTTGTTCAGCGTCTGGAGTGCCGGCGCGTACTTCCAGGCCTTCTTGAACCGGCTCGGACAACGAAGTGAAACGTCAGATGCGAAAAGCGCTTGACGGTACGTCAGACCAAATGTACTTCCGCGTCCGTCGCCGGGCAGCACGCAGCGACGAAAGCGGTACCGAATACGCGGGAATAGCTCAGCGGTAGAGCATCGCCTTGCCAAGGCGGGGGTCGAGGGTTCAAATCCCTTTTCCCGCTCCAGATTTGGTTCAGAAAGCCCCGGTACCCCCGGGGCTTTTTGTTTTTGCGCTCTGTGCGAGACGGGGGCTGCGTACTCGCGCCACGGGTCGATGATCGTCGTCCCCCGGTCGACCTCGACCTCAGTAGCCGGCGCGACATTCCAACTGACGGCGAGGCGTCGTGCACTGCAGCCACAGAGGCACGCAATGCACGTCCATCCGCTCCATCGAGCGACTGGTTGAGGCAGGCGTCGAGCACTCCGTTGGCGACTGGGACGACGATGTCATCGACGAGAGCATCAACGGCTCTTCGAGGCCGAGGTCGTCTCCATCGCTGCTCCTGTCGAGAGAAAGTCGAGCGCCTGTTCGACCCGTGGCGCGTGCGACTCGATTGCATCGCGCCTTCTGCGGCAAAGGTGGTCGATGCGTGCGGAGGCTCGATGAGACGATGGTCCGCGCCGTCTTGCCACAGAGTGCTGAATCTCTGGAGCGTGCAGCCCCTCGGTCGCGTCATCGAACCGCCGGCCCGCGAATGCGCTACGACAGTGCGTGCTGCGCCGGTCGCTACGGCACCAGCGGCGAACTCACGCCACCACCGAGCTTCTCGAGCGCGGTGTCGTTGATGGACACCTTTGCTTTGTCGCGCAGGGCGCCCGTGATGGCCTCGAGTTTGCGACTGCGCGCTTCCGTCGACAGTCGCGCCAGAATTCGCGCTTTCTCGCTCGCGAAGGCAGGTACCTGTGCCGGCTGACGCGCCGTCAAACGGAAAATCACGAAGCCCTTGGCCGTCATCACCGGCGCAGAAATCTCTCCGGCATCGGTCAGCGAAAACGCCGCCTGCGATGCGTCAGCGCCGAACAGTTGAGTGATTTCCTCGCGTGTGCGCGGGCCGATGTCGCCTTGCACGCTGCGGCTTCCCTCGTGCGTCGAGCGGTTCTGCACGAGGGTCAGAAACGCTTCGCGGCGCACCGGCTCTTTGAGTGCTCTCAGGCGAGCGACCTCCTTCTCGACGTCCGCGCGCGTCGCAGCGCCGAACTCGATGAGCGAAACCTGCACGCGTTCGGGCCGTGAAAGCTCAGTGAGGTGAGCGTCGTACCAGGCCTGCGCTTCAGCTTCTGTCGGCTCGCCGGTCGTCTGCTGCTTGAGCAGTTGCTGAATCAGCAGACGCTCCAGCCCTGCCCGCACTTCCGGCGAATCCTGCAGGTGCAGTCGCCGCGCTTCTTCAAGCAGCAACCGATTGCGGATCAGATGTTCGACGTATTCGCGTCTCCGCGCGGGATCGCTGAGGCGGGCGCGCACGAAGTCAGGCTGCGCCTCGAGTTCTCTCTGAACCTGATCGAGGGTGATGCGATCATCGCCAACCGTCGCGAGGATCTCAGCAGAAGTGCCCGCGTCGGCGTTCTGCGTCTTCGCTCCACACCCAGACAGCGCCAAACACGCCCCAAAAACCGCCACACCACCCAGCGCCTTTAACCGCATTTGATATTTGCCCTCGCTTGGGGTGATGTAGCCCATCTTCTGGGGCGCGGGGTGTTCGATGCGGGTGGGTGGGTGGATGGTGATGGCTCTTGGTGTGGCGTCGTGCGACCGCGCTACCGTTTCTACTCAAGCAGACGCTGCGGTTGCGGCGCCGAGTTCCGCGGTTGCGACGTGGGCGAACGAGGCGATCACCGATGATGAGGTTCGTGAGGCCGTCGGCCGGTTGCCGATCGCACTTCGCGACCGGTACGACACGCCCGAAGGCCGACGCGACTTCATCGACGCGCTGATCTCGCAGCGGCTGCTTCGCAATGAGGCTCAGCGGCTCAACCTGCACACGCGGCCCGACATTCAGAAGCAGGTGCGCGAGTTGGAAGAGCGGCTCACGACGCGTGCGTTGCTCGACGAAGCCGAGAAGAACCTGGGCCCTGTCTCTGAAGCCGAACTGAAGACCTATTTCGAGCGTCACGCCGACGAGTTCCGTTCTCCACTGCGCGTGCGCATCACCCGCGTGCTGGCGACCGGCCCGAAGAACGCAGCCACGAAGAAGCGCGCTGAAGCGGTCCGCGCGAAGTTGCTCAAGACCAGAGACATCGCGGCGATCGCGCGCACCGGCGACGGGCCCGAGCGTCTGCGCGACGGTGACCTCGGGTGGATCTCAGCAGCCAGCGACGACGAGACCACCGCAGCGATGAACCTCCCCGCCGTAGGCTCGGTTTCAGAGGTGATTCCGGTGCCGACCGGCTTCTCGGTGTTGGTGGCGACGGGCCGCGAAGAGCCGCGCGTGCCGCCGTTCGAAGAAGTCCGAGGCCAGATCAACGCCAGGGTCGTTTCAGGGAGGCAGCGGCAGGCGTTCGACAAGTTGGTGACCGACCTTCGGGCGAAGGCCAACGTGAAGATCAACGCGGGAGCGATGCCGTGAAGCGGATCGCGCGCGTGTTCCAACTTGCCCTCCTGCTCACCGCGTCGCTCGGTGCAGCGCAGGGCTCCGTCGAAGGCATCTGGCCGCAACGAGCGCTGACCATCGGCGATCAGAGCCTCGACCTCGCCTTCGAAACGACGGGCTCCGTCTCCGCGATCGAGCTCGACGTCACCGGCACTTCTCCGGCGGGCGCGTTCGTCACCTTGACGGCCATGCGCATTCCGCGGGCCGCCAATGGTGCATTCCGTGTGTTGGCGCCGCTGACCGCCGCGCTGCCCGAACACGCGCAGCTGTCGATCACCGCACGACCGCTCTCTGACACCGGCACGCCGGGGTCGCCGTTCTCGGTGAACTGGTCGAGCGACGCCGCAGGCGTGAGTCTGCCCGCGGCGCCGAGTGTCTCTTCGTCGGGCAATGCCGTCGCGCTGTCGGTGCAGTTCACGGGGCCGCTGGCGTTCGCCGAAGCGACCCTGGTCGGGGTGAGCGGCGCGGCGTTACGAGGCGTGAACGGCAACCTGCAAGCAGTTCAGCAGGGCTCGTTCGTCAACGTGCATCGCGTGAGAGGCGCGCTGCGCGGCAACCGCGTGGAGTGGGCGGTGCCCACGACGGATGCGGTGCCTTTCGACGGCGTCGTCGTCGCCGACCTCACCTTCGAAGACGTCTTCGGGCGTCGCACGCATCGGAGCGTCGTGGAGTTCGCGACCGATGCACTCGACTCGGTGGCGTCGCTCGAGGTGGCGCCGAACGCGGTGCTGCTGAATCAGGGCACCGGCACCGTGAGCCAGCTGCACGTCTCGGCGGGCTTCATGCTGCAGGGGAACATGGCGCTCACCGCGCCGATGAACGGGCTCGTGGTCAGCTCGTCAGATGAGACCGTGGCGCTGGTCGACGCCAGCGGTCGTGTCGTCGCCGTCGCCAATGGTTCGGCGACGATCACCGTCACCTACGCCGGTGTGACGGCGTCGATTCCCGTCGTCGTCGACTCCAATGCGACCGTGCAAGCGATGGCCGTCGAACCATCTACGACTGAACTGCCGCGCGTGGGCACGTCGACGCGCTTGCGACTCAAGGGCGCACTGAGCACCGGCCTGGTGGTCGATCTCTCCAGCCCCGGGCTCGGAACGTTGTGGCGCAGCTCCGACCCGACGATCGCCGCCGTCAGCGCCGACGGGGTGATCACCGCGCTCAAACCGGGCACGGTCACGGTCATCGCCACGCGCGACAATGTGCAGAGCTCAGCGCTGGTCACGGTGCGAGACGGGCTTCCCACGATTCAGCTCCGCGGGCCGGGCAGTGTTCGTGCCGGCGAGCGCTTCGAAGTCGTCGCTGACGTCACCGACGACCTCGGCGTGGCGCACGTCGAATGGCGTGTGAATGGCGTGCCCACGGCCACGACGCCGACGCGGCCACACACCTTCGTGCTCTGGGCGCCGCCGACGTCGGGCAGCGCGCTGCAGATCAGCGCCGTGGTCGAAGACAGCGGGCATCAGCGCGTCACCGCTCCGACGCTCCGTATTCCTGTGACCAGCGGCGGCGCCGCGGTCAGCGGCACGCCCATCGTCGTCGAGCAGCCGTCGACAGGTCTGGTGGTGCCTGCCGGCGCGCCATTCACCTTCCGCATCACCAGCGGCAACTGGAAGGCCGAGCCGTTCACCCTTTCGCCGCTCGATTTCCAGGCGGTGCGCTTCACCATTGACGGCGCGCCAGTCGGCACCGCGCAGTTCGCGCGCCTCGAAACCCGCCTCGCTCCGCGCAATGAAGGCCGCTCACTCGAGCCGGTCGACGTGCCGCTGTGGGAGGTGAGCTGGACACCTCCGGCCGCGCGTGCGGGCTCGTCGGCGATCTTGCGCATCGAAGGTACGGATCGCGCGGGCCTCGTCGCTGAGAGCCCGCCGCTCGCGCTGTTCATCGCCACCAACGCGCCGCCTGCGGTGACGCTCACCCGCCCCACGCCGCCGAATTTCCAGGCGACGGCCGGGCTGCCGTTGGTGCTCGAAGGCACCGCTGGTGATGACTCGTCGTCGCTCGGTGTCGACCTCGCGTTGTTCGCCGAAGGCGCGTCGGTCGCCAGCACGCGCGTCGTCACCAACGGCAATCAGCAGCAGGGCCCTTTCCGCCTGACCTGGGTGCCGCCCAGCTCGCGCATTGGCACGCAGTATCAGCTCGACCTCCTGGCGACCGATGCGCTTGGCGCACAGACGCGAGTTCCGCTGCGCGTCTCGGTGGTGGCCGACGCGCCGCCACAGGTCGCGATTCTCTCGCCGGTCACGCAGGCGGTGATCACCGCGGGCTCACTGCTGACCTTCAGCGCCACCGCCATCGATGACGGCGGCCCCGTCACCGGCGTGCGGTGGACGGTCGATGGCCTGGCCGTGGGTGCGTCGTCGAGCGCGCCGTATTCGGTGCAGTGGCGCGTGCCGGTGTCGCTGTCAGGTCGGCCCATTGTCGTGGGTGTCGACGCCACCGACACCGCAGGCAACGTGGGCCACGCGCAGGTCACCATCTCTGCCGTGCCGGACACCAACCGCCCGACGGCTTCGCTGCTTTCGCCGCCGCGAGACGCGAAGATTACGAGCTCTCAGAGTTTGACCGTCACTGCGGGCGCTCAAGACGACGTCGACGTTCAGCGCGTCGAGTTCTTCCTCGACGGCACGAAGGTGTTCACCGAGCTCGCGCCGTCACCGGTGCCAGCACAGCCGGGCGCGGTCAGTGCGCACGCCGTGCTTCCGCCATCGCTGTTCACGCCCGGTGCGCACCGTCTCTCGGCCCGCGCGTACGACACGGCCGGCAACGTTGGCGTGGCTCCCGAGGTGTCGATCACCGTCCAGGGCGACCAACCTCCGGAGGTCTCGTTCCTCCTGCCTGCTGCGGGGTCGCACCATGCCGTGGGCACACGACTGTCTGTCTCGGCGCGCGCGGTTGACGACGTCGCCGTCAGCAAAGTCGAACTCAAACTCGACGGCACGGTCGTCGGTACGCGGCAGCTCGCGCCGTATCTGTTTGAACTGCAGCTCTCGGGTGCGCCGCGCACCGCGACGCTGGAGCTCGTGGCCACCGACTCTGCCGGGGTGACCGCGTCGGCAACCCGCAGCGTCGTGCTCGAGCCCGACACTGAGAAGCCGTTGGTCGGCTTCCGCACGCCGCTCCCCGCTGCGCGTGTGTTCGTGGGTCGCCCGCTCGTCGTCGAGCTGTCGGCCACCGATAACGTGGCGCTGCAGCAGGCCACGCTCTCGCTCAACGGTGGCACCGCGCAGACGCAGACCCAGTCGACGCTCGACGGGCTGTACCGGGTTTTCACCTTCAACACGACCGTCCCGCAGGCGCAGGGCTCGCTCGCGTTGCGTGCCACCGCGACCGACACCGCTGGCAACACCGCCGAAAAGGAGATCACGCTGCAGGTGTCTGCTGACCAGCCGCCGGTCGTGACCGTCGACGGCCCTGCGCCCGGCGCGTCGTACCGCGAAGGCGCTGAAGTTACGGTGACCGCCACCGTGACCGATGACGACGGTGTGATTGCCGTCGGCGGTCGTGCCGCTGATGCAGGCGTGGATCGGCTCGCGACCACCGGGCCGCGGCTCAACATCTCCGAGCGCTTCAACGTGAAGGTGCGTGCCCCGAGCATCTCGCGTGGTGCGCCGCCCCTCGTCGGGTTTCAGGCGCGCGACACCGCACAGCAGATCGGCTTCGCCGACGTACCGCTGCTGGTCATTCCCGACACCGAGGCGCCGGTGATGACGGTGGCGCAGCCCTCGAGTTCTGACGGCGGCATCGACCTCGGCCGTGGCGGCTGGCTCGCGCTCAGGGTCGAGAGTGAAGATGACGTGTGGGTCGCGAAGGCCACGGCCCGCCTGACCAGCCTCGACGCAGGTGCGGACCTGACGACCATCAACGGCCGCCTGCAGCAGACGCAGGTGCCTGACCCGTCGCAGCCCGGCGCGATCATCACGCAGGAGCGCTACTACGCGACGTGGACCGGCGATCTCGATCTCCGTGCGCAGCCAGCTGGTGACTACCCACTCGAACTGCAGGTCGAAGACGGCGCGGGCAACGCCGCGACGACTCGGCTCACGGTGCACATCACCCCCTTCGTCGACACCCAGGTGCCCGCGCTCGAACTCCTGCTGCTCGGCACGCCTGCCGGCAACACCTGTGTCGAAGGTTCGACCATCACGCTGCGCGCCAACGGCAGCGACGACGGTCAACTGGCGCAGCTCTCGCTCGAGCAAGACAACACGCCGCTCGGCGCCTACCCCACCGGTGGCTACAGCTCGTTCAGCAAGTCGGTGCAGGTCACGATGCCGCGGCTGGCAACCGACGCCGACGGGCTCGTCTTCTTTTCTGGCTCGCTTACCGACTCTGCCGGGCACACCGGCGAAGCGTCACTGGCGTGCGTGCTTGCGCCCGACGCGGCGCCAGAAGTGGCGCTCAACTCGCCGGTCGTCGGCGCGGCGTGGACCGAGTGGAAGCCCGAACGCGCGCGCGTCACCACGCTCGATGACGTGGGGCTGAACTCATCGCTCATCGCGGTGGGCAATGCAGCCGCGCAAGCCTCCGACGGTGGTTTGGACCTGCCCGGGTTCACCGGCGCCGCGAACTTCACCGTCGTCACGGCGAACCAGCGCTTCCGCTTCGAGTTCGGTGGCGGCAGGGCGCACGTGCACAACGAGGTGTTGTCGGTGCCGCAGGCGACCCAGATCACCTTGCCGGCCGGCGCGCAGATGACGGTGCGCCCGCGGATGGGGATCGCTTCCGGGTCGGAAAGCGTCGGCACTGCGCTGAGCTTCGTGCAGCAGTACCCGAACGGCCAACGCCAGGTGACGACCGACGGTTCGTCATTCACCTTCTCGCCGCCGGCCAGCGTCAGCGTCACCGACACCCGCTTCGACGTCAGCCTCAACGGCACGCTGTTCTCGGTGGGCATCGACCACACGCAGCACGGTCTGGTGTGGCTCGAGCAGGGCGCGTCGCATGCCGCCTTGCGGCCACTGGGTGCGGTGAGTGCGCCCAACCGCTCTGTCGAGACGCCGCTCGACTTCCGCGTGCCGCGTCAGTGGCTCGGCAACCAGACCATCACCGCCGGCGTGTGTGACACGGGCAATCAGTGCCGCAGCGCCAGCCGGGTGATTTCGTTGCGCCCCGACCTCACGCCGCCCCGGTCGACGGCGCTCTCGCCGGCACAGGTCGTCGTCAACCGCCCGTACGAAGTGCGCGCCATCGCCAGCGACGAAGTCGACGTGATCAAGCTCGAGCTGCTCGTGGACGGCGTGCTGGTGAGCACCAAGCAGGGCGTGATGCTCGGCCAGCACGTGTTCAGGTTGACCGCGCCGCCCACGCCGTCGGTCACGCCGCTGCGCATCGTGGTGCGCGCCACCGACGCTTCGGGCAACGCCACCGAAAGCGAGCAGCGCTACACGACCGTCGTCGAAGACGCGGGCCCTGACATCGCGCTCCAGTCCCTGAGCAACGCCTTCGAGCACATTTCCCAGCTCGAACTTCAGAGCGGCCTGGTGCGGCTGCTCGAAGGCCAGCCGTCACACCTTCAGTGGGCGGCGAGCGACGACGTGCACGTCTCGCGCGTCACTGCACGACTCGATGGCGTGGCGATCTTCAACCAGCAGCACCTCGCGCCCCCGTTCCTGCCTTCGCTGGGTACGACCACCACGTTCACCCCACCCATCGGCGCCGGCACATCGGTGCTGGAGCTCGAAGCCGAAGATGACCTGGGTCACGTCGCGAAGCGGCGGTTGCTCGTCGAGAGCCGTGGGGCGCAGGCGCCTATCGTCGCGCTCATTTCGCCCTCAGGTGGCACCCCCATCGCCAGCGGCAGCATCAACCTGCGCTTCGAAGCCATCGCCGCCGACGACATCGGCGTGGCATCGATCGACTTCCGCGTGAACGGGCAAATCGCCCTGTCAGTGCCCACGACGCAGGGCCGCGCCATCGACACCTCGGGCATGGATTCCGAAGGTGTCCCGCTCGCTTCTGACCCCGCGATTCGCGCTGCGGTCGCCGCCTTCGATGACGGCTGGCGAGACGTCACGCGCTTCCGCCGCTACGCAGGCCAGGTGGCGGTGCCCGCCGGGCTGCTGCAGGCCGGAACGACCAACGCGGTGCGGGTGAGCGTGACCGCCACCGACCTCGAGAGCCATACGTCGAGTGACGAGACCACGTTGACGGTGGTGCCCGACACCACGAAGCCGGTGGCCACCTTGTGCCCCGGTGCACAGAACCTCTGCGCGAGCGGTCAGCAGCTGACCTCAACCATCGAAGGCACCCTGCTGCGCATCAGCACTGTCGCGCACGACAACGTGTTCGTCGAATCGGTCGAAGTGCTCGCCGGGCCTTCGCAGTCGCAGCTGACCACCGTGTTCCGCGCAGGCGGTTTCGACCCGATCAACGCGGTCGTCGGTTCGTCCTTCGAGGTCTTCGCGCCGCCTCAGTCGTTCGAGTTCTCGCTGCCGCGCATCTGCGAGTTGCCGGGGAGAACCTGCGTTCCCGGCATGGTCGAAATGAACAGTGCGCCCTACTTCGTTGCGATTCGTGCGCGCGACGCCTCGGGCAACGTGAGTGACGTGTTCGAGAAGGCCATCGAGCTGCTGCCCGACCAACCACCGTCGATCTCGATTCAGCGGCCCAACCCCACGGCAGGTGACTTTGCCGTCGCTGGTCACTTCGTCGACGTGTCGATGCTGCCGGTGGACGACGTGGCCATCACCTCGGTGATGCTGCTGGTCGACGACGACGGTGATCTCGGCACGCCCGCAACGCCCTTCCCCGTCGTTCGCCAGAACCCGCCGTTCGCATTCCGCGTACCGGCGCCGTCGAACGTGCCGTTCATGACGTTCCAGGCCCGCGCCGTCGATTCGGCGGGCCACGAGACGATGAGTGCCGCCGTGCAGGTCACGGTGCGCACCGACGCACCGCCCACCATCAGCATCACGCGCCCGCTCGACGGCGCCGCGCTGACCGAGGGCCGCTACGCCGTGGTGAACGCCGCGGCGGCCGATGACATCGGGGTGAGCCAGGTCGCGTTCACCGTCACCGGCTTGAATGGCACCGTCACCTTCAGCGACACCACGCCCCCGTATCAAATCGAACTGCCGCTCCCGTATGGCTCGGCGGGCAAGACCGTCACCGTGACGGCGGCAGCCACGGGTTCTGGCGGCGTCACCGTCGCCAGCGCGCCAATTTCGTTCACAGTGGTTCCCGACACTGGCTTGCCGAGCGTGAGTTTCATCTCTCCCGCGCAGACCAGCCAGATGCGCCCGGGTGGAGGTGTGCCCATCGACATTCGCGCCGAAGACGACACGGCGATCGCCTCGGTCGTGCTCCGGTTGGACCGTGGCGATGGCGGCGTGCCACTGGCGACGCTGGCCTCGGCTCCGTACCGCTTCACCCTGCCGGTGCCTGCCGACAGCGTCGGCGAGACGTGGACGCTCTCTGCGCTCGCGCGTGACACGTCGGGCAACCAGGCCACCGCGCAGGTCTCGTTGCAGATCATCGCCGACGCGCCACCGACGGTCGCCTTGCTCTCGGACGCCACGGTCACCGCTGGTCAACGCGTAAATCTCAACGCGACCGCGGCCGACGATGTGGCCATCAGCCGTGTCGATTTCTTCATGGGTCTGTCGCTCGACGGCGGTGTCCCTGAACGAGCGGAGCTCGCTTCGGCTGGCTCGCGCTACGTCTTGCCGTACCAGCAGCCGCTGACCGTGCCGCGAGAGTGGGTCGGTCGCCGGGCGTGGGCGTGGGCGAAGGCCTTCGACACCGCCGCGCAGACGGCTGAGTCGGCCTTGATCAGCTTTCAGGTGACGGCTGACACGCCGCCCACATCGGTCATCGCGCGCCCGGTGACGGGTTCGTTCGTGGGCGAAGGCCGCGTGGTGACCATCGACGTCGACGCGAGCGACGCCGAAGGTCCGCTTACGCAGGTCGTCTTCCTCGTTGACGGGCAGCGCGTCGACGCGGCGTCGACGCCCGCCGGAATTCCCGGCTTCGCGTCGCGCTACCGCGGGCGTTGGGTGCCTCCGGTCGGCAGCGGCAATCGCATCTTCGTGATCACGGCGGTCGCCATCGATTCATCGGGGCAGGAAACGGTTTCGCAGCCGGTGAGCGTTGGCTCGGTGACCGACACCGTGCCGCCGACCGCCGAAATCATCGACCCCGCAGCGTGGGACGTGGTGACGGAAGCCACGACCGTCAACATCAACGCCGTCGCCGAAGACAACGCGGCCATCGCCAACGTCGTGATGTTCGACGAAGGCACCGAGGTCGGCACGGCCACGGTGCCGGGTGTCTCGTCGTCGAGCCGGCCGATGTACACGGTGCCCTGGCTCATTCCCAACACGCCGGGCGCCATGCGTTCGCTGACGGCCGTGGCCAAAGACGCCGCCGGCAATACGACCAGCGCGACTGCAGTGAAGGTCGAAGTTGGCATGCAGCCGGAAGTGACGACCACGCTGTCCATGGCCGGTCAGCCGCCACTGGAAACCACGGCCTTCGCAGCGCGGAGAGACGGGCTCTTCGCGCGCGCGTGGGCCTCGCAATCGAGCAGCGACGTCATGTTGGCCCGCGACGCCGAAACCGCGGCCGTGCTTCAGGGGCGCGTGCAGGTGCAGTGGCCCGCGTCGAACCAGACGGTGCGTCGCTTCACTGCGCTCGCGTTCACCGAGCCGGTGCCAACCACGCCCGCCTCGGTGACCGGCCTGCTGGTCGGTGTCATCGAGCAGACCCTCAGCTCGTTCCCGGAACTGGTGGTGATCGACGTGCGTTCCCCCACGACGCCGCAGTTGCTTGGCCGCGTCTCGCTGCCTTCGGGCGAAGTGGGCGGCATCACGCTGCGCGGTCACCTCGCCTACGTGGCCCTTGGCTCGAGCGGCATCGCCACGGTCGACCTCACCACGCCCAACGCGCCCCAGCGGCTGGCGACCACGCCGGTCGTCGGTTCGGCCCGCGACGTGGTTGCTGCTGACCGGCTGCTGCTGGTGGCCAGTGACGTGGGTGGGCTGCGCGTGCTCGACCTCACGCAGCCGGGGCTCGACGAGCTCGGCTTCGTCGCGTTGCCGGGTGCAGCCAGGCGCGTGGTGGCGCAAGGCCAGCGGGCCTTCGTGTCGTGTGAGTTCAACGGTGGGCCGATCGCCACCGTCGACGTGTCGACGCCGAGCGCTCCGGCGCTGTTGTCGCTGAGCCCGCAGAACATCGCGCGCCGTGACGTGTTGATGAGCGACGCGCCCGACATCGCGGTCAGCGGCCAGCTGCTGTTGAGTGCAGCCGCGCTGCGAGCTCAGGACGCGCAGCCGGTGAAGGGTTTGCTCACCGTCGATTCGTTGTCTGCGCAGGGCGTGGCCACGCCGTTCGTGCGCGCCAACGTTCACGAGGGGCCGTCGAGCTCCAGGCGCCTTCACGTCGGCTTCTCGCCGCAGGGTCCGTTGTCGACCTACGACGACTACCGCATCGTTCGCTTCACCCCGCCGCGCCTCGCGGTGGTCGACTCGACGCCGTTGCCGCTCGCCCGTCAGGTCTCTCCATCGGCGGACCTCGTACTCACGTTCAACGCCGAGCCCGACGCAGCCGAACTCGCGCAGGCATTGTCGATGCGCGCCGCAGACTCTTCGGTCGGTCTGGCCATTGGCTTCACGGCGTTGATCAACGGCACCGAGGTCACGATCACGCCTGATCAGGCGCTGCCGCTGGGAGAGCGCGTCTACCTGCGGGTGACACCGCCGCTGCACGCCGTGGCCGGAGCGCCGTTGGTTTCGCCGTACGAACTCGAGTTCAAGACGGCCGTATCAGCCAACCCACCGCCGCACCTCGCGAGCATCGCGCCGCAGCAGGGCCCTGTTTCCGGTGGCACACAGGTCACGGTGCACGGCAGCGACTTCAAGCAAGGCGCGCGCCTGTTCTTCGGCACGCAGGAAGCGACTCAGGTGACCCGGGTCGATGCGCAGACCTTGACCGCGGTGACGCCCGCCAACCTCGAGGGCGCCGCGTTCGTGACCGTGGTGAACCCCGACGGTCTCGAAGACGCGGTGCCCGGAGCGTTCGTCTACGTGCCGGTGCTGGGTACTTCGCTGGTGCAACCGGCCACCGGCCCACTCGCGGGCGGTACGCGCGTCAGCATCATCGGCAGCGGCTACCAGCGCGGCGCCACCGTGCGCTTCGACGGCATCGCCGCGACCGACGTGGTGGTGAAGGCGCTGGGGACCATCGAAGTAACGACGCCTCCGGGCAGCTTCGGGCCCGCCGACGTCGAAGTGCAGAACCCCGACGGCCGGATTTCGCGCCTCGAGGGCGGCTTCGTCTATTCCGAGCTGTCGCTCACCGGGGCCATCGCCAAGTACACGCCGAGCAGCGACGGTCAGACGCGGCCGGCCGAGAAGCTCGGCCGGACCGACATCATCGACATCGATTTCGCCGGTGGCCGGGGCGTCGTGCTCCAGGCCGCGAACATCAACACCGGGCTGACGCCAGCCGAGGTGCTCGACCGCAGCGTCCTGGGAACGATCGCGTTGGTCGCGCTCGATGGCGGAACGCCCACGCTCCTGGGCGGCACCAACTTCCTGCCTCCGTACGCGCCGCGTGGCGTGGCGCGCGTCGGGAGTCGCGCCTACGTGTCGCTGCAGGGCGCAGACCTGCCGGGCGTCGAGATGGTCGGCGAGGGCCAGCCCGCGCTCGCGGTGGTCGACTTCACCAACCCCTACGCGCCGGTCGTCGGCACCATCACCCCCTTCATCGGCAACGCCGGTGAAGTCGCGGTGCTCGGCGACCTGCTGGTGGTCGCTTCCGGCCTCGAGGGCCTCACCTCGTTCTCGCTCGTCGACCCTGACCGCCCGGTGTTGCTCGGGGCGCAGCGAGTGCGTCAGCTCAGCGGCGCGTTCTTCACCGACCCCATCGTTCGCGTGCGCACCTCGCACGGCCACTTCGTCGCCACCGGCGCGCCGCAGTTCGCCGCGCCCGTGAGCTTCGTGGAAGACCCGTCGCGCCCGGTGTTCGCGACTGTCGCGGAATTCACCGGCACCACCGCCGAGCTGCGCGGCGACGACGGTCTGACCATGACCACTGAAGCCGGCCGTTCGCTCGAAGCGCGGCCTCTGTCGAACGTGCGCCTTGCGACCACCATTCCATCGCTCTTGCCGGGTAACGGCTTCGAAGCGATGGCCGTCGGCCCGCATCTGGGCGTCTACGGCTTGAGCGGCGCCAGCGGTGGCTTTCAGATCGTCTCGACCGGAGAGCCCGGAGCCACGCGCACCGTCACCGTCGCCGACGCCTGGCCGGTGAAGGCCTTCAGCGACGTCGCGATCGATGGTGACCGCTTCATCGCCGGCACGCGCGTCATCTTCGACGCCAACCAGCGCACGCCCGCGCAAGACGGCCTCGTCGTGGCGCGCGCTCCGTTCCCGATGGTCGTCGGCATGGTCCCGGCGATCGATCGCGTCGGCGTGCCTGTCACGACTCAGGTCGAAGTGACGTTCAACGAGCCGATCATCAACCTCTCGCCTTCCACGGTTCGCTTCACGAAGGACGATGGCTCGGCGACGGGCGTCGACGTGGCCAACACGTTGACGTTCAACAACAACACGCTGCACATCGCGCCGACCGCGGCGCTCGAGGTGTCGACGACCTACCGGCTGCGCATCGATGGTCTTGCCAGCAGCAGCACGGGGGCGCCGCTGCCTGCGCCCTTCATCACCTCATTCACCACTGCGTCTGCCGTCACCGCACGTGAAATGACGCTCTCGGCGCTCACCCCGCGTGAAGGCCCGGTTGCGGGTGGCACGGTGGTCACGCTCACCGGCACCGGCTTCGTGGCCGGCAGTGAAGTGCGCGTTGCCACGCAGTTGGGCACCGTGCAGTCGGTCGCCAGCGATGGCACGCAGCTCACGTTCGTTACGCCCCCGGGCGTCGCTGGTCTCGCGCGACTGCAGGTGACCTCGCCGCAGGGCACGCAGCTGGTTCGCGACGGCGCGTACCTCTACATCGAGCCGCTGCAGGCGACCGCCATCACGCCGTCGCGCGGCCCGAGCGCAGGCGGCACCTGGGTCACCCTCACCGGTCGCGGCTTCGCGACGGCGGGTGCGGTGCGTGTGCAGTTCGGAGGCAACGACGCGACAGCGGTGCGTGTGCTCGGTACGGGCCGCCTCGAAGCTTCGACGCCAGCGGGCGCCATCGGCCGTCACGACGTGCGCGTGGTGAACCCAGACGGCTCGGCCTCGACCTTGTCGCTGGCCTGGGAATACGAGCAACCGAGCGCCTCGAACGTGCGCCTCACGGGCGACGTGCACGAGATTCTCATCGTCGGACAGATCGCCTACCTCGCGGGCAACGCGGGCATGACGATGGTCGACTTGAGTGGCCTCGAGCGTGCGGGCGCAAATGTCGGCCAGCCCATTCCGGTCGCGGAGCGCAACGGCTTCATCGATCGCGATGGCAACGGACGCGACGACCGCATCATGGCCATCGGCGGCGGTGGCATCGGCACCGCGCTGTCACGGCCTGCTGAAGGCGGCAGCCGGTTCTGGATGTCCCGCGCCGCCTACGACCCGCGCTCCGGCAAATGGACTGGCGGCATCGAAGCGCTCGATGTGAGCCTCGTGCATCAGGGCCTCTCCGACGTGGCGTCGATCGCCTCGGGCGGCGGCGCGAACCTGCCTCTCGGCGCCTTCGGCGTGGCGCGCCAGGGCGACCAGGTGCTCGCCGCGGAACGTGCGTTCGGCGTGCGTCGCTACGACGCCACGGGTGCGCTCTACGAAGTGGGCACCGTGCCGCTGGCTGACGGCGGCGCACAGGGCCTCGTCAGTGGTGAAGGCTTTGCTCTCGCGGTTCGCGGCGAACGTCACCCGACCACGTGGCAGACCTCGAACACTGCGCTGGTTCGCATCGACACCCGCGGCGCGATGTCGGTCACCGGAGAACTCGCGCTCGAAGTGAACCGCGTGCGGCTGCGCGGAACGACCGCGGTGGTCGCGGCGGGTTCGCAGGGCCTGGTGCTGGTCGACGCCGCGGCGACGCCCATGCAGATCGTCTCCACGCTCGACGTCGGCGGCGTGGCGCGTGACGTGACCCTGGCGGGCGACCTTGCCTACGTCGCCGTCGAAAACGTGGGCGTGGTGATCGTCGACGTGAGCAACCCGCTCCTGCCGACCATCGTTCACGGCGTTGCTGGTGGCGGTGCGACGGCGGTTTCAGTCGGGTCGGGGCTGCTCGTGTCGGCACGCGTCACGCCCTCGGGTGTCTCGCTCTCGTTCGGCCCGGTTTCCGACTTCTTCGTGGTCTCGACGTCGGCGCAGTCGGGCGACACGGTGCCGCTCGACGTGCCGAGCCTGTCGGCGGTGTTCTCGACGCAGATCAATACGGCCACCGTCGCCGCGAACATTTCGGTGACGGCCAACGGGCAGCCGCTCCCCGGCACGCTGGAGACCGTGGGCGGCACGCTCACCTTCAAGCCGTCGGCGTTGTTGCCGGCGAATGCAGACATCGTGTTCGAAGTCGGCGCTGGGTTGCGCAGCGCCGGCGGTGCGCCGTTGTTGCGCGCGATGTCGTTGCGGCTCCGCTCCGCGGCCGGCGTCGGCCCGCGCCCGCGCCTGTCGCTGGTCTCACCGCGCGCTGGTCTGACTGCCGGTGGCGAGGAGATTGAACTGCTCGGCGTCGACTTCGATGCGTCGGCGTCGGTCACCATCGGTGGTGCGCCTGCGCAAGTCATCGCGAGTGGCGCCACGCGTCTGCGGGTCATCACTCCGGCCGGCAACGAAGGCCTTGCTGACGTCGTGGTCACCAACGGTGGGAGTGGCCTGTCGGTACGCCGCCCTGGCGGCTTTCTCTACCGTCTGCCCTTCCGCATCGACCTGGCGACGCCTGCGTTCTTGAACCCGCGCGGCGGCAGCGTGGTGACGTTGCGTGGCCAGGGTCTGCTCCCTGCCTGGCTGGAGCCCGGTGCGCCGATGCGCGTGCGCATTGGCGGTCTCGAGACGGCGACGGCTTCTGTCGTGAACGGCGCGCTGGCCACCGTCACCGCGCCGGCGAACTCGTTCGGCGAAGTGCTGGTGCAGGTGGTGCACCCCGACGGCAACACCATCACCACCCTGCCGGTGCCGCTGCACTACGGCCTGCCGTGGGCGGCCGAAGAGAAGACGCTCGGCATGGCGCCGCAGTCGCTCATTCCCGACCCGACGACGCCGGGCCTGCTGCACGCGGGCGCGGGCAACAGCGGCACCAACCGCTTCGAGCAGCCGTACTTCGGGCCGCTCACCGGCAATGGCTCAGTGAAGGAGTCGTTCCGGTTTGCTTCGTTCGATGTCACCCGCGCGGGCAGCCCGCGGCTGCAGGGCGTGGTTCCGGTCGAGATCTCGTACGCGCTCGCCGACCGCGTGATGGACGCGGTCCGTCGCTCCCAGGCGATTCCCGAAGAGGCCGAGTTGATGCCCGACTCGCTCGACGTGGTCTACGACCAGGGTCGCCTGCTCATCGCCAATGGCGAGAGTGGCGCGGCGCTGATGCAGGGCGGTGGCGACGGCGGCATCACCGGCCTGTTCATCGAACTCAAGGGTCGCCAACCCAGCCGCGGTGCTCCCACCACACGGGTGGTGCCGCTTGGCAGCGGCCTCTGGTCGCTCAACACCAGCTTCACTCCGTTGCCGGCGCCTCCGGGTGGCTGCGCGTCGGTGCTGGAGGCGGTGTCGAACGGCGGTTCGATCTCGCTCGTCGACGCGCGCACCGCTGCCGACCCGCTGTTGGTCCGCACCATCAACACCTCCGAAGCGCCGATGGGCGCAGTGATGTGGCGCGAACGCCTGGTGGCCGTCACCGGTCACAGGACCGGCGTGAAGTACAACCGCTGCGGCGCTGCGCCGCCCTCGCCTCCCGACTGGAGCAGCCGCGCGCCTCGCACCGACTTCACGATTCGTGAACCGGGCGTTCCCACCGACCCCTCGGGCACGCTGTTCATCTACGACGCCGTGGCGTCGGTGCCGACGCTGGTCGGCTCGCTGGCACTGCCGTCGAGCTTGAATGACGTGGTGGTGGTCGACGACGTCGCGATCGTCGCGGCCTACCCCTCAGCGCTGCTCTTCATCGACCTCGCCGACCCCGCGAACCCCACCGAGATCGCGCGCATTCCGTTCGACGCCACCCTGTCGAACACGCCCGGCGTGCCCGAGCGCCTGCGCGTGTTCGGCAACCTGTTGTTCGTGGCCGCGGGCAGTGGTGGCCCGGTGCTGGTCGACATCAGCGACCTCGCGGCGCCGCGTGTCATCAGCGCCGGCAACGACGAGTCGGCGCGCGATGTGCTCCCTGCCGAAGAGCGTCTGTACACGGCGACCGGCACCGACCGCGGCATCATCGAGTACGCGATGCCGTTCAGCGTGGTGCGTGGTGTCGCACCGTCGCGCGACGCCATCGTGCCTCCGAGCGCGGCGCCGATCATCGTCAGCCTCTCGCGGCCGATCTCGGAGCCGTCGGTCACCAACGGCTCGGTGTGGCTCGAGACCAGCACGGGTCAGGTGCCGGCGACGCTGACCGTGAACAACGACTTCGTTCGCCATGCGTTCGAGCTGGTGCTCACGCCGCTCGCGCCGCTGTCGCCCTCCACCCGTTTCACGGTGCGCACCACGACCGCCATCGCCGACCAGCGCGGTGGGGGCCTGCTGTTGCCGTTCTCATCGAGCTTCGACACCGCTCCTGCGGGTGCGCGTCAGCCCGCATTGTTCGCCGCGCAGCCCGCGTGGTTGCCGACCACGGGCGGCACTCTCACCGTCACCGGCACGGAGCTCAGCGGCATCGCCGCCGCCCACCTCGCGGGTGATGCGGTGGCGTTCACCGTCACCTCGAACACCGAGGTTTCGATCACGGTGCCCGCGCGCACGGCTGGCTACGCGACCCTGGTGGTGACCGATCAGAGCGGCCTCACCGCTTCTCTTCCGATCGCCGTGCAGGTTGCCGACCCGTTGTCTGGCCCCGTCACGCTGTCGACCGACCACGGGCCGGTGGCCGGTGGCACGCGCGTCAAACTCACGCTCACCAACCGCGCAGCGCTGCCCAGTGGTTCGCGCGTGTACGTCGACGGCGTGCTCGCCCATGCCATCGACGTCGAGTCGACCAGCGTGGTGTCGTTCACCACGCCGGCCGCGTACCAGCCGGGCCTGGTCTCGATCGCAGTCGAACGGCCAGGCGAAGCACCAGCCCACGTCGCCACCTATTCGTACGAAGGGGAGCTCGGCGAGACGATGAACCTGCCGGGGTTCCCGCCGCGCGTTCCGTCAGAGCTCGAGCTGGTCGGCACCACGTTGTTCATGGGCAGCAGCCGCAACCCGGCCGGCCTCGAGGCCTTCGACGTCATCGTTCCCGAACGCCCCATTCGCCTCGGTGGACAGCAGACCGCGAGCCCGGTGCGGGGCCTCGATGTCGAAGGCACGCTGGCGTTCCTCGCGCTGGACGGTCTGGGCATCAGCGTGGTCGACGTGACGACGCCCACGGTGCCGTACGAAGTGGCGCACGCCACCACCAGCGGGCTGGTCACCGACGTCGAAGTGGTGGGCAACGAACTCTGGGCGTCGATCACCAACCCCGAGGCCTTCACCGGCCGCATCTGGAAGCTCTCGGCGCAGGGCCCGGTCTTCGGTTCGCTGGGCGATGTGCCGCTCAACGCCGACCCCACGTCGTTCTCGGTGAGCGATGGTCGTCTGTTCGCGCTCGCCACCCAGGTCACCACGTCAGGAGGGACCGCCAGCGCCACCGATCTCACGCTGCGAGAGTACGACCCGACGACTGGAGCCCAGCGCTCGTCGACCCTCGTCGTCAGTGGCACTGACTCGTACGAGAACCGTGTGCGCAGCCGCGTCGCCGTTCGGGCCGGCCGGGCTTACGTGACGCTGTCGAACCGCGTGTACGTGTACGACGTCAGCGGGGCGACGCCTTCGCTGATTCGCACCGCGCAGCTTCCCGACGTCACCACTGGCGTCAGCTTCTCGGGCGCCAACGTGCTGGTCGGGACGCTCAACGGTTCGACCACCGTGCAGACGCTGCCAGCCGTCGAGCTCGAGGTCACACGGCTGCAGCCCACGAACGGGAGCGTCGTCACCGCCGACTCCACCATCGTCGCTGAGTTGAATTTGCCGGTGGCCAGCCTTTCGGTCACCGCCAGCACGTTCCGGGTGACCTCGGGCAACACCGAAATTCCCGGCACGTTCTCGACGCAGCTCACGCTGCGCGGCGCCAACGTCATCTTCACTCCGACCAGCGCCTTGCCGGCCGGCACCATCGTGGTGCGCGTCGACGGGTTGAAGACCGAAGATCAGCGGCCGCTCGTCGTGCCCGCCGAGACGACGTTCACCGTCTCTGCCGACACGCTCGCGCAGCAACCGCGCATCGCCTCGCTTTCGCCGGCGTTCGGCTTCGCTGACAGCACCACCACCGCGGTCATCAGCGGCACTGGCTTCAGATCCGGTGACGTGGTGCACCTCGGCGCGCAGCAGGCGACCGTGCTCGCCACCAGCGCGACCACGCTGACCATCGATGTGCCGCCCGCGCCGCAGTTCCAGCCCGGCCCGGTCGCGGTGAGCGTCACCGACCCCGGCGGCCCGAGCGCCACGCGCGCAGGCGGCTTCGTGTACCGCGAGCGGCCGCGCCTCGTTTCACTCACGCCCGACACCGGTCCCCAGGCGGGCGGGAACACGGTCACCCTCACCGGCCGCGGCTTCGCGCCGGGCCTCACGGTCGACTTCGACAGCACCCGCAGCTTCCTCACCACGGTGCTCACCACCAACACCGCCATCGCCGTGGCGCCGCCGCACACGCAGGGCCGCGTCGGCGTCACCGTCGGTGTCTCGGGCGCGAGCTTCACGCTGCCTGACTCGTATCTCTATGGCTCCGGCGCGGTCGCACAGTACCGCTCAGGCGCGGTGTCGGACCTCGTGGTCGAAGGCAGCGCGGCCTGGGCGGCGATCGGCGGGAGCACCCGTGTCGTGGGCAGCGACGGCACGGTCTACGACACCGAACGAACCACCGATTCGAACGGCGTGCTGGTGCTCGACGTGTCGGACCCCAACGCCATCGTCACCGTGAAGACGGTGCCGATCGCAGCCCAGGTGCGGCGCCTGGCGCGCTTTGACAGCACCAAGCTGTTGGCAGCGACGTCGATCGGCCTCGTAGAGATCGACACGACACTGCCTGCGCTGTCGGCAGTCTCGCGTACGCTGGCGCTGTCCGGAGACGCGCGTGACGTGGTGGTCGCCAACGCGCTCGCCTTCGTCGCCGACGACGCCGGCGTGGCGGTCGTCGACCTGCAGCGCTTCATTCTCGCTGGCCGCATCAGCGTTCAGGGCGGCGCTTCGGCGCTCGCGCTGCACGAAGGCGAGCTGGTGGTCGGCACCCGAGGCAGCGCGCTCCACCTGTACGACGTGCGCAACGGCGCGTTCACGAAGCTGGGTGAGCAGCCGCTGGCCGGCACTGCACGGCACCTGACCGTCTCGGGACATCGAGTGTTCGCGTCGCTCGGCAGTACGGGTCAGGTCGCGATCGTCAACGTGACGGTACCGACGTCACCGGCTCCGGCAGGCAGCCTGCAGTTGAACGACGCGCTCGGCGCTGGCTGGGTGAGCGCGGAGCGCACGCTGGTCAGCGGTGACACGGTGTACGTGGCCGCAGGTGGGGGTGACGTGCAGCGCTTCACGGCGAGGCTCGGTCAGCCGTCGCAGTGGGTCGACACTGCTCAGGTCTTCGGCGACGTGCGCGCGCTCGCGCTGCACAAGCGCAACCTCTTCGCGGGCACCCTGTTCCTGCAAGACGGCAACGGCCCGGCGGTCGAACTGCCGGTGCACTCGCCGGCCGACGCCGCGGGTGCGGTGAAGGGAGCAGTGGCGACCATCGCGCTCGACTACGCGACGCTCACCAACGCCCTGCCCACGCAAGATGGCCGCGCGCTACTCGCAGACGTGCTCCAGGTGTCCATGAGTGAGTTGCCCGCCAGCGCGACGATGAGCGCACTCACTTTGAGCACCGCGACCGGCACCAACGTGCCCATCACGCGGCAGCTCAGCGCGACCACCGACGGCGCCACGTTGACGCTGCGGCCCGACGCGCCGCTCTCGCCCTCGACGCGGTACACCATGACGGCGAGCCCCACGCTCGCAGGACTCTCGGGTGCGTCGCTCGGGGTGCAGTGGACAAGTACCTTCGACACCGCCAGCAGCAGTCAGACGTTCCGGCCGCGCGTGGGCGGGCTCACGCCTTCGGCCGGTCTCACCGGTGGCGGCGACAGCGTCATCGTGCACGGTGAAGACCTCGTGAACGGTTCGCTGGTGCGCGTCGGCGGCGTGGCTGCGGCGGTGACGGCCGTCTCTGCCGATGGCCGACAGCTCACCATCACCGTGCCCGCGGGTGCGCCGGGGTTCGCGGCCATCGAAGTGACTGCGCCCAACGGCATGCGCACGCGCGTGTTCGGCGCCTACCGCTACCTCCAGGCGCCGAGTGTGTCGCTGGTCTCGCCGCTCGCGGCGCCGATCGATTCACGGACTGCGGTGCGCATCGAAGGGCAGGGGCTGCACGAAGGGAGCGTGGTGAAGTTCGGTGCGCTGCCCGCCGCGTCGGTCGCGCTCAACAACGATGGTTCGCTCACCGCGCTGACGCCTGACGGCATCGTCGGCCCGGCGGTGGTCAGCGTGGAAACCATGTCGCCCGCCGGGCCTGTTTCGGCGCAGGCGCCTGCGTCGTTCACCTTCACGCTCTCGCGCGACATGTCGGTCGCCGAAGGCCTCGGGCCCAGCGCCCGCATCGGCGACGTGCTGCTCGCCACGCAGGGCGCCGACCTGGTGCCGTTCGACGTCAGCATTCCCACGCAGCCGCTGCGCATGACGCCGGTCGCGGGCGTCGCGCAGCCGGGCGCCATCACCATCGTGGGGCACGAAGCCTTCGTGGCCGGTTACGGCCAGGTGGTCCGCTACGAGCTGGGCAGTTGCGGCAGCGGCCCGGCGAACGCCTGTGCGCCGCAAGAAGTGCAACGCCTCACCTTCCCCGTCGGCGCGCAGTTCACGTCGATCGTCGCGCAGCCTGGTGCTGCATACGTGGCACTGCTCAACAGCAGCGAATTGGTGCTGCTCGGCCTGGTCAACGGTCAGTACGAGCCGGTGGCCTCGACGACGATCGGCAGCGGCGCCGCCCGCGCGCTGGCGTTCGACGGCGGCAGGCTCTTCGTCTTGATCGACGGCGGTGGGCAGTCGCGTCTGGAGATTCGCGACGCCACCACCGCCATTCTGCCGCTGGTGGGCGAAGTGGTCGGGTTGCCTGCGGGTGCGTCCGCGCTCGCGCTGGAGCACACGCGGCTCGCCATCGCCTGCGGTGGCACCGTCGCGCTCGCCGATGTGAGCCAGCCGTCGTCCCCGGTCATCGTCGCCACGTGGGTCGCGCCGTCGTTCGCGCCACACACGTTGACGCTCGATGGGCCGTGGCTGCTCGCGGGCTCGAATGGTCGCGTGTGGTTGCTCGACAGCACGCAGGGCCTCACGGCTCGCACGTGGGCCGACACGCAGGGTTCCTCAACACTGGTCACGCTGTTCGATGGTGAGCTGCTGGTCGCCTCGTCGGCCGCGCTGCAGGCGTTCGACTTCCCGTACGCGTCGGTCACCGCGGTGCCTCGGCGCATCGCGCCCGGGAGCCCGCTCCAGGTCGCGCTGCCTTCCCCCACGCCGCTGTCGGTGCTCAACGGCTCGAACCTCGCGGTGTCGATTGCAGGCACGCCGCGCCCCGGAACGCTCGCCGTGCAGGGCGGCACGCTGGTGTTCACGCCGACCGCGCCGTTCGCCGCGGGCGGTCGCCTCGACGCCACGCTCACCACGCCGTCGTTCCCTGCAGTGGGCAGCACGTGGAGCGCGCCGTTCCGCTTCTCGGTCGAAGTCACCACGCCTGCCGCTGGCCTCGTGGCCTCGTCGCTCACGCCGACCTACGGCCCGAGCTCCGGGAACACGGTCGTGACCATCACCGGCGCCAATTTCACCGGCAACACGCAGGTGCGCTTCGGCGGCGCGCTGGCAACGGTGGTGAGTTCGACCTTCAGCGAACTTCAGGTGCGCACACCGTCGAGCGCGGCGCCCGGCCCCGTGCAGGTCGAAGTGACTGACGGCGCTGAAGTCACCACGGTGCCCGGTGGGTTCACGTACCTGTCACCGCTGAGCTTCTCGGCCATCACCCCGAGTGTCTTCTCGGAGAGCGGCGGGCCCGCGCGCATCACCGGCACCGGTTTCACGCGCGCGTTGCGCGTGCTGCTCGATGGGGTGCCGATGAACGTCACCTCGTTCAGCCCCACCTTCGTCGACCTCACCGTGCCCGCGGGCCCTGTCGCGCAGCTCACGCTCGAACTGCAACAGCCGAGCGTCGCGCCGGTGGTGGTGCCCAACGCCGTGAGCCGCGCTGATCAGGCGGCGCCTTCGTTGGTGAGCCTCGCTCCCGTCGATCAGGTCGGTCAGAACAATGTGCCGCACGACGCGGTCTTCACCGCGGTCTTCAACGAAGCGTTGGCGCCGGCTTCCGTCTCCACCACCACCGTCAGCCTTCGCACAGCGTCGGGCACCAGCGTGGCGACCACCGTTGCGCTGGGCGGCGACGGCAAGAGCATCGTCATCACGCCGACCGGACTGCTCACGTCGACTACGCAGTACACGCTGTATTTCTCGGGCATCACCGATCTCGCCGGCAACGCGACGACCGCTGCGCGAGGCTTCCGCGCATGTGACACCGAGCCGCCCACCGTCAACCTCGTGCTCGAGCCCGGAGCGCGCGCGCTCAACGACGGTGCGCAGTTCGCGTCGGGAGTGCCGTGGTCGATCCGCGTGGTGGTGACCGACGATTCGGGTCAGGTCACCGGTGCGACGCTCGCGGTCGACGGCCAGCCCGTCGTTCCGTCGAGCAATGGTCTGTTCCAGTACACGTGGCCCGCCAGCGCGATTGGTCAGACCTCGGTGTTGACCGCGACTGGCACTGACGGCGCGGGCCTCAGCCGCACCAAGCAGGTGACGGTCAGCATCAACAATGACGCGCCGCCGGTCGTCGCCATCATCGCGCCGCAGAACAATCAGACCGTCGTCGAGGGCTCATCGCTGGCGATGAACGTCGAGGCCTCGGACAACAACGGCCTGATCCTGGTGCGCGTGAGCGTCAACGGCCGCCCGTGGGCCACGAAAACGATCACCTCAGGTGACAGCACCGCCTCGCTGACCGACAGCTACCGGATTCCGCCGAACGCTGGCGGCAGCACCATCACGCTCGCCGCCGAGGCGGTCGACTCGGTGGGCACGCCGGGCTTTGCATCACCGGTGACCGTCAACGTGGTGGCCGACACCACGGCGCCAACGGTCTCGGTGCTCTCGCCTGCGGTCAACACGCGGCTGCGCGCGTCGGTGCCGGTGGTGGTGCGTGGCCAGGCCGTCGACACGGGAGGCGTCAGCACCGTCATCTTCCGCGCGGGTGGCGTGGAGTTCGCGCGCCTCACCGGCAGCCCGTGGCAAGCCACATGGACCCCGCCGAGCGTGAGTTCCGACACGCCCGTCACCCTCAGCGTCGAAGCCATTGACGCTCGCGGCAACAGCGCCACCGCGTCGGCGGCCGTCGTCGTCACGACCGGTTCGTCGTCGGTGAGCGCGAACTTCGTCAAGCCGCTCGGCGTCGACTTCATCGAAGGCACGCCTGTCGAGGTTGCGGTTTCAATCGCCGCGCCCACGCGGGTGCGCGTGTTGCGGTTGTCGCTGGGCGGTGTGACGCGCGAGTTCCGGGCCGTCGCTCCCGAAACCGGTACGACCTTCACGGCACCGCAGGTCACCCGGCCGGTCGGATACCCGCCGGGCCAGCGCATGTACGCGACACACGAAGTCGTCGCGCACATCGAAGATCTCCAGGGTCAGACCACTGAGTCGAAATTCCTCATTCGCGTCGAAGACGTCGGCGACGCGCCCTACACCGCGAGCCTCGACCGCGTTCCGAACGGGCCATGGGCGCTCGGCGGTCTCGCTCTCAGCACGGCAGTCTCGACCGACGCGGGCACTGGCGTTTCCAACATCAACCACAGCGTGACGCTCGAAGCGGCAGGCGCACCTGTCGCTGGTGACGGCGGTGTCTTCTGGCTGCCCGCGCAGACCGAAGGTGACGTACTGGCGCTCGCCGGTCTCACCAACGGCACCTCTGCGGGTCGCGTGTGGCCGGTCACCACCTCGTCGTCGGCACAGCTGCGCGCGTTCGCGGGCACCACCACCGCCACCGTTCTGCCCACCGGCACCATCAAGGCCATCGACGAGCTCGACGGTCGCGTGCTCGTGGTCAGCGACGTGCCAGGCGGCTTCACCGACGTGCACCTGCTGTCGCGCGAAGGTGCCCTGCTCGTCTCGAAGCGGCTGACCGGCACGGCCGGCTCCGCGCGCCTCGTTCGTGACAGCGCGTGGGTGAGCGTCACCCAGGCCAGCGGTCAGCAGTTGAAACGCCTCGAGCTCACCGCGCTCAACGAGGTCGGGTCGTTCAACATGCGCGCGCCCGTGACGGCCCTCGAAGCGCGGCGCGGCGCGCTGTTCATCGGCACCGTCGAAGGCCTCGAAGTGCGGACCACCGACGGCACGCTCCAGCGCCGCCTGCCCGTCGGCACCGTCACCTCGCTGAGCAGTGACGCACAGCGGTTGGCGGCGATCGGGCCCAGCGGCCAGGTGCACGTGTGGACGGTCGAAAACGCCGGCGTGTTGCGCGATGCGCAGCTGCTCACCGTGAGCGGCGCCATGGCGCTCACGCTCCACCGCAACGGGTTGTGCGTCGCCGCGACGGGCGGCGTGCAGTGCTTCGATCGCTCGCTGCAGCCCACCGGCACGACGCGCGCGCTGCGCGGCACGGTGTCGTCGCTGCGTGCGCTGGGCCCGTTCGTGGCCGCCAGCAGCGAACTTGAAACGCGGCTGTATGACGTGACCGCGGCGCCGACTGAAACCGGCTTCGTGAACTCCGGTGGCCAGCTGCTGCTGGGCAATGGCGCGCTGCGTATTGCCGGTGGCCGCACTGTGACCTCATGGCCGCTGGTGCGTCACCCCGCGCAGCCCGTGGTCTCGCTCACCGCGCCTTCGAGCGGGCTGCGTGGTTCGTCGGTGCAACTGACTGCGACCGTCAACGACGGCGCCGACGCGCACAACGCGTACACCGCGGAGCTGGTGGTCGACGGCGTGGTTCACGATCGCTTCGACAACGAAGTGCCGTCGTCGTTCGAGCTGCCCAACGCAGCCGGGGTTTCCAACGTCGCGCTGCGGGTGCGCGACATGGGCGGCAACCTGGTCGAAGCCACGAGCTCGGTGACGCGTCAGGCGGCGTCCAGCGGGCCGGCGGTGTCGTTGGTGCTGCCTGCGTCGGCCTCGGCTGGCGGAGCCCTGACGGCGGCCATCACGTCTGCCGACCTCGGGCGCGTCGCGTCGGTGCGCTACCAGATCGAATCTGAGACACCGGTGATGGGAACCGCGCCGTCGCTCAACGCGACGTTGCCGGTGCCGACGGTCAGCCTCGAGACCGATGTCACGGTCACCGCCATCGCCACCGACACCGACGGCCGCACCGGCCCCACTGCGACCGCGACGCTCCACATCACGCTGCCGGTACAGCCGCTGCCTGCGCTCACCGTCGCCGTGCTCGGCGCGACGCCGCTCTACGAAGGCACGCGCCGCACAGTGCAGGTCACCGGCATTCCGTCACTCGACACGGGCACCGTGGTGCACCTGAGCGTCGACGGCGTGCCGCAGGCGACCATCAGCGGCACTGCTGGACAGGGCGTGGTGGTGATGCCTCAGGTCGTCAGCACCGAACTGGTCACCATCGAAGCCATCGCCGAACTCGCCGACGGCCGCCGCACGGCTGCGTATTCCACGCAGGTCAGCGTCACAGACGAGCTCGACGCTCCGACCGATGTGAAGATCGCCGTCACCCCGGACGGAGGCACCATCGCCGCCGGCGCCACGCTGACCGCGACGGCCACCGCGAACGACGTGAACCTCGACACCCTCAGCATCACCGTGCGCGTCGACGGCGTCGTGGTGCACACCGACGGCTCGTCACTCACGTGGACCGTGCCGTCGTCGACGCCCCCGGGCGCCACCATCGAGCTGACCGCCGTCGCGCGCGACGCGGGGGGCCTGACCGCTTCCGCCACCACGATTCTCTCCGTCAGCGGTTCTACGAACCTCTCTGGCGTCGCCACCGTGGCGTCGACCTTCATCAGCTCGGCGGGGCTCACGCAGTGGGGCAACTTCGTGGCCGTCGGCACGCCCACGGGCGCGTCGCTGTACGAATTGAACCGCGCCACCAGGACGCTCACGCGGCGTTCGACGTGGGCCACTTCGGCCCCGCCGCGCACCGTCGCGGTCGGCGCCAACACGCTGGTGGTGTCGACCGCGCTCGGCACCGACGTCGTGACCTTCGACGCGACCGGCGCGCTCACCCCGCTGGCGTTCTCTTCGTCGACGTACCGTCAGGTCGAGTTCGGCGGTGCCGGGTTCTGCGCCATCAACGCGACAGGTGGCGCGGCGTGGCTGACGGTCTCCAACGGAGCCATCCGCGAGATCAACCCGGGCTTGTACGGCATGATCTCCGTGCGCGGACACGAGGGCGTGTGCCACTTCACCAATTCGTCGGGCACCTACGCGCTCAAGCACCCCACGTGGGTGTCTGACACCGGCGGTGCTGGCGAGTTCGGGTGGGTGACGTCGCGCGGTTCGTACGTCGCGCGCAACACACCGGGCGCACCGGTGATCAGCACGCAGCCGCTCAACAGCCTCGCCGAGCGTACGGTCGCGCTCTCGGCACCCGCGCGCGACGGCGTTCTCACCAACGACGAACTGCTGATTTCGACCACCGACGATCGCCTGCACTTCTTCGACGTGCGTGAACTCCAGGCGCCGAAGGCGAAGGGCTCCATCGCCTTCCCATCGAGCCGGCTGGTGTCGACCGGCGGTCTGCTGCTCGGCCTCAGCGACGACGCGCTCCGCATCTACGAGCGGCCCGAAGCCTCGAGTGACGACGCGACCATCGTGGGCGGGCTGGTCACCGCCGATCTCCCGTTCATGCTCGCGCCCGGCCCCACAACCGTCGGTGTGGCCGCTGGTACCGCGGGCTTCCGCTACCTCGATGTTTCGGCCGCGCCGCGCATCACCGAGCGCCTCGCCATCACCGGGGCGCCAGCCCTGGCGACGAACGTCACCGCCGTCGAGCGCGTCGGCCACCGCGTGCTGACCTTGAACGGCAACACGTTGGTGCTGCGCACCCTCAATCCGGAAGGCAGCTTCTCGCCGCACTACACCCTCGCCAACGTCGACCGCTTCGCGTCGACGTCACGATGGCTGTGGGTGGTGTCGGGGGGCCAGTTGCAGGTTGGCGCCGCGTCTGACACGGCGCTGCGAATCGACTCGGGCGCTGTGACGCTCTCGAGTGGAGCGCTGTCACTGGCTGCCGATGACGACGTCGCCGTCGTGGGCACCAGCACCGACACCACGGTCGTGGCGCTGAGCCCGTCGAGCACGCCCGCCGCCATCGCCACCATCCCCGGTGCAGCGAGCGCGCTGGTGCTCCGTGCGGGCGTGTTGGCCGTCGGCGACCAGTCTCAGGTGCGCGTGTACGACCTGTCGACGCCCTCACAGCCCGCGTTGCGCGCCACCATCGCCACCACAGGAGAAGTGCGTCGGCTGCGCATGGCGGGCCGACTGCTCATCGTCAGCGAAGGCCTCAGCGGTGTGCAGACCTTCGACCTCGCTGACCTTGCATCGCCGAGCCCACGCGCTTCGTACGTGGCTGGTCGTGCAGACGACGCAGTGGTGGTGGGAGAAAACCTGATCATCGCTGACGCGCTGTATGGCGTGCGTGTCGCGGGCAAGCTCGCGCCCTTCACGCCGTCGGTGCGGTGGCTCAACGAAGCGTCGGCGACGGTGCAGGCCGGCAACGTGATTCCGGTCGAGCTCGACATCGAAGGCCTCGGCGTCGACGAGCTGCGCACGGAAGTGAACGGTCGGTTCAACGCGAGCGTCACGCCTGGCGCGCGCGGAGGCATTTTCGTGCCCGCAGGCACCGCCGTCGGCACCACCATCGACTACCGGGTGCTGGCGTTCGCGCGCGGTCAGCGCGTCGCCGCGAGCCCCATGCGCGCCACGCGGGTGACGGCGCCAGCGAGTGCCGCCCCGACGCTGAACATCTCGTCGCCCGCCACCGTGCGCTCCGGCGCCCACTGGTCGGTCGCGGTCACGCCGAGCGCCGACACCGTGTTCCCCGCCACCCTCACCCTGTCCATCGGCACGCTGCAGTTGGCGAGCACCAGCATCGGGGCGAGCCACGTCATCACCGTGCAGGCGCCGCTGCTGACCACGCCGTTCGTCGGCAGGCTCGACGCGAAGCTCATCGATGCTGCGGGGCGGGAGGCCGTCACCGACACCGCGCTCACCATCACCGGCGACAGCGTCGGCCCCAACGAGCCGTACGCCTTCCCCAACGAGCTGCGCGTCGAGCCGTGGGTCAACAACGCGTCGGCCGCGGCGAGTGACCCCGACGGAATCGTGTCGCTGGTGCTGTTGCTCGACGGCGTCGAACTGGCGCGCCGCGCTTCAGATTCAGGCGCGGTGCTCATCGACACGCCGCTCGTCATTCCCGCTTCGAAGCTCGGCCAGAGCGTCACGCTGACCGCCGTCGCCACCGACGGCATGGGCCGCTCGCGGAGCAAGAACCAGTCGTACGTGGTGAAACCCGACGGCACGGCGCCGACGTCGCTCGCGGTCGGCATGGTGACCGACTCCGGGCGTACGAGCTTCACCGAAGGCACCACCGTCAACTTCCGCTACTCGGCCATCGACGACGATCTCGACATCGTTCGTCTCGAGCTGCTGATGGACGACGTGCTGGTCGACACCTTCGAGCGCGCGCCCGCGTATCAAGCGGAGGCCATCAAGCCGTTGGCCATTCCGCTCCGCTCGCAGCAGCACACCTTCAAGTTGACCGTGCGCGCATTCGACGCGCGCAGCCGGAGCACCGAGTTTCAGCGCGTGTTCACCGTGCTCGGCGTCACGCCTCCGGTGGTCGAGTTCGCGGTGGGTCAGCCGCCGACCACAGCGCCTGAGGGTTCGACGGTGACGGTAACCGTGAATGCCACCGACGCTGATGAGGACCTGTCGCGTCTCGTCATTCGTGCGCAAGGCGTGCCGATTCTGGACATCGCAGCGAGCAACCCGAGCGCGTTCACGCGCAGCGTGCCTTTCGAGCTCCCGACGCTGTCGACGACGAGTGACGTACTGTTCGAAGCCACCGTCACCGACGTCGCGGGACATACCCACACCGTCACCCGCACGACCGCACTGAGCGTGAACGCGGCGCCGGTGGCGGTCATCGAAACGAGCCTGCCCGGGTTGGTGCTGACAGGTGAGACCGTACAGATCTGCGCGCGGGCGACGGATGACGTCGAGGTCGACAACGTGACCCTCGTCATCGACGGTGTGACGCGCAACGAGCCAACCGCAGATTGCGGCGTCAGCTGTCTGGAGCGCTGTGCCAGCGTCGTGGCCGCCGGCACCAACATCGCTGTGAGCACCACCGCGACCGACTCGGCCGGCAGGACGCACACCGCAACCCAGAACTACCCGGTGCAGGCCAACCAACCGCCGCAGTTCGTGCTGGTGCGCCCGTCGCGCTTCGTCATTGGCGTGCCCACGCAGGTCGTCGTGATGGTGAAAGACGAGCGCGAGTTGGTTCCCACCTTCAACGTGCGCATCGACAATCAGCCCTTCGCGAGCCAGCCGAATGCGACGCGCGACGTCGAGTATCTGGTCGGCTCGTACACAGCTTCGGCGCAGGGCATGGTGGAAGTGCAGCTCTCCGCCGTCGACGCGCTCGGGGCGTCGGGCACGCGCACCATCACCGTTCCCACCACGGGGGACCGCTACATCGCGGCGGACGACTTCTCGCGAGACGGCACTGACCTGCTCATCGACAGTGGCACGTTCACCATCGACGGCGCGCACACCTTCAGCAGTTTGACGCTGACCAATGGCGCACTGCTCAATCACTCGGAGGGGTCGCGACTCGAAGTAACGGTAACGGGCACCACGACGATCAACGTCGGCTCGGCGATCAACGTGAATGGGCTCGGCTACCTCGGGGGTCTGGCGGCTACCAACGCTGACCCGCGCGGTCTCGCCTTCAACGGCTTCACCGCCGTCAACGCGGGCGGCAGCCACGGTGGGCATGGCCTCCACGCGACGTCTGGCGCCACCTACGACGACCTCCGCAACCCCACGCTTCCGGGCGCGGGCGGCTCGTCGTTCGGCACCGTCCCCGGCGGCAACGGCGGCGGCGTCGTCCTCCTCACCACGGCGAATCTCGTGCTCGACGGCGCCATCTACGCCAACGGCGCCAATTCAGCGTCAGGCGGTGGCGGTGCTGGCGGCTCCGTCAACGTCACCGTCACAGGCCAGCTCTCGGGTGGTGGCCTCATCGACGCCCTCGGCGCCCACAGCGACTCGCCCAACTTCGGCCACGGCGGTGGCGGTCGCATCGCGCTCCGCTATGGCTCGGTCACCAACTTCGACCTCGCCAGGCTCTACGCCCGCGCGGCCTACGACGCTGGCGCGGGCACCGTCTTCACCAAGTCATCTACCCAGACGCACGGCGAACTCCGCATCACCAACGGCAGCTTGTGGCCCTTGACGCACCCCACCGTGCTGGCGGGCGGCTCCTTCGATGCCTTCACCGTCTCCAGCTACGCCACCGTCGCCGTCGATGGCGACTTGAGCGTCACCGGTTCGACCTTCACCGTTGCCAACGGCAACGTGGTCTTCAACGGCATCGTCGCCACTCCGGCTGCGACCTCAGTCACGCTCTGGGGCATCACCACCTTCACGCGCCCCTGGAGCTTCCCCTCCGGCATTGCGCTCTCTTTGACCGGCGGCTCCCACTCCTTCAACACGCCTTCTCCCATCGCCCTCTCATCGCTGTCTCTGTCGAGCAGTTCGACGCTCACCACGAGTTCGCCGGTGCTCACGCTCGACGTGGCGGGCGCCACGAACATCGGCCCCGGCAGCTCCATCAACCTCACCGGCAAGGGCTTCGCTGGTGGCCTCAGCGGCTCGAACACCGACTCGCGCGGCCTCTCCTTCAACGGCTTCACCGCCATCAACGCGGGCGGCAGCCACGGCGGTCACGGCTCGTTCGCGACGCGTGGCGTGACGTACGGTGACTTCAGAGCGCCGCTGCTGCCCGGCGCTGGTGGCTCGGCGAGCGGCGCGAACATCGGCGGCAACGGCGGCGGCGCGCTGCGCCTGATCACCGACTCGCTGGTGCTCGACGGCGCCGTTCTGGTCGACGGGGCGAACGGCGGCAGCGGCGCGACCTCGGGCGCCGGCGGCTCGGCGTACATCACCGTGAACGGCTCCATCTCCGGTGGCGGCTTCATCAGCGCGCGCGGCGGCTCGGCGGCGCCGTTCGGCGGCGGCGGTCGCATCGCGCTCGTCTACGACACCAACACCACCTTCAACCTCATGAGCCTGAACGCAGCGCCGCACGGAGACACCGCTGGCGCTGGTACCGCGTTCCTCAAGTCGTCGGCGCAGACGCTGGGCGAGCTCCGCATCAACCGCGGCGTGACGAGCCCCGGCACAGGTCAGCCCACGCTGATTCCGCTCGAGAACGGCGGAACCTTGAACCTCGACATCTTCCGCCTCATCGGTGGCGCGCGCGCCAGTACGACGAACCAGATCAACGCGCCCATCTACGAAATCGACTCCCATTCGGAGCTGGTGCCATGAAGTACCTCGCCTTCCTGTTGCCGTTGCTGGCTGCGTGCCGCCCGGCCGATGTCGTCGCAGAGGTCGGTGGTCGCAACATCACCATCGGTGACGTCGAACTGCGCCAACGCGAGCGGAAGCTGTCCGCGGAAGAAGCGCTCGATTCGTTGATCGCCGATGAACGCCTCGCCGCGACCGCCGAAGCGCGGGAGCTCGACGAGCGAGCCGACGTGCGCGCCCGACTGAAGGCGGCGCAACGTGCGGTGCTCTCGCAGGCGCTGCTCGATGCCGAGGCCGGCCTGCCGTCGGACAAAGAGCTGCGCGCGGCCTACGACACCGACACGCGGCTGGAGACGAAGCAGGTCGAACTTGCCCACATCTTCATCGCCATTCCCACGCCCGTCACCACCGAGAACACGCAGCTCGCACAGAGCAAGGCGACCGCGGTGTGGGCGAAGTTGCTCGACGGCGAATCGTTCGACGAACTCGCGAAGAAGTTCTCGGAAGATCCCGCGACGCGGGAAAACGGCGGCGCGCTCGGCGTGGTGCGCGAGGGGCGTGTGGAAACGGCGATCTTCGAGATGGCGGCGACGCTGGAGCCCGGCGCTTTCAGCCGCCCGGTGCAGACGCCGTTCGGCTTTCACGTGCTCAAAGCGCTCTCGCGGGTGACGACCGTGAAGCCTTCGTTCGAAGAGGCGCGGGGCACGCTGGAAGCGCGGCTGCGCGACGAGAAGTTGAAGTCGTTGGTCGATGGGCTCGAGGGGTCGGTGCAGGTGAAGCGGGTCGATGGCGCGCTTGAGAAGTTGAAGGCGGCGCCTCGGAAGGAGGAGCGGTGAAGGGGATTCGGGGCGGGCTTGTGGCGCTGGCGCTGGTGTTGGGCGCGTGCAGCGATGGCGCAGCGGAGCAAGGTGGAGAACGCATCGGCACCTCGCGCGAGGCGTTGGTCGCCTGTCGTCAAATCGTGCTGGAGGCGACGCGCAGCTACCTGCCCGCCTCGCAGCAGAATGGAACGGCGACGTTCGCGACGCCGATGCGGTTTGCGCTGCCGGCGATACTGCCGGTGACCAGCGGCGGTTCGGCCGATCAGAACGCCACGCTGTCGTTCGCCACGCCGAACAGCGGCACCGTCACCTGCACGTACCAGGGCGACGCACGAATTCCGCTGCTCCAACGGGGCACGAAGTACGAGCTGAAGACCTGCAGCACCCCGCTGTCGGCTGGCGCCATCGTCGAAGCGAGCAGCGTGACCGTGTCGATCGATCGGGGCTCGGTGACGAGCGGCCCCACGAAGGTGCGGGTGGTGCTCGATGAAGCCAGTCCATGCGGGCCGACGGACGCCGGCTTTGCTGACGCGGGTGTGACTGATGGTGGTGTGGTGCCTCCGGTGGGCGTGTGTCGCGCGCCGGAGCTCGAGGCGCGCCGCGCATATCTGCCGCCGTCTCGCAGCGATGCGACTGCGACGTTCACGCCAGCGATGCGGTTCGCGATCCCTGCGACGCTGCCGGTGACGCTCGGAGGTTCCGGGAATTACGAAGCGACGCTCGCGCTCACGCTGAGCAATGGGACGACCACGACGTGCTCGTACGAGGGCGACGCGCGACTGCTCGGCCTGGGCGGGACGAAATACGTGTTTGCGCGCTGCACGACGGCATTGTCGGCGGGAGATGTCGTCAGTGCCCTGAGCGCCACGTTGTCGATCGATCGCGGTGCGGCGCTGTTGGGGCCGACAGTCGTGCGCGTGGTGTTGAGTGAAGTGGCGCCGTGCATGGGCGCGGGCGGAACCGACGGTGGGAGTGACGGCGGTTGGTCGGTCGACGCGGGCGTCCCGGACGCAGGGACTCCCGACGCGGGAAGTCCTGATGCCGGCGCACCGGATGCTGGATCGATGGATGGAGGTCCGGCTGGGGGCGGCTCGGGCACCGGCGGTGGTTCGGCGACGGGCGGTGGTTCGGCGACGGGCGGTGGTTCGGCGACGGGCGGTGGTTCGGCGACGGGCGGAGGTTCGGCGATGGGCGGCGGTTCGGCGGCCGGCGGCGGTTCGGCGGCCGGCGGCGGTTCTGCGACCGGCGGCGGTTCTGCGACCGGCGGCGGCTTTGCGACCGGCGGTGGCTCTGCAACTGGCGGCGGTTCAGCGACCGGCGGTGGCTCTGCAACTGGCGGCGGTTCAGCGACTGGTGGTGGCTCCGCGACTGGTGGCGGCTCCGCGTCGGGCGGTGGCTCTGCAACTGGCGGCGGTTCAGCGACTGGTGGCGGTTCAGCAACCGGTGGCGGCTCAGCGATCGGCGGCGGCTCAGCGATCGGCGGCGGCTCAGCAACCGGCGGCGGCTCAGCAACCGGCGGCGGCTCAGCAACCGGCGGTGGATCGGCGACCGGCGGTGGATCGGCGATCGGTGGCGGTTCTGCGACCGGCGGTGGATCGGCTACAGGCGGCGGCTCCGCGACTGGTGGCGGCTCCGCGACCGGCGGCGGTCTTGCGACGGGCGGCGGCTCTGCGACCGGCGGCGGTTCATCGACTGGAGGCGGCTCTGCGACCGGCGGCGGCTCTGCGACCGGCGGTGGCGCTGCGACTGGAGGCGGCTCTGCGACCGG
>QFQP01000243.1 GCA_003243425.1 Archangium gephyra | reverse complement strand
GTCCCGCGCCTGCTGGACGAAGTGGCAGGCGCGCTGCGCATGCTCGAGCTCGGCCAGGCTGGCGACTACGTCATCGGCGTACAGCGCTACGTCAGTGGCGAACTGATCGGCAAGAAGCGCGTGCCCGGCGGCCAGTAGCTGGACACCCTGGCCGACGCGATGGCCAGCCTGGAGTACTACCTGGAGGCGCTGCGCGAGCGGCGCCCCAACCGCGAGGATATCCTCGAGATCACCCGCGGCAGCCTGGACGCGCGGCGTTACTGGCCGCTGCCGGCGGAAGCCGTCGCGCCGGTGGAAGCGCCCGGCGCCGAGGCGCCGGTGGCCGTACCGACACCCGTCGTCGAAGCCGCCTCCGAACCCGTCGCCGAAGCACCCGCACCGGTATCGTTCGGCGCGCTTTCGCTCGAACCGCTCGATGCCACGCCGCCGCCGTCGAGCGCCGGCGCGAATCCGTTCGATCCGGTGGGTTTCGAGGAAGAAGGCATCGCGTCGCCGGCGACGATCGAGGCGGAGACGCCTGCATTCGACCTGCCGACCGACGCTGGCGACAGCAGCGCCATCGATACGACGGTCGACACGGTCGACACCACGGCGATCGACGTGCCGGTGGAGGCCGAGGCGCCCGCGCCGCTGGTCGAAACCGATGCGCTGCCCGACCTGCGCCACGAGATCGCCGCGGCCGCGGCCGCCGTGCCGTCCGCCGTCATGGGCGGGTTCGACGGCGACAGCACCGACATCGACGACGACATCCGCGAGGTGTTCCTCGAGGAGTTCGACGAAGAGATCGTCAACCTGCGGCAGTTGCTGCCGGCCTGGCGCAGCAACACCGAAGACCTGGAGCGCCTGCGGCCGATCCGCCGCGTGTTCCACACGCTGAAGGGCAGCGGTCGCCTGGTGGGCGCCAAGACGCTCGGCGAGTTCAGCTGGAAGGTCGAGAACATGCTCAACCGCGTGCTCGACCGCACGCGCGCGCCGAGCCACGCGGTCGAAGTGCTGCTGGAGCAGGCCTGCGAGACGCTGCCGCAGCTCAATGCCGCGCTGCGCGGACAGGGCAACGTCACCG
>QFQP01000242.1 GCA_003243425.1 Archangium gephyra | reverse complement strand
GCGCACTGGAAGCCGCACTCAACCAGGCGCTTGCGCTTGATCCCGACACCGCTGCGGCCTTGCTGCCGCTGGAAGGTCGTCGCATCCAGTTGAAGGTCGATGCACCGCCGTTGGCGATGGACATCATGGTGGGCGGTGGCCGGCTGCAGGTGGGGCCGGCCAGCGAAGTGCTGGAAGCCGACCTCGCCGTGCGCAGCACGCTGGGCGGCCTGCTCGGGCAACTGCCGTTCTTCCGTCGTGACCACGCCAGGCCGGTCGGCAAGGTCAAGGTGTCCGGCGACGCCGACCTCGCGCGCCGCCTGCAGACCCTTGCCACCCGCTTCGATCCCGACTGGTCGCTGCCGTTGACCCGCGTGTTCGGCGACGTGATCGGCGTGCAGATCGCCAACGCCGTGCGCGGTGGCCTGCAGCAGGCCCGCACTGCCGCCGGCAACGTCGCCGAAAGCGCTGCCGAGTACGTCACCGAAGAGTCGCGCGACGTCGTCGGCCGCGACGAACTCAACGCCTTCCATGACGACGTCGATGCGATCCGCGACGACGTCGAGCGCGTGGCCGTGCGCGTCGGCCGCCTGGCCGCGCGCGTGGAGCACCGCGCATGAAGTCGGTGTTGCGGGCCAGCCGCATCGGCCGTGTGTTGCTGCGTTATCGCCTCGACGACCTGCTCGACGGCACGCCGGTCGAGCGCTGGCTGCGGCTGGGTCGCACGTTCGTGCCGCGTGCCTCGGCCGAGATCGCCTCACAGCCGCGCGGTGCGCGCCTTCGCCTGGCGCTGCAGGAACTGGGCCCGATCTTCGTCAAGTTCGGGCAGATCCTGTCCACCCGGCGCGACCTGATTCCACCCGACATCGCCGAAGAACTGACCCTGCTGCAGGACCGCGTCGCGCCGTTCGACGGCGATGTCGCACGCGCGCTGGTGGAACAGGAGCTCGGCCGTCCGATCCACGAGGCGTTCGAGCAGTTCGACACCACGCCGCTGGCGTCCGCCTCCATCGCGCAGGTGCACGCGGCCACGCTGCCCGGCGGGCGCGAGGTCGTGGTCAAGGTGCTGCGCCCCGACATCCGCAAGC
>QFQP01000241.1 GCA_003243425.1 Archangium gephyra | reverse complement strand
ACAACTGGCGCAGGGTGTCGTCACCGACCTCGCCGGTGAAAGCGTTGTAGGTGCGGGCGGTGCGGAACAGCTGGTCGAGCGAGGCAGCGTCGAGGGCGTGGGACATGGGTTACCTGTCGCGAGGAAGGGAAGCACGTCGCGGCGGCACGGGCCGGCGCATCGGACGGGCAGTGTAGAGTGTCCTGACCATGGCAATATCCAATCGACCCGGAACGGATTGTTTTAACAGGTGGAACAAACAAGCCCCCTCCAGTCCGATTCCTGCGGTCTCTGCACGCTGACCGATGGCAACGCCGGCAACGTACGCCAGGCGCAGTCGTTGGCGCGTGCACTCGGCGGCGAGGCGCGCGAGGTGGTGCTCGCACCGCGTGCGCCGTGGCGCTGGCTGGCACCGCGCCTGCTGCCGGGCGCGACGCACGGTCTCGGACCGGCCTTCGATCAACTGCAGCGGCGGCCACCCGCCCTGGCCATCGGCTGTGGTCGCCAGGCGGCGCTGGCCACGCGGCTGTTGCGTGCGCGCGGCAGCCGCAGCGTGCAGATCCTCGACCCGCGCATCGATCCGTCGCACTGGGATCTCGTCGTCGCGCCGGAGCACGACGGGCTCACCGGCCCGAACGTGCTCACCCTGCTCGGTAGCCTGAATCCTGTCGACGATGCGTGGCTGGCCGACGCACGCACGACATTTTCCACGCTCGCCGCCCTGCCATCGCCGCGCACGGCCGTGCTGCTTGGCGGTGACAGTGCGCACTACCGGTTCGATGCCGACGCGTTCGCACGGCTCGCGATCATGCTCGACGACATGACGGCGGATGGCAGCCTGCTGGTCACCACCTCACGACGCACGCCGCCCGCCGTGATCGACGCCGTGCGCCAACGCGGGGCGCAACGGCCGCATACGCTCCTGTGGTGCGATCCGTCCGATGGCCCGAATCCTTACGCTGGCCTGCTGGCGTGGGCCGACCGCATCGTCTGCACGCCGGAGTCGGTCAACATGCTGTCGGAGGCCTGTGGCACGCGCGTGCCGGTGCAGGTGTTCGAACCGGATCGCGTCGTCGGTCGCCCGCGCCACTTC
>QFQP01000240.1 GCA_003243425.1 Archangium gephyra | reverse complement strand
TCGTTTGAGCACGCTGCACCAGTTTTTTATTTAATGCCCGGCGGCGCTGTGCATAACCGGCCAGGGTAATCGACAACAGGAGCGTCGCACCGTTAAACAGCGGCTCGACCCAGAAGGCGCCGCCAAACTGCTGAATCCCGGCGATACCAATCGCCAGTACCGCAATCCCAACCACCGTGCCCCAGACGTTCACCCTGCCCGGACGAATAGTGGTACTGCCAAGGAATGCCCCCACAAGGGCAGGCAACAGATAGTCCATGCCGACGCTGGCCTGACCGACACCCTGTTCAGCGGCGATGATCACCCCGGTAAACCCGGTTAAGGTGCTGGAGGCGATAAACGCGCCGATGGTGTAACGGTTAACGGCAATACCGTTGAGCGCCGCCGCGACCGGGTTACCGCCCACCGCATACATGCAGCGACCAATCGGGGTGTGCTCGGTGATGATCCACAGCACCACGGCGGCGAACAGGACATAAAAAGCCACCACCGGAATGCCAAACAGGTCGGAGTGGTGCAGGGCAATAAAGGCGTCCGGTAAATCGCCGACAATCTGCCGTCCGCCGGAGTGCCAGAGTGCGATGGCGTAGAGCACGGTGCCGGAACCGAGCGTGGCCACGAAGCTGTCGATATCCGCCAGCGTCACCAGAATGCCGTTCAGCAAGCCATACAGCGCGGAGAGCAGCAGCACGATCGCCACGGCCACCGGCCAGGAAAAGCCATATTCCACCTGCAACGTGATGGCGAGGATGTGCCAGAGCACGATGCCAAAGCCGACGTTAAGGTCGATTTTCCCGACGATCATCGGGATGGTTGCCGCCAGCGCCAGCAGGGCTATTTTCGATTTACTGTCGAGAATGGCCTGTAAGGTCAGCAGTGAAGCGAATGAAGGTGTCGTCAGCGAAAAAACGATAACCAGCACCACACAGATCACGGGCAGGCCGTAACGGGTGGTTAATTGTCCAAGCCAGGCGGCGGCGCCATGTTCATGAAGCGATACGCGTGATTCCAGGGCCGTCGATTTCATTGATGTTTTAGCCATAACTAACGCACTCCGACTTAATGTAGTGTGCCGCTGCC
>QFQP01000239.1 GCA_003243425.1 Archangium gephyra | reverse complement strand
GGTCAGCAGTCCAAGGGTGAACGTCAGACCCCACGGAGAAGTCAGGTGCGGCGTCAGCGCCAGGCCCAGCGACAGCAACACCGCGCCTAGCACGAGCACACCGGTGGAGCCGCGTTTGTCGGCGATCGCGCCGAAGATCGGTTGCACCGCACCCCAGGTGAACTGGCCGATCGCCAGTGCGAAGCTGATCGCGGCAATGCCGATGCCGGTCTGCTGGTGGATCGGTGAAACGAACAGGCCGGTCGTCTGGCGTGCGCCCATGGTGATCGTCAGCGTGGCCGCAGCCGCCAGCAACAGGCCCCAGTGTATGCGCGGCGCGGCAGTGGTGGTGTTGGCGTTCACGCGGCTTCTCCCAGATGCTGGCGCAAGAGGGCGTCGAGATGATCAAGATCCTGGTGCAGTCGCTGGATGACAGCCTCACCGAGCATCGCATCAATGATCTTCTGTGCCCGTTGCCAACGTGGTTTCGCGGCTGAAAGCCGGCCGCGGCCCTCGGGGGTGAGCGTGATCATGCGTCTGCGCGCGTCGTGTCCCCGGACGGCTTCTACCAAGCCCGCGTCCAGCAACGGCGACAGATTGCGGGTGAGCGTGGTGCGGTCCATGCCCAGTTCGACGGCGAGTTCGCCGAGCACGCGCGACTCACGCTCGGCGCGACGCAGGATGGAGTACTGATTGAGGCTCAGCCCGACGGCAGCAAGTTCGTGGTCGTACACCTGGGTCACCCGGCGACTGGCGCGGCGCAGGCGGAAACAGGTGCACAGGCTGGGCGTGACGGAGGCGACAGGCGGCGTCATGGGGAGCGCAGGAGGGTGTTCGGTCAATTATGTGTATATACACATAATTGCTGTCAAGAAGGGCGGCTGCCATGCCGGCCAGCCGCCCCGGGGGAGGAGCTCAGCGATGGATCAGAAGTACGCGCGGATGCCGAACGCCACGCCGCGACCCGGCAAAGGCGCGTAGTTGCGAAGCAGCGAGGTGTGTGGACGGGTTTCCTCGTCGGTCAGGTTGCTGCCATCCAGGAACACCTCCCAGCTCGATGCAGAGCGATCCCAACGATAGGTCAGGTGCGCGTCGACCAGC
>QFQP01000238.1 GCA_003243425.1 Archangium gephyra | reverse complement strand
CATCATAAACGCAGGCTTTCTGCCGGAGCTGATGCTGCTGATTATGCTTCAGCGCCTGCCCTGACTGCGAGGTCTCCAGCTGGTTCCCCGCCGCGTCATACTGCCAGTGACTGCTCCCCCTGAAACTGGTGTCCTGCCGCAGAATATGGTCTGCCTCATCATAACTGTAACCCTGATAGCGGTAATCGCAGATTTGCGTTTCACTCAGCAGATTATGGCGGCTGTCGTATTGCCAGTGCCACGCTTCTGCCGGGCGCATCGACTCTTCCTGGCGGTAAATTTCCCGGCGTTCCGGTCGCCCCAGCCTGTCATACCGGGTCCGCATCGTCAGGCTCCCTCCCTGCGTGCGGCTGATTTCACGGTGCAGGTTATCACGACTGAATTCAGTGAGCAGCCTGTCGTCCAGGCTGATACTCAGTGCATGTCCGCTGCCATAGTACAACGTCTTCAGATGGCGGCCATCCGGTAGCTGCACCACGGTGCGATTGCCCAGTGCATCCAGTTCATAGCTTACCCGCCCTGTGTTGTTTTCTTCTGCCGTCAGTCGCCCCAGCCGGTCATAACTCAGTTTCACCTTTCGGGGGGGCAGTGCTTCCCCTGACTCATCATGACCTGCCGGATAAAACAGTACCTCTGTCAGGTTACCCGTGGTCGAATAATGGTATACCGTGCGTCCATCCTGTGTCCGTTTCTCCGTCACGTTCCCCGCAGGATCATACTGCCAGGAATGTACCAGCGCATCCGGTGTTCCGGCTGCCCAGGTTTTGCTGATAACACGATCACACTCATCGTATTCGTAGCGGGTGATGACACCATCCAGCCCCTGCTCTTCGTACAGACGATCATTCACGCCCCGGATAAACCGGTACATTTCGCCATTTTCGTTATACTAGCGTGTCAGCCAGTTACGTTCATCGTATTCACGCCGGACAGTATGGCCCAGCGGATCGGTTACCACGCTCAGACGCCCGCAACGGTCATACTGCCAGCGAACCGGATTGCTGAACCCCTCCCGGTAACTTTCTGGTTGCCCCTGTGGCGTCCAGCTCAGGCTGGTTACATGGCCTTCAGCGCGGAGTACCTTC
>QFQP01000237.1 GCA_003243425.1 Archangium gephyra | reverse complement strand
GCAAGGAGAAAAACCATGAAGAAGTTATCCAACTCTCCGCTGGCGCTGAGCCTCGGACTTGCCTTGGCCAGTGCGGCCCTGATGACGGCCTGCGGACCGAAGCCGGAAGACACGCCGCCGCCGAGCGCGCCCGAACCGGTGGAGACCGCGCCACCGACCGACAACATGACACCGCCGGCACCTTCGCCGACGGATCCGTCGGCACCGCCCACCGATTCAACGCTGCCGCCACCGGCCAACCCGAACGCACCGGAAACCACGCCACCGCCCGCCGATGGCACGGCACCGCCCCACAGCTCGGGCGGTTGATCGAGGACCCGTCCGCGCTCGCCAGCCACACGACGGTCACCCTGTAAGGGGGTGGCCGTTTTTCATGCGCCGTCGGAACGACTGTTATGCTTCGCGGCCTTCGTGCAGGCAGAAGGCAAGGGTTCCAATGGCGCGCATCCGATGGGTTGGTTTCGACGGGGACGACACGCTCTGGAAGAGCGAGGACTACTACCGACAGGCGGAAGCGGACTTCGAAAGCATCCTGGGCGCCTATGTGGATCTTGCCGATGCGCGCACGCACCAGCATCTGCTGGACGTCGAGCGGCGCAACCTGAAGATCTTCGGCTACGGCGTGAAGGGCATGACGCTGTCGATGCTGGAAACCGCGATCCAGGTGACCGACGAGCGCATCAGCGCGCGCGACCTGCACCGGGTGATCGAGATCGGACGCGCTACCCTGCAGCATCCGGTGGAGCTGCTGCCCGGCATCCGTGATGCGGTCAAGCAGATTGCTGCCGACCACGAGATCGTGCTCATCACCAAGGGCGACCTGTTCCATCAGGAAGCCAAGATCGCGCAATCGGGCCTGACCGACCTGTTCCACCGCATCGAGGTCGTCTCGGAGAAGGACGAGGCCACGTACGCGCGCGTGCTGCGCGAACTGGACGTAACGCCTTCGCACTTCGCGATGATCGGCAATTCGTTGCGATCGGATATCGAACCCGTGCTCGCCTTGGGCGGGTGGGGCATCCATATGCCGTACCACGTCACTTGGGCGCTGGAGGCCGAGCACGGCGTCGACGCCGATGCGCCGCGCCT
>QFQP01000236.1 GCA_003243425.1 Archangium gephyra | reverse complement strand
ATGCGCTGGGCAAAACGCTGCTTGATTTCAGCCGTTTTGATGATGCGTTTATCTGCGGCCCGTCGGCGATGATGGACGACGCCGAAGCGGCGCTGCGCGAACTGGGCGTGCCGGAAAAAGCCATTCACCTTGAGCGCTTTAATACGCCGGGAACCAGCGTGAAGCGCGCGACCGGCGTGCAGGCAGAAGGCCGCACGGTGACGATTCGCCAGGATGGCCGCGACCGCCTGATTGCGCTCTCTGCCGAAGACGACAGTATCCTCGACGCCGCGCTGCGTCAGGGCGCGGACCTGCCGTTCGCCTGTAAAGGCGGCGTGTGCGCCACCTGCAAATGCAAGGTGGTGCAGGGTGAAGTGGCGATGGCCGCTAACTACAGCCTCGAAGCCGATGAAGTGGCGGCGGGATACGTGCTGAGCTGCCAGGCGCTGCCAAAAAGCGGCGACGTGGTGGTCGATTTTGACGCGCGGGGGATGGCATGAGCGAACTGCTGATTACCCGTCATGACCGCGTGCTGCAGCTGACGCTGAACCGCCCGCAGGCGCGCAATGCTCTCAATAACGCGCTGCTTACGCAACTGGCTGATGCGCTGGAAAGCGCGGCGGCAGACGCCAGCGTAAGCGTGTGCGTGATTAGCGGCAACCCGCGTTATTTTGCAGCGGGTGCCGATCTCAACGAAATGGCGGAAAAAGATCTGCCCGCCACCTTCGACGATATTCGTCCGCGTCTGTGGGCGCGTATTGACGCCTTCAACAAGCCGCTGATTGCGGTGGTGAACGGCTACGCGCTGGGCGCGGGCTGCGAGCTGACGCTGCTGTGTGACCTGGTGATTGCCGGCGATAACGCCCGCTTTGGTCTGCCGGAAATTACCCTCGGTACCATGCCGGGCGCAGGCGGTACGCAGCGTCTTATTCGCAGTGTTGGCAAAGCGCTGGCGAGCCGGATGGTGCTGAGCGGCGAAAGCATTGATGCCAAACGCGCACAGCAGGCTGGGCTGGTGAGCGGTATTCACCCGGCGAACCTCTCTGATGAATATGCCCTGAAGCTGGCGGCGACCATCGCCCGCCACTCACCGCTGGCGCTGCGGGCGGCGAAAC
>QFQP01000235.1 GCA_003243425.1 Archangium gephyra | reverse complement strand
CAGCACCTCCCGTTCCCCTCGCCAAGGGGGTCTTCGCGTGCGCGGCCGTGGAAGCCAGCGCGAAGAGGAGCAGTGAAATGCGAAGGAGTCGATTCATCGGACGTCACCGCGAGTGAGGCGATCCGATTGTCACATGGGTGTCGGCCTGCCACGAGCCGCCCCGGCGTGGAATGATGTCGGCCAACCCCGGTGGGCGGCGCCGTGCGTTGGACGTCTGGCCGGCCTGTCGGCCATCACCCTTCCGTTCGGAGCTTCCATGCGCAGGCCAAGGATGTATCGCGTTGTCCCCGTCTTGATCCTCTCGGTGTTGGCGGTGTCGTGCAGCAAACACGAAATGGCGCCCGCCGACGCCGAGATGGCGTCCGCGTCCGAGCCTGCCATGGCAGAGGTAGCGGCCGATGCGGCGGCACCGGCACCGGCACCGGCACCGGCATTGCAGAAAAGCGTGGAAGTGCCGGGCGTGTCGCCCTCGCAATTGACATCCGATGCCCTGGTGCAGACCGATCCGCAACGCCGCTTCATCCGTACCGCCGCGGCGGACTTCCAGGTCAAGGACGTCTACCGCACGGCGCTGGCGATCGAGGACGAGGTCGCGAAGCAGGGTGGATTCGTCGTCGACAACGACATCCAGGCACAGGTGCAGCGCGTGCAGAGCCGGTCGATCGGCAATGGCAAGCGGCTGGAGCTTGCCGAGTACCGGCTGCAGGGCGCGTTGATGGTGCGCGTGCCCAGCGAGCGCACGCAGGTGTTCCTGCGCGCCATTGCGTCGCAGACGGAATTCCTCGACAGCCGCAACTTCAACGCACGCGACGCGCAGTTCGACCTGTTGCGCCAGCAACTCGCGCGGCAACGCGCGCAGGATGCACAGCAGGAGCTTGGCGCTGCCGTGCAGGCGGGCGGAAAACTGGGCGACAAGGCGGACGCCATCCAGGCGCGGGGCGACGCACGCACGAGTCGCGATGAGGCGGTGATCGCACAGAAGGAGTTCGAAGACCGCGTGGCGTTCAGCACTATCACGCTGTCGCTCAGCCAGGACGTGCAGATCCGCACGCGTGAGCGGGTCGACGTGGACGCCGAAGGCGCCCGTCGGCTGGG
>QFQP01000234.1 GCA_003243425.1 Archangium gephyra | reverse complement strand
AATACCTGCGTGCCCGGATGCACCTTGCTGCCGGCGAATTTCTCCGCCAGCAGCTTGAACTCGATCAGCGAGAGCTGCGGGCCCGAGAACACGACCAGGTTGCAGCTGCGATCCTTGAGATCGTAGGAAGCGTAGACGCGCTCGATGTCCGCATCGGTGATCACGATCTCGTCGACCGGGCGGTTGCCGCCGAGCGCAACCTCCAGGGTCGGTGCCTCCGGCGTCACGCCTACCATGTGGAACATCGCCATCGAGCCGTAACTTGCGAGCGCCGCCCCGAGATGTTTCAGCTCGTCGGCGAGCGGCGTGCGCTTGACGCTGGTGAACACCGGCACGGCATAGTAATTTTGATGCTTTTCGCCGACGATCTTGCCCACCGCGCCCCAGTCGGCAAGGTCGTCGAGCCGCGCTTCGAGGCGCACGACGAGCGTGCCCTTGCGGTGCTTGTCGAGGTGGAAACCGTACTCCGGCGTGCGGCCCGTGATCGCGGCGGCGAGCGCTGCGGGGCCGCCCTCGAAGTTCGAGCGCGCGCCGAACACCGAGTTCGCATAGATCACCGTGCCGGTGTCGCCCCACGCGACGTGCTCGCCCAGGTGCGGCTGATATACCGTCTGGTAGTTGATGCACGTGTCGGTGGTGATCACGTTCATGTCCTGCAAGGCGCGGATGATCGTTTTCTCCTTCTCCGCCTCGCCCAGGTCCTGCCCGAGCTTGCCGGCGAAAGCGAAATCGAAGCAGCGGGCGTTCGTGGTGATCGGGACGCGGCAGTGCGCGCGCTTTTCGCACGCACCGCGCAGGAACCCCAGCCCCCCGTCGCCCATCACCTCGATGTCGCCCATCATGTGCGCATTGGTAATGGGCACGAAGCGTTCCGCACCCCAGAATTCGCCGACTTGGCGCTGATAGGCGATCGCTTCGCGGACGGCCTCGCCCTGCTTGCCGTCGAGCATGTCCTGTTCTTCCGCGGTGAGTCTCACGGTCTCGCTCTCCTGGTTGTATGGTGAGGGCGGGCTGCACGTTCGATCGCGGAGGTGATCGCCAGCGGCCCGCCAATGGTCAGTCTGAATTCATAGCGTTCGGGAACCACGCAGATCTC
>QFQP01000233.1 GCA_003243425.1 Archangium gephyra | reverse complement strand
CCGCGCGGCCGCGGCACGGTCCGGCTTCGCATGACATGAGGTGGTTTCGATGCGTTCCATGATGTCCTCCTGGCCTGTGTCGGGTGTGAGCAGGTGCCGACAAATCTGCGACGACGTTGGCGGAAGGTCACCGTCCGAACGGACGGCGCATGCGTCCCCTGCGCCCGTCCTGTCACTTTCCAAATATGAAGTCACACAAGACGGGCGGTAGACGCAGCAGGCGTAAAGTTCCTCCGTCGCCGCCACCGCTGTTCGCCACGCACACGGGCACGGACAGCGCACGACACAGCAGGGCGCGCGAAGCGCGGGACGACTTCATGGCAGCCCGCCGGCGTCCCGTTGCACGTCGCGAAGGAAGCATTCCATGGCGCCCACCGCATCGCACATCCTGTCCACCAAGTTCAGGCCTCCGACGCACCTGGCGGACGCCATCGATCGTCCGCGCCTGACACTTCCCCTCCTCGATTCCCTGCCCAAGGTGGTGCTGGTGATCGCCGCGGCAGGCTTCGGCAAGACCACCCTCGTCGCGCAGTTCCACGCCAGGCTGGGCGCGAACGCGGTGTGGCTGTCGCTCGATCGCAACGACCAGGACCCCTTCACGTTCGTCCGCCACCTGATCGCCGCCCTCAACCGCGGCCAGCCCGTCGTTTCAGCAGCCACCGAGAGCTTCGTGGAAGGCCGCGGCGAGACGCTCGATGTCGGCGAGCTGACCATCAGGCTCGCCAACGACCTGGAAAAACTCGAAGACCATCGCGTGCTGTTCTTCGACGACTACTACCTGGCGGAAACGCCGGGCATCAACGACCTCGTCCATCACCTGATCGAATACGCGTCGCCCCGGCTGCATGTCGTGATCGCCAGCCGCGTGCTGCCGGCCCTGCCCATCGCCCGCTACCGCGCGAGCAATCGCGTGCGCGAGCTGGGTGCCAACGACCTGACGTTCAGTCCGAGCGAGGCACAGGCCTTCCTCCATCGCACACACGGGCTGGAACTGGCGCCGCGCGAACTCGACCTGCTGGTCCGGCATACCGAAGGCTGGGGCGTGGGCCTGCAACTGGCGAGCCTCTTCCTGAAGCACAGCCGTGATCCGAAGGAC
>QFQP01000232.1 GCA_003243425.1 Archangium gephyra | reverse complement strand
CAGATCACCGCACTGGAGACCCGTGCGACGCTGATCGCGCGGGCGCCCTTGCCCGATGACGCCGCATCCGCGGCCTACGTGGCACCGGTCGTCTTCGAGATCGCGGCACTGGAGGACGCCACCGAAGAAATCTTCGGCCCGGTGCTGCAGGTCATGCGCTGGCGCGGCGACGTCATGGCGCTGGTCGAACGGATCGACGCGCTGGGCTACGGCCTCACGCTCGGCGTGCAGACCCGCATCGATACGCGTGCCGAAGCCATCGCGGGTGCCGCGCACGCGGGCAACCTCTACATCAACCGCAACATGATCGGCGCGGTCGTCGGCCTGCAACCGTTCGGTGGCGAAGGCCTTTCGGGGACTGGACCCAAGGCGGGCGGGCCGCTGTACCTGTCGCACTTCTGTGCCGAATCCTCGGTCAGCGTGAACACTGCCGCGGCCGGCGGCGATGTCGCGCTGATGGTGGGTGGCGGCTGAGCCGCCATCGCCGTTACTTCGGTGCGTAGGTCAACACGACGAAACTGTCGGGATGGTAGGTCTTCGTCGTCTCGCCCTTCGCGTTCGGCGCGGTGTTGGTGAAGGCCGCGTTGACCACCAACAGGCGGCCATCGCGCTCGTCCATCGCCATCATCCGCGCGCCCATGTGCGTCGACACCGTGCCGCGCAGGGCGAAGCCATCCGCGCCGTCCTGATCGATCACGGTCAGCGTACCGTCGTAGTTCGAGGTGACGATGCGGTGCCGCACTTCGTCGATCGCGAAGCCATCGAGGCCATAGCCGATCGGCAGCCTGGATACGATGCGACCGGTATCGGCGTCGAGCGCGAAGAACGTCGGCGTGTCGGTGGCACAGGCGCCCAGTACGCGATGCGTGCTGGCCTGGTAGCGCACCTTGGAGACCGCGCAGCCGACCGCCCAGCGCGCGGTTTCCTTCAGTGTCCTGGCGTCGAGCACCAGCACGATGCCGTCTTTGCGTGCCGGTGCGAACAGCCGGCCTTTGCCGTCGCTGGCCGGGTCGTCCATCTTGCGGAACGGAAACACCGTGGTCTTCAGCCGCTTGCCGGTCGCCGCGTCCAGCGTGAACCACGTCGACTGTTCGGGCCGCG
>QFQP01000231.1 GCA_003243425.1 Archangium gephyra | reverse complement strand
CCTGGCCACGATCAATGATGTGGTCCTGGCGTTCCTCGACGCCTACATGCGCGACGGTGATGCAGCGGGCCTCGGGCGCGCCATCGACCGCCGCCCCGCACTGAAGCGCCACGTGCCAACCCGCATGCAGCGCTGGGCCGGTGAAAACGCGGAAACACGCTGACGTCGATATCGAACGGGATGCCGACGCGCCTGACGATGGACACGACCGTCAGGCGCTGGCGCTAGTCCTTGTCGCGCGGCACGAAGGTGGTGTGCGCGATCTTCCACGCACCCTGCTGCTTGACCAGCATGGCCGCGACGATCAGCGGAATCTTCGGCGCGCCCAGCTTCGCCACCTTTTCCGGCGGCAGCGACGGCGGCACGATCCGCGTCGGCACTGTCTCGAACATCGCCAGCGCGCTGTCGGCATTCCAGACCTGCACCTCGACGTCGCGCAGTTCGAAGGCGTAGTGCACGCCGGGGAACTCCGCCGCGAAGGCATCCTGCGCCGCCTGCTGCTGCGCCATGCCCTCGCGGTTGTTGCCCTGCGAGCGTCCACCCGGATACACCATGCTGCGTTCGTCCAGCATCAGCTCGCCCTGCGCGACCAGGTTCCCGCTCTCCTCGTACGCCATGTACTCGGTGATGCGGGCCAGCACGTCCTCGCGGTCGCCGGCGTGCGCAGGGCCGGCGCCGAGGAACAGCGCCAGCGCAGACCGTCCGACGAGGCGACGGATGCGCTGCCTCATCGGCGCCGGGGGACGCCGCGGACCGCCGGCCACCTCAGAAGCGCCAGTTCAGGCTGAGCGCGTACTGGCGGGGTGGGCCGTAATAGCTGACCGAGTACAGGCTCTGGATGTACTTCTCGTCGGTGATGTTGTTGACGTTGGCACGCAGCGTCAGGTCGGGGGTGATGTCCCAGCCCACGAAAGCATTGAACAGCGTGTAGCTGTCTTGCCGCACTGGCGCGGACAGGACGTAGCTCTCGTAGTTCGAAATCTCGCTCTGCCAACGGGCACCGACGCCGAACGAGAGCGCCGTGAAGGCGGGCAGACGCGTGCTGAGCAGCACATTGGCGGTATTGCGCGGCACCCAACGGTAGGTGTCGCCGCCGTCCTCT
>QFQP01000230.1 GCA_003243425.1 Archangium gephyra | reverse complement strand
CGGGTTCGGCTGAGGCTGCCCGACGCCCACGGTGGCGAAGAGACCCCACGAAGGCCGTCGACGCAGTGGGGAAGCATCGACGGCCGATTCCTCTCGCGATCGCTGCTGGCCGAGGAAATCGAGAGCACGTCCAACGTGCCGACGCCCGTGGCGCGGCCCGCCGACGACATCGCCACGGGTCACCACGAGGCATACGAGTACGGCCGCAAGCTGACGCCCATTGTCGAGCCCGAGAGCCTCAACCTCGGGCCGGCCGCCCACGGCTCGTTCAGGGAGAGCCCCCGCCGGCGCCTCGACTCGGGGCCAATCTCCGAGACGAGCCACGACAGCGAGCACTCGCAGACGTCGTACACCGAGGGCTACGACTTTTACGACGCAGAGGTGCTCGCCAAGGCCATCGACGTGCCGATGCCGCGGTACAGGGGCCGCACGGTGCGGCACGACTCGGACGAGAGCTTTGGGCAGATGTTTTCCATCTCGGAAGGGAAGCGCTCTGCGAGGAGCGGCTCGAGCGGCGACGTCTTTGCCAAGCCGATTGCGAGGCAGGAGTCGGCGCTGGAGCGGTCGAGCGCGTCGAGCGTCGACAACGACAGCCGGCGCCAGTCGCCGACAAAGTACCGAAAGGACTCTTCCGACGAGATGTTTATGATTTCGCAGACGACCAAGTCGGACGAATACCCGTCGCAGTCGTTCACCGACTCAGACCGCAAGCCGTCGGACGCGCCCGAGGTGGAGACGAACCGGTCGCACAGCCCGTCCAAGCCGGCCGTGTCGCCCAAGCACGACCCCCGCAAGCACGTTATCGAGACGGACTACCTGCCGTGGGACGACGACCCCCTGTACCCGTTTCCGTTGACGGACAAGGACGCCCTCCCGTCGCCGCTCGATCCCTATGCGCTCCTCACGCGGGCGCTCGAGTTCGAAACGCGCACGTCGGCGCTCAATGCGTCGGCCATGGTGCTGCTGCTCAAGCCGCAATACACGGTCAATGCCACGGTGATGCTGGACATGAAGACCGCCGACCCCATCGGTGGCGCGGTGATCCCGGCCCTGGGCATCAGCAACTACATGTCCACCCAGGCCGACCTGATCCGCCGCCGCCG
>QFQP01000229.1 GCA_003243425.1 Archangium gephyra | reverse complement strand
GGCATGGCCCAGGCCGCCGGCAACTGCACCGTCACCCTGAAGGGCGACGACGCCATCAAGTTCGACCTGAAGACCGCCACGGTCTCGGCCAGCTGCCCCACCATCACCATCGAGCTGATCCACGCGGGCAAGCTGCCGGTTACCGCGATGGGCCACAACGTGGTGGTGTCGAAGACCGCCGACCTCGCAGGCATCGCGCGCGACGGCATGAAGGCCGGTGCGGCCGGCGCCTACGTGCAGGCCAACGATGCGCGCGTGATCGCGCACACCTCGCTGATCGGCGGCGGCCAGAAGACCAGGATCACCTTCCCCGGCAAGAAGCTCACCGCCGGCGGCGACTACAGCTTCTTCTGCAGCTTCCCCGGCCACTCCACCCTGATGAAGGGCACGCTGGTCGTCACCAAGTAAGCACCCACGCTGCGCCGCCTACGGGCGGTGCAGCGCGTTCCGGAGCCCGGTCATGGAATACGTCATCCGCCTGGACGATGTGACGGCCGACCTCGCCGACATCGAGCGGCACCTGGTCGACCTCGATCCCGCCGTGGTCGTGGATCTCGACGCCACGTCGGGATGCCTGCGCTGTTCCACCAGCGCCCTCGCCGTGGACCTGATGCTCGCGCTCGCCGACGCTGGTCATCTCGTGGCGCCTGAAGCCATCCAGCGCCTGCCGTCGGTGTGTTGCGGAGGATGCGGCGGCTGATGTCTCCGTCAGCCGCGCCTCACCAGAACAGCGTGTAGAGCGCCACCAGGATGCCCAGCACGGCGATGCCGCCGATGTTGAACGACGTGCCGGTGCGGTAGTCCACGTCGTCGGTGCGGATCACGTCCTTCTCCGGCGCATGCGGCGTCGCCAGCGACACGACGACCGCCAGCACCAGCGCCAGCAGGAACACCAGGCCGACGCGGTCGATGAACGGCAGCGCAGGCCACGCCAGCTTCAGCACGATCGACAGCGCGAACGAACCGATCGCGGCGGCCAGCGCACCGGCCTCGTTGGCGCGCTTCCAGAACAGGCCGAGCATGAAGATCACCACGATGCCCGGGGTGAAGAAGCCCGTGTATTCCTGGATGTACTGGAAGGCCTGGTCGAAGCTGCCCAGCAGCGG
>QFQP01000228.1 GCA_003243425.1 Archangium gephyra | reverse complement strand
CGATCGCCGGCGGCACCTGCCGGGTGAAGGGCGCGGCGGACACCTGCCAGATGATCCGCGCCTATGGGCTGACCCCGAACGGCAGTTGCTCGAGCGTGCAGTCCAACATCGTGAGCTGCACCGCGCAGCCGGCGGTCGGGGGCAGGGCGCTGCGCTTCCCCGGAACGGGCCAATATTGGTACGCGCAGGATGTGACGCGCACGGTGACGATGGTGCGCAACGAGAGCGGCTGCGCAGGGCAGGAGGGCAGCACGTCGTGCACGCGGACCGCGGAGGTGTGCGTCGATGCCGATCCGGCGACGCGGATCATCGAGGGCGTGCCGGTCACGCAAAGCTGCTGGGCGTGGGACCGCACCTATAGCTGCCAGTCGACGACGCAGGCGACCGACTGCGGCGAGCTCGAGGCGAATCCGCAATGCACCTTCCTGCGCGAAGACTGCCTCGACGATCCGCAGGAGGGGCCGTGCAAGGTGCAGGATCGGGTCTATCGCTGCCCGATGCCGACGCAGGGGCCGGGTGAGACGCCGCGCTGGATCTGCGGCGGCGATGTCACCTGCATCAACGGTGAATGCGAGACGATCGAGCGCGAAGCGTCGGACGAGTTCCAGGACGCGCTGGTGGCGCTCCATTCGCTGGACCAGGCCGGCAAGGAGTTTAACGAGGAGGACTTCACCGTCTTCAGCGGCAATCGCGAGACCTGCCACAAGCCGGTGTTCGGGCTGGTCAATTGCTGCGCCGGCAAGGTGTCGGGCGCGCTGACGGCGGCGGCGGGTGCCGCAGCCCTCGCCGGCGGACCTGCCGCGATAGCCGGCCTCGCGACGCAGTTCCTGACGCTGTTCCTGTGCTCGAACGAGGAAAAGCAGCTCGATATCCGCGATCGGATGGGCTTCTGCCACCGCGTCGGCAATTATTGCTCGGAGAGCGTGCTCGGCGTCTGCATCACGAAGCGGACGGCCTATTGCTGCTTCGAGAGCAAGCTTAGTCGGATCCTGCAGGAACAGGGGCGTCCGCAGATCAACAAGCCGTGGGATCATCCCAAGCGCGAGACCTGCGAGGGGTTCACGATAGATGAATTCGCGCGGCTCGATCTGTCGGTGATGGATTTCA
>QFQP01000227.1 GCA_003243425.1 Archangium gephyra | reverse complement strand
CTCCGCGTACAGCGCGAAACGCTTGGCGCGCACGCCCATGCCGTAGGCACTGGCGTCCATCTCCAGGCCGAGCGCCTTGGCCAGGTCGGCGTTGCCGTCGGCCAGCATCTGCAGGCCGTCCGGCACGTGCTGGGTCTGGCCCCAGGCCTGCATGACGAAGGGATCGTTGACCGAGACGCAGAAGACCTCGATGCCGCGGCTGCGGAAGTCGTCGAAATGCTGCACGTAGCTGGGCAGGTGCTTTTCCGAGCAGGTCGGGGTGAACGCGCCGGGCACGGCGAACAGCACCGCCTTGCGGCCATCGAACAGGGCGGCGGTATCCACCGTCTCGACGCCCTCGCGGATGCGCTTGAGGTTCACTTCAGGGATGCGCTCGCCAATCTGGATACTCATGGAACTGCCTTGTGTGGGGAATTCGGTCCAGTGTAACGCGCCGTCGTCACGCCACCGTGACCTTCCGGGTCGACGCCGCCCGCAGCCCCGGCGATTAGAATGGACGTACCGCGCGCGCCAGGACGCAGCGCCCCGAATGACGGCGGAGATCGTATGCAGTTCAAGGATTACTACGCGATGCTGGGTGTGGAACCCACCGCCGGCGATGCGGAGATCAAGACGGCGTACCGCCGGCTGGCCCGCAAGTACCACCCGGATGTCAGCAAGGAAGCGGGCGCCGAAGAGCAGTTCAAGGCCGTCAACGAAGCCCACGAGGCATTGCGCGACCCGCAGAAGCGCGCGGCCTACGACCAGTTGCGTGCACGTGGCTACCGGCCGGGTGAAGAGTTCAGGCCGCCACCGGATTTCGGTCGGGGCGGGCCCGGAGCGCAGGACTTCGACTACGAGGAGATCTTCGGTGGTACGGGCGGTAGCGGCGGCGGCTTCAGTGATTTCTTCGAAGGCTTGTTCGGCCGTCGCGCGCGCGCCGAGCAGGGCGCGCCGCGAGGGCCGCAGCCGTCGCGCGATTCCCGCGCCAGACTCGCCGTGCCGCTGCAGGCGGTGCATGACGGTGGCAGCGTGCGCGTCAACGTCAACGGGCGCCAGCTTGATGTCCGCGTGCCGGTCGGCGTGAAACCGGGGCAGGTCATCCGGCTTGCGGGGCAGGGCACGCAG
>QFQP01000226.1 GCA_003243425.1 Archangium gephyra | reverse complement strand
GAAGGCATCTACTACTGGTTCGATGCGCACGACGCGCCGGGCACCATGCACCTGTCGGACAACAGCGCGGTGGCGCACGAGGCGCTGCCGGCCGTGGGCACGCTGCGTTACGTCAGCCAGTCGGCCAGCCAGGCGCCGCGTCAGGCCGAGATCACGCGCTGGGTCAGCGCCCGCCGTTTCGACACCGGCAAGCACGCGGCGGTGGACAGCAACTTCAAGGCCATCCGCAAGAAGGTAGGCGCCACCATCGACGCCTCGGACGACCACGAACTGGCCGACCTGGAAGTGTTCGAGTTCCCCGGCGACTACTTCACCCCCGACGATGCCGAGGCGGCAGCCAAGGTCCGGGGCGACGAACTGATGGCGCGGCGCGACCGGCATTGGGCCTTCACCTCGTGGCCCGACGTGGCGGCTGGGCGAACCTTCAAGTTCGAGGGCGACCCGGCCGGCGTGCACGACGGCGAATACATGGTGTCGGGCTGCACGATGGTGGTGGCGCACCCGGGATACGAGGGCATGAGCCTCGCCGAAGCGGCCGCGCCGGTGGTGCCGCTGCTGCAGCGGCTGCTGGCCGAGGACGCGGTCAATGCCGTCTCGCTGGACATGGCGCAGGAGCTGGTGGAGGCGCATCCGGACCTCGCTCGGGCAGGTCGAGGCGCCTGCGCGTTCCTGCTCACGCTGCACCCAGTCGCGATGCCTTTCAGGCCACCGCGCCTGACGCCGCGCAAGCCCATGCCGGGGCCGCAGTCGGCGATCGTGGTGGGTCCGAAGGGCGACGAATTGCACGTGGACGAGTTCGGCCGCATCAAGGTCCATTTCCACTGGGATCGCTACGACGAGAGCAACGAGAAATCCACCTGCTGGGTGCGCGTGTCGCAGCCCTGGGCCGGCAAGGGGTGGGGCGGCTACTTCATGCCGCGCATCGGCCAGGAGGTGATCGTCGACTTCCTCAATGGCGACCCGGACCGGCCGATCGTGATCGGGCGCATGTACAACGACCACCAGCCCATCCCGTACAAGTCGCCCACGCAAAGCGGCTTCAAGACACGGTCCACGCCCGGTGGCGACAGCACCACCGGCAACGAGATCATGTTCGAGGACAAGAAG
>QFQP01000225.1 GCA_003243425.1 Archangium gephyra | reverse complement strand
GCGAATACCCAGCTCATCACACTGGTTGAGCAGGTTTACCAGCCAGTCGCGGGATAACTCTACCGGCATACACCAGCGCACCATGCCCTGCTTGAGCAGAATACGCAGCGTGACGGCGTTGTAGCAGTTGAGCGCGTGCCCGGCGACAAACGGCAGCTTACGCTCGGCGCACATATTCACCACGCCGAGATCGCTGGCTTCCAACAGGAAGTCGCCGTTTTCGACATAGCGCTTCAGCTCTCCCAGTTCAGAGGAAGCCTGCACCAGCGCCAGCGTCGACAGCACCACCTGCTTACCGCTACCGGCGAGAGACTTCGCCATATCCAGCCAGTCGCCCACTTTGGTCGCACGGCGTTTGCTGCATACCGCTTCGCCAAGATAGATAACGTCAGCATGACTGGCGGCGGCCTGCTGGTAAAAATCTTCCAGCGTTTCTTTCGACCAGTAGTAGAGCACGGGTCCTAATGAATATTTCATTGCTTTTCTCACTGCCATTTACGGTGATACGCGCCAAGCGTGGTCTGCGTGCCTTCGGACATTGAACCGAGCGTTTCCATCCACGCGCTCTGCGGGACGTAGTTTTGCGGGTCGGCCATACAGCGGTCGATTGCCTGACGCCACACTTTCGCCACCTGGCTAACGTAAGCCGGGCTGCGCTGGCGACCTTCGATTTTCACCGAGGCAATATTGGCAGCCAGCAGTTCCGGCAGCAGTTCGAGCGTGTTGAGGCTGGTGGGTTCTTCCAGCGCATGGTAGCGCTCGCCATCCACCAGGTAGCGCCCTTTACACAGCGTTGGATACCCGGCGTTTTCGCCATCCTGGTAGCGATCAATCAGCACTTCGTTCAGGCGAGATTCCAGACCCTGTGGGGTCTGCTGCCAGCGCACAAAACGGGCAGGGGAGCAGGCACCGACGGTATTAGGAGATTCGCCCGTCAGGTAAGACGAAAGATAGCAACGGCCTTCCGCCATAATGCACAAGCTGCCAAAGGCGAACACTTCCAGGGGAACTGGTGTGACGCGAGCAAGTTGCTTCACCTGATGAATAGACAGCACGCGCGGCAGAACCACGCGGGCGACGTCAAAGTTGCGATGGTAGAAATTAATCG
>QFQP01000224.1 GCA_003243425.1 Archangium gephyra | reverse complement strand
GGGCCTCTTTTGAATTTTGAGTGGGTAAGCTCGGCTGCCGAACGTGTCAAGGGCGGCCGCAGGCCGGGCGCAGCCGCACCCTTGACGCGGCACGGACAAGAACACGCTGGAACAAGGCCGAGTCCGGCGCTGTAACGGACTCGGCCTTGGAGACAAGCGATGGTTGGCACTGAACGACTGTTCGAGCAAGCGCTGGGGATTGCGGCCCCGTGGGCGGTCAAGGAAGTGCGGTTCGACGCGGCCGCCCGCCAGTTGACCATCGCCGTGGACTTCGCCACCGGCACCCGCTTCGCGCATCCGGCGCACGCCGGGCAGCACCCGGTGCACGACACGCAACTGAAGCGGCTGCGGCACCTGAACTTCTTCCAGCACGACTGCCACCTGGAGGTGCGGGTGCCGCGCGTGCGGCTGCCCGACGGCAAGGTCGCGCTGGTGGAGCCGGAGTGGTTCGGGCGGCTCTCCGGCTTCACGCTGCTGTTCGAGGCGCTGGTGCTGGCGCTGGCCCGCGAGATGCCGTTTGCCGCGGTCGCCCGCCTGGTGGGCGAATCCTGGCACCGCGTGCACGCGATCTGCGAGCGCTACGTCGAACTGGCAGTCGCTGAACTCGACCTGTCCGAGGTCAGGGCACTGGCCATCGACGAGACCTCGTACCGGCGCGGCCACAACTACCTGACGGCGGTGGCCGACGCCGTCAAGCGCCGGGTGGTGTTCGTCGCCGAAGGCCGTGACGCGCCGACCATCGGCGAGCTGGCCGCGCATCTGCGCGCGCACCAGGCCGCGCCGGAGCAGATCGACTCGGTGAGCATCGACATGTCGCCGGCGTTCATCAAGGGCGTGACCGAGTCCTTGCCCAATGCCCGCATCACCTTCGACAAGTTCCATGTCGTGGCCCATGCCTCGACGGCGGTCGATCAGACGCGGCGGCTGGAGCAGAAGACCGACCCGAGCCTGAAGGGCTTGCGCTGGACGCTGCTGCGCGACCGCCAGAAGCTGTCGGCCGACAGCCGCGCCGAGCTGGACGCCTTGATCGCGAACGTGGCCAGCAAACGCACGGCGCGCGCCTGGGTCTACCGCGAGCAGTTGCGCGAGGTGCTCGACTGCAAACAGATTA
>QFQP01000223.1 GCA_003243425.1 Archangium gephyra | reverse complement strand
CTCGCGTGTGCCCAGGTCATAACTCCAGACCCGGTTGTCGCCCGCCATCGCCACGAATATCTGGTTGTTGTTGACGACGATGGCCTGCGGCTGGTTCAGCGCCACATCGCGCGGCGCCGTGACCACGCCTTCTGCAGGCTCGCCCGCACGGCCATTGCCGCACAGCGTATCGACGGTGCTCGTCGGCAGGTTGATCCGTCGCAGGGCGTGGTTGCCGGTGTCGGCGACATAAAGCGATTCGCGCACCAGGGCCAGGCCCTGGGGACGACGGAAGGCCGCATGGTTCAGTTCGCCGTCGGCGAAATCCGGCGTGCCCATGCCGAACTGCCGGATCACGCGGCCATGGTGGTTGCACTCGAGGACGCGATGGTGCCCGCTGTCGGCGACGAACAGGCGGTCCGGCGTGGCGACCAGTCCGGTCGGGAAGCACAACGGCATGCGCGGTTCGGGGTTCGCTTCGCGGAAGGCGCGCAGGTCGTCGTCGGGCGGTTCGTGCAGGCCCTCGCAAAGACGTGCGATCTGCCGCTCAAGCTCCGCCAGGCCTTCGGCACCGATGGCACGATGGCGCACGTTACCCTCACCATCGATCAGCAGCACGGTCGGCCAGGACTCCACGCCGAAACGCTGCCATGCGACCCAGTCGTCGTCATGCGCGAGCGGCAACGACAGCCCGTGGCGGCGCAAGCGCTTCAGTGCGGCCTGCGGGTCGCGTTCACTGTCGAAGCGCGGCACGTGGATGGCCAACGCCTGCAGGCGCCCCAGGTAACGGGCCTGCAGCACGGCAAGGTCGTTGAGCCGTTGCGCGCACCAGGCAGAAGCGCTGTTGACGAAGGCCAGCGCGACGATGCGCCCCCGCTGCTCGTGCAGCGTGGTCGCGGGCGCGTTCAGCCAATGCAGGCCACGCGGCAGTTCGGGAGCCAGGGTCATATCCGTCATCGTGCCCGATTATGCCCCAGTCTCAATCGACGGCGAGCCGGTCCACGACCGCCCGTGCCGCCGAATCGACCAATCGCCAGACCTGCTGGAAGTCCTCCGGTCCGCCGGTGTACGGATCAGGCACCTCTCCGTTCGCTTCGATGCCGGCCCAGTCCAGCAGCAGGACGACGCGCTCGC
>QFQP01000222.1 GCA_003243425.1 Archangium gephyra | reverse complement strand
GCTGCCAGGCGGCGCGTTCTTCGACGTCCGCGACGACCGCATCGCACGCGTCACCAATTACTACAACCTGCAGGACTGGATCCGGCAGGTCAGCGGCTGACGCCGCCTCCTTCGCATCACTCGCCGCGTCGCCGGATCGGGATCTTCGCGAGCGGCACCGTCGCGATGTCCTCGCCTTGCCCCCGTATCGGTGCGCCCGGCGGCGGCGCCCATGCGTGCGCATAGATGACGTCCCACGTGCTCGGCAGCTTGCCGTCCTCGCGACGCAGCGGTTCGTACGCGGTCGCCGCGGCGGCGAACCGTGCGCGTCCGGTGAGGGTATGCCGACGGTGCTGCAGCGCATTGGTCGCCCCCATCGCGCGCAGCTCGCGCATCAGTGCCGGCAGGTCGTCGTAGGTCAGGGTGAAGCGGTCACGGTCTAGCACCGGATCGCGGAAGCCCGCCAGCATCAATGCATCACCGAACTGCGCGATCGGCGGGAACGGACTGACATGCGGGGTGTCGTCGGCCTGCGCGAACGCGTCGCGCAATTCCTGCAACGTCTCCGGACCGAAGGTGGAACACACGAGCAGGCCACCAGGCTTCAGCGCGCGACGGAAACCGGTGAACGCCGCCGGCAGGTCGTCCACCCATTGCAGGCTGAGATTGCAGAACAACACATCGACGCTGGATTCCGCGAAGGGCAGCGAACGCAGGTCGGCGCAGACGCGCTGGAACGGCTTCCACCAGCCGGCCTGTTTCTTCGCCTCCCGCAGCATCGGCAGCGCCATGTCCAGTGCGATCACCTGCGCCTTCGGCCAGCGCTTGCGCATCGCCGCCGCCGCGTGCGCGGGGCCGCAGCCGACGTCCAGCACCACCTTCGGATCCGCTGCGTCCCGTCCCTGGCGCAGCGTCAGGTAATCCAGCGACTCCATCAGGCGCTTCTCGACCTCGTGCTGAAGCGCCGCCGCCGCGTCGTAGCCGGCGGCGGAGCGCGAGAAGGCGCGGCGGATATGGCGTTGGTCGAAGGTCATACGGCTGCGCCTTGCGACAGCGACTGCATGAAGCGATCGACCTCGTCGGCGACGAGATCGGCGTGACCCAGGAACGGCGCGTGCCCGCCACCGGCAATCTCG
>QFQP01000221.1 GCA_003243425.1 Archangium gephyra | reverse complement strand
CGCTGCGGGTGGATGTCGACGCGCGAGGTGTGCGCTACCGGCTGGATGGGGGCGACGTGCTCACCTTCCGTCACGCCGGCAGCGACGTGATGCTGACGCGGGAGCGCGAAGTCGTGCTGCCGCTGGCCGTACCGGCGCCGCCGAAGGCGACGTTCCCGCGCGCGTGCGATGCGCTGGTGTTCGACCTGGACGGCGTGCTGACCGACACCGCGCATACGCACTACCGCGCGTGGAAGCGCCTGGCCGACGGGATCGGCGTGCCGTTCGACCTGCAGGTCAACGAGCGACTGAAGGGCGTCGACCGGATGGCCTCGCTGGAGATCATCCTCGAGCGCGCCTCGCGCGTTTATTCGCTGGAAGAGAAGCGTGCGCTGGCCGACACCAAGAACGGCTACTACGTGCAGGAAATCGCCAGCGTCGGGCCGCAGGACCTGTTCGACGGCGTGCGCGAGGTGCTGGACGCCGCGCGCGCTGCCGGACTGAAGCTGGGGCTGGCGTCGGCCAGCCGCAACGCGCCGGCGCTGCTCGACAAGCTGGGTATCGCCGAGTGCTTCGACTACATCGCCGATGCCGGCCGCATCGTGCGTGCCAAGCCCGACCCGGCCATCTTCCTGGATGTCGCGGCCGCGCTCGGTGTGCCTGCGCACCGCTGCATCGGCGTGGAAGACGCCGCCGCCGGCATCGAGGCCATCCATGCCGCCGGCATGGCGGCCGTGGGCATCGGCGACGCACGTGCGCTGCGCCACGCGGACGCCGTGATTCCCCGCATCGCCGAGTTCGACCTGAGGACGTTCGTTTCGCCTTGACCGCACGTGGCCACAGAAGCCGCGGCGGCAGCCTGTCACTACAACAACAATCGCATTACGTGGAGGGAGAGACCATGAAACACAGCAAGCACCCGATGCGCTACGCCCTGTCGGCCGCCATCGCGCTGGCGCTCGCGCCGACGCTGGCCGCTGCCCAGGACGCCGCTCCCGCGGCGGCGAAGGACGACGCGACCACGCTGGACGCCGTCGTCGTCAGCGGTACCGCCAAGTTCAAGGGCCTGCGCAAGCGCGACGCCAGCTTCTCGATCAGCACGGCCACGCCGGAGCAGATCCAGGAAACCGCGCCCACCA
>QFQP01000041.1 GCA_003243425.1 Archangium gephyra | reverse complement strand
CCTCGTTGGCGCCGCGGGCCTGTTCGACATGAGCAGGGCCTGAACCCTTCGCGTCGGTCCCCCATCGAGGCTGCCGTTCTCCCCATCTGGAGCGAGGACGCACAAACTCCGTGGGCTCACCTCCCGAGAGGAGCACCGCACGTCTCCGACGACGAACGCGTGGAACGAACGCGCTCAATTCCCCGCGTACGTGAACGGCAACACCATCGTGCGCGCGGGGCCCAGATGCTTCGGGAAGTCGAAGCTCTTCACCGCCGCTACCACGCACTTCTCGAGCGGCGTGCCCTTGCTCGGGCTGTCGACGATCGACACGTCGGTCACCTCGCCGCTCATCTGCACCGTCCACCGCACCGACACCGCGCCCGCGCCACTCGGCAACGACGGGCGATACCGGCTGATGCAATCGAGCACGCGTCGCCCATCACGCGAGAGCACCTTCTTCACCAGCGTCTCGTTGAACGGCACCGGCTTCTCGGGGACCTTCGGCTTCACCCCCGCGTCGGGCACCTCGATGCCTGCGTCGACGATGGCCGGCGGTGGCCCCGCGTCGACCGTCACCACCGGCGCTTCGGTCACCGGCACCACGGCGACCGGCGTGCCCGCATCGACCACCTCCACCGGCGGAGGCACCGCGAGCTCGTCGGGCGTACGAGACGTCCACCACACGCCACCGGCCACGAGCGCCGTCACCACCAGCCCCACGCCCGCGAACAGCCCGCGGCGCGACTTCGGAAGCTCGACGGGCTCTTCCACCTCGGGCAACGGCCTGGGCTTCGCCACCGGTGGCGGCGTGAGCCTGCCGATGAGCTCGTCCATCGACTGGGGCCGCCTGGCAGGGTCCTTCTCGAGGCACTTGAGCGTGACCGCCGACAGCCACGGAGGAATCGGTTCGCCCAGCGGGTTCTTCGCGGGCAAAGGGTCCGGCGGCCGGGTCAGCAGCAGCGCGATGAGCTTGCCGAAGTTGTCGGCGTCGATGGGCAGGCGGCCGCTCAGCAACAGGTAGAGCAGCACGCCCACTGCGTACACGTCGGCGCGTTGGTCGACGGGCGCCCCCGAGGCCTGCTCGGGCGACATGCTGGTCGGCGTGCCGATGATGGCGCCGTCCATCGTCGAGACCGTGGGCGCCGCGTGCGTGGGCTGCGTGAGCTTGGCGACGCCGAAGTCGAGCACCTTCACGTACTCGGCATCACCGGAGCGCGTGATGAGGAACACGTTGTCGGTCTTCACGTCGCGGTGCACGACGCCCAGCCGGTGCGCCGCCGCCAGCGCCGAGGCGAGCTGCTTGATGATGTGCAGCGCACGCTCGATGCTCAGCGGGCCCCGCGCGAGCCGCTCGGTCAGCGTCTGCCCCTGCAGCAGCTCCATCACGAAATAGACGGCCACCGGGTGGCCATCGGGCCCCAGCTCCTGACCGAAGTCGGAGATCTCCACGATGTGCTCGTGGTTGATCTGATTCACCGAGCGCGCTTCCTGGAAGAAGCGCTGAATCAGGTCTTCCCGCTGGTACTGCTCGGGCCGCAGCACCTTGATGGCGGCCTGCCGACCCAACAGCGTGTGCCGCGCGAGGAACACCTGCCCCATCGCGCCTTCGCCGAGCAGCTGCTCGAGCTGCCACTGCCCCAGCGTGCGCACCGTCACCCCGCTGCGCCTGGGCGGCGGCGCGGCCTGCATCACCACACCTCCGCTCACGCGCGTGCGGTTGGCGTCAGAGAGGGCGCCTTCGAACTCCGTCGCGCTGCGAAAGCGGCCCGCCGTGGCGTCGAGGCCCAGGCTCTTGTTCACCACCGCGGTCAGGTGCAGCGCGTTGGGCGGCAGCGCACCCACCCGGCCTTCGGACCGCCGGCCGACGAGCACTTCGTGCAGCAGCCCGCCGAGCGCGTTCACGTCGGTGGCGATGGTGGGCCGCGGCCCGCCGGTGAACGCCGACAACATGCCGAGCCCGAAGCCCGCGACCTTCACCTGCCAACCGGTCGGCGAGTGAAGCAGCGTCACCCACGCGGCCGACAGATCTCCGTGCAGAACGCCGCGCGCGTGCGCCGCAGAGATGGCCTGCGCGACGGCGGCGATCAACGGCACCGCTTCGTCGGGTGAGAACGCGCCGCGCTTGCGCAGCACCTCGTCGAGCGTGACGCCCTCGACGCGCTCCCACGCCACCGCCCAGCGCAGTTCACCCGCAGGGTCGATGGCCAGCGTGCGCGCGACGTGCTCGTGCTCGACGGCCTGGGCGCTGCGCACCGCTTCGGCGAACCCGTTCGACGCAGGCGGCCCGGCGAACAGGCCGGCGTTGGTCACCCCCACCGACACCGGGCGGCCGCCGGCGACGCCAGCGAGCTCTTCGAAACCGTTTCGTCTTCGAATCGGCGTCAGGTTTTCGACGACGAGCCCAGTCCCGGTGGCCACAGCGTTCCAGCCTACCTGTGGAGCCGAGGTGCTCCAGCAGAAGAAATGTGCGGGGGCCGTGCGGTCACGCGGTTGCCCTGCCCGACGTCCCGCGCGAACCTGACTCCCGTCATGACGCGCACTCTCGCTCTTCGCTCGGTGGTCCTCGCTGCAGTCTTCTCGTTGAGCGCCTGTCAGTGCGGCCCGGCACCGTGTGAGAACACCAGTGCGTGTGCCGCCGGGCAGGTGTGCGTCAACGGCCAGTGTCAGACCAGCGGCACCGGCGGCGGCTCGACGGGCGAAGACGGCGGAACGGGCGGCGGAGGCGGAAGCACGACCGGCGGCGGCACGGCGACGGGTGGCGGCGCCTCGCAGGGTGGCGGCGTGGGCACCGGGGGCGCGGGGGGCGGTGGTGTGATGCACGTGTGCGGAGACGGCACGCGCAGCGGCCCCGAAGTGTGTGACGACCGCAACGCGACCGGCGGCGATGGCTGCAGCGCGACCTGCCAGGTGGAGCCGGGCTGGGTGTGCACCACGGTGGGCGTGGCGTGCGTGGCCGAGCGCTGTGGCGACGGCTTCATCGCCGGCTTCGAAGAGTGCGACGACGGCGACACCATGAGCGGTGACGGCTGCTCGGCGGGCTGCGCCATCGAAGAGGGCTACGCGTGCCCCACGCAGGGCATGGACTGTGCGCGCACGCTGTGCGGCAACATGGTGAGGGAAGGCATCGAGCAGTGCGACGACGGCAACCACGACCTGGGTGACGGCTGCGACGTGTTCTGTCGCGCGGAGCCGCGCTGCAGCAACGGCGTGTGCACCGCGGTGTGTGGTGACGGCATTCGGCAGACCGGCGAAGGCTGCGACGACGGCAACGTGCGCGCGGGCGACGGGTGCTCGGCCACGTGTGCGCAGGAGCCGGGCTTCGTGTGTGACGACCAGACGCCGATGCAGCAGCAGAGCCTCGGCATTCCCGTCGTGTACCGGGACTTCATGCCGTGGGGCTCGGTCGGTGGTCACATCGACTTCGAGAACAAGAACACGGACGACCGCGGCGTGGTGACGCCGATGCTCGGCGCCGACGGCAAGCCCGTGTACGCGAGCGCCACCGACACGCCGAGCACGCACGGCGCGGCCACCTTCAACCAGTGGTACCGCGACACGCCGGGCGTGAACATGACCGAGGTCGGCCGGCTGCAGGTCGACCTGCAGGGCAACGGCTCGTACGTGTTCGACAGCACCGCGTTCTTCCCGATGGACGATGCGGGGTTCGTGCGCGCGGGCCTCGAGCCGATTCGGCACGGTCACAACTTCAACTTCACCAGCGAGCTCCGGTACTGGTTCACGTACGCGGGCGGTGAGTCGCTCGACTTCCGCGGTGACGACGACGTGTGGGTGTTCATCAACGGCCGGCTGGCGGTGGACCTGGGCGGCGTGCACGGCCCGCAGGCCGGTGGCGTGACGCTCGATGCCGCGGGCGCGACGACCTACAACCTGCGCGACGGCGGTGTGTACGAAGCGGTGGTGTTCCAGGCCGAGCGCCACACCACGGGCTCGGAGTACCGGCTCACGCTGCGCGGGTTCAATGCGCCGAAGTCGGTGTGCAACTGGCGGTGTGGCGACGGCGTGGCGACGCGCTTCGAGGCCTGCGACGACGGCGTGAACGATGGCCGCTACGGCGGGTGCCAGCCCGGGTGTCAGGCGCGCGGGCCCTTCTGTGGTGACGGCGCCCAGCAGCCCGACGCCGGAGAGGAATGCGATGACGGCGAGAACAACGGCGGCACGTGCAGCCCCGGGTGCAAGCGCGTGGGCTGCGGCGATGGCGTGTTCGCGCCGGACGCGGGTGAACAGTGCGACGACGGTAACAACGTCGATCGCGATGGCTGCAGCGCGACCTGCGTTCTCGAGATCGGCTGAGCGCGGGGTTACTGAGCCGGATCAATTCGCATTCAGACTGCCGCCGAGACGTCGACGTGGGGATGAGGGGCCGCATGAAACGGCTTCTCGCGCTCGCAGTGGTGGCAGTGATGTGGACGGGCCTGCAGGCGTGCGGGCCTGAGGGCGACTGCTGGGACGAAGCGTGTGACGGCGGCTGCGAGAACGGTGACGCCGGACAATGTGACGGCGGGAGCGCGACGGGCGGTTCTGGCGGTGGCTCTGCGACGGGCGGCGGCTCTGCAACGGGCGGCGGTTCTGCAACGGGCGGCGGTTCTGCAACGGGCGGCGGTTCGGGCGGAATCGGCGGCGGCTCTGGCGGAATCGGCGGTGGATCCGGCGGAATCGGTGGCGGCACTGGCATCGGCGGCGGCTCTGGCGTCGGTGGCGGCACTGGCGTCGGCGGCGGCTCCGGCGTCGGTGGCGGCTCTGGCGTCGGTGGCGGCACGGGCGTCGGTGGCGGCACGGGCGTCGGCGGTGGCACGGGCGTCGGCGGCGGCACTGCAACCGGCGGCGGCTCTGGCGTCGGCGGCGGCACGGGCGTCGGCGGTGGCACGGGCGTCGGCGGCGGCACTGCAACCGGCGGCGGCACTGCGACCGGCGGCGGCACTGCCGGCGGCGGCACTGGCGCTGGCGGCGGCGTCGGAACAGGTGGCGGCGAAGGCGGAGGCTCCGGCTTTGGCGGCGGCGTCGCGATGGGCGGCGGCGATGGCGCTGGCGGTGGCTTCGTCCTCGGCGGCGGCACTGCGCTCGGTGGAGGCTCCGGCTTCGGCGGTGGCATCGCGATCGGCGGCGGTTCCGCGGTCGGCGGTGGTGACGGCGTCGGCGGCGGCATCGCCGTCGGTGGCGGCGCCGGCGTAGGCGGCGGTGTCGCGGTCGGCGGCGGAACCGGGTTCGGTGGCGGTGCGCCCGTCGGCGGAGCCGGCGTCGGTGGCGGCAGCCCTATCGGCGGCGGAACCGTCGGCGGCGGCGCTCCGTTTCCGTGATTTCCACACACCACCCCACAAACTTCAGCTCACTCCTTATTTATAGGTGCCCGTGACGCCGGACTCTGGCGCTCACCGGAAACTGGTCTGCACAGCCGCAGCGCGGTCGCGTCGGTGAACTCCAGGCCGCGCGCGTCGACGTGGTCGACGACGAACACCGCAGGCCACGGTTCTTCGCCACCGTTCAACAGCGCTTCTCTCGAGCTTCAAGGGCTTCTCCGGTCGCGCCTCGTGAACTCACGGAGCATCACGACGGAACCTCTGCGTGCGTCGCGCTTCAAGACTTCAGCGCGAGCTCGTCAAAGACCACTTCCCGCTTCTTCTGCTTTCCCACGCCGTGGCACGAGGGTGCCACTTCCATCGCATGAATCTTCGCGGGCTCCACGGTCCCGGTGCGCGGGTTCACCAGGTCGCATCGACGTGAACGACACAAGGGCAGTGGGCCCCAAAGCGAGCGCCATCACAACGCTGATGCACCCAAAAGCAAACGCCGCGTCGGCTCGCAGAGGAGCAGACGCGGCGCGTGACGAACGGATCAGCTGATCAGCTCTTGTAGTCGTAACCGCGGCGCACGAACGCCTTGTACTCGGCCCACGACATGTCCTTGTTGCCCTGCTCCCACTCGCTGCGGAGGTCGTTCTCGAGCGAGTCGTTCCAGTCGTTGTACTTGCTGCCGAACTGCTGGCGCGCCGTGTAGCCGTACTCGTACGCGGGCGAGACGGTCTCCCAGTTCGGCTCCGAGCGCGGAGGAATCGGTTCCTTGCCCACCGCCTGCTTCACGGTGTCGGTGACGTCCTGGTTGAGCTCCGTGCCGCCGACCTTGAAGTCCTTCTTGGTCTGCTCCCAGTCGCGCTTCATGGCTTCCTTGACGCGCTCCCACGCGGAGCCGTGCTTCGAAGCGTCGTACCAGGTGGCGTGCCAGTGATTTCCGTGAGTCTGGTTCATGGTCGTTTCCTTTCCCTTCGAGAAGTGAGGCGGGGAAACGCCGTGCATCGCGCGTTCCACCGCCACTTCCGAGCGGCAGGCGCTCACGAACTGAGGCGAGGCCGCTCACGCCGGTGGATCAGTGTGACGAAGTGCCGCGCACGCACGGCGCGAGGTTTCGGCTCGTACACGTGCGCGCTGCCACCAACGGGGTCACCGCGTCAACCGACGCACCCAGAAGCTCTCGGCGCCGTCGCGGGTGACGAGCTTGAACACCGCGACGTTTCCGGGCGGCGTGGCGAGCGAGAAACGGCCACCCGCGTCGAGCGGCACGGGCTTCCCGTTGAGCGACAGCTTCGACCCGAGCGGCGCGACGCCGATCGCCTTCGCCGCGCGCTCGCCATCTTTCGGTGACGTCAGCACCAGCCGCGTCACCGAGTTGTCGAACACGATGTCCATCTTGTTCATGCGCCCACCGGACGCCTCGACCCCGCTCGATGACGTCGGCACCGCCGACCACAGGTAGCTGCCCTCTGCGAGCGCGCCGGACTCCACCACGGCCTTGTTCTCGGTCACCTTGCGGTCGACGAGCGCGGTCTTCAGATTTCCCGCCGAGTACACGCGGAAGCGCCACGACGCCGCGTCGCTCTTCACCGGGAAGGTGAAGGTCAACGTCGGCACCGCGCCCTGGAAATACACAGTGGCCTTCAGCCCGGTCTCGGCGACGGTGTCCGACTTCGCGGCGATGGCGCCTGCGTACTCGTCACGCTCGAACCGCGCCTGACCGGGCTCCGCGTCACCCGCGCGGCGCCAGAACAACCCGCCCTTCAGCGGAGCCGGCACCACCAACGACTCCACGGTCTTCGCGGCGATGAGCACGTTCTGGAACTCGGCGTCGGTGGCCACTTCGACCTCGCCGTCACCTTCCGTGAGCAGCAGCGCGACGTCACCGGGTCGCGCCCAGTTCACCCGCGACGAACGCGCCGCAGGCAGCGACAGCACGGGCGCGCCCTTTCGCGGCTGCAGGGCGGTCGTCGTTTCACCCACGGTGCTGTCGACGGCGCCACCCAGCACCTCGACGCGCGGGGGGCCGCTCTTCGTGGCGGTCACCACCACCGTCGAGCTCGTCCTGGCGGTGAGCTTGAGCGGCTTCCGGCCGTCGACGAGCACGCTCTCGCCTTCCTTCAGGAAGATGCGCGCCGACCCTTCACGCAGCGCGAGCTTGAAGCGCGTGTCGCCGCTCGTCGGCTCGATGGTGCCCTTCGACGAGGCCTGCAGCTGCGCGCGCGCGCCGCCGGCTTCGACCGTCAGCTGACCTGCGCGGTCGACGATGAACGCGCCGTTCTCATCGAGCTCGCGAGGCCCGGCCAGCTTCTTGCCTTTGAGCGACACGCCACCGCGCGAGGTGAGCTTCAGCGTGGGCTTCACTTCCGGCGGCGGCTTGACGGGAAGCACCGGCTCTTCGAGCGAGAGCACCCCCATGCCCACCACGAACTTCTCGCCGGCCTTCACGGTCTGCGCGCCTGCGTCGGGCACGTCGAACAACATCAACGAGCCGAAGCCGACCTCGAAGGTGGTGCCCGCGTCGGAGGCCTGCATCTTCACGCGACTTCCGGCGGCGGGCCGGGCTGCACCGAGCGCGGTGTCGAAGGCGCCAGCGTCGGTCTCCAGGAACATCAGCTCGCCGACGTCGAGCGCGAGGTCACCCAGCGTCTTGCCGACGCGAAAGCGCGAGTTCTCCAGCAGCTCCACTTCGCGGCCGCCGCCACTCAACGTCACGTGCCCGTCGCCACCGGTGGTGAGCACGTCGCCATCGAACACCGGCTCGTCCTTCGCGGGCCGCGACGCGCCTTCACGGGTGAGCGTCACCGCGCCACGCACCTCGCGCAGCAGCGCCACCACCACCGGCGCGGGCTTCACGGGTGCAGGCGGCTCGTCGGGCTCGGGGCACGCGAAGAACGTCGACAGCATCAACCCCAGGGCCAACCGCTTCATCGCGCTACCGTTAGCAGCTCGCAGTGGAAGATGGCCTGTTCACCATCGGCCAGCGTGACCTTCTTCGCCTGCGAGATGTGGCCGGGCGCGCTGATGACGAAGGTGTATTCGCCGGCGGGCACCGACACCACGAAGCGGCCTTCGGCGTTGACCACCACCTTCTGCTTGAGGCCTCGCACCGTCACGCTCGCCTTGATGGCGCCGCCGCTGCGCGAACGCACGAGGCCACGCACCGTGGCCGGGCTGCCCTTGCCGAGCGGCTCGAGCGAGAAGTCGAGCGTGGCCGCGCCCTCGGGCGGCACCTGGGCCACTTCTTCGCTCGCGTTGAAGCCCTGCGCGTCGACCCGCACCTGCACGGGGCCGGGGCCGACCTTCTCGAGCACGTACGAGCCGTCGGCACCGGTGCGCACCGATTGTTCGGCGACGTTCACCAGCGCGTCCGCGAGCGGCTTCGCGCCGGCTGCAGCGCGCACCACGCCCGACACGCGCCCGGGGCCCGTCAACGCCAGCAGCGAGAACGTCGACGTACGCGCTTCACCGGCGACCACGTCGACGCGCTCGGAGGCCGTGCGGTAGCCAGCCAGCGACACCTGCACCAGGTGCGAGCCGTTGCCCGGCGACACCCGCAGCTCACCCGACGCATCGAGCGGCAACGCCTTCGCGCCGTCGAGCGACACGTCAGCGCCCTTCGCCGGCGCTCCGTCAGGCAGCGTGGCGCGAACGAGCAACACCCCGTCACTCGCGCCCGCACCTTCGACGGGCTTCGCCGAGGGTCGTGGAGCGTGCAGCGTGAGCCGCGCCGCGAGCCCGAAGCGCACCGTGACGCCGCTGTAGGTCTCGCCGCTCCGCTCGAGCAACGCACCGACATCACCGCCGAGCCACAGCGACGCCGTGGGCGCGAGGTCCCACACGCGCGCGCCCAGCCACAGCCGCGGCTCGACGGTGAGCACGCGCAGGTCGCCGCCCACTGGCGCCTGCACGATGGCGTTCAACGAGCCATCGAAGCGGCCCTTCTCGAGGCCGACGCCCAGCCGCGCGACGGGCCCGTGGGAAACGAGCTGCTCCGCGCGCGCCGTGCTCAAGGTGGGGTGAACGACAACCGGCGCGACCCACGCGCCGTAGCCCAGCGAGCCCGACAACGTGAACCCACCCTGGCTCGCGTAGCGCAGCGCCACCGCCGCGCGACCGGCCCAGCGCTGGGCATCGAAGCGATTGCCGTTCGCCGCCACCCTGAACGAATCACCGAGCATGTCGGCTTCCACGCCCAGAAAGCGCAGGAAGAAGACCGACGCCTCGAGCCGGTAGTGGAACGGCGTGACACCGCTGATGCCCGAGGCACGAACGTGCTCCAGGGCGGCCAGGGGCTGAAGCCGCGTGTCACGGGCGCTGGCACCACCGAGCAGCTGCACCGAGAGCGTCGGCGGCACGTACGCGTCTTCAGCTCGCGCGCTGCCGCCGAAGAGACCCGCGATGAGCAGGGCGAAGAATGCGCGGCGCTGAAGCATGAAGTGCGCGGCAAGGTACCACGGCGCCTTCGCATTTCGAGTTGCGCGTGCCGCTATGCTCCGCGGCTCATGGCACGACACAGCCGACGGCAGTTCCTCCGCGTCACGGCGATTGGCTCGGCGGGTTTCGTTCTCGGGTGTGGTGACCCGCGCGTGGTCGGCGTGGGAGATGCGGACGCCGGGGTCATCGATTCCCCCGATGCCGGTGGCCTCACCTCCGACGCGGGCGTCGTTCGTCCGGACGATGCGGGCGTCGATGCCGGCGTGCGCCCCGATGAGCCGGAGCAGCTCTCGGAGAGCTTCAATTTCCCGCTCGGGCTCGCCAGCGGCGACGTCGAAGCGACGCGCGCGGTGTTGTGGACGCGCTTCGACGGCAGCAACCCGCTGCGGCTCCGCGTGTGGCGCATGGAAGGCGAGGTGTTCGCCGAACGCGTGGCCGACGAGCGGGTGCTGCCGGGTGACGGCGGCTTCGTGCACCTCGACGTGAGCGGGCTCGAAGCGGGGGCGCCGTACCGCTACGCGTTCTTCGAAGAGAACATGGCCGGTGAGCTGGTCTCGCGGTCACGCATCGGGAAGTTTCGCGCGGCCTTCGCGGCGGGCACGAAGGCACCCCTCACGGTCGCTGGGTGCAGTTGCACCAGGCAGGGCCGCACGCCTTCGCCGATTCTGCGCGCCGGTGAACGCGACGACATCGACGTGTTCCTGATGCTGGGAGACAGCAGCTACAACGACGACGTCGACTCGCTCAGCGAGTACCGCACGCAGTGGGCCGCGAACCTCGGCGGGCCCGAGTACCGCACGCTGCGCGCGTCGACGAGCCTGCTGGCCACGTGGGACGACCACGAGGTCACCAACGATTTCAACCCCGAGACCATCAGCGCGTCGCGCCTGGCCAACGCGCGCAAGACGTACTTCGAGTCGAACCCGCTGCGGCGCGACAGCGTCGACCCCGACCGGCTCTGGAAGTCGGTGAAGTGGGGAGACACGGCCGAGTTCTTCGTCCTCGATTCACGGTCGGAGCGGAAGCCTTCGACGCGCTTCAACGGCTCGCCGCAGATCTACCTCTCGGTCGCGCAGATGAACTGGCTCAAGGGCGCGCTCGCCGCGAGCACCGCGGTGTTCAAGGTCATCCTCAACTCGGTGCCCATCACCGACTTCGGGTTCTCGGTGTTCACCGGTGACTCGTGGTTGTCGTACCGCGAGCAGCGCAGCGAGCTGCTCGGGCACATCGAAGATCAGAACATTCAGGGCGTGGTGTGGGTGTCGGGAGATCATCACTTCGGCAGCGTGGGCTGGGTGGCGGCGACGGGTCGCGGCGCCGGCGCACTCGAGATCCTCGCGGGGCCGGGCGCGCAGACGGCGAACCCTGCCTACGCGTTGCTTCGGCCTCCGCGCTGGCCGTTCGCCACCGGCACCAACAACTACGTGACGTTGCACCTCGAGCCCGTCAGCCGCGAGTTGCGCGTGGCGTTCCACGACGGCGCGGGCATGGAGCTGTTCTCGAAGACCTACACACGCTGAACCTGGGGCGCGTGTGCCTCGACGCGCTCAGGCGTTGAGCGCGGCCCACAGCGCCAACCGCCGCTTGAAGCCGCGGGCCTCGAACCACGCGTGGGCCTGCGGCTCGTGCAACGCGAGCGCGAGCTGCTGCCGCGACACCACGTTCTCCTCCGGGAACCTCTGGCGCACCTTTTCCAGCAGCTCGCGCGCCTGCTTCGCCTGCCCCGTCCACGTGAGCGCCACGGCGTAGTGGCTGAACACCTCCGCGGGGTCGAGCTCCTCGGTCCACACCAGCGTGCGTTCTTCGAAGGTCTCGATGGCCGCGAGAAAGTCGTTCTTCGCCTTCGCCACGTCGAGCAGGTCGTGCGTCTTCTTGAAGCGCAACAGTCGCAGCCGGCCCGCCAGCGCGCGGCTCTGCGCGAGCAGCATGTCCCAGCCGTTGCTCTCTGAGACCTTGCGCGCCGAGTTGATCAACACCTCGGCTTCGGCGAGCTGACCGCGCGCGAGCTCCACCGCCGCCAGCACCAGCGGGGCCTCCGCCTGACCTGCGTGGTTGCCGATCAACACCGACAAGCGGCCGTAGGTCGTCTCGTTGGCGAACGCGGTGTCGAGCTCGCCCTGCTCGGTGAGCACCAGCGTCAGGTTGTGCAGGGTGATGGCTTCACGTCGCAGCCAGCCGGTGCTGCGCGCGAGCTCCAGCGACTTTTCGAAGGCCCGCCGCGACCCGGTGAGCTCGCCGAGGCCGTAGTGCAGAATTCCGCGCGCGTTCCACGCCAGACACTGGTCGCGCAGCTTCCCGGCCTTCTCGGCGAGCGCGAGGTGCTCTTCGGTCAGCGCCCGCGCGCGGGTGAAGTCGCCGATGCTCGAGGTGGCGATCTCCTCGGCGCGAACGAACGCGATCGCGTCTTCGTCGGCCGCGAGGGCCTCGCGCGGCACCTGCTGACGCACCAGGGCGCACACCCGCATCGCCTCCGGAGCGCGCCCGAGAATTTCGCAGAGGAACCAGCTCCACGCGCGCGCCCAGCGGATCCACAGGTGAGGCACGGCCGGGCCCTTCAGGCGCAGCAGCTTCTTTTCGAGCGCCGCGAACGCGGCCTGCGTCTCGTCCTTCTTCACGAGGTGCGAGACGCATTCGGCCCGCACCAGCTCGAGGGCGGTGCTCGCTTCCTCGGCGCTGAGCGTCTCCCAGCGGTCGAGGGGCCCGCGCGGCTGGGCTTCGAGCAACCGGCCGACCATCGACTCGGGCAGCTGCTCACGCACGATGGACGGGGTGCGCCCGGCGCTCTGCACCACCGCGATGGCTTCGTCAGGGAGGCCGAGGAACAACTTCACCTCGGCGATTCTCCGCAGCAGCACGAGCCGCCGAATGCCGATCGCCGACTTGAGCGCCTGCTCGAGCCGCGCGACGGCATCGGGCCTCGCAGCCCGCGTCGCGGCCGAGGCTTCGTACCAATGGGAAGCCGTCGCCCCGTCGAGCGCCGGTGACGCGAGCGGCACCAGGAGGTCCGCGAAGCGCGCGAAGTGCATCGCGGGGAGCACCTCGAGCGTGCGCACCGCCCACGCACCGGCCGCGAGTCGAATGCCGAGCGACTGCGGGCCGGGCAGCACCATGGCCAGCGACGGCGCCATGCGGGGGTCGACCAGCTGCAACAACTCGAGCGCGCCTTCGTGACGACGTTCGACGAGGCCGGGCGCCACGGCTGCGAACAGGGTGTCGGGCAGCGACGGAGACACGGCGAACAGCGCGCCCGACGGCGCGAGGCCTCCCAGCACCGAGAGCGTCGCGCACGCGTGCAGCACTTCGTCACCGAGCGCCTTCACGCGGTGAAGCCGCAGACCGTCGTGTGTCTTCGGCAGCGACGAGACGTCGAGCGTCGCCAGCTCGCGCGTCACCTGATGCAGGCCGAGCGCGAGGCCGGGGTTGTCGTGCGCCAGCGTCGCGAGCGCGTTCGCACGCTCGGGCGCGGCACCAGCGGCCTCGAGCATGGCGACGACCTGCGCGCGCGGAGGCGTCGGCAGTTCGAGCTGCTGCCACCGCCCGCCCTGCAGCCAGGCGGCGCGACGCGCACGGAACGCGGCGCTGAAGCGGGTGGCGTCACTGTCGTGGGAAACGAGCAGCACCAGCGGCAACGGCTCTTCGCGCTGCGAGAGGAACTCGAGGAACGAAGCGCCTTCGTCGTCGACGAGGTGCGCGTCGTCGATGGCGAGCGTGAGACCGTCACGAGCGCGGTCAGACACCCAGCGGGCGAGCTCGAGAAACGCGCCTTCGCGACGTGAGTCTTCGTCGAGCCGGGCAGTGCGGAAGTCGTGGCGACGAACGCCGACGAGTGACGCGAGCAATTCGGCCGCGACCTCGGCGCGCTCGGCGTCGAGCGTCGAAAGCTGCGGCGCGGAGCGGATGGTCTTGAACGTCGCTTCGTCGTCGCCGCCATGGCCAACGAAGGCGCGCAGGAGCTCGCCGGTGAGGCGGCCTCGCGACGGCGAGATGCGAATGGCGTCGGTCAGCGACGACAGCAGATGCGAACGCCCCAGCCCTTCGGGCGCCGACAACAACACGCGCTGCACTTCACGGCGGGTGCGGGCTGCGTCGATGCTGGGTTGAAGCAGAGCCCCCGAGGCCATGACGGCACGCAGCGTAGCAACGTGGGTGGCCGTCGCAGCCTCGGAATCCCGATGGCGGCGCGCATGTGTCTGACAGACACGTGAGCGCGACCCGTTTCAGACGGGAGCGTGCGTTCGCCTGACGCAAGCGCGCGTACGCGTTGCGAATGAAACGCGGCCGGCCGGCATCACCGCGCATGCCATTTCTAAAAGACCCATCACGAAGCGCGGGTGACGAGCGTGACCAGAAGTCGCGAAGTGCCGGTGCCGCTCGGACAACTGGAAAGGCGTGGGAGACGTCCGCTCACCGCACGCTGGAGCGAGGTCGTCGACGGTGATGCCGAAGACCTCGTCAGCTTCAACGCACCGGAACAGCGCCGTGTGGACGCGACGGGGGCGGAGGACCGATTGGCCGCGGCGGGCCCATCGGCCGCGGCGGACCAACGATGACTGCCGGAGGCGGCGGACCGAACACGACGCCGAACATCGCCGGCAGGAAGAAGCCGAGGTCGAGCGCCACGTCGACCTCCGCGTCGGCCGCGCACGCCGCACACGGGCGCGGGGCGGGAGCCGGCACCGCGACCTCCGCCTGCGTCGTGACCGGGTACGGCTGCTGCCAGGCGACTTCACTCGACTGGGGCATGGCCCACTCTTCGGCGCGACCGGCGACCCCACCGCCAGCCACGTTGCCGCCACCGCCCGAAGACGGCGGGTACGAGGCCCAGCTCTCGTTGGCCTGCACCGCTGCGCCACCACCGCACGGCGTGCACGAGCCGCGGCACACCGTCGCCGGCACCGCGCACGCGGCCGACGTGCAGCCGGCGGGCATCATCAGCTCGGCGCAGACACCATCGGGGCACGCGACGCGGGCCGCGGTGCAGCCGCCCGAGCAGCTCGCCGCGGGGACGGCACAGGCCATCGAGCCGCAGCCCACCGGCAACGCCAGCTCGGCGCACACCCCGCCGGGGCAGGCGACGTTCGCGGGCGTGCAGTTGCCACCGCAGCTGGCGACCGGCACCGCGCAGTTCATCGAGCCACAACCAGACGGCAACGCCAGCGCGCTGCTCACCGCGACACAGCCTGCGCCACACGCAGCCGCCGGCACCGCGCACGCAATCGACCCGCAGCCCACCGGCAACATGAGCTCACCGCACACGCCACCCGGGCACGCCACGTTGACCGAGATGCACGTGCCGTCGCACTCCGCTTCGGGGATGGCGCACGAGAGTGAACCGCAGCCCGCGGGCAACACCAGCTCGGTCGATTCGACGCCGCACACGCCACCGGGGCAGCCGTCATGCACCGACGACGCAGCGACCGCGCCACCGAGCGCCGCGCCTTCTGACGGAGGCGCCGACTGCGACGCACACACGCCGTCGGGGCAGAGGTCGGTGTTCACCACGGCGCTGAAGGCCGGCGCGTGCACCGCTGCGTCGCAGGCACCCGACGCGCACGCGGCCGACACGACCGCCGACTGCGAGCCGTCATAGGTGTTCCACTCATCGGCCGACGCGACCGCGAGGTCGCTCTCTTCGTCGGCGACCTGCGCCGGGTGACGCTCGGCTTCCCACGCCGCGTAGTGCGCGAGGCGACGCGCTTCCATCAACGCCAGCTCTTCGTCGGTGAGCGCGTTGACGTCCTTCGCCTCCCACTCGGCGTAGTGCGCGAGGCGGCGTTCTTCTTCGAGGGCGAGCCGCGCCTGTCGACGCGCGAGGAGCTCGGGGCCGCCGCGACGTTCGAGCTCCGCGAGCCAGGCGTTGTCGTTGACGGGAGGAACGAGACGACCGTGTTCGAGGGTGAACACGGCGCCTTCACAGGTGCCGCCTTCGAGCGCTTCGAGGCCGGTGATGGTGATGTCGATGGGCCGGTCCTGGTTGAGCATCACCAGCTTGTCGGGGTCGTCGTTCTCGAAGCGCGCTTCGACGACGAGGGGGTTCTCGGCGGAGCTGACCCATTCCTTCGGTTCCTGCGCGATGCCGTCGGCGTGCACCAGCACGGTCCCCTTGAGTGGGACCGAGGCGACCACGGTGACGCGCACGTACTCACCGAAGCGCGCCTCGAGCGGCACGCGGCGGAAGCCGACGGGGCCACACTTGACGGGGGCGTTGAACGTTTCGACCGAGGCCTGGGTGCTGATCAGCGTGGCGTCGCGGAGCGAGACACAGCCGGTCGCGCTCAGGAAAACCAGCACGAGCGCAGCGCGAAAGAGCATGCGGCGACTGACGCACACAGCTCGTGAAAATTCACCTGCAAAGCGCCCGCACGGTGAGCCTGGCCGCCGAGAACGCGACCCGCCCCCGAGCTCGCAGGGAATCCGGCGGGTTGTTTTGCCGGACGTGACGACCTCGCAGCGCAGCGCAGAGGTCGGCCGCCGAGAACGCGACGGCCAGAAAGACGAACGGCGCGACCCCCCACAGAGCCGCGCCGTCCGAAGTGCCCTACGCCAGAGGCGCGGACGAATTTTCAAGGCATGCCGTACTTATCGGCGGCGACGTACACAGTGAGATGGGTTTCTCCATCAGCGGTACGAACGGTTACCTCCGTCGTTCCAGTCCCGCGGCCGATCAACTTCACGTGGCGACCGTTGCGCTGCACTTCGAGCTTCGACGGGTCGTCGACCGTCACCTTCGAGACCGGCGCCGGCATCGACAACGTCGTGGTCTGCCCCACGGGCATCGCGAGCCGCTTCGGCAAACCCGCGAAAGCGACGGAAGAAACGAGGGCCACCGCAAGCAACATGGAGCGCATGTAGGCGGTGAGATCACCTTTCATGCCACTGCGCTGAGGCCGGTAAATCGGGCTTCTACGTACGCCCCCATGAACGGCAGAGCGCGCGTGCACGCTCCACTGGAGCGCCGGTGCACCATTTCAATGACGCTTCAAAGCGCGCAGGGGCTTCTTGGTCTGCGGCAACCAGAGGCGCACGGCGCCCGGCAACAGCCGCAGGTCCGCGAAGTGCGACGACATGGCGCCCTTTCGCGGCCGCAACGAATCGTCGATGCGCAGGGCCTCGCCCTCGAGCCGCAAAGACACGTGACTGCAACGGCGCGTCTCGAACTTCGGGGGCGGGGCGTGCGGGTCGCTCTCGAGTTGCATCAGGTACGTCGCGAGGCGCTGCTTGTCCTTCTGGCGCACGAGCACCACGTCGAGCTGTTCGTCCCACGGGGAAGCGTGCTGGCTGAGCACCAGGTTCGGGCCGAGCAGCTTGGCGTTCATCACCTCCACCATCAGGTACTCGCCGCTCGCGTCGTCGCCGTCGATGGAGAGCTCGAAGCGGCGCGGTTTGTACTTCGTGAGGAAATCGCCCAGCACGCGCACCGCATGCGCCGGCGACTTGTCCGACTCGTCGACCACGTCCTTGAGCAGATCGCAGAAGAGCCCGACGCCGGCGCTCTCACAGAAGTAGCGCTCGCCCCAGCTGCCGGTGGCCAACCCGATGTCGAGGTCGCGCTCCAGCGGGTCTTCGAGTGTCGCGAGCAGGCCTTCGACCTCCGGAGCGACACCCACGGAGTTGGCGAGATTGTTCGCGGTGCCGAGCGGCAGAATCATCAGCGGAATCTTCGAACGCACCAGCCGGCGGGCCACGCCGAGCACGGTTCCATCACCTCCGGCGGCGATGACCACGTCGGTGCGGCGCGCGAGTGACTTGCCCAGCCCATGGTCGGGGTCGACCGCGGTGACCTCGTACCCTGCCTGCTCGAGCGCGCGCTGAAACTGCTTCTGCGCGGCCGCGCCCTGCCCTGCCGCCGGGTTCTGCACGAGCGTGACGCGCTTCATCGTGAGGTGGCTCTATCGACTCCACGACGTGCGGCCATGGCGCTGGTCGTTACCCCGTCGTCATGCGGATCCTCATTGCGAATGACGACGGCATCTACAGCCCCGGAATCAAGGCGCTGGCCGAGTTGGCGAGCGAGTTCGGTGACGTGCGCATCGTCGCGCCCGACGTCGAGCAGTCGTCGATGGGCCAGGCCATCTCGTCCCATCGGCCGCTCGGTTACCGCCGCACGCGCATCGGCGACTTCGAAGCGTTCCGCGTGAACGGCACGCCGTCTGACTGCGTGGCGCTCGGAGTGCACAACTGGGACAAGGTCGACGTGGTGCTCTCGGGCATCAACCAGGGCCTCAACCTCGGCAACGCGACGTGGCACTCGGGCACGTTGGCGGCGGCGCGGCAGGCGGCGCTGTTCGGGCTGCAGGGCATCGCGCTGAGCGCGCCGAGCATCGAAGAGAACGGCGACTACGAGCTGCTCAAGCCCTACGCGAAGCAGGTGCTCTCGACGCTGCTGACCAAGAAGCCCGCAGCGCTGCTGCACAACGTGAACTTCCCGCTCGCGCCGCGCGGCGTGAAGTGGACGCGGCAGTCGGTGCGTCACTACGACGGCAAGGTCATCCCCGCGAAGGACCCGTACGGTCGTGAGCTGTTCTGGTTCACGGCGATGGCCATCGAAGAGGTCGACGAAGGCACCGACCGCTGGGCCATGGCGAACGGGTTCGTGTCGGTCACGCCACTTCGGTTGGACATCACCGATGTTGAGTCTCTGGCCGAAGAGTCGCAGCGTCTGAAGTTCTGATCAGTCGCGCGCAGTCACCGCTCGAGCCAGTTGCGCTGAAGCTTCGCGTCGGTGCGGAACCACAACGACACCACCCCGACCAGCACGTCCGATGAAAACGTGACGCCGCTCCACTGAATCGCGCGGCTGTAGTGCGCGCTCGCCGCGAAGCCACCGAACGAAAACGGAGCCCACGTCACCGACGCACTCCCGCCCACCAGATGCTGCGGTGGGAACGACTGAATCGGAGGCGCATACGCGGGGATCGGCGGCGCTCGCTTCACGTTGTTCGGCAGCCCCCACGCGACCGTCCACCACGCGCCCAGCGCGAACGACAACGCAGGCAGCGCCCAGCCTTCGATGAACAGCGACTGCGTGAGCTCCCAGTCAGGCACCAGACACAACCCCGCGCGCAGACACCGCGACAACGAGAAGAGGTGGCGCACCGCTGGCGTGTACGAAAGCTCCACCGGCCCGAACCGGCGCTCGTGCGCGAGCGCGAAGCTCAGCTGCGTGGTGGTGTTGGGCCCTGCTTCGGCCCACTGCGGTCTCGCGTCATGGCCAACGCGGAAGACCGGTGAGACGCGCAGCGCGCTGTACTTCTCCTGAAACAGGTTCGTAAACGAGAGCGCCGCGTCGAGCCCCAGCGCGAAGTCGATGCCACCGCGCTCCACCGAGGAATCGAAGCCGAGGAACCCGTGCACCGTCGGCACGATGCGCCTCGTCTTCCCCACGTCGAAGCCGTAGCCCACGACCGCTGCGGTGCCTGCGCCGAGCCGGCCCGCATTTCCCGGAGCGAGGAACGAATTCGTGTACTCGCCCGAGACGTCGCCGTACGCCCAGACGCCCCTGGCGGAGCCCTGCGCAGGCTCCGCCGCCACCGCCGCCATCATCACCGCCCACAGAACCATGGGCGGCGAGCTACCACTTCAACTTGCAGGCGTCGCTTCGGCCTCGGGCTCCGGCCGCACTTCCGGCTTCTTGCGGAACGTCACCTTGTCGACGAGCACGAACAACAACGGCGTGAAGAACATCGTCAGCACCGTCGACAGGGCCATGCCTCCGAACACCGCCGTGCCCAGTGAACGCCGCGCGGCCGCGCCTGCACCGGTCGACAACGTCAGCGGCAACACGCCGAGCAGGAAGGCGATGGACGTCATCAGAATCGGGCGCAAGCGCAGCTCACAGGCCTTCGCCGCCGCCGACACCGCGCTCTCACCTTCTTCACGCAGACGACGCGCGAGCTCGACGATGAGAATCGCGTTCTTCGACGACAGGCCCACCAGCATCACCATGCCGACCTGACAGAACACGTCGTTGGCGAAGCCACGAAGGCTCTGCAACCCGAGCGCGCCCAACAACGCCAGCGGCACCGACAACACGACGACGAACGGCAGCGTGAAGCTCTCGTATTGCGCGGCGAGCACGAGGAACACGAAGAGCAGACCGAGCAGGAAGATTTGATACGTCTGCCCGCCCGACTCGAGCTCTTCGGCCGAGAGGCCCGACCATTCGAAATCGAAACCCGCCGGCATCGCCCCGCGCGCCACGCGCTCCATCGCGTCGAGCGCCTGCCCCGAGCTGTAGCCCGGCGCCACCGAGCCGCTGACCTCCACCGAGCGGAAGAGGTTGAAGTGGTTGATGACCTGCGCCGAGGTCTGCGGAGACAGCTGAATCAGGTTGTCGAGCGGCACCATGTTGCCCGCCGAAGACCGCACGTAGAGCGCGCCGATGTCGTCAGGCGCGTCGCGGTGCTGTTGATCAGCCTGCACGTACACGCGGTACGAGCGGTTCGAGAAATCGAAGTCGTTCACGTACGCAGAACCGAGCGCGGTCTGGAGCGTGCCGAACACCTGGTCGACGCTGATGCCCAGCGCGCGCGCCTTCTCGCGGTTGAGCTCCACGCGCAGCTGCGGGTCGTCGGCGGTGAAGCTCGAGAACACGCCGGCGATGGCGGGCTCGGAGCCCGCGCGCTGATTGATGGCGTTCACCGCGTCGCTCAGCTGCGGCAGCGTGGCCTGCAACGAGCGGTCTTCGAGCTGCATCGAGAACCCACCGATGCTGCCCACGCCTTCGACTGACGGCGGCGGGAAGGCCATCACCACCGCGTCTGAGATTTCAGACAGCGGCCCCGCGATGCGCCCCAGCACCGCCCCGACCGAGTGCTCGTCGCCCTTGCGCACCGACCAGTCCTTCATGTTCACGAACAAGATGCCGCGGTTGGGGCCCGAGCCGCCGAACGAGAAACCACCGACCGCGAACGCGCCGTTCACTTCAGGCTGTGAACGCAGCACCTGGTCGACCTGCAGCAACACCTTGTTGGTGCGCTGCAACGACGCGCCGTCAGGCCCGTTCACCACCACGATGAACCAGCCCTGGTCTTCTTCCGGCACGAAGCCCGTGGGCACGCGCACCAGCAACTGCCAGGTGCCCACCAGCAACGCGGCGAACACCAGCACGCCCACGAACGGGCGCTTCAACGTGCCACCCAGCGCCTTCGCGTAGCCGCTCTGCAGCGCGTTCAACGCGCGGTCGACCAGCTTGAAGCCCGCCCACTTCTCGGCGCCGTGCACGTGCTTGAGCAGCAGCGCCGACAAGGCCGGCGTCAGCGAGATGGACACGAACGTCGAGATGGCCACCGAGAACGCAATCGTGAGCGCGAACTGCTGGTAGATGATGCCGGTGCTGCCGGGGAAGAAGCTGACCGGCACGAACACCGCGACCAGCACCAGCGAGATGGCGATGACGGGCGCGAACACCTCCTGCATGCCCACGATGGCGGCTTCGAGCGGCGACAACTTTGCGTTCTCTTCGAGGTGACGGCTGATGTTCTCGATGACCACGATGGCGTCGTCGACGACCAGGCCGGTCGCCAGCGTGAGCCCGAACAAGGTCAGCGTGTTGATGGAGAAGCCCATCAACTTCACGAAGATGAACGTGCCCACCAGCGACACCGGAATGGTGATGGCGGGGATCAACGTGGCGCGCCAGCCCTGGAGGAAGATGAGGATGACGAGAACGACGAGCACCATCGCCTCCATCAGCGTCTTGAGCACCTCGTCGATGGACTGCTCGACGGCGCTGGTGGTGTCGAAGGCCACTTCGTAACGAAGCCCTTTGGGGAAGTTCTTCGAGAGCCGGTCGAGCTCGGTCTTCACGCGCCGCGCGACGTCGAGGCCGTTGGCTGAAGGCAGCTGGCTGATGCCGAGGCCCGCCGTCTCACGGCCGTTGTAGAGCAGCAGCTGCGCTTCGTCTTCGCTGCCCAACTGCACGCGCGCCACGTCCTTCAAGCGCACCAGCGCGCCGGGCCCGGGCCCTCTCTTCAAGATGACGTCTTCGAACTCCTTCACGTCGGACAGGCGGCCTTTGGCCACCACGTTCACCTGCAGCACCTGACCATCGGGAATCGGCGGGCGGCCCACCTGACCGGCGGCGACCTGCACGTTCTGTTCACGCAGCGCGGCCGTCACGTCGAGCGGGGTGAGCTGCCGCGCGGCCAGCTTCGTGGGGTCGAGCCACACGCGCATCGAGAAGCGGCGCGACCCGAAGTTCTCGACGTTGCCCACGCCCTTGATGCGCTTGATGGCGTCGCGCATGTAGATCTCCGCGTAGTTCGACATGAACTGCGTGTCGTACTGGCCGCTGTCGTCGACCAGCGCCACCGCCATCACGAAGCTGCCCGCGGTCTTGGTGATGGTGACGCCGGTCTGACGCACCTCTGCAGGCAACAGCGCTGACGCGGTCTGCACGCGGTTCTGCACGTCGACCGCGGCCACGTCGACGTTGCGGCGCGGGTCGAACACCACGCTGATGCTCGACACGCCGTCCGAGCCGCTCGACGAGGTGATGTACTTCATGCCCTCCACGCCGTTGATCTGCTGCTCGAGCGGCGTGGTGACCGCGGTCTCGACGACCTCGGCCGACGCGCCCGTGTAGAACGACGTCACGTTGACCTGCGGCAGCGCGAGGCTCGGGTACTGCGAGACCGGCAACGTGGGAATGGCCAGCGCGCCCACCAGCACGATGAGCAACGAGAGCACGCTCGAGAACACCGGGCGGGTGATGAAGAAGCGGGTCATCAGTTGGTACCGGTGAGCTGCACGACCGAACCGTCGTGAAGGTGTTGAACGCCCTGCACCACCACGCGCTGACCGGCTTCGAGCCCGCCGACCACCACGTATTCACGGCCCTGCAGCGCGCCGAGCGTCACCGGCACGCGGGTGACCGTCATCGCCGCGCCCTCGCCGCCGACCGTGTAGGCGAACGCCTGCCCCGCCTGCCGCTGCACCGCCGCCGCGGGAATGGTGAGCCCCGGGCTCGCATTCCAGATGACGCGCCCGCGGACCAGCTGATCAGCCCGCAGCCCTTCGGCCGACGCGAACATCGCTTTGATCAACACCAGCTGCGAGGCCGGGTCAGCGCGCTGCGAGACGAACACCACGGCGCTCTCGGCGATGGCCTTGTCGTCGCTGCCGACGAGCCGCACCAGGCTGGTGGGCGTCAGCTGCTTCGCCTTTTCCACCGGCACCCAGATCTCGGCTTCGAGCCCGGCGTCGGCGGTCAGCGACGTAATCGGCGTGCCCGGCTGCACGAAGTCACCGACCTTCACCGGGAAGTTGCCGACCACCCCGTCGAACGGCGCGACGATGGAAAAGAAGCCCACACGCGCGCGCTGCGAAGAGATGAGCGCGTCGGTCGCACGCAGGCTCGCCTCGGCACCGTCGGCGGCCGCGCGCGCGGCGTCGGCGTCTTGCTGACTGACGATGCCGTCGGTGCGCAGGTTGGTCGCGCGCTCCAGCCGCTCCCGCGCCAGCCTGGCCTGCACCACCTGCGATTCACGCGTGGCCACCAGGTTCTGCAGCGACGCCGTCTCGGCCGCCGCGTCGATGCTCACCAGCACCGTGCCGGCCTTCACCGTGGCGCCGGGCGTCACGTTGATGGCGCGCACGTAGCCCTGAATCTGCGGGTGCAGGTTCACGGCTTTGCGCGAAATGAGTGACGCCAGGTAGTCGCTGGTGTCTTCGACCGGGTGTTGCTCGAGCGTCAGCGCCTGCACCGACACCGGCGGCTCCGCCGGAGCGCCGCCTTCGCCGCTGCCTTTGTTGCAACCCACGAGCAGCAACGAAGAGAGAACAAGTTTCCGCATCATGGATTGCACTCCGACAGGGCAAAGAGAGCGGCCACCCGCGCGCGCAGCACGTCGTAGTCGCGAAGCGCGAGCTGCAACCGCTGCGCACGAAGCGCCGACGCGGCCGTCACCAGCTCGAGAGAAGTTCCGGCGCCGTTGTCCCACGCCTTCTTGATCAGCTTGTCCGTGAGCTCCGACTGCGCGAGCGCCTCTTCGGCGTGCTTGCGCGAGGCGGTGGCCACGTCGATGGCGCGGCGCGCACGGTCCAGCTCCACGCGCGCGCGGCGCACCGTATTTTCCGAGCGCGCCTCGGTCTGCCGCTCGACGGCCTTCGCTTCCCGGAGCGCGCCGTAGCGCATGCCTCCGTCCCAGATGGGCACGGTCAACACCGCCTGCACGTTCCAGATGGGGATCGCCGTGCCCGAGATGATGAAGGCCTGGGCGTTCATGCGCACCGCCACCGAGGGGAGGAACTGCGCGCCCACGTCGAGCACGCCGCGGTGCGCGAGCCCGATGGACGCCTTCGCCGCGCGCACGTCGGGCCGCGCCTCGAGGTCAGCCACGCTGCGGCACCGCTGCGGTACCTGCGCGGCGAGGCCGTCGAGGTTGAATGACGGCGCGACCCCCACCGGCTCGTCGAGCCCCAGCGCGAGGCCCAGCGCTTCACGCGCCTGGCGCACCGCCTCGTCCGACGACACCGCGGTGGCCTTCGCCAGCGCGAGGTCCTGCCGCAGCCGGCTCACGTCCAGCGAGGTGGTCGCGCCCGCCTTCTCGGACTTCTCGGCCAGCTCGAGCCTCGACTGCGCGTCGGCGACCCCCGAGTTGTTGAGCTCCGCCATCTTCTCGGCTGCCACCACCGTCATCAGCGCCTGCGCGAGGTTCACGATCAGCAGCCGCTGCGCGTCGGCGTTGGTCAACCTGGCGACGTCTTCGTTCTCGAGGGCCGTGGCCAGCGCGTTCCACGCGCGCACGTCGATGATGGACAGCTGCGCGATGAGGCCCAGCGTCTGGTACGGCGCGGCACCGAAGAGCGCGGCCGTCGAAGAGTCGGCTCCGGGCGGCGGCGCCAGCAACGAGAACGACGCCAGCCCCTGACCGTTGACCTGCGGCAGCAGCGCCCCCAGCGCGGTGCGCCGACGAGCGGCAGCCCGCACCACTTCTTCGGCGGCCACCTTCGTGTCGGGAGCGTGCTGCGCGAAGAGCGCGACGGCTTCGTCCCACGACTCCAGTTGGCGCGGTTGCGATTGCGCGAGCGCTGGCAGCGACAACACCACCAGCAACCCGACACGACGTGCGAGGGGAGGACTCAAGAAGACACCAGAAATGGAGGGCGAAGCCGCGTTGACGGCGCAACGCGATGATTCATGACGGGAATTCGCGCCTGAAGTAGCCGACGCGGCGCCGCCCCGCTCGCCTATCGCCAACGAATTGGCCGGTTGTTCGTTCATTTTCCGCTGCTCCCTCGACACCATGTCGAAGCAGTCGTTCGCAGATCGACAAAGACGATTTCGAGGTTTCGATGACGTCGAAACCTCGCGACCGGGCGCGGACCTGAACGGCGTTACCGCGGGAGGATAGGAAGCATTTGACCTCGCAGCTCGGCGGGCAGCGCGTCGGCGCCACGGGCCGCGAAGCCCAGGGCCGTCGGTGACCACCCGGCGAGCTTCCGGCACTCGAGCGCCCAGTGCGACTGGTCGAAGAAGCCGTCGATGCTCGCGTGTGACATCGCGTGGTGAAAGCGGTGCACGCGGCGGAAATCGCGCGGCGTGAGCCCGACCTCCCGGCGGAACAGTTGAATGAAGCGGCGGTGGCTCAAGCCCGCTTCGTCGGCGAGCGACTCGACGGTGCGCTCCGAGGGCCGCGAGAGCGCGTGCGTGGCAAGCAGCACCGCGCCGTGGCGTCGGGCGCGCGACCGTTCACGAAGCGCCAGCACGAAGTCACGCATCAACCCCAGCTGGCGGCCCTGATGACCCTCGGTGGCCTGCAGCCGTTCGTCGAGCTCGCGGGCGTCGCGACCGACCACGGCCGCGAGTGACACGAAGCCTTCGGTGAGCTCGTCGACCGACACGCCCAGCAGCGACCACGCGCCTCCGGGCTTGAGGCGAAAGCCGCCCATGCGGCGCTGAGAGTCGACAGGCACGTCATAGAAGGACGTGCGCGGCCCGCAGACGATGGCGCCGTGCACGGTGCGCTCGAGGCCGGCGGCGTCGCGCCAGCGCAGCGGTTGACCGGCGAGCGGGAAGACCACGTCGACGCTCGAGGTGGCCAGCACGCGGTCCCAGGGGTGTGGCGGCGCGTAGCCTTCGTACGACCAGAACATCTCGACCTCGTCGCGCAACGACGGCGGCGGCGCGGCGATGCGGAAGAACGGCGAGCCCAACACGGCCACGGCCCATTAACGGCCACGGCGCGAGTTGTCGTCTGATGACGGGCGCTTCGCGGCCGCAAGGCGCCGGTGGCGAGCGCTGCACGGCTGCAAAAATACAGAATAATCAAACAACCTGGCGGTGAACGTCTTTGTCATACATTTGCTTGAAACACGGGCATTTCAGACATCGGTCACGTCGCAAATCGCGTCTGAATTAGGCTCGGCCGCACATGACTCCTACCGAATACGTGTCGGCGTTAGCGGCGTGGAACGTGAACAAGAGCGTGTCGATCCGCAATGACATCGACAACGCGCTCAAGCTCTTCCCCGAGCTGGCAGACACCAACCCGAAGGACGTCACGAGGTACTACCGCAACAACACCGTGATGGACGCGTGGCCCAGGCGCTTCCTCCACCCGACGAGCGAAGCCGACCTCGTGGCCATGCTCGAGAAGGAGAAGAACAACTTCGATTCCTTCCGCGGCTTCGGTGACGGCTACGGCTTTGCCAATGCGAACGCCACCACCGGGTGTCTGGTTCGCAGCACGTTGATGAACCACGGCCTGCCGCTCGAGGCCGAGAACTTCCGCAGCGACCTGCCCGACGACTTCGACGAGAACGACTACGTGCGCTTCGAGGGCGGCGTCACCTTCGAGCAGCTGATTCAACTGCTCGCGCCCACCGGCAGAACCGTCATTCAACAGCCGGGCTTCAAGAAGCTCACCGTCGCCGGGTGTTCAGCAGCCGGTGGTCACGGCTCGGGGCTCGGCATCTACGGCATCGCCGGCTACGTGCAGGCCATCGAGCTGGTGAACTTCGACACCAACAAGAACGTACGCGTGGTGCGCGTCGAGCCGTCCGACGGCATGACCGACCCCGCGAAGTACGCCGCCGCGCACAACGACGGGAAGCACTTCCTCAAGCAGGACGACACGCTCTTCCACTCGGCGCGCTGCGCGCAGGGGCACCTGGGCGTGGTGTCGGCCATCACCATCAAGGTCACCTCGAAGTTCGTGCTGCAGGAAGACCGCACGTTCTCGGACTGGAACAGCGTGTGGCCGACGTTGCCGGCCCTGTTCGCCGACCCGAAGACGCACTCGGTGCACGTGTGGATCAACCCGTACACCACCAACGGCAGCACCGATAACCCCAACGTGCTGGTGACGCGGCTCTCGCACAGCACGCAGTCTCCGTGGGGCATTCGCGGCCCGGGCATTCTCTTCGGCGGGCCCAACGTGCTCACCGATTTCGCCAACGTGTTCCTCGGCAAAGACTTCGGGCCGGCCGTCGATGCCGCGCTGAAGATGTGCCAGAGCACCGGCGTGCGCATGTGGTCGACCGAGGCGCTCGACTTCGGACCTCCCAACGACCTGCCGGTGTACGCAGCGAGCCTCGGCTTCGACGCCGCGCGCGGTGACGAGGTCATCAAGAAGCTGATTCCGCAGATTGCGGCGTGGCGCACCAACGGCAACCTGGTGACCTCACCCATCGGCATGCGCTGGGTGAAGGGGTCGCACGACTTCCTCTCACCGCAATACGGCCGCGACACCATCATGCTGGAGATGCCGATTCTCCGCGCCCGCTTCGGCAAGGACGACCCCGCCGGCAAGCAGACGCTCGACCTCTACGCGAACTTCATGATGGACACCTTCGGCGCGCGGCCGCACTGGGGGCAGCAGAACCCCATGACGCGCAAGCAGTTCGAAGCGAACTACGGCGCGGCCGTGGGCTCGTTCGTCAAGGCCATGAAGGAGCTCGACCCGCTCGACATGTTCGACGGCCCGCTCTCGAAGCAGATCGGCCTGCGCGACATCGCGCGCGGAAAATGATCAGCCGGCCCAGGCCGCGGGGTGCGTCACGTAGAACAGGCGCACGCTGCTGGGCGTTCCGAAGACGATGCGGCTGCCCCTGGGGATGAACACCACGTCGCCCGCCCCGGCTTCGATGACGCGGCCGTCGATCTTCACGTGGAGCTCGCCTTCGAGGACGTAGTCGACCTCGTCGTAGGTGAGCTCCCAGGCGAAGGAATCGGCGGCGCTCCAGGCCATGAAGCCCGCGCTCATCGGAGAGCGGTCGGCGGCGGTGACGACGTCTTTCAACTGCACGTTCTTGCCGTCGCCGGCGGCCGCGAAGCGCTCGAGCTTCACCGAGCCGCCGCGCACGACCTTCACCCCTGCCGCCCCGTTGGAGTCCTGATTGATGGCGACGCCGAGCTCGTGAGCGGCCGACCACGCCGACGGCGTGACCAGCACCTCGGCGCGGGGCGCGAACAGGGTCTTCGTGCCGGCCTTCGCCTCGCGTTCGACGTCTTCGGCGGTGAGGAGCTTCTTCGTCACGCGCCGGAACGTAGCCCGAGCCAGTCGCAGGTCAGCAGGCAAGACGTCGGCCCACCCGCAGACTCTCCCCATTCATGAAGAAGTGCGGCGACGCGCGCATGGGCCGTCTTCGCCCGTTACGGTGCGCGCGCTCATGATTCGTCGTGTCCTGAAGCTCATCGCCGGGCTCCTGCTGTTGGGAGTGGTCGTCACCCTGATTCAGGCGTGGGAGGGCCTCGGCAGACGCGCCACCGGTGAACGGCTCGCGCGCATGCAGAAGTCTCCGCAGTGGAAGAACGGCGCCTTCGTGAACCCCGAGGAGATCGTCAACGACTGGGGCCCGATGTTCAGCGGCATGATGCACGTCAGCGACGACGTGAGCCCGAAGGCGCCGGTCGACGTGGTGAAGCCCGACCCCGCGAAGCTCGCGGTCGCTCCGGAGACCGGGCTGCGCGTCACCTGGTTCGGGCACAGCTCCACGCTCATCGAGCTCGACGGCAAACGCATTCTCACCGACCCCATGTGGAGCGAGCGCGCCGGCCCGCTCACGTGGATCGGCCCGCAGCGCTACTACCCGGTGCTGATTCCCCTCGAGCAGCTCGGCCGCATCGACGCGGTGCTGATCAGCCACGACCACTACGACCACCTCGATCACCGCACCATTCAGGCGATGAAGGGTTGGAAGGACACGTTGTTCTTCGTGCCCCTCGGCGTGGGCGCGCACCTCGAATACTGGGGCATTCCCGCCGCGCAGATCCGCGAGTGCGACTGGTGGGACGAGACGAAGCTGGGCGACGTCACCATCGCCTCGACGCCGGTTCGTCACGCCACCGGCCGTCAGGTGTTCGATCGCGACGCCACGCTCTGGAGCGGCTGGGCCGTCATCGGTCCGCAACACCGCGTGTTCTTCAGCGGGGACACCGGGCTCTTCACCGCGCTCGAGACCATCGGTGAGACGTACGGGCCGTTCGACGTGACGCTCATCGAGGTCGGCCAGTACCACCGCGCGTGGCCCGACTGGCACGTGGGGCCCGAGCAGGCCGTGCTCGCGCACCAGAAGTTGAAGGGAAAGGTCTTCTTCCCGATTCACTGGGCGCTGCTCTCGCTCGCGTACCACGCGTGGACCGAGCCGCTCGAGCGCGCGCTGCTCGAATCGAAGCGGCGCGAAGTGATCATCGTCACGCCGAGACCCGGAGAGAGCGTCGAGCCTGACGCGCTCCCCGTTTTCGCGAAGTGGTGGCCCGACGTGCCGTTCGAGACCGCGCAGCAGCACCCGGTGAAGTCAGGCAACGTTCACTTCGTGCTCGCCGACCCCACGCCGTGACCGCGAGCGCGGGGCGTCACTTCGCCTCGCGCTGCTGAATCGGAATGCCCGGCAGCACGTTCATCGGCGTGTAGACGGCGCTCGCGAACAGCACGCGCGCGGTCACCAGCACGCCCACCGCGAGCAGCACGAACTGCTCACGCGTCTTCAGCCAGGCGGTGATGGCGGCGTGCCGGGCGACGACGGCGCCAGCGACCGCGAGCACCGGGTACACGGGGAAGATGTAGCGCGCCGCGTGTCGCGACATGAGCGACGTGCCGAGCACCACCAGCAGCGACCCCAGCAGCAATGGGCCCACCGGGCTCACGCGCACGCGCTTGAAGTTCGCCAGCAGCAACAGCGTGCCCGGCAGCGAGAAGAACGCGGCCTTGCCCAGGTAGAGCACCACGTTCCACGGCTTGAGCCACCACGGGTGACGTTCGATCTGCCCCACGTAGTTGAGCTGCGTGTCGAGGTACGCCTCCACGAAGCCGATGCCGGTCTGCGAGCGGTACGCGCTGTCGTAGGCCACCAGCAACACGACCGAGAACACCAGCGAGGCCACGCCCCACGTGAGCGTCCACGCGCGGCCGCGCAGCACCCACGCCAGCGGCAACGCCAGCACCACCACGTCGAGCCCGAGTACGCCCTTGAAGGCGCACGCCAACCCGACACACGCAGCGGCCCACAGCCAGTGACGATTGGCGGCGATGACGCACAGCACGCCGAGCGCCGCCGCGGCCCACCACACCTCGTGGTTCGCGCGCGTCCAATACTGAATGCAGACGATGGAGGCGCCCCACGCCGCGAAGGCCAGCGAGCGTGTCCCCGCAGCCAGACGCTCCGCGAGCACGCCCACCAGCCACAACAACAGCCCCGCGCACAGCACGTTCGCCACCTGGGCACCGGGCGTGACGCCGATTCGTTCGAGCGCCGCGCCGGGCCACAACGTCACTGCGGTGTGCTCGACGAAGCGGCCGCTTTTCTGACGGCCCTCGGGCCACTCGGGCACCAGCCACTTCGAAAGCGGTTGCATGGCAAGCGACGACGACATCGCCGCGTACAACGTGGAGTCCGGGTCACGCAGGCCGGGCTTCGCGAGCGCCACCAGCGTCGCCGCCAACACCACGCCGATTGCGAACACGAAGCTGCGCACGGCGCGCCTTGTTCCACATCGTGGTTGAGCCGTCACATGGGACTGTTCGACTGGCCGCGAGGTGAGGGGTCGCTCGGAGTTGGAGGACGGCAGCCTCCATGGGGATGGACGCGAAGGGTTCCGGCCCTGCTCGCGTCGAACAGGCCCGCGGCGCCGGCGAGGTCACGCAACTGACGCCCGTTGGAAGCTCCGGTGGTCAGATAACCCGGTCAGGACCGTGGTGTCTGACCGCCGCAAAGGGTTCAGGCCCTGCTCGTGTCGAGCAGACCCGCGGCGCCGGCGAGGTCACGCAACTGACGCCCGTTGGGGCTCCGGTGGTCAGATAACCCGGTCAGGACCGTGGTAACTGACCGCCGAACGCCGAGCTTCACGAAGCTTCGTGAGCCGCGTCACCAGGCGCTCGAAATGAGGGGCCGCTCGGCTGGAGCAGGGACGGAGGACCCGACGCCCCTCACCCATTCAGAGCCGTCGTTCAGGCGAGGAAAATCAGGCAGCTGACGCCTGTACGGCCCTGAAGTCCGCGAGCGGCGTGTTAGTGATCTCCCACCCCATGAGTGATGCGCAGCACGTGTTGTTCATCGGAGGAAGTGACGCCGATGCCAAGCGCCTCGATGAAGTGCTCCGCACCTCTGGCTGGCCGTCGGCGATCCATCGCGCCCGCGACCTCGACAGCGCGCGTCAGATTCTCAAGGAGCTCCCCGGGTTGCTGGCGCTCATCGTCTCGCTCGACGAGGGCGTGGCTGGCGCCGGTGCCTGGCGAATTCTGCTGACCGAGGTCGGGCTCGAATCACCGCTGCTGGCGCTGGGTGAACTCTCACAGGAGAAAATCATCACCCGCTGGCTGGGCGAGGGCGCCGACGACTGGGTGTTCCGGCCACACCTCTCCGGGCTCTCGGCGGTGATGACGCGCCTCGAACGCGAACGCGCCGAACGGCTCGCCCACGAGACCTCCGAGCAGCGCTGGCGAGAAGGCACCCGCGAGCTGATGCGCCTGGCGCGCAGCCCCCGGTTTCAGAGTGACAACCTGGCGGCCGCGCTCGCTGAAATCAACGAAGCCGCCGTGCGCGGGGTGCAGGCGTCGCGGTGCGGCGTGTGGCTGTTCGACGAAAAGCGCGAGTGGATAACGCTCATCGACCTCTTCGACGTGCGCACCGGCCGACACTCGTCGGGCGACAGGCTCAACGTTGCCGCGAGCCGCGACTACTTCGACGCGCTGCACTCGCAACGCATGCTGGTGGTGCCTGACGTCCGCGCCGACGCGCGCACCGCTTCACTCATCGAGAGCTACTTCGGCCCCGAGAACATCGGCGCCACCATCGACGTGGGCTTGAGCCTGCGCGGTGAGCTGCGCGGCTGTCTGTGTCTGGAGCACACCGGCGGCGCCTGGCGCTGGCACACCGGCGAAGAGTCGTTCGCCGGCGCGCTCGCCGACCTGGTGTCGCTGGCCCTCGAGAGCGCCGAACGCGCGCGGGTGGAAGGTGCGCTCCGGCAGTCCGAGCGGCGGTTCCGCGAGCTGTTCTCGCACTCCAACGATGCCATCGTGCTGTACCGCGTCGACGACGGGCACGTGACCGGCGAAGACATGAACCCCACGGCCGCGCGCATGAGCGGGCTGACGCGCGAGATGATTCTGGGCAAGACCGCGCGCGAGGTGCTGGAGCCCGAAGAGGCCCAGAAGCTCGAGCACCGCTGGCAGCAGGCCATCGACGCGCGCGAGGCGATTCTCTACGAGCACGAGATCGAGTTCCCCACCGGCCGCAAATGGCTCAACACCTCGACGGTTCCGTTCTTCGACGAGCAGGGCCGGGTCTTCCGCCTCGCGTCCATCGTGCGCGACGTGTCGTCGGTGCGCGAAGCCGAGCGTCTGCAGCGCAGCCTCGAGGCCCAGGTCGCCGAGTCACAGAAGAATGAAGCGCTCGCCCGCCTCGCCTCACACATCGCCCACGACGTGAACAACCTGCTCACGGTGGTCAACGCGCACGCCCAACGGCTGCAGGAACTGACCGGCAAGTCTGCAGAGGTCGCGCAGGCCATCCTTCAGGCCACCGCGCGCGGTCGTGAGTTGACGCAGCAGGTGCTCACCTTCGGCCGTCGTCGCCCGCCGGAGCGCAAGCAGATCGACCTCCAGACCCTGGTGCGCGAGACCCTGAAGTTGCTCGAGCCCACGGCCGGCGGCGTCAAGTTGCGCGAGCTCATCGGCAGCCGTGTGCCCCGGGTGATGGGCGATGCCGGCCAGCTGCACCAGGTGCTGACCAACCTCTGCACCAACGCGCTGCAGGCCATGCCCTCTGGTCAGGGCACGCTCACCATCACGCTCGAGGGCACCGACGTCGACTTCGAGTACGCCAGCCTCCACCCGCCGCTGCAGGCGGGAAAGTGGGTGCGCCTCACGGTGGCCGACACCGGCGTGGGAATGGACGAGAACACCACGCGGCGCATCTTCGAGCCGTTCTTCTCGACGCGCCGTGACGGCACGGGCCTCGGGCTCTCGGTGGTGCACAGCATCGTGCAGGGCCACGAGGGCGCCATCGTGGTCGACAGCGCGCCCGAACGTGGCTCGTCGTTCCACCTCTTTCTCCCCGCGGTGAAGGAAGAGCTGGACCGCCCCGGTGCCGGCCAGCACCTGATGCTCGTCGACGACCACCCCGGCATGGCGCGCGTGTCGGCCAAGCTGCTCGAGACGCTCGGCTACCGCACGTCGGTGTTCGACGACCCGCGCGAAGCGCTCAAGGCCTTCGCAGCCGACCCCGACGAGTTCGACGCCATTCTCACCGACCTCTCGATGCCGCAGATGAGCGGTGAAGAATTCACGCTCTCGCTGCGCGCGCTGCGGCCGAAGGTGCCGGTCATCGTGTCGTCGGGCATGGCCGGCGAGCTCGACGACGCGGCCAGGGAACGCCTCGGCATCAACGCGGTGCTGGTGAAGCCGTGGCGGCTCGAAGAGGCCATCGCCGCGTTGCGACGCTCGCTGCCGCAGTAATCAGCGCTCGAAGTCGATGCCCGCGCCGGCCGAGCCGTACACCCCGCGCATCAGCGTGCCGTCGACCTGCGGGAAGAACACCGTGCCGCCTTCGGCCAGCAGGTAGAAGCTGGGCAACACGCGCACCCGCAGCCCGCCGGTCATGTGGAAGCGCGGCTGCTGCAAGAGCCCCAGCACCGACACGCGCGTGGTGAGGAAGAACCAGTCGTCCAGCAGCGCGAGCGACAACGTGCCGTCGAGGTCGAGGCGCTGCCAGAAGAAGTACTCGGCCGCGAGGTCGAAGGTCAGCTTGCCGCCGATGCCGGCCCGCACCTCGAGAAACGCCGAGCCGCTGTCGGGAATGAGCGCCTGACTCAAGCCCAGGTCACGGAAGCCGACGTCGCTGTAGCGCTGAATTTCATACTGCGGCCCGAAGTAGCCGTAGCGGAAGCCGCCGGCCGTCTTGCGCAGCTCGAGGCGCGTCGAAAAGCCGACCTCCTTCACCGTGGCGTCCAGCGTGGTGCCGATGACGAGGCCCAGGTCCGACCGGTCGTTGGCGCGCACGCCGGTGCCGGCCATCACCATCCAGCGCAGCTCCGAGCTCCGGTAGATGACGACGCTGCCGTCGAGGTGCAGCAACGTGGCGGGAATCGGTGTGAACGGCCCGATGAGCGTTCGGTCAGGCCTGAAGGGCCGGCCGCCCAGTTGCGCGTCGTGCGCCACCGAGAACGCGAGCACGTAGCGGTCTCGCACTGCGGGGTCAGCGGTGAAGGTGCCGCCGATGTCCCACGCCACTTCCCCCGCGAAGATGCGCGCCGCGAGCACGTCGGAGGCGAAGAACTCGCCGCGCAGCGGCCCCACGTTGAACGCCAGCTCGCCGCCACTGGGGTGGTAGTCGGCGTTGGTCTGGTTCGAATAGCGCCACAGCAGGTGCCCCAGCCCGAGCGTCTTCTTTCGCTTCGGCCCCACGTCGACGAAGAAGATGCCGTCGGGTTTCCCGATGCGCAGCGACTGAATGATGGAGCCGAAGTCACTCGTCTCGTCCCAGTCGGCGCCGCGCAGCACCCCGCCCACGTCGCTCGGGCGATTGAGCGTCGGCGTGTCGGCGATGCGGAGACGGAAGGTGGGCCCCAGCTCGATGCTGAAGACGTCTTTGACCGTGAACCCGAGAATCGGGCGAATCGCGGTCATGAAGTCCGCGCCGTTCTCCGGCCCGAAGCCGGTGGGGAAGAAGCCGAGGTCGGCTTCCGCCGCGCCACGAAGTGAGAGCTGCGAGGGCGGCTCGCCAGCATCCGGCGCGTCTGGTGGTGGGGCGGTCTGCGCGAGCCCTGCGTCGGGCTCGGCGAAGATGACGGTGGGCCGCTTCGCCGGCTCGGGTGGAGGGCGCGGCGCTTCGGGCACACCGGCGTCGACGATGACGGGCGCAGCGGCGGCAGGTTTCGGAGGGTCGAGCGGAACGACGATGACGCGCTCGTTCGTCGGCTCAGCCTGAAGTGAAGCCAACAGCAGCGCGAGCCACATGCCGAAAATCCCCTCGCCCTCGGAGAGAAGGTCAGGGTGAGGGATTTACTTCGGCTGCGACAACAGCAGCCACAGCTGCCCGCCGTCGTGCTCGCCACCCTGCACGTACAGCACCTTCTCGCGCGCCAGCTGGTACACGGCCTCGGTCGGCGGCACCTTCACCTTCACGGTGGCGACGTTGGCCTCGACCTTCTGGAGCACGACCTCGGCGCTCTTCTTGTTGGGCAGCGCGATGTTCTGCGGCCGGTCCTTCACCAGCGTGAGCGTCTTCGACTCGACCTTGCGCAGCGTCTGGTACTTCACCTTGCTGGCCATCGCGTCGCGCATCCTGATGAGCGTCGGCTCGACCGTACCGGCGGCCGTCGACGCGAACACCACGTCAGCCTGCACCGGCACTTCAGGGTCGGCAGCCAGCGCCACCGCACCCAGGGTCATCACCGCAGTCACCAGCGCACGCGTCACAGCTCACCCTGCTTTCCGTCCGGGTTCTCGTCGGGCACGGCGGTCTCTTCCGAGTTGTCGCCGTCCTTCTTCTTCTTGCCGCCGTCAGTGCCGCCGTTGGCCTCGACCACCCAGATGATGGCGTCGCCGTCGTCGGTCTCCATCACCACCGGCTTGACCAGCGCGTCTTCTTCGACCGACACCGTCTGCACGGTCATCTTCGAGCCGCCGTAGCCATCGGGCGTCGCGAACTTCATGCTCACCGGCACGGCGATCGCCACCGCCGCCGCCGCGCCTGCGAAGCCCGCGATGAGCGGCCCTCGCTGGTAGGTGAACATCTCCGAGAGCGTCAGCTTGATGCGGTCGAAGAGCGGCAGCTTGTCGGGCGTGACCTTGCCCATCACCTCTTCGGTGAACGCCTTCCAGTCGACCTCGTCGGCGCGCATCTCCAACGCATGTCGAATGATGGCGTCACCGGCGCGGAAGTCGGCCACCTGGGCCGCCGAGTCTTTGTTGTTCGCCAGGTGCTGTTCGACCTGCTGGCGTTCCTCGGGCGAGAGCTCGCCATCGACGTACGGGGAAAGCAGAGGGAGGAACTTTTCACGTGCTGGATTCTTCATGGATCACCGCCTGTGAAGTCGGGACGAAACCTCGTCGTCGATATTTCAACTTCCCTCTTCACTGCCGACTCCCTGCGTCGATTCGTCCAACTCCAGGTATTCACCGAGGATTTTCTGCATCTTGAGGCGCGCGTGGAACAGGCGCGACATCACGGTGCCCTTGGGAATGTTGAGCGTGCGCGAGAGGTCCTCGTAGCTCATGCCCTCGACTTCACGCAGCAGCAGGATCTGCCGATGCGCCTCGGGGATCTGCCCGATCGCCTCGGTGATGCGCTGGGCGAGCTCGGCGCGCAGCGCGGACTTCTGCGGGTTGGTGCCCAGCCGCGACCCCAGCGCACCGATGTTGGCCTCGGCGACGTCCATCTTGACCGACTCGTCGAACTCGACGTGCTCGTTCCCGCGCGCGCTGCCCTTCTTGCGGATGACGTCGATGCAGATGTTGACGGTGATGCGGTACAGCCACGTGTAGAAGCTGGCGTCGCCTTTGAAATGGTCGAGGTAGCGGTAGACCTTGACGAAGGCCTCCTGCGCGACGTCGCGCGCCTCTTCCTTGTCCTTCAACATGCCGAGCGCGACGGCGTAGATCTTCCGCTGGTACCGCTCCACGAGCAGCTTGAAGGCTCGCTGGTCTCCGGTGCGGACGCGCTCGACGAGCGTGATGTCATCAGTGGCCAAAGCGCGCGCACCGTACCACGCGCTCTGCGATTCCGAGCGTTTTCAGCCCCTTCGCGTTAAGCGCGAACGCATGCGCACGTTCCTCATTGTGATGCTGATGACGTTGGTGGGCTGCAAGACGACGTCTGACAAGACGCCCGATGCGGAAACGGTAACGCAGCAGCCGGTGAAGGCGACGAACGGCCCCGAGCTGTTGCTCTCGCTCAAGCGCACGCCGTGCTTCGGCCGCTGCCCGGTCTACACGGTGCAGTTGTTCGCCGACGGCCGCGTGCACTGGACCGGTGACGCCAACGTGCGTGAACGTGGTGACCGCGAAGGCCGCTTGAGCGCTGACGAGATTTCGAAGATCGCCGCGCGCATCGAGGCGACCGACTTCGCGAAGTGGAAGCCCGACTACATGAACCATCAGGTCACCGACATGCCGGGCGCGGTGGTGACGTGGAAGGGGAAGACCATTCGCCACTACCACGGTGACGAGTCGGCGCCGGTGGACCTCACGGCCCTCGAGACCGACCTCGACGTGCTGCTCGGCACCGCGAAGTGGATTCGTGGCGAAGAGGCGAGCGACCGGTGAAGAAGTTCCCTGCCGAGTTCGAAGCGCTGTTGACGAAGACCGGCCGCAAGGTGCTGGCCGGCACGCACGCGGAGCTGAGCGGTGTGCTGGCCACGGGCCGTTCCCGGTTCGTGGGCGCCGAAGGGCTGCTCGACAGCAGAAAGTCGAAGGCGCTCGCGAAGCTGCTCGATGAGCAATTGAGCGAGTTGCTGATGCCCATGGAGCAGGAGATTCCGCGCTCGGCCACGTGGGGCATGAAGGTGGCGTACAAAGAAAAGCTGCCCAAGACGGTGCGCGTGCAGACCGCGATGCTCGACGAAGACGAGTCTCCCGCTCTGGAGCGCGCGAAGGAGCTCGGGCTCATCACCATGTTGCGCTCGCAGTCGTTCCACGCGTTCGCGCAGGCGCTGTCGGGCTACCCGCTGCGCAAACAGTGGGGCCTGCAGACCTTGTGTTACCGGCCGGGCGACTACTCGGGGCCGCACAACGACCACCACCCCGACGAGCCGCTGGGTGCGCAGGGCTACACCGACCTGCACCTCACGCTGTGCAACGACGGCGTGGAGCACCAGTGGATCGTCTACGAGAAGAAGAGCCACCTCTCGGAGATCCAGAGCATCGCCACGGTGGGCGGCGTGACGTGTTACCGGTTGCCGTTCTGGCACTACACGACGCCGCTCGTCGGTTCGGCGAAAGCGCGCCGCTGGGTGTTGCTGGGCACGTTCCTCGACCACTGGGACGACTGAAGCTCCCTCTGAATGCGAAGCCGGGAGAGAGTTGGGGAGCGGGGCAACGTCGGCTTAAGTCCGCGACCGTCAGAGCGGGCGTGACCCCAACGTCTGGGAGGGCATCCACACATGGCGAAGAAGACCAGACAGAGCGACCGTGACTCGGCCGCGACCCTCGTCGAGCGCGACCTCACGGCGCTCGCGACGGCGCGAACACTCCCCGAAGGCTACGGCCTCGACCAGACCGCCGCCGAGCTCGCCACGCTCTTGACCCGCGGTGGCAAAGCGCCGCTGCTCGCCGGCGACGCAGGCGTGGGCAAGAGCGCCATCGTGCAGGAGCTCGCGCGCCGCATCGTGCAGGGCAACGTGCCCGAAGGGCTGCTCAACGCGCGCGTGCTCGAGATGACCGCCGCCGGCATCTTCGCACGCACCTCCACGCCCAAGGGCGCGGCCGAGCTCCTCGAAGAGTTCCTCGACGACACGGCCACCAAGCACGCCAACACCATTCTCTTCATGCGCGACGTGGGGCAGGTGCGGGGCAGCTCGCTGGTGCCCGTGCTGATTCGCGCGCTGCGCACCGGCCGCCTGCGCTTCATCTTCGAGACCGACGCCCGCGCCGCGACCGAGCTGCTGCGCAGCGACGAAGCGCTCGCCGAGAAGCTCCACCTCTTCGTGGTCAACGAACCGCCGCTCGAGCGCGCCCGGTGGATTCTGGGTCGCGTCGCCGAAGAGCTCGAGGTCGAACAGGGCCTGCCCATCGACGCCTCGGCCTGCGACATGGCGCTGCGGCTGTCGGTGAAGTTCCTGCTCGCGCAACGCCTGCCGCGCAAGGCCATCGAGCTGCTGCGCGAGACCGTCACCGAGACCGCCGGCGCCGCGAAGGAACGCGTCACCAGCGAAGACGTGCTCGCGCGCTTCTGCAACTCGACGCGCCTGCCGCGCTTCATGGCCGACGACACGCTGCCCCTCGACCTCGACGAGGTGGGCCGCTTCTTCGGCACGCGGCTCCTGGGTCAGACCGACGCGGTCGCCGCCGTGCTCCGCTCGGTCGCGTTGTTGAAGGCCGGGCTCAACAACCCGCGACGGCCGCTCGGCGTCTTCCTGTTCGCGGGGCCCACCGGCGTCGGCAAGACGCACCTCGCGAAGCTGCTCGCGGAATACCTCTTCGGCTCGGCCGACCGCCTGGTGCGGCTCAACATGGCCGACTACCCCGACTTCGGTGACGAGCAGGTGCTCTTCGGCAACGCGTGGGCGCAGACGCTGTCGGGCAAGCGCGGCGAGCTCACGCGGCTGCTCGACGGGCGCGTGTTCACCGTGCTGCTGCTCGACGAGTTCGAGAAGGCGCACGCCAAGTGCCACGACCGCTTCCTGCAGCTCTTCGACGAAGGCGCGTTCATCAACGCGGCCGGCGAGACGGTGCCCTGCAACAACACGCTCATCGTCTGCACGTCGAACGTGGGCGCCGAGGTGTACCGCGCGGAGCCCATCGGCTTCGCCTCGCGACGCGGTGACGACGAGCTGCTGTCTGAAATCGACCGCCGCATCGCGAACACCTTCCGCCCGGAGTTCCTGAACCGCTTCGACGGGCTCTGTCACTTCCGCCCGCTGGGCAAGGTGGAGATCCGCCGCATCGCGCAGCGTGAAGTCGGCCGCGTGCTCGAGCGTGAAGGCATTCGGGCGCGTCAGCTCGACGTGGAGGTCGCGCCCGAGGTCGTCGAGCTGCTCGTCGAGCGCGGCTACTCGCCGTCGCATGGTGCGCGGTTCCTCCAGCGTGAAATCGAGAAGACGCTGACCGCGGCGCTCGCGGTGGAGATCGCCCGTCGGCCGCTGCCTGCGGGCACGCCGGTGAAGGTGGTCGCGCACAAGGGCACGGTGCACGCGGTGGCCGAGCCGCGCGTGACGCGGGAACGTGAAGCCACGGCCCAGGCGCAGCTCCCCGCGGCGGGTGCGTCGGTCACCAGGAAGCGGCTCGACCAGAAGGCGCTCGTCGGTGAAGCCGAGGCGCTGTTCGGGCGCGCGGCCGGTGTCGCGTCTGCAGCGCGCCGCCCCGAGCTCGAGAGCAAACGCCGCGAGCTGCTCGCGGTGAGCCAGGCCCCGGGCTTCTGGGACGACGGCGAGCGCGCCGCGGCGGTGCTGCGGAACTTCCGCGCCATCGACGCGCAGCTGGGCGAGATGGACCGCCTCCGCGAGCTCTGTCAGGTCGCGCGCCGCCGGGCCCGTGACGCGAAGGGCGAGATTCAGCTGGCCGCCGCGGTGCGCGCCGTCGAAGAAGCTGCACGTGAGGTTCGCCTCGCCGAAGCGCGGGTCGCGGCGGGCGGCGCGAAAGACGTCGACGACGCGTGGCTCGAGATTCAGGCCGCGCACGATGGCGCGAGCGGCGACGCGTGGACGCAGGAGCTGGTGACGCTGTACCTGGGCTGGGCCGAACGCCGCGGCTACGAGGCGAAGGTCATCGCCGAGAGCACCGAGCCCGCGCGCGCGGTGCTGCACCTGCACGGGCCGGGCGTGTTCGGCTTCCTGTCGGGTGAACGCGGTACGCACCGCCGCATCGACGATGACGCGCGGTTGTCGGCGTACGTGCGGTTGTACCTGCCGTCGTCGGCGCCGGTGGAGGCGCCCGACACGTTGTCGCTCGAGGGGCGTGAGGTGAAACGCCGCGCGGGCCGCTTCGTCGAGAAGGTGGGCACGGAAGTGTCGGCGCGCGACGAGAAGACCGGCCGCGAAATCTCGCTGCACGGGTCGCTGCCGACGCTCGAGTTGCAGTCACTCACGGTGGCGTTGATGGCGAGCCAGGGCGAAGGCGGCGACGAGGTGCGTCGCTACTTCGTGGGCAAGAGCCCGCGCGTCGAAGACCCGCGTACCGGAGAAGGTTCACCGCGCGTGAAGGACGTGATGCGCGGAGAAATCGACCTCTTCATCGCGGCGTGGATCACCCGGCCGCCGGACAGCGTCGAAGTGGTGTGAGCATCGGGTGCCACCGGGGAACGTGCTCGAGCGACGGTGAGTCGGGGCGCGTTCGCTCGGTGGAACGGGCACGCAGGCGCCGGAGCGAGTGACCAGGGCTCGCACCGGCCAGCGTCGACTCGAATGACTCAGCTCGCGTGCCCGGGCGCTGCGGGGCTGGCCTCGAGGGCAGCGCGGTTCTGGTCGTCATCTCCCGCGTCGACGCGTGAGGGCCCCCCGGCACGACACGTGTCGTGACCCGTTCGCGCGCGCTTCGTGGAGGTCTCGCAGCTCGCAGCACCACCTTCGCGCTCGTGCGCTCACCCCACGCGACACACTGTGCGTCCGTCCACGCCGCGCGGTACGCCGCCCGGAGCTCCTTCGTCGGCGACGGCAACTTCGAAGACCACCTCTGCAGAGTCGTCAGCCGCTTCTTCATCGCGCCTCGGCAGGAAGAACTGGGTGCAACCGCCAGTGTCCTCTGCTTTCGCGCAGCGAGGCACCGCCTACTTCTCGTCGCAGTGCACGAGATGCGGCATGTGCCAGCCCTTCACGGTGAAGCTGTAGCCATTGCCCTTCGCCGCCGGGCGCACCTGGTCGACCTCGGACTGCTGGCGCAACCACGGCATCGCGGCCTTGGCGTCGCACACCTCGACGCGCTCGCTCTTCATGCGGTCCAGCACGGTTCGGATGGTGAACATCCCGGTGGTGGCCGCTTCGGTCGAACGCGCCGCATCGGCCTTCGTCAGCACCGTCAACTTCGCGGGCTCGCTGCGCGACTTCGTGCCGTCGCTCCACGTCGCTTCGTAGAGCACCGTGTACTCGCCGGGCTTCTTCGGAGCGGGCACCGCCGCGCGCTTGAAGTCTGCCGCTTCCTTCGCGGTCCACGCGTTGGGCAACTGCGTCACCACGTCCTTCCCGTTCATCACCAGCACGTCGACGCGCGTGGGCTGCGGGCCGCTCGAGGCGAAGGGGTTCGCCGCGAACGTGGCCACGCCTTCGGTGACGCGCTCCGCGGTGAAGGGCTGCCACACGTTGAACACCGGCGGCTGGTAGCCCTCGGGCTTCTCGCACTTCACCTCGAGCAGCGGCTTCTCGCGGCCCTCGATGGTGCTGCCGTCTTCACAGGTGAGCGTGAGGTCGAGCGTCGTCACCAGCGGCTTGGCCGGGCACTTCGTCACCGCGTCGAGCGTCGCCAGCGGCACCTGCACCTCGTGCGCGCCGCCCTGCAGCTTGTCGGGCTTGAGGTCGACGTACACCGGCGTGCGCATGGCCTCGCCCTTCACGGTGATGGTGTGGGCCTTCGAGCCGAGGCAGCGGTACGACGCGCCGAACATGCCCCACAGGTGTTCACCGGTGGCGCCGCCGGCGTTCACCGCGAGCAGCCGCTTCGTCTGCGGGTCGACCCACGCGGTCACCTTCGCGCGCTGGGGCCCGAAGTCGATGCCGGCCACCTGGGTGCTGGGCGGCGTGCCCTTGCTGCCGAGCTCGGCGAAGTAGAGCGACTGCTCCATGGGCGTGAGCTTCTTGAGCTCGTCGCCGCTCCTGGGCCGGAACTCGGTGCGTCGCAGCGCGCGCGAGCCCGTCTCGCCGCCGACGTCGAGGATCAACACCTCGGTCTTCACCTCGCCAAGGAACTTCGAGACCGGCAGCAACGCGGCTTCATCGAGCGTGCCCAGCACCGCGGCGTCGGGCTTCGGGGAGCGGAGGCGCAAGAGCACGTCGCCCACCTTCAACTTCGCTCGCGCCGCCGGCGAGTCGGGCCGCACCGACGCAATCACCACCGCGTCGTCGCGCGTTCCCAGCGAGAGGCCCCACGGTTCGATGAACTCGGGTGAAGCAGTCAGCACCGACAGCAACGCGAGCGAGAGCATGGCCGTCAGACATCAACACTGCGGGGAGGTTCGCCCAGCGACGTGGTGAGTCGGTTCCGTTGCCCCGTCGTAACGGGGCCGCCCCCCGCCGTGCTCCGCCTGGAGAGGGTCGCTACGCATGGATCAGGAATCATCGACTTCGAAAACGGAGGCACACCATGCAAGGCAAACGCGTTCTCAGCCGAGCGACGAACTCCATCCGCATCTACGCACTCTGGCTGTTCATCTCGGGCAGCATCCTGATGGCGGTCCCCAACCTGCTGATGTGGGGCCTGTGGTGGGAACCCACGCACGAGCCGTGGCTGCGCTGCCTGGGCGTGTTCATGATTCCCATCGGCATCATCTACTGGCGCGCCGCACAGGCGCAGCACCTCGACTTCTTCAAGTGGACGGTGCAGGCGCGACTGCTGGCGGTGGTGCTCTTCGTGTTCATCGTGGCGATGCAGTGGGCGCCGCCGGTCATCCTCGCGTTCGCCGCGGGTGAAGCGCTGTTCGCGATGTGGACGTGGACCGACCTGCGCGCCGACAACCCGAAGACCGCTCCGTCTCCGGAAGAGTCGCTGCCAGCGCGCCGTCACCGCGATTCGCCGTCGGAGATTTGAGTCACTGCAGCAGCTGGAGGATCTCCGCGAGGCCCGGGTCGCTCACCGGGTGCGCGGAGAGCGCGCTTTTCACGACGTCTTTCCCCAGCGCGCCGGTGGTCACCCAGCGCGCGTAATCGTCGACCAGCCTGGTGCGCGCATGGAGCGGTCCGCCGGTGACCACGAGGTCGCGCGCGAACTCGAAGTGACGGTCGGTGACGACGCCCTGCCCCGAGCCGAGCGGCTTGAACGACACCCGCATCGACAGCGGTGAATCGAGCGCCTGCTGCGTGACATGGAAACGCGCGAGCATGGTGAGGTCGTCGCCGCTCGAGAGAATCGTCGAAGGCACGCGCTGGTTGGGGTTGGTGGAGGTCTCTTCACCTGAGAAGTCGGCGAGCACGAAGCCGTCGTTCAACACGAGCTCTACTTCGACCGCGTCGGCGGACACCTCGACCAGCTTGTAGAAGTCGCTGCCGAACATGCGCGTCACTTCCCGCGCGTCGGGCAGGAAGATGCTCGCGCCCTTCCCCGAGTCGGCCAGGGTGTCCATGCGGTTCCAGTCGAAGTCGCTGCCGACGCCGATGGACGAGAGGTAGATGCCTTCGTCGTTGCCGTTGCGCGTGAGGCTCGCGAAGCGCTGCACGTCGGTGTCGCCCACGTTGGCCTGCCCGTCTCCGAAGAGCAGCACGCGGCTCAGGGTGCCTGCGCTCAGGTGCTGACCGGCGAGGTCATACGCCGCGTTCAGGCCGGCGATCATGTTGGTGCCGCCCGTCGGCTCGAGGCCGGTGATGGCGGTGCGAATCGCGCCTTCGTCCTGAGGCCACTGGGCGTACGAGACGCGCGTCTCGGCTTCGTTCGAGAAGGCGACGATGGACACGCGATCTCCCGAGCGCAGGTGGGCGAGGGACCGGTTCAGTGCATCGCGGGTGAAGACGATCTTGTCGCCTGCCATCGAGCCCGAGACGTCGACGCAATACACGAGGTGCCACGCACGCCGCGTCTCGGGGTCGACCGGCTTCGCGCGAAGTTGGAGGAGGAGCTCGGCCTGCGTGCCGCCGTCGGCATCGGTGGAGAGCACCAGTGAAGCACCGAGCTTGATGGCGGGGTCGAGCTGTTCTTCGACGGCCCACGGCTCATCGTCGAACAGCGAGGCCGCGGGGTCGTAGTAATTGAGGAACTCGTGCCGGTGCAGGCCGGTGGTGGTGCCGAGCCGCGCGAGCTGCGCCGAGGCCATGCTGGTCGAGTCGTCAGCCGAGAGCTGCAACCAGTAGCCGCCGTCGTAGACAGGAAGCGAACCCGTGGGCTGACCCTGCGCTTCGTCGGGCCGCGCGCCCGCGGAGTTGCCTGAACCCGAGCCGCCGGCACTCGCTCCACTGCCCGGCGGCGAGAAGCCCTCGCGATCGAGCGGACCACGGCTGACGCCGCACGCAGCGATGCAGCACAACGACGACACGAGAAGAAGCTGACGCATGTGGACTCCGTCGAGCACCCGGCCGATGCGTGACGTGAGCGTCGGTGATTCGCACTCCGCTGTCGAGTTGTGATGAGGAGCGCTCGTGCTCCGGCGCCTCGCGTTCATCAGCTTCATGGCCACCACCGCCTTCGCGCTCGACAAGCAGGGCAGCGCGCACGGGGGCGCGGTGGGCGGCAACGACACCTCTTTCAACTTCAGCGGGGCGCTGATGGCGGGCGTGTCGCTCTACAACCCGAGCTACGCGGCGCGCCCCGACAACACCGGCCTCGCGTTGTTCAGGTACGCCGCACACTTCGACGTCGACCTCATCGGCCGGTACCTGAGCGTGCCGCTCGACGTGAGCTTCTTCACCGACGCCACGCGCATGGGCGGCGAGGTGCTGCTGCCCACCGAGTTCGACTTCATCGGCGGCATCACCTCGACGTTCGCGGCCGGGCCCGGTGACCTCGAGCTGGGCACGCGCGTGGAGCACGACCGGCCCATCGACAAGGGCACGTTCACGCAGACCTACGTCGACGCGCGAGCGCGGTACCTGATGTCGTTCGGGTCGTTGTTCCCGAAGTTGAAGGACGCGCTGAAGAACGGCGACGTGAGCGGCTGGGCGACGCTCGGGGGCTTCGTGTTCAACCCCACGTACGCCGCGCGGCCCGACAACTCGGGCCTCGCGCTGTTCCGGTACGCGCTGCATGGCGAGGTGTCGACGTTCGATGACCTGCTCTCACTCGGCCTCGACGCGACGATGTTCACCGACCGCACCGCGCCGGTGTGGGCCGCGCCCAGCGAGTTGGATTTCACGGTGGAGTTGATCTTCCACTGGAGGTCGCTCGAAGCGCACCTCGCGTACGAGCGCGACATGCCGTTGGACCGGCCGGGGTTCGTACAGCAGTTCGTCTACCTGCTCGCGGCGTGGAGCTTCGACCTGCGCGGCATCACCAGCGCGTTCACCGACAGGCACCCGGTGCCGTCACCGTGAAGCTGTGGTGGCTGATCAACTCGCTCGGCGCACGTGGCGACGGTGAAGCGCCGGGGCTGCGCGCTCAGATGCGCGCAGAGAACACGGCGACGAAGTAGTCCCACACGGCGGCGACGCGCGGAACTCTGCGGAGCCCTTCGTGCGCGACGAGCCAGAGGTCGTCTCGCGGGAGTGACTTCGCCTCGGCAGTGAGCGTTCTCGAGAGCTGGAGCGGCGCGAACTGGTGCACCGACAGGTATTGCTCCGGCATCAACGCTGCCCCGAGCCCTCGCTGCACGGTGGCGACCTGGAGGGCGAAGCTGTTGGTCTTGAGCACGGGCTCTGCTTTCAGGTGCGTCGTGAGCCAGCGAGAGGCGTGGAGTCGCTCGAGCTCGTAGGCCCAGCCGATCCACGGCACGTCGTTCCAGTTGCGAACGACACCGAGTGAAGCGGCGAGCGCCGGCGAGGCCATCGGAATCCACCGGGCGCGTGCCAGGCGTTGCCGCACCAACGGCCCGCCCTTCGGTTTCACGGTGCGCACCCCGAGGTCGGCTTCACGTTTGGTGAGGTCGACCTGCCGGGTGCTGGCGTCGACTTCGAAGCGAATGCCGGGGTGACGGAGCGCGAGATCGTTGAGCAACGGCCCGACGAAGCTCTCGGCGATTCCGGGCGGCGTCGAGATGCGCACCGGGCCTTCGACGCGTCGTTCGAGCACGTCGACCTGCCGACCGAAGCCGTGTGACGCGCGCTCCATCTCTTCCGCGGGGGCCAGGAGGCGCATCGCCGCGTCGGTGGCCACGAGGCCGTCACGCCGGCGATCGAACAGCGACAACCCGAGCTGTTCTTCGAGCCGCGCCAACCGTCGGGAGGTGGTCGAAATGTCGACCCCCAGCGTCTTCGCGGCGGCAGCCAGACGGCGCGTACGAACGAGGGCGAGGAACAGTTTCACGTCGTCCCACGAAGTGCCTTGCACCATTGCAAGGGCATGTTGCTCAACTTCGAGTCGATTTGCATTCGTGCAAACCTCAGTACGAGCCCCATGAACAAGACCCTGATGCTCCTGATGCTGTTGTCCGGTTGCTCTGTCGCCACGAAGTACACGCGGCCCAACGGGCTGGAAGTCGTCACCATCACGCTCGATTCTTCGAACGCGCACCTCGTGAAGGAGAACGGCAACGCGATCCTCGTCGAAGCTCGAAGACGAAGTTCGCCGCGCCGGAATCGACCCGTCGACGCAGTTGAAGGGCATCGTGGTGACGCACGGTCACGCGGATCACGCGGGTGGCGCGCGGTACTTTCAGCAGAAGTTCAAGGTGCCGGTGTTCGTGGGCTTGAACGACGAGACCATGTTCAGCACGGGGAAGAACGAGCCGCTGTGCCCGGTCGGGTTCATCGCCAACACGCGCCATCAGCAGGATGAAAGCGCGACCTACACCGGGAGCACTGCCGACGTGCTGGTGGAAGACGTCCTCGACCTGAAGGCCACCACGGGCATCGACGCGAAGGTGCGCCGGCTCCCGGGTCACACACGGGGTTCGGTCATCGTGACCGCGGGTGACGTGGTGCTCGTGGGAGATCTGTTCCGCGGCAGCGTCATCGGCACGGGCGCAGAGACGCACTTCTTCATGTGTGACGTCGAAGGCAATCGCCGCGACGTGATGAAGCTGTTGTCTGAAGTCACCGCAGACACGTTCTTCGTGGGCCACTTCGGCCCGGTGACGCGCGCGTCGGTGCAGCAACATTTCGGCTTGCACTGACGCAATCGAGAGTTGTCGAACTTCGAGTAGAACTGCATTTCTGCAAGCCGCATGGTGGCGGCATGAACGCACCCATCGTGGTCCTTGGCGCAGGGCAGATCGGTTCACTCGTCGCGAAGCAGCTGCGCGCGAAGGGGCATCGGGTCACGCAGGTCAGACGAACGGGAGCGAGTTCGAAGGACGTGAAGGTCGGTGACCTCGCGAACCTCGAGTTCGCAGCGGAGGTCGCGAAGGGCGCGCGCGCCATCATTCACACGGTCACGCCGCCGTACCACCAGTGGAACGAGCTGCTGATTCCGCTCAACGATGCGGTGGGGCATGCGGCAGGGAAATCGGGCGCGCCGCTCATCGTGTTGGACAACCTGTACGCGTACGGCGAGCCGAGTGGTCCTCTCACGGAGACGAGCCCGGTTCGGCCGTCGAGTCGCAAGGGCGAGTTGCGCGCGAAGGCAGCGGAGCGGTTGCAGGGGCCTCGTGTGGCCATCGCCCGTGCAGCGGACTTCTACGGGCCCGGCGTCACCATGTCGGCGATCTTCAACGAGCGGTTCGTGGGTCGCGCATTGACGGGAAAGCCGATGGAGACCTTCGGGCCGCCCGAGCTGCTGCACTCGTATTCCTATGTGGAGGACGTGGCCGCGGGCCTGGTGACGCTCGCGCTCGACGAGCAGTCACTCGGTCAGGTGTGGCACCTGCCGGTCGCGAAGGCCGAGAGCACGGAAGCGATGGCGAAGCGGTTCGGGCTGAAGACCACGCAGGTTCCCGACTTCGTGCTTCGGGTCCTCGGGGTGTTCGAGCCTGCCGTGAAGGAGCTGATGGAGATGCGGTACCAGTGGCGCGTGCCGTTCGTGCTCGATGACTCGAAGTTCAGGCGCACGTTCGGTGGTGAAGCGACCTCGTTGGATGACGGTGTGGCGGAGACGGTGCGTTGGATGAAGACCCGCTGAAGTGAGGGAGTTACTTCCACTTCGTCGGCCGCGTGCGCATCGAATCGCTGCCGACCGTGTCGCACCACTTCAGCCACTGCGCTTGATCAGCGCCCTTCCACTCGAGGTCTTCGAGCGTCTCTTTCAACGGCACGTCGCCGCGCAACGAGGCGAGCTGTTTGTAGAGCAGCGCTTCCTTCCGCTCGCGGGCCAGCGAAGCGGATAATTTTTCCGCCCCCCGCGGTTTCACTTTCCAGTCGGCGACCGAGTCGGGGATCGCTTCGAGCGAGCCATAGTGCGCGAGCACTTCGGCGGTCGACTTCTCGCCCCAGCCGTCGAGCCCGGGAATGCCGTCGGCGGTGTCACCGACGAGCGCGAGGAAGTCGGGAACCGAAGCGGGCTTCAACTTCTTGTCGGCCAGCTGCGAGGCCTCGGTGATGACCTTCGAACGAATGCGGTCGACCTGAACGATCTTCTCGCCCAGCAGCACCTGCCCCAGGTCCTTGTCGGGCGTCATGATGCGCACCTGCTCGACGCGCGGGTCGGCAGCGAACTTCAGCGCCGCCGTCGCCAACGCGTCGTCGGCTTCGAACTCCTTCATCGACCACACGGTCACGCCGAGCGCGCGCACCGCTTCTTCCACGTCGTCGAACTGGTTGCGCAGCGCAGGGTCCATGCCCGCGTCGGTCTTGTACCCGCGGAACAACTTGTTCCTGAAAGAGACGATGGGGTTGTCGAAGGCCACCGCGAGGTGCGTCGCCTGCTCGCTCGCGTCGGCCATCAAGTAGATGAGCGACTGCACGACCCCGAGGGTCGCCTTGAGGTCCTTGCCTGCTGGCGAGCTGTGGGAAGGGCGCTTGCTGTAGTGCGCGCGAAACAGCTCGAACGTGCCGTCGACGAGGTGCACCCGCATACGTCACGCGTCGCCGCAGAACTTCGAATACACCGGGCTCTCTTCGCCGCGGTCTTCGCGCGTCTCGATGTCGGTCTGCACCACGTCGAGCTGCGCGTTGATGTTCTGATCGATCTCGTCGCCGGGCGCCTGGTCCATCAGCAGCTCCAGCGCTTCACGCCACGGGTAGAGCACGTCGAGCTTGTTGGGCACCTTCGACGCGCTCGCGGTCGCCAGCTCGACCACCGCCGCGAAGTCACCGGTGTCGAGCGCCTGGTAGATTGGCCGCAGCACGGCGTCGGTGGGGAACGGGTCGACCAGCGCCGAGAACTCAGCGTCTTTGCGGAAGCCGTCGAAGTCGGGCTCGAAGCGCGCGAGCGTGCGCACGGCGATGGTGCCCGCCGCGTTGTCGAGCGCCTTCTGCAGGTGTGAGAGCACCTGCGGCTTCTTGCCCAGCCGCGCGAACAGCCGCGCCGCGAGGTAGTGCGACTCGGGGTCGGTGGCGTCGACGGCCAGGGCGCGCTTGAGGAACTGCGCGGCGCGAATCGGGTCTCCGTGCTGCGTGGCCACGTTCTCGCTCATCAACCGCAGCGCCGGCGCGTGCTCGAACTTGAGCCCCTCGACCACGAACTGCGCGGCCGTCACGCCCTGCGTGGGGTTTTCACCGAGCGCGTCGATGAGCCGATTGGCGATGCCGTGCAGCTCCCACGACAGCTCGTGCTTTGCGTCTTCGTCGATGGCCTGCTCGAGGTCCGCGCGGATCAACTCGAACGCCTTCTTGAGCGAGGCCTGCCCCTGCGGCGCGCGGTTGGTCAGACACAGCGCGAGCCCCAGCCACGCATGGCTCTTCGCGTCGTTGGGGTCTTTGGCGAGGCGCTCGCGGGCCATGGTCTCGACGGTCTCCGGCTCCTGCGCCAGCCAGGCGTCTTCGATGGGGTCCAGCACCGGAGGACCAAGTTCGTCTTCGATGCCCGGGTTCGTCGCGTCGTCGGAGCTCATGGGGGCGCGCACCTTATCGCCGTCGCTGCACACGTTTTTGTCTTTCCTGATCCTTCAAGGCGTACTGAGCCATGTGCACGCTCCGAAACGAAGGCGGCAAATCGGCGCGCGCCTCACCACCCACGCTTTTGATGCCGATCAACCTCAGTGTTGACGCGACGCGATACGGCCAAATCTTTGATTTCGCTCTGTGTTCAGCTTGGCTCGTCTCTCGCAACACTGTAATCTCGCAGCACCTGACCCTCCTCCGCTCCGGGGAACCCCATGTTCGATTGGCTGCACACGCTCTTCTCTCGCGATCTTGCGATCGATCTCGGCACTGCCAACACGCTCATCTACGTCCGCGGTATGGGCATCGTGAGCAACGAGCCCTCCGTGGTCGCCGTGCAGCAGGACTCGCGTGGCGGCAAGAAGGTGCTCGCCGTCGGGAAAGGCGCGAAGGACATGCTGGGCCGAACGCCCGGAAACATCGTCGCCATTCGCCCGATGAAGGACGGCGTCATCGCCGACTTCGAGATCACCGCGGCGATGCTCAAGTACTTCATTCAGCAGGCGCACCAGCGCACGTTCAACGTGAAGCCGCGCATCGTCATCGGCATTCCGTCGGGCATCACCGAGGTCGAGCGCCGCGCGGTTCGTGAAGCGGCCGAGAACGCCGGCGCCCGCGAAGTGCACCTCATCGAGCAGCCGATGGCCGCGGCGATCGGCGCGGGGCTCCCGGTGACCGAGCCCTCCGGCAACATGATCGTCGACATCGGCGGTGGCACGACCGACGTCGCGGTCATCTCGCTGTCGGGCATCGTGTACAGCAAGTCGGTGCGCATCGGCGGCGACAAGCTCGACGAGGCGATCATTCAGTACGTGAAGCGCAAGTACAACCTGCTCATCGGTGAGCGCACGGCTGAGCTCATCAAGATGGGCATCGGCACCGCGTACCCGACCGACGAAGCGATGAACATGGAGATCAAGGGCCGCGACCTGGTGGCCGGCGTTCCCCGCACGCTCTCGGTGACCAGCGACGAGATCCGCGACGCGCTCGCCGAGCCGGTCAACGGAATCGTCGAGGCCGTGAAGATGACGCTCGAGCGCACGCCGCCCGAACTCGCCGGTGACATCGCCGACCGCGGCATCGTGCTCGCCGGTGGTGGTGCGCTGCTCAAGAACCTCGACACCCTGCTGCGAGAAGAGACCGGCCTGCCGGTGTTCCTCGCGGAAGACCCGCTCTCGTCGGTGGTGATGGGCGCCGGCAAGGCGCTCGAGTCGCTCGACATGCTGCGCGCGGTGTCCACGCCGTCGTAATCGCTTGAGCGCTCAGCGCTACGACGGCCTCGACGCCGTACGCGCAGGAGCGATGCTCCTCGGTCTCGCGTACCACGCCACCTATTCGTGGCTGCCGCGCGTCGCCCCCTGGTACTTCGTCGCTGACACTTCGCCCGTCGACGGGCTGCAGTTCGTCACCGGCTTCCTGCACGCGTGGCGCATGCAGTTGTTCTTCGTGCTCTCGGGCTTCTTCTCGCACCTCGTGTTCGAGCGTCGCGGCGCGGCGTTCCTGGGTGAGCGGAGCCGGAAGCTGCTGGTGCCCCTGCTGGTCGCGCTGCCGGTGGTGCTGGCGTGCGACTTCGCGCTGCGGCGCGCGAGCTTCGAGTACGGCCTGATGTCGGAGGACTACGCGCTCGGCGCCGACTTCCGCTTCGCGCCGGTGCACCTGTGGTTTCTCATCTACCTCTGGTGCTTCTGCGTCATCGCGTGGGCAGCGCCGACGACACCGTTCTTCACGCAGCTGATCAGCCGTGCGTCGAAGTTCGCGCCGTCGCTGCTCGTGCTCGCGGTGCCGACGTGCGTGGGCCTGTGGTTTCACCCCGAGAACAAGCCCGACCACTTCTTCTGGCCGCAGCCCTTCGAGCTGCTTCATTACGGGCTGTTCTTCGCGTTCGGCTGGTGGCTGTGGCCGCAGCGCGAGCACGTGGCATCACTGCGGACATGGGCTCCGGTTTTCCTGCTCGCGGGTCTGGGCCTGAGCGCGTGGGTGTTCACCGGTTCGCGACAGTGGCAACCCGAAGGTCAGGTGCTCACCGGCCTCATCGCGTGGCTGCTCAGCCTGGGTGCGCTGGGCCTGGCGTTCTCGGTGCGGTCGGCAGAACGGCCGGGGCTGCGGCTGCTCGTCGACGCGTCGTACTGGACCTACCTGGTTCACTACCCGCTGGTGCTCGCCTTTCAGCTCCTGTTCGCACGCACCGCAGGCCCGGGGCTCGCGGAATACGCGCTGACCGTGGCGTTCACTTTTGCAATCTGCCTCACCACCTTCGTGCTGCTGGTGCGGCGGAGCGTTCTCGCCCCGTGGCTGGGCGTTCGCGCGCGCTGATCCACCCGCGGTTCCAAAATTGAAACCCGTGGGTGCGAGTTGAACCGCCCAGCACGCGTCGTAACCGTGCGCATTTACCGACGCTTCTCCTTGGCACGCGGACTGCTTATGGGCCGCGCAGCAGTGCGCGCCTCACCGCGCTCTGACTTCGGGAAATGCCTGACACCCTTCGCGACCTCATCGAGCCGTTGATGCACGACGCCATCGGCATCGCGTCGGCCCGGGGCGTGTTCCGCACGTTACCCGCGGGGGTGAATGCGGCGGCGGGCTCGCTCGACGTCATCGAGGTCAGGGAGCTGCTGAGCCACCTCGAGACCAGCGGCAGGTTGTTCGCGCTGCCGGAGCGAGGGGGGCCCGCGGAGCTGCTGCGCGAGGCCATCACGCGTGTCGCGCCGGCCAAGCAGAAAGCGCCGCGCTTCACCGTCTCCGTCGATCGCGACGTGCTGGTCGTGCACCGCGCGACGCAGGCGTTCATCAACACGTTCTTCAGCGCCACCGACGGCATGCGGCTGACGGCGGCGGTCTCCGCGCTGACAGGCAACGTCTCGATGTACGCGAAGCAGGGCCACGTGACGTTGCGGCCGACCCAGGCGCCGCACCACTGGCGCTTCGACGTCGAGGCGGTCGACACCGGCCCCGGCATTCCACACCTCGAGCTGGCGCTCAGCGGCTCGTCCGCGTCTTCCACCGGGCCGGGGCGCGGGCGCATCGGTTCGCGCGCGTTGCTCGACGACCTCCACCTCGAAAGCGCGGCCGGCCTGGGCACGCGCATCACCGGCCACCGTTCGGCCCGAAAGACGTGCGCAGTATGAAGTACTCGACAGCCAGGTTGAGCAGGCCCCTCGAGGGCAGCTCGGCCTGTGGCGACATCGTCGTCGAAGAACACGAAGGGAGCTGGAGCCTGTTCGCCGTGGTCGATGCGCTCGGTCACGGCCTGGAAGCGGAGGACAGCGCGCGGCGCGCCGCCGAGGCCATCTCCGCGGCGCGGGGAAGGCCGCTGCAGGAGGTCTTCGAGACCGTTCACCGTTCGCTGCGCGGCCGCCGGGGCGTGGTGATGTCGGCGATTCTCGTCGAAGGTGAAACGGCGACCTTCGCCGGCGTGGGCAACGTGGAGATCTTCACGCCCGACGGCGTGTCGCGGCCCGTCACCCTCGCAGGGACGCTCGGCGGCGGCGTGTACCGCTTTCGCAGCTTCGGGCTCCCGTTGCGGTCGGGCCAGCGGTGGGTGCTGGCCAGCGACGGGGTCAAGACGCGCGAAGCCGGTGCGTTGCTCGCGCAGCTCCGCGCGCAGCCTCCGCAGGCGGTGGCCGCCACGATTCTCAGCCAGGCCGCGCGCGTACAAGACGACGCGTCGCTGCTGATTCTCGATGTGGAACACGCCTGATGAAGAGCATCGCCCTCACCTGTACTGCGCAGTCGTCGCTCGACGTGTCGAACTTCAGCGCCCGCGTTCGCCGCGCGTGCGTGACGCTGGGCCTGGGCCTGCATCAGACCGAAGAGCTGGCGTGCGTGGTCGACGCGCTGGGCACCAACGCCGTGGTGCACGGGTACGGAGGCACCATCACCGTGGTGCTCGAGCGCTGCGCGTGGCGGGTGTCGACGCTCGACGTGGGCCCGGGCTTCACCTGCCGCGAGCTCGAACGCGCCGAGGGCGGGCTCGCGCTCGCTGCTTGAGGGAAACGTCATGCCGATGTCCTGGTCTTCACGACACACACCCGGTGGCTGCCGCTATCTGCGCACCGTCGCTTCGGGCCCGGTGACCGACGCCGACGCGCGCTCCCTGACCGACGTCATCGCCGCGGGCCGGCCGCATCACCTCGACTCGGTGCTCGCCATCGTCGAGCCGGGCGCCGACTTTTCGCCCGAAGCGCGCCAGGCCTTCATGGGCATGGGCCCGGTGAAAATCGAAAAGCACGTGTACGTGGCGGTGGTGGTGCACAGCGCGCCGTTGCGGGTGCTGCTGTCCTTCGTCATTCGAATGTCTGGCGCGGTGAGCTCGACGCGGTTCTTTGAAAGTGAGGCCGCCGCTGCCCGGTGGTTGCACGCTTCGCTCGACACGTGACCGGTCACTCTTTCAACGCGGGTAGCACGGGACCCGTTCAAAAATGCCCCGGGCCGCCTGACAATGGCTGACGTGGGGGCCCCGTTCGCAACCAGCAGCGCTCTGCTGATCATCGCGGTGGTGTGCGCGCTCGCGGCGGGTGTGTGGTGGGTGCGGCGCCGCCGCAGAGACGCGCGGGTGCTCGAGAGCCGGCTGGCGCGCGTGCTGGAGCGCACGTCGACCGGCGCGTTGACCACCACGGGTGCAGGCGTCATCGAGTGGTGCAACCCGGCGCTGCAGCAGCTGACCGGTGTCGACTGGAAGGGCCGCCGCATCGAAGACTTCTTCGCGCGCATGGAGCCGGCACCGCAGGCCACGCTGGTGCTGGAGTCCCTGCGCGGGCTCAAGAGCGCGCGCGCCCCGTTGAAGTGGCGACGCGCAGACGACGACGAGCAATTGCGGTTGCTGGTCGACGTGCAGCCGCTGGGCAAGGGGGAGCCCCGCGAAGACGGCGCCATCGTCATCGTCGACGACCACACGCGTGAGTTCGAGATGTACGACGAGATGGACCGCGCGCGGCTGCAGCTGCACACGCGCGAGTTCGAGATGCACGACGAGATCGACCGCGCTCGTCTGCAGATGAACTCCTTCGTCGAACACGCGCCGGCGGCGATGGCGATGTTCGACCGGCAGCTGCGCTACGTGGCCTGCAGCCGTCGTTGGCTCGCCGACTTCAACCTCGACGAGGGCATCATCGGCCGCTCGCAGGCCGAGGTGTTGCCGGCGCTCAGCCGCGGGTGGGACGACATCTACGCGGCGGCGATGGCCGGGCGAATCGAGCGGCGCGACGAGGAGTACTTCGAGCGCGTGCCCGGTGACGGCCTGTACATGCAGTGGGAGGTACGGCCGTGGCACGAGGCCAACGGCGACATCGGCGGCATCTTGATGATGGTGACCGACGTCACGTCGAAGGTGCGCCAGAAGGCCGAGCTCGAGCAGCGCAACGAGATGCTGACCATGCGCAACACGGTGCTGGTGGCGCTGATGACCGAAATGGCCAACCCGCACCGCACCGACGACGAGGTGTTCCGCCGGTTGACGGAGATCTTCGGCGAGCTGCTGCAGGTCGACCAGGTGGGCTTCTGGGTGAAGGACGAGAGCGGTCAGCTGCGCTGCCTGGACCTCTTCCTGCGCCGCGAAGAGAAGCACGACCCGTCGCGCGCGTTGCCCATCGGCACCTACGGCGAGTACCTCACGCTGCTCGAGCGGTACCCGCTGCTGGTGAACGAGAGCCTCGAGTCGTCGAGCTGTCCTCCGGACCTCCGCGCGGGCCTCGAGTCGATCGGCGTGCACGCCAACCTGTCGGTACCGCTGTGGAAGCAGGGCCAGCTGCTGGGCGTGGTGTGCCTCAATCAGCTCGACGCGGCGCGCGAATGGTCGCTCGATGATCAAGCCGCGGCCAGCTCGCTGGCGACGCTGGTGCGGCTGCGCATCGAGGCCACCAGCCGCGACAAGGCCGAGAACGCGCTGCGCGAGCGCATGACGCAGCTCGAAGACGCCCGGCAGCGCGCCGAGTCGGCCGACCACGCCAAGAGCGAGTTCCTGGCGACCATGAGCCACGAGATCCGCACGCCGATGAACGGCATCATCGGCTTCTCGGATCTGCTGAGGCAGTCGCGGCTCGACGCCGAGCAGAAGGGCTTCGCGAGCACCATTCACAGCTCCGCAGAGGCGCTGCTCACCATCATCAACGACATCCTCGACTTCTCGAAGATCGAGAGCGGCATGGTGGTGCTGGAGCACATTCCGTGGGACGTGCGCGAGACGCTGGGCGACGTCATCGAGCTGCTGAGCCCCCGCGCGCGCGACCAGGGCGTGGCGCTGGTCGTCGACGTGAACGAGCGCGTGCCGGACCTCGTGCAGGGCGACCCCGGGCGCGTGCGTCAGGTGGCGCTCAACCTCGTCGGCAACGCGCTCAAGTTCACCGAACACGGCCACGTTTCGCTGCGCATCGACTGGGTCGACGACCGGCTGCTGGTAGAGGTCGAAGACACGGGCATCGGCATTCCCGAGAGCCTGCGGCCACACCTCTTTTCCCGTTTCCGTCAGGCCGACGGCAGCACCACGCGGCGCTTCGGCGGCACCGGGCTGGGGTTGTCGATTTCGCGCGGGCTCGTGGAGCGCATGGGCGGCGTGCTCACGCTCGATGAGAGCACCGAGCGCGGTTCGCGCTTCACGTTCTCGGTGCCGGCGGCGGCCGCGTCGAAGGAGGGCCAGAGTGCGCGGCCGCTCGAGGGCTTCTCGATGCTGGTGCTCGAACCCGAGCCGCTGTCTCGCGCGGTGCTGACGCGGCAGCTGTGGCGCTGGGGCGCGCGCGTCGATGCCACTTCGACGCTCACCGAAGCCCTCGAGGCCATGGCCCGACCCGGCGTGCGCTTCGACGTGCTGGTGGTGGCCGACCTCGAAGAAGCCGACGCGCGCACGGTGCAGCTCGAGCGGCTCGCCGGTGCCACGCAGTCACCCGTGCCGGTGGTGCTGCTGACCGGCGGTGGGCTGCGCGGCAACACCCCGCCGCACGTGCTGGCGACGCTCACCAAGCCCATCGCACGTTCAAGGCCGCTGCTCGAGGCGTTGCAGGCTTCGCGGGTGCGGGCGCCGGTCAACGCGCGGCCCGAAGCGGCGAGCCGGCCTGCGAGCCCCCTGGCGGGCACGCGTGCCTTGCTGGTGGAAGACAACGTCATCAATCAGCGGCTGGCGCAGCGCCTGCTGGAGCGGCTGGGGTGCACGGTGGTGAGCGCGACCAACGGCCTCGATGCGCTCGCGGTGCTGGAGCGCGAGAAGTTCACCTTCGTGTTGATGGACTGCCACATGCCCGGGCTCGATGGCTACGAGGCCACGGCGCGCATTCGCGAGAAGTGGACCGCGACCGAGCTGCCGGTGGTGGCGCTCACGGCTGACGCGATGGTCGGTCAGCGCGAGCGCTGTCTTTCGGCGGGAATGAACGCCTACCTGACCAAGCCGCTGCGTGAGCTGGACCTGCTCACCACGCTGCGGCGCCTGGTGCGCTCGTCGGCGGCGTGAGTCACTCGTCGCTGGTGTTGATGCCCAGGCGGCGCAGCATGCGATGCACCGACTGACGCGGCAGCCCGGCGCGCTGCGCGGCGCGCGTCACCACGCCGTTGGCGGCCTTCAAATGCTCGAGCAGGTACGTCTTCTCGAAGCTCTCGAGCACCCGGTCTTTGGCCTCGTGGTACGGCAACGAGAGCAGCTGGTTCGACACCTCGGCGCGCAGCTTCGCGCCCGACGATTCGTCGTTGGTGGGGTCGAGGTTCTTGCCCAGCGCCCGCGCAATCGCGCCCGCGCCGAGGTCGGGGAAGGCCGCCAGGCGCTCGAGCACGTTGCGCAGCTCGCGCACGTTCCCGGGCCAGTCGTGGCGCGACAGCATGTCGAGCATCTCGTCGCTCAACGGCGCCGCGCCGCCGGGGTTCTTCGACTCGAAGTGGCGCACCAGCTGCGGCACGTCTTCGGGCCGTTCGCGGAGCGGCGGCACGCGCACGCGGAAGACCGAGAGCTTGAAGTACAGGTCTTCGCGGAACCGGCCGGCCTTCACTTCGGCCTCGAGGTCCTTCTGCGTCGCGGCCACCACGCGCACGTCGACCTTCGCGGTGCCGCCGACGCCGGGCCGTTTGATTTCCCTGGTCTCGAGCGCGCGCAGCAGTTTTCCCTGCAGGCCGTTCGACAGCTCGGCGACCTCGTCGAGGAACAGCGTGCCGCCTTCGGCTTCTTCGAACGCCCCGGGGCGCGACACCGGCCGCGCCGACGACACGTCGTGACCGAAGAGGTCGCTCTCCATCAGCGGCTCGCTGGAGGCGCCGAGGTCGACCACGATGAACGGGCCTTCACGCCGCGCGCTCTTCTCGTGAATCGAACGCGCCACGACTTCTTTGCCGGTGCCGGGGCCACCTTCGAGGATCACCGGCGAATCGGTCGGCGCCGCGCGCTCGAGCAACGCGAAGAGGCGGCGCATGATGAGGCTTCTGCCCTGCACCTCGCCGAAGCGCTCGTGCGGCGAGAGCGGCCACTGCACCTCGGTGCGTTCGGGTTCGAAGCGCAGCTCGGTGCGGCCCACGCTGATGCGCACCTTGTCGCTGAGCTTGGCGTCCATCACCTGCACGCCTTCCACGCGCACGCCGTTGGTGCTGCGGAGGTCGCGCAAGCGGTAGCCGCCGGGCCCTCCCGACAACTCGAAGTGACGGCGGGACACGGAGGTGTCGGTCAACCGGAGCTGGCAGGACTCATCGCTGCCCACCACCACGCTCTGCCCCTCGAGGACGACCTCCAGACCCTTGTCGGGCCCTTTGGTGACGCTCAGGCGGGCGCGGGGAAAACGGGCTACTTCTGCCTGCAGAACTTCAGTCAGCTGATCCAAAGCCATGGGCGCGGCACCCTAGCACCGCGAGGGGTGCGCTCTGCCCCGACCTGAGATTGAATGAAACGTCCGCAGCCGCGTCTGATCCAACGTTCCAAACACCTTGCATCACGGGGAAAAAGTCATGCGCTCACCAATGAAGGCTCTTCTGATTGCGGTGCTGGCGGTAGCTGCCAGCGGCTGCGTCGTGCGGACCCGGGCGACGCGCGTCGTCACCACGACGTCCTGTGACCCGAACTACCCGTGTACGAATACGTACTACTGGGACCAGTACCGCTCTTGTTACGTCTATTACGACGGGTACCGGTACTACGACGCGCTGGGCACGGCGGGCACCTACCCACTGCCGCCGTCGACGGTCATCGTGACGTACCCGCCGCCGAGCTACGTGCCGCCGTCGTACTACGTGGCGCCGTACGGTACCTACGCGCCGCCACGTGGCTACGTGCCGCCGCCGCGCAACTACCACACGGCCATTCCCGTCAGCTGGCACTCGAGCCCGCCCACGCCGCCGCCGCCTTCGTACGGCTATGGCAACGGGCGCCCGCCTCCGCCGACGTCGGGTGGTGGCTACGGCAACGGTCGCCCACCTCCGCCGTCCTCGGGTGGCGGTAACTACGGCTACGTGCCGCCGCCTTCGTCCGGTGGCAACGCGCGCCCGCCTCCGCCGTCGTCGGGTGGCTACGTGGGTGGTGGCAATGGCGTCCCTCCGCCGCCGTCGTCGGGTGGGTACGTCGGTGGCGGCAGCAACGGCGCGCCTCCGCCTCCGTCCTCGGGTGGCTACGTCGGTAGTGGCAGCAGCGGCGCGCCTCCGCCTCCGTCGTCGGGTGGCTACGCTACGTCGGTAGTGGCAGCAGCGGCGCGCCTCCGCCTCCGTCGTCGGGTGGCTACGTCGGTAGTGGCAGCAGCGGCGCACCTCCGCCTCCGTCGTCGGGTGGCTTCACGGGCGGCGGCAGCAGCGGTGCGCCTCCGCCTCCGTCGTCGGGTGGCTTCACGGGCGGCGGCAGCAATGGCGCGCCTCCGCCTCCGTCGTCGGGTGGCTCGGGCGGCTACGTCTCGCCGCCCAACACCGGCGGCAACTTCCGCCCGCCGCCGCCGGCTTCGTCGAGCTACGCGACGCCACCGTCGACCGGTTCGACCTACGCGCCGCCTCCGTCGAGCGTGCGGCCTCCGTCGTCGAACAACTCGGTGAACTTCAACACCGGCAGCTCGGGCCCGTACCGCACCAACGCGCAACCGCCGATGGAGATGAACCGCCAGATTCCCACGAGCCGTCCGCCGCCGCCGCCTCCGGCCTCGATGAGCTCCCCGGCGCCGTCGTCGACGCGTCGTGTGTCGGCGCCGCCTCCAGCCGCTGCTTCTCCGGCGCCGATGCGGGGCGCCCCGCCGCCGCCGTCACGTCGTTGATCATCTGACGCACTGCGTTCACCTGGAAGCGCCGGGATCCGAGCGGGATTCCGGCGCTTCTCGTTTGTGAGCCTCGCGATTTTCCCCCTATAGCCCCGCACCTTCATTCCTCGGGGAGGGGAACTTCGTGACGCGTTTTCTTGCACTGACTGTAGTGTGCCTCGCGGCGAGCGCGCAGGCGTCGGGCTTCTACTTCGGCGACAACGGCGCGAAGGCGATGACCCAGGGCGGCGCCTTCACCGCACAGGCCGACGACCTGACGGCCATGTTCTACAACCCGGCCGGCCTCACGCAGCTGCGCGGCTTCTCGTTCCTCGGCGACATTCAGATTCTGCGGCACCAGGTCACGTACTCGCGGCAAGACCCGGGCTGGGACCCCAACAACCCTTCGTCGCTGGTCAACACGGTCTCGAGCCAGGAGTCGCCGTACTTCCTGCCGTTCTTCGGGGCGTCATACGGCTTCGCCATCGGCCCGCGCACGTTGACGGTGGGGCTCGGGCTCTTCGCGCCGCCCTCCCAGGGCCGCTACGACTACCCGGTGCCCAACTACACGCAGCGCGCCGACTGCATGTCGGGCATGCAGTGCTACGAGGAGCGCCCCAACCGCTTCGCGCCACAGCGCTATGCGTTGGTGAACACCGACATTCTCATCGCCTACCCGACGCTGTCGGTGGCCTTCGACCCGTTCCCGTGGCTGCAGGTGGGCGCGTCGTTGCAGCTGACCGTTTCGCACTTCAAGCAGCAGCAGGTGCTCTACGGAGGCGACGTGCTGGGCGACAACCCGCAGAGCCAGCGCTTCGAGAACCCCGACTACGACGCGATGGTGACCATCGACCTTCCCGGTCAGGTGGGTGTCACCGGCATCTTCGGCGTGATGGTGCGCCCGGTGGACTGGCTGTCGTTCGGCGCCTCGATTCGCCCGCCCATCAACTTCCACGCGCGCGGGAAGATGACCGTCGACCTTCCGCAGTTCTTCCAGAACGCGGGCGCGTCGGTGAAGGGCGACACGGCGACGCTCGACATGACGATGCCGCTGGAGCTCAAGGTCGGTGGCCGCGTGGTGCCGCTGCGTCACGCCTGCGCGCTGGGCGATGCCTCGCGCCAGGACTGCGGGCTCGGCATCAACGTCGACTTCGTCTACCAGGGGTGGGACTCGGTGAAGCAGCTGCTGCTGACGCCCGAGAACATGAGCCTCGAGTTCAACGGCACCTCGACGGCCATCGCGCCCTTCGCGGTGGTGAAGAACTGGCAGCCCACGTGGAGCATCCGCGGTGGCGCGTCGTACCGCGTGTTCCAGTACCTCTCGATGAGCTTGGGCGTGATGTACGAGACCGCCGCCGCGAAGACCGCCTACTACTCGGTCGACTGGACGCACCCGCAGCGCGTGTTCATCACCGGCGGTGTCACCGGCCACCTCGGGCCCATCGACGTCATCGTGGGCATGCACGGCACGCCCTTGAACACCACCGACGTGGTCGACGGTGACGTGCGCCGGGGCCAGACCAGCGCGCCTGACTCGCCGGGCTACATGGTGCCTGGCGTGGTGAACAATGGTCGTTACACGTCTGGTGGCTACGGCGTGATTCTCGGCGTACGTGGCAATTTCGGGGGCGTTCGCGAGCCTGCGAAGCCCATCGAGCCGTCGACCGGTCCCGTCAACCAGTCGAAGCCGGTCGAGCCCACGCCCGTCGCACCGCCGCCGTCGGAAAATGCGACGGAGCCCGCACCGGCCGTTGCTCCCGAGTCGTAACGTTCGGAGAAATCGCTCGAAGCGTCGCGGATTTGCGCGATTATCAGCCCGTTGCGTTACCCAGAGTACACCTATTCTTTGGGCCGCAATTATGAAGCTTTCTCAAAGATAGGCCCGCGTTAATGATCAGGCCTCAATCATTGAGCGCGTCCACGACGCGCGGAGGAGGCCCCGATGGCTGCTGAAATTTCGACGACGTTCTTCGAGCGTGAATGTGCCCGAATCGCCCGTGAGCCTGCTTTCACGGAAGAGGAAGAGCGCGCGCTCGCCAAGCGCTGGGTGAACAAAGGTGACCGCGCCGCGGCCGACGCGTTGGTGCGTTCGGCACTGCCCGTGGTGCTCAAGCTGGCGCGCCGCCTGCGTGGCTACGGAATTCCGCGTGATGAACTGATTGCTGAAGGCAACGTGGGTCTGCTCCGCGCCGTCGAGAAGTTCGACCTCCGTGGCGTGCGCTTCAAGACCTACGCGACGTACTGGATCCGCGCGTACATGCTGGCCGCGGCGCTGCATGGCACGTCGATGGTGACGCGCGCGACCGGTGCTGTGGGCGCGAAGTTCTTCTTCAAGCTCCGCTCTGCCCGCGCGCGTGCCGAAGCGCTGCTCGGTGCCGACAGCGAAGCGGTCGACGAATTGCTCGCGCGCCAGTTCGGCGTGACGGTCGAGCAGATCCGCATGCACACCGCGCGGCTGTCGCAGGGTGACCTCTCGCTCGACGCGCCCATGGGCGACGACGGCGACACCACGATGCTCGACGGCATGCCGACGACGAACTCCACGCCGGAAGACACGGTCGCGCGTACCCAGCGCGATGCGCAGGTGCACGAGACGCTGCAGAAGCTGTGGGCCGGCATGGACGAGCGCGAGCGCGCGATCGTCACCCACCGCCTGCTCGATGACGATGGTGGCGTGACCCTGGCCGACCTCGGCGAGCGCTTCTCACTTTCGCGTGAGCGCCTGCGCCAGCTCGAGGTGCGCGTGAAGGACCGCCTGCGCCGCTCGCTCGACACCCACGCGACCGGTCAGACACTGCACTGAGTTGAATTGATGTTGAAAGATGAGAGGCCGCGCGGTCCGGGAACCGTGCGGCCTTTCGTTTTTCTGTCGAACGGCGGGCCTGGCGGTAAGCGCGCATTTCACGCGTGCCGGGCCGACTCGTTCGGCCTGGGCTTCGCGAAGCCACCAGCCCGCCGTTCAACGCACGTCAGGTTCGAGCAAGACGTCGAGCCCTCGATGGGTGCGGTGCGTGAACTGTCACTCGCCGTGCCCGTCGCGCGCTGGCTCCGCGGTCTCGAGGCGAAAGCGGGGTACTTGTCGTAGAAAATTGAGCGAAAGCGGTCATTTTCTACGACCAGAACGCGGGCCCCGCGAACCGGCGCCTCGCGCGTGACGTTCACGTCAGGCCAGCGCCACGAGGCTCTCGAGCAGCCGCGTGACTTCCGCCATCTGCGTGGTGTCCGACAACTTCACGGCGATGCGACCCTGCGCGAGCAGCGCCTTCACCTGCCCCACCACCGCATCGGCCTCCGGAGACGGATTCTCTTCGGCGCTCTTCTCGAGGATGCGGACCAGCCGCTCCGCTTTGTCCAGCACGCGCGGGAACGCGCCGAGCACCTGCTGCTTGTCCTTCTCCTGCTGCTGCGCCGCGTAGTCGGCCTGCTCCTGCGAGAGCTTGTCGACTTCCTGCGGCTGCAACGTGGTGCGCGCGTCGATGCGAATCGCCTCGGCGATGCCCGTGGTGGTGTCCACCGCGCGAACGGCCAACGTGCCCTCGTTCGACAACTCGAACGTCACTTCGATGGGCACGTCAGCGCGGCGCTCGACCGTCAAATCACCGAGCACCAATTCACCGAGCCGCGTGCACTCGTCGGCCCACTCGCTCTCGCCCTGAAACACGGGAATCACGGCGGCGGTCTGCCCGGCGCGGTTGGGCAAGAACGTCTCTTTGGCGACGGCGGGCACCGGCGTGTTGCGCGGAATCAACTTGCGAACCGTGCCACCCAGCACGCCGACCGACAGTGAATGCGTGGCCACGTCGATGAGCGTGGTCGCACCGGCGCGCGTCGAGAGCTCCGCCGCGTGCACCGCAGCGCCGAGCGCCACCGCTTCATCGGGGTTGAGGCCCGACACCGCGGGGCGACCGAAGAACTGCTGCACCAGCTTTCGCACCAAGGGCACGCGCGTCATGCCGCCCACGAGCATCACCGCTTCGATGTCGTCAGGCTGCAGCTTCGCTTCGTCGAGCGTGCGGCGAACCGTCTCGAGGCACCGCGCCGACAAGGGCTCCGCCAACGACTCGAAGAAGTCGCGCGTGAGCGCCGTGTCCAGCTGGCAGAAGCGGCCGTCGTTCCCCTCGGAGTGATCTCCCAGCTCGGTGGCCGAGAGAAACGCCTCGGTCTGGTCGGTCAACGTGCGCTTCGCGCGCTCGGCCGCGTAGCGCAGCCGCTGCATCGACACGCGGTCCTTCAACACCGCCTCGCGGTACAGGTCGGGCACCTGCGCGACCAACCACTGCACGATGCATTGGTCGAAATCGTCACCACCCAGCTGTGGATCACCGCCGGTGGCGCGCACCTCGAACACGCCGTTCTCCATCTCGAGAATCGAGACGTCGAACGTGCCGCCGCCCAGGTCGAACACCAGCACGCGACCGCGCACTGAATTCACGAGGCCGTAGGCGATGGCGGCAGCCGTCGGCTCGTTGACGATGCGGAGCACCTCGAGCCCGGCGATGCGCGCCGCTTCACGCGTGGCCTGGCGCTGACCGTCATCGAAGTTCGCCGGCACGGTGATGACGCAGCGTTGAACCGGCCGGCCGAAGTGGGCCTCGGCGTCGAGCTTCAGTTCGCCCAGCAACATCGCCGACACCTGCGTAATCGGCATCGTGCGGCCGGCGACCTTGATGCGCACCTCACCCGACGGTCCCTGAATCAGCGGGTACGGCACGACGGAGCGCGCGGTGGCCGAGAGCTCCTGGGTCCACCGCTTGCCGATGAAGCGCTTGGTCGCCGGAGCAACGCGGTCGGGCGCCTCGTCGCCCAGCATCTGGGCGCGCTCACCGACGACGCGATCTCCCAACGCGGTGAAGCCAACGACTGAAGGCGTGAGACGCGAACCCTGCCGACTGGGAATGACTACCGGGCGACCACCTTCCACCGTCGCGACCGCCGAGTACGTCGTGCCCAGGTCGATTCCAATGACCGGTTCCATGGCGGGCCGACCTTACCTGCATCGCGCGCACATGCGCCGGCCAAGTGCGGGTGATGGATCAGCCACACGGCTTGCGGTTCTTCGCACCTCCGTCAGAGTTCGCGCGCATGAGCCGACTCGTCATCGCCGTCACGGTGTGTGCGTTGTTCAGCTGCTCGGGTATCGCAGGAGAGCCGGACGGAGGCGGTACCAGCTCTGGGGGTGGCACTGCTGGTGGTGCCACCGGTGGTGGGTCGCAGACCGGCGGCGGCGGCGGCGAAACGCAAGACGCCGGCCCCCAGAACGACGGTGGGCCCGGGCTCGACGCGCGCCCCATCAACACCACCTGCGTCGCGCCGAATCCACCTCCGTCGACGAGCGCGGTGAGAACGCAGCGCGTATTCACCAACCTGTCCTTCAGCCAGCCGCTGGGGCTCTTCAATGCGCCGGGCGACACCACGCGCGTCTTCGTTCAAGAACGCCAGGGCCGCATTCGCGTGTTCCCCAACGTGGCCGGCGCGATGCCGGCTCAGGTCACCACGTTTCTCGACTTCGCGACGCGGGTCGACGACCAGGGTGAAGGCGGCTTTCTGGGGATGGCGTTCCACCCGCAGTGGCCGACGCGCCTCGAGGTCTTCGTCAGCTACACCGAGACGAGCTCGCCGCTGCGCACGGTGGTCTCGCGGTTTCGCAGCACCAACGGCGGCATGACGCTCGACGCGACGACGGAAGAACGCGTGTTCGAAATCGAGCAGCCGTACAACAACCACAACGGCGGCAGCATCAGCTTCGGGCCCGACGGGTTTCTGTACATCGGCCTCGGAGACGGCGGTGACGCGAATGATCCGCTCAACACCGGGCAACGGCTCAACACCAACCTCGGCAAATTTCTGCGGCTCGACGTGAACGTGCCCGCGGCGCAGCGCTACGCGATTCCGTCAGACAACCCGTACGCGAGTGACCTCGCGTGCAACCGCACCGACGACGCCATCAACGCGCCCGATGCGGGCACGCGCTGCGCCGAAATCTACGCGAGCGGCCTGCGCAACCCGTGGCGCTGGAGCTTCGACACCGTGTCCGGCGAGCTGTGGGTCGCCGACGTGGGCCAGGGCGCGTACGAAGAGGTCGACCGCGTGGTGCGCGGTGGCAACTACGGCTGGAAGATCCGCGAGGGCGCGCACTGTCGCACCGGAGCGATGTGTCAGACCGCAGGGCTCATCGACCCCGTGGTGGAGTACGACCGCTCGCTGGGAAATTCGACGACCGGCGGCTACGTGTACCGCGGCACCACCATTCCCTCGCTCATCGGGAAGTTCGTGTTCGGCGACTACGGCTCGGGCCGCATCTTCTCGGTCGAGCCAGATGGTGAAGGTGGCTACGAGCTCGGCAACCTGCTCGACACCAACCTCGCGCTCGCCAGCTTCGGTCAGCTGGCCGACGGTGAGGTGTACGCGCTCGACATCGGCTCGGGGCAGATTCACCAGCTGGTGCCGAGCGGTCCTCCGCAGCCCGACACCTTCCCGAAGTTGTTGTCGCAGACCGGCTGTTTCGACGCGGTGGACCCGAAGATCGTCTCGCCTGCGTTGATTCCATATTCCATCAACGTGCCGTTCTGGAGTGACGGGGCGGCGAAGGAGCGCTTCGTGGCGATCCCCGACGGCACCACCATCACCGTCGAGAGCTCGGGCGACTTCACGTTCCCCAACGGCACGGTGCTCGCCAAGACGTTCACGCTGGGCGGCAAGCGCATCGAGACGCGGTTGTTCATGCGTCACATGAACGGCGACTGGGCCGGGTATTCGTACGAGTGGAACGACGCAGAGACCGAGGCGACGTTGCTCGCGGGGTCGAAGTCGAAGCAGGTCGGCTCGCAGACGTGGTTCTACCCGAGCCGCTCGCAGTGCCTGCAGTGCCACACCGCGGTCGCGGGGAGATCGCTGGGGCTCGAGCTGGGTCAGCTCAATCGTGAGCAGCGCTACGCGTCGACGGGGCGATTGGCGGATCAACTGAAGACGCTCGAGCACATCGGCTACTTCTCGGCGGCGCTGCCGGCGACGTTGCCCCGGTTCCCCGAGCCGTTCGGCAGCGAGCCGCTCGAGTCACGTGCGCGGGCGTGGTTGCACAGCAACTGTGCGGGCTGTCATCAGCAGGGCATGGGTCAGGGCGCGGCGGACTGGCGGTATTCGCTCGAGTTCCGCGCGACGAATTCGTGCAACGCGAACCCGCAGAACGGAAGTCTGGGAATCGCGAACGCGAAGTTGATCGCTCCGGGTTCTCCCGCGACCAGCATCGTGTCTCGGCGAATTCACGCGCTCGATGCGGCGCGCATGCCTCCGGTGGGAAGTTCGGTGGTCGATGCTCAGGGCGCTGCGTTGATCGATGCGTGGGTCAGTTCGCTGGCGAGTTGTCCGCAGTGAAGAAGCGGCTTTGAACGGGGGCGGCAACTTGATTGCCGCTCATCGGCGCTCACCTGGACTGGCTCCTCGACCTCGGACTTCTCAAAAGAGTGCAGTGGTCTGATGGGCGCAGGCCGGAACGCGCACACGTCGCCAGAGTTCCGTGGTCGATGCGCAGGGCGCGGGTTGAGCGACGCGTGGATCAGCTCGCTGACGAGTTGTCCGCAGTGGAGAAACGGCTCTGAACGGGGCGGCAACTTGATTGCCGCTCATCGGCGCTCACCTGGACTGGCCACTCGACCTCGGACTCTTCAAAAGAGTGCGTGGTCTGATGGGCGCAGGCCGTAACGCGCACGCGTCGCCAGAGTTCCGTCGTCGATGCGCAGGGCGCTGTGTTGATCGACGCGTGGATCAGCTCGCTGACGAGTTGTCCGCAGTGGAGAAGCGGCTCGGAACGGGCGCGGCAACTTGATTACCCCTCATCGGAGCTGACCCGGACTGGCCCCTCGACCTCGGAGGAGTTTTTTTAAAAATGCAGTGGTCTGACTGTCATCGAGACAGACACTTATTAATATTTAAGTGACTATAGCGCTACTTCCGCGGTGCGCTGAAGGAATCGCGCGCGGTCTTCGCGTGGGAGCTGCGCCTCGGCGAAACGTTCGATGAATGCGCGACGATCCACGACTGGGTCTTGAACCAGCGCGCGAACGAGCCGACGCAACGATTCGCGGTACTTGAGTCGGAACACGTCGGGTTCACCGAGCGAACTTCGCACCTGGCGGAGGCGCAACGTCGACCCCTCGTACATCGCGAGCTGCGCCGCCGTGAACTCGTCCCGAGGCACGTCGATGAATGTGAGCGGCACCAGGTTTCGCACCAACAATGGAATGTTCGCCGCGAGACGCGCGGTGCGTTTGGTGCCATCGATGAACGGCTGCAGATACCGCAGGTGAATCAGCACAAAGAAGGCGCACTCGAACGGGTCGTCGATGCGTCGTGCGACCGCGAGCAACTGACGAAACGCTTCGTCCATCAACGACGGGTTGGCCGACGGAAGATGGGTGCTCTGACCAATCTGCACCGGTGTCGAACGCAGGCGTCCCTCGTCGAGCGCTGTTCGCTCGTCGAGCGAGAGCGTCGATGGCTCCGAGACGAGAAATTCGATGAAGGCTTTGTCTTCCCCGACGCGTCCTGCTCGCGTTGAAAGAGCCGCTCGGTGTCGAGCAGCGAGGACGTATTGCCTTCGAGCGCCGAAGAACCCCACGAGAGGTCGAGAAGAAGCCCTCGACAATGTGCCGCGCGAAGGTCCCCGCCGGCGCGCACGTCCGCAGTCAGACCGAGATCTGCGAGTCGTTCACGCGTCGCCGCAGGCAGATAGAACGTCGTCCCCGGCACGTAGGCGTCGGGGAATTCACGACGATGCGAGCAGGTGCAGCGCCGTCAGTTCGACCCAGAAGTAGCGCGTCGCGCTGTGGTGTTGCCCTCGAAGCGGACGCGCCCTTCTGCTTCCAGACTTCGCAGCGCCCGCAGCAGGCGCTGTCCGCTCGATTCGCCACCGAGCGCGGCCTCAATTTCGGCGAGGGTCGAGCCAAGTGGCCGATTTTTAAGGAATGAAAGGAGCGCTTCCATTCATTCATTCAGATTCAGTTCGCGCCGCAGTTGAGCCACTCGAGCACGCGGGTCTTCTGCGCGCTGGTGAGTGAGCTGTCGCGCGGCATGTCGTTGCTCTCGATGCGAGAAATGATCTCCGCGCGCTGCGCACGCACCGAGTTCTGATTGAACGCGTGGCACCCGTTGCATCGCTGCGCGACGAACTGCTGACCGAAGTTGACCCACGTATCGGGCGTGCACACGCCGGCGTCCATCGTCGTGCCGGCATCGGGCTGCTCGACGCCCGCGTCTTCGACCCCGGCATCAAAGCCAGCGTCGACCACCACGCCGGAATCGCTGACGCCTGCATCGTCGCTTCCTTCGACCGCTCCACAACCCACCAGCATCACTGAGAGAACAATCACAGCTCGCATCATTTCGGGGCGTTCTGCCACCAGATGACGCGTCGCGACAAGGGGCTCAGGAACGCCGGCGCTTGAGCCCGAGCACGAACGTCTCCCATTCCTTCTGGAACGCGTCAGGCTTTCCGCCGAGCACCGCTTCCAGGGCAGCCGCGGCGTCTTTCTTCTGCTGGGCGAGCTGAACGAAGCGAACCAGCTCACCGCGTTCCTGGAGCCAGTAACAGAGGTAACGCGCCATGGCGTAATGCACGCCGGAGTCGTCGTCGTAGAACTGATCAGCCGTGGTGTTGATGAGCGCCGAAATCTTCGGCACCGACTTCTCGCGAATCGCGGCCTGCACCGCCGGCAGGCGCCAGTTCACGTTGCCGACGAAGTGGCCGTCACGTTCAGCCGGCTGCTCGAACAGCGACCCCAGCCCTTCGTTCAACCACGCGGGCCCGTCGGGCCAGTTCTCGTGCATGAACGGGTGCACCAGCTCGTGCGTCAGCGTGCCGTAGCCGGGCTTGATGTTCATCACCATCGCGTTGCGTGACGACAGATAGAAGCCGTACGGCGTCGTCGGCACGGTCGCGAACAACGACCGCGAATACCGCTCGTAGGTCGTCGCGTCCTTGAACACCCAGACCTCTTCGATGTGCGTGGGCGCGCGGGCGAAGAAGTCCTTGAGCAGCAGGTCGCGCGTCCAGCGCACGACATCGCGCCCGCGCGACTTCACCTTGTCGGGTGCTTCGTTGCCGATGACCAGGAACGGCGGCTCCCACACCATGGTGAAGCCCTCGGGCCGGGTGAGCGTCATCACGTGCTGCACGAGCTCGGCGGGCGTGGGCGAGACGAGTTCCGGCAACAGCGGTGCGTCACCGCTCGGTTCGACGCGCAGGCGAATGACGGTCCACCGGTCGCTCGCGGGCTTGAAGGTCATCAGCGAGAGAAACTCGCCGCGCTTCATGCGCTGCTGCGTGCCATCGGCGGGCTCTTCGTAGACGACCTCGTCGGTGCGCGCGTCGTAACCGGTGACGAGCCGGAAGTGCTCGGTGGTGTTCGGCGACGCGTCGTAGTGCATGCACACGATGCTGGGGTGGCCGGCCACGAGGTCACGGTGCAGCGCCGCCCACTGCGCTTCGAGCTGTGACGCCGCCTTCTTCGGGTCGATGCGGTACCAGACCTGACCGGTCTCGAGCCCGAGCGCCTTCATGGCGCGCGCCAGTTCGTCGGCGTGAACGCCACGCCCCTTCAACGGGTCGAGGCCGCTCACGTTGAACACGTCGTCTTGCGTCACCTGGCGGCCGAGCCTTCGCAGCGCCATTTCGACGTCGGCTTCGCCGCAGAAATCGGGCTTCTGCTGAACGTGGGGAAAGCCCTCGAGCTCCACCGACGGGAAGGCGAGCAATAAGAAGGGAACCAGCGCAGTCATGAGGGCACCTCACCGGCCCGACGCCCGGGGAAACGGGGTGGTTCCGCTGATCGCTGGAATCGGGCGAAACCCAATGCTAGGCGCTCGCCCGCCATGTCGAACGTCCCCGTCGCCCGTCGCTATGCCCGTGCCCTTCTCGAAGCCGCTGGAGCCAACGCGGATCAGGTGCTCGAGCAGCTCGAGTCTCTCATCGCGTTCTTCGACGGCCACAAGGAGCTGTTCGACACTGTGGCCAGCCCCACGCTGACACGTGCGCAGCGCATGAACCTGGTCGAGGCCATCGTGACCAACTCGCCGGGGTTGCAGCCGGTGCTGGCCAACGTGATGCGCCTGCTCACCGACCGCAACCGCTTCGGTGCCCTGCCCTTCATCGCGCGCCAGTACCGCGACATGGTCGACAGCCGCATGGGCCGGGTGCGTGGCCGCGTGACCAGCGCCTCGAAGTTGGGTGATGCCGAACTGGCGGCGCTCAAGAAGCAGCTCGAGTCGCTCACGCAGCGCTCGGTGCTGCTGGAGACCTCGGTCGACCCGTCGCTCATCGGTGGTGTGGTCGCCAACGTCGGCAGCCACCAGTACGACGGGTCCATCCGCGCGCAGCTCCAGGAGCTGAGCCGCACGCTGACGCAGGGCTGAGAAGCCTGAAGAGAGGCAGTGTTTCTGAGTCGTGAGCTCTCGTGCGCATCGCGTACGGGCTCACGACTTCGAACTTTCTGGCGCACTCTCTCGCGAGGCTTCGTGAACGTCGTTTCAGATGACGATTTACGCACCCCGTCGACGAAGAGTGACATCAGAACCGTCACAACACGCGCGTGAACGAGCCACGAAGCGTTCGTGCTGCGGGCCGGCGCGGAACGAGCGTGATTCCGACCCAACGCTCGAACCGCCCACTCTCGAGAGCTGATCAGCGAACGTCGCCGAAGAAATACAGCCGTTCCCCGACCTTCTCGACCGACGCGTGAAAACCACACGCCGTCAGTCGCTTGTTGAACCCGGGGTGCGTGGTGCGTGACGCCGCCGTCACCCGCCCACCCGATGCCATCGCCGCCTTGATGCAGGTCATGCCGCCCAGGCTGTACATCGACAGGTCGTCATTGGCGTCGACGTCGAAGGGGCCCGCGTCGAGGTCGAGCAGCACCACGTCGTAGGCCGCGCGGTGCGTGGCGAGAAACGCGAGCGCGTCGCCGCCGTGCACCGTCACGCGATCATCTTCGAGCGCGTTGCCGCTCAGCTCGGCGAGCGGGCCCTGATTCCAGGCCAGCATCGCGTCGGAGGGCTCGAGCACGGTGATGCGCGCGCCGTCGCCGACCTGGTCGAGCACTTCACGCAGCAGCCGACCGAAGCCCAGGCCACCGACGAGCACGCGCGGCGACGCGCTGTCGACCCGCGAGAGCCCGAGCCGCACGAGGTCACCTTCGTGACCGTCGTTGCGCGACGAGAGCACCACGCGCCCCTCGTGCTGCACCATGAAGGTCTCGTCACGCTGCCGGAGTGTCCACGCGCCGTGGGTCCCCAGGGTCTTGAGCGGCTTCACTTCTGCGCCTTCACAGCCTCTTCAGCCCTCGAGCGCTTGAGCCACGTACGGAACAACAACCACATCACCAGCACGATGACGCCCATGGCCACCATGCCGAGGTTTTCACGCGTGGCATCGAAGGCATGTGGCGCCGACGAATCGAGCTGTTCCGTTGCGAGCATGACGTTCACGTAAACGGCACGAGAAGCGCTTGCAAGCGCAGGTCTTTCGCATCATTCAGCGCGCTCATGAGCCGCATCTACCGCCAGCTTCCTCCGAAGGGTTCCAAAGTCGGTCTCGCCTTTTCAGGCGGCCTCGACACCCGCGCCGCCGTGGCGTGGATGACGAAGAAGGGCGTGGACGTCTACGCGTACACCGCCGACCTCGCGCAGCCCGACGAGAAGGACGTGAACGACATTCCGCCCATCGCGCTCAAGCACGGCGCGAAGCAGGCGCGGCTCATCGACACCCGCATGGCGCTGGCGCGTGAAGGCCTGACCGCCATTCAGTGCGGCGCGTTTCACCTGCACGTGGGCGGCAAGAAGTACTTCAACACCACGCCGCTGGGCCGCGCGGTCACCGGCACCTCCATCGTGCGCGCCATGAAGGCCGACGACGTGCACGTGTTCGGCGACGGCAGCACGCACCGCGGCAACGACATTCAGCGCTTCTACCGTTACGGAATTCTCGTCGACCCCGAGCTGCGCATCTACAAGCCGTGGCTCGACACCACGTTCGTGAACGAGCTCGGCGGCCGCAAGGAGATGAGCGAGTTCCTCAACGCCATCGGTCTGCCGCACACCATGAGCGTCGAGAAGGCGTACTCCACCGACTCGAACATGCTGGGCGCGACGCACGAGGCGAAGGACCTCGAGCACCTCGACTCGTCGATGAAGCTGGTCAACCCCATCATGGGCGTCGCGCACTGGCTGCCCGAGACGAAGATCGACGCGGAGGTCGTGACGGTGACCTGGGAGCACGGCGTGCCCGTCGCGCTCAACGGCAAGCGCTACGACGACCTCGTGCAGCTGTTCCTCGAGGCCAACCGCATCGGCGGCCGTCACGGCTTCGGCATGTCGGACCAGATCGAGAACCGCGTCATCGACGCCAAGTCGCGCGGCATCTACGAGGCGCCGGCGATGGCGCTGCTGCACCTCACCTACGAGCGCATTCTGTCGGCGGTGCACAACGAAAATACGACCGACCTCTACGTCACGCTGGGTCGTCGCCTCGGTCGCCTGCTGTACGAAGGCCGCTGGTACGACCCCGAAGCGATGCTCGTGAAGGAGTCGCTCGTGCGTTGGGTGTCGACGGCCATCACCGGCGAAGTGACGCTCGAGCTGCGCCGTGGTGACGACCTCACCATCATGAAGACCGAAGCGGCGCAGGCGGCGTACGCCCCCGAGAAGTTGTCGATGGAGAAGACGGTGGGCGCGTTCTCACCGGAAGACCGCATCGGTGCGCTCGAGCTGCAGAACCTGAACGTGAGCGACAACCGCGCGCTGCTGCTGCACTACGCGCAGGCGTTGTCGCTGCCGCAGGGCGACGTGGGGTTGAAGGGTCTGCTCGAAGAGTGAGGTGAGCCTCAGACCAGCGACGTGCGATTCAGGTCGCACGCGCCGGCGAGGCCTGCGTTGCCCAGCTTCGTGGGCATGTTCATTCCTTCGACTTGTCGCGAACGACGGTGAGTTCGCGCACGACGCGGTGATCTTTCGGTCGGCCCATCGCTGTCTTGCAGTCGCCGACCCCGGTCACGGAGCCGGGAAAAGCGATGATGCCCTCGTCGCATTCCGATTCCCGACGAACTGCGACGGCTCGTCACCGAGTGGATGTCGCGCTGGGCTCATGCGCGACTTCGGGTTGGTTCCTGCGAGTGCGCGAAAGATGCCCTCGACGGTCGGCAGGTCGAAGCACACGCAGACATCGACATCTTCCGTTGCCGCGTCGCTGCCATGCGCGATGGCGGCGATTCCGCCGACCACGACGAACTCAACCTTCTCCGTCAGCAGCCGACGCAACAGCGCGAGGGTCGAACCCATAGTGCTTCTCTCCTGCAGCGCGAAGCTTCTGGATGAGCTCGAGCGCGGCCTCATGCCGCTTCAGACGCTCGGCCATCGTCAGCGTCTGCAGATACTCCAGCAGATCGAGGTCCAACCGGAGCCCAAAGGCCGCTTCGACTTCGCCGATGACGACGAGAACGCGTGGCAGCTGGCCTCCGCGCTCGAGAACACCGACGGCGACAAGAACACCGCGTGTCTCCGCCTCGAACAGGCGCTCAACAACTACTGGAAGCCCACCGACCGCAGCGAATGGCCCCGCGTGATGCGCGCCGAGGTTCCAGAGCCGCTGACGGCACGTTGGAAGATCGCCGCGAAGAACTGCATGAACCTGCGCATCGACACGCTGGGAAACGCACCCGCCGACGCGCTGCTCGAATCGTCGCTGCTGCACGATGTTGATCAACGCACCCGGCTGCTCGCGTGGCAGCCGCGGTGAGCCGCTGCTGACCGGGAAGCGAGCTGGCGACACCCACACGCACCCACTTCTTTGCGGCTGTACCTCTTCTATGCGGGCGGCGCGCACCTCCGTGGGTACTGTGGCCGGCCATGAACCTCGTCGAGATGCTGCACGAAGGCGGTCTCGGGGCTTACGCGGCGCTGGCGCTGGGGCTCCTCGGAGCCCTGCTCGGGTTCGCGGCCATCGCGCTTTCGATTTCACGCAGCAAGGCGGGCTTCGGGCTCGGCATCGCCACGCTCATCGTGGCCGACCTCACGGCGATGGCGGGGCTGATGGGCACGTTGTGGGGCCGCTCGCAGGTGCAGGCCGCGCTCGCCTTCGTCGACAGCAAGGTCGACGCGGAGCGCATCCTCGCGGGCGGCTGGGCTGAAGCAGCGAACGCGGCGCTCATCGGCTTCTTCGCGGCGCTGTTGCCGCTCATGCTCGGTGGCGCCGCGGCGGTGATGGGAGCTCGGCCCGCGGCTTCCACCACGCTGCGAATGCACGGCGAGCCGCAGCTCACCACCGACGACAGCAAGGTGCCGCGCCTGATGCTGGTGGCCATCGTCGAGGGCATCACGCTGATCAGCCTCGGCGCCGCCTGGGTCTTCGCGCACCAGTCACCGCCGGCCGGCAAGTACAACTTCCTCCGTGATGATCAGACCGCGTGGAACCTCGCGAGCTCCATCGAAGCCGTGAACAGGGACCCTTCACGCGGTTGTCCGCAGCTCGAGGAAGATCTGCAGCGCCACTGGGGTGCGACGGACAAGAACGAATGGCCGCGCGTCATGCAGCTTCCCATTCCGCCGCCGCTGCTCGACGAAGCCAAGGCCGCCGCGCGCACGTGTGTCGAAGACCGCCTCGAGCGACACGACGACGTCGCCGGGCTGCTCACCTCGCCGCTGCTTCAAGACGACGCGCTGCGCGCCAGGGTGCGCACCGACGGCGCGATTCCTTCGCTGCCTCCGGAAGCGGCCGGTGGTGACGCGCTCGACAAGGCGAGCATCGCGAAGGTGGTGCGCAGCGCGCGCGACGTGATTCGCAATTGCTACGAGCGTGAGCTGGTCCGTGAGCCGAAGCTCGCCGGCAAGGTCGAGATCGAGTTCACCATCAGCGGGCGCGGTGACGTCAGCGACGCCAACGCCACGGAGGCGACGACCATGACCAACGCGAAGGTCGTCAGCTGTGTCCGCGAAGCCATCGAGACGCTGCACTTCCCCGCGCCGGAGGACGGTCAACCGGTCACTGTGAAATACCCGTTCGTCCTCAACCCCGCGCCATGAGCTCCAACATTCCCACGCTGCAGGTTGCGCCCGGCGTGCAACTCGCGCCCGTCGACTTCACGAAGAAGTCCGGCGTGAACCTCAAGGGGTTCTCGCTCGAAGCGTTGTGCAACGTCGCCAGTGAGCGCTTCGGCGCCGACATCGTCGAGAACTGGAAGAAGCTGGTGGGCGTCGACCTGCGTGTGGTGACCGCGACCGCGTGGTTTCCGCTCGAGTACTACTACCACCTCATCGAGTACGTCGTGGCGCAGCGGCTCGAGGGCGACGCGCGCGCCGCCAGCCACATCGGCGCCATGACCGCGAAGAAGGAGATCAACGCCTTCTTCCGCTTCGTCCTCGGCTTCACCACGCCGACCATGGTGCTCGGCATCTCGTCGCGCTTCTGGCGCAGCTACTACGACAAGACCGAGCTCACGGTCGTCACCTCGACCGGCAACAGCGTGCACGCCGAGGTGCGCGACTGGCCGGTGATGAGTGAGGCGGTGGCCTACGAGCTGGCCGGCGCGTTGAGCGCGTGGATGGAGGCGAGCCGCGCGCGGAACGTGACCATCACGCGGCTCGAGTACGTTGCGAACGGCGTGCTGCGCGTCGACGCGAAGTGGTGACTACGGCCGCGTGTAGCGGCCCATGAAGAGCACCGCGCCGGTCGCGTCGTCGACGATGAAGAAGAGGAATGGCTTGTCGATGACCACGCGTTTGACCTCGGGAGCGCTCAGCCGCGTCGCACCCAGCAAGCCCGTCGCCGCGGCAGCGCGCGTGCCCGACTTGCTGACCTCAACCCACGCTTCGTGAACCGCGGTGCTGATGAAGAAGGGCTTCAAGTCCGTCAGCGCCGAGAAGTCAGCATCTTCAGAGAACGGCAACTCGAGCCCGAGGTTCTTCAGCGCCGGCACAAGGTCTCGCCGAGAACGCATTTCGAACGGCGGCATCGAGATATCGAGCCTGCTCGCATTCAACTGAGTGAAGAGCGCTTCGAGCTGACTCGCGGTGAGCGCAGCTTCGAACGCGCGGTAGCCGGTTTTCGGTATCACCACGCGCAGCGACAACTCGTTGCCCGAGTAGGGAACCGAGATGATCTGCACGTTGGCGTCTTCGAACTCACGCGCGGCGAGCGTCGGGTGACGCATCATCGTCACCGTGGTGACCGCGCCATCGAGGTGCGTGAACGGCAGTGCGTCATCGCTGGTGAACGCCGTGGCCCAACCCGCCGAGAAGTACATCGCGTTCACCAACGCGACCCGCGTGTGCGAGTCGAAGGCGTCAGGCGAGAACAGCCTGGGAATGCGCGAGTTCGTGCTCTGCGAGACCCAGTCGTTGATGACCTTCGCGGTGCCTGACGGGTCGCTGCGGAACTTCAGCCGCTGAACGCCCGCGCCGTACTCTTCCGCGAGCAGATCGAGGTACGCGGCTTCGACGTTCTGCGATTCGTCGACGAAGAGTTGATTGATGCGAGACAACGCAAACGGCTCGCCTTCCGCACCGGTCGAGTTCGCGCCGCGCGAATCGAGCTCGGCGTCGAGGTGATTCATCGAACGGTGAAACCCGTCGCCCAACGGCAGCACGAGACCGAAATCGTCGAGCGTGGTTCCGACCGCGCCACCCGCCGCCATGCCCAGCACCGCCTGAATCGAGAGCGGCGAGAAGAACAGGCTGTCGTCACCTTCGACGAGCTCACGATGCAACGCGAGCGCCGTCTGCGTATTGCCGCGCACCACCTGCGACAACGTTGCGTCATCGGGCGCGACCGTGACGCGGGCCTTCGACGAGCGGAGCGCTTCGCCCGGTGGCGGCGGCGCTGCACAACCCAGAACCGTCAACGACAACAACAACGACGAGCGAAACCCCACTGCGACTCCCACTCCGGCCCCGACACACGCACATTACACCGCGACGTGAGGGGCGTAAGGTGGCTGCCGCATGTCAGACGCGCTGCAGGTCAAAGGCTTTGCCTGGTTGAACCTGCTCACCTTCATCACCGAGCGTCACGCCGCCGACCTGCCCGCGCTCGTCGCCGCGTTCCCGCAGCACAAGGCGAACTTCACCGCGGCCAACGTGTTGCCCATTGCCTGGTTGCCGGGCGCCCTGCACCTGGGCGTCGTGAAGTGGATGGTGGAGCACCACTACGGCGGCACCACCGAAGGCGCGCGCAGCTTCGGCCGCGCGCTCGCGGAACGGAACGTGTCGTCGACCTTCCGCAGCTTCCAGCGGCTCGAAGACCTGAAGGTCGCGCTCACGTCGACCGAGCGCGCGTTCGGCCAGTTCTATTCGCGCGGCACGATGAAGCTGACGCTGACCGGGCACACGCTCGACGCGCACCTCTCGGACTTCCCCGACGCCAACCCGGTGTTCGGCAACGTGCTGGGCGCGGGCCTCGTGGCGTTCCTGCACGCAGGGCACATCGAAGGCCGGCTCACGCAGGTGAACACCGGCGCTGACTTCATTCACTACCAGGTCGACCTGGTGTCGGTGCCCATCTCGAGCCCCACGCCGGCGCCCTTCAAGTAGACACGCCGCATGGCGCTGCCTCCTTGTGGCCTCTACCGAACCACGCGCGAAGTCGCGGGCGTTCCCGCGGGTCGACTCGTCTACTTCCACAACCACGGTGAACCGGGCGCGGGCATCTACCTGCCGCAGAGCTGGTCGCTCAACCGCGCGTCGTGGAATCAACGCGGTCACACGCTGGCCAACGACGCCGAAGCGTCGAACCTCGCGCCGCTGCCCCATGAAGGCCTGTACGTGGTGAACGCGCCCTTCCACTGCTGCGACAAGAAGTGCGTTCGCTTCGAGCCCAACACGCTGGTGCAGCTCGGCTACGACGGTGAAGCCACGCCGCTGCTGTTCCGCCCCGAGCTCACGCCGCGCGGCATGGGTTTTCCCGAGCGGGGAACGCGCCTCGATGCGGGCACGCTGACGAACCTCACGTTGCTCACTGTCGCGAAAAGCGACGACGCTCCGAGAGATCCCTTCACGCACTTGAATTGAAACGTCGCACCGCTATGAGTGTGGCTCCGATTTCGGGAGGGATTCATGGCACGTGCATTCAGCTTCTTCCGCGCAGGCGGGTTTGATCAGGTTCGCTTCGAAACGGGCGCAGATCTCCTCGCGATTGATCAGCTCGACTGGAAGCTGTGGGTGGCGCTGGCGTGCCCCACCAGGGGGTTGGTGTTCGACGCGCGCACGCTCGAGCTCATCGACTCCGACAAAGACGGCCGCATTCGCGCCAACGAGCTCATCGCCGCGGTGAAGTGGGCCGGCTCGCTCGTCAAGAACCCCGACGACTTCCTCAAGGCCCCCGCGGAGCTCTCGCTCTCAGCCATCAACGACGCGACCGAAGAGGGCCGCCAGGTGCTCGCGTCTGCGAAGACGGTGCTCGCGGGCCTCGGCAAGGCCGACGCCACCAGCATCTCGGTGAAGGACTCGGCGGAGGCGGTGAAGACCTTTCACGGACTGGCCTTCAACGGCGACGGCGTGATCCCCCCCGAGAGCGCGAAGAGCGACGAGCAGAAGCAGTTGATCAACGACATCATCGCCACCATCGGCGCCAGCGACGACAAGTCGGGCAAGAAGGGCGTCAACGCCGATCAGGTCAAGGCGTTCTTCACCGCGGTCACCGAGTACGTGACGTGGTTGTCGAAGGGCGAGGCCGACGCGGCGTTGATGCCGCTCAAGGGCGACACCGTCGCGGCCTTCGAGGCGATGAACACCGTGAAGGCCAAGGTCGACGACTTCTTCGCGCGCTGCCGTTTGACGGCCTTCGATGCCCGCGCGGGCGCGGCGTTGAACCGCGAAGAAAAGGAGTACCTGAGCTTCGCCGCGAAGGACCTCACGATTACCAGCGACGAAATCAAGGCCCTGCCGCTCTCGCGCATCGAGGCCAACCGGTCGCTGCCGTTGTTCGAGCAGAGCAACCCCGGCTGGAGCGACGCGCTCGCCAACTTCGGCCACAAGGCCGTCAAGCCGCTGCTGGGTGACTTCAACGCCATCACCGAAGCGCAGTGGAACGAGGTGAAGGCGAAGCTGAAGCCCTTCGGCGAATGGCAGACCAGCAAGGTCGGCGCGGTGGTCGAGAAGCTGGGCGTGGACCGCTTGAAGGCGCTGCACACCGACGCCGCGAAGACCACGCTCGACGCGCTGTTCGCCGAAGAGAAGGCGCAGGAGCCGATCGCCAACTCCATCGCCAGCGTCGAGAAGCTGGTGCGCTACGTGCGCGACCTCTTCAAGCTCGTGAACAACTTCGTGAACTTCAAGGAGTTCTACGAGCGCAAGACGCCCGCCATCTTCCAGGTCGGCACGCTGTTCCTCGACCAGCGCCAGGCCGAGCTGGTGATTCGCGTCGACGACGCGGGCAAGCACGCGACCATGGCGCCGTTGTCGCGCGGGTACCTCGTGTACTGCGACGCGGTGCGCGCGGCTGCGAACGAGAAGATGAGCGTGGTCGCGGCCATCACCGCCGGCACGTCGGACAACCTGATGGTCGGCCGCAACGGCATCTTCAAAGACCGCGACGGCAACTCGTGGGACGCGACGGTCACCAAGATCATCGACAACCCCATCTCGATTCCGCAGGCGTTCTGGAGCCCGTACAAGAAGGCCATTCGCTTCGTCGAAGATCAGGTCGCCAAGCGCGCCGCCGAAGAAGAGAAGGACTCCAACGCCCTGCTCGAGAGCGGCGTGACCCACGTCGGCAAGGGCGCGGAAGAGGGCAAGGTCGCCAAAGAACCCAGGAAGCTCGACGTCGGGGTGGTGGCGGCGCTCGGCGTGGCGGTCGGCGGTCTGACGGCGGCGCTGGGCGCGTTGCTGCAGAGCTTCTTCGGGCTGGGCATGTGGATGCCGGTGGGCGTCGTCGGCCTGCTGCTGTTGATCAGCGGCCCGTCGATGCTCATCGCGTGGCTCAAGCTGCGTCAGCGCAACATCGGCCCGCTGCTCGACGCCAATGGCTGGGCGGTCAACGCGCACGCCATGTTGAACGTGCCCTTCGGTGCGTCACTCACGTCGACGGCGAAGTTGCCCCCGGGCAGCAAGGTCGACACCCGCGACCCCTACGCCGAAGCGCGCCGGCCGTGGCGGCTCTACGTGGCGCTGGTGGTGCTGCTCGCGCTCGGCATCAGCTGGTACCTCGGAAAGCTCGACCACCTGCTTCCGGCGAAGGTGCGCAGCGTCGAGGTGCTGGGCAAGAACGCGCCTGCGCACGAAGAGAAGAAGGTGGAAGTCGCACCTGTCGACGCAGCGAAGGCGGCGCCTGCGGAAGCCCCGGCGGCGAAGTAGGCTCAGGTCACCATGCGCTTCGTCGTGCTCGCTCTCGGTCTGGCCATCGTTGGGTACCTCGGTTACCGCTCGATGTACGGCGGGCGCGCGCCGACCGAAGAGAACTCGCCGAAGAAGCGGCTCGAGAACGTGCAGAACGCGGCCAACCGCATCGAGAAGGAGCAGGAAGAAGCAGCCAGGCGCGCGCTCGAGAAGGCCACGCCGCAGGAGTGAGTCACTGCGTGCTGGAGATGGCCAGCACCAGCGCCTGCCGCGCCGACACCAGGTCGTTCTGTGAAATCGCCTGCCGCGCCACCGCGATCCACTTCGCTGCGTCGGGCGTGGCGATGCCCTCGGCGCTGCGCAGCCACTTCTCGAGGTTGTTCACGTTGCCCGTCGACAGCTGCGTGAGCGCCACGTTCAACGTGTTCTGAACCTCGGCGGCGTTGGCGCGGCGACGCTCGGCATCACGCACCTCGGTCTCCCGGCGCTCGTCTTCCGCGTCCATCCACGACTGCATCTTCTCGAGCCGCTTGTTCAACTTGCCGACTTCCTCGGCGTGCTTGCTCTCGAGGTCGCTCACCTTGCTGCGCAGCTCGGCGACGTCCTTCTTCAGCTTCTCGACTTCGGAGCCCCCTGAGGTCGCCTTCTTCGTGTCGGCCGGCGCGAGCGCCACGCCACCATCGCGGGCCACGACGACAGGGACACCGGCATCTGGCGCGGCAGCGAGGAGCAGAGCGAGCAGGGCAGTCATGGCACCGCCATAACACCCGCGTCAGCCTTCGAAATCCCACTCCGGGACGGCGGTGAGCTTTCCGTCGAGCAAGCGCCACGCGCCGACGATGCCTTCGCGCGCGGCGTCGAGGCCTTCGAGCTTCTTCACCGAGGTGGCGTCGTCTTCACGGCAGAACAACACCAGCTCGCGCAGGCCGAGGTACACGCGCAACGGCCCCCGCCCCGCAGCCTTCTCGATGGCGGCCTGATGCGAGACCGTCAGCAGGCGCGCGGCGTCGTGACCGTCACCGTGCGCGAGCGCCCACAGGCCGGTGGGCGTGGCCGACAGTCGCAACGCGCCCTGCTCGAGCTCGAGCGCGCGCACGTCGGCGCCACGCGCTTCGAGGTTCTTCCACGCGGCTTCGTCGAGCTGCTCCATCGAGATGCGGTGCGCGGCGACCAGCCCCTCGGGCACGTAGAGCAGCACTTCGGGGTTCTCGACGGCGTAGAAGAACCACAGCCCCGACGGCCCTTCACGGCGCACGAGGCCCTGACCGCGCTCGAGGAAAGAAGAGTCGCGCACCACCGGGAGCACCTTCGCCAACAACTGCAGACGCCCCGCGGGGAGCCCGAGGGAACGTTCGGCGAGGTCTCGCGCGACGAGCTCGGCGCTTTCACCGACGTCGCGACCGAGCCGAATCGATTCGCGGAAGAGCGCGTCGAGGTCGAACCGCGCCACGCCACCGCGCCCAAGGCGGATCGCGAGTTGGCCCTTGGCGACGACGTGTGGCGTCGACTGCGCCTTGAGCCGTTCGATGAGCGCGCGCGTGAATTCGTCGACCGTGGGGCCGGAAGTGAGCTCAGCGGGCGCGAGGCGTTGAAACTCGCTCCAGAGGAACTGGGCTTCTTCATCGAGCGGGTCGATGCGGAGCACGTCCTGCACCATGGCGCGGGCGAGGTTCCACTCGGCGCGGCGCAAGGCGATGGTGGCCAGCGCCTTCATGGGTTCGGGGTCGCCGGGGTTGATGGTGAGCGCCTGACGAAGCGGGGCTTCGGCTTCGGTCCACTTTTCGATGCTGATGAGCGCTCGGCCGAGCGCGAGGTGCACCTGCGCGTCACGTGGGTAGTCGCGGCGTACGGCTTCGAGAATCGGGAGCGCCTGGGTGATGGCGTCGGCGTTGATGAGCGCCTGCGCGACGGTGGTGCGGAGGACCGGCCCTCCGTCCTGCACTGCGGCGCGCTGAAGGGTCGACAATTCGGAGTCGGAGAGGACTTCTCCGTTCCAGACTTTTTCTCGAATGCGCTGAAGCTCCACGGCGGTTCGGAAAGGTAACCCCGCGCGCGACGGCTTGACAGCCCCCCCGAGCGTTCAAGTCGGTCGGGACATCACGCCTCTGGCACACAGAACCAGACACGCTGACAACACGCACTTGGCAGCACATTCACCTGCTACTCGTATCTGTCCAGCTCAGACCTCAGCGCCTGACTGAGTCGTCAACTGAGAGCGGCTCGGGAGGTCAGACCGGAGATTTCCGCGACGGCCATCAAGTGTTCGATCGACGCCGAAACCTTCTCCACCCGGCTCATGTTCAGGTCGTTGCCACGTACCGCGTCGTGGGGAACGCGGACGAGAGCGCCGTCTTCCAAACGGACAAAGTACGGGTCTCCAGAGCCCTCGAGGCAGATGCCGACAGGGAGAAGGCCACGGGTCACGGCCACGATGCCCGGGTATGCAGCGGTCGCCTCGTCGATCATCTGATCTGCCGTCATCCAACGAAACTCAGCACCGAGCTCCGATTCATCGGCATCGGTGGTGAGTCGGAACGTCAGGCCAATAAGAGGCTGAGACGTGAGCAACGCGGCCAGCGACGACGGAACTTTCAGCCCCGTCTCGGCCTCCACGCGCGCCAAATCCTCAGTGCTCAGAAACCCATCTATCGAGACGGTCACGCGTTGCTCCGACGTTCGTATCCAGCCGCGTTCACTGCTTCTCCCATCGAAGGCTGGGCTCCAGTTGAAGTCGCTCGAAAAACGCGCGGGCGGCCAGCTGAACTCGATCCAGATCGACGATCTGCGACGCGGCGTAGTCACCTTCCTGGCCGCCCACGTTCAGCAGCACGGCGCTGTCACTCTCAGTCGCGGCCACCAGGTTCCAGAATTCGCAGTTGTCGAACGTCGCGTAGACGACGTACCGGCCGACACCACCGCCGACTGCGAGGTGCTGCTCGCCTGGCCCTTGAATCGTCACGATCGTGAACGTTTTTGCATCGAGACGCTCGATGGCCTGCTTCACGTCATTCCAGGACGGCTCTTCGACGTGCCAGTCATCGCTCAGCACGCCTCGCCACTCGTCGCCGTGAAGAGCGGGCATCATTCGCCCAGTTTCCACCGTCGGCGCAGCAACAGCGAGAGCGCCGCGAGCAACGTCACTGGAGCCGTGGAACACCCGGCTGGTTGATCAGCGCAATCGATGATCAGCGTCGTGCCCGTCGATTCGACTCGCGGACCGCCGGCCACTTCGAGTCGTGCGCCGATTGGAAGCGAGCGTCTTCCACCTGCCTTCGCGCAATCGTGAGCGATGCGCCCGAGATGAACGCCGAGTTCGGTGTCGTCGCCGAGCCCGAACATCGCAGGGAAGCGACCGAGGATCGTCTGCTCACCGGTCTCGGGCGAATAGACCGACGCAGAAACATCGACGCGGCTCACGGCGCGCCACGCTTCGGCTTCTGGCGACAGTCGCAAGAACACCTCGCGCGACGCGCTGCTGCCGCCCCACTGCTCCGGGCCAAACGCGAGCGTGCCCGTCGTCGTGGGCATCGGAGCGGGCGGCGTCACTTCAACCGGTACGCCGCCATCGCCGAGAAAGAAGCGCTCACCGACGACGAGCGGACCGGGCTCGTACAGCGCCACGCAGTAGTACCTGCCAGCGTCGATACGGTTGAGCGCTTCGACACCTCCATCAAGCGCCCGACGGGTGAGCGTCGAGCCGCCCTCGACGAAGGTGCATTCAGGGTCATTGCCCCCGATGAACGCTGGCGCATTTGCGGCACCGTTCGACCCGGCGCCGGCGCCACAGACTGCAATGCCGGCCAATAGCTCTCGGCCCACGCCGAACCCGCCCAGACCACGCCGACCGCCACAATCCTCACGCTCCAGTGCGTGCGCACCGTGTGTTCAAACCGCGCACCGTGATCGTCCTGCACGCGTGCAGCAACTCACGAGACGTGTGAAAGCCGCTTCACACCCCGTTCGCGGAATGGCCCGTGAACTCAATCGGTTACACGCTGGCACACGCTTCGCTGAACGCCTGCCCATGCTCACCGCCGTCGCCCTCGCCACTGTCCTCGCCGCCGCGCCGACGAAGACGACCTCGTCGTTCGACGCGAAGCTCGACGTGGGCGCGCTGGTGGGCTCGGGCTGGTACGTGCCGCAGACCCGCGAGCAGATGATGGTGGCGCTCTCCAACGCGCGCGGCACCTTCCTCGTCGGCAACGAGACCCTCAAGTGGGACCCGATGCTCAACGCCACGCCGGTGGTGGGTGCGTGGGTGATGGCGGCCGACTCGCGCGGCTACGACCAGGCGATGCTCATCACCAGCGGGGCGCTCCAGCTCATCGGCACGGCGGTGGCGCTCAAGCGGCTGCTGCTCGACGAGACCAGCGCGCCGCCTGTGGGCTGGCAGCTCACCATCTCGCCCATCGTCGCCGGGCAGCTTGGCGTCGGCGTGCGCCTGACCAACTTCTGACACCGTTTCTTCAGGCTGTTTTCCGCCGTGAAACGACCTCGACTCGCGGGAGCGGTGCCGCTATTTCGCGCGCACCATGACGACTCAAGCAGCGACGCGGAAGGTGACTCTGATCAACGGCGACGGCATCGGTCCGGAAGTGATGGATGCCACGCGAAAGATTCTCGAGGCCCTCAAGGCGCCGTTGGAATTCGAGTACGCGGAGGCCGGCACCTCGGCCACGCACAAGCACGGCACCAACCTCCCCGACGCCACCATCGACGCGATTCGCAAGACGGGCATCGGCCTCAAGGGCCCGACGGCGACCGGCGTGGGCGTCGGTCAGAGCTCGGCCAACGTGGGGCTGCGCAAGCGCCTCGACCTCTACGCGTCGCTGCGCCCCGTGAAGTCGGTGCCGGGCGTGAAGACGCGCTACGAGAACATCGACCTCGTGGTGGTGCGTGAGAACACCGAAGACCTCTACGCGGGCATCGAGCACATCGTGGTGCCGGGCGTCGTCGAGTCGCTGAAGATCATCACCGAGAAGGCCTCGACCCGCATCTGCGAGTTCGCCTTCGAGTACGCGCGCAAGCACGGCCGCAAGAAGGTCAGCGCGGTGCACAAGGCGAACATCATGAAGCTGTCGGACGGTCTGTTCCTCGACTGCTTCCGCAAGGTCTCGCTCAAGTACCCCGAGATTCAGGGCGAAGAGGTCATCGTCGACAACGCGTGCATGCAGCTGGTGCGCTTCCCCGAGAAGTTCGACGTGATGGTGATGGAGAACCTCTACGGCGACATCCTCTCGGACCTGTGCAGCGGTCTGGTGGGCGGCCTGGGCGTGGTGCCCGGCGCGAACATCGGCGCTGAGTCGGCGGTCTTCGAAGCGGTGCACGGCACGGCGCCCGACATCGCCGGTCAGGGCAAGGCCAACCCCACGGCGCTGCTGCTGTCGGCGGTGATGATGCTCAACCACCTCAACATGATGGAGCACGCCACCCGCCTCGAGAAGGCGCTCTTCAAGGTCACCACCGAAGGCAAGGTGAAGACCGGCGACCTCGGCGGCACGGCGAGCACGGCTGACTTCACGCAGGCGGTCATCGACGCGCTGGAGTGAGTTGAGCCGCTGATCAATTTCGGGGCGGTGCGCTGATCAGCGTGCCGCCCTTTTCATTTCCGGCATCCGCAGCGGCTACCGCGGCTCGCACTCGTGTCGATCCGTCGAGAGGACCCACTGCGGGTCGTCGGACGCCTCGAGGATCAACCGCCCGTCGGCACCGAACCGCGCCTTGAAGGTCGTCACGTTCTCCACCGGCTTCAGCAACGTCACCGTCACGGTGCGGCCTTCACGCGTCCACGTGCCCTGCTGCGGGTGCTGAATGACGTCGCACTGGCTGCTCACCAGCCGCTGGTAGTCAGCCGTGCCGTCGGCATGAAGTCGCAGCGACGTCTTCGGGCCGAACGCGTCGCGCGCCTCGGAGACGAACGAGAGCCGCACCAGCAACTCGGGCACGTCGGCGTCGCGATGGGGCGAGAGGCCGCGGAGCCGCTGGTACGCCAGCGTGTCTCTCACGCCATCGAAGGCCGCGTCGGCCTCTGCCTTCGCCAACCACTTCACGTCTTCTTTCACCACCGCGGCGAGCCGCTTCACCACGGTCGCGCGCGTCGCCGAAAGGGCACAGGCCTCGGCGGTCTTCGCGGCCTCGGCGAGCCTCGCCACTTCTTCGTAGCGGGTCGCAGGCCCTGCGTTGAGAACGACGACGAGCACGGCCACGAGCATGGGCACCTTCCGGTAGCGCGACGAACCGACGCGGTCGCCGCACAGACTGCCGAGTGCACCGCACGTCGTGCCATCGAAGAACTCTTCAACTTCCGCGTTGAAGGTTCCCTGCGGAGGTCGGCGCGGAATCACCGACGCCTCACCTGTGCGTGACGGCTTCGTCGAAGCCTGAATCGCTCCTCGCGGCGCACGGCGAACTCGACTACGCCGTGCCCCGCCATGCTCAACAAGGCGATCGTCCTCGTCCGTATCGCAGTGGCCAACATCTTCTCGAGCATGCTGAACGTGTTCGTGGGGTTGGTTCTCCTCTTTGGTTCGGCGCTCCTCGTCGTCGGCGGGTCGGTGTTCGGCACGCTCGACGACGCGCTCAGCAAGTCCATCGTCGGCTCCATCGCCGGGCACATGCAGGTCTACGGCGCGAAGTCGAAAGACCCGCTCGAGCTCTACGGGAAGATGGACGGCACCGACTCGGACCTCACGCCCATCGACGACTACAAGGCGCTCAAGACGAAGCTCCTCACCGTGCCCAACGTCGAGCGCGTGGTGCCCATGGGCGCGTCGACGGCGCTGGTCGCCTCGGGCAACACCATCGACCTCACGCTCGAGAAGTTCCGCTCGCTGGTGAACGCGAAAGACACGCTCTCGCCCGAGGAATACGAGAAGCAGAAGAACTCGCTCATCGGCCACGTGCGCCAGATGGGCGAAGTGCTCAGCAAGGACATCGAGCGCAGCCGCGAGCTGTCGAACGACGACGACACCGAGGCGAAGGCCGCGCTGGCCACCGCGCGCTCCGACGAGTTCTGGAGCAGCTTCGACGCCGACCCGCTGGGTCACCTCGAGGTGCTCGAGAACAAGCTGGCGCCGGTGATGACCGACGCCGACCTGCTCTTCATTCGCTTCATCGGCACCGACCTCGCCGCGTACCAGAAGACCTTCGACCGCATGACCATCGTCGAAGGCACCGCGGTGCCCGAAGGTCATCGTGGCATTCTGCTGCCGCGCTTCTTCACCGAGGAGTACCTCAAGCTCAAGAACGCGCGCCGCCTCGACAAGATCCGTGAAGGCAGAGAATCGGGCCGCACCATCGCCGAAGACAAGGAGCTCCAGCGCTTCGTGCGCGAGAACCAGGCGCAGACGCGGGAAATCGTGCTGCAGCTCGACACCATCGCCACCACCGAGGTCATCAAGAAGCTGCAGGACTTCCTCAAGGTGAATGACACCGAGCTGCCCGCGCTGCTCACCAGGCTCTTCACCGTCGACGACGACAACTTCAACGCCCGCTACGACTTCTTCTACAAGGAGCTGGCTCCGAAGCTCTCGCTGTACCGCGTGCGCGTGGGCGACACGATGACGCTGCGGTCCTTCGGGCGCTCGGGCGCGGTGAACACCGTGCTGGTCAAGGTGTACGGCGTGTTCGAGTTCCGCGGCCTCGAGAAGTCACCGCTGGCCGGCAGCGCGGCGCTCACCGACCTCGTCACCTTCCGCGAGCTGTACGGCTACCTCACCGCCGAAAAGAAGGCCGAGCTCGACGCGCTCAAGGCCGAGACCAACGCGAAGCAGGTCACGCGCGAGAACGCCGAAGCCGACCTCTTCGGCGGCGATGGCGACGTGGTGGAAGAGACCACGGCCACCACCTTCGACGACAAGCTACCCGGTGGTCAGAGCGCGAAGTCGCGCCGCCTCGCCGACACGTTCCCGCTCGAAGAAATCGACGACGGCGTGGTGCTCAACGCCGCGGTGTGGCTCAAGGACGGCTCGCCCTACGCGCAGCTGGAAACGCAGCGGGAGGTCGAACGGCTGCTCGGCACCGAAGCGCCGCCGGTGAACCAGGCGAGCCTCGACGCCGCGAAGGCGCTGGTGGCCACCAACAAGCTCAGCTTCCCCCTGGCGTCGGCCATCACGCAGGTGGTGCAGCTCGAAGAGTCGCGCGCGAAGAACGACTGGAAGCCCGAGGCCGAAGCGCTGCTGGGCTTGAAGAGCGCGCTCAAGGGTGACCGTGCGCAGTTGAGCGACGCCGAGATCAAGACGGTCGAGACGCTGCTCGAGAACACGCGCCCGAAGACCTGGGTGGTGAGCTGGAACTCGGCCGCCGGGTTCCTGGGCAACATCATCGGCTTCTTCCGGCTGGCGCTCGTGGCCATCGTGGTGGCCTTCGCGTTCTTCGCGCTCATCGTGGTCACCATCGGCATGACCATCGCCACGCTGCAGCGCACGCCCACCATCGGCACCATGCGCGCCATCGGTGCGCAGCGCACCTTCGTCATCGGCATGGTGTTCATCGAGACGGTGATGCTGGCGCTGGCCTTCGGGCTCATCGGCGCGGGCATCGGCGCGCTGGGCGTGGGCTGGCTGCACAGCTCGGGAATTCCCGCGTTCCGCGACGAGCTGTACTTCTTCTTCTCGGGGCCCGTGCTCCGGCCCGAATTGACGGCGGCCGGGGTGGTGACGGCCATCGTGGTCACGCTGGTGGTCAGCGTGCTCTCCATCATCTTCCCGCTGGTGCTGGCGACGCGCGTCTCGCCCATCACCGCCATGCAGTCGTCGGAGGCCTGAACCGATGCTTCTCCGAATTGCGTTTCTCTCTCTGTGGCAGCACCGTCGCCGCACCGGCGTGCTGATGACCGCGATTGCGCTCGTCACCGCGTTGATGGTGGTGATGCTGGGTGTCAGCGAAGGCATGAGCCGGTCGCTGGTCGAGATGTCGACCACGCTGATGAGCGGCCACATCAACGTCGCGGGCTTCTTCAAGGTCACCGCGGGGCAGGCGAGCCCGGTGGTCACCCACGTGAAGGAAGTCAGCGAGGTGGTGCGCAAGGAGCTGCCCGAGATTCAGTACATCGTTCAGCGCGGGCGCGGCTACGCGAAGCTGGTGGGTGAATCGGGCTCGCAGCTGCTCGGCCTGTCGGGCGTGAACATCGAGTCGGAGCAGGGGCTCAAGAAGACGCTGCGCATCAAGGAAGGCAGGCTGGAAGACCTCGCGAAGCCGAACACGTTGCTGCTGTTCGCGGACCAGGCCGCCAACCTCAACGTGCGCGTGGGTGACGCGCTGACGATTTCGGCGCCCACGCCGCGCGGCACCAACAACACCGTCGACGTCACGGTGGTGGCCATCGCCCACAACATGGGAATGATGAGCCAGTTCTCGTGCTTCGTGCCCGAAGAGACGCTGCGGCAGCTCTACCAGCTGCGCGACGACACCACCGGCGCGCTGCAGATCTACCTGCCGACCTCGGACCTGGAGGTCGTCAAGAAGCTGCAGGGCCGGCTGCGTGAAGCGCTCACCGCCGCGAAGTTCGAGGTGATGGATGACGACCCCCGCGTGTTCTTCATGAAGTTCGAGAACGTGGCGCGTGAGCCGTGGGTCGGTCAGAAGCTCGACATCACCAACTGGCACGACGAAGTGAGCTTCGCGTCGTGGACGGTCGACCTGATGAGCTTCCTCTCGTTCTTCCTGGGCTCGTTGATTCTCGCGGTCATCGGCGTGGGCATCATGATCGTGATGTGGATCTCGATTCGTGAACGCACGCGTGAAATCGGCACGCTGCGCGCCATCGGCATGCAGCGCGGCAGCGTGTTGCTCATGTTCCTCACCGAGGGGTTCCTGCTCGGCATTCTGTCGACGCTCGCGGGCGCGGTGCTGGGCGTGCTCGGGTCGCTCGCGCTGACCTCGGCGAACATGACGGTGCCGCCGGGCGTTCAGTTCGTGCTGCTCAGCGACAAGCTCATCGTCATTCCCACGGTGCAGTGGGTGGTGTCGGTGGTGCTCTTCATCACCTTCGTGGTGACGCTCATCTCGATCGTACCGTCGTTCATCGCGGCGCGGCTCAAGCCCGTCACCGCCATGCAGCACGCGGGATGATGAACGTCGGCCTCGCAGAGCTGCTGGTCATGCTGGTGGCCTGCGCCGTTCCACTCGCGGCCGTGGTGGGCCTGGTGCTGCTGCTGAGCGGCACCAAGAACAAGACGAAGCTGGGCGTGAACCTCGCGCCGCCCTCGCAGTGCCCGAAGTGCGGCGCGCCGTTACCGGTGATTCGCGCGCCGAAGAACCTCCGCCAGTTCATGTGGGGCGGTTGGACCTGCGCGGGCTGCGGGGTGGAGCTCGACAAATGGGGGCGCATCGTCGGCGACTGAGCTAGGCAGAGCCGCATGCCCAACCCCACTGCAACGTTCGACACCACGGCCGGCCAGTTTCAGGTCGAGCTCTTCGTTGATCAGATGCCGCTGACTGCCGGCAACTTCGTGACGCTGGCGAAGAGCGGCTTCTACGACGGCCTCCACTTCCACCGCGTCATCAAGAACTTCATGGTGCAGTTCGGTTGTCCGTATTCGAAGGACCCGAACAGCCCGCGCGCCGGCACCGGCGGTCCTCCGAGCGGCAACATCAAGGACGAGTTCACCGCGAAGATCTCCAACGAGCCGATGACGCTCTCGATGGCGAACACCGGCGCGCCGAACACCGGCGGCTCGCAGTTCTTCATCAACACCGTGCACAACGCGTTTCTCGACTGGTTCTCCCCCGGTCAGTCGCGCCACCCGGTCTTCGGCAAGGTCATCAGCGGCCAGGACGTGGTGATGGGCATCGGCAACACGGCGACCGACGGCAACGACCGCCCGCGTACGCCGGTGAAGGTGAACAAGATCACCGTCAACGAAGCCTGAGTCTTTTTCAGTTCGTGAAGATCTTCGAGCGCGTCGGCACAGAAGCTGACGCGCTCGATGTGTTTTCAGGGTGTGAAGCGCGCATGAGCCCACGTCGACGTTGCTCAAGCGCCGACGTGGCCCTGCTTCTCGAGCAGCGGGCCCGGCGCGTCTTCGTCAGTCAGGACAACTTCGGCTCGAGGCCACCGTCCTGCACCAACACGGTCAACAAGAGCGCGTTCAGCGTCTGATCAGTTTCCGCAGTTCATGAGTTCCGTGCGTCTGACGAACAGCACGAGTTCAGAGAGCGCGCCCTCGAGACGAATGAGCGCCCAGAACGGGTCGTGCGCCAGTTCGAAGAACGGTGTGTTGGTGGCGAGTTTTCCAACCGCTTCGGATGACTGCGAAAACAGCCGAACGACATTGGGACACGTTCGATGCACGCGGAGTTCGGTCTTCGAGCGCGCCGATTCGGGACTGATCACGATCTCCGCCTGACCTCGAAGCAACTCGACGGTGCGAGCGCCTGCTTCGGTTGCCTTCGGTTCGTCAGCAGGCGCGATGGTCGGGAGCAGCGCGTGTGGCGACGTGGCCGGTGAGCCGAGTCGCAATGCTGCGCAGTCGAGCGGATCAGACGGCGCTGAGAACGGCAGGGCTTTCGTCACGAACTTCAGGCGAGCGCCGCGGTGCGAGAGCACGACCTCGGCGAGTCCATCTCGCAGCACGACGTCGGCCTTCGCGGCCGGTACGTCGGTGTCGAACCGCGCGGGGATTTTGCCGAGCATCTCTCCGTTGAGCGTCGTGACCTCGACGTCGAAGTTCAGCCACCAGTCGGCTTTGAACCGGCACTCACCGCTCTGCGCCAACACCGCCACCATCACCATGCCGAGCATGCTGATCAGTCTCGCAGTTACACACCGCAGCTGTCGAAGTCGGAGCGCTTCACGAGCAGCAGACCATCGAACGGCGCGTCATCGGCTTCATCGACGTCGAGCGACTGATACGCCACCCGCCATACCGGCTCTGCGCCGCGCATGAGTGAAATGGCCACGCGCTCGTCACCGCTGCAGAACGCGTCGAGTTCGCCACCGAGTCTCAACGACGTGCACGACACCGCCCGTGCCGACCACCGGAACTTCGTCGTCACGTTCGGCAACTTCCACGGCGTCACCTGCACTTCCGCGCCTTCGCTGCGCAGCACTTCGAAGCGCGATGACTCCACGGGGTGGTAGCCGAAGCCGAAGCTCGCTGGCGGCGTGGTGGAGGTCACCGGCAACGACTTCACGCGGCCTTCAATTCGCCAGCCTGAGTAGCGCAGCGTCACCGTGGCTGAAGCACCGTGGAGTTCCACCTCGGCCATTCGCGGGCGACTTGCGAGCGCCTCCGTACATGGTCACCAGCTTCTCGCCGCGCGACGTGTGCAGCTCGACCGGCACCGGCAACGACCAGGGCGCCGTGAAACCGCAGTCAGCGCTCAGCGTCAACGTGAGCAACATGGTGAGCATTTCGGGCCCCTCTCCCCAACCCGCTCCCCGCTTCGCAGAGAGAGGGAGTTAGTTTCTGCAGCTCCCATGTTGTCCCGCCGTGACGTCATCGTCTCCTTCCTCGGGCTCGCCGCGGCTGAATCGTGCCGCCGTGCGCCCGCTCCGCCCGAAGTTCCCGGCGTCATCGTCGACAAGATTCACACCGTCGGTCATCTGTTGCGCGCCGCGCCTCCGACCTTCGCGACCACCACCACGCAGCACGTCGACGTGTTGATCATCGGCGCCGGTGCGGCCGGCCTCTCTGCTGCCTGGCGACTTCGTGGCGCCAGCATCGAGTCGCTGCTGATCACCGAAGTCGAAGACGTGCTCGGCGGCACTGCGCAGGCCGGAAGCAACGCCGTCAGCAGCTTCCCCTGGGGCGCGCACTATCTGCCTGCGCCGCTGTCTAATCAGGGTCCCGTGCCGCGCCTGCTGCGCGAGTTCGGGGTGCTCACCGGCGTCGACGACAAGGGCAGCCCGCTCTTCGCCGAACAGACGCTCATCCACGAACCCGAAGAGCGGCTCTTCTACAAAGGCCGTTGGTACGAAGGTCTGTACCTCCGCGCCGGCGCCACCGACGACGACCTCGCGCAGCTCCGCCGCTTCGAAGCGCAGATGAAGGCCTTCGCCGCGGCGAAAGACAGCAAGGGTCGCAAGGCCTTCACGGTGCCGCTCGAGCTCGGCAGCGACGACGACGAGTTCACCTCCCTCGACCGACTCACCATGTCGGAGTGGATGCACAACCAGGGTTTCACATCTCCACGACTGACCTGGCTCGTCGACTACGCCTGCCGCGATGACTACGGCGCGCTCGCTGCGCACGTCAGCGCGTGGGCCGGCATCTGGTACTTCTGCGCGCGCCAGGACGGAGACGAGAAGAACGAAGGCTTCCTCTCGTGGCCCGAGGGCAATGGCCGGCTCATCGCCCAGCTCGCGAAGGCTGTGACGCCCGCGCAAGTGAAACGCGACGTGCTCATTCACACCGTCGACAGAGACGGCGAACGCTGGGTCGCGCACGGGGTCGACGCGAAGACCCGCGCACCCCTCAAGCTCACCGCGCGCCAGGTCGTGCTCGCCACGCCCCGCCACGTCGCGGGGCGCGTCGTCGCGAAGTGGAGGACCGAACGCCCCGGGTTCCTCGACGCCTTCGTCAGCGGTCCGTGGGTCGTCGCCAATCTCACGCTCGCGAGCCCACCGGTGTCTCGCGGCTTCCCGCTCGCGTGGGACAACGTGCTCTACGAGTCGCGGTCACTCGGCTACGTGATGGCCAACCACCAATCGACGCGCGCGCGGCAGGCGGGGCCCGTGGTGGCCACCTGGTACTACCCGCTGGCCGATGGTGACGTGAAGGCCGAGCGGCAACGGCTGCTGGGGACGACCTACGAAGACTGGCGCGCCATCGTGCTCGCCGACCTCGGGCCCGCGCACCCCGGCTTCGCCAGCAGCGTGCAACGAATCGAGGTGATGCGCTGGGGCCACGCCATGGTGCGCCCGGTGCCCGGCTTCATCTGGGGCGCGGCGCGGCAGGCGGCTCAACGAAGCATCGATGATTCGATGCACTTCGCGCACTCCGACCTCGGCGGCCTCGCGCTCTTCGAAGAGGCGAACTGGCACGGGGTACGCGCCGCCGAGCAGGTGCTGCGTTCGCTGAAGGGCGACGTGGTCAGCTGGCTGTGATCAACCCGCGACCGCTTCGTCGAGGTCGAGAATGATGGCGCCGTTCTCCGCGCGCTTCACGGTGGTGATGCCCGGGTGCTTCGCCTCGAGCCGTGACGCCGCGAGGCTGTCGTTGCGAACCAGCGAGAGCAGCCGACGGTTCTCGAGCGACTCCTTGCGGTACTCGAGCGCGAAGTAGAGCGCCGCCTTGAGCTCGAGGTCGTCCCACGGCTTGGAGAGGAACCGGTAGATGTGACCGCGGTTGATGGCGTCGATGGCGGTCTGCAGGTCGGCGTGACCCGTCAGCATGATGCGCACGGCGTCGGGGTAGCGGCTGCGCACCAGCGTGAGGAACTGCAGGCCCGTCATGCCCGGCATCAGGTGGTCGCTGAGCACCACCTGGTATTCCTTCTCGGCGAGCAACTGGAAGGCCTGCTCCGGTCCGGTGGCGTGGTCCAGCACGTAGCCTTCCTTGCGCAGGCAGCGCTGGAGCGACTTGAAGACGTTCTCTTCATCATCAACGACGAGAATCGAGGGGGGCGTTTGATTCATGGCTTCGTTCCTTCGTGGGCGGGTTGATCAATGTGTCGCGGTCTGAAGAGGACCGACGACCGGGTTGGAGTTCTTCGCAGGAGCAGGCTGCACGCTGACGACACGGCCGGTGCGAATCACCAGCACCTCGGCGCCCGTCGCGGGCACCGGCTCGTGCGAGACGACCTGTTCGATGTCGCCGACGCGGCCGCCCCACACCACGACGCTGCCGAGGTCGTCGCACGACCCCTTGAGGCAACTCGAGGTGGACAGCGTGAGGCGCGTGTAGATGAGGCCCGGCGTGGTGGGGTGCGTGGCCGACGTGCGGTCGAGCACCCTGGCGAGGGCGACGGCGTCGGCCTTCTGCAGCTCGGGGCGCGCGGGCTCGGCGGCGAGGGCCGTGCTGCCCGCGAACATCGCGCCCGCGGCGACCACCGCGCTCGCCGCACGACGGCGGTTGCGCAGCAGACCCAGCAGCCCCACCAGCAACATCGGCATCGCGCCGGTGGCCGAGCAGCCCGCCACGGGACCTTCTTCACCTTCGGCGCCCAGGCGGGAGTTGCTGCCCGCGACCGACGCGTTGGTGTTCGTCGCCGGCAGCCCCGCGCCGTAGAGCGTCGCCAGGCCGTCGCGGTCGTCCTGCTTCAGGGTGCGCTTGGAAAGCTCGCCCGGGAAGGTCGACGAGAACATCACCAGGCCTTCGTCGGCGTCGTTGTGCGCCAGCCCGAGCGCGTGACCGACCTCGTGGGTCAGCGCGTTCTGAAAGTCGAAGCCGCGGTCGTAGTGCGTCTCGTGGCCGGGGAGGATGGAGAGCAGGTGCCCCGACACGTTGAAGAGGATGTCGGTGTCGAGGATCTCGTTGGTGCGCGCGTTGAGCGTGGTGAGCGTGACCGCGAGGTTGCTGGGCGCGTAGGGCCAGTCGGCGACCGCGACCACGGCGTTCGTGTTCTCGCGACCCGCCTGGTAGCCCACCGCGCCATCGCTCAGCGCACCGACGCGCGCGTCGAACGGCAGGCCCGGCACCGCATTGCGGATCTCGGCGACCAGGCCGGTGACCGCGTCACGCGCTTCGTTCGCGCCCAGCTTCGCCGCCAACGCCTCGTCGACCACGAAGCTGACCGCCTTGCGCCACTGCACCAGGTCGCCCTGCTCGTCGGTCTGAAGTTCGAAAGCGAAGGCCGGCAGGCTGATCAGCGTGATGAAGAGCGGCAGGAGTCGCGGAAGCATGCGAGCCCCATCAGCAACCGATGTGCCGACGTCCAAGAGACTGATTTCGCTCTGGGTTCGATGTGGGTCCGCCAGTGTCAAATTCGACGTGGAGGTCATTGAAGACTCTTCTTTGAGCGCGGGAGGGGCTGAAGGGTCTCGGCCCAGCTCGTCGCCAGCGAGCCCTCGAGGCCAGGCGAAGAAGGCGATCGTCCCGTGCGCGTCGCGGGGGAGGCCCTCGGCACGGTGAGCGACTGTTCTGGTCGTCGAAATTGACCGCCTTCGCTCAAAAATCGACGACAAGTTGGCCCCTTCGCTCGAAGTCGCGA
>QFQP01000220.1 GCA_003243425.1 Archangium gephyra | reverse complement strand
GCTCGCTCGCAAGACGGAGCATGGTCTTGGCGAAGTTGCCGCCGCGCGCCGCGTACACCCAGCTGGTGCGAAAAATCAGATGCAGCGGGCAGTGTTGCTGCACCCCCTGCTCTCCCTCGAGCTTGGTGGCGCCGTACACGCTCAGGGGCCCCGTGGGGTCGTCCTCGGTCCAGGGGCGCGAGCCGCTGCCGTCGAAGACGTAGTCGGTCGAGTAGTGGACCATCAACGCGCCCACTTGCCGGGCCGCCTCTGCAACGACGCGCGGGGCGGTGGCATTCAGCGTGCGCGCGAGCTCGGGCTCGCTTTCTGCCTTGTCGACGGCCGTGTGCGCTGCTGCATTCACGATCACGTCGGGCCGTACGGCCGCCACGGTGCCGGCCAGTTGGTCGGGCCGACTGAAGTCGGCACGCAGGTCGGTGCTGTCGAAGTCCAGCGCAACCAGCTCGCCCAGAGGCGCCAGGCTGCGCTGCAGCTCCCAGCCGACCTGACCACCCTTGCCGAAAAGGAGGATCTTCATGCGCCGTACTGCTTGCTGACCCATTCACGGTAGGCGCCGCTTTGCACGTTGTGCACCCAGTCCGCATGGGCCAGATACCACTCCACGGTCTTGCGAATGCCCGTATCAAAGGTCTCGGCCGGCTTCCAACCGAGTTCGCGTTCCAGCTTGCGCGCATCGATGGCGTACCGGCGGTCATGCCCGGGACGGTCGGTCACGAAGGTGATCTGTTCGGCGTAGCCCTTTCCATCGGTTCTCGGCCGCAGTTCGTCGAGCAGGGCGCAGACAGTCTTCACGATCTCGATGTTCGGTTTCTCGTTCCAGCCGCCCACGTTGTAGGTCTCGCCGACTCTGCTGGCTTCCAGCACACGGCGGATCGCACTGCAATGGTCCTTGACATAAAGCCAGTCGCGCACCTGCATGCCGTCGCCATACACGGGCAGAGGCTTGCCCGCGATCGCGTTCACGATCATGAGCGGGATGAGTTTCTCGGGAAAGTGGAAGGGGCCGTAATTGTTCGAGCAATTCATGGTCAGCGCCGGCAGCCCGTAGGTGTGGTGCCACGCCCGTACCAAGTGGTCGCTGGCGGCCTTGCTGGCCGAATAGGGGCTGTTCGGCTCGTACTTGT
>QFQP01000219.1 GCA_003243425.1 Archangium gephyra | reverse complement strand
GACGATGCTGAACTGCTCGATCTCGCGCTCGAGTACCTCGCGCGAACGACGCACCAGAATGCCCTGCTCTTCCAGCGGGCTGATCAGCTCGATCAGGCCGCCGACATCTTCGATGGTCGCCTCACGCAGGGATTCGAACTGCTCCTGCGCCACCAGCGTGCCGTTGCCGGTGCGGGTGAACAGCTCGCTGAGCAGCGCGCCATCGGTGGCGTAGCTGACGATGTGACTGCGTTTGACGCCGCCACGGCAGGCCTCGGCCGCGGCATCGAGCAATTCACCCTGGTAGTTGCTGCCCAGGCGCGTCAGATGCGCCGGCACCTGCTGCGGGCGCAGCTCACGCACCAACCTGCCCTGCTCGTCGAGCAGACCGTCTTCGGCGCCGAACAGCAATAGCTTGTCCGCACCCAGGTCGATGGCCGCGCGGGTAGCGACGTCCTCACAGGCCAGGTTGAAGATCTCCCCGGTGGGCGAATAGCCGAGCGGCGACAGCAGCACGATGCTGCGCTCGTCGAGCTGGCGGTTGATGCCCTTGCGATCGATACGCCGCACTTCGCCGGTGTGGTGATAGTCGACGCCGTCGAGCACGCCGATCGGCCGCGCGGTGACGAAGTTGCCGCTGGTCAGGCGCAGGCGCGAGCCCTGCATCGGCGAGGCAGCCATATCCATCGACAGGCGCGCTTCGATGGCGATGCGCAACTGGCCGACGGCGTCGATCACGCATTCCAGGGTCGGTGCGTCGGTAATGCGCAGGTCACGATGGTAATGCGGGATCAGGCCACGGGCAGCCAGGCGCGCCTCGATCTGCGGACGCGAGCCGTGCACCAGCACCAGGCGCACGCCGAGGCTGTGCAACAGCACCAGATCGTGAACGATGTTGGCGAAGTTCGGATGGGCAACACCTTCGCCCGGCAGCATGACCACGAAGGTGCAGTCGCGGTGGGCGTTGATGTAGGGCGAAGCGTGGCGTAACCAGGTGACGTAGTCGTGCATGTAGAGATCCGTAGCGTCCAGACGTAGGGCGGGTACAACCCGCCATGAGCGATAGGGCGGGCTCGGGGCTGGCTCTCATCGTCGTTGCACGTCTTCACTCCGCGTCAGGCAATAGTGTTGGATCAACTGGCGCAGCAGCG
>QFQP01000218.1 GCA_003243425.1 Archangium gephyra | reverse complement strand
GCCGCAAGGTATTCCTGCAGACCTGGGTGCGGGTGCGCGAAGGCTGGTCCGACGACGAGACCGCGCTGAAGGCCTTCGGATACGAGTGAGTCGCGGGCCGCGCCGCGTTCCATGCGCCTGACCGATACCGCCTTCGTCCTGCACACGCGTCCCTGGCGCGAGACCAGCTTGCTGGTCGAGGTGCTGGGTAGGGAACAGGGACGACTCGGCGTGATCGCACGTGGTGTGCAGGGGCCCAAGAAGCATGTCCTGCGTGCCGCCCTGCAGCCCCTGCAGCTGATCCGCCTCGACTGCGACCTGCGCGGCGAGCTGGCGCGACTGGTCGCGGCGGAAGCGCTCGACGCAGCGCCGCAGCCCGCCGGTGACGCGATGCTGGCGGCGTTCTATCTCAACGAGTTGGTGCTGAGGCTGGCGCAGCGTCACGACCCGTCCCCTGAACTGTTCGACGCTTATGCAAGGACGCGCGAGCAGCTCCGGCTGCGCGAGGGTCTGGCGTGGTCGCTGCGTCGGTTCGAACGCGATCTGGTCGAGGCGCTGGGCTTCGGCTTCGCACTGGATTGCGACGGCGACGGCGATCCCATCGACCCGGCGGCCCGCTATCGACTGGATCCCGAGCACGGACCCCGGCGTCTCCGTAGCGATCGCGGGCATGAGGAGCGCAGCCAGGCCGCCACCGGGCGCGCGCTGCTTGCCCTGGCAGACGACGTGTTGCCATCGCCCGATGACCTCGCCAGCCTGCGTCTGCCCATGCGCGCCGTACTGTCGCACCATCTGGGGCCGCGCGGCCTGAAGTCCTGGGAAATGATCGGTGACCTTGGGCGCTTGAAGCGGTCCAGCATCGTCGCGACGAAGTAGGGGCGTCAGGGCGTCGGTACGAGCAGGCGTTCGCTCGCCCCGGCGAAAGCATCGCGTAGCGAAACATCCGTGGGTGCTGCATGCCAGCGGGCGGCGATCGCGGCGAGCGCGCTAGCGCCCGCGAAACCGCAGCTGGCCTGCAGCCGGTGCAACTGGGCGCGCAACCTGGTGTCGTCCGCGCGGGCGAACGCCTCAAGGCACGCGGACCGTACGGCCGGCAGTTCGGACAGGAACAGCTGACGCAGCATCGCGGCATGTTCCCGGTTGCCGGCAAG
>QFQP01000217.1 GCA_003243425.1 Archangium gephyra | reverse complement strand
TAGTCGTCTTCGTGTTGCGAAATGAATAACGGCGCTGCCAAAAAAACCTTTAGGGGGTGCGCGAAAAAATGTGCTAGACCGCGGAAAGTCCTGTGGGAACGGCCTTTGCGCCGGATGAGAAAAGCGTGACGTCGTCCCTAAAGAAGGGGCGGAAAGCGCCGCTAAGTGCGCCCGTCCGGCCTGGCAGGCGCGCACACGGTCGCCCCCGGCGGGCGCGAGGTGCGATCAGTGCAAGAGGCAGGTCAAGCGCGCGGCGCGCGCCAACGATTACGGTGTGGGTGTGGGCGTGCGCCAGGCGTCGGCCGGATCGGCCAGCAACGACAGCGACGGCATGCGGTATTCGCAGCCGACCAGCGAGCGTCCTGTCAGTCCGGGATGCTCGCCGGGATAGACAACCAGTGCATGGGCATCGTCGAGCGCACTGGACAGTGGTGCATCCTTGCTGTCTTCAAGCGCACGTTCCAGTTCAGCGGTGGCTTGCTCGATCGGACGATCCACCAACAGCAGCACGCGGTCATCGGTGATGACGACCGCATCACTGCGAAGGCCCCATGCCTGCACGGGTGCTTCGAGACGGTAGAGATCCATCACCGGTGCGCTGTACTGGCGCTCGGTCTGGACGAACTCGGTCGGGCGCTCGCGTCGAAGCCGCGGCAGCAGGCCAGGCAGGTCGGCAGTCGCGGTGCGGCAGCTGAGGGCATCCAGCAGCGTGTCCGTCGGTCCAGCCACAAGCGGTGGCGGCACGGCGGCCGACTGTGCGGATAGCGGAAGGGTCGTGCCGGTCAGCCACAAGGCGATCAGCACGAGCGGGAACGTCCTACTCGATCTGTGCATTCGCGTGGGCGGCATCCAGCGCTTCCATGGCGTCGCGTGGCTTCAGCTTGCCGGCCTTCTCGAACGCCGCCGCGGCGGCGTCTTCCTTCTTGTCGCCATGCAGGAGCAGCAGCACGTTGGCGTATTCGACGTGCGCGATGGGCGAGTCGGGCGTCAGCTTCAGCGCGGTCTTGATGTGCGACTCGGCTTCGCTCGCTTTTGCACCGTAGGTCAGGCCGCCGATCATCGCGCCGATCTTGTCGATGATCTCCGCGTGGTACAGCGCCAGTGCGGTATGCGCCTCGGCGTGCTTGGGTTC
>QFQP01000216.1 GCA_003243425.1 Archangium gephyra | reverse complement strand
AGGTCTCCGTGCCCGCCGTCGGGCTCGCCGCGGTCAGCACCGTCAGCTTCAGCCGGTCGTTCCCGTCATAGCCGTAATACAGCGACCGGCTGTCGTCGAGCCGGTCCCTGATCGCCGTCACATTGTCGTTGCTGTCATAGCCGTAGTCGAGGAACGACAGGTTCGCGCCCCCACTCGTCTGATAAAGGCGCCGCGAGGCGAGCCGCCCGTCATCGCCCCAGTCGTTCGCCACCGACAGCCCGTTGCCAAGACGCATCCCCTTCACCGCCGCAAAGGGCTCGTAGCTGTACGTGTCGGCAACCACCGTCCAGGTCGCCACCGACGCGGACGCCTTCGTCTGCACCAGCGACACCCGGCCCTTGCTGTCATAGCCGTAATGCACGAGCCGACCCGAGGGATAGGTGATGTCGGTGATCCGGTTGCCCGGATCGTAGCCGTAGACCAGTTGCGCCGCGCTCGACGTGCCCACGGGCTGCTGGGTGACCAGCAGATTGCCGCGATGGTCATATTGGAACCGGGTCGTGCCCGACGCGTCGGTGATCGCACCCAGCCGGCCGATGCCGTAGCTGCCCGCAAGCCCGCCCGTGTCCCAGCTGTAGCCGATCGCCTCGCCGCTGTGGCCGGCGGGCACCTTCTGAGTGATCCGGCCCAATATGTCGCGGGTGTAGTCGACCACCTGGCCCCGGCCGTCGCTCGACTGCACCATGTCGCCGGCGGCATCGTACCAGTAGGTGCTGGTTCCCCGGTCCGGCGACACCTCCTGGATCACGTCCCCGAAGCCGTCATACACATACTGGGTCGTCACCAGCCTGGGATCGGTATTCTGCAGGACCGCATCCTTCTGGTCGTAGGCAAGGCTCGTCGTGCCGCCATCGGGCGCCACGACGGTCATCAGACGGTCGAGCGCATCGAAGGCCTGGGTCGTCGCGTCGCTGGCCGGGCTCGTCAGCGTCGTGGCATTGCCATTGGCGTCATAGGCCCAGCGCCGCGTCCGGTGAAACCCCGTCGTCTGGCTGATGATGCGCCCCAACTCATCGAAGCTGCTGCTCGTCCGGTCCGAGACCGTGCCGTCAGCCCGACGCACCGTCACGCTCGTCACATTGCCCATCCCATCATGACCATAATCACGACGATC
>QFQP01000215.1 GCA_003243425.1 Archangium gephyra | reverse complement strand
GTCGCCACCTTCGATTTCGAGAACGTGCCGGCTGAAAGCGCGGAGTGGCTTGCCGCTCGCGTGCCCGTGTTTCCGAATCCGCGCGCGCTGGCCGTCGCGCAGGATCGGTTGGTCGAGAAGACGCTGTTCCAGGAACTCGGCATCCCGGTCGGTGCATTCGCCGACGTGGGCAGCCTCGACGTGCTGCGTGCCGAGGTCGAGCGGTTGGGTGGCGCGTGCATTCTCAAGACGCGCCGGCTGGGTTACGACGGCAAGGGGCAGTTCCGCATCAAGTCGCCGGCCGATGTCGATGCGGCCTGGGACGCGCTGGGTGCGCAGGCGGCCACGGTCGGGCTGATCGTCGAAGCGTTCATTCCGTTCGAGCGGGAACTGTCGGTGGTGGCTGTACGCGGCCGCGATGGCGAGTTCCGCACCTGGCCGCTGACCGAGAACTGGCACGTCGATGGCGTCCTGTCCGCCAGCCTGGCGCCTGCGCGTGTCGAAACGGCGTTGGCGGAAGCGGCCTGCGCGCACGCCCGTCGCCTCGCGGACGCGTTGGGCTATGTCGGCGTATTCGCGCTCGAGCTGTTCTGCCGCGACGGCAAGCTGCTGGCGAACGAAATGGCGCCGCGCGTGCACAACTCCGGGCACTGGACGATCGAGGGCGCGGAAACCTCGCAATTCCAGAATCACCTGCGCGCGGTGCTCGGCCTGCCGCTCGGCGATACGCGCGTGCTGGGGCATGCGTGCATGCTCAACTGGATCGGCACGATGCCGGAGGCCGTCGCCGTGCTCGACGAGGCGGGCGGCCATTGGCATGACTACGGGAAGGAGTCGCGCGCGGGTCGCAAGGTCGGCCATGCGACGCTGCGCGCAGACGATGCGCAATCGCTGGCCAATGCCGTGGCCCGTGTCGGTGTTGCGCTGGGACGCGAGGCGCAGGTCGCGCCGGTCGTTGCAAGACTGACCGTTTGACACGACCCAGGTTCGGATGGAAATGAAAACGGCCGGGTTTCCCCGGCCGTTTTCGCATGACGCGGATACCTGCAATCAGCGCAGGTTGCCGGCCACGAAATCCCAGTTCACCAGTGCCCAGAACGATTCCACGTACTTCGGCCGCGCGTTGCGGTAGTCGATGTAGTAGGCGTGTTCCCACAC
>QFQP01000214.1 GCA_003243425.1 Archangium gephyra | reverse complement strand
GGCTATCAGCGCTGGCTGAACGTCAACTAGGGCGTCGCGAACTTTGTCGGCATCCCCGATCCGTTCGGCAACCAGACCTTCACCGACACCTGGGAAGTGCGCGAGCAGAACATCGCGGGCTATGCGCAGGCCTCGTTCGCGGTCGATCTGGGCTCGGTTCCGGTCACCGGCGTGCTCGGCGCGCGTGTCGTCAACACCAAGACCGATACGTCGGGCTATCTGAACGCGGGCGGGGTTATCAGCCCGGTCGCCTATGACGCCGAAGTCACCGAGTTCCTGCCGTCGCTGAACGTCAAGGCGGAACTGCTGCCGAACAAGCTGTTCCTGCGCGGCACCGCCACCGAAGTGATGGCGCGCCCGCTGCCGCAGCAGCTCGCGCCGCGCTTCACGCTGGACGTCGTCGGCCTCTCGGGTTCGCGCGGCAATCCCGGCCTGCAGCCCTTCCGTGCCCGCCAGTACGATCTGGGCGCGGAATATTACATCAACAGCACCAGCTTCGCGTCGGTCACCTATTTCCGCAAGGAAATCAGCTCGTTCATCCAGAACACGACCGAGCCCTACACCGATCCGACGGGCGTCGTTTACAACATCACCGTGCCGACCAACGGCACCCAGAAGGTGACGATCAACGGCGTCGAAGCCGGTCTGCAGGTGGCGTTCGACTTCCTCGAGGTGCCCGTCCTGAAGAATATGGGCGTGATGGCGAACTACACCTATTCGAAGGACAGCGGCTATGAAGGCCGTGACTACTTCACCGGTGCGTCGCTGCCGTTCCAGGGGCTGTCGCGCAACAGCTACAACATCTCGGCCTATTATGAGGACGATGTGATCAGCCTGCGCGGCGCCTATAACTGGCGTTCGAAGTATCTGATCGTGGCGCAGGGCCGCGGCAACAATCCTGAGTTCGGCGAGGCCTATGGCCAGCTCGATGCGTCGCTGAACATCACGCTGATGCCGGAAGTGTCGCTGTTCCTCGAGGGCGTGAACCTGCTGGACGCGACCCGCAAGGAGAACGCCAACAGCGTGTACCGTCGCACGATCGTCGAGACCTTCGGCCGTCGCGTCTATGGTGGCGTGCGCTTCAAGTTCTGATTAAAACGGCCCCTCTCCTTCGGGAGAGGGGTTGGGGGTGGGGACC
>QFQP01000213.1 GCA_003243425.1 Archangium gephyra | reverse complement strand
TACGCGAAGAAGTTCGACGACATCGCCATCGTGCCGACCTTCATCCTCACCCCGCTGACCTATCTGGGTGGCGTGTTCTATTCGGTGACGCTGCTGCCACCGTGGGCGCAGGCGCTGACCCACGCCAACCCGATCTTCTACATGGTCAACGCGTTCCGCTACGGCCTGCTGGGCACCAGCGACGTACCGCTGTGGATCGCCTACGCGCTGATGATCGCCTTCGTTGTCGGCCTGGCCGCGCTGGGCCTGTGGCTGCTGAAGAAGGGCGTGGGGCTGCGCAGCTGATGCGCTTGCTCGTGCTTGGCGCCGGCGGTACCGGCGGCTACTTCGGCGGTCGCCTCGCGCAGGCCGGCATCGACGTCAGCTTCCTGGTGCGTCCCGCACGCGCGGCGTTGCTGCGCGAGCATGGCCTGCGCATCCGCAGTCCGCTCGGCGACGCCGATGTGCCGGTGCACGTGTTGACCGCGGATGACCTGTCGGCGGCGGCGCCGTTCGACCTGGTGCTGCTGAGCTGCAAGGCCTACGACCTGGACAGCGCAATGGACGCCATCGCGCCGGCCGTCGCCGCGGGTGCGCGCGTGCTGCCGCTGCTGAACGGCCTGCGCCACTACGAAGCGCTGGATGCGCGGTTCGGATTCGACCATGTGCTCGGCGGTCTCTGCTTCATCAGCGCCGCGCTCGGTGCCGACGGCGAAATCCTGCACCTGGGCAAGCCGGCATCGATGACGTTCGGCGAACGCGTCGGCCAGACGCCGGACGCACGCCTGCAGGCACTCGCTGCCGCGTGCGCGCAGGCCGGCATCGATCACCTGCACACGCTGGACATTGCGCAGGCGCAGTGGGTGAAGTACAGCTTCCTCACCGCGTTGGCGGCCGGTACCTGCGCGATGCGTGCCCCGATCGGCACCATCGTGGCGGGCGAGGGCGGTGCGGACTTCATGGCGGCCCTGCACGAGGAATGCCTGGCGGTCGCAGCCGCGACCGGCCACCCGGTGCCTGCGGCCGCACAGGCGACGGCACGCGAGACGCTGGTTGCCGAGGGTTCGCCGATGAAGGCGTCGATGCTGCGCGACCTGGAAGCGGGACAGCGTGTGGAGGCCGCGCACATTGTCGGCGACATGCTCCACCGTGCGGATGCGCTCGGT
>QFQP01000212.1 GCA_003243425.1 Archangium gephyra | reverse complement strand
GGGCAGCGATCTGGCCGGTCGCGCACGCAATGCGCTTGCAGGTTTCGCTGCGCTGGTCGATCAGCTGGCCGAAGAGACCGCGGAGATGACGCTGGCCGAGCGCGTCGACCACGTGCTCGCGCGCTCGGGCCTGCGCGAGCACTGGGCGCGGGAAAGCCGGGGCGGGCTGGATTCCGAATCGCGCACCGAGAACCTCGACGAACTGGTGTCGGTGGCGTCGCGCTTCGTACGCCGCGAGGACATCGCCGCCGAAGAGGACGGCCGAGAAGGCATGAGCGAGCTGGTGGCGTTCCTGTCCTACGCCGCGCTGGAAGCGGGTGAAGGGCAGGTCGAGGCCGGTGAGGACGGCGTGCAGCTGATGACGCTGCATTCGGCCAAGGGACTGGAGTTTCCACTGGTGTTCCTGGCGGGGCTGGAGGAGGGGCTGTTCCCCAGCAACCGCTCGCTGGACGAGAGCGGTCGGCTGGAAGAGGAACGCCGTCTCGCCTACGTGGGCATCACCCGCGCACGCGCGAAACTGGTGCTGAGCTACGCCGAGGCGCGTCGCCTGCACGGGCAGGACATGTACGGTATCCCGTCGCGCTTCCTGCGCGAGATCCCGGCGAACCTGCTCAACGAAGTGCGGCCGCGCGTGCAGGTCAGCCGGCCGGCATCCACCTTCGCCACGCGCGTCACCCCCGGCCATGCCAGCCTGGAAACGCCGGGGCTCAAGCTGGGCCAGACCGTCACCCATGCGAAGTTCGGTGCGGGCGTGGTCACCGACTACGAAGGCAGCGGCGCGCATGCCCGCGTGCAGGTGAACTTCGACAGTGAAGGCAGCAAGTGGCTGGTGATGGCGTACGCGAACCTTCAGGCGACGTAGGCATCGCGATTGATCCAGATCACGGCATCGTAAGCCTGCGACGCGTGTAATGGCCGCATCCCATCATCATGAGGTGCGGCATGTACCGGCATATCCTGATCGCCACCGACGGCTCCGAGCTGGCCGGCAAGGGCGTGGAACACGGCCTGACCCTGGCGGCGCGCCTGCAGGCGCGTGCGACCGTGCTGACCGTCAGCGAGCCCATCAACACCGGCTTCGACGACGCGCTGGGATGGAGCGCCGTCGGCACCTCGATGCCGGAATTCCAGACGGCCCGTGAAGAAGCCGC
>QFQP01000211.1 GCA_003243425.1 Archangium gephyra | reverse complement strand
TGCGCCACGCGCGCGAGCAGCTGCTCCATCATCTCGGCGCCGCGCACGGTGTCGACCATGCCGATGATGGGCAGCGTCAGCACGCCGTCCCACACCGAGATGATGGGCGTCGACAATTCACGCAGCGCCATCGCCGCGCGATCGGCGATTTCACGGTTCTTGCGCTCGATTTCGGCGACGTGCGAACGACGGTCGGTCTCGGCCTTCTCGAGGTCCTCCATCACCACGTTCATGCCCACTTCGACGTGGAGGAACGGGTCGTCGACGGCGTCGACCGACACGTCGATGCGGTGGTGGTACTCCTTGCAGGCCGCTTTGGCCATCAGGTCGACGACGCGCTCGATGCGCTCTTTGCTGATGCTCATGACAGTGCTCCCAGGGGTGTTGCGTCGTTGAAGTGACGCTCGGCCACGACGCGGGCACCGGGCCCATCGTTCGAGAGCGTCACGAAAGAAGAGAGTCGTCGCACCGCGGCCAGCCCGCTCCCGAAGCTTCGGTGGCCGTCGGCGGGTTCACGAACGCCGCGGGCGCCGAGCCGATCGCTCTTGCCCGCGTCGTTCAGCACCGCGGTCGAGAAGCCGGGGCCTTCGTCGGTCACCACCACCGACCAGCCCGACGGTGAGACGCGCACCTCGAGTACGCCGCCGTGCGCGTGCAGCACCGCGTTGGTGCCGAGCTCGGCGACGACCAGAGACAGCTCGCCTGCGCGCAAGGCGTCGAGCCCGCAGTCGGCGGCCACCCGGCGCACCTCGGCGCAGAAGCCCAGCACGTCGACGCGCGTGCGCACCGCGCCCGAGGTGCTCAGCACCGGCACCTCGAGAGGGCGCGACCTCGCGACGCGGGCAGCGCGGGCGGTCATGCCGTCGCCTCCACGTCGATGATCAACACCGACACGTCGTCGTGCGAGCGCGCGGCCTGCGAGAACAGCGCGTCGACCGCGGCCGCCGGCGGCTGGCTGCGGACCTTCGCCAGAATCGCGCTCGCGTCGCGCACCTTGATGCCGTCGCTGGCCATCACCCAGCGCTGCCCGTGCTGCAGCGAGAGGTTCGCCGCGCGAAACCGGTACGTGCCGCTGCCGAGCGTGCCCGCGACCGGCGCCGGCCGCGCCACGCCCTCCGGTGAAAACAGCTCGACGTTGCCCACGCCCGCGAAC
>QFQP01000210.1 GCA_003243425.1 Archangium gephyra | reverse complement strand
AACAATTCGGAGACGAGCCGGCTGCTGCTCTCCGCGATGATCGACGGCGGCGTGCGCAACATCGTCTTCTCGTCGACCGCGGCGGTCTATGGCGACGGCCAGCACGGGCTGGTCGAGGAAACGTCGCCCACCCAGCCGATCAACCCCTATGGCATGTCCAAGCTGCTGACCGAGGCGATGATCCGCGACACCGCGCGCGCGCACGGCATGGATTATTGCATCCTGCGCTATTTCAACGTGGCGGGTGCCGACCCCGATCTGCGTTCGGGCCAGTCGACGATCGGCGCGACCCACCTGATCAAGGTGGCGGTGGAGGCGGCGCTCGGCCATCGCTCGCATGTCGCGGTGTTCGGCAGCGATTTCCCGACGCGCGACGGCACCGGCATCCGCGACTATATCCATGTTTCGGATCTGGCCGATGCGCATGTGCTGGCGCTGGACCATCTGCTCAACCATGACGGCGCCGCGCTGACGCTCAATTGCGGCTATGGCACCGGCTATTCGGTGAGCGAGGTACTCGACGCGGTCGACCGCGTTTCCGGCATCCGCGTGCCCCGCCGGATGGAGCCGCGCCGCAGCGGCGATCCGGCCTCGCTGGTCGCCTCCAACTTCCGCATCCGCGAGGCGCTGGGCTGGCTGCCGCGCCATGATTGCCTGGATGCGATCGTGCAGCACGCGCTGGCGTGGGAGCATGCGATGGAAGCGCGCAAGGTGGGGTGAGCGACCACCACGCTTGACCCATTTTCGGCAGCACTCTTACCTCCGTTCGTCCCGAGCGCAGTCGAGGGACGGAGAGACCCGCGCAGCACCGTCCAACGGCCTTCGTGTGACTCGTCCCTCGACTTCGCTCGGGACGAACGGTGGGCAGGGATCACGTCCCTCGGCAGCGCATCACCCCAGCAGCGCCGTCACCCGCGACGCGAGCGTGTCCATCGCGAAGGGCTTGGTGATCAGCGCCATGTCCGTACCCAGTTGCTGGCCGGTGATGACGGCGCTTTCGGCATAGCCGGTGATGAACACGACCTTCAGCCCTGGCAGCAGCACGCGCGCGCGGTCGGCGAGCTGGCGGCCGTTCATGCCGCCCGGCAGGCCGACATCGGTGACGAGCAGGTCGATGCGCGCGCCGCCTTCGAGGATCGCGAGCGCGGAGACGCC
>QFQP01000209.1 GCA_003243425.1 Archangium gephyra | reverse complement strand
GCGTGATGCGGTACCACGATGCCCGTTTCAAGACCGAAGCCGCCAAGCTGCTGCCCACGCAGTACCTGGTGATCGACGACGACACCGCGCTGGTGACGCTGCTGGGCTCGTGCGTGGCGGCGTGCATCCGCGATCCGCTGCTGAAGCTCGGCGGCATGAACCACTTCCTGCTGCCCGAAGGCAATGTCGGCGACGGCGCGCCGGCGCGCTACGGCAGCTATGCGATGGAACTGCTGATCAACGACCTGCTCAAGCGCGGTGCCTCCCGCAGCCGGCTGGAAGCCAAGGTGTTCGGCGGCGCCAACGTACTGAAGGGCTTCACCAGCAATCCGGTCGGCACGCGCAACGCCGAATTCGTCCGCCGCTACCTGGAAGCCGAGCGCATCCCGGTGATCGCCGAGGACCTGCGCGGCATCCATCCGCGCAAGGTCTGGTATTTCCCGCACACCGGGCGCGCCGTCGTGCAGCGGTTGCCGCATGCGCACGACGCCGAAGTGCTGGCCGCCGAGTCGGCGGCACGGGCCCGCCTGTCCAAGGCCCCCATCACCGGGGGCGTGGAGCTGTTCTGATGAGTACGACTCCTTGCCGCGTGCTGATCGTCGATGACTCGGCGGTCGTGCGCCAGATCCTGACCGAAATCCTCTCGCGCGAACCCGGCATCGACGTCGTCGGTTCCGCCGCCGACCCGCTGCTCGCGCGCGAGAAGATCAAACGCCTCAACCCCGACGTCATGACGCTGGACGTCGAGATGCCACGCATGGACGGCCTCGCGTTCCTCGAGAACGTCATGCGCCTGCGGCCGATGCCGGTGGTGATGATCTCCTCGCTGACCGAGCGCGGCGCCGACACCACGCTGCAGGCGCTGGCGCTGGGTGCCGTGGATTTCGTCTCCAAGCCCAAGCTCGATGTCGCCAGCGGCCTGCAGGCGTATTCCGACGAGATCATCGCCAAGGTCAAGGCGGCGGCCAAGGCGCGGGTGCGCCCGCTGGCCCGCACCGGCGCGCCACGCGTGAACCTGGAAGCCACGTTGCCGGCCCCGCCGGCACTGCGCTTCCGCACCACCGACCGCCTGATCGCCATCGGCGCATCGGCGGGCGGCACGGAGGCGCTGCGCGTGGTGCTGGAGCAGATGCCGGCCGACGCGCCCGCCATCGTG
>QFQP01000208.1 GCA_003243425.1 Archangium gephyra | reverse complement strand
TGCTGCACGACATCACCGCGAACGCCTACCACAAAGAACCAAAATGTCGGGTCTCGTGTGATCATGTCCCCATTCTCAGCTGGCCGTTGTTCCGCGCAAGGGATGTTCTACGCGGCGTGATTGCTTCGATGCAAACCGACCTGGCGACGCGCCCTCAATGACCAACATCCACCCACAAGCCCGCACCACCCCGAAGGTGCGCGCCGAGATCCAAAAGGCCACCGGCACGCAGCGCGAGATCGCCGCGCAGTTCAACGTCACCGTCGCCACCGTGCGCAAGTGGCGCAGCCGTGATCCTGATGCCGTGCAAGACCGCTCGCACCGCCCCAACAGACTCAGCACCACGCTGAGCCCTGCGCAAGAGGGCATCGTCATCGAGCTGCGCCGCACGCTCTTGCTGCCGCTGGACGACCTGCTCGTGGTCACGCGTGAGTTCATCCATGCCGGGGCCTCGCGCGCCGCGCTGGACCGGCTGCTGCGCCGCCACGGCGTCTCGCGCTTGGGCGACTTGCAGGTGCAAGCCGGCGAAGCGCCCACGCGCGCCAGCAAGACCTTCAAGAGCTACGAGCCCAGCTTCGTTCACATCGACATCAAGTACCTGCCGCAGATGCCCGATGAGGCGCAGAGGCGCTACCTCTTCGTGGCCATCGACCGGGCCACTCGCTGGGTGTTCGTGCACGTCTACGCCGATCAGACCGAGGCCAGCAGCTGCGACTTCTTGTGGCGACTGCATCAGGCCGCGCCGATGAGGATTGCCAAGGTGCTGACCGATAACGGCAGCCAGTTCACCGACCGTTTCACGACCAAGCGCAAGACACCCAGCGGAGCGCATGCCTTTGACAAGCGCTGCGCGGGCCTGGGCATCGAGCACCGCCTGGCCTCGCCGCGCCGCCCGCAGACCAACGGCATGGTGGAGCGCTTCAACGGCCGCATCACCGAGGTGATTGCGCAGACGCGCTTCAAGTCGGCAGCGGAATTGGACGCGACGCTGACGCAGTACGTGCAGACCTACAACTCGCGCATCCCGCAGCGAGCGCGGGGTCACCGATCGCCCCTACAAGCCATGCAGGCCTGGCGAAGCCCACACCCCAATCTGTTCACGAAACGCTTGAACGATCGCCCGGGGCTGGACACCTAGCTTTGCCTTCAGGCGCAATT
>QFQP01000207.1 GCA_003243425.1 Archangium gephyra | reverse complement strand
TCGATGGCGCGCGTGCGCACGTCGTTGACGTCGGCGGCATGGTTGTAAGGCGGCGACAGCAATGCGATGGCCGTGCCGCGGTCGGAATCGCCGGCCCGGTAGCCCACGCGCTGGTCGTGCAGGTTGAAGCCGTACACCGGTTTCACCCGGTCGAACAGCGCCTTCAGCGTGCGTGCCTCGGGCGTGGCCAGCACGCGCGCATCGCGATTGAGGTCGATGCCCTGCGCGTTGCGGCGCTGGAAACGTGCGGCGCCGTCGGGATTGACGATCGGGAAGACATGCAGCGTGGCGTGCGCGTGCAACTGCTTCACCAGCGGATGATCCGGGTGTTCGCCGAGGAAACGGAAGAGGTCGGCCAGCGCCATCGACGCCGTGCTCTCGTCGCCGTGCATCTGCGACCACAGCAGTACCGAGGTCTTGCCCGTGCCCCAGCGCACGTGCCGCAGCGGACGATCCTCCACGCTGCGTCCGATCTCTTCGGTGCGGAACCCGCGTTTTTTTTCCAGCAGCGGTGTGGCGACCGACCACCAGTGCTCGGCGTCGAACGTGCGGTCGTCCAGGCCGGCGGCGCGCAGATCCGTGTCGTACAGCGCATCCAGGCCGGACAGCCAGCTCGGTGGCGGTGGAACGGGCGTCGTGGCGCGCGGCGTCGCGGTCACGTCGGGTGCTTCAGTGTTCCGGGCGATGGTGGTGGGGATCATCATCGTCAGCAGCAGGCACAGGGTCAGGGCAGGGCGCATTGCAGCAGCGGCGGGAAGCGGGCCAAGGCAGGGTCACCGCATGTGCCGACGATGTCAAACGCACGCCGCTGCATGCGCTCAGTACATCAGGGCGATGTTGCAGGTGGGGTGACGCCGGTATAGCTCGCGCGTGGACGGATCAATCGTCCCTGCGCCTGTTGTTCCAATGCGTGCGCCAGCCAGCCCGCAAGGCGTCCGGCGGCGAACATCACCAGCGCCGGTGTCGCCGGCAGGCGATTGAGGTGGCAGATTGCGGCGAGCATGAAGTCGATGTTCGGACGCAGCCCGCTGATCTCCTCGGTCGCGACGATCAAGGTCTCCAGCGCCGCCATTTCTCGCGTACCCGCATGGCGCTCGCGCGCACGCAGCAACAGTTCCGCGCCGCGGGGATCGCCCTCGGGATACAGCGCATGGCCGAA
>QFQP01000206.1 GCA_003243425.1 Archangium gephyra | reverse complement strand
CTCAGGCCAGCAGCATCTCCAGCACCGCCATGCGGATGGCGACGCCGTTGCTGACCTGGCGCAGTACCAGCGACTGCGGACCGTCGGCCACCTCGTCGGTGATCTCGACACCACGGTTGATCGGACCGGGGTGCAGCACCACCGCGTCCTTCGCCGCACGCGCCAGTCGCGTCGTGGTCAGCCCGTACTCGCGGTGGTAATCCTCCAGCGAGGCCACCAGGCCTTCCTCCATGCGCTCGCGCTGCAGGCGCAGCATCATCACCACGTCGACGCCCTCGAGCATGGCGTCGAAATCCTGTCCCACGCGGCAGCCGGCCAGCGTGCCGTCGTCCGGCAGCAGCGACTGCGGGCCGCACACACGGATCTCGCCCGCGCCCAACGTCTTCAGCGCATGCAGGTCCGAGCGTGCCACGCGCGAGTGGTTCACGTCGCCCACCATCAGTACCTTCAGGCGCGAGAAGTCGGCGCCCTTGGCCTGGCGGATCGTCAGCACGTCCAGCAGACCCTGCGTGGGATGCGCGCTGCGGCCATCGCCGGCGTTGATCAGCGCCGTGCCTTCGCCGGCTTCCGCCGCCAGCGCCTCGACCGCGCCATCGTCGGCATGACGGACCACGAAGCCGCGCACGCCCATCGCTTCCAGGTTGCGCAGCGTGTCGCGCGCGGTCTCGCCCTTGCGCGTGGACGACGTGGATGCATCGACATTCAGCACGTCCGCACCCAAGCGTTGCGCGGCGATGTGGAACGAACTGCGGGTTCGCGTGGACGGTTCGAAGAACAGCGTGCAGATCGTGGTGCCGTCGAGCACCTGCCGGCGTGGCGTGCGGCCGAGCGCGGCATCGCGGATCTGGCCGGCACGGTCGATCAGCCGGCACAGTGTTTCGCGCGGCAGTCCATCAAGGGTGAGCAGGTGGCGCAGGCATCCGTCGGAATCGAGTTGTAGGGTCATGGGGCGTGGTCGGGAGGAGTCAGGTCAGCTGGGTCGCGTCCTGGGGCGCGGCCAGCCAGCGTTCGATGATGACGGCGGCGGCGACGGCGTCGAGTGCGACGGCATCGCGCCGGCGCTTGCGGCCTTCGCTGCGGTCCAGCGCGAAACGTTCTGCGGCCTCGACGGAGCTGGTGCGTTCATCCACCAGCACCACCGGCAACTGGTAGCGCGTACGC
>QFQP01000205.1 GCA_003243425.1 Archangium gephyra | reverse complement strand
GTCGCCGTGCGCGTGCCGATCACCTCGACCATCAACGGCCTGACCAACTCCAAGGGCACCGAGAACAAGGGCGTCGAGGTCAACGTGGTGTACACGCCCAGCGCCTCGCTGATGCTGCAGGTCGGCGGTTCGATCATCGATGCGACCTACGTGGCCGACGTGCCGGGCACGCCGCTCAACAAGGGCACCGACGTCTACAACGTGCCGCGCAACAGCTTCACCGCGTCGGCGGCCTACAGCTGGGACGTCGCCGCCGACCTGCGCGGCGTGGTGCGCACCGGCGTGGTGTACGACTCGGCGCGCGAAACGGCGCTCACCGCCGGTTCGCCGGGTGACGCGATCACCATGCTCGATGCGCGCATCGGCGTGGAATCCGACAACGGCTGGTCGGCCTTCCTGTACGGCGACAACCTGACCAACGAAGACGGTGCGCTCAACGCACGCACCACCCTGGGTGTCGCCAACCGCCTGCGCCCGCGCACCTACGGCGTGGTTTTCCGCTACAGCTTCTAATCCACCCCGGCCGGCGTCCGCCTCGCGGATGCCGGCCTTCCAACGGGAACGATCACATGCATATCGATATCAAGACGCCCGCGCGCATGCGTGCGCTGGCGTTCGTCGCACTGGCCGCCGCCGCACCGGCGATGGCACAAGCCACTGACGACCAGTGGCTGGAAGCGCCACACGGCACGCAGGCGCTGGAATGGGCACGCGCGAAGACCGCCGCTTCACAGACCAAGATCCGCGCCATGCCCACGTACGCGACGGTCAAGGCCGAACTCGCCTCCGCGCTGGCCACCGGCGCGGCGGAGCCGGACATCACGCTGATGGGCCAGCGCGCCGTGCGCTTCCTGCGCGATGCCGAACACCCCTACGGCCTGCTGCAACTCGCGCGTCGTGGCGACGACGGCCTGCCGGGCGCGTGGCGCACCGTGCTGGACGTCGGACAGCTACGCAAGACCGAGAACGCACCGCTCGAACTGCAGGCCTACGACCTGTCCAGCGCCTGCCTGGCGCCCAGCTTCAGCCGCTGCCTGCTGCGCCTGTCGCCGGCCGGTGGCGATGAAGTCGAGATCCGCGAATTCGATCTCGACCAGGCCCGCTTCGTCGAGGGCGGCTTCCGCACGCCGAAGGCGCGCGCGTTCGCCGAATGGCTGGGGC
>QFQP01000204.1 GCA_003243425.1 Archangium gephyra | reverse complement strand
GGCGATCAACAAGTCACTGTCAGCGCTCGGAGACGTGCTGGCGGCGCTCGCCTCGCGCGCCCCGCACGTGCCGTACCGTAACTCCAAGCTTACGCACCTCCTCTCGGGCGTGCTCGCGGCCGCCTCTTCCAAGACCGTGATGCTCGTGGCGTGCGCGCCCGAGCCCGACTCGGCTTCCGAAACCCTATGCACGCTCCGTTTCGCTGCCAAGGTTAATGCCACCGAGCTGGGGGCGGCACGACCAGTCATCGAGGGAAGCCGAACAGGCAAGCTCTCTAGAAAATCCTGAGGAATGTTGATCTCCTGAAGGAATGAAAGGATGGAGGGCTTCGCGCGGGTCCCTAACGAGGTTGGCCCAAGTGCAACTTGTCCACTGCAGTGCTAGAAAGTGTTCTTAAACGAATCCCCTGGGATCCACGACCATTACAAGGTGGCACGCAAGAGGCAATACCCCTTCCCGCAAGTCCCGTTGCGGGTGGTGTCCCGGGCAGGTGAAGACGATGAGCACGGCATGTTGCGGAGAGCTCGGCCAACATGTTGATAGCTGCATGGATCTCACGATTCCACGTCACGAGGCGCCTGCTGCTGGGGCACTGTCGGATGAAGCTGGGGCTCGAGGTCGTCGCCGCGGGCCCGAGGGGCATCACAATGCCCGGCGCAGACCGATGCGCCAACCTCCGTCGAGTCCCCCACCTCGAGGTCATGCACACGCGTGCGCCTGGCCACGTGCTGGCGGTGCGGCCTGTTGTCGAGTGCTCTGCTGCGGTGCTTCCCGTCGGTTCAGATGAGGAGCCCCCTGCGTCGAAGCCGATGACAGCGCGATTCTCCGCTGCCCAGGCGACGCTGGCGGTGCCTGGGTGCGAGTCTGCTCGTCGTGCTCTCCTCGGGGGGCGCCGGCGAGGCCTAGCTCTCGTTGACCCAGCGCCGGCACCGCTTCTTGGCGACGACCAGTGTTGAGATGCCGCTCGTCAAGAGAGCTCCCGCGAGCATGTTGGCCCGCCGCGAGATCTTGGCCGCCTACCGGAGCTCCACGAGCCATCGTGGAAGGTCTCCGCCGCTGCGCGGGAAATCCGGCGCGCGCGCGCCCGGCCCGATTGGGCCGGGTCCAGCCCACGATGCGGTAGCGTCAGGAACGCCCCCATTTGCCCCAGAGTCTTCCAACCCA
>QFQP01000203.1 GCA_003243425.1 Archangium gephyra | reverse complement strand
AGTCGCCCTGGAGGCGCAGGAAGAAATTGCTTTCGTTGTTGATTTCGGCGCTGGCGCGGCCTGCCCAGATATCGCGGTTATAATTGTCGAGGCCGGTGGTCAGATTGCGGCCGAAACCATCGCGCGACAGCCGTGCCCCCGAGGCGCCGAACCGCAAGGTTCCATCGCCCACCGGCAATCCCGCCGACAGGATGAGATCGGCATGCTCGTCGGTGCCGATTGTGCCGCGCGCACTGAATTCGGGCTCGGCGCCGATGCGCCGCGCCGGGCTCATCTCGTCGCCGGCTCGCGGAAGTAGCGGCGTTCGGCGGCCTCGCCGCGCTTGCCGACGTTGAACGCCGAGATCGGCCGGAAGTAGCCCATGACCCTGGTCCAGACCTCGCACTCCTGGTCGATCCCCGTCGCGGCGCACGATGGGCACCGCTCGTGGTGACCGGACACGTAGCCGTGCATCGGGCAGATCGAGAAGGTCGGCGTGATCGTGATGTAGGGCAGGCGGAAGCGTTCGAGCGCCCGCCGCACGAGGGTCGCGCACGCGGCCGCGCTCGAGACCGCCTCGCCCATGTAGAGGTGCAGCACGGTGCCGCCCGTGTACTTGGCCTGGAGGGCCTCCTGGCGCTCGAGCGCCTCGAACGGGTCGTCGGTGAATCCCACCGGCAGCTGCGAGGAGTGCGTGTAGTAGGGCTGCTCGGCGGTGCCGGCGTGGAGCACGTCCGGCCAGCGCGCGAGGTTGGCGCGGGCGAACCGGTACGTCGCGCCCTCCGCCGGCGTCGCCTCGAGGTTGTAGAGGTGGCCGGTGCGCTCCTGCGCCTGGACGATGCGCACGCGGAGCCGGTCGAGCAGCGACTGGGCGAGCCATTCGCCGAGGTCGCTCGTGATGTCGTCGGCGTCGAGGGTGAGGTTGCGCACGTACTCGTTGATCCCGTTGACGCCGATCGTCGAGAAGTGGTTGTCGAGCCCGCCGAGGTATCGCCGCGTGTATGGCAGGAGGCCGCGCTCGAGCAGCTCGCCGACGACGCGCCGCTTGATCTCCAGGCTCTCGACCGCGAGATCCACGAGCTCGTCGAGCCGGGCCATCGCGGCGTTGTGGTCGCCGGGGTGCATGCGGCCGAGGCGGGCGCAGTTGATCGTGACGACGCCGATGGAGCCGGTCTGCTCGGCCGAGCCGAAGAGC
>QFQP01000202.1 GCA_003243425.1 Archangium gephyra | reverse complement strand
GAGGCGGATGACGATGTTGCGCAGCTCGCGCACATTGCCGGGGAAGCCGTAATCGAGCCACAGACCCATCGCCTTGCTGTCGAGCGAGAAGGCCTTGACGCCCGCCTGGCGCGCGTAGAACTCGCGAAAATGGTCGAGCAGCGTCACTTTGTCGTCGCCCAGATCGCGCAGCGCCGGGACGTTGACGGTGAACACCGACAGCCGGTGGTAGAGGTCGGCACGGAAGCGCCCGTTGCGGATTTCCTGGCGCATGTCGCGGTTGGTGGCGGCGATCACGCGCGCGTTCGACACGCGGCTCTGGGTTTCGCCCACGCGCTGGAACTCGCCGTTCTCGAGCACGCGCAGCAGCTTCGCCTGCAGTTCGAGCGGCAGCTCCCCGATCTCGTCGAGGAACAGGGTGGAATCCTTGGCGTCCTCGAAATAGCCGGCGCGCGAAGTGGTGGCGCCGGTGAACGCGCCCTTGCTGTAGCCGAACAGCGTCGGCTCGACCAGCGTCGGCGAAATCGCGGCGCAATTGAGCGCGAGGAACGGACGCGCCGCGCGGTTGCTCATGAGGTGCAGCGATTTGGCGACCATTTCCTTGCCGCTGCCCGATTCGCCCTCGATCAGCACCGGAAACGGCGCATTGGCGAACTGTGCGATCTGCTGGCGCAGCTTTTCCATCAGCAGGCTCTTGCCGAGCAACCCGCCCTCGGCCGCGGCGCCGATCTCGGCGTCGCGGATCGAGAGCGAGCGCTTGAGCAGATTCTTGAGCGTTTCCGGATCACACGGCTTGGCGACGAACTCGATCGCGCCCAGCGTGCGCGCGTGGCGCGCGTTGGTCTCGTCGCTCTGGCCCGAGAGCACGACGATTTTCATGCCCGGCGAGTAGGCGATCAAATCGCTGATTAACCGGAAGCCTTCGTCCGGCCGGTGCGGCGTGGGAGGAAGCCCCAGGTCGATCAAGGCCAGTTGCGGCGGGTTGTCGAGTTGCCGCAGCAGGCTTTTTACCTGCGGGCGCGAGCCCGCGACATGGACCGAGAAATCCTTGCCCAACACGAAGTTGAGCGTGTCGGTGATCAACGGATCATCATCGACGATCAGCAGATCGGGTTTTGTTTTCTCAACCACTGGATGCCGCTCCTTCCCGCTGGACGGAAGCTATTGTGCCAGATACCCCCGTGCAGGGGCAGTCCACTACGCAGCGG
>QFQP01000201.1 GCA_003243425.1 Archangium gephyra | reverse complement strand
AGCCGCGCGGCGAGCACGGCGCGCGTCTCGGTTTCGTCGAGGAAGCGGCCCAGCCCGCAGCCGTGGTAGGTGTAAAGATGATGCGGCAGTTCGGCGACCAGCGCCGGCGGAATGTTCACCGTGCAGGAATCGCCGTAACCGGTGGTGACACCGTAGATGACTCCCTCCTCTTCCAGCAGGCGGCTGAGGAAATCGGCGCCGCGTGCGATCCGCGCACGAAACTCCGGATCGTCCGACAGGACGGCAGGGGCCCGCCGGTGCGCGAGTGCGACCACGTCCTCGATGCGCAGTGGGGCGTCGCCGAACACGGGCGCCACGGTTTCATTCATTGCGGGCGTCATGCGTTACCTGATCCCAGAAGGGGTAGAAGTTGAACCAGTCGTACGGCGACAGGCGGACCTGCTGTTCCATCCATGCCGAGAACTGTGCAGCGTAGCCGGCCAGGGCCGCATCGCGCGAGCCGCGTGGCAATTCGACGCGTGCGGCAAAGCTTTCCAGTCGCACGTGGTAGCCGTCGCCCTGGTGGGTACAGGCCATCGTGAACACCGGACATTTCAGCGCCGCGCCCAGCACGTAGGCGCCGATGGGAAATGGCGCGTCGTGTCCAAGGAACCGCGCCGTGACGGCGCGACCGCCGCGCAACGGAACCCGGTCGCCGGCGATGGCGACGAACTCACCCCGCGCCACGCGCTCGGCCAGCTTCACCGCATCCGCCGGCCCCAGGTCGGTGACCTGCAGCAGTTCCACGCGGCTGCCGGCATCCAGGCGCCGGATCAGCCGGTTGAAGCGTTCGGCATGCGCGGTGTGCACCAGTGCCGTCAGCCGGAAACCCGGCACCTGGTCCGCCATCACCTGGCACAGTTCCAGGCAACCGAGGTGCGCGGTGACGATCAGGCCACCCTCGCCCGCGGTCACCCGCGCCAGTACGTCCTGCCGCTCCATGCGCACCTTGTCGACCGGATAGCGCTGGCCGAGCGCGAGGATCTTGTCCAGCATCGTCTCGGCGAACATCGCGAAATGATGCAGGCTCTGCCACATGCCGGGATGCGAGACCGGCTGGCCCTGGAAGGCATGTGCACGTCGCAGGTACTGCAGTGACGCGCGACGCGCGGTGCCGTTGAGCAGCCAGTGGACGAGCACCACCGGATACACGCACACGCGGAACGGCCAGCGGCCCAGCCAGCGGT
>QFQP01000200.1 GCA_003243425.1 Archangium gephyra | reverse complement strand
GCTGGAAGTCGAGACGCCGATGATGTCGCGCGCAGGCAACACCGACGCGAACATCGCCTCGTTCTCGCTGGACTTCTCCGGCCGCACGGACGGCGCACCGCGCACGCGCTGGTTGCGCACCTCGCCGGAGTTTCCGTTGAAGCGCCTGCTGGCGGCCGGCGTGGGCGATTGCTTCGAACTGGGGCGGGTGTTCCGCGATGGCGAGGCGGGCGGTCGCCACAACCCGGAGTTCACCCTGCTCGAGTGGTACCGCGTGGGCTGGACGCTGGAGCCGCTGGTCGACGAGACGGTCGCGCTGGTGCAGGCGGCGCTGTCGATGATCGGGCGGGAGGCGACGGTGTCGCGCATCCGCTTCCGCGAGCTGTACATGCAGCAGCTCGGCTTCGATCCGATGACGGCCGAGCTGGACGTGGTGCGCAATGCCGCTTCCGGCATCGCCATCGACGGCGAGGGACTGACGCGCGACGACTGGCTGGACCTGTTGATGACGCACCGGCTGCAGCCGGCGTTTGCGCGCGACCACATCACCGTCGTGCACGACTATCCGGCAAGCCAGTCCGCGCTGGCGCGCGTGGTCGACCGCGATGGCGTGGCGGTGGCGGAGCGCTTCGAGCTGTACCTGGGACCGCTGGAACTGGCCAATGGCTACCACGAGCTGACCGATGCGGTGGAGCAGCGTGCGCGGTTCGAGCGCGACGTCGCGCTGCGGCAGGCGCGCGGTGACGCGGCGCCGCCTTTGGACGAAGCCCTGCTGGCGGCGCTGGGACACGGCATGCCGGCCTGCGCCGGCGTGGCGCTGGGCGTGGACCGGCTGCTGATGGCGATGCTGGATACGCCGCGCATCGCCGATGTGCTGGCCTTCGATTTCGCGCGCGCCTGAAAACCTGCAGAACTTCGCGCGCAGGTCGTGTGGACTGCGGGCGGTTTCGTGAGGTCGTGTTCATTTCCGACAAGGGCCGCACGCGCAGCTGCGCGGTCGACGGCCGCCGCGTGGACCTGGTGCGACCGCTGTCGAGCAGCGCCTGCATCGAAGGCCGCAGCTGGGGCCGCGACAAGCGGGGCGTGCGGGTGACGTCGGGATGCCGGGGCGAGTTCCGCGGCTGGTGAGTTCCACGAGGGGAACGGCCCGCTCACGGCGGGCCGGTACAATGCGGGCATGAACGACGCCATCGATTACGCCCGCTACGACCGTATCCG
>QFQP01000199.1 GCA_003243425.1 Archangium gephyra | reverse complement strand
TTCGCCCCGGCGATTCCCTCGGACAAGCTGCACAACGCCATTGGCGCCTATGCACCCACCGTGGCGCCGCATGACGTCGTCGTCCTCGTGGACGAGACGTTCTGGGGCAGTGGCAAGGAGGGCCTCTTGATCACCAACGATCACGTGTACCTGAGCCCGAAGCTGTCGGCGACCCGAAAGATTGCCTTGGACGCGATCCAGTCGATTTCGGGCGACGGTCGCCAACTGGTAATCAACGGCGCTGCGGTCGGCCGATTCTCGAAGCTGGAGCTGATGGTTGGCGCCGCCGTACTGGCGGAAGTCAATGCTTACCTGCAGTTCCGGCGAGCCGTCATTGGGGGGCCTCCTAGGCGCATTGCCATTCCGCCTGATGTGACTGAGCAGTTGCGAGCGTTCCTGGTTCGATTCGTGAAGCCTCGCTTCTACGACAACGCGTCGCCGGAGTCGCGCAAGCGTGAGCGCACGGTGGGGTATCTCTTGGGTCACGAGGTCGATCCGAGACAGGTGGAACTGGTCCGGTTCAAATTGAACTTCCCTGCAGACGAGGAACTGCTTAGTCTGTCCTCGCTGGGCATCAACTCGGAGGATCAATTCTTCTGCGTGACCAACTGCGGCGTGCACTCCATTCGCTCCGAGCGGCCGCACATCTTTGTGGCGCACGAAGCGCTGCGCTCGACAGCGGTGGCGGAGTCCATCGAGGAGAGCGTATTCCAGGGCGTCCTATTGGGCACCGGTGAGCGTGTGCTGGTGTCACGGACGAATGTCGCGATTCGACCCTATGGGGCGGAGCTGCTCACCGGGCTGATTGCCATCCTCAACAGGCATGACGTACCGGCGCTGGACGATGAAGCCGAACTGCGCCAGGAGCCGCAGACGGATGCGAGCGCAATCTTCAGGATCGCCAAGGAACGGTTGCTGAGCCTTTGCGAGCTCATCGAGCCGTTGGAGGTCGATGTGGGCCACGAGTTGATCGATCGCGGCCGGGCAGCGCAGTATTTCGGGGTGCTGGAGGCGGCGCTCAATGATGCTGAGGCCAGGCAGTTGGCGTTCCTGGAGCTTGGGCAGATCGCGGTGTTGTGTCAGGCGGCGGAGACCTGCGCGCGAGCGTCGGAAGAGGACGTGCCGGAGCTTCTTCTGGTCGAGCGCGACGAGGATTCGCAGTTGGTTGATGAACTCCGGACGCTGCTGGCCATGCTGGTG
>QFQP01000198.1 GCA_003243425.1 Archangium gephyra | reverse complement strand
GCCGCCCACCACAGCGGCCCGCGTTGCACGCTGGAAGCGCCGATCAGCGCGAAGACGAACTGCAGCACCCGCGAGGTGCGAAACGTGCGGTGCGAGAAATAGCGATGGTAGAAGCCGGTGATGGCGAACATGCGCACGGCATACAGCGCGACCGCGACGATCACGGCGGTCAACGACACGCCGACCCACAGCACCGCCACGCAGGCCAGGTGCATGCCGATGAAGGGCACGGCACGCAGCCAGTCGATACGCGGGTCAGGGCTGGCAGCGTCCGTGTCTCGCCCCTGCGTATCGAACCACCGGCGCAGCGTGGCCAGGCCGCGCGACGCGAGTGAAGAGGGTGGGGGTGCACTGGCCGGCATTGCAGGTGTCTCCGCTGCGTTCAGGAGACATACGTGGCGACGGCGCGATTGGATGCGGGAAACCCGTTCACCCTGCGCACGTGGTGACCAGCGGCGTCGCCAGCGCCGTCTGCAGGGCGCGCGCGTCGGACGCCATCGCGGGCTTCGGAAAGACGATGCGTACATCCTGATGCTTTCCCGCGCCGTCGCGGATCGTCGCGATGCCGGCGAACTCCAGCAGTCGCTGGTCGGCATCGGCGTAGGTCAGCTGCATCGTCGGTGCGACGAAGCCGTACCAGCGGTCCAGGCGCATCGTCAGGCGCTTCGCCGGGATGCCGTTCCAGCTGACCGATGCATCCGGTGTCAGGCGCACCGGCATGAACGCCATGCGGCTGGGCAGCAGGAACGGCTGCGTCACGCCACGGCCGGCACGCAGCGCCGTCCAGTGCAATCGCACGCTCGCATCGAAGCCGGCATCGATCACGCCGTCGTCGGGGACGGCGAGGGCACGTTCCTTCTGCCTGGCGGCGGTATCGGTGCGGACGTACACCACGCGTCCCCGTGGTCCGCTGCGCACGCCTTCGCGGTAGCCGTCGCGGGCGTCCTCGAAGTCGAAATCCGGCGCCTGCGCGCGTGATCGCTCGATCACCGTCTTGCGCGCGAACGCGCGGCCGTCGGGACAGCGGTACAGCACCAGCCGGCGCGCGCCGCCATCCTGCCGGTAACGCCAGTGCGATTCGCGGTAGAGCAAGGCGGTGCCGCTGCGCGCGTAGGCCTGCGCTTCCTGCTGCTCGATGTCGGTGTTCGCCGCCGCCCGGTTGCCGGCCGAAGCGAGCAGCAGGGCGGCGGGGAGCAGGAGC
>QFQP01000197.1 GCA_003243425.1 Archangium gephyra | reverse complement strand
GACGACATAGCCGTTCGATGCGAGCTGGCTGGCGCAGCCGACATATTCCAGGTTGGGCAACGCCCAGCTCGCGGGCATCACGATCAGCGGGAACGGGCCGCTGCCCTGGCCCTGCGGCACCAGCACCAGCGCACCGAGTTCGGTGCCGTCCCAACTGCGGATGCGTTCGTAGGTCTTGCTGTAGCCGGCGGCGAAGGCCACCGAGGAGAACACCAGCAACACGACGGCCAGCAGGCCGCGACAGACGGATCGGGTCATGCGAAGGCTCCTCACAGGCGTCGCCGGGCCGGACGGCCGGGCGGGAAAGCGATGCGATGGAACCCGTCGGGGGGAACGAGCGCAGCGACCATACCATCAGGTATGGGCTTGGCCACGCTGCGCTGCAGCGCGGGGCCGGACGGTCAGCCGAAGTGGTCGTAGCCCGTGCGCGGCGGCCGCCAGGGCGCACCTGCCGCATCCACGGCAATGACGCCGTCACCGCCGGTGATGCGGCCGATGCGGGTGATGCGCAGATCGAGCGAAGACGCGAGTCGCGCGATGGCATCACGCGACGACACCTCCGCGGTGAAACACAGTTCGTAGTCGTCGCCGCCGCCGGCCTGCAGCGCCGCGCGTTCGATGTTGTCGAACGACCCTCGCAGGTCGTCCGAAGCGGGCAACGCCTGCATCTCGACCCGGGCGCCGACGCCGCTGCGCGCGCAGACGTGGCCCAGGTCGGCCAGCAGGCCGTCGGACACGTCGACGCAGGCGTTCGCCAGACCGACCAGCGCGAGACCCGCACTCACGCGCGGCGTGGGCCGGTCCAGGCGCGCGCGCAACACGTGGGTCGGATCGCGTTCCAGCAGCGCCAGCGCACCCGCTGCGTCGCCGAGCGTGCCGGTCACCCACACGTCGTCACCGACCCGCGCGCCATCTCGGCGCAGCGCGCCGCCCGCCGCCACAAAACCCATCGCGGTGACCGACAACGACAGCGGACCGCGCGTGGTGTCGCCGCCGACCAGCGCGAGGCCGTGGCGCTCCGCGAGAGAGAGGAAGCCATCCAGGAAACCATCGATCCACACGGCATCGGATTGCGGCAACGACAGCGAGAGCGTGCACCAGGCAGGGTCGGCGCCCATCGACGCGAGGTCGGACAGGTTCACGGCCAACGCCTTCCAGCCGAGGTCGGCCGGCGACGTGCCATGCGGGAAATGGACGCCGTCGTTCAAG
>QFQP01000196.1 GCA_003243425.1 Archangium gephyra | reverse complement strand
GGCGTCCGTCGCTTCCTGCTGAAGCATCGCCAGGAGCCTGCGCTGAAACGCGCGTTCGAGCTGCCGCATGGCAGCCTGCTGGTGATGGCGGGCGACACACAGCGGCTGTACCGGCATGCGTTGCCGCGGACCACACGGAAGGTGGACCCGCGTATCAACCTGACGTTCCGCTGGATCGATCCTGCGCGTCGCCGCTGACGTGCGTGGCGTGGATCAGCGGGGCGCTTTCGGGTCGCCGTTGCCGGACGCCAGCACCCAGCCGACGATGTCGGCGGTGGCGGCTTCCAGCGCGTGTTCGAAAGCCGGCGCGACCTGGGCGACGTCCACGCTGCTGGCCGGGCGCTGCTGCAGGAAGGTGCGCGACGCGATCACGCGCTGGTCGCGGTTGTTGACCAGCTTGGCATTCACTTCGACGACCGCGGCCGGCAGCGCGCCGCCTGCGTAATCAGCCTCGAAGCGGCGCAGGTCCATCACCAGCTTGTAGTCGCCGAGGACGCCGGCATCGGCGCTGGCCACGGCGGGAATTTTTCCGGAATCCTCCAGCGTGCGCTGCACGGCATCCTGCAGCATGTCGGTCGCCGGCAGCGCCCATGACACGCCGCGGTAGACCTGGAGCTCACCGGGCGTCGGCCGCACGCTGATGCGCGGACTGTCGGTGACACGCGCGGCAGTAGGCTTGGCGATCACCAGCGTCCACGCCACGGCGGGCCACTCGGCGCGGGGTGCGACGCGCACGTCGGGCGCGTAGATGGTGACCGGATCGCGCTGTTCGCTACCCAGGATCGAACAGCCGGCGAGCGCGAGAGCGAAAGGAACGGCGAGGGCGAGGCGCAGCGGCTTCATTTGGGGTCGAACTCCTTGGGTGCGTCGCGACCGAGCAGGTAGCGCGCGGGATTGCCTTCGAGACGGTCGCTGACGCGGCGCAGGTCGCGCACCAGGCCGCGCAGTTCGGTCAGCGTCGGGCCGAGCTGGCCGAGACCATCGTTGGCGAAGCTGCTGATGGCGGCGCGGTTTTCGCCGAGGATCGCGTCGGCGTTGCCCGCGGCGGAATCAAGTTTCGTCAGCGTCTTGTCCAGTTTGTCGAGGATGCCGGGCAGCTCGCGCACCAGGTTCTGGTCCAGGCGCTCGATGGTGCCGTTGGTGGTGGTGAGCGTCTTGTCCAGGTTCTGCGCGGCATCGCGCGCGCTGGTGATCAGCGACTCCAGCCCATC
>QFQP01000195.1 GCA_003243425.1 Archangium gephyra | reverse complement strand
CTTGGTAAGGGAGAGGTCACGCGTTCGATCCGCGTCATGGGCACCACCTTCTTTCTTCTTTCATTCGTCTCGATCGCCTCAGGAGCGCAAGATGGCAAAAGGCAAGTTTGAACGGACCAAGCCGCACGTGAACGTGGGCACGATTGGTCACGTGGACCATGGCAAGACGACGCTGACCGCTGCGATCGCGACGGTGCTGTCGAAGAAGTTCGGTGGCGAGGCCAAGGCCTACGACCAGATCGACGCGGCCCCTGAAGAAAAGGCGCGCGGCATCACGATCAACACCGCGCACGTCGAGTACGAAACGGCCAACCGCCACTACGCTCACGTGGACTGCCCGGGTCACGCCGACTATGTGAAGAACATGATCACCGGCGCTGCCCAGATGGACGGCGCGATCCTGGTGTGCTCGGCCGCTGACGGCCCGATGCCCCAGACCCGCGAGCACATCCTGCTGGCGCGTCAGGTCGGTGTGAAGTACATCATCGTCTTCCTGAACAAGTGCGACATGGTCGACGACGCTGAGCTGCTCGAGCTGGTGGAAATGGAAGTTCGTGAGCTGCTGAGCAAGTACGACTTCCCGGGCGACGACACCCCCATCATCAAGGGTTCGGCCAAGCTGGCGCTGGAAGGCGACACGGGCGACCTGGGCGAGCAGGCCATCATGCGTCTGGCCGACGCGCTGGACAGCTACATCCCCACGCCGGACCGTGCCGTTGACGGCGCGTTCCTGCTGCCGGTGGAAGACGTGTTCTCGATCTCGGGCCGTGGCACCGTGGTGACCGGTCGTGTCGAGCGCGGCATCGTCAAGGTCGGCGAGGAAGTTGAAATCGTCGGTATCCGTGATCTGCAAAAGACCACCGTGACCGGCGTGGAAATGTTCCGCAAGCTGCTGGACCAAGGTCAAGCGGGCGACAACGTCGGCATCCTGCTGCGCGGCACCAAGCGTGAAGAAGTCGAGCGTGGCCAAGTGCTGTCCAAGCCCGGCTCGATCAAGCCGCACACGCACTTCACCGCTGAGGTGTATGTGCTGAGCAAGGAAGAAGGTGGCCGTCACACGCCGTTCTTCAACAACTACCGTCCGCAGTTCTACTTCCGCACGACGGACGTGACGGGTGCCGTGACGTTGCCGGCCGACAAGGAAATGGTCATGCCTGGCGACAACGTCGGCATCACCGTGAAGCTGATCGCGCCGATCGCCATGGAGCAAGGCCTGC
>QFQP01000194.1 GCA_003243425.1 Archangium gephyra | reverse complement strand
GCTGCTTGAGCTTGATCAGCACCTCGCCGAGCTTCTGCACGATGACCGGAGCCAGCCCTTCGGTGATCTCGTCGAGCAGCAGCAGGTTGGCCCCGGTGCGCAGGATGCGCGCCATCGCCAGCATCTGCTGCTCGCCGCCGGACAGCCGAGTGCCCTGGCTGAAACGCCGTTCGTAGAGGTTGGGGAACATCGCGTAGAGCTCGTCCAGGCTCATGCCGCCGCTGCGCACCGTGGGCGGCAACAGCAGGTTCTCCTCGACGCTCAGGCTGGCGAAGATGCCGCGTTCCTCCGGACAGTAGCCGACGCCCAGCCGCGGAATCTGGTGGGCCGGCATGCCGATGGTCTCGTTGCCGTTGACCATGATGGAGCCGGTGCGCCGACCGACCATGTTCATGATCGCCCGCAGGGTGGTGGTGCGCCCGGCGCCGTTGCGCCCGAGCAGGGTCACCAGCTCGCCGCGACCGACCACCAGGTCGACGCCGTGAAGAATGTGCGACTCGCCGTAGAAGGCGTGCAGGTCGCTGATGCGCAGTTGATCGCGTTCCATCGGCGGAGTCATGCGTGGGCCTCCTGGAGGGCGGCGGCTTCGCTGCCCAGATAGGCCTCGCGTACCTGCGGATCGGCCGAGACGGTTTCGTAGTCACCCTCGGCCAGCACCGAACCACGCGCCAGCACGGTGATGCGGTCACACAGCCGGCTGACCACGCTGAGGTTGTGTTCGACCATCAGCACCGTGCGGTCGACGGCGGCACGGCGCACCAGCTCGACCACCATGTCGACGTCCTCGCTGCCCATGCCCTGGGTCGGCTCGTCGAGCAGCAGCACGACGGGGTCCAGCGCCAGGGTGGTGGCCAGCTCCAGGGCGCGCTTGCGGCCGTAGGGCAACTCGATCGCCAGGGTCTGGGCGAAGGCCTGCAAGTCCACCTCGGCGAGCAACTGCATCACCTGCTCGTCCAGCTCGCGCAGGCTGCGTTCGGACGTCCAGAACTGGAACGAGTTGCCCAGCTTCTGCTGCAGCGCGACGCGCACGTTCTCCAGCACGCTCATGTGGCCGAACACCGCGGAGATCTGGAACGAGCGCACCAGGCCGAGCCGGGCGATCTCGTTGGCCTTCATCGCGGTGATAGTCCGGCCGCGATAGAGAATCTCGCCGTGGGTGGGCGTGAGAAATTTGGTGAGCAGGTTGAATACGGTGGTCTTGCCGGCGCCGTTGGGGCCGATAAGCGCA
>QFQP01000193.1 GCA_003243425.1 Archangium gephyra | reverse complement strand
AGGGTCATCGGGTCAGCTCAGCGTGTGTTCCACTCGTGGACCGTGAGGTCGGAGGTGCCGGTGAGCGCCAGGGGATCGCGCGCGGCGATCGCCTGCGCCTCGTCCAGCGAGGCGACGTTGACGAGCACGTAGGCACCGCCGGTCCTGTCGCTGAATCCGCCGGTCATTTCCAGTTGCCCGGCGGCACGCAGCTCGTCGAGGAACGCGAGATGCGGCGCGATCACCGCGTCATCGAACGACGGACGACGCATCGCCATGACGAGGTAACGCGTCACAACACGTCCCAGCGGGCGAGCAGTTCGTCCAGGCGCAGATCCGCGGCCGCACCGGGCGACACGCGCGCGGCGAGGCTGCCTTCCGGTGTGCGGCCCTGCCCTGCGCTGTCGGCGGAGGCCGCGGCGGCCTTGTAGGCTTCGCGGAACGGCACGCCCGCGACCGCCGCCTCGACCGCGACGTCGGTGGCATACATGCCGGAGTCGATGCCGGCGCGTAGCCGCTCCTCGCGCCATTCCAGGTTCGCCAGCAACGCAGGCAGCAGCTCCAGCGCCGGCAGGCCGCGGCCGAAGCCGTGGAAGATCGCACCCTTGCTGGCCTGCAGGTCGCGGTGGTAACCGGACGGCAGCGACAGCAGCTGTTCGATCTCGCTGCGTGCGGCGGAGACGCTGGCGTGCGTCGCGCGCATCAGCTCGATGACGTCGGGGTTGCGCTTGTTCGGCATGATCGAACTGCCGGTGGTGTACTGCGCAGGCAGCGCGACGAAGCCGAACTCGGCACTGGTGAACAGCGACAGATCCCAGGCGATGCGGCGCAGGTCCACGGTGGCGCCGCCCAGCGCTTCCAGTGCGGCCAGCTCGAACTTGCCGCGCGACAGCTGCGCGTAGATCGGGCTGACCTGCATGCGCGCGAAGCCGAGCGCGGTGGTCGTGTGTTCGCGGTCGAGCTTGAGGTTGACGCCGTAGCCGGCGGCCGTGCCGAGCGGATTGGCGTCGACCAGCTTCAGCGTGTCGCGCGCACGGGTGGTGTTGTCGATGAAGGCTTCCGCCCAGCCCGCCCACCACATGCCGGCCGACGACACCACCGCCCGCTGGATATGCGTGTAGCCGGGGATCGGCAGGTCGCGTTCGGCCTGTGCACGGTCGAGCGCGACCTTGGCGATCTCGCGCGACAGCACCGCCACGCGCGCCAGCTTCTCCTTCAGCCACAGGCGCGTGGCGACCAGGATCTGGTCG
>QFQP01000192.1 GCA_003243425.1 Archangium gephyra | reverse complement strand
TGTCGATGTCGCGGGTCAGGCTGAGGTCCAGCTTGATGATGTCCGGCTGGATCGCCAGCACGTGGCGCATGCTGGCGTAGCCCGCGCCGGCATCGTCCACTGCGATCCGCACGCCGGACTCGCGCAGGGGCAGCAGCCGCTCGTTGAGCAGTTTGTAGTCGTCCACCAGCGAGTGTTCGGTGATCTCCAGCACCACGCGATGGGGGTCGAGATCATCGATGTAGCCGTCGATGCCGCCGCTGATGATGGTCTGCGGCGACACGTTCAAGGCCACGTAGAAGTCGCCGGTGGTCTGCCGCAGGCCATCGAGTGCGGAGAGGATGGCGTTGAGCTCCAGCCGCACCCCCAGGCCGATCTCGCGCGCTTCGGCGAACCAGACGTCCGGCGTGCGCCGTGGTTCCAGTTCGAAGCGCGACAGGCATTCCACGCCGACGATCCGTCGCGTGCTGCTGCGGTAGATCGGCTGGTACACGATGTGCGGCTGGCCGAGTTCCAGCACGGAGGTGATGCGGGCGACCTTCTCCTCGTGCGCCTGCACGGCGTCGAGGTCGCCGTCGATCTGGTAGGCCAGCAGGTCGGCGAAGGCGCGCATCATGTGCAGATCGCGCTGGCTCAGCGAGAGGTTGGATGCCAGGCTGAAACAGCAGAACGTGCCGTAGACGCGGCCGTCGCGCAGCTGGATGGGCACGCTGATGTGCGCGCCGATGGGGACGAGCTGAGTTTCCGGAATATGCTCGAGCGCGGGGATCGCCGCGGTGTCGGGGATCAGCTGCGGAATGCTGCCTTCGACCACCCGCATGCAGTAGCCGTCTTCAAGCGGGCTGGAGTCGCCGGCGCGTATCGGCGCACGGTCGAGTCGCGTGGCGACATGCCGGAAAATGCGATGACTGCCGTGGAATTCACTGACGAAGGCCACGTCCATGTCGAGGTGGCGGCGCACCGCCTGCAGCAGGCGGTCGACGTTGCGCGCGATCGCCACGGCTCCCGGCCCACCGTCGAGCCAGGCATCGGTCAATGCATCCTCACCCTTCTTGCTGTCGATCACGGGCTTCCTCCTGAATGCGCTCATGCGACGAATCGTCGGCACTCGGAGCAGCCCCCGCCGCAAGGACGGTCGGGGAGGATGGCGTGGGGCAAGTCGGGTAGACCACGCCGCAGATCCGGGGCAGGTCCGAGTGTAACCTCAAGTCACATTCGAGTGCGTGTCACCGAGGTCATGCCACGAACGGCTTGAAT
>QFQP01000191.1 GCA_003243425.1 Archangium gephyra | reverse complement strand
AACGTCCGCGATCAGACCTTGGTGCTTGGCGATGAGGTCATCGAGACCGCGCCTCAGGTGCGCGCCAGACTCTTCGAGGGGGATCTGCTCAAGCCCGTGTTCTCCCGGTACTTCCGGGCGGGTTCGCAGTGGACCAGCATGCCGCGCCCCCGCATGCTAGACGCATCCTTCGACACCTCCTACGTCTCCGGCCGCGCGACGCCCGCGATCGAGGATGTCGGAGCAGCAGCAGGCGATCCGGGCGAGTTCGAGATAATGCTCGACGGTGCGCAGTGCCTCCGGTTTGGCGAGGACCTGCTGGTGAACGTCTCCACCGCCAATCACGTGCTCGGAGCTCAGTGGCTCAGCCGCCACCTGGAAGGCCGGTTCCGCGTCAGAGTGATGCACCGGTTCGCCGACAACCACATCGACAGCCTCGTGCTGCCTCTGCGCCCGGGCCTGCTGCTTCTGCGCAACCCGTCAGTCGCGGACCAGCTCCCCGCGCCGCTGCAGCGCTGGGACCGGATCTACGCGCCGACGCCTCAGGCCAGCAACTTCCCGGCCTACGGGGCAGACGACGTGATCATCAGCAGCCCTTACATCGACATGAACGTGCTGTCTGTTGACGAGTCGACAGTGGTCGCGAACTCGCTGTTCCCGGAACTCATCGACGAGCTGGAGCGCAATGGGTTCACCGTCATCCCCGTGCGCCATCGGCACCGGCGCCTGTTCGGCGGCGGCTTCCACTGCTTCACGTTGGACACGGTGAGGGATGGCGGCAACGAAGACTACTTCGGCAATGTCAGTTGGGATCTCGAAGCGGTGTGAGAACGAGAGCCCCTGCCCGCGGAATGAGGTTGAGCCCGGTCCCGAGACTGGACTGACCCAACGAGACGCGCGTCACACGCCTCGTCGAGAGGATATCGGCGAGCACGGCGGCCATCACATCGACCGAGTAGCGTTGCGCCACGCACAGCCGCGCGGCGCGACCGAACGGCATCCATGCATGTTTCCAGTCCGATTCGAGGAATCGATCGGGCTCGAAGTCGTCTGGCGTCTCCCAGTAGTCAACGTGGCGGTGCACGCTCGGCACATGGATGACGACGACGTCGCCGGCTGCAAGTCGCACGCCCGCCACGTCAGTGTCGTGTGCCGCACGTCGCTGGATCCAGTACGTCGACGGGCAGAGGCGGAGCGACTCCCGGACTACCCGATGCAGCAGGCCGTGATCGCCAGCGACGAGGTCGGACCTGATCGCGCTCT
>QFQP01000040.1 GCA_003243425.1 Archangium gephyra | reverse complement strand
GCGCGGTGCGGGGTAGGAGCTCGCGCGACCCGACGCCCACACCCATTCAGAGCCGTCGTTTTCAGTTGTGCTCGGCGACCTTGAATCAGTCCGTCAGCGCGTCGTGGCGTCCACACACTGCTTCACCACGTCGGCGACGTTGCGGACGCCTTGCTGGCGCGATGCAGGAGCAACGGTGGATACGAGCTGCTGCTTCGGCTCTCCACGAACGTGCCTGGGTTTCGAGGTGCATCGTCGATGGCCATCGCCTGAGCGATTGTGTTGATCAGTGGTGCGAATCGTTCCTGCCTGGGCGCCGACAACCGCACCGCGGAAACAAAGCCACGACACGTCGCATGTTGCTGGTCACGTCTACGTGCGGGAACACCGGGCAGCGTGGAGCGACCTCACTCAACACACCACGCGTTGAACCGAAGCACGTCGGCGAGCGGGACCGTCCTCGCCCTGCACAAAGTTGTTCACGCGCTGTTGCGCGAGGATCGACGCCACCGCCTCGCCAGGAACAGACCGAGGAGCAAGGTCGGCAACGCGGACGCACTCGAGCAACCGCACGTCGCGTTGTACTGAATCAAGTCGGCCGGCGGACCAGCGCCGCCACCGTTCGCGCCGCCATCGTCACTGCCGGAGCCGCCACCTGTGTTCGCGGAGCCGCCGCCGTTCGCGTCGACGCCACCGCCCAGCACGCCGACGCCACCGCCCACCGCGCCAACGCCGCCGCCCACCGTACCGACGCCACCGCCCACCTGGCCGACGCCGCCGCCCACCGTGCCGACGCCACCGCCCACCGTGCCGACACCACCGCCATTCGCGCCAATGCCGCCGCCCACCGCGCCAATGCCGCCGCCCACCGCGCCGACGCCACCGCCCATCGTGCCGACGCCACCGCCCATCGCGCCGACGCCACCGCCGCCGATGGGCATCGCCCCGCCACCACCGCCCATCCCCGAATCAGTTCTCACCACGACGTCGCACACGTCCGGCGCCACGCAGGCGTTGGGGCACGTCATCGTCAGCGCGTCAGAACAGAACACCCCACCGACGCACGTACCCACGGCGCAGTTGGGCAGCCCGCACGGCTGATCCTTCACGCACTGCATCTGCTTGCCGTTGTTCGCTGGAAAGGCGGTCAGCTCGAAGACCGCGCCCGCGCCGCCATCGGCAGCCGGTGCGCCGACCACCACCATCGAGCGGTCCACGGCGATGGCATTCCCGAGCCGTGAACCGAGCAGCTCCCACGTCGCGTCGACGCTGCTGCCGATGTACCGCTGAACGCGCCCGTCGCCCGGCGAACCGACCCAGATGCCGCCCAGTTGCTGCGCCGCGTTCGGCTGCACCGCGAGCGCCGAGCCGAACTCACTGTCACTGACGACGCCGCTGAAGTTCGGCGTCAGCGTCAACAGCGGCGGCTCGCCCGTCGGCACGCGCCGCGGGTTCGCGTACACCAGCACCTGCGCACTGTCGGGCGCAGCGATGATCAACTCGAGCCCCGGGCTCGGGTGCACGTCGCCCACGGCGAGCGCCTGACCGAACCTCGAGTTCGACATACCGGCATAGTGACCGAGGGGCACGACGCCGCCGTCGGTCAACTCGAACAGGTAGACCTTCGACGCGCCCGGGTCGCCCACCGCGAAGAAGCCCGCATCGGGGTTCGGAAACACGACGCTGCTGCCGAACATCCCGCTCCCGGTCACCAGGCCGTTCTGCTGTGCGTTCAGCGAATTGAGCACCCTCGCCACGGGAGGCTCACCGGTGAGCAGCAGGTTGAGCTCGGGGTTGCGCGCGAGCGAGTTCACCTGCGCGCCCTGGAAGACCTGCGTCACGCCGCCATCGGTGTCACCCACGAAGAGCCCCGCGGTACCGCCGCTGAACACCACGCGCCGGTTGTTGGGGTGATCTTCACAGGCCACCGCCAGGCCCGATGCCGCCGGCCCCGCGCCGAAGGGCCCCAGCTCGAGGCCCGCATCGCCGCGCACCAGCACCACCTTCGCGACGCCAGGTGCACCCGCGACGTACCCCGAGCTCCGGCACGCGGCGAGCGACGTACCGAGCTCGGCGTTGACCGTACCGAGCACGCGCGGCGCCGGCAGGGTGCTCACCAGCACCGGCAGTCCGGGCAACGCGAGCTGCTGCCGCGCAGGCTCCGACGAGGGCGCCGCGACCTCGCACGCCGTCGAGAGCATCAACACCGCGGTCAGGACCTTGCGCATTCGCTCCCCCTCGAAGTTCAGCGGCGTCGGCGGCGCCACGCGAGCGCCGCCAGTATCACCCACAGCGTGCCCGGCGCGGAGCTGCAGCCCGCCCGGTAGACCACCAGCGAATCGTCTCCGCCGCCGTCCGTGCTGCCGCCGTCGACGACGCCTGCGTCCACCACGCCCGCGTCGGCCTCGCCAGCGTCGGGGCTGCCGGCGTCTTCGCTGCCCGCGTCGCGCGGCCCCGCGTCGGGCTCACCGGCGTCGGCGCTCCCGGCATCGGGCATGCCTGCGTCGACACCGGCATCGGGCGCAGGCTGCGTGCACGCGCCCGAAACGCACACCTGACCGACGCCACAGGCTGGCGGCTGCGAGCTCAGACAGAACACGCCGCCCACGCAACGGCCCGGCCGGCACTGCTCCGTGGTGCACGACAGCCCGGCGTCGCAGTTCTGCGCCTCACCCTCGAGCGCGCCTGCGTCGAACGTGTACTCGTAGACCGCGCCTTCCGAGACGTTGAGGCCCGTGAAGTTCGGGGCGCCCACCACCAGCGTGCGGCCGTCGAAGGTCACCGTCTGACCGAAGCGCCCGGTGACCGACGGCGCGCCGAAGGCCACGCACTCCGAACCAAGGCAGCGGTACACACGATTGGTACCGGGCTCGCCGACCCACAACGCCGCGACGGGTCGGTTGGGGAGCGAGGGTTCCACCGCGAGCGCCGCGCCGAACTCCTCGGGCGGGAAGATTTGCCCGCCAGTGTTCGTGAACGGCAACCCCTCGAGCACGTAGCGCAGCCGACCGCCGCTGTAGACCGACACGCGGCTCGCGGTGGGCGCCGCGATGATCAACTCCGCGCCGGGGTCGGGCGTGACGTCGGCCATCAACACCACCTTGCCGAACCCGGCCATCACGTCGCCGCCATCGATGGCGAGGTTCTGTTCGATGCCGCCGTCGGGCAGCTGCTTGTAGACCATCGCCCGTGCGCGGCTCGAGTCACCCACCAGCGCGCGATCTCCCAGCGGGCTCCAGGCCATCGCCGCGCCCCAGGTCGTCGAGTCGGTGCCACCGAGAAAGTCCAGCGCCACAGCGCCCGCGGCGCTCTGCAGACGGTAGATGGCGGTCCCACCGTCTTGCTGCGCCACCGAGAAGAGCGGGGCGATGCCCATCGGCCCACCGGCGATGGCCAGCACCGGCGCGTCGTCGAACACCAGCTTCGTGCCTCCGTCGCCGTTGAAGCGGTGCAGCCCGTTGGAGCCCCCCACCAGGCCCAGCCCCTGGCTGCGGTCACAGAGCACCGAGGTCCCCACTTCGCCGCTGGGGTCGACGTCGGTCACCGTGAAGAAGGCGTCAGGCACCGATGCGTAGAGCGCGTTGATGCCCGGCGCCCCGGCGAGGTAGCCGGCGCCACCGCGACAGCCATCGAGCGACGCGCCGAGGTGCGCCGAGAAGGCCTCACCCGTCACCCGGTTCATCGCGATGAGGTCGGTCTCGACGGCGGGCAGCGGCTGCTGCAACTGCACGGGCCTCAGACGCTCCTCGTCAGCCACGGGGACACAGGCGCTGATCAGCGTCACCGCCACTGCCAGCTGTCGCCACATCGCTGCTCCAGTCACGAACCGTCGGCCCGACGGTGAAGAGCCTACCCGGTCAGGGCCTACTTCTTCAGGTCCTCTTCGAAAAGACGTCGCGCCTGGACGAGCAGGTCGCTGCAGATGCTCGATTTCGGGTCGAGCTGCTTGCATCGCGTCAGCTCGTTGACGGCCGTCTCGAGGTCGCCGCGCAGGAACGCCTGCTCACCGGCCCGGTAGTGCGCCGAGGCGTCGGTGCTGGCCGCCTTCCCCACGTCCTTCGACGACACCACGTTCACCGCGTACTGCGTCGCGTCGCCCACCACGCCCAGCACCACGAAAGACAGCCGCGAGACGCCCTTCACGCGAAACGGCACGCCGGGCGTCAGCAGCGTCTGCAGCATCGGGCCCTTCTCGTGAATCGCGGTGCCCGAGTACATCCACGCCCGCGGCTGGGTGGCGCTCATGATGATCAGCGGTGCGGGCCCACGCGCGGGCCTCTGCACCGTCACCAGGTACGACTCGGCGGGGTTCAGCTCGTCGAGAATGAAGCGCGTCCCTTCCTGCTGCGTGAGCGCTTCACCGAACACGTTGCGGAGCCGCTCGCCCAGCACGCGTTGACCGTTGATGCCGCTGGCAAGCGCGAGGTCGAACGAGCCCTGATCCGGCGGATGATCCGGCTGCATCACGAAGAAGCGGGCCTTCGCGCTCTCGAGCGCTGTCCACTCCGGGCCCACGGTGGTCAGCCGCAGGAACGTGCCGTCATCGGCGAACTCCGCGGCGTACAGCCATGCGTACGGGGGCAGCTGCGGGGCCTTGAACGCGAACGACGTGCGCGCGCTCCACTTTGGGCTTGGCGCCTTCACTTCTCTGCCGGCGCGCTGGAGGTCGATGCCGTGCGCGTCGAACGAGAGCACGAAGCGGGCGGGCACACCGTGCGCGGAGTGTGGGAGCGACGGTGTGGGCGCCGGCACTTCTCCGAGCGTCGGGGCCTGCTGCGGCTTCTGCACCGGCAGCGCTGGAACCGTCTTCGCCAGGTCGACGGGCCGCGGCGGGAGGTGCTCGTCTTCGCGCAGCGACACCACCGTGAGCACGCTGATCAACCCCAACACCAGCACGCCGAGCCCGATGAGCACCTTGCGCTGCGTCGCCCGGTCTACGGCGTCATCGGTGGTCAGCCCGGTGGGCCGCCGCGCAATGACGGTCTCGGTCGTGCGCTCGTGCGCGAACCACTCGGCCAGCGGCAGCGGCGGAGGCACCGGCGCCTCGTCTGGAAAGAGCCACGCCAGCAGCGCCACGCCGGGGTCCATTCCACCGGGCGGCTGCCGTTGTCGGGCGAGCCAGTGACCGAGCCGCTGTGCGAGGGTGCGTGGGCCGTCGAGGTCGCCGCGCAGCGCAGTGGCCAGCACGAGCGCGAGGTCGTCTGGCGGAATGCCCCCCAGCGGCTCGAACAATGACGCGAGCGCGATGGTGTCGGCGGGCGCGCCTTCGCTGCCCTCGAGCTGGAAAGTGCCGTCGAAGCCGCAGGTGATCGAGTCGAGGGTGACGCGGCCTTCGGGGAGCCCCGTCACCTGCTCCATCGACGCGCACAGCCGCTGCAACAGATGCACGGCGACGAACGGCGGCAGGCGCGGGTGACCCGATTGCGCGGCCCGCTTCATCAGCGCGCGCAGCGTCACGCCACGGGCGCGCGGGGGCGCTTCGGTGGGCGTCTGTACGGCTGGTGCTCCGGTGCGCGTTCCCGTCGCCACGGGCGGCATGATGACAAGAATGCGCGCGAAATTCCTGACGCTGTCACGCGCGCGCGGCCTCGAACGTGTTGTGGCCATGACGAAGACGACGAACGACGTGCTGGTGGTCGGCGGTGGGCTGGGTGGTCTGCTGACGGCGGCGCTCGCGAAGGCGCGCGGTCGTGAGGTGCTGGTGCTGGAAGGCAGCCGCGTGGCCGGTGGTCTGGGTCGTAGCCCCATGCTCGGCGACCGGCCGATGAACCTCGGGGGCCACGCGCTGTATCTCGGCGGGCCGGCTGATCAGGCGCTGCAGTCGCTGGGCGTGAAGACCGAGGGCTTCGCTCCGGGCGTGGGCGCTTTTCTCGAGCGCGGTCAGCAAGCGCTGGTGCCGATGCCCGGCTCGGTGCTCGGCCTGATGGGCGCGAGCTGGCTGACGTGGCGCGAGCGTTGGCAGTTGGCGAACACGCTGCGGTCGATCCTCGGCGCGCCTCCGAAAGGCACGGTGGCCGAATGGCTCGCGACCTTGCCGTCGGAGCACGTGCGCGAGTGCATCGCGGCGCTCACGCGGGTGTCGACGTACACCAACGCGCCCGAGGTGCTGCTCGCGTCGCGCCTCTGGCCGCAGCTGCGCGCGGTGGTCGCTCCGACGGCGAAGGGGGTGCGCTACCTCGACGGCGGCTGGGCCACGCTGGTCGAACAACTGCTCCAACGCGTCGACGTACGCTGCGACGCGCGCGTGAAGGCGGTGAATGGCGCGTCGGTGACGCTGGACAACGGCGAGGTGCTGACCGCGCGTGACGTGGTGCTCGCGGTGCCGTTGCCCACCGCGGCGCGATGGGTCGACGACGCCTCGTTGTGGGCGCGCGCGACGGCCGCGGTGCCGGTGAAGGCGGCCTGCCTCGACGTGGTGTTGAAGTCGTTGCCGCGCCCTGAACGTCGGCTCGTGCTCACCACCGACGGGCTCTATTTCTCGGTGCACTCGCGCCCGGCCGTCACCACGTCGGTGAAGGTGCACGTCATGGAATACCTGGCGCCGCACGACGCGCAGCCCCCGGAGCATCGACGGGCGCGCCTCGAGGCGCTGCTCGACCGTGTGCAACCGGGCTGGCGCGACCTGACCGAAGGCGCGCGCTTCTTCCCGAACATGACGGTGATGGAAGACGTGCCGCGGGAAGAGGTCGTGGCGCTGCAGGCTCCGCTTCACCTGGTGACGGGGGCGGCGTCGAGGGGCTTCCTCTTCGACGCGGTGGCCGACGCGGCGATGCGCGTGGCGGAAGCGCTCACGATGAAGCAGCGTGCGGCGCGATGACCGACACGCTCGCCACCGCGCATCGGGCCCACGCTCGGGAACTCTGGGCGCTCTGCTACCGCATGCTGGGCGTCGCGGCCGATGCCGACGAGCTGGTGCAGGAGACCTTCGTGCGCGCGCTCGAGGCGAAGCCCGAGGTGTCGTCAGAGCGGCCGCTCAAGCCCTGGTTGTTCAGCATCGCCACGCACCTGTGTGTCGACCGGCTGCGTCGCCGGCGGGCCCAGGGCTACGTCGGGCCGTGGCTCCCTTCGCCGGTCGACGATGAAGAGCTGCAGTTCGAAGGGCCCGCGTCTGCCCGCTACGAGGTGGTCGAGAGCGCGAGCGTGGCGTTCCTGCTCGCCCTCGAGGCCTTGTCGCCCGAGCAGCGCGCGGTGCTGGTGTTGCGCGACGTGTTCGACCTCACCGCGAAGGAAGTGGGTGAGCTGCTCCACGAGTCGGACGCCAACGTGCGGCAGCTCCACCACCGCGCGCGAATCGCGCTGGAACGCTACGACGCCAGTCGCATTCGCCTTGACGACGCCGCACGGACCAGAGCCCGCGAGGCGATGGAGAAGTTCTTCACGGCGCTCTCGACCGGCGACGTGGAAGCCGCGCAGGCGATGTTGGCCGACGACGTGGTGCTGCTCAGCGACGGTGGTGGCGAGTACCTCGCGGCGCGGCAGCCGCTGCACGGCCCTGCACGCGTGATGCTGTTCCTCTCGCGCCTCATCGAGCTGCGCGGAATTCCGAGCGGCATCATCGTGCGCCACGTGAATGGCGGCGCGGCCATCGACGCGACGTACGAAGAAGGAAAGCCGACGGAGCCCCCACGCGCGGTCACCGGTGTGAACCTCGACGCGAGCGGTCGCATCGCGTTGATGTTCTCGGTGGTGGCGGCTTCGAAACTGAAACGGCTGACGTGAGCGCCATTTCGCCGCACCTGAGTCAGTGAGGACGGGCGGGACCGCGCCAACCCTTCGGTATCAGGTGGGCCCGGTCGTTGCAGTGGCTCCGGTGCAAAGGAGCCACACACCATGAACAAGATGATCAAGCAGGAACCGAAGGGCCGCCTCGCAGTGCCGATGCTGTTGTGGATCGCCGGTGTGCCGTTCGGCATCGTGCTGCTGCTCTGGTTCTTCGTCTTCCGCGGCTGAGTACTTCTTCTTCAGCAAGCCCTCGCCCCCCACCGGGGAGAGGGGCCCAGGGTGAGCGGCCGCACGAAGCGAATTCGTGCTTACTGAGTGCCCGTGCTCGACCTCTTTCACCCTGCGACGCGCGCCTGGTTCGAGGCGTCGTTCAAGTCACCGACACCCGCGCAACAGAAGGCCTGGCCGGCGCTCGTTCGCGGCGAGTCGACCCTGCTGATGGCGCCGACGGGCAGCGGCAAGACGCTCTCGGCGTTCCTGCACTGCATCGACCGGCTGATGTTCAAACCGGTCGAAGACTCCGCGGCCGAGAAATGCCGCGTCATCTATCTGTCTCCACTCAAGGCGCTGGGCGTCGACGTGGAACGCAACCTGCGCGCACCGCTCGTCGGCATCGCCAACACCGCCGCCGCGCTCGGCGTCAAAGCGCACGTCCCTTCCATCGCCGTGCGCAGTGGCGACACGCCGCAGAAAGACCGCGCCCGCTTCGCGCGTGAGTCGGCCGACATCCTCATCACCACGCCTGAATCGCTGTACCTGCTGCTGACGAGCAACGCGCGCGAGACGCTGCGCAACGTCGAGACCGTCATCATCGACGAGATCCACGCGCTCGTTCCCACCAAGCGCGGCGCGCACCTCGCGGTGTCGCTCGAACGACTCGAAACGCTCGTCGGCCGCCACATTCAGCGAATCGGTCTGTCGGCCACGCAACGGCCGCTCGATGAAGTGGCGCGCTTCCTCGGTGGCGTCGACGTGGGGCCGGTCAGCAAGCCCACGAAGAACAAGCGCGCGTCGGTCGAGCTTCCGGTGACCGTGCCCTCGTCGTCACCTCCTGGCGACGGCATCGGCGACGTCACCTGGCGACCGGTCACCATCGTCGACGCCAGCGCCCCCAAGGCCCTCGACCTGCACATCGAAGTTCCTGTCGAAGACATGGCGAAGCTCGGCGAGCCGATGGAATTGCCGAGCGGCCCCGCAGCCCAGGGCCCGGTGCGCGCCTCCATCTGGAGCGCGATTCACCCCCGGCTCGTGGAGGTCGTGCGCGCGCATCGCTCGACGATGATCTTCGTGAACAGCCGTCGCATCGCCGAACGCCTCGCGGCGTCGATGAACGAGCTCGCGGGTGAAGTGCTGGCCCACGCGCACCACGGCTCACTCGCGCGCGAGCAACGCGCGGTCATCGAAGATCAACTCAAGACCGGACAGCTGCGCTCGCTCGTGGCCACCAGCTCCATGGAGCTCGGCATCGACATGGGCGCCATCGACCTGGTGATTCAGATCGAATCGCCGCCCTCGGTGGCCAGCGGTCTTCAACGCATCGGCCGCGCCAATCACCACGTCGGTGGCACCAGCAGCGGCGTCATCTTCCCCAAGTACCGCGGTGACCTCGTGGCCTGCGCCGCGCTCTCTCGCGCGATGCACGAAGGGAAGGTCGAGGCCACGCGCTACCCGCGCAATCCGCTCGACATCCTCGCCCAGCACATCGTGGCCATGCTCGGCATGGAGAACTGGCACATCGACGCGTTGTTCGACGTGCTCCGTCGCAGCGCACCGTTCGCGGGCCTCTCGCGGCCGCTCTTCGAAGGCGTGCTCGACATGTTGTCGGGCCGCTATGAGAGCGACGACTTCGCCGACCTCAAGCCGCGCATCACCTGGGACCGCTTGAACGGTCAACTCACCGCGCGTGAGGGCGCGAAGCGGCTGGCCATCGTCTCGGGCGGCACCATTCCCGATCGCGGTCTCTACGGCGTGTTTCTGGCGGGCGCAGCGCGCGGTCAGGCGCGCGTCGGTGAGCTCGACGAAGAGATGGTCTTCGAGTCGAAGCCCGGCGAGACGTTCGTGCTCGGCGCGTCGACGTGGCGCATCGAGGAGATCACCTTCGACAAGGTGATGGTGAGCGCCGCACCCGGTGAGCCGGGAAAGATGCCGTTCTGGCGTGGTGATCAAGTCGCGCGCCCGCTGGAGTTCGGTCGCAGCATCGGCGCGCTCGTGCGTGAGGTGCGCGCGCTGCCCCGCGGCGCGGCCGTCGACATGCTCGTCTCGCAGCACGGTCTGCAGGAGGGCGCGGCGAAGAACCTGCTCGCGTACCTCGCTGATCAGGAAGCCGTGGGCGCCGTGCCTGACGACCGCACCATCGTGGTCGAGCGTTGCCGCGATGAGCTCGGTGACTGGCGCGTGTGCGTGCTGTCTCCGCTCGGTGGCCAGGTGCTCGCGCCGTGGTCGATGGCGGTGGTCACCAGGGTGCGTGAAGAACTCGGCATCGACGTCGAGACCATGTGGAACAACGACGGCTTCGTCGTTCGTTTCCCCGAGAGCGACCAGCCGCCCGACGTGTCGTTGCTGCTGCCGTCTTCGGCTGAAATCGAAGCCGCGGTGATGCAGCAGTTGTCGATGACGCCGCTGTTCGCTGCGCGCTTCCGCGAATGTTCCGCGCGCGCGCTGTTGTTGCCCCGCAAGCGGCCGGGTTCGCGCACGCCGCTGTGGCAATTGCGCAAGCGCTCGCAGGACCTGCTGCAGGCCGCGAGCGCGTTCCCGTCTTTTCCGATGCTGCTCGAGGCCTACCGCGAGTGTCTGCGCGACGTGTTCGACATGCCGGCGCTGCTCGAGACGCTGCGTGACGTCGAAGCGAAGAAGCTGAAGGTCGACGTGCTCGACGTGAAGACGCCTTCACCCTTCGGGAGCGCGCTGCTCTTCGGCTACGTCGCCAATTTCCTCTACGACGGTGACGCGCCCCTCGCCGAGCGTCGCGCGCAGGCGCTGTCGATTGATCCGCTGCAGCTGAAGGAGCTGCTGGGCGAAGCCGAGCTGCGTGAACTGCTCGACGTCGACGTGCTGCACGAGCTCGAGGCGTCCCTGCAGCTCGTCGACGAGCGGCTGCGCGCGAAGAGCGCCGACGGCGTGCACGACACCCTGCTGCGACTGGGTGACCTGCGCTTCGACGAGCTCGTGGCGCGGAGCGTGAGCCCCGAAGTCGCCGCCACGGTGCAGCAACTGGTGCGCGAACGTCGCGTGCTCGAATTGCCCATCGCCGGTGAGCCGCGCTTCGTGCCCGTGGAGTACGCCAGCCGCTACCGCGACGCGCTCGGTGTTCCGCTGCCCGCTGGTCTGCCGCAGGTCTTCCTCGCGCCGCACGCCGATGCGTTGAACGAGCTGCTCACCCGCTACGCACGCACCCACGCGCCCTTCACGGTGGCCGAAGTGAGCCAGCGCTTCGGGCTGCAGCCGAACGCGGTGCTGAACGCGTTGCTGCAGAAGGTCGCCAGTCACAAGCTGGTCGAAGGCGCGTTCAGACCGGGCGGTACGTCGCGGGAGTTCAGTGACCCCGAGGTGCTGCGCACGCTGCGGCGGCGTTCACTCGCGCGGCTGCGGAAGGAGATTGAACCCGTCGAGCCTGCCGTGCTCGGTCGCCTGGTGACGAGCTGGCAGGGCGTGGTGCGCAAACGTCGCGGCCTCGACGCGGTGCTCGACGTCGTCGAGAAGTTCCAGGGTTTGCCGATGCACGCCTCGCAGCTCGAACGCGAATTTCTGCCCGCGCGCATCGAGCAGTATCTGCCCGGAGACCTCGACGCGCTCGCCGCGGCAGGTGAAGTGGTGTGGGTCGGCCTCGAACCGCTCGGCGAGCATGACGGCCGCATCGCGCTGTACCTCACCGACGCCTTGCCGAACCTGTATCGGCTGCCGAAGCCCGAACTCACCGAGCGCGAACTGAAGGTCATCGACGTGCTGCGCGCGTCGGGCGCGAGCTTCTTCGCCAACATCCACCAGCGGCTCGGCGGCGGCTTTCCGCAAGAGACGGTCGACCTGCTCTGGGGCCTCGCGTGGAAGGGCCTGGTCACCAACGACTCGTTCTTCGCGTTGCGTGAACTGGTGCGGCCCGCGGCGAAGAAGCAGAACCGCCGCATGCCCGAGGCGCGCGCGTTCCGTTCGCGGCGCACCACGCCGTCCACCGCGGAGGGGCGCTGGTCACTGCTCGAAAGTCGCCTCGTCAAGACGGTGACCGACTCGGAGTGGAGCAACGCCATCGCGCAGCAGTTGCTCCATCGGTACGGCGTGGTGACCCGCGAAGTGGCGCAGGCCGAAGGCCTGCCCGGTGGGTTCAGCGCGGTGCACGACGTGTTCAATCTGCTCGAAGAGAGTGGCCGTGTTCGTCGCGGCTACTTCGTCAGTGGCGTCGGCGCGATGCAGTTCGCGTTGCCTCCGGTGCTCGACCTGCTGCGTGCGTTGAAGACGCCACCGGAACCTTCGGAAGTCATCACGCTCGCCGCCGTCGACCCTGCGAACCCGTATGGCGCGTTGTTGGCGTGGCCGCAGACCGAAGGTCGTCCGCAGCGGGCGGTCGGTGCGCACGTGGTGCTGGTGAATGGCGCCGCGTCTGGCTGGCTCGCGCGTGGCGGTGGAACTGCGCTCGTCTGGTTGCCCGCCGATGAGCCGGACCGTTCGCGTGTCGGTGCGCTCGTCGCCGAAGCCATCGCCGCCATCGCGCGCAAGGCGATGAATCGTCGTGAAGGCATGTTGCTGTCTGAAGTGAATGGTCAGACGGCGCGGCAGTCCGACTTCGCTCCGTTCCTCATCGCGGCCGGCTTCACGCCCGCGGGTGATGGCTTCCAGATGCGCAAGTGGGCCCCGCCGACGATGCCACGCGGTGTGCCGGCAGCAGCGCCCGTGGTGGAAGAAGAGGAAGAAGCAGAGGCCGACGAGGAAGTCGACGATGCCTGAAGGCGACACGATTCTTCGCGCGAGCAAGACGCTGCATCGCGCGTTGAGCGGTCAGGTGGTCACGCGCTTCGAGTGCGAGTTCGCGCAGCCGACGGCGATGGCTGATCAGCACCCTGTCGTCGGAAGCACGGTGCTGGGCGTGCGCGCGGTCGGCAAACACTCGCTCATCGACTTCAGCAACGGCTTCACGTTGCGCACGCACATGCGCATGAACGGCAGCTGGCACATCTACCGGCACGGCGAAGCGTGGCAGCGGCCGAAGTGGGCCAGGCGCGTGCTCGTGGAGACAGCGGCATTCATCGCCGTGGGCTTCGACGTTCCCGTCATCGAGTTGCTCGCGACGGAGAAGATGGAACGGCACCCCGCGCTGACGAAGCTGGGGCCGGACCTGCTCGGTGACGAGTTCGATTTGCAGGCGGCGATGCAGCGCATGAAGGCGCAGGGCGCGCGGCCGATCGGTGAAGTGCTGCTCGACCAGAAGGTGAGCGCTGGCATCGGCAACGTCTACAAGAGCGAGACGTGTTTCCTGTGCGGAGTGGACCCGCGCCGGCCGCAGTCGACGCTCGACGACGCCACGCGCGAGGCGCTCTTCACCACGGCGCGGAAGCTGATGAAGGCGAACATCACCATCGGTGGCGAAGGCATCGTCACCTACACGGGCCTTCGTCGAACGACGCGCAGCGAGAACCCCGCGGGCTCGCTGTGGGTCTACGGGCGAGGCGGCGAGAAGTGCCGAAAGTGCGGTGACGCGGTCCTCTTCTTCAAAGAAGGCGAGGCCGCGCGCTCGACGTATTTCTGTCCCACCTGCCAACACTGAATGCCCGCTCCGTGCGAAGCGGGGCCAGAAAACACGACGGTCTGCATATGTGGCGAGCGTTGGTGGTGGTCGCACTCTTCCTGTCCTGTTCCGACCCGGTCGGTCGCGAGCAGCTCTTCGCGGTCGACTTCGGAACGGTCGCCATCGGCGAAGTCCACGCGTACCTGTCGGCCAACGGTGCGAAGCCGAAGTACGCGGTGACGTCGACTTCGACGGCCGCGAGCGAGCAGGGGAGGTTGCGCACCGGTTGGTTGACCGAGCCCACCACGACGGAACTGCTGGCCTACGCAGCACACCGGGGCATGCAGACCGCGCCGTCTTCATGTCTCGAGGCCATCGCTGCCGCGTTCGAACCTCCGTTGCGAGACGACCCGCAGCACATGGGCGGCTTCCGCCGGGCAGACGCGGCGCTGCTGGTGTTGTGCGTCACCGCCGGTCCGGACCAGACGAAGGCGCCGTCGTCGGAGTTGTTCACACGCATTCGTGACGTCACGCCGAAGGAGACGTTCGTGGGTGTGTACGCGCGCTTCACTTCAGGATTGGTGTGCGGCGGCACGCGCGACACCGGCACGTTGAGCGCGTTCGTCGCTTTCTCGAACGGCATGAAAGAAGACATCTGCTCGCCGAGCTGGGCGTTCGAGCGGATCGGCAAGACCGCGATCTCCGGTTACCGAACCATTCATTACCTGGCCGAGTTCCCCGACCTCGAGCGCGCACCGTTGAAGGTGTTCATCGACGCCCTCGAAATTCCGCAACGGGATCCAGACCCGGTTTTCAACAGCCGCATCTGGAGCTACGCGTCGTCCATCAACGCGGTGTCGTTCGAAGTGCTCTACGCGCCAGAACCCGGGCGCACGCTGCGGCTCACCTACGCGCCGCAGTGTTCGCGTTAATCACGGTCGGAAGTCGGGCATCGTTTGCCACTGCGGCTTGCGTTCGACTCGCACGGCTTCACCGGTGTCGGTGCGCCCACCTTCGCAGGCACCGTCGTCATCGAGCCAACCGTCGCCATGAACGCTTTCGGGTCGAGCCCCCGACCGTTCACCAGCATCACGCGCAGCGACGCGTCACCCATCAACATCACCTCGACGTTGGTGACCGCGGGCTTGAAGGTCACGGACTGCGGCTGGCCGGCGACGTCGACCATCTGCGGCGGATGCGCACTGCAGCAGCTTCTGGCCGCAGTGGTTGTCGTACTCACACGGCAGGTCCGAGAGCACATCGGCGCCATGGGCCTGCAGCGAAGTGACGATGACGCCAGACACCGGCGCACCGTCGCGCGACACCACGTCGCTCAACCGTCGTGAGCCACGCGCCGTGATGGGCTCGTTCCACTTCGATTGCATCACGACGGGGGACGCGTTCATTCGTCCCGGAGCTCGCTTGCGGCTCCGTCGCGACGTCGCTGTCCCCGAGCCAGATCACCAACCTCACCAACGCCGCCGCCATCACGACCGCCACGACCAGCCACCGCTTCATGCACGCCTTCCCTTCGGTGCTCAGCTTCGGGGCAAGAATCGCCACACCAGCGCACCGGCGATGAACAACACGACCGCTGCGACCACCAGCGGCGCCGCCACACCTCCGCTCTCGAGCGCCACCCCACCAATCGCCGCACCCGCGGTGTTCGCGAGCTGAATCGTCGCCACCTGGAGCCCGCCCGCGTTCTCGGCGTCGTCGGGAACGTTGCGGGTGATCCACGTCGACCAGCCCACCGGCACCACCGCGAACGAGAGCCCCCACGGCACCAGCAACACGCCCGCCGTCACCGGCGACGTCGCGAAGAACATCAACGCCAGCGCCCACACCACGAGCGAGAACGGCGCGAGCATCAACGTGGTCACCAGCTTCTTGCCGAGCACGCGCGACGACGCCGAAGTGCCGATGAAGTTCGCCACGCCGAAGATCAACAGGAGCGTCGTCAGCTCCGTCACGTCGCAGTGCGCCTGCTGTTCGAGAAACGGGCGCATGTACGTGAAGAACGCGAACTGCCCGGCGAACGAGAGGAGCACGCAGAGCATCGCCATCGCCACGCCGGGCCGCTTCGTCACCGGCCACACACCCGTCGGGGCGTCGTCGGGCGCGGGCAGCGAAGGCAGCGTTCGCCACTGCCACAACAGCGCGATGACCCCGACGAGGACCGCGAACCAGAACGCGGCACGCCAGCTCAACGCGGCCTCCAACATCGTGCCGATGGGCGCCGCGATGACCAGCGACACACTCACGCCGCCGAAGACGATGGACAACGCGCGGGGCACGTCTTCTTCGGGGACCAGTCGCATGGTGAGCGACGCCGCCATCGACCAGAAACCGCCGAGCGAAATGCCGAGCAGCAGTCGGCCCAGCATCAACGCCACGAAGTTCGGAGCCGCCGCGACGAGCACGTTCGACAGCACCATCACCGCGGTCATCGCCATCACCACCACGCGGCGGTCGATGCCCTTCGTCACCCGCGTCATCATCAGGCTCGCGAAGATGGCGACGAATGCGGTGGCCGTGAGGGATTGCCCTGCGAGACCTTCGGAGACCGACAGCCCCGACGCCATCGGCGTGAGCACGCTCACCGGCAACAACTCAGCGGTGATCAACGCGGAGATGGTGAACGCGATGGAGAACACCGCGCCCCAGCGGGCTTCTGACTGCATGCGCGCCCTTACACCTTCTTCTCGAACCAGTGCGCAGCGTACGCGTTGTCGTTGTACGCGGGAATTTCGCGGTAGCCGGCCCCCACGTAGAGCCGAATGGCCTCGGGAAGATGCGCGCTGGTGTCGAGCCGCACGCGCTTGACGCCGAGTGACTTCGCGCGCGCCTCGAGTGCTTCGAGCAGCCGTCGGCCCATTCCACGGCCGCGCAGTTCGGGGTGAATCCACATGCGTTTCACTTCACCGAAGCCGTCGTTCAGCACTTTCACTGCGCCACAGCCGCGAGGCCGTCCTCCGACGCGCACCACCACGAACGCACCGCGCGGCGGTGTCACTTCATGAACATCGGCGCTCACACTGGCGGAAGCATCGAAGCCTTCGGGGAAGCGGCGCTCGAGCTCTGCGAAGTACGCGTTGAGGCACGCGCGTGCTTCCACCGAATCGGCCGGTTCATCTTCGATGTCGGGTTCGTCGTCGAGGAGTCGCTGCACTTCGAGCATCGCGTTGATCAGCCGTTCCTGCTTCGCGGCGTCGAGCTTCTTCACCAACTGCTGCGCGGCGTGATCCGACACGGCGTCGAGCTGCGCGAGCTTCTTCTTCCCCCTGGCGGTGAGCGAGATGCGTTTGCGGCGCGTGTCGTGGGGCGCGGCCTTGCGGCTGATCAGCCCGCGCCTTTCGAGCGCGGCGATTTGGCGACTCACGTAGCCCGCGTCGAGCGCGAGGTGCGTTTCCAGCCCACGCGCTTCGATGGGCGCGAGCTGGCCGATCTCGAACAGCATTCGCGCTTCGCCGAGCGGCAGACCGGTGCCGAGGTGCTCGTCGTTCAGCACGCCGACCAGCCGTGTGTAGAAGCGGTTGAAGACGCGCAGGGTGTCTGCAGCTCGTGAAGTCACGGAATGGCACTTAGTTGACGCAGGTCAACTTACTCAATGCCGGAGGAGCTTCAGTCGGCCGCTTCGACGACCGCCTCGAGCCAGTCGAGATACGTCTCCGCGATTCGCTTCGTCTTCCCGTTCGCGCCGAGCTCGAACACGTAGCCACGAAAGTCGGCGAGAAAGCCGAGCGCGCGGCCACCTTTGCCGACCGCGAAGAGCCACGTCTTCGAGTAGCCCTCCACATTGGCCTTCGCGTAGTTCTTCGCGACAGCCTTCAGCTCCGCGGTGTTCGTCTCGCCGATCTCGAGCGCTTCACTCTCTACGAGCGACAGCAGTCGCCACGCGCCGAGAACGCCGCCGTCGTGAATCGTGAGCGACATCAGGTAGTCATCGTCGATGGTGTGATTGTCGAACGCCGCTTCCACTCGCTGATGCCGAAGCAGGGTCTCGGTGAGCTCAGCCAGCTCAGAGGTCTGTGACTTCTTGTCATAGCGCTTGAAGCGCGCGCTCGCCTTGAGCTGCGCGATCTTCTTCTTCGACGCTGCCGAAAGCTCAGAGCTCACAGCCAGACTCGAAGCCCGTCGCGTCGAACTGACTCGACAGGGTGCCCGTCAGCTTGCCGTCACGTTCCGTCTCGACGACCACCTTCACCTCGAGCGCGTGCGTGCCGTTGCGCTTCGGCGAGCAGTACTCGAGCACGTAGAAGCGGTTGGCGAGCCCTGACACGCGCGCGGCGATCTCGGTGAACGCAGAGCTCAACTGCTCCGCCTTGGTGACCGGCCAGTAGCCGTCTTTACCGAAGGCCTTCAGCGCCGCTTCGTCGACCTCGCCGCCGAGGCCGACCGTGAACACGTGCGCCTTCGACGAGGTCACCGCGCGCTTCGCGTCAGCCGCCGAGATGCGCGCCGCCTGATCCGTACCGTCGGTGAAGATGACCAGCGCACCGTCGCGCCAGGCGACCTCGCTGTTGTCCAGCTCCGACTGCAGCGCGCCCACCGCACCGACCACCGCACCATTCAGGTTCGTCGAATCATCGACGCAGCGCCAACCCGCGCACGTCTTCCGCTCGGGGAACGCCGAACAATCAGCCGACGCGCGGCACTCGGTCACCGACAACGAATCGAGCCCGGCCTGGAGCGTCGCGCGGTTCGAGGTGTACGGCACCAGCACCTGCGGCTGCGCGCGGCCATCGAAGGTCATCAACGCCACGCGGTGACCATCGCCACCATCGGCGAGCGCCGTGTCGAGGTAGCGCGCCGCCGCCGTCTGCAGGGCAGGGAAGTCGCCGGAGCGCAGCATCGAGCCCGACAGGTCGAGCAGCACCACCGAATAGAGACGGAAGCGCTCACCCTTCGGCGCCACGCGCTGCTGCGATTCGAAGGCGCTGACCTTCTTGCCGTCTTCGTAGATCTCGAACTGCGCGCCCGTGAGCCCCGCGACCGGTTCACCGCCGCAGGTGTCCACCTTGAACAGCCACGACACGCGCGAGGGCATGCCCGTCGTCAGGCCCGAGCTGCCCTCCGGCTCGGAAAGAGACAGACAACGGCCGTTCTTCTTCTCGCTCAACTCGTCCACCACCGCCGGCCCGCAGGCTGCGAGCGACACCGCGACACAGAGGCTGATCAGGTTGTTGCGCATGTGGGCCAAGGTAGTTCCGTCGGTCGACGGCGCAATTTTCTGGCTACGTGGACGGAGCCATCAGAATTCCTGACCCACGGTTCAGAAACAGATGGAAATTTATGACTCGTGGGTTACTGACGCGCGTCACCGTGGCTCGAATCGCTGATCCCAACGCCAGAAGCTCTCTCATCGCCGCCGCGCGGCGCGAGTTCGTCAAGAACGGCCTGATGCGCGCGCGGGTCGAAGACATCACCGCTGCGTGCGGCCTCTCGAAGGGCGCCTTCTACCTGCACTTCGAGAGCAAAGAAGCGCTGTTCCGGTCGCTGGTCACCGAGCTGATGGAGCACGTGACGGTGCACGCCAACTCGCGCGACGAGGCGTACCGCACGGAGATGAGCGGCAAGCGCATCAACGGCATCTCGTGGGGCAACGCCGTGGCCGCGGTCGACCGCCGGGAAGACCTCGCGTTGCTCGAGCTGCTCTGGGAATGGCGCGACGTGTGCGCGGTGCTGCTGCGCGGCTCGTCGGGCACCGAGTTCGAAGGCGTGCTGTGGGAGCTCATCGACGCGCAGGTCGCCCGCGTCTCGCGCGAGTGCGGCGCGCTGATGAAGGCGCGGCTCATTCGCGACGACGTTCCCGGCGACCTGCTCGGCCACATGGTGGTCGGCACGTACATGATGATGGCGCGCAAGCTGGTCGACCTGCCCGAGAAGCCCGACTTCACGCCGTGGGTCGGCGCGCTTCAGGCGGTGCTCACCGAAGGCCTCTCGCCGCGCCGCATGCCGGCCGCTGCGAAGAAGAAATCAGAACCGAAGAAGAAGACCGTTTCCCCTCGGAAGAAGCGATGAAACTCATGTGGAAGAAGACGATTGCCGTCCTGGCGTTGATTGCAGCTCCGGCGTTCGCTGAAGGCGCCATCACCGCCTCGAAGTTGCGCGTGGTGAACGTGCGCCCCGTCACCGCCAACGCGCGCGAGAACGTGACCGGTCAGCTGGGCCCCTCGCGCATGTTGCCGCTGGGCTTCGAGGTCGGTGGCCGCCTGTCGGCGAGCCGCGTGTCGAAGGGCGACGTGGTGAAGCCCGGTCAGGCGCTCGGAAATCTCGACACCGAGATCATCAACGCCCAGGTCGCGCAGGCCGAAGCCGGGCTGGCCGCTGCCGAAGCCGGCGCCGCGCTCGCGCTCGACGTGGCCGCGCGCAACGAGAAGCTGAAGGCCGAAGGCAGCGTGTCTGATCTGCAGTTCCGTCAGGCCGACACGCAGGGCAAGGCGGCGAAGGCGCAGGTGCTCCAGGCGCAGGCCGGGCTCGCGCAGGCCAGGGCCGGGCAGCGCAAACACTTCCTGTCGGCTCCGTTCGGCGCGACGGTGGTCGACGCGCCCGACAACCCGGGTGGCATGGTGGGCCCCGGCACGCCGGTGTTCATCCTGATGCAGTTGGACCCGCTCATCTTGAAGGTGACCGTGCCCGAGAAGGTGCGCCAGTTCGTGCACGCGGGCCTCAAGGTGCGCGTCGAAGCCATCGGCTCCGGTGCGGCGACCGACGACGCCACCGTGAAGGTCGTGCTGCCGTCGGCTGACCCGCAGACCCGCCGCGTGCCGCTCGAGATCACCATTCCCAACGCCGACGGCCGCTTCGTGGCCAATACGTTGGCGCGTGTGTCCATTCCATTGGGTGAGGCGCGGCAGGCGATCGTGATTCCCTCCACGGCGCTCGGCACCAGCGGGGGCGATCACGTGTTCACCGTCGACGACGCGGGCACGCTCAAGCGGGTGACGGTGAGCGTGATGGAGCGCGCCAACACCAGCGTGACCGTGGTGCCGCAGAGCCCGGTCACGACCGTCGTCGACTATCCGACCTCCGCGCTGCAGGACGGCGCGAAGGCCAACCGCTGAGCGAGGGACAGCGATGACGCTCTCAGACCTTTCAATCAAACGCCCGGTCTTCACCACCATGCTGTCGTTGTTGCTGGTGGTGCTCGGCCTGGTCGGCGTGTCGAGCCTCGGCACCGACCTCTTCCCCGACGTGAGCTTTCCCTTCGTCGCGGTGACCACCGTGTACCGCGGCGCCGGCCCGTCGGAGGTCGAGTCGCAGATCAACAAGCCCATCGAAGACGCGGTGGCCGGCATTCAGGGCGTCGACAACATCCAGAGCTTCGCGCGCGAGAACGTCGGCCTCGTGTTCGTGCAGTTCAAGCTGACGATGCCCATCGACCGCGCGGTGCAGGAGGTGCGCGACAAGGTGGCCGGCGTGCAGAACCTCCCCAAAGAGGCCGACGTGCCGAAGGTCTCGCGCATCGACATCGGCGCCGCGCCCATTCTCACCTACGCCGTCAACGCCGACCTCGAGTCGACGAAGCTGCGGCAGCTGATCAAGGACCGCCTCGAGCCCTCGCTGGCGCAGATCGAAGGCGTCGCCCAGGTGCGCGCGCTCGGCGGTGACACCCGGGAAATCCGCGTCGACGTCGACCTCGACAAGGCCAAGTCGGCCGGCATCGCGCCCGCGCTCGTCGCCGAACGCATCGGCATGGAGAACGTCGACGTTCCCGCCGGCCGCTTCGACCTCGGGCCCACCGAGCTCACGGTGCGCAGCCTGGGGCAGTTCAAGACGGCCGAAGAGATCGGCCTGCTCCCCATTTCGCGCAACACGCAGCTGGGCACCCAGGTTCGCCTCGATGAGATCGCGACGGTGACCGACGGCGTGTCCGACCGCCGCACCATCGCGCGGCTCAACGGCAAGCAAGCGGTGATGCTCGAGATCATCAAGCAGCCGGGCTCGAACACCGTGCTGGTCAGCGACAAGGTGAAAGAGAAGCTCGCCGAGCTCACCCCGCAGATGGGTCACAACTTCTCGACGTCGCTGCTCATCGACTCGTCGGTGTTGATCAAGGAGAACAGCCACGAGGTGTGGGTGGCGTTGATCTTCGGCGGCTTCATGGCCGTGTTGATCATCTTGATGTTCCTGCTCGACGTGCGCGGCACCTTCATCAGCTCGCTCGCGTTGCCCACCTCGGTCATCGGCACGTTCTTCGTGATGTACCTGCTCAACTACTCGCTCAATCAGATGACGCTGCTGGCGCTCTCGCTGGCCATCGGTCTGCTCATCGACGACGCGGTCGTGGTGCGTGAAGCCATCACCCACCGGCTCGAGATGGGCGAGTCGCCTGCCGACGCCGCGTCGAAGGGCACGAAGGACGTCTTCCTCGCCGTGCTCGCGACCACGTTCTCGCTCGTCGCCGTGTTCGTGCCGGTGGCGTTCATGCCCGGCATGGTCGGCCAGTTCTTCAAGCAGTTCGGCCTCACCATCTCGGCGGCCGTCATCATCTCGATGTTCATCAGCTTCACGCTCGACCCCATGTTGTCGGCGCGGCTGTCGAAGGCGCTCGGGCCCGATGCCCACGCCAACGAGCCGAAGGTGGCGAAGTTCTTCCGCAACACCTTCGAGGCCATGGAGCGCTTCTACGCGCGGCTCCTGAAGTGGACGCTCTTGAACCCGTGGAAGACCGCGGTCATCACCCTGGTCATCATCGGCGGCTCGGTCGGCGTGTCGATGACGCTGGGCAACGACTTCATGGTGCCGCAGGACACGTCGACCTTCATCGTGAACCTGAAGCTGCCCGAAGGCGCGAGCGTCGAAGAGACCGAGCGCCGCACCATTCAGGCCGAAGAGATGCTGCGCGAGATGCCCGACGTCACCGACATCTACGCGCTGGTCGGCGCTGACCCGAACGGCATGGGCGGCGGCGCCAACAACGTGCGCTTCCGCGTGCTCACCAAGCCGCGTGGTCAACGCGTGATGCCCACCATTCGCGAGATGAAGGACGCGGCGCGCGAGCGGCTCAACTCACTGCCCGCGACCGAAGTGGCGATGATCGACCCGCCGATTCTCGAAGGCGTCGGCGATTTCTTCCCGGTGATGATCTACGTGATGGGCCCCGAGTTCGACGGGCTGCGCGACGAGGCGAACCGAATCGCCGACACGCTCCGCAGCATGGAGACGCCCGACGGCAAGAAGATGCTCACCGACATTCGTGTGGTGGCCAACCCGCCCAAGCCGGAGCTCGCCATCGACATCGACCGCGAACGGGCTTCCGACAACGGGTTGTCGGCCGGCGCGCTCGGCATGCAGCTGCGCCTGGCGATGAACGGCCAGGTCGCCGGCAAGCTGCGCGAAGGCAACGAAGAGACCGACATCGTGGTGCGGTTGACCGAGAAGGACCGCGCCAACCCCGAGTCGCTCGCCATGCTCGAGGTGTTCACGCCTTCAGGCCCGCGGTCGATCGGCGACGTGGCGTCCATCTCCATCAAGGAGGCGCCGTCGGTCATCGAGCGCTGGAATCGTCAGCGCCGCGTGATGGTGCTCGCGGCTCCGTCCGAGAACGCCTCGCTCGGTGAGGTCGCCACGCGCATCAAGGACGAGTTCACGAAGAACCCGCCGCGCGAGGGCTACTCGCTGTTCTACGACGGCATGATGAAGATCCTCGGCGAGCAGAACGCCTCGACCGCGGTGGTCATGGTGCTGGCCGTCATCTTTCTCTACATGGTGCTCGGCTCGCAGTTCGAGAGCTTCAAGCACCCCATCACGGTGATGATGTCGATTCCGCTCGCGCTCATCGGCGCGGGGCTCGCGCTCTTCATCACCGGCTGGTCGCTCACGTTGGGCGCCATCATCGGCCTGTTCCTGCTGGTCGGCCTCGTGACCAAGAACGCGATTCTGCTCATCGACCAGACGCTGCAGAACCTGCGAGCCGGGCAGGAGTTGAACGAGGCGCTGCTCAACGCAGGGCCCCGCCGCTTGCGCCCGATTCTCATGACCTCGGCGGCCATGGCCATCGGCATGGTGCCTACCGCCGTCGGTCGTGGTGTCGGCTTCGAGTTCCGCGCGCCGATGGCCATCGGTGTCATCGGTGGCGTCATCACCTCGACGTTCCTCACGTTGTTCGTCGTGCCGCTGTTGTTCTCGGTGTTCGAGAAGCTGACGCCGAAGAAGTTCCGTATCGGCAAGGAAGAAGAAGCAGAAGTCGTCGCGGAGCCCACGCCATGAAGCGCCTCGTGTTGTTGTCGATTCTCGCCTCGGGTCTGTCGTTCGCCGAGGTGCCGTTGCCGAAGACCGCGCCGGTGGCTCCGGCGTCGGTCGACCTCGAGGCGGCGTTCATGGCGACGCGCAAGCCGGTGTCATTGAAGGAGGCGCTGCGCCTCGCCGACTCGAAGAGCGCCGACCTCGCGGCCGCACGCGCGTCGTCGGAGCAGATCGTCGCCAGATCGCGCCAGGTGCTGTCGGCGGTGCTCCCGGAGATCACGACGTCGGCCAGCTACGTGCACACCACCGCCGAGCAGAAGTTCGACCCGTCGATGTTCGTGGCCGCTTTCGAAGGCGTCATCGACGCGTCGATCCGCGGCACCGGGCCGGCCTACGGCTTTCCCGTCGCGCCGAATGATCAGGCGCTGGCCGCCGTGAAGCAGGGCTTCACCGACGCCATCTCCGGCGAGCTCAAGCCGACCACCATCGTGGCGCGCAACTCGCTGTACGCGAACCTGATCATCACGCAGACCCTGTTCACGCCGCAGATGTTCCTGTTGCCCGCGGCGGATCAATCGGCCGAGGCCGCGAAGTACGCTTCGCTCGAGGCGCGCGAGCAGGTGATGTTGAACGTCGCGCGCATCTACCTGGGCATCGAAGGGCTGGCCTCCATCGCCGACGCCGCGAAAGACGCCGAAGCCGTGGCGCTCAAGCGCGAGAAGGACGCGACGAGTCAGGCGCAGCTGGGCATGACCACCGACATCGCGCTCTTGCGTGCGCAGAGTGAGACCGCGCAGGCGCGCGCGACGCTGGCGACGGTGCAGGGCCAGAAGGTCGCGTTGCTGGCCATGCTCGAGGCGCTGGTCGGTGAGCCCATTCGCCCGCTCGACGGGAACGCCACCCGCGTGGACGTCACGGCGGCGAACGAAGCCGACACGCCGTGGGAGAACACGTACCTCATCAAGGCGAGCCTCGCGGGCCTGCAGTCGATGGAGACGTTCAATCGCTACGACCGCATCTCGTGGCTGCCGTCGCTCATCGCGCAGGCCAAGGGCAGCTACAACTCGAACAAGGGCTTCGCGAACACCAACTGGATGTTCGACGGCATCATCGCCGCGCAGTGGACGTTGTTCGATCGCGGTGGCCGCATGGTCGAGCTCAACGTGAACGACGCCAAGACCGCGGAGGGCCGCGCGAAGCTCGAAGCGTCACGTGCGAAGGCGCGCGCCAACTGGCTCGGTGCGAAGACCAACCTCACCGCCGCTGAAGTCGCGCTGGCGCAGGCGGAAGCCCAGTCGAACCTCGCCACGCGCGCGCAGCGGCAGATTGGTTCGGCGTACGAATCGGGGCTCGCCACGTCGCTCGAGGTCAGTGACATCGACAGCAAGCGGTTCTTCGCCGCGTCGTCGGCGGCGCAGGCGCGCAGTCAGTTGGAAGTGCGCAAGGTCGAGCTCGCGGCGGCAGAGGGTCGGTTGGCGGAAGCGTTGGGCGTCGACGAGAAGAAGTGATCAGCTCGTCGTGAGGAGGCGCTCGAGAAGGTCGAGCGTCCCCTGCGCTGAAGCCCAGCGACGAAGGTACGGTTCGTCGAGCCTGCCCTGCTGCGCTGCCACGACGCCCAGCAGATCGCTCCACTGACGTTCAGAGACTTCGCCTCCGAGTCGGTACCAACGAAGCTTGGAGAGAATCACGTCGGATGCCGAAGCGACGGCCACCGTCGTGAAGGGATCATCGGGCTCGAGCTCCAACGGAACCGCTCGTTGAAATGCTTCGGCCTGATAGTCGACTGCTCGAACGCAGAAGACGTCGACTTTGGCGAGCTCGACCTCGTCAACGAGGTTGAACGACCGTTCGGACTCCACGGCAAATCGGAAGTCGTCTTCATCGACGAAGAATCGAGCTCCGAGTTCCTTTTGCAGCTTCGCGAAGTGTTGAAGTGAGAGGGCAGCGACGACATCGGCGTCGTTGGTGGCGCGTGGAATGCCGTGTAGCGAACTGGCGATGGAGCCAGTCACGTAGTGCCGCACGCCGAGCCGTTCGAGCGCACGCACCACGACCAACGTCGAGTCTTCGACCTTCATCGGCGTCGACGTGCCGAGAAGCGGTCAGCGAGTTTGTCGCCGTACACGCGGCGGATGAACGCGCTGGCAATCTCGTCTTCGGAAGCGCCGGGGTTCTGGCGGCGCACATCGGTCATCGTTGCGCTGCGAACCATTTCCGACAGACGGAGGGCACGTTCCAGCTTCTCCCGCGGCGGCGTCGCGCGAATTCGCTCGAGGTATCGAGCCTTCGCCTTCGGCGTCATGTCGGTGAAAAGCGCGCTCTGCTCTGCGTCGTGCCGCATGCGGTCATGGTACCGCCGCGCACATTGAATGTGTGCGGTGGTCTACTGGCCGTATGCGTTGGCGAGCCGCTCTCATTCTCCTCGTCGTCGCGTGCGGCGCCGAGACTTCCGAGGAAGACGATGCCGGCGTCCCCGACGCTGGGCTGAACACCGGCGCAGGACCGATCGCCGACGCTGGATTCTTCGACGCGGGCCTCATCGGTGATGCTGGGAGCGGCGAAGACGCCGGGGTTCCGGATGGCGGCACCACCATCACCTGCACCGCGAACAACATTCCCGGCACCTGCATCGACGTCGCTGAATGCGTCGAGACGCGTTCATCAACTGCCGGCCTCTGCCCCGGTGCCTCGAACATCCGCTGCTGTACGCCGCGCTACACGACCACTTGCGACCCCAACGTGCGACCCACGCCGAACACCGGCCTCACCGAGCGGCCCGGCACTGGCGGCTGCCCCGACGGCATGGTGCGCATCAACACCTTCTGCGTCGACCGCTACGAAGCGTCGCTCGAACAACTCGACGGCGGCGCGTGGTCGCCGTTTCACAACCCAGGCTCGCGGCCCATGCGCGCCCGTTCGCTCGAAGGCGCCGCGCCACAGAGCGCCATCAATCAAGTGCAGGCCACCGCGGCGTGCGTGAACGCCGGCAAGCGCCTGTGCACCGACGCTGAATGGCAGCGCGCGTGTCGCGGCCCGAACAACTTCACCTACCCCTACGGCAACATGCGCATGAACGGCGTGTGCAACGACGCGCGCGCGCCGCACCCGGCCGTCGAGCTCTACGGAACCAGCGCTTCGTGGATCTACAGCCACATCGACAGCCCGTGTCTGAACCAGCTCGCCGACTCGCTCGCGCGCACCGGTTCACACGCAGGCTGCGTCACCAGCGAAGGGCTCTTCGACATGATGGGCAACCTGCACGAGTGGACCTCGAACGGCGCCGGCACCTTCCGCGGCGGCTTCTACGTGGACACCCGCATCAACGGGAACGGCTGCCTCTATGCGACCACCGCGCACGACGTGTCGCATTGGGACTACTCCACGGGTTTTCGCTGCTGCGCTGAGTGAGCGCTACGTATGGTTCGCCGATGCACAAGACACTCATCGTGGCTGCGGTTGCATTGGCGTGTTCGTCGTGTTCGCCGATGTGTCAGGAGTTCCACGCCGACCAGGGCGATTCGCCTTCTCAGACCTTCAAGCTCGGCGCCGGCTACGAGGCGACGCTGATCATCGGTTCGGGGGTGGGACCGCTGTAGCAGCGGGGCACGCCTCCGCCCGGGATGACGGTCGACGTGTCGGGCGGAAAGATCCGCGTCACCGGTACGCCCACCGAGACGGGCGAATTCACGCTCGACCTCCGCCCCGACGACGACGTGATGGCCTGCGAGTACCAGGGCACCTCGTTGATGAACTTCGCGTTGAAGTTCACCGTCGTGCCTGCAGAGTGTGAAACCAACCTCGCCTGCCGGCTGTTCAACCGAGGCGCGTGCACGCAGAGCAGCACCTGTGTCCCCTCGCCGAGCTACGTGAGCGCCGCGTGCATTCCCACCGTGGGCAGCTCCGGAGTGTGCGTCGACGTGAACGGCCCGGCAGATCAATGCACCGGGGCGCTCTCCGCGATGACCTTGACCACCGTGGAAGGCGCGCAGGTCGACAGCTGTGTGGTCACGCCGGCCATCACCGGCTGCAATCACCACGTGTGCTTCGGCCCGCCCGTCGCGGCGTGAGCCTCAGTCGGGTTCGCGCCGCGAACGCACCGCGCCGACGAGGCCGCCGACCAGCGCGATGAAGCCCAGCAGCACCACCGACGGCAGCACCAACCCGTCGAGCGCCCCGAGCACCTGCGCCGAGCTCGCCGGCGCTGCGGGGTCGTAACGAACGAACAGCGGCCCGCCGGTCGCCGGTTTGCTCGAGCTGTACATGCCGGTGCTCCGCAGCCGCTCGCCGTTCGCTTCGAACTCCACGACGGGCGCCCAGTTCTCGCCGTCGCGCTCGCGGGTCACCTCGACGATGGTGCCGCGCACCTCGACCCAGTGCGCGCGCTCGACCGTATCGCGGTGGTGCAGCCACCCGGCGACGCTCAACAGCACCACGCCCGCCACCATCGGCACTCCGTTGCGCAGCAGCTTGTCGGGGTCGGCCACGGCGCGGGTTGTAGCGAAAACTCGTGGCCTGCTCGCGGCGTGCGTGCCATTCGGCCGCTCATGTCCGTCGCCGTCGTCGAGAATCGCCCGTGGTCCGGCTTCGCGTGGGTCGGGCTGGCGTACGTCGTCGCCCACGCCGCGGCCGCTGCCACGCTCCACTTCTTCCAGGACCGGCACCCTCTGTTCGCGGTCGGCGCCGCCGACGTGGTGGCGACCATCGCCATCTTCGTCTTCTCGCGCGCGTTCTCGAACACCAGCTTCTACGACGCGTACTGGTCGGTCGCGCCGGCGGCGGTGGTGGCGTGGCTGACGCTGGGGCCCGGTCACCGCGATGGTCTGACCACGCGCCAGCTGCTGGTGCTCTCGCTCGTCATGCTCTGGGGGTGGTGAGCCTGGTCGCTCTCCACCTCTTCCCGACGGTGCTGGTCTTCATCGGCGTGGTGCCGCTCTACACGGCGGTGGTGGAGGCGCCTGCGGGCTTCGGTTGGCTCGATGTCGTCGCGGCGCTGGTGACCCTCGGCGCCATCGTCATCGAAGCGGTGGCCGACGAGCAGCTGCGCGCCTTCCGCCGCTCGACGCCCGACGGAGGCATCTGCAACGTGGGCCTGTGGTCCTGGTCTCGGCACCCGAACTACTTCGGGGAGATCGGCTTCTGGCTCGGCCTGTACCTGTTCGGGCTCGCGGCCGGCGCCCCGTGGTGGACCGGCATCGGCTTCGCGTCGATGGTGGCGCTCTTTCTGGGCGCGACCATTCCCATGGCCGAGAAGCGCTCGCTCGCGCGCCGGCCCGCGTACGCCGAACACCAGAAGAAGGTGTCGATGCTGGTGCCCCTGCCGCCGCGCGGTTGATCAGCGCCGGTGTCGCTTCTCTGGCGTGAACGTGTACACGCGCGGCGTGGGCGTCACCGGGTCCTTCTCTCCGGTGCGCTGCAGGAACAGGGTGATGGTCAGGCAGTGGAACTCGCGGTCGCTGCTCTGCGTGACTTCACGGCCCACGGCGACCACCGAGGGGTGGTCCTTCAACCACTGCGTGATGTGCTCCCCCAGGCTCTCGCGCTCGCGCGCCAGGGTGACGCTGAACACCTTCACTTCGTCGAACTGCACTGCGTTCACGGCAACTCCAGCTCTGCACTTTCGTCGATGACCGACACGCCGCCCTCGTTCCGCAGCGCGCCGACGACTCCACGCAGCAACACGAACCCGCGGTTGATGACGGCGCCCAGCACGCGGCCCGTCACTTCGGCCTTGGCGCCTGCTTCCACGTAGAGCGAGCCCAGCACCGTGCCGCTCAAGCGCAACCGCGCGGGCGCCACCACCGTGACGTCACCGGGCGCGGTGCCGTCGAACTCCAGATCTGCTTCCACCTGCATGTCGTACTGACCGGACATCTCACGTCTCCACTCCGAGTGATTTCCTCGGGGCGACGAGGTCTCGCCACTGCCAGATGGTTGTTTCGTCGATTCGCAGATTGCGACATGTCACATGACAACCTGTTGTCAGGTCGGCGCCGAGTCAGTAGCGGAACGCCGCATGATCAAGCTGCCCGGGCATCAACTGGTGACGGATCTCGTGCTCGAGACGCTGAAGTTCCACGCGGCGCTTCAGGTCGTCGGCGCCGACATCGCCGGCGACGTGGGCGTGACGCAGCCGCAGTGGGGCGTGCTCGCGGCCGTCGCCCGGGCGGGCCAGGCGCTCACCGTGCCGGAGATCTCCAGCGAGCTGCGGCTCACGCGGCAGGGCGTGCAGAAGCAGGTCGACGTGATGGTGCGAGAAGGGCTGCTGCTGCGCGAGAAGAACGCCGCGCACGCCCGCTCGCCGCGTTTCGCGCTCTCTCCGCAGGGAAGACGGCTCAACCTGCGCGCCATGCATCGCTGGGGGCGCGTCGCGTCACGCCTCGCCCGGCCACACTCGCTGGCCGCGCTGCGTGAAGGCGGCATGCTGGTGCGCGCCCTCGTCGCCGGGCTCGACGCCGAAGCGCGACGTTGATCAACACTCGATGGCGGCGCACTTCCACTCGCCGGCTTCGCAGCGCGGTTGTTGGCAGCAGTCGCCGGGCAGGCCCCAACACGTTCCCGCCGGGCAGGTGCTGGTGCTGATGAGCCCGCTCGCGCACCGCCACACGCCGTTGACACACTCCGGGCCGCTGACGGCGTCGGTGCCGCAGAAGTCGACGCAGTTGAAGGTCTGCGCCACGCCACCACACGAACACGGCGCACCGTCGTCACAGACCTGCGCGCCGTTCACGCAACGCGCCGACGTCACGCGTTGACCGTTGCGGCAGCAGTCGACGCCGAAGGGCGCGGCTTCACACGCCGTGAGCCCCGCATCACGAGGCACCACCACCGACGCGTCGAGCGCCACCACGCCGGCGTCGACGGTCGACGTTCGGCCACATGCGCCGAGCGCCAGCAGCAGGGTCACTTGAAGGCGAAGGTCCATTCTCTCTCCACGATGGTGAGTGGCGCGTTTGGCGCGGGCCACTTGAGCCCCTTGACGAGCGCCTCGACGCAGCTGCCCGTGTCTTTGGCGTCGGCCGTCTCGGGGTCGAGCGTGACTTTGTTCTCCATCACCGAGCCGTGCGCATCGAGCGTGACCTTCACCGCCACGCTCTGCTTCCACTCACCGGGGCGGTCGGCCTCGTTGCCCACCACGCAGTTGGCGACGTCTTTCTGAATGCCCGCCAGCACCGCCTTCAACAGGTCCTGCTTTGCTTGATCGACCGCGGGCGCATTCGCTGCGGCCGCCGGCTTCTTTCCCTTCGGCGCCGCCTTTTTTGGCGCGGCGAAGACCGTCATTGCGCAAACGCTGCAGACCACGATGAACGCTCGGAGCATGGGCGCACAGAGTACCCGTTCGGATGACGCGGCGCGCCCTCGCACACGCCTTGACTTGGGTGATGCCGATTGCGAATGACCGAGGCGTGAAGCTCTTCAACTACTGGCGCTCCTCGGCGAGCTACCGCGTGCGGTTGGCGTTGTCGTTCAAGGGCCTCGCGTACGAGTACGCGCCGGTCAACCTGCTCAAGGGCGAGCAGCACGAAGCAGCGCACGTCTCGCGCAACCCGTGGCACTCGGTGCCGGTGCTGCAGCTCGACTCGGGTGAGCTGATTCCCCAGTCGGTCGCCATCGTCGAGTACCTCGAAGAGGTCTACCCGCAGAGGCCGCTGTTCCCGAAGAACGCCGTCGACCGCGCGCGCGTGCGTGCGCTGGTGGAGGTGGTCAACTCCGGCATTCAGCCGCTGCACAACCTGCAGGTGCTGGCCTTCGTGAAGGACACGCTCAAGGCCGATTCGAAGCAGTGGGCCGAGAAGTGGATCGGCAACGGCCTCGACGCGCTGGAGTCGATGGCAGCGAGCACCGCGGGCACGTTCATGGTCGGCGACTCGTTCACCTTCGCCGACGCGTGCCTGTTGCCGCAGCTGTTCGGCGCGCGCCGCTTCGCGAGCGTCGACCCCGCGAAGTACCCCACGTTGATGCGCGTCGAAGCGCACTGCCTCACGCTTGATTTCGTTGCACAAGCACGGCCCGAGAATCAGCCCGACGCCGTCAACACCTGAAGGAGACGCACCATGGAATCACTCGGCATCATCAAGTTGGAGTCGGTGCACTGGTACGTGCACGACATGGCCCGTACGCGCCGCTTCTATACGGAGCTGCTCGACTTCGCGGAGCTGGGCGTCTCGTCACCGGAGCTCACCAGTCGCGGCAGGCAGGAGTCGGCGGTGTTCCAGGCCAACGACGTCACGCTCATCTGCTCGGCGCCAGTGGGCGAGGGTGGCCGTGCGTGGCGCTGGCTGCAGAAGCACCCCGAAGGGGTCGGCACGCTGAACTTCCTCGTGAAGGACATCGACAAGGCCTTCAAGCTGCTCGAGGAGCGCGGCGGCACCATCATCGACGACGCCATTCAGCGTCACACCGACGCGAAGGGCGGCAAGATGTCGTTCTTCAGCATCACCACGCCGTTCGGGAACACCACGTTCCGCTTCGTGCAGCGTGAGGGTGGTTGCGAAGACTGGTTCCCCGGCTTCGTGGCGCACGCCACGCCCAAGGGCGGCAAGAACCGCTTCGGCTTCGCGAAGGTCGACCACATCACCTCGAACTTCCGCACCCTGCAGCCGATGGTGCTGTGGATGAAGCACGTGATGGGCTTCGAGGAGTTCTGGAACATCAAGTTCCACACCGAAGAAGAGATCGCCAAGGGCGACCAGCACGGCACGGGCCTCAAGAGCATCGTGATGTGGGACCCGCACAGCACCGTGAAGTTCGCGAACAACGAGCCGTCGCGGCCGCGCTTCAAGAACTCGCAGATCAACGTGTACGTGGAAGATCAGCGCGGCGAAGGCGTGCAGCACCTGGCGCTCATCGTTCGCGACATCGTGCCCACGGTGAAGTCGATGCGCGAGACCAGCGGCCTCGAGTTCCTGTCGACGCCCAGGAGCTATTACGACTACCTGCCCGAGCGCCTCGACAAGAGCGGCATCAAGCGCATCGACGAGAACATCGAAGAGCTGCGCGAGCTGCAGATTCTGGTCGATGGTCACAAGGAGCATCAGTACCTGCTGCAGATCTTCATGAAGGAGAACTCGCAGCTCTTGAAGGACCGTGAGTCGGGCCCGTTCTTCTACGAGATCATCCAGCGCAAGGGTGACAAGGGCTTCGGCGGCGGCAACTTCAAGGCGCTGTTCGAGAGCATCGAGCGCGCGCAGCGGGCCGAGCGCGAAGCCGGCCGCTGATCAGCTGCTCGACGTATCTGCGGGAGCCGCGTTCGCCAGTTCGGGAGCGCGGCTCTCGGCTTTCCTGATGCTCGCGAGCGTCTCGAAGCGGCGGTTGAGCCGCTCCACGAGGCCCACCGCGACGAAGGCCAGCACCAGCCCGCCCACGATGTCGGCCGCGTAGTGTTGCTTGGTGGTCAACGTCGAGATGGCGATGGCCACGGCCCACGCCAGAAAAGCCCACCACCCGCGCCGGTGAACCTGCCGCAGCGCCAGCGCGCCCGAGAACGCGAGGCCCACGTGCAGGCTCGGGAAGCAGCTGCTCGGGGTGTCGACGCGACGCACGAGCTCCAGCAGCCAGCCCGTGGGGTGCGCCGCCGTGTCGAGCGGGAAGAGCTCACGTGGGTAGGTCGTCGGCACCGCCCAGTGCACCACGCCGGCCACCAGCACCGTCACCACGAAGACCTCGAGAAAGTGCCGCATGTCGATGACGCGCTTGAGCGTCATGAAGGCCACCAGCGAGAGCGGCACCGCGCTCATGTAGATGATGGCGGTCAGCGGGATGAACGGGACCCAGTGGTCGAAGGCCGTCAGCTGCAGCAGCCGCGGTTCTCGTGACGGAAAATGGTTGGCGCCGAAGTACACGGTGCCGTGCACGAGGCAGGCGATGGTGATGGCGCTCACGCGCTGCCACAGCGGCCGGTGCTCGATGAGCGCCTCGAAGCGTTCGAGGTCTTCACGCAGGTGCGGAGCGAACGCCATTCGTGCCGTTCCTACCCCGGCTGGCGCGAGGTCGTCGCCCTGCACTACGACCTCCGCCATGACGCGACGATGGCTCCCGGTGGCGGTGGTGGTGTTGGCGGCGTGCGCGAAGCCGGTCGTCACCCACGACGAGGCGCTCGATTTTCAAGACGTGAAGCTCGGCGAGTCACGCAGCCTGCCGCTCACTCTCACCAACCCCACGTCGTCGAACCTCGAGGTGACCACGACCGTGTCGGGCAGCGACGAGGGCTTCTTCGTGCAGCGGGGAACGCGCGTCGTGCCCGCGAACGGCTCGGTGAGCCTCGACGTGGTCTTCGCGCCCACCCGGCCGGGGCCCGTGGAGGCCGAGGCCCTGGTCTTCGTCGGCGCCGAGGTGTCGCGCGCGAAGCTGCGCGGTCGCGGCATCGGCCCGACCTGGAGCGCGCCGGAGGAGATTTCGCTGGGGCTCATCCGGCTCGTGCAGGGCCAGCCGCTGCCTTCGGTGCCCGTGCCGCTCCGCATCACCAACGTCGGCACGTCACCGCTCGAGGTCGCGCTGCGTTCCATCGAGACCGAGCTCTGCGTGGGAGACGGCTGTTCGAAGTGGGCCGCCACGCTGAGCCCCGGTGACGCGCTCGACGCGCCCATCACCGTGTCGCCGGGCGAGGTCGGCGCGCGCGCGTGGACCATTCACGTCGAGAGCAACGAGCCGGGCGCCGAGCGCCGCACCATCACCGTGCGCGCCGTCGTCGAGCGCTTCGCGCCGTGTCAGCTGACCACCCCCGGCGACATCACGATTCCCCTGGGCATGCCGGCGCGCGTGGACATCAGGAACGACGCCGCGACCCGCTGCTCCATCGACCTGCTGTCGCTCACCTCCACGCCCGACGTGATGCGCATCGACGGCGCTCCGATGGTGCCCATCGACTTCGAGCCGAACCAGACCCGCACCTTCTGGCTCACCACGCTGCAGCCCCGGCCGCGCCAGGCGGAGGGCACGTTGCGCATCGGCTCGGCGGGCGCCGCGGTCATCGAGATTCCGGTGAAGCTCGAAGTCGACGCCGTCGCGTGTCTCGCCATTGCGCCCGACGCGTTCGACTTCGGCACGGTGAAGACGGGCTGTCATTCGGCGACGCGCACCTTCACCGTCTCCAACGCGTGCGCGCGCCCCGTTCCGGTCACGTCGCCGCGGCTCATCGGCAGTGGCTTCGAGCTGGTGACGACCTTCCCCGACGGTGAGCTGATGACCGGCGCCACCCCGTTGCAGTTCACCGCGCGCTTCGCGCCGACCACCGCGGGCTCGGTGTCGGGCGCCGTGGTCATCACCTCCGAGGGGGTGGACTCCATCGTCGCGCTGCAGGCGCGTGGTGACCTCGGCCGGCCCGCCGTCGACACGTTCTTTCAGCCCGTGCTGCCGGTGGTCGACCTGCTGGTGATGGTCGACACCTCGCCGTCGTTCGCGCCTCGGCGCGCCAACACGCGCGACAACCTGCGGCAGGTGCTGACCCGGGTGGGCCGCTGCGCCGACCTCCGCGCCGCCGTGGCACCGGCTGACGGTGCAGCCGATGCCGGCGTCTGGTTCGCGCTCAACGACGCCGGCAGCGCGTGGACCTCGAACCGCGACGTCGACTTCTTCGAGCGCGTGCTGGGGGCGTTCGATGCGTTGCCGGTGAGCTCGGAGACCGAGGCGTGCGTTGGCCCGGCGGCGGCGTTGATGCAGGGCACGACCCCGCGCGACGGCGGTGTGCTGGGCCTGTGCATCACCGACGCGCTCGAGCAGTCACCGAACCCCGCGACCGCGTTCCAGACGTTCAGCGGAGGCCGGGCCGCGTCATGGGCCGCCGTCGCCGCGACCAGCGCGTCGACCTGCGCGGTCGAGAGTGTCGACGACGGTGTGCACCAGGCGCTCGTGCAGAACTCGAACGGGCTGTTCGCCGACGTGTGCAACGCCGACTGGGGCAACGCCTTGTTCTCGGGCATCGGCACCGTCGAATGTGGCTACCGCACGTCGTTCCTCCTGACCTCGACGCCAGCCGGCGCGGCGGCGATCGAAGTGAGGGTGAATGATCAACCCGTCACCACGGGCTGGTCGTACGACGCGTCGATGAACGCCGTGGTGTTCGCGCCCAACGCCGAGCCCGCGGGAGGCTCGACGGTCACCATCACGCACACTCCCGTGTGCACGCCGTAGCCCGCACCCTCTGGAGCTGAGCGTCGAGCGGCCCGCCGGCTGAATATATTGGCTCCCATATAAGGTCGGCGTTAGGCCACCGTGGTGGCCAGTGACACGACAGACGTGCTCGATGGGCTCCGCCGGGTGTTGCAGGCGCTGCGAGAAGGCGCGCGACAGGCGGAAGCAGGGCTGAAGATCAGCGGCGCGCAGTTGTTCGTGCTGCAGGTGGTCGCGCAGGCGCCCGGCCTCTCGCTCAACGACCTCGCGGCGCGCACGCGTACGCACCAGAGCAGCGTGTCGGTGGTGGTCGCGCGCCTCGTCGAGGCCGGGCTGCTGCGGCGAGAACGCGCACCGCACGATGCGCGGCGCATGGTGCTCTCGCTCACCGCAAAGGCTCGGAAGCTGCTCGCCCGGGCGCCCGACGTGCCACAGCACCGGCTCATCGCCGCGGTCGAGGCGTTGCCGAAGGCGCAGCGCGCGGTGCTGGCGAAGGCGCTGGGCTCCATCACGAAGGCGATGGCGGTCGACGGCGCCGCGCCCATGTTCTTCGAAGCGCCCGAGAAGAAGAGGAAGTCGTGAGCCCCGACGATTCAGGGCTGGGAGCAACCGATGGCCTGCGTGAAAGGTGACGTCGTGCTGCGCGACGCTGCAGGGGCGCGGTCGCTTCGCGGAAGAACCCGCGAGCATCGGGGGCATGGTGACCCGCTCGCGGCCCACGTGGAGCGCCTCGACGCTTCCCACACGAGGCAACGCACATGAACGTGTCTCTGCAGATTCGTGACTCGCAACGTGACCCGGTGACCGCCGAGCTCGAGGTGACGGCCTTCGGCCTCGGGCAACGTATTGGCCGTGCCGCCATCAGGTTGGTCGTGTGCTGGGCGCTGGCCGTGGCCACTGTCTTCGTGCCGCTGCTGCACTTCGTGCTCGTGCCGGGCTTCGCGGTGCTGGGCCCGGTGCTGGCATTCCTCGCGTTCCGCCCCACGGTGAAGGTGACGAGCCCCACCGTCACCTGTCCCAGATGTCGAGAGCGCTCGACCATCGAAGACGGCACCACCGGCTGGCCGGCGACGCTGCGCTGTTCGCACTGCAGCACCACGTTCTTCGCGAAGCCCACGTGACGAAACTGCTGCGGCGGGTCACGCACCCTTTGCACGCAAAGTTGGCGAGGTCACCGCGTTCAGGTCGCGTGGTAAGCCGCGCGCATGATCGAGCGCATCGTCAACGGACTCGTGCCGAAGAAGCACCACATTCAGCTTCGCGACGCCACGGGCCATCTGCACTTCGAGCACTGCATCACGCAGGACGGCTTCGAAGCGCCGTACACCATCACGTACCACCGCCACGCTCCGCACCGTCAGGTGCCCATCGAGACCAGGCACGGCTGGTCGGGTCGTGAAGCGGCCGACGTGAAGGGCCTGCGCAAGCGCCACTTCCTCTCGCAGAACATCGAGCAGTCGAAGTTGTCGACGCTCGATGGGCGCCTGCCGATTCTCTTCAACGCCGACATCACGCTGGCCATCGCGAAGCCCGGCGCGGAAGACGGCGCGTATCTGATCAACGCCGACGGCGACGACCTCTTCTACATCCACCAGGGCGGCGGCACGTTGCGCACGCTGATGGGTGACGTCGAGTTCGGCGAGGGTGACTACGTGTACATGCCGCGCGGGGTGCTGCACCGCTTCATCCCGAAGCCCGGCGTCGCGCAGTGGTGGCTCGACATCGAGTGCCGCGGCGGTGCGCACATTCCACGTCAGTGGCGCAACGGCGTCGGCCAGCTGCGCATGGACGCTCCGTATTGCCACCGCGACTTCCGGCTGCCGAAGTTCGTGGGCCCGCTCGACGAGGGCATTCGCGAGACGGTGGTGAAGCGCGGCGACGTGTTCCACGGCTTCACCACGAAGGAGTCGCCGCTCGACGTGGTCGGCTGGGACGGCACGGTGTACCCGTGGGCGTTCAACATTCTCGACTTCCAGCCGCGCGTGGGGCTCACGCACCTGCCGCCGACGTGGCACGGCACCTTCGCCGCGCGTGGTGCGCTCATCTGCAGCTTCGTGCCGCGCCCGACGGACTTTCACCCCGAAGCGATTCCGTGCCCGTACCCGCACTCGTCGGTCGACGTCGACGAGTTCATCTTCTACTGCAAGGGCAACTTCACCTCGCGCAAGGGCGTGTCACCGGGTTCCATGAGCTACCACCCGGCGGGCATTCCGCACGGCCCGCACCCAGGTTCCTACGAGGCGAGCATCGGCCACAAGGAAACCAACGAGCTGGCGGTGATGCTCGATTGCGCGTTGCCGTTGCAGCCGACGGTGTTCGCGCAGTCGGTGGAAGACCCGAACTACCAGCAGAGCTTCATTCCCTGAAGCCGCAGGCGCGAGCGGCTGCTCACGGCCGTGGCCAACACACGTTGAGGACGCATGGACGACCGGCGCGTACTCGAAGGTGTCGACCGCGAGCTCGAGCAGGTCATTCGTGTGCTGCGCCGTCGCCGTGAACACGACGCGTGGCCCGCGCGAACCTCGAGCGAGTTCGAAGGTGAACTCGCCGCACTCGCCAACGAAGCGCGCGTACGTGGTGAAGAAGTCAGCGGCCGACTCGAGGCGGCGATGGCACGGCACCCGTCGCTCGAGCCGTTCTGCCGCTCACTGCTCGCCGAGTTCGAAGAAGTGTCGACGCCCTTGCCGCAGCGTCGCTGTGAAGTACCGCTCGCGTCGTGGTTCGCGCGGCAACACGACGACGAACAACTGCGCTCGCTCATGCGCACGTACGAAGAAGTGAAGCTCGGCGACGCGGGTGCTTCTCGCATCGAGCTGCGTCATCGGGCGCTGCGTGAATGGGTCGAAGGCGAAGACGAACTCGCGTGGTGCGGCGAAGTCGCGCGCGCCGAACTGCGTGAGCTGGTCTTGCGGCCACGGCGCAAGCCGGAGTTCGCGTGGCTGGGGCTCCTCGGTTCGTTCGCCGCGCAGGGCGTGCTGGGCACCACGGTGTGCGTGGCGGCGACCGCGATGACGTGGAAGTTGTGGCTCGCGTACGGCCCCGCGGTGAAGCACACGGGCTTCGGGCTGCTCGGTGAAAGCGCGGGCGTCCTGCTGGGCGGGCTCGCGCTCTCGCTCGGCGCCGGCATCGCTGCGGGGTTTTCCGCCACGTGGTTGGTGTTCTCGAAGTGGCTCGGTCGAAAACGCGGCTGAACGCGCGAACTGCGGCACAGTTCGCAGCGCATGGAACAGAGCGCCGTCACCACCCTCGGGCTCTCGCTCACGGTCGACGACTTCAGGCGCGTGGTGAAGTACCGAGAGCGGTCGGCATCGGCCTCGTGTGTCAGATGCTGATTCTACCGGTCGCGTGTTTCGCGCTGACGAAGGTGTTCTCGCTCACGCCGGTGCTTGCCGTGGGGTTGATGCTGCTCGCGGCCTCACCAGGCGGCGCAGCGGCGAACCTGTTCTCGCACCTCGCGAAGGGTGACGTGGCGCTCAACATCACGCTCACCGCCATCAACAGCGTGCTCTCGATGGTGACGCTGCCGCTCATCGTGAACCTCTCGCTCGAGCACTTCATGGCTTCGGAGCAGGCTCTGCCGCTGCAGTTCTCCAAGGTCGTCACCGTCATCGCGGTGGTGCTGATTCCGGTGGCCATCGGCATGGGCATTCGCGCGAAGCAGCCGTCGTTCGCAGCCCGGCTCGACAAGCCGGTGCGCATCGTCAGCGCGGTGTTCCTGTTGCTGCTGGTCGTGGTCTCGCTCATTCGCGAGCGCGCCAACGTCGAGACGTACTTCCGCGCGGTGGGCCTCGCGGCGCTCTCGTTCAACCTCATCAGCATGGGCATCGGCTACTTCGTGCCGCGGCTCTTTCGTGTCGAGCCGCGACAGGCGACGTCCATCGGCCTGGAGATCGGCGTTCACAACGGCACCCTGGCCATCGCGTTCGCCACCTCGCCGCAGCTGCTCAACAACGGAGCGATGGCGTTCCCCGCGGCGGTGTATTCGCTCATCATGTTCTTCACGGCCGGCGCCTTCGGGTGGTTCGTGGCGCGCCGCGAAGGTTCAACGCGGTGAACGCACGACGCCGAGCGCGACCATGCTCTCACCCATGGCGATGAGGGCCTGGTCGAACGGCCGCGGCGCGTAAGTCGAACCCTCCGCGTCGTCGCGTCTGACGACGCGCAGGTGGTCTTCCTCGACCGTTGGATTCACGAGCTCCGACGCGAGGCTTCGGGGGTGAACATCGAGGTGCGCACCGTCGATGCGGCCAGCATCGAGCCGCTCGCGCAGGGGAGTCTCGAGCTCGGCGCCGGGGCTGTCGGTGCCAGGAATGGGCCAGTTCGTCTTCAAGCCGCTGAGCAGCGACCGCCGGTTCTGCGTGCTGAGCAGAGCGTGTTGCCCAACACGTCCACAGTGCAGGAGGCGTTGCACGCGCCGGGGCGAACGACGCGCGTGCGGCGAGCGTGCTGCTCGCCGTGCTTCAGCTCATCGGCAGCGCACTCATCGTGGCCCTGGTGTTCTGGGGACCACTCGCGTGGTTCCTGCGCCGCAAAAAGCACGCGCCGGCGACGTGAATCACTGGCGGGCCTGGCGCTCGATGTCGCGGAGGCTCGGTTCGCGGTCGAACACGCGCACCGAACCGGCCTTCTTGAGGAACGTGTCGACGCCCTTCGCGTCGAGCAGCACCACACCGTCGTCGTGCTCGATGCTGGCGCGCGAGAGCATGCCCTCGGCGACGTCGACGTAGCCGATGACCTTCAGGTGACCGAACGCGTCGCGCACGGCGTCGATGGCCGCGGCTTCCTGTTCGAGCTTCTCGGCGCCTTCGGCCGACGGCAGCAGCGCGATGGCGTCGTAGAAGACCGACGTGCCGGCCTGAATGAACTTGTCGGCCGGCAGCTTCTTGCCGTTGCTCAAGGTGACGCCGCCGATGACCGGCGCGATGACGGTGCACACCGCGCCTGCGTTCTCGATGGCGGTCTTCAGCTTCTGAAAGAGCGCGCCGTCGCTGCCGTCGGTCACGTACACGCCGACTTCGCGGCCCTTCAGCGTCGGCCGCGCCTTCTTCACGATGCTCAACGACGGCGAGTCGGGCAGGTCGCGCGGCTCCACGGCGGGCTCGACCCGCTGCGCTTCGCCTTCCATGCCGAGGCCGGCTTCGACGCCCGCGAGGAGGTCGCGGTCGATGTTGGCCAGGTGGCCGAGCACCCGTTGCCGCACGTGCTTCGTCTCGACCATCGAGAGCTCGAAGGTGAGCGCGCCGATCATGTGGCGCTGCTCAGGCTCGCTCATGGAGCGGAAGAACTGGCGGGCCTGGCTGTAGTGGTCGGCGAAGCTCTCGGCGCGCAGGCGCGTCTTGGGGCCGTGGTCACCCGAGGCGTGCGTCACGAAGCCGCGGAACGGCGTCTCGCGCGCGCTGCGGGGGTCGAGCGAGTTGGGTTCGTACGAGACGCGGCCCTTCGGCACCGTGGTGCGCATGTGGCCGTCACGCTGGAAGTGGTGCATTGGGCACTTCGGCGCGTTGACCGGGAGTTCGTTGAAGTTCGGGCTGCCGAGCCGGCTGAGCTGCGTGTCGACGTACGAGAACAGGCGACCCTGCAGCAGCGGGTCTTCGCTCACGTCGATGCCGGGCACGAGGTTGCCGGGGTGGAAGGCCACCTGCTCGGTCTCGGCGAAGAAGTTGTCGGGGTTGCGGTCGAGCGTGAGCGTGCCGATGACCTCGAGGGGGATCACCTCTTCGGGGATCAGCTTGGTGGCGTCGAGCACGTCGAAGTCGAGCTGATCAGCCGTGGCTTGATCGAAGGCCTGAATCGCCAGGTCCCACTGCGGAAAGTTGCCGGAGTCGATGGCCTTCCAGAGGTCCCGCCGGTGGAAGTCGGGGTCCATACCCGCGAGCTTGAGCGCTTCGTCCCACGTGGTCGACTGCGCGCCGAGCTTCGGTCGCCAGTGGAACTTCACGAAGGTGACGTCGCCCTTCGCGTTGACGAGCTTGAAGGTGTGAACGCCGAAGCCTTCGATCATGCGCAGCGAGCGCGGAATCGTGCGGTCGCTCATGGCCCACATGATCATGTGCATCGACTCGGGCATCAGCGAGATGAAGTCCCAGAAGGTGTCGTGCGCCGAGGCGGCCTGCGGGAAGGCGCGGTCGGGCTCCATCTTCACGGCGTGCACGAGGTCGGGGAACTTCATCGCGTCTTGAATGAAGAAGACGGGGATGTTGTTGCCCACGAGGTCCCAGTTGCCTTCGTCGGTGTAGAACTTCACCGCGAAGCCGCGCACGTCGCGCGGCGTGTCGATCGAGCCCGCGCCGCCCGCCACCGTCGAGAAGCGCACGAAGACCGGCGTCTTCTTCTTCGGGTCTTGAAACAGCGACGCCCGCGTGTACTTCGCCAGCGACTTGGTGGGCTGGAAGTAGCCGTGCGCACCCGAGCCGCGCGCGTGCACGATGCGCTCGGGGATGCGCTCGTGGTCGAAGCTGGTGATCTTCTCACGCAGCACGAAGTCTTCGAGCAGCGTGGGCCCGCGCGGCCCCGACTTGAGCGAGTTCTGGTTGTCCGAAATGGGCGTGCCGGTCTGCGTGGTCAGCAGCGGCTGTGAGCCGTCAGCGACCTGGTGCGTCTCGGCACGTGGATCCGTCGGAGTGTTACCGCGGGGCGTCGTCGTCTTCTTCTTGGCGGCCATGGGCCGCGAGCTATGGACGAGCGGCGATCTGCGACATGCGCGAGGCGATTCGGTAATGCGTTACGTCTTCTGCTCTCGCATGCCGTAGCTGACCCCCTTTCGAACCAGAGGTCGATGTCCTGCGCCGAGGTGTTTGTGCGTCCGTGCTCAAATGCCGGGGCACCGTCATTCAACCGCGACGAGGGCGTCCCGCCGCGACGTGCCCCTCCTCCGGAGGCACTACTTCTTCCGCTCGAAGATCGGCGCGGCCGAAGACGGTGCCGTGAGGTACGTCACGATGTCGCGCAGGTCTTCGTCAGGCAGGCGCGTGAACGTGAAGTTCGGCATCTGCTTGTTCTTGTGACCGTCGCCACGGCGCACGCGGCGCACCACCCAGTCGGGCTCGTACAACCCGGGCGCCCACACCGGGCCCACGCGGCCATCGAGGTGGCACGTCATGCAGTACGTGTCGGCCTTCTTCTTTCCCTTCGCGGCGTCGCCGCCGGTGGGGTCCGAGAGCAGCTGCTCCATCGAGCGGTACGTGGTGCGGTAGTCGAGCTCAGCGGCCGTGTTGGGGCTGATGGCGGTGAGGAACGCGGTCAGCTGCGCGTCCTGCTCCTCGCTCAGACCGTCGCCGAGCATGTACTGCTTCTGGCAAATCGAAGCCGCCTTGCCGACGGTCGGCGCGAAGCCGTTCCAGAACTTCGGGCGCTGCGCCGAGTCGTACAGCGTGTTCGCGGGGCGAATGTGACCGTCACCCTTCAACGCCAGGCCGTCACGCTCGTTGGTCTTCGCGTGGCAGTGGTAGCAGGTCATTTTGTTGCCTTCGCCACCGGTGGTCGGCGAGTGGAACAGCTTCTCGCCCCTGGCTTTGTCATCGTCGCCCTTGAAGAGGTACGTGAAGACGAGTGCGGGCTTCGGCTTGCGCGGCGGCTTCGGCTTCGGAGGCGCGACCGGGGCCTGCACCTCGGTCACCGTCGGAGCGACGACCACCACGGGGTCCACTTCGCTCTTCTTCTCGGGCACGCGCTCGAAGCCCATGTCGAACCACACGTTCGCGGTGTCACCGAGCTTCAAGAACAGGCGCTGCGGGCGCGAGATGGCGAAGTCGCTGAACGGCACGCTGAAGCGGCCGGTGGCGCGCAGCTTCCCTTCGGCGTCGAGCTTCAATGTCACCGGCACGCGCACCGAGCGACGAACGCCGTGCACCTCGAAGCTGCCCTTCAATTCGCCGGTGATGCTGCTGCCCGGCGCGAGCGTCGCCGCCGACGGCTTCTCGAGCGAATCGACGATGAGGTACGCCTTGGGGAAGCGCGCGACCTGGAAGAACTCGTCGCGCATGTCGCGGTCACGCTGGTCGATGCCGGTGCGCAACGTGGCGAGGTCGACGCCGATGCCGCCGCTCAGTTTCGTCGGGTTCTCGGGCGTGAAGTTGATGGAGCCGATGACGGTGCGCGATTCACCGGTCACGTCGTCGAGCGGTCCTTCGACCACGAAGCGCACGATGCCGCGCGAGCGGTTCCACAAGTCGTTCGCCGCGAACGCCGACGTCGACGCCAGAAGAGCCAGCAGTGCGAAGCGCTTCATCCTTCCTCCACGATGGAGCCACGCATGGGCCCGAGCAGGCCGAGCAGCTCGCCTTTTTCACGCTCGGGTACCTTGAACTTGTCGAGCGTCGCCACGAGGTGTCCGACGAGCGCGTCGAACTGCTCGTGGGTGATCTTCATGCCCGCATGCGCGGTGCCCATGTCGCGCCCCGAGTACGTGCACGGCCCGCCCGTCGCCGCGCACACCAGCTCGATCAGCCGCTGACGGAGGCGGGGCAGGTGGCCGACGGCGAACCCGCTGTTGATGCGCTCGTCGGCGCCCACGCGACCGAGGAAGTCGTCGATGACGGCTTCGAGGGCCGGCTTGCCGCCCAGCCGCTCGTACAGCGCCTTCGGAGCTTCATCGGCCTTCGCGGTGGCGCCGGCGTTGGTCGTCGTCTTCGCGTCGCCGGTGGCGGCGCTCTGCGTGGCGCAACCCGCCAGCGCCAGCAGGCTCACGAGAATGAATCGATTCATGGAGGGAGTTTCCTGGAACTTCAGAAGCGGCCGCTGACCGTCGCGCCGCCGTTTGCGTTCGGCGACACCACGACGTCTTTGCCCACGATGATGAGGATGAGGCCCGTCACGCCCAGCGCACCCGCGCCGATGAGGAGCGCGTTGGCGATGGTCGACTGGGTGATGCGCGCCTGGTCCTGCTGGTAGAGCGCGTTGGGGTCGTAACCGCCGTTCATCAGCGAGGCGCGAATGTTGGTGGCCGCGGTGTTCGCCGAGATGCCGAAGTAGGTGCCGACGCCCGCGGCGACCGCGCCCGCCACGAGGAAGCCGATGCCCACGCCGCGCACCGGCGACATGGCGGTGGTGGTGGTCTCACGCACGTCTTCGACCGGGGTGACCTTCGGCTCGGGCGTGAGCACCGCTTCTTTCGGAGCGTCGTTCTTCGCGACCGCCACCGGCGCCGCGGCCGGAGCCGTCTGCTTCACCGGGCGGCCAGCCGAGGCGAGGAACATCAACTGGTCCTGCTTCTCGGTGAGCGCCGCAGCCCACCACTCGATGGTCGAAGCATCGACGTCGACCGCTGCCGCGTCGTTGGCCACCGTGGTGTCGAGCGGCTTCCACGCGCCGCCGTCGGCGCGCACGTAGAAGCGGATGTGGGTGATGAGCTTGAGCGGATCGTTCTTCACGAACAGCGAGATCTGCTTCACGCGCCCGTTCTCGGCGCCGGGCTCGAGCGCGCCCAGCTCGATGCCACCGTTCTTCGCGTACCAGTCCTTCGCCGCCGCGATGACGGTGTTCACCTTGCCCTGGTACTTGCCGCTCAGGTCGCGGCGCCCGTCGAGCGCCAACACCGAGCGGAAGTTCTTCTCGGCGTCGTCCAGCTTGTTCAACGAGGCGAGCGCGAGCCCACGGCTCTCGAGCAGCGTCAGCAGTGCTTCACGGTCGAGGCCGCCCTTCTTCTCGGCCGCGTCGAGCGCCTTCAACGCCGCGTCGTACTTCTTCTGCGCGAGCAGCGTCTGCGCCTTCTGCAGGTCGGGGTAACGCGCCTGCTGGGCGAGCGCGAAGCCCGCCAGCAGGGTCAGTGCGAGGAACAACGTGCGCTTCAATTCGTGCCTCCGTCGAAGAAGCCGGGCGAGAAGGTGACGGGCGCGTCGTCGGGCAGGTTGGTGAAGTCTGCCGACGGCCGCGGCGTCGCGGTGGCCGTGGTCTCGTTGACGACGAGGCCACGCGCGAACTCGGTGAACTGCGTGGGCGAGCCCCCCCCGGTGCCCGCGCCACCACCGGTCGCGGTGCCGCCGCCGGTCGCCGAGCCGCCGCCAGTCGCGGTGCCGCCGCCCGTCATGCCGTCACCACCACCCGTGCCCGTGCCGCCACCGGTGCCCGTGCCACCACCGGTCGCGGTGCCGCCGCCGGTCATGCCGTCACCGCCGCCGGTGGCTGAACCACCGCCGGTCGCCGAGCCCCCACCGCCGCCGGTCATGCCACCGTCGGGGTTGGGTACGAGCGGTTCACAACTGCATCCCTGAAGAGAAGACGCGGCGATGACGAACGCCGCCGCTGCCATGCGGAAGTTCTTCATGTGCGCCTCAGGTGCCCGGGTTCGGGTTCTTCAGGTACGGGAAGACGGCGTCGAAATCAGACGCGTCCTGGAGCACGGCGTCGTGGAACGGAATGGCTCCGGCCGGCGCGTCGTCACCGCTGAGCAGAATGCCCATGCTGACGCGGAGCGCGATGTCGACCACGTCGTCACCCGGGCGGCGGCCGTTGGGGAAGCCCGCGGGGTCGCAGCCGGGGTTGCTGGTGTTCAGCACCGGGCCCATCGTCGCGGTGCGGCCCGAGAAGCACTGCAGCGCGCCGAGGTTGTTCTGCATGGCCGCGGGCGTGGCCGGCAGCGCGGTGTTGAGGCGCACCTGCTCGGCGACGGCGGGGTTGGCGTTGGAGCCGTTGAAGGCGTTGACGCCCGGCACGCCGGTGAGGAACGCGGTGATGAGGTCGGTGCGCGGGAAGACCGTCGGGGCGCCCACGCCGAAGAGAATCTCGAGCAGTTTGGGCAACGTGGGGTTGGTCACGTACGGCGCGAAGTTGGCGACGTCGTTCTTCGGCTCGCTGGAGTTGAACTTGTCCTTGTCGGGCAGACCGATGACCACTTCGTTGACCAGCGGCATGCCGAGCCGGCTGACCTGGGTCCACGCGCCGCCTTCACGGGCCGGGGTGGTGAAGGTCGCCGTGGGGTTGATGACGCGCGCCTGACGCACGCTGGCCGTCGACCAACCGCCGATGACGTCGCCGCCGGCCGCGTTGGTGAGGCAGCTCTTGTCGATTTCCACGGCGAGCGTGGTGACGTTCTTGTTGCCGATGGGGTTCGGCACCGCGCCGCGCAGCCCGGGGTCGGTGATGACGGCCGCCGGCGCGTTCACGAGGTCGAAGACCGTACCGAGGTTGACCGCGAAGCCCTCCTTGCGCTGACCCACGAAGATCTTCGCGGGCACCGCACAGCCGGGAATGGTGGCGTCGTAGATGAACGACTGCGCGTAGTTCGCGTAGCTGTTGCCGGGGAAGGTCTTGGCGCCGACGTTGTCCATCGGCTTCTCGAAGGTGGTGCCGCCGCCCATGCGCGAGACCGCCGACACGGTGCCGGTGCGGCGCGGGCCACGCACCACGTTCACGGTGTAGGTCTCGAGCAGGCCCTGCAACGCGCCGATGCGCGAGAACCCGCCGTCAGCCTGGCCAATGGGGCCCGCGTTGATGAGCGGAATCGCCACGTTCTGCAGCTGGCCGCCGTCGGGCAGGCCGATGGGCAGCGGCACGCCGGCGCCGCCGTTGGCCAGCGTGTTGTTGAAGCGGAACTGGAAGGTGAGGTCTTCGACCGCGTCACCGGTGTTGTCGATGTGGATCTCGTAGAGCGCTTCGGGATCCATCGAGAAGTAGTTCGGGCCGCCGTACGCGTCCTGCAGCGGCTGGAAGTTCGCGATGACGGTCACGAAGTTGCTGCGGCCCGTCTGGTAGCTGTTGAAAAGATAGAAGTCAGTGCCGTCGACTTTGGGGTTCTTGGTAATGAAGGGTGCTTCACGGTGGCTCGAGCCGAAAGCGACACCGGAAACCAGAACGACGAGAGAAACGAAGAGCGACCGCATGCGAGACCTCCCTGGATCTGTTGCGAAACGCGCCTCTTCGTTCGTCAGGCATCTGTCGGTTTTTTCAGCGGTGTTTTTTTTCACCGCTGGCTGCGCGCGCCGCGACGCGAAATCCGAGGACGCGGGCTCGCCCGTACCGTCGGTGACCGCGCAGCGAGACGAGGATCTCTCGCGATTACCGCAGGCTGGCGGCTCGCTCGACGACCAGCTCAAAGCCGAGGCCGCCGCGCGCACGCCCGGCTCGCCGTCGCTCGAGCGGTTGATCGGCGCGCTCATGTCGCAGGGCGTGAAGCTGGCGCCGACGCGGCAGGTCTACGGGCGCAAGCACCTGGCGACCTACTGCGCGACCGGTGAAGCGACGGGCATCGTCGTCATCGTCTGCGAGTACCCGAACGCAGAACAGGCGGCGCGCGGCGAGACCGAGTCGAACCTGATGTTCAACCAGATGAGCGGCCACGTCTCGAAGGTGCACAAGAACGCCGTGCTGCACCTGGTCGCGCGGTCAGACGCGCCGGTCGACGACGTGGCGAAGATTCAAGGCGTGTTTCGCACGCTCTGAGGTCCCCCTTCTCTCGCCCGCTCGTTCGCCTCTCGGGCCACAGCAGTGTTCGAGTGCGTCACGGAAGCTGATAGCGAGCCGTTCGTGCGTTTCCCCGGACGTCGCAAGCACAAGCATTACTTCCCCGTTCACGCGCAGGACCCGCTCGTTCAGCGGCCCAGCGCACCCGCCCCTGCGCCGAAGGTGAAGACGCACGTGGTGGGCATCGACCAGACGCTCGTCGACATCGACGCGCGCGTGCCCGAGGAGTTGTTGGTTCGTCACCAGCTGCCGAAGGGCGCTTCGACCGTCGTCGACGACGAACGCGCGGCGCGGCTCTACGACGAGCTGCTGCTCAACAAGCACATCTCGTACGAGTTCGCGGGCGGCACCATCGGCAACACGCTGCACGACTACTCGCTGCTCGCTGACGACGCGTCGATCCTGCTGGGCGTGATGAGCGAGTCGATTCGTCTGGGTACGTCGGGGTACCGGTACCTGTCGAACACCTCGAGTCGCGTGAACCTCGACCACCTGCAGCCGGTCGACGGGCCCATCGGCCGGTGCTTCGTGCTGGTCACGCCCGATGGTGAGCGCACGTTCGCCATCAGCGCCGGGCAGATGAACGGGCTGCGCGCCGAGAGCATTCCCCCGGCGGTGTTCGACGACGCGTCGTGTCTGGTCATCTCGTCGTACCTGCTGCGCTGCAAAGACGGTGAGCCGATGCCCCAGGCGACGATGCGCGCCATCGAGCTGGCCAGGGCGCGCGGCGTGCCGGTGGTGCTGACGCTGGGCACCCGCTTCGTCATCGCCGAGCGCCCGGAGTTCTGGCGCTCCTTCATCGCCGAGCACGTCGACATCGTGGCGATGAACGAAGAAGAGGGCGCCGCCCTCACCGGTGAATCAGACCCGCTGCTGGCGTGCCAGAAGGTGCTCGAGTTCACCGAGCTGGTGCTGTGCACCGCGGGCGCGGCGGGGCTCTACCTCGCGGGCTACACCGACGACGACGTGAAGCGCGAGACCCGCTACCCGCTGCTGCCCGGCGCGATTCCCGAGTTCAACCGCTACGAGTTCAGCCGGCCCATCGCCCGGCGCGACTGCGCCAGGCCGGTGATGGTCTTCGCGCACATCTCGCCGTACCACGGTGGCCCCGAGCAGATCATGAGCGCCAATGGCGCGGGTGACGCTGCGCTGGCGGCGCTGCTGCACGACATCTCGGCCAATCGCTATCACCTGGCGCGCGTGCCGAACTCGTCGAAGCACTCGCGCAAGTTCCTCACGTACTCGTCGATGAGTCAGATCTGCCGGTACGCGAACCGCGTCAGCTACGAGGTGCTGTTGCAGTCGTCGGCGCGCCTGACGCGGGGCCTGCCGGAGCGTGAAGAGGGCCTCGAAGACGAGAAGTACTGGGCGCAGTGAGCCGCACGGGGCGTCTTCAGCGCGGCGACCGCCCGCCTCTCAGTGTCGGGTGCTGAGCGCGGCGACGGTGGTGAACAGGCGGCCGAGCTCGGCCTCCAGGCGCGCGAAGTGGCGGTCGACGCTGGCGAGCTCACCGCCGGTCGCCGCGGCCTCGAGCGCGCGCGCGGCCTCCATCGACGGCGTGGCGGCGAGGCTGAGCAACGCGCCCTTGAGCCGATGCGCGGTCTGATGAATCGAGTGCAGGTCCTGTCGCTGCACCGCCTCGCGCGTGTCGGCGAGGAGCTGCGTGGCTTCACGCGAGAACAACTGGAGGATCTCGCTCATCAACTGCTCGTCGCCCGCGCAGTTGTCGAGGAGGGCGTCCCAATCGACGGGGTTCATCACACGCTCCATGCGGACGACGGGCTGAACACGGCCAGCGAAGAGGACCATGAACGGCCGGCAAAGCAAGCAACGCGCCGTTGGATAACCGATTGATCCCTCCCGGATGCGCACATGCACGCAACGGGTGTCGACGGACCTGCTGGCCACCGCAGCTGACTCGTGTCGCGTCACCTGGTGGCGGGCGTTCGCATCAACTTCGCGCAGTGCTCGATGATCGACTTGCGGCGAACGATGCCGATGAACGCGCCGCGGCTGTCGGCCACCGGCACGAAGTTCTGCTGCGCGGCGAGCGTGAGCAGCTCCTCGACCTGCGCGTCGATGCTGACCGACTGGTACTTCGCGTGGCGCGCGAGCTGCCGCAGTGAGAGGTGCTGCGCCGCCTCGCGGGTGACGCCGTCGGCGTGCCACAGCGCCCACAGCACGTCGCCTTCGGTCAGCGTGCCTGCGTAGTGGCCCTGCGCGTCGAGAATGGGAATGGCCGCGAAGCGATCCGCTTCGATGCGCTCGATGGCCTGACGCAGCGTCGCGGTGTCGGGCACCCAGATGACTTCACTCTTCGGCGTCAGGAAGAACGCGACGTTCATGTGTGCACCTCTCGAGTCGGCATGGTCGCACTCGAACACTGCGCGGGCGGCCTGATTCCGGTCAACCGACCTCCGGCGTTCAGTGCGACGGTGTACCGCGCGCCGTGATGAGGCCGTAGCGCTTGAGCTTTCGGTACAGCGTGGCCGAGCCGATCTTCAACTGCAGCGCGGTGTGGGTCTGGTTGCCGTCGTTCCGGTCGAGCGCCGCGATGATGTAGTCCTTCTCAATCTCCTCGAGCGGCCGGACGGCGCCCGGCGGTAGCACCACCTCGTCGACCGGCGCCGGCTCTTCCAGCGAGAGGTCCTCCAGCTCCACGCGTGCACCACGGGCCAGCGCGACGGCGCGCTCCATGGTGTTCTCGAGCTCGCGCACGTTGCCGGGCCACGGGTAGCGCAGCAGCTCGGCGGCGGCTTCCGGCGCCACGCCTTCGATGGTGCGCTTCTCGCGCAACGCCGCGTTGGTCAGCAGCAGCTGCGCGAGCGGCATCACGTCTTCACGCCGCTCACGCAGCGGCGGCACGTGCAGCTCGACGACCTTGAGCCGGTAGTAGAGGTCTTGCCGGAACGAGCCTTCGGCGACGCTGGTGCTCAGGTCGCGGTTGGTCGACGCCAGCACGCGCACGTCGATGGGCCGGCTGCGGGTCTCACCCACGCGCCGCACCTCGCGCTCCTGCAGCACGCGCAGCAGCTTCACCTGCATGCCCGGTGAGATTTCGCCGATCTCGTCGAGCAACAGCGTGCCCTTGTTGGCCGCCTCGAAGAGCCCCGCGCGTTCCTGGTTGGCGCCGGTGAAGGCGCCGCGCGCGTGCCCGAAGAGCTCGCTCTCGAGCAACGTCTCGGTGATGGCGCCGCAGTTGATGGCCACGAAGGGCCCCAGCGCGCGCGACGAGTCGTCGTGCACCAGCCGGGCGATGCGCTCCTTGCCCGCGCCGCTCTCGCCGGTGATCAACACCCGTGCGTCGACCTTCGCCACGCGCCGCGCGAGGTCGACGGTGGCGCGCATGGCCGGGCTCCGCGCCACGATGCCCGACGGCTCTTCGAGCTCGGCGCCGACGTTCACCAGCGCGCGCCGGTGCTCCCTGAGCTGGCGCTCGGTCAGCTTCAACGTCTCGGTGGCCTGCATGAGCGACTGACCGAGCACCTCGGTCAGCGGCTCGGCCGCGAAGAAGCGCAGGTCTGCCGCGCGCGTCGGGCCCCAGGCGTCACCCGTGCGCGCCACCAGCTGACACGCCGCGTGCCCGCGCCCCACACAGCGCTCCTCGAGCACGAACACGGGCTGCCCCGTCGCCTGAGACAGGTAGCCGCTGAGCAACCCGCAGATGGTCCAGCAGGTCGACGTGTCGGAGCGGCCGAACTGCGCGAGGTGCTCGTGCGCTTCGTACGAATCGAGCGCCATCACGCCCTCTTCACCGAGCAACGCCGACGGCGTCTCGACGCGGAACAGGCCCTCGAGCACCAGCAGCCGCAACCCCGCGCGCTGCCGCTCTTCTTCACTGTCCCACTCGAAGTCGCGCTGCATCGACTCGGCGGTCTTCCACCCGTGCTCGAAGCCGAAGCGCGTGAGCACCGCGCGCGTGGCGGCCACGCCCACGTTCTCGACGAGGCACTTGCGCAGCACGCCCAGCGAGGCCGGGTCCATCAACAGCGCGCGGTGACCGGCGAAGTGAATGGTGCCGCCGTCCTTGTCGAGGCGGAGAAGCTGCTCGTGATTCAGATCCGCTGCATGCATCGGGCTCCTTCAGTCGAATGACCGCGGCGCACGTCGCACCGGGCACAACGTGGGCCTCTCGTGCATGGAAGTCCACCACCCACATGGTGACGTTTCGAACCCGGCACGTGCGTTGCTCTGCGTTCCGCCGAGGTCACGCACATGATCAGCATCTTGAGATCTGCAGAACGGCACCACGAAGGTCACGACGACAGCGGCACCTGGGGTTCGTTTGCCAGCGGTACGAGTCTGGGCGCGCTGGCGCAGCTCGAAGAACAACGGCTCGAGCCGGGCGCAGGCTCGTGGTCGTGGCGCGGTAACGGCGAGCTGGTGACCTACGTCTGCAACGGCAGCATGGCCTTCGAAGACTCGCTCGGCGGGGTCGGCGTGCTCCGCGCGTCTGACGTGCAGGTCATCGGCGGAGGCAACGCGGCCTGGGTGGTGCGCAACGCCTCGAAGAGCGACTGGGCGCGCGGCTTTCAACTCACCTTCGACCTGCCGCCTGCCACCCGGGTGACCGCGCGTGAACAGCGGCGCTTCGGCGCCACCGAGCGGCGTGAGCACCTGCACCTCATCACCGCCTTCGAAGCGAACTCCGCGTCGCTGCGCACCCGCGCGCTCGCGCGCATCTACTCGGGCGTGCTGGGCGCCGGGCGCCACGTGGTGCACGAGCTCCTGGCCGGGCACTCGGCGTGGCTGCAGGTGGTCGACGGCGAGTGCAGGCTCAACGAAGCCACGCTCGTGGCCGGCGACGGCGCCAGCTTCGTGCAGGAGCTCACCGTCTCGCTCACCGCGCGCAGACCGTCGGAGGTGTTGCTCGTGGAGGTCTTCCCGCGGAAGCCGTGGGTCACCGGCAGGCGCCAGCGGCCGCGTGGCGCGCACCGTGCAGAACTCAGCCACCTTCGACGCGAGCTCAGGGGTGCCGCCATCGCGGCATCAATGTGAAGCAGGTGGCTCCGTCATTCTGAAGGAGTCGCGCACCTCCGGCGCGTCGGTTCCCGAGCTGAGAGGTCTGACATGCACGACGCCTGGCACAAACCCATTCGCACCATCGCGGTGTTGGGAAATCACCTCCCGCGACAGTGCGGCATCGCCACCTTCACCACCGACCTGACGTCGGCGCTCGAGGCCGCGGCGCCCGCGGCCGACTGTTTCGTGGTGGCGATGAACAGCGGCACGTCGAAGCCGCAGTACCCGGCGCGCGTTCGCTTCGAGGTGCAGCAGGACGACATCGACGGCTACCGCCGCGCCGCCGAGTTCCTGAACATGCAGGCGGTCGACGTGGTGTCGCTGCAGCACGAGTACGGGATCTTCGGTGGCCGCGCGGGTGCGCACGTGCTGGAGCTCGTGCGCGGGCTGCAGATGCCGGTGGTGAGCACGCTGCACACGGTGTTGCCCAACCCCACGCCGGATCAACGCGCCGCGCTCGACGAGCTGCTCGCGCTCTCGGCGCGCGTGGTGGTGATGAGTGAAGACGGCGCGCGGCTGCTGCGCACGGTGCACGGCGTCGACCCGTCGAAGCTCGACGTGATTCCCCACGGCATTCCCGCCATGACCGGTCGGGCCGCGCCTTCCACGCTGGGCGTGAAGAGCGAAGGCCCGGTGATCCTCACCTTCGGGTTGCTCTCGCCCGACAAGGGCCTCGAGTACGTCATCGACGCCATGCCCGCGGTGCTGGCCCGGCACCCGTCGGCCACGTACCTGGTGGTGGGCGCCACGCACCCGCACATTCGCGAGGCGCACGGCGAGCAGTACCGCGAAGGGCTGCAGGCGCGCGCGGCGCAGCTGGGCGTCAGCGACCACGTGGTGTTCCAGAACCGCTTCGTGAGCCGCGAAGAGCTGATGGACATTCTGGGCGCCGCCGACGTCTACGTGACGCCGTACCTCAAGGAAGAGCAGAGCACCTCGGGCACGCTGGCCTACGCGGTGGGCAGCGGCAAAGCCGTGGTCTCGACGCCCTACCGCTACGCGCGCGAATTGCTGGCCGACGGTCGCGGCGTGCTGGTGCCGTGGCGTGACTCCGAAGCGCTGGCGCAGGAGCTGTCGGCCCTGCTCGACGACCCGGGCCGCCGACGTCAGCTCGAGCAGCGCGCCGCTTCCCTCGGTGGCGACATGAGCTGGCCGCTGGTGGCGCGCGACTACCTCGCGTCGTTCTCGCTGGCCATCGAGCGTGCGCCGCGGCGTGAGCAGGCCTCGGCCAGCGTGCCGCTCGAGCTCCCCGAGCTCGACCTCTCGCACGTGCTGCTCATGACCGACGAGACGGGAATTCTGCAGCACGCCACGTGGGACGTGCCCCGCTACAGCGACGGCTACTGCGTCGACGACAACGCGCGCGCGCTGCTGCTGATGACGCTCCTCGACGAGGCCGGCGCCTTACCGCCCGACATGACGCGCGTGCTGGCGACGCGCTACCTCGCGTTCCTCAACCTCGCCTTCGACCCTGCGCAGCGGCGCTTCAGGAACTTCCTCGACTACTCGCGGGTGTGGTCCGAGGCCTGCGGCTCGGAAGACAGCCATGGGCGCGCGTTGTGGGCGCTGGGCACCGTCGTGGGCCGCTCGACGGACCCCGGGCGGCGCTCGCTGAGTGACGGGCTGTTCCGCAGCGCGCTGCCGGCCACGCTGAACTTCACCAGCCCCCGCGCGTGGGCCTACGCGCTGCTGGGCATCGACGCGTACCTGCGGGCCTTCGCCGGCGACAACGCCACCGAGCTCGTGCAGCGCAAGCTCGCGGCGCGGCTCGTCGAGCGCTACCACCACTCGAAGAACGACGGCTGGCCGTGGTTCGAAGATCGCCTCACGTACTGCAACGCGCGCCTGCCCCAGGCGCTGATGGTGACCGCCGAGCGCCTGGGCGACGTGGCGATGGCGAAGATCGCCAACGAGTCACTGCGCTGGCTGGTCAAGCAGCAGACCGCCAGCGACGGCACCTTCGCGCCCGTGGGCACCAACGGCTTCTTCGTGCGTGAAGGTGAGCGCGCCCAGTACGACCAGCAACCGGTCGAAGCCTGCGCCACCGTCTCGGCCTGTCTCGACGCGCATCGCATCACCCGGAACACGCGGTGGCTCACGCACGCCCGGGTGGCGTTCCAGTGGTTCCTCGGCCGCAACCCGCGGCGCGTGCAGGTCTACGACGCGCGCACCGGCGGCTGCCGCGACGGTCTTCATTCCGACCGGCTCAATCAGAACGAGGGCGCCGAATCGACGTTGTCGTTCCTCACCGCGCTCAGCGAGTTGCACGCCATCGACCGCGTGTCGGCCGCCACCTCGTCGCAAGCCACCCTGGAGCTCCAATGAAGAGCGGCGCCCGCTACGAGACGTTGTTCCGCCGTCACGCGTCGAACCCCATTCTCACCGCCGCCGACTGGCCGTACCCCGCGCACTCGGTGTTCAACCCCGGCGCCACGTTGCTGCGCGACGGCACCACGCTGTTGTTGTGCCGGGTGGAAGACCGGCGTGGTCACTCGCACCTGTGCGCGGCGCGCTCGAAGAACGGTGTCGACGGTTGGGGCATCGACCCGGTGCCGACGTTCTCGCCCGACCCCGAGCACCACGCCGAAGAGCTGTGGGGCATCGAAGACGCCCGCATCACGTGGGTCGACGAGCTGCAGCAGTACGTGGTGGCGTACACGGCCTTCAGCCGCGGTGGCCCGGGCGTGTCGCTGGCGCTGACCACAGACTTCGTGACCTTCGAGCGCTGCGGGCTGGTGATGCAGCCCGACGACAAAGACGCGGCGCTGCTGCCCCGGCGCATCGACGGCAACTTCGTGCTCGTGCACCGCCCGGTGACGGACCACTCGGCGAACATCTGGCTCTCGTTTTCGCCAGACCTGCGCAACTGGGGCAACCACAAGCCCATGCTGCTCGCGCGCCGCGGCGCCTGGTGGGACGCCAACAAGATCGGCCTCTCACCACCGCTCATCGAGACCGAGCGCGGCTGGTTGATGCTGTACCACGGCGTTCGCACCACGGCCTCGGGCGGGCTGTACCGCCTCGGGCTGGCGCTGTTCGACACGCAAGACCCGGCGAAGTGTCTGCTGCGCGGTGACGGTTGGGTGTTCGGCCCCGAAGCCGGCTACGAGCGCTCCGGTGACGTGAACAACGTGGTGTTCCCCTGCGGCACCACCACGCAGGGAGACACGCTCCACGTCTATTACGGCGGTGCAGACAGCTGCATCGCGCTCGCCACGGCCAGCATCAGTCAGTGCCTGGCGTGGCTCGATCAACACGGCTCAGCGCCGTGAGAGGTCGACGGGCGCCGGCTCGCCGAGGCGGGTCTTCGGCGTGCTCGGCCCCGTCTTCGACGAGAGCAGACGCCACAGCAGAAGCGCCACACACGCGACAGCAATGGCGCCCGCAATGCTCACCACCAGGGTGTCGTCACCGAGCCGTGCGCTGAAGAAGTAGTGCACGGTCATGCCGCCGATGAACGCGCCCAGCACCCCGGCGCCTGCGTCGAACAGCGTGCCCTGCCGAAGACTCGAGCCCATCACCATGCTGCCGAGCCAACCGGCAGACGCACCAATGACCAGCCACAACATGATTGCGAACGTGAGATTCATGACATTGCTCCAAAGAGAAGGTTGAGAACGGCAGCGCTGCGGACGCGTTTCAGCCCGGCGAACCGGGGACCGGCACCTGCGGCGGAGGGCCGCCTTCTCCTTCCATGCGCGCGACCTCGGCGTCGATGGCCCGGGCCTTCAGGCGCGCGTCTCTCCGCTTCATGCGGAACGAGTGACGCAGCTGCAGGCAGAGGCCGAATACGGTCATCAGCAGCGACGCGGCCGACACGATGCGACGGACGGTCTTCGAGGGTCGAAACATGCGGCCATGAACTGCACCGCACATGCCGTCAGACATCAGCGGTGATGTGGGCACGCGCGGTGCAACGACGTGGGTTCCACCCGAACACCAGGAGAGAACACCATGTCGAACACCACTGCAGCGCAGAACGAAGTGAAGACGTCTTCCAACACCAACGGCAACGCCCTCGATGCGGTGAAGGCCGCGGAGCTGGCGGCCGACAAGCTCAAGAAGAACGTCGAGAAGGAAGTGGGCCGCGTGCAGCGCGCGACCTCGAAGTTCGCCGACGGGGTGATGACCACCGCGCGTGAAAACCCGAAGGCCACCGCAGGCGTGGTGCTGGGCGTGGGCGTGCTGCTGGGCGCGCTCGTTCACCGCCTCGCGTTCCCGCGCCGCACCATGGCCGAGCTGTTCTCGCGCGCCATTCGTGACGGCGCGGCGGCCACCTCACACACCCTGATGATGGGCATGAAGTCCGCCGGTAAGATGATGAGCTGAAGTCGTTTCGGCTGGCCGCGGACGTGCTCCGCGGTCGGCCGTGCCTCACTCGATGGTCAACTGATTGTCGATGCCGCCAACGCCAGAGACCGCGCGCGCCAGGCGCAGGGTATCGAGGCGGGCCCAACCCGTCGGCACCCGGCCGCTCAACTGCACGGTGCCGTCTCTGACCACGGTGGTCACGTGGCGCTGCGCTGCGCGGTTCTTGAACGCACGCTCGAGGTCACGGGCGATGGCTTCGTCGCTGGCGTCCACCGGCTGCCCGTCGTCGGAGGCGACCACCTCGAGCGCGTTGTCGACGCGGGTCACGCCGTCGACCTTCGCGGCGATCTCCCCGGCGGCCGTGCGCACGTCGTTGCCGGGCACGATGCCGAACAGGGTCACCACCGAGTCTTCGGTGTCGACGCTCATGCCATTCGAGGGGATCTGCGCGGCCGTGAGCAGTCGCAGCTTCACCGCCATCGAGATGCGCGAGTCATTGGCGCCACCGCGGGCCCCGAGAATCTTCACGTCGTCGGGCGCCACCGCGGGCACGAACGTCACGCGCTCGTCGGCCCGGTAGTCGTTGGGCATCTTCACTTCGGTGGCGATGCGGCGAACCCCGGCCACGCGGTCGATGACGGTGATGGCGTGCAGGTGATCTCCGTACGACGTCGCGCTGCCCGTCAGCAGCACCACGCCCTTCTCGACGGACTTGATGAGAATCTGGCTGTCCTTGAGCGCGGCGTCGCTGCGCAGCGCCATCTGCACGTCGTCGGAGATGTCGGTGTCTTTGCGTGACGCGACCTCGCGGGCAGGCACCACCTGCAGCAGATTGTTCACCGAGCGCACCCCCTCGAGGCTGGCGGCGCGTTTGCCGGCGCGCACGCGCGCAGCCGCCGACGGCACCTGGCCGTACAGCGTGACCACGCCCACCGACGTGTCCACGTGCACCGCGCTGCTGCGCACGCCGCCCATGGTCCACAACGAGAGCTTGGTCTTCGAGGTGATGAGGCCGTCGGGGCGTGCGCTGGGCGCAGCGGCGAAGACCGACAACGAGAACACGGCGGCGCCGACGAGGGCGGTCCTGTGAAGCGAGGGCATGGAGAGCTCCGATTGAAATGAGGGAAGGGGTCAGTCGTTTCGATTCAGACGATGGGCCTGGGGCGAGACACCCAGCGCCACAGCGCCAGCAGCACGCACGCACCGGCGGCGGCGGCGACGATGGTGGCCGAGTCGACGTGGTCGCCCGGGGCGACGAGCAACGTCTGAAACGAGAGGCCGGCGAGCAGCGCGCCCACCACGCCCACGAGGAGCTCGATGAAGGGCCGGCGCGGCTCGCCGGTGCCGATGATGGCGGTGGCGAGCCAGCCAGCGGCGGCGCCGACCACGATCCACCACGCAAACGCCGAGACGGTCATCGGCGGCTCCGGCCGTCGCCGACGATCAACTGCAGCTGTTGCTCGAAGTAGGTCTCGACGTTGCCGGTGGTGGCCTCGTCGCGCGCGCGCAGCGCACCTTCGAAGACCTCGAGGCGGTCGATGTCGCGGTTGTTCTCGCAGCGCACCGTGATGGCGAGGCCACCGTCGACGCCGATGAACTCCAGGCGGCGGCCGTCTTCGAACTGCAGCGTGGCGTCTCCGCCGACGCGCGGCACCCCGAAGCCGGGCCGGTGCTCGTTGAGAATGCCCGCCGCTTCCTGCACCAGCGCGCCCAGCCTTTCGAGCGCCTGGCTGATGACTTCCCGCTCACGCGTGTCGCGCTTCACGGTCGCTGCTTCTTCAAACTCGGCAGCGCGGAGCTCGGGCGTCTTCACCGCCTCACGCAGGCGGTCTTGCCAGGTCTGCTTCGTGGCCTTCGGAGTGAGCATGATCAGCCCTTGCTGCACCGCACATGCCGTGGCGCAGAGCTGACCCGACATCGCTGAAACGTGCAGCGCTACCTGGCGCCGGGCCGCGTGCGCACCGACAGCAGCCGCAGCGGCGTCACTGCCAGACAGGCACCGGCGAACGCGGCGGCCATGGTGAGCACCAGGGCGTAGTACGCGAGGTCAGACGGCAGCAGCTTGTCGACGGCCAGGCTGGCGGCCAACGCGCCCAACAACCCGAACAAGATGTCGACGTACAGGTGTGGTCTCCCGCGCGGCGGAACGACGAGGCTGGCGAACCAGCCGGTGACTCCACCGATGCAGAGCCACCAGAACAGGGCTGAAGAGAAGTTCACGCGGGCCTCCCGGGTGCAGCGTTCGCGACACCCGAGAGGCACGCGTCAAACAGGCGAAGTGAATCGGCGCGACCTCCACGGCCGCGCCGGCAATCACTCGACCTTCAACTGATCATCGATGCCACGAACACCGGCGACCGAGCGCGCCACGCGCAGGGTGTCGATGCGCGCCCAGCCCGACGGCACCTTGCCGCTCAGACGCACGGTCCCGTTCTTCACGTCGGTCGTCACGTTCTTCTGCTCGGGGCGGTCCTTGAACGCGGCCTCGAGGTCCTTCTTGATGGCGTCGTCCTTCGCTTCGACGATCTTCTTGTTGGCCGAGGCGACGACCTCCAGCTGGTTGTCGACGCGCTTGACGCCATCGACCTTCGCGGCCTCCTGCGCGGCGGCGTTCTTCACGTCGGCGGTGGGCACGATGCCGAACAGCGTCACCACGGCGTCTTCGGTGTCGACGCTGATCTCCGTCGAAGGCACCTGCGAGGCCGTGAGCAGGCGCAGCTTCACCGCCATGGTGATGCGGGAGTCGTTGGCGCCGTTGCGCGTCTCCGTCTTCTTGGCGTCGGCCTTCGCGTCGGTGGCCAGGAAGGTCACGCGCTCGTCGGCCACGTAGTCCTTCGGGGTGGTCACTTCGGTGGCGATGCGGCGAACGCCGGGCACGCGGTCGACCACGGCGATGGCGTGCAGATGATCTCCGTAGGAGTTCGCGCTGCCGGTGAGCAGCACCACACCCTTGTCGACCGACTTGATGGAGATCTTGCTGTCCTTCAAGGCGGCGTCGTTCTTGAGCGCCGTGCCGGCCGCGTCGTTGATCTCCTTGTCGCTGCGCGCGACGGCCTTCTCGTCAGACGCGGGCACCACCTGCAGCAGGTTCTTCACCGAGCGCGCGCCTTCGATGCCGGCGGCGGTCTTCTCGGCGAGCGCGCGCTGATCAGCGGAAGGCACCTTGCCGTGCAGCGTGACCACGCCGTTCGTGGTGTCGACGTGCACGTCGGTGCTGCGGAGCCCCGCGGTGGTCCACAGCGCCAACTTGGCCTTGGAGGTCACGAAGCCGTCCGGCGTGGAGTTCGCGGGAGCGGCAAACGAAGACAGCGAGAACGCAACGGCACCGACGAGTGAGGCTCTACGGAGAAAATGCATGGGTGACTCCTGAAATGGGTGAACGACGTCAGCGCCCACGACGGCGGGGCTGGAACATCCGGGCGAGGATCACCGTCATCGCGAGCACGAGCGCCAGGTGAATGAACCCGCCGAACGTGACCGAGGTGGCAGTGCCCCAGACCCAGACCAGAATCAGCACCAGCGCGAAGGTGAACAACATCGGGGCGGGCTCCGCTTCTGGAAGGTGACGAGAACGTCGGACTGCACCGACCGCGCCAGCCGTTCAGCGTGCGCACCGATGCGGCGAGTCGTTCACTTTGATGGAACCGCCGGTCACTTCGACCGGGGCAAGACGCCACTTCAGTGCGTCGATCAGACGATGACCTTCACGTTGCGGAGGAAGTCCTCGAGCTCCTCCACGTGCACCTCCGCCTGCGAGAGCAGGTCTTCGAAGAGCCGCCGCGACGTCGGGTCGTGGCCATCGATGATGCGAACGAAGGTGGCGTCGCTGTTCACCGCGAGGCGTTCAGCGGCGAGGTCTTCGTTCAGCATGCTGCGCAGCGACGGTGCCTCGGCGCCCCCGGGCGCGCTGACCAGCGCAGCGGGCAGGCGGAAGTCGGGCGCGCCACCCAGCTGCGTGATGCGTGCCGCCAGCCGGTCGGCGTTCGCCAGCTCTTCCTGCGAGTGCTTGAGCAGCTCCGTCGCGATCGCGAACCCCGCCACGCCGCCGGCGCCGGGGCTCGCGAAGTGATGCCGGCGGTACCGCAGGAACGCAGCCCGCCGAGCTTCGCGGTGACGCGCGTGCGCAGGGCGTCGCGGCCGTCGAGCGCTTCGACCTCCTGACTGAGGGTCTCGCGCTCGGTGAAGCCCATCAACAGATGGCGCGTGAGCACGTCGAGCGGCGGGTCGTCGTGATCTACACACGTGGCGTTGATGGCCACCGAGTGCGGCGAGTCGAGCGACTGGTAGGCGAGATCATTCCCCGAGAGGCCGACGGCCTTCCACCCGGCCGGAATGCTGCCGACGCGGTAGCGAACGTCGCCCTCCCGGTAGATGCCGTTCTTGAGCGTGCCCGCACACGCAGTCGTCAACGCGAGCACGGCGACACAGCTGATGCGCGCGAGGCTCATGCGCGCCCTCAGAACGAAGCGCCGATGCCGAGCTTGAGGCGCGGGCTCCACACGAGGCGATTGCCGTAGTCGTTGAAGCCACCACCGCCGCCGATCTGGAAGGTGAAGTGCTCGCCGATGATGAAGTTGTAACCAATGGCCGCGCCCAGGCCCCACGACCACGGCCGCGAGACGGAACCGTCCGAGCCGTTGAAGAGCACGCCGCCGTGCACCGACGGGCCGAGCCACAAGCCACCCGGCGCATCGCGGATGAAGTGGAACCGCGCGCCCAGCTCGTGACCGAGCGCCGTGTACGAGGGGTCTCCGGCGAACGAGAACGGACCACGGAAGGCCCACACCGAGACACCGGCGGTCAACCCGAACCAGCTGGTGAGCGCGCGCTCGTATTCGAGCGAGACGGTGCCGTTGAAGAGGTCACCGGGGTTGATCAGCAACATGTTCCGTCGCGCAGGGCGGTCGTCAGCGCGCGCGGCGACGGGAGAGAGGAGAGAAAGGACCAGCAGTGTTCGAACGAGGATGTTCATGAAGCGCTGCTGTGCAAGTTCCGTGTGACGGGCTCTTGAGAGCGCGGCGGATCAGCACTCCATCGAATTGATGGGTCAGAACGTCACACCCAGTGCAAGACGGAGACGCGGGCTCCAGACGATGCCCTCGCCATGGTCGATGACGCCGCTGCTGCCGCCGATCTGGAAGACGAGGTGCTCGTCGAGGATGAACGTGTAGCCCGCCGCGAGCGCGACGCCCCACGACCAGTTGCGCGCCAGCTCGCCGCCTTCGCGCGCGAACAGCGCGCCCACCATCACCGTCGGCCCCAACCAGAAGCCACCGGGCGCGTTGCTCATCAGGTGAAAGCGCGCGCCCAGCTCGGGCGCGAGGCCCACGAACGACGGCTCGCCCCCGGGAAGAAGAATGCCGCGAAACGACCACACCGCCACGCCGCCGCTCAGCCCCAGCCACGGCGCGACGACGCGCTCGTATTCGATCGACGCGATGCCGCTCAGGAGATCAGCCGGGTTCACCGTGAGCACGTTCAACGTCGCCTGCGGGGCCGGCTGTGGCGAGTGCGTCACCAGCGGCAGCACAGTGAGGCTCAGCGACACAGCCGCCTCGGCGAGGAAAGTCATCATGCCGCGTGCAACAGCATCTTCCACGCCAGCGCTGGCGCGTCGAAACGAAGCCCCCGCATCACGGTGATGGCATTTCTGGGCCTGTTGACGGCGCTTCGCGAGGCGAGCGCTGCCGGGCACGGTTGGTGCTCCTGCCCAGGTCAACACGAACGCATCACGCGCCGCAGTGGCGACTCGTGGTGCAGGGTTCCAGCTCGCGACCCGTCCCAACGCGACCACACAGCAAGAGGACATCATGAACAACCAACAGGGTCGGCCCGAAGAGAAGAACAAGAACGACGCGCAGCGCCGCAACTCGGACAAGCCGAACGAGCAGCAGCAGCAGAAGAAGACGGACGGCACGGCCGAGAAGCAGGGCGTTCCCGACGGTCAGCAGCACGGTGGCAGCGGCCGCGGCATGAACCGCAACGAGGCCGAAGCGGGCACCGGTGACGAACAGAAGGAGGCGCGCGGCAAGCCCTTCGGCAAGGTTCGCGAGAACGAGAACCAGCGCTCAGGCGCGGACGAGCAGGCCGCCGGCAACACGGCGAACAAGGGCAAGGACGCCAGCAAGAGCGCGGCGGGCGCCGAAGAACGCACGCCTGCCGACGCGAACTCCGTCGATGAAGACGAAGCCGAAGGCGACACCAGCGCGTCGAAGACCACGAAGCAGAACTGAGTGCAGCGCGGCCGGCGTGAGCCTCTTCACGCCGGCCGTGCGCAACACCTTCAGCGCGGCGTGGTGACGCACTCACCTTCGCCGCGGAAGTGGCCGATGGTGCGGCTGAGCGCGGTGACGAAATCGCCGAGCGACTTCACCTGGCTCGCGCCGCCCGTGCCGTACTGACCGACGGGCAGCGTGGTGAGCGAGACCGCATTCAGTTCGGTCATCGTCACCATGCCGTCGAGGTCGGCGTCGGCCTTCACCAGCGCGTCACCGCGGAGCTTCGCGTCGGGTGACTGCAGGTCGTCGTAGAAGAAGTGGTCGCCGTGAATGGTGAGCTGCACGACTTCCGTACCGCCGGTAGGAATGGTGACGCCTTCGCCGAGGTCTTCGCTGCTGCAGTCCGAGTACTTCGTGTTGCCCTTGAAGCCCCACGCGAAGTTCTTCGTGACCAGGCCCTTCGACACCGTTCCCTCGACCCACACCGAGTAGCCCTCGTTCTTCATGCGGGCCGCGTCGTCGGCCGACACGTCGCCGACCACCACCGCGTCAGCGCTCGGCATGATGGCCCAGCTCACCGCGTCCCACTTCTGCGCGGGCACGTCGTCGAGCCGCTCGAGCTCGATGGGGCCGGCCTTGTGCACGTCGATGAGAATCGGCTTCGTCTGCGCCGGGCCGCTCATGCCGGTCTTCGTGGCGAGGGTGAACTCGTTCACCACCACGAGGAACTTCGTGAACTTCACGGTGTGACCGTCTTCGAACTCTGCGGCCGGAATTTCCTGCTCGATGTAGTCCTCGCCCCACGCGGTCAGAGACATCTTCCCCATGCCGCCGCAGCTCGCGAACATGGACAGCATCGACAACAGCATCAGCTTCTTCATCTGGGTCTTCTTCCTGAGTGAAAGTGAAGCGCAGCGGCACGTGCTTCCACGCGCGCGCATCGCACTGAAAAGTGAACGTGAATGGGGTGAAGCAGCGAAGCGCTAGGGCGCTTGTGATTGCTCGACGCGTCGAAGTGCCGAGAGCTCCGGCGGCACCGGCGCGAGTTCTCGTGGCGTGAAGACCGCGAACAACTGCAGGGTGACGACCGGCGCCGTCGCGTTGGCGGTGAAGGTCACCGACTGGTGTTCGAACGTACCGACGCCGTGTTGATCCGTCGGTGCGCCCGAATGCGCGTGCTTGCTGCCGTGCGAGTGCGTGAGGCGATGCAGCGCCGGCGCGAAGACGAGGCACCACGCGAGGGCCATCAGCCCCAGCACGGCGAGTTCTCGGCGATCGGCGCGGTTCACGTCGACGGCGTACGTACCTCAGCGCCGAACGGATGGGTCGTGGTTGTTGGTGCCCGCCGTCTTCATCGCGTTCGGGGTGTGGGTTCGCGAATTCGGGAAAGTCGTTCCCGAGGATGGGAAAGAGGCCGCGAGGTCCGAG
>QFQP01000190.1 GCA_003243425.1 Archangium gephyra | reverse complement strand
GAGCACTGCGGTTGGCGCGAGGATCCGCGCGCCCCGCCTCATTGACGTCTCACCTTGATCACGGCCCCGGCGACGAGGAACACCACCGCGGCGGCCGCCTGGCCGGCGATCCAGAAGGGACCGCTGAAAGGGAACGGAAGGACCGGGTTCCAGAGGACGGCGATGGGAATGAAGATCAGAAGCCACCACCACTGGCGCGCCTGCACGGCGAACCACGCAACGATCAGCGCCAGGATCGACACCGCGTATTGGACGATCTGGAACCACCCACCGTCGATCAGTAGGGGCGCGACGAAGAGGACCACTGCCGCGAGCAGACCAGGCGCGAGTGCGTTCCGCTGGAACTGCGAGGGGCGTCGCTGGGCTGCGGTCACGGTCAGGGTTCCTTTCGTGAGGCGGTTTCTGCCGCGCGAACGATCGGTGCCTGACGGGCACTCGGTTCGCTGTGTGCGGCTACGAGGGTCGGCGATGGCGCGCGCTCGCGAGGTCGACGAGCCTGTCCCACGAGCAGGCGATCCACTTCACGCGAGAAGCGCGGGGAGCCGAGGCGGCGGATCTTTCGGCGCCGCGCCGCCGGGGGTGGCTATTCGACCAGCCGGGGGTGACTCAGGTTCGCGAAAGGCTCAGCTGAGCGAGAGTGAGCACCGGGGTGCGCGCGACGGGAACCTGTCGCAAGTAGGACGGCTCTTCCGGGCGCGTTTGCAACTCGCGGGGCGGCCGTTCCCTGAGGAGTCCCTTGGCAAGGAACGCGAGCGCCAGCCCACACAGAGCACCAAGGATGCACGTTGCGACTCCAGCCAGCGTCTCTAGTGTCGGCGAGACCAGCTGGGGCTGCGCTTCGTCCTGGGGAGCGATATTGACGAGCGAGACGGCCACTACGGACGACCTAGGCACCTCGGCTGCTGGGTGCGTTGCACCGGTCCACGCCGCCAGCAGGATCAGGAGCGCGGCACCCGCGCTGATCAGGATCCTCGCCGACACAGTTCTCTTCCCACTCATGGTGGAGGCCGGCCTGTCGATTGGCACCCGGTTCATCGTCGCCAAGCCTAACCCAGGCCTATCTGCGCACCGGCTGGATCGTTGGTCTGGCTCCGGCCCATGCTCGGGTTTCAGGGTTTGCGGTAGCGGCTTCTCGCAGTCTTAGCCGGTACCATCCCGGCATGGCCGCTACGCTTCGACCTACGACGGATCGAAACGTGGCCGCGTCGTCAAGGCTCCTGAAGCTCATCGCAGCCTGTTGCGCTCTCCT
>QFQP01000189.1 GCA_003243425.1 Archangium gephyra | reverse complement strand
CGGTCACGTGCCGGCTTGCGTCCCGTACCTCGAGGGCTGCGTGTCGATCAGCCGTGCCGCCCGCCATGGCGACGGCAACCACCTGTTCCGCCTGCTGGTGATCCCGTGCGCCGTGCTGCACGCACTGGTGTGGTGGCTGGCCCGGCACTGGCTGCGTGGAGGCCGGCTGATGCTCGCGTTGGGCGTGCTCTCTGCGGTCGCGCTCGCCTGCTATGCGACGTTCCTCGGTACCGAAGGCGAGACCTACCGCTTCCTGCGCCGCTACGGCGTGGTGGTGTATTTCGGTTTCGGCTATCTCGCGCAGTTGGCGCTGATGCGTCGTGCGTCACGGACGGATGCGTTGCCGACCCGTGTCATCACGTGGATGTCGTGGATCGCGATGGCGATGCTGGCACTGGGGGTCGCCAACGTCGTGGCGGGGCTGGCCGTCTCGGATCCCGCGGCGAAAGACCGCTGGGAGAATGTCTTCGAATGGTGGCTCGGCCTGCTGATGGTCGGCTGGTATGGCGTGCTGGCGCTGGGCTGGTGGCGACAGGCGCTGGCGATGGAACTCAAGCGCCATGGCTCCCTGTAGGAGCGACGTCAGTCGCGACCGGATGGCGATGCCCTGCAGGACATCAACGTCGGTGGCGAACGCGAGGCGCCGCGGTATCAGGGCACCCCATTCGCGCGGTCGCGACTGAGGTCGCTCCTACAAAGGAACGAAGGTCAGCCGCGCACACCCTTGACGATGGCGGCGGCTTTCGCGGAACTGGCGGTGACCTTGTCCCACTCGCCGTTGTCGAGCCAGCCCTTCGGCACCATCCACGAACCGCCGATGCAGACGACGTTCGGCTGCGAGAGGTAATCGGCCGCGGTGTCTTCGGTGATGCCGCCGGTGGGGCAGATCTTGAGCTCGGACAGCGGACCGGCCAGGCCCTTCAGCATCGCCAGGCCGCCGACGGCGGTGGCGGGGAACAGCTTGCAGACGCGGAAGCCTCGGCCCATCAGGGACAGCAGTTCGGTCGGGGTCGCGGCGCCGGGCACCACCGGGATGTCGGCGGCGGCGAGCGCATCGGCGAGCGCAGGCGGCGTGCCGGGCGTCACGAGGAAGTCCGCGCCTGCGTCGATGGATTGCGTGATCTGTTCGGTCGTCAGCACGGTGCCCGCGCCGATCACGATGTCCGGCAGTTCCTTCTTCAACATCGCCAGCGCCTCCATCGCCACCGGCGTGCGCAGCGTCAGCTCGATCGCCGGTAGCCCGCCTTTCAACAG
>QFQP01000188.1 GCA_003243425.1 Archangium gephyra | reverse complement strand
GCACGTGTGAGAGAACCCTAGCGCCGCGCTCCATAAGCAGCGCGGCGCAGGCTGCCTCGAGGCCTTTTCCCGTCACCCGGCACTGTCCTCCGGTGCCATCACGTCACTCAACGAGCCGTGTAACACCGCGATCCTAACAGTTGGTTTCGGAACCAAGTTTCCCCGAACTCATCTCCTCTAACGGAGAACGAGCGTCAAGCGCGACACGTTTTTCCCACCACCGCCCGCATGCCGCCCACCAGGAGGCACGACCCCGTACCCGTCATGTCGGACTCCACGCAATCCGACGCAGAGGACTCGTCGCACCAGAAACCGTACCGCATCGCACCCCCAACGTTTCGAGGAACTTCGAAGGAGAGCGTCGCGAAGTTCTTCACTCTGCTGGACGATATTTTCGAGGAATGCAACATCACGGACGACAAGGCCCGACTGCGCGCGGCACGCCGCGCCATGCGAGAGGACGCCTACGACTGGTTCATGGGCACCGTCGACATTCCCAGCTTCGAGGAATTCGAGGAACAGCTCACGGCCGCCTTCCCGGAGCCCCCGCGCGCCCTGGAGCTGGTCTGGTCCATCAACACGGTGCCTCAAGGCGACACGCCCCTGCACACCTTCCTGCGCAACTATCAACTCAACGTGAGCGCCCTGCCCTACAAGCTGCCCTCGGCTCATCTCATACTCTCCCTGCGCGTTAGTCTGCACCCGTATTTCGCGGAGAACTTTGACTGGCCAGCGCACACCGACCCGATCCCGCTGGCCGACCTCTTGAACAAGCTGCGGAACCGCTTCCCGCCCGGCTCCACGGCCCCGCGCGACCCCGCCGTCCCAGCGCCCCGCTTCAACCGCCCACCGCGCCACCTCCCGCCGCGCCCTTCCCACCCGAGCGCGAGCCGCCCGTACCCCCGCCGCGGGTACGACAACCGACCCTCCCTCCCGAGAGCAGGCGCGCTGGCCGCGCCCGGGGACGAGCCGCATGTGAACGCTCAGCAGTGCCGGGCGAACAAGGAGGTCTGGATGCTCGTGGCCGGGCGGTGGACGCGGGCGGCGCTCGACACGGGCAGCGACATCAACATCATCACGAGCCCAGTGGCGGAGCAGCTCGGCCTCCGCCTCTCCCCGGCCCACCTGGCCGCGACGCACGTCCTGAGCCGGCCCATCTCGTTCGACGCGGTCGCGCGAGCGGTGCCGGTCCAGGCGGGCACGCGCTGGCAGGGGCGGCTCGACTTCTGGGTCGCCCCCGCGGCCGCGGCCCCCGTCCTGCT
>QFQP01000187.1 GCA_003243425.1 Archangium gephyra | reverse complement strand
CTCGAACGCGTTGACCAGATCGTGTGCGCTGCGGATGCCGTCCTCGTGGAAGCCCCAGCCCCAGTACGCACCGGCGAACCACGTGCGGCGATGTCCCTGGATCTCGTGGCGACGCTGCTGCGCGGCGACCATGGCGTGATCGTAGACGGGGTGCCGGTACTGCATGCGGCGCAGGACGCGGGCGGGATCGATGTCGTCGCTGCGGTTGAGCGTGACGACGAAGGGCTCGGGCGACACGACGCCCTGCAACAGGTTCATGCAGTAGCTGACCGTGCACGGCGCATCGGGGGCGCGTGGTACGTGCGCATTCCACGCCGCCCAGGCCTTGCGACGGCGCGGTAGCAGGCGCGCGTCGGTATGCAGCACCGTGTCGTTGGTCTGGTAGCGGATCGCGCCGAGGATCTCGCGCTCGCGCGCGTCGATGTCCTGCTGCAGCAGCGCCAGCGTGGTGTCGCTGTGGCAGGCCAGCACCGCGTGGTCGTAGCGTTCGCGTCCGGCTTCACTGATCAGCTCGACACCGTGCGCATCGCGGGTCACCGCATACACGGGGCACGACACGCGTTCCTGCACCGACCAGCGATGCCGCAGTGCGCGCACATAGGTGGCGGATCCGCCGGTCACCACGCGCCACGGCGCGCGCCGTCCCAGCGTCAGCATCTGGTGGTGCGCCATGAACTGCACCAGGTAGCGCGCGGGGAACGCCAGGATGCGATCCGGCGGCGACGACCACAGCGCCGATGCCATCGGGACCAGGTGTTCGTCGCGGAACGCCGCGCCGTAGCCGCCTGCGTGCAGGTAGTCGCCAAGCGTCGGACCCGCGTCGTCGCCGGTCAGCAGCGCGGGCGCTTCCCGGTAGAAGCGCGCCAGGTCCTTCAGCATGCCGAGGAAGCGCGGCGACACCAGGTTGCGGCGCTGGCAGAACAGGCCGTCCAGGCTGGTCGCGTTGTATTCCACGCCGCTGCGCTCGCTGTGGACCGAAAAGCTCATGGTGGTTGGCTGCGACGCCACCCCGAGTTCATCGAACAGGCCGCACAGCAAGGGATAGTTGTCGGGATTGAAGACGATGAAGCCGCTGTCGATGGCGTAGCGCCGGCCGGCCTGTTCCACCTCATGCGTATGCGTATGACCACCGAGATAGTCGTTGGCCTCGTAGAGCACCACCTCATGTCGCTTCGACAGCCACCAGGCGGAGGCCAGCCCGGCGATGCCCGATCCGATCACGGCGATGCGCATGCTCAGGGCCTCGCCTTCGCGAGCACCCAC
>QFQP01000186.1 GCA_003243425.1 Archangium gephyra | reverse complement strand
TCCGCTGTGGTGGGGCGTGGTGGTGCTGGCCTTCGGCGCGGTGTCGTCGGTGCTTGGCGTGCTCTACGCGCTGGCAGAGCATGACATCAAACGCCTGCTTGCCTGGCATACGGTTGAAAACATCGGCATCATTTTGATGGGTGTCGGCGTCGGCATGGCTGGCATTGCGCTACACCATCCGGTTATCGCCGCTGTGGGTCTGCTCGGCGCCTTGTTCCATCTGCTCAACCACGCGCTGTTTAAAGGGCTTCTGTTCCTGGGGGCCGGAGCGATTATCTTCCGTCTGCACACACGGGATATGGAAAAAATGGGCGCGCTGGCCAAACGGATGCCGTGGACGGCGGGTGCGTTTCTGATTGGCTGTCTGGCGATTTCCGCCATGCCACCGCTCAATGGCTTTATCAGTGAGTGGTATACCTACCAGTCTCTGTTCTCCCTCACTCGCGTCGACGCCATTATTCCCAGACTGGCAGGCCCCATCGCCATCGTTATGCTGGCTATCACTGGCGCGCTGGCCGCGATGTGCTTCGTCAAAGTCTACGGTGTGAGTTTCTGCGGTAACGCGCGTAGCGAAAAAGCCGACCATGCCAGGGAAGTTCCCTGGCCGATGGTGATTGCCATGGGTCTGCTGGCGCTATTCTGCGTACTGGCAGGTATCGGGGCGAATCTCGTTGCGCCACATCTGCTGCACATTGCCCAGTCGCTTTCCTCGCAGGAAACGCTGGCCGTGGCGCAGGGTGCAACGCTGATGCCAGGGGATGCGCAGCAGGCAGTGCTGACACCCTCAGTGGTTTTCCTGCTGCTTATCGCGATGCCCGTGCTGCCGGGCCTGTTCTGGTACATCAACCGGCACACTCGCGGCAACTTCCGCCGCACTGGCGATGCGTGGGCATGCGGCTATGCCTGGGAAAAAGGCATGGCGCCGTCTGCCGGAAGTTTTACACAGCCCCTGCGGGTGGTCTTTGGCCCACTGTATCGCATGCGTAAACAGCTCGATCCTGCACAGCCGCTACAACGCAGCCTGGGTGGCGTGACTGTTGCGGCGACCCGCACAGAGCCGTTCTGGGACGACAAAATCATCCTGCCGCTGGTCGGGATAACCAAACGCATTGCCCGTGCGGTGCAGTATCTGCAAAGCGGCGATTTCCGTCTCTATTGTCTGTATGTGATCGCCGCGCTGGTGATCCTGCTACTGACTATCGCCGTCTAAGGAGGGAGAGAAGATGATACAACCAACCCCTGACTGGTCACTGGGTCTGTTTGCCCTCTGC
>QFQP01000185.1 GCA_003243425.1 Archangium gephyra | reverse complement strand
ACCGCGACCTACCCTTCTCGTTCGTCGATGACAAGGTGTTCCTCGGCAACTCGCTGCTCGGCCTCACCGACCTCGAGCAACTCCGAGCTATGCACATTGATCCGGCCAAGGCCAACCGGCAGCAGGGCATGCTCGACATCTTCGAGGTCGACACCGACTCGATCATCAAGCGCACGGTCGAGCTACGGGAAGGCCTGGCGTCTCCGGTCGAGCCTGAGGACAGTCCGGCCCGATCCGCGGCCGCAAAGCGGCGACAGCTCGCGCAGCTTCACGAGGTCACGGCCGATCTTCGCAAGCTCGCCGACGGCGTGGTCGCCACCGGACTAGCACTCGGCGGCAAACCCGGCCGTGCGCTCGACGCTGCCTACGAGGACCTGCGCGAAGCGGCGCGCAAGGCATACCCCAGTGATCGCGGCGAAGCCGACTCCACTTGGCTCGACTCGAAGATCGACCAAGGGCTCACTCCGACTGTCGAGACCGACTACACCCGCTGGCAACCGCTCCACTGGATCATCGAAGCCGCCGACGTGATGGTCTACCATGGAGGCTTCGACGCCATCATCGGCAACCCGCCGTTCCTCGGCGGTCAGAAGCTCACCGGCGCGATGGGCACGAACGTTCGCGACTGGTTCGTCAACGTGCTGGCCGGAGGACGCCGCGGAAGCGCCGACCTCGTCGCCTACTTCTTCCTGCGCGCTACCTCGCTCTTGCAGGTGAAGGGCACCCTCGGCCTCATCGCGACCAACACCGTCGCGCAAGGTGACTCGCGCGAGGTCGGACTCGATGCGATGGTCGCCGACGGGTTCACCATTACGCGGGCGATTCAGAGCCGGTCGTGGCCAGCGTCAAGCGCGAACCTCGAGTACGCCGCAGTGTGGGGCAGCCTCAGCCCGGTAGGCGAGGACGTACCGCGCATCGCCGATGACACCGAAGTCCGGAGGGTCAGCACACTGCTTGAAGCGCAAGGTCGAGCCGAGGGCACTCCGGTTCGCCTTGCAGAGAACCTTGGCCTAGCGTTCCAGGGCTGCATCGTCCTGGGCATGGGGTTCGTGCTCGAGCCGGAAGAGGCGCAAGAGTGGATTGCCGCCGATCCCCGCAACGCTGAGGTGCTATTCCCGTACCTCAATGGCGAGGATCTCAACCAGCGACCCGACGCCTCTGCCTCTCGATGGGTCGTCGACTTCGATGGTCGCTCGCAGGAAGAATCCGCCGGGTTCCCGTTACCGTACCAACGACTATCCGAGCAGGTTCGGCCGGAGCGAGCGCGCAAGCCCA
>QFQP01000184.1 GCA_003243425.1 Archangium gephyra | reverse complement strand
AGCGATCCGCAACATCGAGCAGGGGGGTGTGAAGATCGACGGCGCCAAGGTGAGCAACCGCGCGCTGCGGATCGCGCCCGGCACCTATGTTGTGCAGGTCGGCAAGCGCAAGTGGGCGCGCGTGACCGTGCGCTGATCGCGCCGATGCGCTACGAGGAAAAATGGCTATGCGCGTCCAAATTCGCTTGGAGAACGTCCAGTCTCTTTTCTGAATCGTTTGGCGAATTGACCTGCATCGGCGAAGCCTACTGAGCATCCCAGGCCCATGACCGTGCCCGGCGTTCGCGAAGAAACGATGGAGCGGTTGCGCTACAAGGTGAACGGCAGCGCCGTCATGACCGACACGTCATTGGTGCGAGCCCGTGGCGTTGTCGGACGCCCCGGTGTGAGCCCGCTACTGAGCATGGTCCGCAGGTCGTCGGCGACAGTGGTGAGCGGTGAGAGCCGCATCCCGTTTGAGAGATCGAGTCGAGATCGACGCCTTGCATGGCGCTGCCGTTCATCAACCATGGTGGAGCAGAGCATGGCAATGCGCAAGCGAGAAGATGAAGTGTTTGCGAACGCGGCGGGGATCGACATCGGGGCGTCGAGCCACTGGGTGGCAGTGCCCAGACACTTGGCTGAAGCGGCCGGCTGCGAGCCGGTACGCGAGGTAGGCGCCATGACCGACGATCTGAACGCGCTGGCGGCGTGGCTGGTGGGTCTGGGGGTGGACACGGTGGCGGTGGAGTCCACCGGGGTGTACTGGATCCCGGTGTTCGAGGTGCTGGAGCAGCACGGGTTGAAAGTGTGGCTGGTCGATGCGCGGCAGCTCAAGTACGTGCCCGGGCGCAAGAGCGACGTGCAGGACTGCCGGTGGCTGCAAAAGCTCATGAGTCTGGGGCTGCTGCGCGCGGCCTGGCGCCCGAGCGCCGAGGTGTGCGTGCTGCGCGCGGTGGCGCGCCAGCGCGAGACGCTGCTCGCGGAGCAGGCGAGCTGGGTGCAGCGCATGCAGAAGGCGCTGGTGCAGATGAACATCCAGCTCACCGAGGTGCTCAGCGACGTGATGGGCCAGACCGGCCAGGCCATTGTTCGCGACATCGTGGCTGGGCAGCGCGATGCGCAGGTACTGGCAGGCCATCGCCACCGGCGCATCCGGGCCAGCGAGGCCGAGATCGTCAAGGCGCTGACGGGCAACTGGCGCGAGGAGCACCTGTTTGTGCTGAAGCAGGCGCTGGCGATGTACGACGACATTGGCCGTCACCTGGCCGAATGCGACGCCCGGCTCGATGCGCTGCTG
>QFQP01000183.1 GCA_003243425.1 Archangium gephyra | reverse complement strand
CATCGACGAAGTCTTCGACCTCTCGGTTGATCACCCGCTGCACACCTACGTCGTCGACGGCGTCATCGTGCACAACAAGCCGCCGTTCCGTGGACCGCCGGGTTCGTTCTGCTTCACGGAAGACGGTTCAGAGCGCTTCAGCCAACAAGTCTGCGATTGCCCGCTCGGTCAAGGCAGCGTTGTCTGTACGGGCACTGCCGCGAGCTGTGACTGTGGCCGCGCTCCGGCACCGCAGGTCTCGACGTTCTACCGGTCGCGCTGGTTCGCCTTCGGCGACGGAGAACGCGCGCTGCTCAACGCAGACGGTGGAAGCCGGCTGCGGTGCGGTCCATCACCTCGCGCGTTGAACGTCATTTCCGCGGACAGCGTCGGATGGTTTCGCGACGAGAGCGTGGTCGAACTGCGCGGCATCGAGCCCTGCTTCATCGACGTCGACGTCGACGTCCGCGACGCTGGTTCGACCTGGGGACACCTATGGATTGCCGCGCGCGGGTACGACGTGTTCGCCCCCGGCGTGCTGCGAATTGACGACACCGTGTTGCTCGAGGTCGCGAATGGCCAGCTGTGGTTCAAGCCGGCGCTCGATGCGAACGGTCAGCCCGCATCGCCCTGGTACGCGAACGAGCTGACGAGTTCGTGGCAGCGCTTCGAGTGGCGCCTCGAGTTGTTGTCGCCGACCACCTACCGCTTCTGGCCACGGCTCGGCCCAGGTACAGAACCGCACAATGCGCCGCGGTTCAGGACGAACCTCCCTGATGGCGGCTTCATCATGCTGAGCGAGTGGTACGCGCAGGGGAACGCGTTCGCGTTTGTGAATGAGGCCGATGGCGGCGTGCGAGTGGTCTCGTTCGGGCAAGACGCGCGGAGTCACGCGGGCACCCGCTTGCATGCGGCGAGCTTCTCCCTCAGCAACGATGGGTGGATCGGCGAATGAAGCGATGGCTGGTGGTGATGTCGGCGATGGCGCAGCTGGCGTGCTGTATCGCGCGCGGCTCGAAGGTGAAGACGCCGCGCGGTGAACGTCGCATCGAGGACCTCGCGGTTGGCGATGACATCGTCGTCGTTGATCCGTCGACGCTCGAAGAACACGTCGGAAAGATCAGCGCGGTCGGTTCCGCGAAGCGCGAGTGTTCGCTGATCAACTCGCTGCGGCTGACCTCGGCGCATCCGCTGTTCGACACCGACAAGAATGAATGGGCACCCGCAGGTGACTGGATTCTCGGCAGCCGCGCGCACTTCGCGACCATCGAAGGCCCCGCGAAGGTCGTGAACAGCGAGC
>QFQP01000182.1 GCA_003243425.1 Archangium gephyra | reverse complement strand
CCAGCGCGATCTGCCGGCACGTCTGCGCGCGCGTCTGGTCGTCGCGCACGAACGACCATTGCAACACCGTTACCGGCCCGGTCAACATGCCCTTCATCGGCCGGTCGGTCAGCGACTGGGCGTACTGCGACCAGCGCACCGTCATCGGCGCGGGACGCGACACGTCGCCGTAGATCACCGGCGGTTTGACGCAGCGCGAGCCGTAGCTCTGCACCCAGCCGTTCTTCGTGAACGCGAAGCCATCCAGCTGCTCGCCGAAATACTCCACCATGTCGTTGCGCTCGAACTCGCCGTGCACCAGCACGTCGATGCCGATCTCTTCCTGGAAGCGCACGCAACGCTCGGTTTCCTCGCGCAGGAACGCCTCGTAGTCGGCATCGGACAGCTTGCCGCCCTTGTTGCGCGCACGCGCTTCGCGCACCTCGTGGGTCTGCGGGAACGAGCCGATCGTGGTGGTGGGATACGCGGGCAGCCCGAGTAGCGTCGCCTGCGCGATGCGGCGCTGCGGATACGGTGAATCACGGTCGATGTCGCCCGCCTCCGGCGACGCCAGCCGCGCCGCGACCTCGGGACGATGCACGCGCCTGGACTGGCGGCGCGACTCGATGCGGTCGCGCGCCAGCGCGAGGCCGACATCGGCCGCACGCGGATCCTGCAGCGCGTCGGCGAGCAGGCGCAGTTCCTCAATCTTCTGGCGGGCGAATGCCAGCCACGACTTCAGGTCGACCGGCAGCGCCTTCTCGCCCGCCAGGTCGACGGGCACGTGCAGCAGCGAGCACGACGGCGACAGCCACAGCGCGCGGTCGCCGACATGGCCCTGCGCGTACTTCGCTAGGATCAGCGCGTTGTCGAGGTTGGTGCGCCAGATGTTGCGCCCATCGACCAGGCCGGCCGACAGCACGCGGCCCTTCGGCAGCTGTCTCAGCACCTCGTCCAGTTGTTCCTTGCCGCGGACGAGGTCAACGTGCAGGCCGTCGACCGGCAGCGCGCAGGCCAGCGGCAGGTTGTCGCCGAGGCGGCCGAAGTAGGTGGCGAGCAGCAGCGATGGGCGCGTGCCTTTCGCGAGCGCGGCATACGCGCGCACGTAGGCATCGCGCGCAGCGTCGTCCAGATCGAGCACCAGGCAAGGCTCATCGATCTGCACCCAGTCGGCGCCGGCATCGTGCAGCTTCGACAGCAGGTCCGCATACACAGGCAACAGGCGGTCCAGCAGGGCGAGGCGGTCGCTGCCATCCACCGTCTTCGCCAGCAACAGGAAACTCACCGGCCCCAGCAACACGGGT
>QFQP01000181.1 GCA_003243425.1 Archangium gephyra | reverse complement strand
GCTCCACGCCGGGCTTTATCGTCAACCGCGTGGCGCGCCCGTTCTACGCCGAAGCCTGGCGCGCGCTGGAAGAGCAGGTCGCATCCGCGGAAGTGATTGACGCGGCGCTGCGCGACGGCGGCGGTTTCCCGATGGGGCCGCTGGCACTGACCGACCTTATCGGCCAGGACGTCAACTTTGCCGTGACCTGTTCGGTATTCAACGCCTTCTGGCAGGACCGCCGTTTTTTGCCGTCGCTGCTGCAACAGGAGCTGGCGCTGGCGGGGAGGTTAGGCAAGAAGAGCGGGCACGGCGTGTATCGCTGGCCTGCTGAAGCACAGCCGGAACTTGCGCTGGTTGCTGTTTCTGTCGATCGCGCTGCAAAGAACATTAAAAGTGACATTGTCACCGAATTGGACGATGTGCTGCTGCTGGAAACGACAGGTGAAACCGCGCTGGCCTTAAGCGTCCAGCATCAGCGCCCGGTGGTGGTGTATGACCACGTGGCGGGCGGCACGGTCGTGCTGGCAAGCGCCAAAACCAACCCGCAATCGGCAACCGACAAAGCGGTGTATTACTTCCAGCAGCAGGGCAAAAAGGTGATGCAGATTGCCGATTATCCCGGTCTGCTGGTGTGGCGTACGGTGGCGATGCTGGCCAACGAAGCGCTGGATGCGGTGCAAAAAGGCGTTGCCAGTGGCGAAGATATCGATACCGCCATGCGCCTGGGCGTCAACTACCCGCGCGGCCCGATTGCCTGGGGCGAAGCGCTGGGCTGGGGGCGCGTGCTGCGCCTGCTGGAAAACCTACAACAGCATTACGGCGAAGAACGTTATCGCCCGAGTGCGCTGCTGCGCGAAAAAGCGCTACTGGAGCTGCGTCATGAGTAACGAAGCCTGGCGCAATGCCCGCGCCATGTATGAGAAGGACACCTGCGCTCGCGAGCTGGGGATTGAACTTGTCGAAATGGACCAGGGATTTGCGCAGATGACGATGGCGGTCACGCCAAAAATGCTTAACGGTCACCAGACCTGCCACGGCGGCCAGCTGTTTTCGCTGGCGGATACCGCGTTTGCCTACGCCTGCAACAGCCAGGGGCTGGCGGCGGTGGCGTCGGCGGCGAGCATCGATTTTCTGCGTCCGGCCTTCACCGGCGACCTGCTCACCGTCACCGCGCGGGTGAAACAGCAGGGCAAACTGACCGGCGTGTATGACATTGAAATTGTGAATCAACAGCAAAAAACCGTTGCCCTGTTTCGCGGAAAATCGCACCGCATCGGCGGCACAATCACAGGAGAAGCCTAAT